>NZ_BAAJLQ010000001.1:0-1287697 GCF_057544385.1 Alteromonas sp. 5NS40-0096
AATGTACTTTAATCGTTCATATCATCGGTCGGGCACTTTATGGGAAGGAAGGTATCGTTCTTGTCTTGTTCAAAATGAGATTTACCTATTGCAGGTTTATCGATACATCGAATTGAACCCTGTGCGGGCAGGCATGGTTGATGACCCCGCGGAATATTGCTGGTCGAGTTACCAGTGCAATGCGCTAGGTAAAGAGAGCGAGTTACTAACGCCTTATTCACTCTATCTTGCTATCGGTAAGGAAGGGTTGGAAAGGCAAGCAAGTTACAGGGAACTGTTTCAACATCATATTGAAGGTAAGCTGCTAGAAAACATACGCAGAGCGACTAACAAAGGCCTGGCATTAGGCAATGCACGTTTTATTGCTGACGTAGAGGCGATAACGGGTAAACGTTTGAAAGAGAGGAAAAAGAGGAAGAAAAACGGGGTGGAGAAAAGACAAACGAGAGCTGTCGGCCTCTAGGTGAAGTCAGGTAAAATAAAGTGGCTCTGACCCCATTTATTCCGGAATTGACAACTACTAATTAGGACGGCTCCAATATGATAAGTTAGTCTCAAGCGGTTTCGGCTCATGAGATATGAGGACATGAGGTCGACAATGATCAAGGAAACTAATCATGAAAACACTCGTCATTGCAATACTAATTGCTAGTTATTGGCCATTTGCAAACGCATCAAATGATATTAGTTGGCCATACAATCTGCCTTACACTGATTTTAATCGAACTAACTTAAAGCAGGTACTTTTTGAAGATGCAGACAATAAAGTAGTTGCCAAAATTGTTGAAGATTTTAGGAAGTCACCTTTAGAACTCATTATCGAAGTCGAAAATGTAAAAAAGGTCAACGATAATATACAATTACATTCAGTTTGGAAAAACAAAGAAGGGAGCAAGAGAACATATTTGTTTCAACTTAGCGATTCCACTTATTTCATAGTATATGAAGTTAATTGTGGAAATATTTTGAAAAAATATATGACATCATCCTGGTCTTTGTCTGCATAAAGATAGCGATAAACTACTGTATAGGTAGAGTGTCTAATAGACTAATTTATGGTCAGGCAACGCCTGATATAACAATTCTGAATCCAATACGTCATATTTTGACTTGGCCCCAATAACTGGGCTGTCCAATTATTGGGGTTGCTTCAAACTCAGAATAAAAGAGGCCAAAGCCGAATTAAATTCTCTACACTCAAAAGTATGATTATTTTATCCTTAATGTGAGGATAAAATGCCAAGAAAGCCGAGGGCTACTGCAGCGGGGTATTATTCAGAGAGGCAATATTCGTCAGTCTATTCAGGTGTATCAGTGTAAAGTAACGTGGCTCAGCCCCCTATTTTTGATTTGCTGTGGTTGTAAAAAGAAATTGTGGCTAATCGCCCATGCGTAAAGCATATTGCTCAGTAAAAAATGAATATCCAAGAAGTGGTTACCCGAAATTAGATGGCGTTATTCCCCCTGTTTCAGTAGAAAATTCACACCCACTAGATGCAATTCTTATTCAATAGGTAAAAATATGTTTAAAAAGCTTGTATACACATTATTTATTTACTTCTTGGTAAGTACAAATACGAAATCAAGTGAGCCAGTACTGAGTCAAGCTATTCCAAGAATTCCTAGCGAAGAAAGGTGTCAGTTAGCCAATAGTTACGTTGATGAAATGATACTTCCTTTAGAAGAAAATTTAGCGAATTATAAAATCATGGGTAATTGCTCTCTCAAAAAAAATGATTTGAAAATGGCATTTAGCTATTGGGGGAAGGCAGCGTTACTTGGAGATGAAGAAAGTTTGGCTAATATAGGAAGAATTAGTGCATTAAATTCCTCTCACGCAGAGCGAGTCTTTGGCTTAAAAATTCTTTCTAGATTTGGGGAGCAATACGAAAACGAACAATATCTTGTTAAGCTGTTTGCCGCGCTCTCTTTAATTGCATATCCACCTTCGTTTTCAAAAGAAGGTACCGAGAACCCCTATGAGACCGCTTTAGCGTTGCTCTTACAAGCGATTGAAATGGAAAAACAATACGATATGTCTGAAAGCGCAATGATTGCTAAATACCTGCTTTATATAAACTATTTCGACCAGTTTAATCTCGACGCAGCGACCTTAGTTCGAATGAAATCTAGTGTTAAAGATACCGATGCGTTCTATTGTTACATGCATGAGGCGTTAACTAGGGACCTGTATAAGCTGCCAACTATAGATGAGGCTACTAACTTTTATAGCAAAGAATGTAGTAGCCCAACATTGGAATAGATTTAATGGAAATTCATGGACAGGGAATAAAAGGGGCAGAGCTGAACTAATTCCTCTGGACTCAAAGCTATAGTTATCTTTGCTTAATGTGAGGATAAAGGGCCGAGAAAGCCGACGCCATCTGCATTGGGTGTTTCAGCGGTTGTTATTCAGAGAGGCAATAATCCTCAGGCCATTCCGGTGTGTCAATGTAAAGTCAACAGGCTCTTAACTCTATTATTTATGGGTACCGCAAGGAAAATGTTTCGCTCAAACATGAAACGGTTTACAAGGCGATAGAGAATGAAAAACTGGGTAGTTAAATTAGTGTTTTTGTTATGCAGTGCTAGCTTATTGGCTTTTTCTAGCGAGACTCAAAACATATACTTTAATTGGAAAGGTGGAGATTTAAACAAAAGGAACGTTGTTAAATTAGATTTGAAGTTGCTAGAAGAGGATCTATTGAATGCGATAACCACAGATTACGCTAAAAATCCTCTGACCTTTACCCTTAAAGCGGAAAGTATTGATCAGAAAATGGAAAACATCACGCTTTGGCGTGCTTGGAAAAATAGTGAGAGCGACACTGAACTACAAGTAATATTCTCTGTTGATACTTCAACCTATTTTGTTGTCTACATAATTGAGAATAAGAAGATAGTCGACAAATTTTATCTGTCATCTTGGAATCTATGAAATCGGTGCAAAAGTAGAGCTAATTAGCAATGTTGGAGGGATAAGTCGATTCCCGTTTACTGTGTTCCGGTTGTATCGCTGAAGAGGGAATTAAATGGCTTCAAAATTAATATTAAGTTTATTGCGTGAAAAAACGCTCGAGGAAAGGCGGCGTTTTTTCATTTCACTTGCAAATAATGTGTGCTTACAGATACGAGTAAACTTGGCTCTCGGCGCAGCGGAGAGTAACGAGCAAAATCGAACTATACTGCT
Organism: Alteromonas sp. 5NS40-0096; assembly: GCF_057544385.1. Lineage (NCBI taxonomy): Bacteria > Pseudomonadati > Pseudomonadota > Gammaproteobacteria > Alteromonadales > Alteromonadaceae > Alteromonas > Alteromonas sp. 5NS40-0096. The sequence continues at coordinate 3,191 of NZ_BAAJLQ010000001.1, forward strand.
GAACGAGTGTGTTCACAGGTTTCTTAATCATGCTCTTAGTCTTTATGAAGAAGCTCCTTGTTGGAGTGATAGAGAAGTTTTCGAGCATGTAAAGCAACTAGCTGAAGGTGACGCTACGATCATTAACGATATCGGAACGGCTATTAGCTTGACTAGCTTGGCGAAGCAGTGAGGAAGGATAAGCGGCTTCTTGCGAGTACCCTCGTTAAATAAGGAATAAACTATGAAAATAGCAGTACCCGTGTTTTTTAGTGTTCTTTCATTTGCAGCCATTTCCGGAGAGTATGATGAAATCAAGGCGCCTTCAAAGATAAATACGGTTTGTGCTAAAGCCATATCTATTGCTTTAAATGACCTAGAATTTACAAACAAAGAGATACCAAGAGAGCAATTCTATGAGGAATATGCAGAAGTATCCTGTGTAAAAAAGGGGACTGAACAATTGCATATTCGGTTTTTTAACGAAATTTTGGGACAAAATGGTGGGGTCGTAAATTACTTCATAGACAGTGATTCATTTACTATTGTGAGGAAGGTTGGAGAGAGGTAATGGGTTCAGTGCCGAATTGAATCCGCTAAACTCAAAGGTATAGGTTTTTGTTGCCTAATGTGAAGATAAAATGCCGAGAGGGCAGAGGGGGATTTAGCAGCTCGGTCATATCTTAAAATAATGATGTCGAACGTTAAAATGATAATTAAACCAAATTGGAAAAATAGGGCAATAATTTATTGGGTGCCACTTCTTATGGTAGTTTTAGCGCTGCCCAACTTTAATGTCTGGGGTAGCTTTCAGCCTGTAGAAGGGTTAAAAATGTTGTTTTTGGCAGCTTTGTTAATAGGTTTTCTTGAGTATCAGATATTCGGCTATCAGGTCGCTCTAAGTAATGATGCTATGTCATATCGAGCTACGGGTTTCCCAACTTTTTCAAAGAAAGTCTTTAACGCAAATGCAATTACTAATTACAAAGTGGTTTTTTTTGATAAGTCAGAAAAATTCAGAAGTGCATTCATCGAAATTAATGTTGATGGCTCGAAGGAGTTTATCAATATTGCTAGTTTTACTGGAAGTGATGTTCGAAAAATTGAGGAATGGTTAAGAAACAAAACGGGATAACTAGAAATAAAATGGGTCAGAGCCGAGTAAAAAACTCAACTCGCAAAGGTATGATTAGTTTTTGCGTAATGTGAGAATAAAATGCCGAGAGAGCCGAGGGCTCCTGCAGCGGGTGTTGCAGAGCATGTTATTAAGAGAGGCAATTATAGTCAGGCTATTGTCGAAAGGATGGGTAAATGGCTGCCAACTAATCCCCATTGGTAAGGTGTGTTAAGTGATTGATAGAAAGGTAATTCAATATTTTATGTTAGATATGCCGAACTGTATTAAGTCGGCTTTCTACAACACGCTAAAACTGATAGTAGTTTTTTCTACGTTAAATTTTTTTATTACATGGGGGCTCAAGGAGTCGTTAAATGATGCATTGTTTAGTACACAAGAGTTTGTGGTTTCGGTTTCTTGGAAGATTTTGATTATATTACTTTTTTTAATAACTGGATTAAGAGTGTATTCGAAATACATCTACTGGAACAAACATTACAAGGTTAATACTGATATCGAAGAATTGCACCAAAAATGGAAGAGCCAGTAACTTGAATTGGTGTTTATTCCATTGCTAATTCTATTTTCTTGGATATGTGCCTATTTTGAAGTCTCGGAAAAACAATAAAAAGGGTCAGAGCCAAATTGAACCCTCTAGACTCAAAACTATGATCATTTTTCGCTAAATATGAGGATAAAAAGCTGAGAAAACCGTGAGTATCTGCATTGGGTGTTGAAACGGGTATTATTAACAGAGGCAACAATCGTCAGGCTATTCAGGTGTACTAATGTTAAGTAAAGTGGCTCTGAGCCCATTTGTTCAAGAAGGTGCTAGTGATTTCATTAGCTGGCATCCGGATTAGAAATAATGAAGTATTTTGGTATTTTTGCAGCAGATTGCGATGCTTAATTTTTTAAAGGTGCTCCCGAACAGCACTTTTGTTCTGGATGTGGGTCATGTATCGGTATGGACAAGTACTATCCAGAAAAACTTGATATTAGAAAGCTAAAGAAGAACTTTGCAACTACTTATGACAACCGACTCTTGTTAAGTAATGTAGCTCGTGAATTTTTAATAGAGAAATCAAGAACACAATTGACTTTCAAGCTTGTGAATAAAAAACCTGACATTTACGTTATGGAAACAAGCGAAATCGTTGCTTTTGATGTTGAAAAAAGGGGAACACGGTTTGTTGATTACTGTGATATTTGTGGAAATTACGAATCTGTAGTTGGCGCGACGCCGATAATGCTTAAAGGTACGAGTCAAATTGAGTCATTCTCAGTTGTAAAGACTGATATCAGTTTTGGGAGTTCCAAGGAAAAAGCACCCATTTACATAGTTGGTGAAGAGTTGGCCAAAGAATTAAAAAATACATTTAAGGAAATTGATCTCCTGCCAGTCGTTAGTTGAGCGTAAAGTTTTAAATAGCGGCACGTAGCACTGTAATGACATAAATAAAAAGGGTCAGAGCCGAATTAAATCCTCTACACTCAAAGGTATGGTTATTTTTTTGCTTAATGAGAGGATAAAATGCCGAGAAAGCCGAGGGCATCTGCGGCGAATTTTGAAAGTGGAAAAGTAATTAACTCTTCCTTTAAAGAAACTAGCTGTGAAATTAAGAGCGTAGAATAGTGAAAATATTATGCCTTTCGGTATTGTTTATTGTTTCAATCTTGAGCTTGCAGGGGTGTCAGAGACTAACTTCTGATGAACAAGAAACGTGTTTAAAGTACAAATTCACAATAAGTGTGATTAAAGAATACACTATTAAATTTTATCCAAAATCAAAGATTGGACTAGACTTGAAAACAAATGCTACAAATTTAGATTTTCACTCGTCTTCGATCGAAAAGCATCTTATATTAGATGGGTGGGACAATCCTTTTGGTTTTATTGAAGAGGAAAGCATAGTTTATTCGTGGGGGAAAAACGGGGCCGATGAGCTTGGTAAAGGAGATGATATTTCATTCATAAAAGCCCCTAACAAGTCTTTTTATTGTAATGATTCAATAAAAGGGGTCAGAGCCAAATTGAAACCTTTAGACTCAAAACTATGATCATTTTTCGCTAAATATGAGGATAAAATGTTGAGAAAGCCATGAGCATCTGCAGCGGCTGTTGAAGAGGGGATTATTGAAAGAGACAATAATCGTTAGGCTACTCAGTTGTGCCAATGTGAAGTAAAGTGGCTCTTAATCCATATTCCCTCGACTACCGTCAATCGCTAAGAAAAGATGAATTACGCAAGATGAGACGTAATTTTTGTAAAAGCAATACGTTCACGTTTGGAATTCTACTTATAGTAGCATTAAGTTTTTTCGGATGTGATAGTGCTGACATCAATCATGTGGAAGCAGGGAAGCCATCCAAAACTGTCGAATGGAGCTTGAAAAGAGATATCGAGCACTTTTCCTATCGAGGCGTCAATCCGATAGTGATAGCGGATTTAGCGACTGCGCTCAAGACGGATAACTATTTAAGGTTTGAAAAGTCTTTATCTGAAATTGAAGTAAATTACTCAAGTTGGCTTGTATACTATGAAGTAAACATTAACAGAGGCGCCTTTAATTTCTATTTTTACGCATTTGATGACAGTGGTCACTGCATTGTAGGGATCGACAAGTTATATAGTATTAAAACTGACGTTAGAGAATGTCCCAATTTAAACCGCATATTTGTAAAACATTTTGAGAAGGATATGTTGGTTGGGCGCGACAATCCAATCTACGGAATCTCGATGCTTAAGTCTGGTTCTATTGTGCAAGTACTCTCGGTGAACCCAAGAGTCTCACGATATGGTGAGCAAAACAAAGACATAACCGAGCATATTATAGAATTGTTTTCACTCCAGAACGCCAATGAGCACTCGCTTCTATTCTGAGTTTAACACCACCGCATAGATGAGAATTAAAAGAAATACCTCCTTTGCAACAGCTTCAAATGCACCCATCAATAACGCCTCAAATAATACCTTACTAACTTATGTGGTCTTTTACTTGACTAAAATAGTCGGGTATGGAACAATCGCCGCCAATTTTAATGCCTCGGAGTAAGTCATGAAGCTGACATCGAAAGGTCGTTATGCCGTAACCGCAATGCTGGATGTAGCTTTGCATTCCAAGCGTGGTCCTGTGCCACTGGCCGATATCTCTGAGCGCCAAGAAATCTCCTTATCATACCTCGAACAGTTGTTTTCGCGTTTGCGCAAAGAGCAACTCGTTGAGAGTGTTCGCGGCCCCGGTGGCGGCTACAAACTGGGTAAAGATGCGCAAGACATCGCTGTGGGCGAGGTTATTCGTGCGGTTGATGAAAGCGTAGATGCCACTCGCTGCCAAGGGCAGTCAGATTGCCAAGGTGGTGAACGTTGTTTAACGCACAGCCTGTGGCAAGACTTGAGTGATCGTATCAGTGTATTTCTCGACAGCATCACCCTTGGTGAATTGATGGCTAAACGAGATGTACAAGAAGTTGCTGGTCGTCAGGACCAAACAAAACTGCACGCCAGTATTGCTGGTATTGAAGTTAGCGTTCAGCTTTAACATCTCCAGGTAGTCATGACGAACGTAAAAACGCCAATTTACCTAGATTATGCGTCGACCACGCCGGTCGACCCGCGCGTGGCCGAAAAAATGGCGGCGTGTTTGACGATTGATGGCAATTTTGCCAATCCTGCGTCTCGTGCTCACCGATTTGGCTGGGTAGCGGAAGAATCTGTGGATATCGCCAGAAATCAAATCGCCGATCTGGTGAACTGCGATCCCAGAGAAATCGTATTCACTAGTGGTGCGACAGAGTCCGATAACCTTGCGATTAAAGGCGCCTATGACGCTAACAAGACAAAGGGCAATCACATCATTACTGTAGCAACCGAGCACAAAGCCGTGCTTGATACTTGCGAGCAGTTAGAGTCTGAAGGAGCGAGCGTAACCTATTTAGTGCCGCCTGCTTCAGGATTGATCAGTGTCGAGCAGTTATCTGCAGCCATTACCGACAGCACGGTGCTTGTTTCAATCATGCACGTGAATAATGAAATAGGTGTGGTGCAAGACATAGCGGCTCTTGGTCAGCTGTGTAAAGACAAGGGGATTATTTTCCATGTCGATGCCGCACAAAGCACGGGGAAAGTGGATATCGACCTTGCCTCGCTGCCAGTCGATTTGATGTCCTTTTCAGCTCATAAGAGCTACGGCCCAATGGGAATTGGCGCGCTGTTTGTGAGGCGCAAACCCAAAGTGCGTATAGCGCCGCAGATTCACGGCGGTGGTCATGAGCGAGGTATGCGCTCTGGCACGCTACCTACCCACCAGATTGTAGGAATGGGCGAAGCTTTTGCTTTATTACAGCAAGAAATGCATGACGAGTTGCCTAAAATGGCGGCATTGCGCGATAGGCTGCTTGCTGGTTTGTTACAGCTTGAAGGTGTGACGATTAACGGTGATATGGCGCAACGCGTCGCTAGTAACCTCAATGTCAGCTTTGCGGATGTCGATGGTGAGAGCTTGATCATGGCACTTGGCGATATTGCTGTATCGTCAGGTTCGGCTTGCACGTCAGCAAGTCTAGAACCGTCATACGTGCTGCGAGCTCTCGGTCTCGAACCAGAACTCGCACATAGCGCAATCCGATTTAGCGTTGGGCGCTATACGACAGAGGAAGAAATTGACTACGTCATAGACAAAGTCAACACGGTAGTGAGTCGATTACGGATGAGCCGAATGGCAAGTGTTTGATGCACTTAAGACCCTTGGAGCATTGAATAATTTCGATGTTTCGGGCATGATTCGCCGCCAAAAATAGCGGCGCTACCGTACCAATAATAATAAGACTCCCGCATGGAACGTGAATACTTGAGTGAAATACTCGGGTATTGTAAAATTTACCCAATTTAAAATACGTAAGCCCGGCGATAGAGCTAGGCTGGAAAGCCGCGTTTGACAAGACCAAACGCAACAGGCGCAGTATAAAAGTGAGATCACAACATGAGTGAACAGATCGAACAGGCGTTATCGAAACAGTACGAAGCTGGTTTCATTTCTGAGATTGAATCAGAAACTTTCGAAGCGGGTTTGAACGAAGACATTATTCGTCGTATCTCTGCGATGAAAAACGAGCCTGAGTGGATGCTAGAATGGCGCTTAAAAGCCTTCAGAAGCTGGCTAGAAATGGAAGAGCCTGAATGGGCTCATGTCGAGTATCCTAAAATCGACTTCCAAGCCATCTCTTACTACTCAGCGCCAAAGAGCATGAAGGATAAGCCTCAGTCGTTGGACGAAGTTGACCCTGAGCTACTTCGCACTTACGAGAAGCTCGGTATTCCTTTGCACGAACAGGAAATGCTTGCAGGTGTAGCGGTTGACGCTGTATTCGACTCGGTCTCTGTTGTCACGACGTTCCGCGACAAATTGGAAAAAGCCGGTGTTATTTTTTGTCCTATCTCTGAAGCGGTTCACAAGTACCCTGAGTTAGTGAAAAAGTACTTGGGCTCAGTGGTGCCGCGCACTGATAACTACTACGCCGCGCTTAACAGTGCTGTGTTTACAGACGGTTCATTCGTTTACATTCCGAAAGGCGTTCGCTGCCCGATGGAATTGTCTACTTACTTCCGCATCAATGAGCAAAATACAGGTCAGTTTGAAAGAACGTTGATCGTCGCTGATGAAGGTAGCCACGTGAGTTACCTCGAAGGCTGTACTGCTCCACAACGCGATGAAAACCAACTGCATGCTGCGGTTGTTGAACTAGTCGCAATGGACGATGCCAACATCAAATATTCTACGGTTCAAAACTGGTATCCGGGCGACGAAGAAGGCCGCGGTGGTATCTACAACTTCGTTACCAAACGCGGTATTTGCCACACCAACGCTAAGATTTCGTGGACGCAAGTTGAGACTGGTTCTTCAGTTACTTGGAAATACCCTAGTTGTGTATTGAAAGGCGACAACAGTATTGGTGAATTCTACTCAGTGGCGTTAACCCGAGGCCGTCAGCAAGCTGACACGGGTACCAAGATGATTCACCTAGGTAAAAATACGAAGTCGACCATCATCTCAAAAGGGATTTCTGCAGGTAAGAGCAATAATGCTTACCGCGGATTAGTCAAAATGGGCCCGCAATCGGATGGTGCTCGTAACTTTACGCAGTGTGACTCTCTTCTCATTGGTGATAAGTGTGGTGCACACACTTTCCCTTACATTGAAAGTCGCAACCCAAGCGCCATTATTGAGCACGAAGCAACAACGTCAAAAGTCAGTGACGAACAAATGTTCTTGTGCCAACAGCGCGGTTTAGATGCAGAGAAAGCCGTTTCTATGATCGTAAATGGTTTCTGTAAAGAAGTATTCAAAGAGCTGCCGATGGAATTCGCGGTCGAAGCCGGCAAGCTGCTCGAAATTAGTCTCGAAGGTTCAGTGGGGTAACCAATGCTTAAAATTAACAATCTACATGCTAGCGTCGAAGAAAAAGACATCATCAAAGGTTTGAACCTAGAAGTTAAGCCAGGTGAAGTACACGCTATTATGGGCCCCAATGGTGCTGGTAAGAGTACACTCGGTTATGTGCTTTCAGGCCGCGAAGGTTACGAAGTGTCTGAAGGTGCTGTTGAATTAAATGGCAAAGATATGCTGGATATGGAAGTGGAAGAGCGCGCTCGTGAAGGCTTGTTCTTGGCATTCCAATACCCGGTTGAAATTCCAGGTGTGTCTAACATGGAATTCATGAAAGAGTCTGTTAATGCTGTTCGTGAACAACGTGGCGAAGACGCACTTACTGCAGCTGAATTCTTAAAAGCGGCCAAAGCCGCGTGTAAGCAAGTAAACTTGCCTTTAGATTTCTTAAAGCGCGGCGTGAACGAAGGTTTCTCTGGTGGTGAGAAAAAGCGTAATGAAATCATGCAAATGATTTTGCTACAGCCAAAAGTGTGTATTCTTGACGAATCAGATTCAGGTCTCGATGTTGATGCCCTTCAAGTCGTAGCCGATGGCGTAAACAGCCAACGCGATGGCGAGCGCAGCTTTATCGTTGTTACCCACTATCAACGTCTTCTTGACTATATCAAACCCGACTTCGTTCACATTTTGGCCGATGGCAAAATTGTCAAAAGTGGTGACGCTTCACTTGCCCTTGAGGTAGAAAGCAGCGGTTATGCCTTCCTAAATGAAGATGCTGAGGAGGCAAGTGCATGAGCCAGTGGCTAGCTGAAGTTATCGATAACGGCGTAAGCCGTGATGATGCCTTCTCTGCTGTGCGACAGGCCTCACTGGAAGCGCTGAAAACGCGCAAGTGGCCGAATCGCCGAACAGAAGAATGGCAATTTACACCTTTGATGAGTGTTGAGAAACGCAGCCTCGCGCTAGCCGCAACACCAACCAAAGACGTTCAAGTACCTGTAGTCCCTGGGCTAAACAGTTTAGATATCGTTTTTGTTGATGGTGAGCTCATCACAGACATCAGTGCGTTACAAACTGAAGCTGGTATGACAATTTCGTCATTTGATACGCTTGACGATGACACTCAGAATCGCATGCAAAGTTTGTTTGGCAAAGTCAAACCCGCTAATCATCTTTTCGGGTTAGTCAATGACGTATTGGCGGGGCAGGGCATTTTCATCGATGTAGACGCAGGCGCGACTATCGAACAGCCGGTTCGCATCGTGAATCTGGCCACACAAAATGCAGACAATCATACTCGGGTTCTCGTGAACCTTGGTGCTAATGCCAGTGCCACTATTATTGAGCACGGTCAGGGCACTGTCTCTAGCATGAATACAGCGTTTGCCGAGTATGTAGTTGGCGAGCAAGCTGCACTAGAGCACTACCGGTTTGCATTGTTCACTGAACAAGCCGTGCAGGTCGGCGGAAGCCATTTTGAACTGCATAGCAAAGCAACAATGAACAGTAACTTTGTTGGGTTTGGCAGTCAGTTATCTCGCCTTGATGTGGACGTTCATCATGCCGGCGAACACGCCTTTGCGAAAATGAACGCCGTGTATTTGTTGGCTGAGGGGGAATTGTTCGACCTTCACACTACCATCGAACATGCTGTGCCAAATGGCACAACAGAAGAAAACGCTCGCGGCATCATCGGTGATGGCGCAAGAGCGGTATTCAACGGCCGTATTCACATTCACCGTGACGCCCAGAAAACCCTTGCAGAGCTGAACAACCGCAATTTGCTGTTGTCTCGTCGCGGTGTGGTGAACACAAAGCCTGAATTAGAAATTTATGCTGATGATGTGCGTTGTGCACACGGTGCAACAGTTGCGGAAATCGACGATGAAGCGCTGTATTACCTTTTAAGTCGCGGGATCAGCCGCAGCCAAGCGTTGGTTATGCTCAACTTTGGCTTTATCAATGAACTGATCAGCGACATGCCTAATGAACACATCGCAAATTGGTTACAGCCGCAACTTAGCGACCGCTTTGCTGCCATGGAGGTAAAATGAGTTTAGATATCCAGGCACTGCGCGCGCAATTCCCTATTTTATCAAGAGAGATTGATGGTAAGCCATTGGTCTATCTCGACAATGCGGCGACGACACAGAAGCCACAAGCAGTCATTGACGCGCTCATGGATTTCTATACTCAAACCAATGCCAATGTTCACCGTGGTGCACATCATTTGTCTGATGAAGCCACACGCCGTTACGAACAAGCGCGAACGGATGTTGCGACTTTCATTAACGCCAATGCCAAAGAAGAAGTGATTTGGACAACTGGTACAACGGAAGCAATCAATATTGTTGCCAATGGTCTCGCTCAGATACTGCAAGTGGGTGATGAAGTTGTGGTGACAGAAATGGAGCATCACGCCAATTTGGTTACGTGGCAACAAGCTTGTAAAAAAGCGGGAGCGACGTTAAAAGTTGCCAGCATCAATGACGCTGGTGAACTAGACATCGACAGTTTCGATAGCTGCTTAAGCGACAACACTAAATTAGTGGCGTTCCCGCATGTTTCCAATGCGTTGGGGACCATTAACCCGATTCAATCTCTTACTGCCAAGGCGAAAGCGGTTGGAGCATGGGTATTGGTTGACGGTGCTCAGGGTATTGCCCATGGCGGTGTGGACGTGCAAGCCATAGGCTGTGATTTCTACGCATTTTCTGGTCACAAATTGTTTGCACCAACGGGTATAGGTGTACTTTGGGGACGCAAAGCGGTCCTCGAAACTTGGCCTGTTTGGCAAACTGGCGGTGAAATGATTGCCGATGTGACATACCAAGACGCTACCTGGGGCGCATTGCCAAATCGTTTAGAAGCGGGCACGCCAAATATTGCTGGTGCAATTGGCCTTGGTGCGGCGGTTAACTGGTTTAGCGCGCTAGATTTGGATGCCATCGCAGCCCATGAAAAAGCCTTGTTAGACAAAGCAACTGCGCTCGCAGAAGGCATTGATGGTTTGAAGATCATTGGCACTGCTGCGAACAAAGTCGGTGTGCTGAGCTTTGTTTTTGATGGCGCACATCCGGCTGATGTGGGCTTTATTCTCGATCGCCAAGGGGTAGCTATTCGCACTGGCGATAACTGTGCTCAACCACTAATGAAAAAGTTTGGTATTCCGGGTACCGCTCGTGCCTCTTTTTCAATTTACAACACATTAGAAGAAGTCGACATCTTGTTTAGCGCTTTGAAAAAAGCGCAAATGATGTTGGCCTAGGAGCTGATGACATGACGGTAGAAACGTTTGTTCCGAGTCAGAAAACCGTGACGTTAACGGATGCTGCAATCCAGCATTTTTCTAGCAAACTCGCTTCACAACCGGGCAAGATTATTCGCCTTGCAACGAAAGTAAGCGGTTGTACGGGTTATGCTTATGTCTTGGATTTTGCAGATCAAGCCCAAAGCGAAGATGAAATTATCGAGTTTGGTGATGCAGTCACTTTGGCTATTTCCCCTGATGCTATCGATTTGGTTCGCAATACCGAAATTGATTACGTGATGGAAGGCGTAAACGGCATTATCAAATACAACAACCCTAACGTGGTTGATGAGTGTGGTTGTGGCGAAAGCTTCAACGTGGGTTAATTACGAGAGCGAACCCTGTCAATATGAAACAAACTATGGTCGTCACCCAGCGTGATGTAACGGCGCGACGGGTACCGCAAGGTAATGTTGAAACCATTGCTGAGGGTGAATTTATCACTATCACCCAAGATTTGGGTGGCAACTATACGGTGACACGCCTTGGCAACATGTATCGCATCGACGGTACTGATGCAGACGCCATTGGGCGCAAACCTATGGTGTTAGATTTCAAACCCGCTGAGAATGGAAAAATTCGCGAGCAGCATGTTTGGGACGCTCTGGAGACTATCTATGACCCGGAGATACCGGTAAACCTTGTGTCGCTTGGGCTTATCTACAAAATGGAAATCGACCACGATTCTCACACAGTGAACATCGATATGACATTAACCGCCCCGGGCTGCGGCATGGGCCCAGTGCTGGTCGGCGACGTAGAATATCGGGTGGGTTTGGTTCCCCATGTAGAGCACGTCAATGTCGACTTGGTATTCGACCCGCCTTGGACTCGTGATATGATGAGCGAGGAAGCGCAGTTAGAAACTGGGCTATTTTTCTAAATTTTTATTTTGTAGGTGTGTGAATGTCTATCCCGAGCAGTACTGACATTGTAGAAGATCTCGAATTTTTCGATGATTGGGAACAACGTTATCAATATATTATCGATTTGGGAAAGGCATTGCCGCGTTTGGCAGATGAACAAAAAACCGATGAACGCTTAGTACGTGGCTGCCAAAGTAGCGTTTGGATGGTCTCTCGAGTTGAGGGCGACAAACTGCACTTCGACGTAGACAGTGATGCCATCATTGTACAAGGTTTATTGGCACTGGTTTTAGCCGCCTACGATGGCAAATCACCGGCTGACATTCTCGATTTCGATATCGATGAGTACTTTACTACCCTCGATTTAGAGCGTCACATCAGCCCAACTCGTGGCAATGGTTTGCGTGCAATTGTCGGTAAAATCAAACAATTAGCGACAGAAATGAGCTGATTGCAGCGTCGAAACCACGGATTGTGACACATTTGTCATAAAAAAGTGTGCATAAGGCGTGGCTTCTGCAAACAGAATTGCCTATAATTCGCGGCCAAAATTTCTAAATTAAAATCATTGGAGACAGAAAGATGGCGCTAGAGCGTACTTTTTCAATCATCAAGCCTGACGCGGTAGCGAAAAACGTTATCGGTGCAATCTACAACCGTTTCGAGACTGCTGGTCTACGTATCGTTGCTTCTAAAATGGTACACCTTAGCAAAGAACAAGCTGAAGGTTTCTACGCAGAGCACAAAGAGCGTCCTTTCTTTGGCGCACTAGTTGACTTCATGACTTCTGGTCCAGTGATGGTTCAAGTACTTGAAGGCGAGAACGCTGTAGTGAAAAACCGTGAAATCATGGGTGCAACTAACCCTGCTGAAGCGGCTGCTGGTACACTACGTGCTGACCACGCTGAGTCTATCGACGAAAATGCAGTACACGGTTCAGATGCGCCTGAGTCTGCTGCTCGCGAAATTGCTTACTTCTTCTCTGAAGAAGAAATCTGCCCACGTACTCGTTAATTCGATACCAAGCAGAAAAAAGGAAGCGTTGAGCTTCCTTTTTTTATGTCCGAAATAGACGGCTTTGTACAAGCCGTTTTCCGCGTACTAACGAGTACCAAAAATTTTATCACCCGCGTCACCCAAGCCAGGTAAGATGTAGCCTTTTTCATTTAAGTGGCTATCAACAGACGCGGTGTAAATTTCAATGTCAGGGTGCGCTTCAGTCACCGCTTTGATGCCTTCAGGTGCGGCAACCAGAAACAATCCCAATATTCGAGTACAGCCTTTCTTCTTTAACAAATCGATAGTCGCAATCAGGGTACCACCTGTTGCTAGCATAGGGTCGACGATTAACGCTGTGCGCTCTTCAATTTTGTTCACCACTTTGTCGAAGTAAGCAACAGGCTGAAGCGTCTCTTCGTCTCGATATAATCCAACCACACTGATTTTGGCATTAGGTACTAATTTCATTACGCCATCAAGCATCCCCAAGCCAGCGCGTAAAATTGGCACGACTGTAATTTTTTTACCTTTGATTCTGTCAACCGAAATAGCCTCGCCATTCCAACCTTCAATGGTGGTGGATTCCGTTTCTAGGTCTCGTGTCGCTTCATAAGTCAGCAGGTTGCCCACTTCACTCGCCAATTCTCGGAAATCTTTACTGCTAATATCGGCATCACGCATCAGGCCGAGCTTGTGTTGAATAAGAGGATGTTTTATTTCGTGAATGGCCATAATGTTCTGTCTTTGGAATAATTTGATGTGTAATTGTATAACATTTAAGACAATTTTTGCATTGGCAACGCATTTGTTTGTTTAGCTTTACTTCACTTGCCAACTGGAATTTAGATAATCTTGTTTTGTCTCGTAAAAACTCTGTTATCATGCTTTTACAAATGGGGAAGATAAACAGTCTTTCTACTTAATAGTCAATTGCTTAAAGCTAAAACGTATTATGCAAAAACGCCTATATGTTGTAAGTGCGCTGACCACCGCACTTTTGGTTGGATTGCCAAATTCGGCTGTGGCACAAAGTACGCCCTCTGAGTTTGCTGAGTTATCAATGCAGCAGCTACTCAATATTGAGCTGGAACCGTCAAACGCTGACGCAGGTGATAGTCTATGGCAATTTCAATATCAGCTCAGGCACGCCGAGTTTGATGGCTATCTTCATGGTGATTCTGATCTTACCGTGGACGAAGTATTGTGGAGTGGTCCGCAAGAGGTAAGAACCCCTAACAATTATCCCATTGTCCCAACAGTCATCATACAAAACGTTCATTTGTTCTCTATCTCGAGAGAGTTTTCTGACAATTGGTCAGTGTCGCTGTCAGTGCCTTATATCAGTCAAGAAACAGACCACATCAGTATTGTTCCCGATTACGAAACATTTTTATTAAAAACCGATGGCGTTGGCGATGTCGTAGTGAAAGGGAATTATCGTTTTTCCTCTTCCGACACTGGTAGTTGGTCGGTGGGAGCGGGGTTAAGCTTACCCACTGGCTCTATTGATGAAGTAGGCGACACCCCAAGAGAGGTAGGCGACCAACCTTTGCCCTATACCATGCAACTGGGCTCAGGGACATTTGATATTCCCGTTGATGTGGCTTATCACCACTCGGGGGCACATCACTATTCAGTGTCTCTGTCGGCAATGCTGAGAACGGGCCGAAACGACGAGAACTATCGACTCGGTCACTCTATTGCCGCGAATGCCAGATATTACTGGTTTGAAAACAGTGAAATACAGGTATTTGCTGGTCTAGGGGCATCATATCGTCAGGCGATCAGTGGTAGAGATGACCGTTTATTGGTCGATGGGCCATTCCCTTTTCCTGCGAGTATCACAAATCCTGACAATTACGGTGGCAAGAAGCTCTCAACTACGTTGGGCGTGCTGTGGAATATCAATGAACAATTCAAGTTGTCGGTCGATTTTACGAAGCCGATTTATCAACACCTAAATGGCCCACAGCCCCAAGAGACTTGGTCAAGTAGCCTGTCTTTGGTCACGCGTATTGAGTAGTAGAAACATGAAACGTAAGACTCAGTACTTGGCCATTGGATTACTAGCGTTGTTTTCAACGAATGGCTACGGTCAGGCGTTAACGAAGGAAATGAAATTAAAATCGGCTTATATTTTCAACTTTGCTAAGTACATTGATTGGCCAGCAGACGAGCTACCGGTAAGCGTGTGTATGCAGGGTAATGACGCCATGAGAGCCTTTATGACCGATTTGGTTCGCGGACGACGAGTAGGGCAATCAAAAAGGGCGATTCAGGTGGGTCCCTTTCCTGCCAGCTCTGCAAATACGCCGTGTGATATTGTTTTTTTGACACAAAACGTCGACGCCAATTTGTGTCAACGAACGGACGTCTTAGTGGTGGGCAACGACAGAAACATCGAAGTGTGTACACCGCTGTTTTCTTTTTTTGAGAGTGATAATAAATTGCGGTTTGAAGTAGATTTACCGTCACTTCAAACTAGCGGAATTAAAGTGAGCTCAGAGCTATTGAAATTGGCGAAGATTAACAATGGTAAGTAAGGCAAGGCGGTTTTCATTTTTCAGCAAGCAGCTCATTGCAGTATTAGCGATCAATACGTTTACTTTGGCTGTTACCGCTGTGCTCTTGCACTCAAATTTTATCGACAGTTACAAACAAAGCCTAGTCGATGTAACGCGCAGTAAAGCGGCTATTATTTCTCAGTCAACCGCATCCGCTTTGCTGTTTGACGACGAGGTCAGCGCAGGGCTAATACTCGGCACACTAGAGCAGCATAATTCAACTCGATTTGCGGTCATTTTTACCCAAACGGACCAAGTTTTCTCATCCTACAAGCGGGCCAATATTGAAAACATGGTGACGGCAGCGTCAATGTTGCAATCCGACGCCGATTTCATCGATAACAACCTATATGTTCAGCAGTCAATAACCTTTGCCGGCGAAGAGTTAGGGCGCTTAGTACTTTCCGTAGACACCTTGGCACTGCAACAACAAGAACGCCGCTACACCAATATTGTATTGTGGGTGTTTGTGATTGCGACAGTCTTCGCGTTGATTCTCAATTGGCGGTTGCAAAAGCTTCTCACACGGCCAATTAATCGGCTTATGAAGTTGGTACGAGACGTCGATCACAAACAAAAATACGACGCTCGGATTGCGATTAAACGCAACGATGATATGGGTGAGTTGTTCAGTGGCATAAACAGTATGCTCGACACGATTGAAGATCACAGGCTGCAATTACAAAGTCAAAACGATAAACTTGAGAGCCTAGTAGAGCTGCGTACAGAGCAGCTTTTTCATCGCGCTAACTTTGACGCCTTGACCCAATTGCCCAATCGCCATTTGCTGATTGACCGAATCGAGCACGCGATAGAAAACGCCACGCTCGCCGAAGAGAGATTGGCGGTAATGTTTCTCGATTTAGACCGATTTAAGGTTATCAATGATAGCCTTGGCCACTCAGTTGGCGATCAGTTGTTGATTGCTGTGGCGCAAAAACTATCGAAAATCATGCACCGAACTGACAGTGTATGCCGTTGGGGAGGTGACGAATTTGTGATTCTGCTCGAGCACAATCCAACCCACGATGAGTTGACCGACATCGCGAAACTGATTACCAGTACGTTAGCCAAGCCCATTGAAATATCCGGTCACCAGTTACACGTATCGACGAGTATTGGTATTGCTGTGTTTCCTGACGATGGCGCTGAGGCCATGAATTTATTGAAGCATGCCGATATCAGTATGTATCAGGCCAAGGAGGCGGGTCCTGCTCAATACCGCTTCTTTGATAAATACATGCTCAACGAGAGCGTTGAACGGCTGTCGATAGAAACGAACCTGCGAAAAGCACTAGAAAGCGACCAATTCCATATGGTGTACCAGCCTCAATACGATACGAAAACTCAGTCGATATCGAGTATGGAAGCGCTGATACGCTGGCATGACGGCAACCAGTATATTCGGCCCAATGAATTTCTGCCTGTCGCCGAGGAAATCGGTTTGATCAATGCATTGAGTCTTTGGGTCGTCGATAGCGTATGCCAACAAATAGCGCAATGGCGAGCATCGGGTATCGAATTAGTGCCTGTCGCCATTAATTTACCTGCTTCGCTGGTCGTGCAGGCTGAGTGCGCGAGCACCATAATGAATATTCTGGCTCGACATCAGGTCTCGCCTCATTGTATCGAGATTGAAATTACCGAAGAGACTTTCATAAGTTCAATTGAACTGGCAACCGATACCTTGGCTCAGCTCAAGAAGGAAGGGGTGAGTGTGGCACTGGACGACTTTGGCAAAGGCTATTCGTGTTTAAGCTATATCAGTCAGTTACCTCTGGACCGATTGAAAATCGACGGAAGCTTTGTCGCTAAACTCGGCCAAGACAGAGCGAATGACGGCATAGTACAGGCGATAATCACGCTTGGGCAAAGTTTAAACCTAGCGCTTGTTGGAGAGTGTGTTGAGACTGCTTCTCAATGCAAAATGCTCACTGATTTACACTGTGATTATCTACAAGGTTACTTGTTGAGCCGCCCATTACCTCCACAAGAGGTTGCAGAATTGATGAAACACACCGAGTCCAACTCTTAACGCTTGCCATGGCGTTGAAATGAAAGTGTATGACGGGGTGACAAAATGCCCCGTGACGCTGTATCAACCCCCGCTGTTATGGTAATATCCGCGCAATTTTGGCTAGTCTAAAGCGTAAGTACCCTAAAGAAATAACGCACCTTTGCACAAAGGGGGTTTTATCCGGTATTTATTTGCTTCTAGCCCTGCGAATTTATTGAACATTTTTAGCTAATCGCTGTCGCATTTTATGCACGTGCAAAGCCAGCGCTGAGATAGGTCGTCAACATGACAAAAACGAATTTATTGAATCTGAATCGAGAAGGAATGCGAGAGTATTTTGCGAGTATCGGTGAAAAACCGTTTCGCGCCGATCAAGTGATGAAATGGATTTATCAGCATGGCATCAGCGACTTTGAACAAATGTCCAACCTAAACAAGAAATTGCGTGAAAAATTGCAAGCGTCTTGCGAAGTTGTCGCACCAGAAATTGCCTACCAGCAAAACGCGACTGACGGCACTATCAAATTTGCCCTTAAACTAGAAGGTGGTCAAGAAGTCGAAACCGTTTGGATTCCAGAAGCCGATAGAGCAACATTATGCGTATCGTCTCAGGTAGGTTGTGCACTGGAATGTACGTTCTGTTCAACTGCGCAACAGGGTTTTAACCGAAACTTAACGGTCAGCGAAATTATTGGTCAGGTTTGGCGAGTAGCAACAACATTGGGATTGTCCAATGATACGTCAAAGCGCCCAGTTACGAATGTTGTAATGATGGGAATGGGCGAACCGTTACTCAACTTGAAAAACGTTGTACCGGCAATGGACATAATGTTGGATGATTTCGGTTTCGGTTTATCCAAGCGTCGGGTGACATTGAGTACCTCGGGTGTCGTACCCGCATTGGACATGTTGGGTGACCAAATTGACGTTGCATTGGCTATTTCTTTACACGCTCCCAACGATACGTTGCGCGATGAGATAGTACCGATCAACAAAAAATATCCAATCGACGTGTTTCTTGCTGGCGTAAGGCGCTACTTGAGTAAGTCTCGTGCCAACCAAGGTAAGGTTACCGTCGAGTATGTGATGCTAAGTCACATTAACGATAGCACTGACCAAGCTCATGAACTGGCAAAAGCACTGAAAGATACGCCGAGCAAAATCAACCTGATCCCGTTCAACCCATACCCGGGCTCACCGTATACCTGTTCGAGCAATTCGCGTATCGACCGATTCGCTAAGGTGTTGATGGAATACGGCTTTACTGTCGTTGTGCGCAAGACTCGAGGCGACGATATCGATGCGGCATGTGGTCAATTAGTTGGTGATGTTGTCGACCGAACCAAAAGAATGTTGAAAAAACAGATGAATGGAAAGCCAATTTCGGTAAAAATGGCACAATAACAATCAATTGCGTGATTTGGACTGCCTATGCGTGTTTTACTTGTTGCAACATTACTTCTTCTCACCGGCTGTGTGAGCGAACCTCAACCGAGGGGCTTTGCCGGTGACGATTTCAATCAGACTGATGCAGCGAAAACACGCATATCTCTTGGCCTAACGTATTTAAAAAATGGCAACTTTAGCCAAGCCAAGGCGAACCTTGATAAAGCACTAGAATATGCCCCTCGATTAGCGAACGCGCATTACGCGCTGGGCTATTACTACCAACAAGTGGGTGAAGTCGCCAGAGCAGAAGAAGCATTTGATAATGCGTTGTCTCTAGCGCCAAGAGATGCTGACATCGCCAATAGCTACGGGGCGTTTTTGTGCCAACAAGGGCGCTATAAAGAAGCCACGGAATTTTTCCTCAAAGCCGTTAACAATCAGCAATATGCTAATTCAGCTGAAACCTATGAAAACATGGCGTTATGTGCTCAAGGGCAAGGTGAACTGGAAGACGCTATCAAGTATTTCCAAATGGCGCTAAACCACCAACCAACCAGAGCGAAATCACTGTTGTTGCTTACCCAAGCCTATGTTGCATCAGAGCAATGGGAAGAGGCAAAAGCTGGCCTGCGTCGATATGAAAGAGTAGGACGAGTGACACCAGATACGTTGTGGTTGGCCGTTGAAATCGCGAGAGGGCAAAAAGACTTTGATACGGCAGAGGGGTATGGCGAAATGCTGAAGAGCATGTATCCGGATAACCCGCTAACCAAGCGTTATGAAGACACCCAAGCTCAACAGCCTGTGATAAAAATCTCACAAAAGAAAAAGGCCGTCGCGACTCAGCAAGAAACACAAGCATTGGCGCCAAAACCTGTTGAAGTGGTGTCAACATCAGTTATTGACAAAGTGGAAACTAACGATAAGCCGGCGAATTCAGAACCAGGTGAGGTAGCGCAAGTTGAAACCGAAGCTGTTCAGCCCCAAGTAGAAAAAGAGGCGGTAGTAAAACAACGGCAAACTGTTGATACCGACGTTACTGAGAACGGTAATCCGGTCAAACATATCGTGCAAAAGCAACAAAATCTTTACCGGATTTCATTGCAATACAATATTAAAATGGCATCGCTGCAAGAGTGGAATAATTTGAGCGATGCAGGCGCAATTCGAGAAGGTATGGTGCTTTGGTTAGTGCCACCAGAACAGCAAGTTGAATAGGTAGTACAATGGATTCAGAAGCAAGGTCAGCTGAAGAACAAGAGAATACATTACCCAGTCCGGGTAACATGTTGCGACAAGCACGAGAGCAACGCCAACTCTCGGTGCAGCAGATCGCAGAAAAGCTGTACTTGAAAGCCGAGCAAATATCGGCAATTGAGAATGACGTCATTGACGATGCCACTTCACTGACTTTCGCAAAGGGTTACGTTAAGCTCTATGCCAAACACGTTGGGCTCAATGAAAGCGATGTGGTTAGTGCGTTTGAAACGCGTCATACGAGCCCTCAAGCACCCGCTAAATTACAAAGCTTCTCGCGCAAGGTGGCTAATCAAGCACAAGATGACCGTTGGATGATGGTTACCTATGCTATCTTGGCGGTCAT
Source organism: Alteromonas sp. 5NS40-0096 (assembly GCF_057544385.1). Lineage (NCBI taxonomy): Bacteria > Pseudomonadati > Pseudomonadota > Gammaproteobacteria > Alteromonadales > Alteromonadaceae > Alteromonas > Alteromonas sp. 5NS40-0096. Next base: position 23,425 of record NZ_BAAJLQ010000001.1, read on the forward strand.
TTTAGCCGGCGTAGTCATTTGGTGGTACCAACAAGATGGTGATACTGGACTATTCTCGCAGATTACCTCATCAAGCGCTGAAACCGCACAAACCGAACAAGCGGATATCGCGGAAGGCGAAAATGACGTATCACAAGCGCCTGCTGCAGTATTGCCTAACGAAGTTCAAAGCATTGAAGCAACGAGCGAAGCGCTGGAACAAAACCAGGGCGATACGACGCTACCTTCAGATGTAGCTCAGCTCAGCGAATCAACAGATCTAAATAGTACGTTGCTCTCTGGTGAGGACAACAAGGAAGCATCTAATGCAGCTATCGATGGTGCGGCGCTGGACACGCAATTAACTGAAACAGAAAGCCCGCAAGTGGCAACTGAGCAAGGTTCATCTGATAGTATCGTATCCAGCCTGGTACTGACCTTTGCAGATGACTGTTGGGTGAGTATTGAAGATGTCACCGGTGAACGCGTAGCCTACGGTACCAAGAAGGCGGGCAGAGTGATGCCTGTACCCGGTAGCCCACCCTTTTCCGTTACCTTGGGGGCTCCCCAAGTCGTTAGTATTGAATTCGAGGGAGAGCCCGTTGATATGAGCCAATTTCCTACTGGCCGCACAGCGCGTTTTAGCCTTCCTCTACAGGAATAAACATGTTTGCAGAAAGCCCAATAACACGACGCAAATCTACGCGCATCAATGTAGGCAATGTCCCCATCGGCGACGGTGCTCCCATTGCCGTGCAATCGATGACGAATACATTGACAACTGACGTGGATGCAACGGTAGACCAAATTAACCGCATTGTAGGCGTAGGTGGCGAAATTGTTCGTGTGTCGGTACCGACAATGGATGCAGCCGAGGCGTTCAAGCACATCAAACAACGAGTTGACGTGCCACTAGTGGCGGACATTCATTTTGATTATCGCATCGCATTGAAGGTCGCTGAGTACGGCGTGGATTGTTTGCGTATCAATCCTGGAAATATCGGAAACATGGAACGTGTGAAATCGGTTGTCGACTGTGCCAAAGACAAAAATATCCCGATTCGAATCGGCGTGAACGGTGGTTCTTTGGAACGCGATTTACAAGAGAAATACGGTGAGCCAACACCAGAAGCGCTTGTTGAGTCTGCCATGCGCCATGTCGACATCCTAGATAAACTCAACTTTGACCAGTTTAAAGTTAGCGTTAAAGCATCTGACGTGTTTTTAGCGGTGGGTGCTTACCGTCTGTTGGCAAAGCAAATTGAACAACCACTGCATTTGGGCATTACCGAAGCAGGTGGCCAGCGCGCAGGCGCGGTGAAAAGTGCCATTGGGCTTGGTATGTTATTGTCTGAAGGGATTGGCGATACGTTACGAGTGTCTCTTGCAGCCGATCCGGTTGAAGAAATCAAAGTTGGGTTTGATATCTTAAAATCATTGCGCATTCGTTCTCGCGGTATCAATTTTATTGCTTGTCCAAGTTGCTCTCGTCAAGAATTTGATGTAATCGGTACGGTCAATGAGCTTGAGCAACGCTTGGAAGACGTGCTAACTCCAATGGACGTATCCATCATTGGATGTGTCGTGAATGGCCCAGGCGAAGCGGAAGTGTCGGATCTGGGCTTAACAGGGGCACGTAATATGAGCGGTTTTTATCTCGATGGGCAACGTCAAAAAGAGCGTTTGGCCAACGACGAACTAGTGTCTCAACTTGAAACGCGAATTCGAGCAAAAGCGGCACAACTCGATGAGAAGAATCAAATCCCAGTTACTGTAAAAGAAGCGTGATTTACGCGTCTTTGATTGTTGTTTAACCCTAAAGCCCCTATAATGCGGGGCTTTTATGTATAAGTTGTATGAGACCCTCAGGTGGCTAAAACTATCCAAGCTATTCGCGGAATGAATGATTGTCTCCCAGAACAAACGGGAGTGTGGCAGCGTGTTGAAAGTACGCTTCGTCAAGTCGTCGCGAATTATGGCTATCAAGAAATTCGCACGCCCATTGTAGAGAACACCGCTCTTTTCAAGCGCTCTATCGGTGAAGTGACTGATATTGTTGAAAAAGAAATGTATACCTTTGACGATCGCAGTGGCGATAGTCTGACTCTTCGACCTGAAGGAACCGCCAGTACGGTTCGCGCAGGAAACGAGCACGGTTTACTTTACAATCAACAACAGCGTTTGTGGTACATGGGGCCGATGTTCCGCCATGAGCGTCCGCAAAAAGGCCGTTATCGCCAGTTTCATCAGTTTGGTGTTGAAACCTATGGTTTGGACGGTCCGGATATCGATTTAGAAGTCATTTTGTTGTCCGCTAGATTGTGGAAAGTATTTGGCATATCTGATGCGGTAACGCTAGAAATAAACTCTCTGGGTTCAAATGAAGCCAGAGCTCGCTATCGCGACGCGTTAGTTGCCTTCTTGTCTGAACACAAAGACCAGTTGGACGAGGATTCTCTGCGCCGTTTAGAGTCCAACCCTCTGCGTGTACTCGATAGTAAAAACCCGCAAGTCCAAGCGTTAGTCAAAGATGCGCCTGTACTACTGGACCACCTAGATGAAGAATCTAAGCAACATTTTTCACTTTTATGTGAACGTTTGACGCAAGCGGGAATCGAATTCAAAGTTAACCCCAAATTGGTTCGTGGTTTGGACTACTACAACCGCACGGTTTTTGAGTGGGTAACTGACAGTCTTGGTGCCCAAGGTACAGTTTGTGCTGGTGGCCGTTACGATGGCTTGGTTGAGCAGCTTGGTGGTAAGTCGACACCAGCGGTAGGTTTTGCCATGGGAATGGAGCGTTTGGTACTGTTACTTACCACGCTTGAGACCATAAATGTGGATGCCAGCAATGCCGATGTGTATATCACTGCAATGGGCGATGAGGCGGCAGGCTTTGCTATGCAGGTGGCAGAATCGTTGCGTGACGCCAGACCGAATTTGCGAGTGATGATGCATTGTGGTGGCGGTAACTTTAAGAAACAGCTGAAAAGAGCAGATAAAACCGGTGCTCAAGTGGCTATCTTAATCGGCACCGAAGAAATGAACGCGAAGCAAGTGGGTGTTAAACCCTTGCGGAACGACAAAGAACAAGTCGCAGTAAGTGTTGATGCACTTGCTGATACATTGGATACTTTTTTAGAGTAATACCCATTAGCCGGCACTGTCGGTAGTATTAGAGGTAAGTAATGGAACAGTTTGCAACAGAAGAACAACAAGTAGAAGCGATCAAAAAGTTTTGGAAAGACCACGGCACTGCAATAATCATTGGTGCAGTCGTGGGTTTTGGCGGTTTAATTGGATGGCGCGAATATGACGAGTCGCAAATTGCGGCAAAAGAAGCGGCATCAGAAGCGTATCAAACTGCAGTAGAAACCTTAGTTGATGAAAACGGCGAGGCCAACGTATCGGCGTTTATTAGTTCAACAACGGATTCGGGGTACGCTGACATCGCTGGCTTGGTATTGGCTCAGCAAGCGGTCAATGAGGGTGATTTTGAAAAAGCGGCAACGGAATTGGCTCGCGTCTTCAATTCGCCTATCGCGCCTGAGGTTTCGGCTGTTGCAGGTTTGCGACTTGCCCGTGTTCAGATGGAACTTGATCAAGCAGACCAAGCACTGGTCACACTTAATGCCATTCAGCAAGCGTCTTTTAAACCACAGGTTGAAGAATTGAAAGGCGATGCCTACGTAAAACAAGGCAAACCTGAACAAGCTCGAGTGGCCTACACAGCGGCACTTGAATCTAACGAGAATAATCGTTTGCTACAGATGAAGTTAGACAATTTATCGTTACAAACTGACGCGTAAATGGCACAGGAGTAACGGAATTATGTTCAAAACAAATACATCGTTTAAAGCACTGCGCCAAGTTGGTGTTGCTGCACTTACTCTTGCAGCGTTGTCTGGGTGCAGCACGATTGCGGATTGGTTCGCGGAAGAAGAAGAGATTGAGATTCGTCGCCTTAAGCCACTCAATGCTCAGTTTCAACCTTCAGTGGTCTGGGATACCGATATCGGCAAAGGCGTGTCAAAGTACTACTCTAATCTTCGCCCGGTATACGGCTACGAGAAGCTTTATGTAGCGGACCGTCATGGCAAGGTAAAAGCGTTGGACCCGCAAACGGGCAAACCCATATGGCAGCAAGACTTTGCGATTTTCCGTGACGAAGGCTACCTATCTTCCATTTCCAATTTATGGAAAAGCGGCGAGTCGGCGAAAATCAGCGGTTTGGTACTAGGTTATGACAAACTATTTGTCGGTACCGAAAACGGGGTGGTTATTGCGCTTGATGCGCAATCAGGTGAACCGGTTTGGGAAACTGCCGTTAAAGGTGAAATCTTAGCGGCTGGCTCTATCGACAACGGCACGCTAGTGCTCAATACCGGCTCAGGTACTATGTTCGCCCTTGATACCGATTCAGGAGAGCAATTGTGGCAGCATGAATCTGATGTGCCTCCACTGAGCTTACGTGGAATTTCTTCTCCGGTTGCGTCAAATGGCGGTGCGATCGTTGGTACGGCTTCTGGTAAGTTACAAGTTAATATTTTGGACTCAGGCTTACCGGCGTGGGAAGCAACCATAGGCACACCAACGGGTGCTACTGAGCTTGAACGTATTGTCGACGTCGACACGACGCCACTTGTATACGCGGGAATGGTTTACGTTGTGTCATACAATGGCACATTGGCGGCAGTAGAATTGCGCAGTGGTCGTGTGGTTTGGAAGCGTGAGTACGGCTCTTTCCGCAATGTGACTATGGATGGCAATCGCTTATTCGTCACTGATGTCAATTCAAATGTATATGGCCTTGATCGTCGTAACGGCGTTGAATTGTGGTCTCAGGGTGGCCTAAAAGGGCGTGTTTTGACTGCACCACAACCGTTTGGTGACTATATAGTGGCAGGGGATAAGTACGGCTTCCTGCACTGGTTCACACAAGAGAATGGTGATATAGTCGCGCGCCTCGAAGTAGGCAGTGATGACGAGGATGAGTCGATTTACGTGAGTCCTCTCGTCGTAGACGACAAATTAATTGTTGTTACTCGCCATGGTGAAGTCAACGCGATCACTATGCCGAACCAGTAATGGTTGCGTAGTCGAGCTGGTTAACCGCTCATTTACGTTTATAATTTATAGATAGTCTTCAGCCGCGTATGTACGCGGCTGATTTGTGTCAGCCAGTAGTGCTGACTCATTCATTTTTAATACCGGATACTCTTCATGTTACCAGTAGTTGCTCTTGTGGGTCGCCCGAATGTTGGCAAATCCACTTTGTTCAATCGATTGACTAATACTCGGGATGCACTTGTTGCGGATTTCCCCGGTTTAACTCGAGACCGTAAGTACGGTCAGGCTAAGTTTGACCAACGTCAGTTTATTGTGGTTGATACAGGCGGTATCACTGGAGATGAAGAAGGTATCGACGCTCACATGGCACAGCAGTCACTGCTCGCTGTAGAAGAAGCTGATGTAGTGTTGTTTTTGGTTGATGCTAGAGCCGGTGTGTTGCCAGCGGATCTGGGGATTGCTGATTACCTCAGACGAACACAAAAGCAGATTTACCTTGTCGCGAATAAAGTCGACGGCATCGATGGCGACAGTGAAAGTGCTGAGTTTTATTCTCTTGGCTTAGGTGACGTGCATCAGATTGCTGCCGCACATGGTCGTGGTGTTAGTCAGTTGTTGGCAAAAGGCTTAGCACCTTTAGCAGAAGCCTTCCCAGATATGACCGCTGAAAAAGAGGTTATCGATGAGGAAGAAGATGCACAGACACAACTTGAGCGTATCCAATCTCAGCCTATTAAGCTTGCAATTGTAGGTAAGCCGAATGTGGGTAAATCAACGTTGACCAATCGCATTTTAGGTGAAGAGCGTGTTGTTGTTTACGATATGCCAGGCACGACCCGCGATAGTATTTATATACCGCTGGAACGAGATGAGCGCGAATATGTCATTATCGATACTGCTGGGGTAAGAAAACGTAAAAAAGTGACCGAGGCAGTAGAGAAGTTCTCTATCGTCAAAACCTTACAAGCCATTGAAGAAGCGAACGTTGTTCTGTTGGTCATTGATGCTAGAGAAGGAATATCTGATCAAGACCTGAGTTTGTTGGGCTTTGTGCTTAACTCTGGTCGCTCTTTGGTACTGGCAGTCAATAAGTGGGATGGGTTGGATACCGACATTAAAGATGAAATCAAACGCGAACTAGATCGACGTTTAGGTTTCATCGATTTTGCGCGATTGCACTTTATTTCTGCTTTGCATGGCACAGGCGTGGGTAACTTGTTCGAGTCGGTTCAAGAAGCGTACTTGAGTGCAACGACTCGAGTGAATACTTCTATGCTGACGCAAATTATGGAAATGGCTCAAGATGACCACCAGCCGCCATTGGTACGCGGACGGCGAGTAAAAATGAAGTATGCCCATGCGGGTGGTTATAATCCCCCAGTCATTGTTATTCACGGCAATCAGGTTGAGGACTTACCAAGTTCCTATAAGCGTTACTTGATGAACTATTATCGCAAGTCGCTCAATGTAATGGGCACTCCAATTCGCATAGAATTTAGAGAGGGTAGCAACCCATTCGAAGGCAAAAAGAACCAACTAACACTTGCGCAGCAAAGAAAGCGCAAGCGTATGATGGCGTTTCACGCTAACAAAAAATAGCTAATAAAAAAGCCGCGTTATGCGGCTTTTTTATTGGCAAGTATCGGTATACGTCATTGATGCGCAATTTGCCTCAGCTCTGCCATTAATTCGGATTCACCGGGCACATTCATTAACGGTAAAGTCCGGCTGACCAAATCATCGGCAATTCGCGGTGGAAAGGTGCCACTAAACTTTACTATCTTATCTTCCATTTTGAACACATAGCTGGTGGCAAACATGGGTTCACCATTTGTACCTGTTGCGCTCAGTGCTAAGCGATAACCACTATTACCTGCACTTTCAAAAGGGGAGGGCGGTACATCAACAACCAATGGTGTTTGCCTCGCTTCTGCCACCATTTGCGCTTGATGCAGTTCATTTTGCATCTCAAAATTCAGCAAATCAGGCAACGGCGTATTGATATCTTGCAAAATAGGATAGACAGTAATGTCCATGACTGCATTTTCGTATATCGGATGGATATAGCGCGAAATCACACCTTTAAATGGGTCAGGGTAAAGTTGGGTATCGGTGTTTTCAAATTCTCCGATATTAGCGGGGATTTTTAAATCTCGTTGATAATCACTCGCTTTCAGTGCTGCAAACAGGTAGCTTGGCGTAAAAATCCCTTGAGATTCGGACGAATCGGCCCATTGTTCCACGACTTGTGACGCCAATTTTGCATTGTCAGGATCGGTTTGAGTGGGAACGTCGAGCTCAAACATTTCACTGTGAATTTCCAATCCTCTCCACTGAAGTGATATTTCAGTGAAATAGGTTGTAGTGTCAGCGCGGTAACGTTGGTCACCCAACACGCTGCCTTGGAATTTTTGCCAAGATGTGCGTGCAACCTGCGCAGCTTCATTGGCGATCAATACCTGATAATCGTGTTGGTTACTTGAGGGTAAAACATCGACAAAACGCTGGCTTTGTTTCAGGGCATTGAAAAATGCCTCCGCTGGAATAGCATCTTCCACACATGGCGAGTTACTGTTTTTGGACAAACACTGATTGGAACCCGCTTCGCTCATGTAAGACGAGAAAAAGTCTAGTGCAGGACGCACAGCATTTACCTGTGTTTCCTGCCCTTCCTTGGGAGATTGGCGCTGTTCGGCGTTATCGGTTAGGTACGGCGTTTGTTGACAACCTACTAACCCCAACAATGCGCTAGTAATAAAAAATCGCTTCACTCAATCTTCACAATAGTTGATGAGCCCGTAGTGTGGACCATGATTTCGCCCAGCACAACTTTTAATTTGGGGTAAATTTTGGATATTCACCCCATGATTACGTCCATTTTCCGCAAGATTCACGACGTTGTTTTTCCTGCTTACGTTCTAACCACTTGTATTGTCGTGACTAATCTCACTTACCGTACTGACAATTTCGCCTTGATGTAGTTTCGTTTTAATGGTGTCACCTACGGTGAGTTGCTCAGAATTTACGACAGATTTATCATTGTGAAACGTGATACTGTAGCCCCTTCCGAGTGTGGCCAATGGGCTTACTGCGTTGAGTTGATGTGCAGTATACGCGTGTTGTTGCTTCAGACGGCTCAAGTAAACTTGAGTTGAGCTGACTAACCTATTGGTTAGACTTTCTTGTTTCTCTCTCAATTGTGCCAGCGCATACTTTGGATTGTGCTGACTCAAACGGTTGTCCAAACGGCTCAGCGCTTGGCGTTTGGCGTTCATACGGTGCGTGATTTGATTCTCTAGTCGAAGTGTAAGCCTGTCGAGCCATTGAATCTGGTTTTGAATGCGCACCGAGGGGTGCTCAGTTTTGAGGTCTCGTTGCGCAATGGCCAAGCGATGTTGTCTTTGATGCTGTTGAGTCTGCCAACTTTGAAGTAAGCGATTAAACAAGGATGTGACGGCGTCTTTTAGCACTTCTTGATCTTGGCTGAGTAGTTCCGCACCAGCCGACGGTGTCGGTGCTCGCATGTCTGCGACGTAATCCGATATTGTGACATCAACCTCGTGGCCAACGGCACTGACAATGGGAATCTGGCTCTGTCGAATTGCCCTCGCGAGCCTCTCGTCATTAAAGCACCATAAATCCTCAAGCGACCCGCCGCCGCGAGTTAACAGTATGACATCGACTTCTTGGCGACGGTTAGCCGTTGCAATTGCCTCAATCAGTTGGGCTGCCGCTAGTTCACCTTGAACCATGGATGGGTAGACGATGATAGAAGTAGTAGGGCTACGTCGCTTTAATACTGTGAGTGCATCGTGTAATGCAGCGCCGCTGGATGACGTAATGATACCAACTCTACTAATGGTATTCGGCAAAGGCTGTTTGATATCGGAGGCAAACAACCCCTCGTTGTACAGCTTCATTTTTAGTGCTTCGAAGGCTTGTTTGAGCGTTCCTTGTCCTTCTTTTTCGAGGTGCTCAACGATCAGCTGGTAATCTCCTCTTGGCTCGTACAAGCCCACGCTGGCTCTAACCAGCACTTTATCTCCTTCTTTGGGTAATTGTTGAATGCGGCGGTTGGCATTTTTAAACATGGCTGCTCTAACCTGAGCTTTATTGTCTTTGAGCGTAAAATACCAGTGACCAGAAGCGGCCCGCACAAAGTTGGAGATTTCAGCCGAGAGCCAAATCAAACCAATTTCGCTCTCTAACAACATTCGAGATAGGCGATTTAACTTGGTTACCGTAAGGATTTGGCGGTTTTCTGAGGAAGAATTCGTAATCATGCAAACTATTTTCTATGTTAATGACAAATAGAGTTTACCTGAATAATAAAAAACACTACAATTGCGCGGCAATTAACCCTCACTCCTAAAGGTGTTGTTGCATGCTCAGAATTGTTCAAGAAGCGCTTACTTTTGATGACGTATTGTTAGTGCCTGGCCACTCAAACGTTCTTCCCCACACTGCGAATCTGCAGACTCGTTTAACTCGTGGTGTCACATTAAATATCCCTATGGTTTCCGCCGCTATGGACACAGTTTCCGAAGCGAGGTTGGCTATTGCTCTTGCTCAAGAGGGCGGTATTGGTTTTATTCACAAAAACATGACGCCAGAACAACAGGCAAATCACGTTCGCGAAGTTAAGAAATATGAAAGCGGTGTGGTTTCTGATCCCGTTACAGTGACAGCTGATGCGACAATCGGCGAAGTGATTGCAATGAGTAAGAAGCTGGGTTACTCCGGTTTCCCTGTTACAGATAGTGACAACAACCTTATTGGTATTGTGACTGGACGTGACTTGCGTTTCGAAACGCGATTGGATGAGTCAGTCAGTAAAGTCATGACGCCAAAAGAGCGTCTCGTGACGGTCAAAGAAGGCGCTGATTCTGACCAAGTCCTCGATTTAATGCATGAACACCGTATCGAGAAAATTTTAGTCGTCGATGATGCTTTTAAACTCGCCGGCCTAATTACCGTTAAAGACTTCCAAAAAGCGGAAAATAAACCGAATGCGTGTAAAGATTCATTAGGACGTTTACGGGTTGGTGCCGCGGTTAGTGTTGGCCCAGGTACCGATGAGCGTATTGCGTTGTTGGTTGATGCAGGCGTTGACGTATTGCTTATTGATACGTCTCACGGTCACTCTCAAGGTGTGATTGAGCGAGTGAAAAAAATCCGTGATAGCTACCCAGACATTCAGCTTATTGCGGGTAATGTAGCAACAGGCGAGGGAGCGAAAGCGCTCGCTGATGCAGGCGTCGATGCTGTAAAAGTGGGTATTGGCCCAGGTTCGATTTGTACTACTCGAATCGTAACCGGTTGTGGTGTGCCGCAAATTACCGCGGTATCTGATGCAGTTGCGGCACTGGCTGATACTGATATCCCTGTTATTGCCGACGGTGGTATTCGTTATTCGGGCGATATTGCTAAAGCTATCGCCGCAGGCGCGAGTTGTGTCATGGTGGGCAGTATGCTTGCTGGAACTGAAGAGGCACCGGGTGAAGTAGAGCTGTATCAGGGGCGTTACTACAAGTCTTACCGCGGCATGGGCTCTCTTGGTGCAATGAACCAAAGCCACGGTTCATCAGACCGTTATTTCCAAGACAGCAAAAACGCGGAAAAATTGGTGCCAGAGGGCATTGAAGGGCGAGTGGCATACAAAGGACCGATTGCGAATATTATTCACCAGCAGATGGGTGGTTTGCGCTCAGCAATGGGTCTTACCGGATGCGGCACGATCGATAAGATGCGTACAGAAGCCAAGTTTGTGCGCGTGACTGCCGCGGGCATGGGTGAGTCTCACGTCCATGACGTTAGCATCACGAAAGAAGCACCAAACTACCGATTGGGTTAATCCACAACATTTCTATGCAGGGCTGAATTTTTCAGCCCTTTTATTTTTTATTATGACAGGCGAGAAACATGACCGCGAATATACATGATCAACGTATTTTGATTTTGGATTTTGGTTCCCAGTACACCCAGCTCATCGCGAGACGTGTAAGGGAAATTGGCGTTTATTGTGAGTTGTGGGCATGGGATGTCACTGAAGAGCAAATTAAAGCGTTTAATCCTAACGGCATTATTCTATCAGGTGGCCCTGAATCAGTGACAGAAACAGGGTCTCCAAGAGCGCCTGAATATGTATTTAATGCTGGCGTACCTGTGTTGGGTATCTGTTATGGTATGCAAACAATGTCTGAACAGCTTGGCGGTAGCGTTGCGGGCTCAGATAAACGCGAATTTGGTTATGCACAGGTAGAAGTGATTGAACAATCACCATTGCTGGCGCAAATCGAAGATCACATCAATAGCGATGGCAACGCCTTGCTCGATGTTTGGATGAGTCATGGTGATAAAGTCGCCACGATTCCAGATGGTTTTGTTACCGTCGCGCAAACACCATCGTGCCCGCATGCGGCAATGTACAACGAAGAAAAGCAATTCTACGGCGTACAGTTCCACCCTGAAGTCACGCATACTCGCCAAGGTGAAAGGTTACTGTCGCACTTTGTGTTGGACATCTGTCAGTGCGAAAAACTGTGGACAGCGGGCGCTATCATCGAAGATGCCATTGCTAGAATTAAAGCGCAAGTAGGCGATGATGAAGTGATTCTTGGGTTATCTGGCGGCGTTGACTCATCTGTCACTGCGATGCTATTGCACCGTGCGATCGGTCCCAAACTCACCTGTGTATTCGTGGATAACGGCTTACTTCGATTGAATGAAGGGCAACAAGTGATGGATATGTTTGGTGATCACTTTGGGCTCAATATCATCAAAGTGGAGGCGGAAACGCGTTTCTTGAATGCGCTTAAAGGCGAAGAAGACCCAGAGAAAAAACGCAAAATTATCGGTAATGAATTTGTTTACGTTTTCGATGAAGAGGCGTCAAAACGGGTTGATGCTAAATGGTTGGCGCAGGGTACAATTTATCCAGACGTAATTGAGTCAGCAGGCTCTGCAACGGGTAAAGCCCATGTCATTAAGAGCCACCACAATGTCGGGGGCTTGCCTGAGGATATGACGCTAGGGTTGGTTGAACCATTACGCGAATTGTTCAAAGACGAAGTGCGTAAGATCGGTTTGGAATTGGGCTTACCTTATGACATGTTGTATCGCCACCCGTTCCCTGGTCCTGGTCTAGGCGTGCGCGTATTGGGTGAAATCAAAAAAGAGTATTGTGATTTACTTCGCCGTGCTGATGCCATCTTTATTGAGGAACTGTATGCGGCTGACCTTTACCACAAAGTTAGTCAGGCGTTTACCGTCTTCTTACCTGTGCGTTCTGTGGGTGTGATGGGTGATGCTCGCAAATACGATTGGGTTGTGTCGCTTCGCGCTGTCGAAACTATCGACTTTATGACTGCACATTGGGCTCATCTTCCGTATGACTTCCTTGGTAAGGTTTCAAACCGTATCATCAATGAAATCGATGGGATATCACGAGTGGTTTACGACATTTCTGGTAAACCACCAGCGACGATTGAGTGGGAGTAATTTGTAGATAAACGTTACTTAACCTGCTCTGTACAGACTCAAGTGAGCCCGCTGTTTTTAGCGGGCTTTTTTGTTGCTGTTTGAGCGTCGAACAATAAATAGTCTATTTTCTATAACAACTAATGCAATATTTGTTGACGATTTTAGTTTGTCCACTTTGGCTTAAGGACGAGGCCTATTATTGTTAATGTTGTTATAAATTTTGACCTTGTGGAACACGTACTCAGTAATAGTTAGGTTAGTTTTGTTGGCATTCCAATAGAACTGTTTGAGTGTAAAAAAGGGGTTGTTATTCGCTGATAGTTCTGGGGGTATTGCAGCGGCATAGACGAGATACCGTGCTTAATGACGTAAAATGAAAAGTGTTTCATGCATTGATACTAATGTATGTGACAACTTGTATCGAACTTATCTTGGGAGCGCGTACAAACCACAGGTAAGTACGTTTATGTATACTATGGGGTTAGAGAGTGAGCACGTCGTCGATTGTTTTTTCGGAGTAAAACTTAGTGGTAAACACTAAAACGCCCGATGAAATACATCGGGCGTTTAAAAAGCAAATAAGTGTCGACTTATTCTAGGACCAGTTTTAAATCTAGTGTTTCGCTAGTGAAGACTACTTTTTAGAAGATTTTCTGCGGCGAAGAGCAATGCTAACCAAACCCAAGCTCAGCAATGCTACTGTTGCTGGTGACGACACATTAGTGGCGTTATCGGCATCTTGTTGAGTACGAAATCCGTTGGTTCTTATGTTATCGATTGAGAAAGCCTCTGTGAAACCACCAGTAGCGGTTTGGCTAAATCTTATCGTAGTAAATGAAGTATCACTTACGAATCCGAAAAAGTTGATAAAAGTTGTAGCATTGGAGGGAACGTCCAGTGCAAATGGTGCTTCGCTATCGAATTGAACACTGTAGCTGTCAGTTCTATCTGAATCAGAGAAGTCGAATGCGAAAGCCGTAATGGGCGCGAAGAAACGAAACACCAAATCTGGTCCATCTAATGTACCATTAAAAAACAAGCGTTCACCCCATGCAACACTGTTTGTACTATTAATAGATGTTCCAGATGCGCCGTTTACCTGAGCAGCACTCGCAATTCCGGCACCTTGTTGTGAGCCGATAACTGATAAACCAAATCCGTCGAAAGCGCGCTCTACTCCGGGAGTCAATTGGCCAATAGATGAGGCATCAAAGGTTTCAAGGGTTGTGGTTCCGCCCGTCAAGGCAGCATTGAAAGATGTTACGTCGTTATATTCGATAATAGCTGCGCTAGCATTGAAGCCAAGCAATATCAAAAGAGAAGATACAATTGTCTTTTTCATTTTACATTTTCCTTATGTTAGTCATAAATTTAACAACTGGTCAAAATTGCACCAAAGCCTATAGCATAAACTTTGCCATTATTTAAATGCTTGTTTTTTATGAAGTTAATATTTACGTTTTCGTTTTGATATCAAATTTGTAAAAAAAACTGACGATAGAATGTATTTCTTAGCACAAATTGGTGCTTTCAGTAGGATGGAGAATAGCGATAAATTTTAACTCTTCGGGCCTTTTAGATCGGTGTGAAATATGACCAGCTATAAAGAACCAATAATGCATGAACATCGGACTATGATGGCGTTAAGCTTGCCCGCCCCAAACACCATTGTGTAGTAGACACGTCTCAATAATTAAAAAGCTCAATAGCTCTAGTTCGACACTTTTTATACGGCGTTAAAGCGGCATTAATTATTTAGATAAAGGCCCAAATAAAGAGGAGTAAGCACTGAGCATTTGACGTTACATCGTAAAACATGACGGCGCTTTTTAGCGGGCGGTCAGTATAGCCAGTGATGCAAACAATACCAACCCACAATTAAGTTCCTTTGCCTGATAGAGCCCTTGAAGATCTCTATTGGTGGCTTAACTGTATTAATGTCTAGTCGGAATTTCGCTAACAAATTGACTATATTCGGTACTTATGGAGTAAGGCGGGTCAAAGAGTACGAAGTATTTGTGCAAATCATTTAAACGTATCTACGTACAAGGATTCAACCTTGTCTCTCGCCCACTGCGTTTTTCGTAGGAATTTCAATGAACTTTTTATCGATGGGTCGTTGCTAAAACAGTTAATTCTTACTTTGGTATATAACGTATCCCAACCATAATGCTCGACTAATTGAGTAACGACTTTTTCTAATGTGATGCCGTGCAACGGATTGTTTGGTTGTTGGTTCATGGTGTAATGCCAATAGTAAAAGGGCAATACTAGCATAGCGGCTCGTAAATGTATGAGTAGTGATAGTAATAACAATAACGGGTATTAATGTGTAGCATTGTACAGATTTACTTGAGCGTGGCACATTGGGGGGCTGCGAGCTTCGCTTATCGTTGTTACAGTCGTTTTTGCTTCGTCTGCGCAACGCAGAGTGGGCGAGGTGCCATTATCATGGATAAGTGAACGATGAAATCTTAGAGGCGAATCGCAATTGTCAGTTGCCCTTGTCATTGTATGGAGTGCACATGTTTGATTTGTCGGTCACATTGACCGAGTTTTTCGTACTATTGTTATCAAGCTTTTTAGGGTCACTTCTTACCTCATCTTTGGGCGTAGGAGGTGGCGCGTTGGTGCTAGTGATCATGGCCAGTATTTTGCCTCCATCTGTGCTGATTCCGGTTCATGGGATGGTGCAACTCGGTTCTAATGGGTTTCGTTTATGGCTTACTAAGAAACACGTGCAACCCAGTCGGGTAGTCCCATTCTTGCTTGGCGCATTACTAGCGACAATCATAGGCCTGTTCTTTATCGGCAATATGGTCTTCAAGTGGCTACCGCTAATTGTTGGTTTGTTTATTCTGTGGCTTTGTTGGGGGAATATGCCCGCTTTGAAGATTGGGCAGACGCGTTTAGGTATGTTTATCGGTGGAGTAACAACCACTTTGGCCAGTATATTCGTAGGGGCTTCAGGCCCTTTAGTCGCAGCGTGGCTGAACGTCAATAGTGCCAATCGGTGGCATTACACTGCTAACTTTGCCGCCAGCATGACGGCCCAGCACACCGTCAAACTCATCGTTTTTGGTGCCGCTGGCTTCATTTTTTCAGAATGGCTAGTGTTGGTTGCCGCAATGATCTTTTGTGGGTATTTGGGGACGAAGATAGGGCTGCACATGCTCGAACGCATTCCTCAGGGTTACCTTAAAGTGGGTTTTCGCATAGTCTTGACATTGTTAGCACTTCGGCTGTTATGGGTAAATTACGCAGAGCTTGTATTCTGATATCACGAACGGCTCCGTTGTTTACTGCGCCGACACCTTTCAGAGCAATAAATGATCGCTTCCCAATTGCGCTGCCATTTTTTTCGCCATGAAAATGGGCGGTCGCAGACGGGACAAACTTTTGATGGTAGGTTTAACTTTTTGTGCATGATTGCAAACGTATCATTAAACGCTGTAGTACGTTGCACGAATGGCTAACGATCACACTGCGTTATTGGATACCACGACTACCCACAATTAATCCTCGGCCATTCTCCTTGCCCGTGTAGAGTCTCTGGTCTGCTTCTTTGATGCAGGCCTCTATAGAGTCATGAGCATCGGAAATTTCGGCAATGCCAATGGTTAAACCCAATGTTTTTTGTAAACCATTGACGATGACATGAGGCACGCTATTGCTTATCTCTTTGGCGGCAGCTATGCCGTCGGCCTGATCGGAATCTGGCAGTAATACTAAAAACTCTTCTCCACCCCAACGGGCAATAATATCGTGGGGGCGCGAGCGCTTTGCCATATTTTCAGAAAACTGCACCAGTACACTATCACCGATGTCGTGGCCATATTGGTCGTTTATCGACTTGAAGTAATCAATATCAATCAATAATAGACAGAAGGCTTTGCCGCCTCGTTTGAAG
This sequence comes from Alteromonas sp. 5NS40-0096, assembly GCF_057544385.1. Taxonomy (NCBI): domain Bacteria; kingdom Pseudomonadati; phylum Pseudomonadota; class Gammaproteobacteria; order Alteromonadales; family Alteromonadaceae; genus Alteromonas; species Alteromonas sp. 5NS40-0096. Next base: position 39,866 of record NZ_BAAJLQ010000001.1, read on the forward strand.
CGGGTAAATTCTCGAGTTGCTCTTTCATTAAATGCGCGACGGTTTAATAAACCGGTCAGTGGATCTGTTGCCGATAGTTTCGTCAGTTTTTCGATTGCTCTCTCTAATTCTTGGGTTCGCTCTTCAACGAGTTTACTCAAATTCTGTGAGCGAGCTTCAACAATAGAAATTCGCCATCTAAAAATAGTGTAGAGCGCCACTAAGAACGCGATTCCGAAAATAAAGATGGCAACTGGCGTTTGCCACCAAGGAGGTAAAATATTGATGTTCAGGCGAGCGACTTTGTCGCTCCATACCCCATCGATATTTGTCGCTTTGACTTCTAAGGTGTAATGCCCGGGGTTGAGATTGGTCAGGGTAAGGGAATATTGCTGCGAGGGCAGGGCCTGCCACGTGTCATTCAGGCCAAGCAAGCGATAAGCATATTGGTTAGACTTTGGGTTTGCGTAATCAATCGAAACAAAATCCGCACTGATAAACAAGGTGTCATGTGGCAAATTGATTTGCACGCCGTCGGGCTGCGCACTATTGCCTGTGCTGGGGAACGGGTATGCGGTATAGGGCTCACTCATCACTGACAAGCTGGTAAAGTACACCTCGGGTTGATAGTCAGATACCTTGATTTCATTCGGGTGAAACACGGTCGTGCCCTCTACACCGGTAAAGTAGACTTTTCCTTGTGCATCCTGTGCCGTGGACCCGATATAATAGCCTGAGTCAAATGCACCGTTTTTAGAATTATACTCTGTGGTTTCACCGGATTTCGGATTCAATTGCACGATACCTTGGGTCGTGCTTAGCCACAGATTCTCGCTGTCGTCGGTGACGACGCCGCCAATGGATAGACTATTCAGTACTGAGTCTCGATAGACTCGTTTAAATGACACATCACCGGCCGTTTTTCCTGAGACAGTCATTAAATTCACGCCCCCAGCCTGCGTGGTAACTAAGTACTCGTTTTCCGACAAAGGATGCACATTGGTCACAACACTGTGACTGATGCTTTTGTCATTGTTAAACTCATGTTCAAATAATTGAACCGTATCGCTATTCAATAGCACACGATACAAGCCGCCCAATGTTGCTGCCCATAGTTCGTCTTGATTGAACTGGAACAAATTGATGACTAAGGGCATTTGCCAATGATTTATCTCTGATAGGGTGTCGGCATTGAGCTTGTACAGCCCATTGTTATAGGTACCAAACCAAAGGGTATTGTGGTTGTCGGTGAGTAAAAGTGAGTAACCTTGCCTATTGGTGTGTTGGGTCAATGAAAAGGCTTTTGTATTTTGATTAAACTGCCCCAAACCAAAGCGGCCAGCCACCCATGACATGTCGCGCTTGTCGTCGTATAAAACCCGAGAGATATAGCCTTTTGATTTTAGCTGTGAAAATGATTGGGTGATATCGTAGGGCCCCTCAATACCATTGTCTTCTGATCGAATCCAAAGCCCTTCAGAATTGGTTAGCAATAGAGACTGCTCTGGCCCAACAGAGACGCTAAAGGTATTGACGTCAGAGCTATAGTCTAGCCGTTTAAATTTAATGGAATTGGGGTCGTGGGAAAAAAAGCCACTATCCCATGTACCGATGAAGACTACCCCTTGGCTATTTTCAAACAGGCTATAAACTCTCGCTTTGCTTTGGCTAATGTCCCGAGTTAAACCTGCCGTATAATCAAGGACCTCTCTGTCTTGTTCTTCATTTATTGCTATTAGGTGTTCAAATGACGCCACCCATATACTGCCATCAGGGCGGGGAATGATATCAAAGACGATGGAATCAATATTACTGCTTTCTGGGGTGTAGGATTTATTGATTTGTATATCGGCAGTATCCGAAATATCGAGTTTTAACAAACCCAGACCTGATGATGCCACCCACAAAAAGCCCTTTTCGTCATACAATAAGCTGTTTAACTCAGTACTGATTTCTGATGCTAAAACGGCCGTTACCGATTCTGTGTCATAAATATACAGTCCATCTCCGGTTGCGAGCCAATACAAACCGGAAGCATCTTGTGTAATGTGATTAATATTCTTTAATCGAGCGGAAAACCCCGGTGCAGGGATGAACCGGCTTGTGTCGGCATTATACACAAACAATGAATTCTCGGTGCCGACCCACAGTTGACCTGTCGCATCAAAAAACAGAGAGCGAGCTGACTGATGGCGGTAACCACCGTGGTCGATAAGTGGAATGTGTGTGACTTGAAAGGATATTGGGTCAAACAATGCGAGGCCGCCAATGGTTGCAGCCCAAATGAGCCCGCTCGTTGGGTCAAGCTCGAGCGCATAAACAGAGGAACCGGGTAGGCCAGAGGGCGCTTCACCTTTAATGACCTGGGTAAATTGGTGGCCATCGAAACGGTCGATACCGCGTTGTGTTCCCAACCAAATAAAACCTTGTTTATCCTCAACAAAATCATGGACAGTAATTTGCGATAGGCCATCCTCTACACCGTAGTGGATGAAGGGGGGAATCGGGGAGGTATCGGCGATAGCATTCGATGGCGAGTATAAACTCGTCAGTAAGAATAAAAAAAAGAAGGCTCTGACGCCCCATTGCTTAACATTTACATCGAATAACACTGAGTCAAGCTCCACCAGAATTCATCATGGTTAATCCCGTTTTAACCAATAAAAGGGCAACTGCGCAACTTATTAGATAAATCCGCAACATGCCTATGTTCAGCGTGTCTCAATATTGATGATTTATCAAGTGCAATATCATGGTTGTCATTAGAGTAAGTGAGAGAAAAAGGCGAATAGCAGCACTGCTAGATGTACTCAAGGATTCATTTACGAGAATCATCATGACTTTGGATATTGCTCAGTTAGATATGCGCCGTGCTTATTTCGGAGGTGCACCCGTTATTTTTGCGTCGGGGCTAGTTTGGTTTGTCGCAGGTTGGCTTCATATCGTGCAAGGCCAAACACTTGCACAGCCTGTTTTCTTGAGTGCTATGGTTATATGTCATCCTTTGGGTATCATGGTGATGCGTGAGTTCATGGCAATAGGTCGCCATATCAATAACAACCCTCTGCCGCGCTTGACGAATGACGCTAACTTTTTCCTCATTTGTGGATTGATTGTCGCCATTATTGCCAGCCGACAAGATCCTGCAATGTTGTTCGAAATTGCGCTTTTTACTCTGGGTGTCAGATATTTAATTCTCAAAACAGTTTATGGGATTAAGGCCTACTGGGTAGCGGCTGCCATGCTGATTGGCGCAGCGTGCATGTCTTATGTCATGCAGTTTAGCGCTGGCTTAAGTGCATTTTTAGGGGCCTATATAGAATTGTGTGTTGCCGGCTGGATGTTTTGGAAAATGAATAGGGGAGCATCCGCTCCCCAATAAGTGACGCGACTACATTGCCAACGATTTAACAATCTGGCCATTCTTGATTACTAAGTCCACATTCTCCATAAGGGTCATGTCTTCTAAGGGGTTACCTTTGACCGCAATCACATCGGCTAATTTCCCCGGTTGTAGACTGCCTAGCTTGTCTTGCTGTTTCAACAATCTTGCAGGTTGAATCGTCGCGGCTTGCAATGCTTGCATGGGGGTCATCCCAAATGTCACCATACGAGATAATTGTTTCAGGTTGTCGCCATGAGGGTAGACTCCGGCATCAGATCCAAACACCATTTTGACCCCAGCATCGACTGCATTTTTGAAGCTTTCACGCTGACGAGCGCCAACGATTCTCTCTTTTTCTAAGCTCTGAGGCAGAATGCCCGCTTTTTCACCTTCGCCGAGGATGTATTCAGTTACGTAGATATCCATAGAAAAGTATGTACCGTGTTCAAGAGCTAACGCTATTCCTTCCTCATCCAGTAAACTTGCGTGCTCCACAGAATCTACGCCAGCTTTGATTGCTGTTTTAATACCTTGTGTTCCATGCGCATGCGTGGCAACGGTTAGCCCACGCATATGTGCTTCCTCAACCAAGGCTTTCATTTCTTCGTAGGTATATTGCTGTACACCCACCTTAGTGCCTTTAGAAAGTACACCTCCGGTAGCGCAGTATTTAATAACGTCGGCGCCATATTTAATATTTCTTCTGACTCGCTCTTTGACTTTCCATGGGCCATCGGCAACGCCTTCGCTGTAGTTTTTATATTCGTAAGGCAGCAGATTGGTGTCACAGTGTCCTCCTGTTACGCCAATAGACGGGCCTGAGACAAACATACGTGGGCCAAGCACATCACCATCGTTAATCGCGTCTCTGAGCGCGACATCTGCAAAACCTGGAGCGCCTACGTTACGCACCGTTGTTACACCCGCCATCAAGGTGGTTTCGGCGTGTTTGACCCCCGTGATTGTTGCTCTAGGTAATGAAACTTGAAGTCGCTTATAGCCATGCAGGTTTGCATCAGACGTGAGGTGAACGTGCATATCCATCATTCCAGGCATTAGGGTGTAATCTCCTAATTCCATCACAACAGCATTGTCTGGATAGCGCATTTTGTTTTGTTTACTAACGGAAATGATGGTGTCATTTTCTATCACTACCATTCCGTGCTTTATAACGTTTCCATTGTCTACGTCGACGACCCTATCCGCAGTGATGACAAGGGTGTCAGCTTGCGAAAAACAAGCGAGCAGCATAGTGCTAATCATCATGAATAACAATCTCATGAGAATTCCTTAGTTAGTGTGTTTGTTATTGCGATAGCAAACAGACTCACGTGACGAGTCTGTTTGCTTTTAGGAGTGTACGCGGGTTTGTACGAATTTGATGATTTTTATTGGATAAAAACGCAATATTTATCGACGAGAGAGATATCGGTATCCAACCAGTAATAACAATGTTGCTACCCAACCGAAGGTGTCACCAAAGCGTCGGTAAGGTGTTAGGCCTCTGGTCGAATAGAGGGTCGCAGTTAAACTACCTGCTTCAAACTGGGGCAGCCTAGAGATCAAGTCCCCTTTCTCGTCAATGAATGCAGTGATGCCGTTGTTCGTCGCTCTCAATACGGGTATGCCAAACTCTTTTGCACGTACTTGTGCAATCTCCAAGTGTTGGTCTGGGCCATGGGATGCGCCAAACCAAGCGTCATTACTCACCGTAATAATGAAGTCAGTGTCGTTGTGAAGGTTGGCGTTCAACAAACGCGGAAAGGCTATTTCGAAACACAATGACGGCGCAAGATGAATACCATTTGCAACCAAGTTGGTTTGCTGATAATCGCCGCGAGCAAAAGAGGACATGGGCAAATCAAATATCGGTGCCAGTGGCCTTAACCAATCTTCAAAAGGGACAACTTCACCAACAGGTAGCAAATGGTGTTTTGCGTAGCGGTTACCATGAAAATAGCGATACTGGCCGACATTATCGTTTCGTTCTTTATTACCCAACACGATGATGTTATTCCAAGCTTCATCGGTTTCTAAATTGAAGTTGACGATGCCAGTGACAAGCGAAGTATTGTTTTGGCCCGCCAAACGGTCGACATAGGCAATGTAATCTTGTGCGAGCGGTTCGATTTTGGGAATCGCTGCTTCAGGCCAGATGATAAGGTCGTTTTGCCAAAGTGGGTCGGTAAGCGATAGGTATTTTTCCATCGTTGGACCGTCATGCTCTGGTGCCCAGCGCAGAGACTGAGCGATGTTACCCTGAACCATTGCAATGGAGTAGGGCTTGTGGCGTTGGGTCCAGTCAACCTGGTTTAGCACTAAGCCAGCAATGCCTAGCGTTAAGGTCAATAATACCGGCATGATGAAGGTTGTCGTTCGGCCCGTACGCTGGATTGAAATGGCCAAGCTGGTGGATAGCATGACAATCAATAAGGTAACACCTGTCTCACCCACTATGGGAAGCCAGCCGGCTAACGGACTGTGTAATTGACTATATCCGAGTGAGAGCCAGGGGAAGCCTGATAAGAACCAACTGCGAAACCATTCAGCGACAAACCAACAAGCCGGCAGCAGCAATGGCCACGCTGCCACTGACGCGAATCGTTTGGCCAAATAGAACGAAATGGCTGGAAACAGTGCGAGGTAGGCACATAACAAAAACATCATGCCAACCGACGCTGCCAAGGGCAAACCACCAAAATCGGCAATACTAACGTGAACCCAACTAACACCGGCACCAAACCAGCCTAAGCCAAACAACCAACCCGTGAAAAAGGCGCGTTCGCGTTTGACCATAGCCAGTTGTCTGATAGCAATAATCAAGGCAATAGGCGCAATGTACCAAAGGTTAAACGGCGCATAGGCGAAAGTGAGGCTAGCGCCACTAAGTAGCGCTAAAACAAAAGGGATTTTGATTTTCAATGCGGCAATTCCTATGACGGCAGTGTTACCTTCAATTGCACGAGTCGGCGTTTGTTGGAATGGGTGATCTTGAAATGCAAATTATTGATCTCAATTTCGTCATTGGTCTCGGGCATGTGACCGAAAGCCTTCAGCACGATACCGCCAATGGTATCCGCTTCTTCCTCACTTAATTGAGATTCAAAGAAGCGATTAAAATCATCGACTGGCGTTAATGCTTTCACAGAATACGTGTGTTTGTTCAATGGACGAATATCATCCGTTCCATCTTCTTCTGCATCGTGCTCGTCTTCAATTTCACCGACGATAAGTTCAAGAATATCTTCAATGGTCACCAAGCCTGACACACCGCCATATTCATCAACGACGATAGACATGTGATAGCGTTCTTGACGGAACTCTTTAAGCAATACATCAACGCGCTTGCTTTCGGGTACGATAACCGCCGGGCGTAACACGTCTCTCAATTTGAATTCTTTACCCGGTACGAAAGCATATTCTAGTAAGTCTTTTGCAAGTAGTACGCCTTCGATATGATCTTTATCTTCACTGATGACCGGAAATCTCGAATGTGCAGATTCCAGCATCACCGGGAGAAATTCTTCTACAGATTGGTCGATGTCGATGGTGATCATCTGATTGCGAGGAATCATGATGTCTCTAACCCGAATTTCGTTAACGCCAATGACGCCTTCAATCATTTCTCGGGTTTGGGGGTCGATGACTTCACGTTGCTGGGCTTCAGTGATGACATCAACAAGCTCTTCCTTATTTTTCGGCTCTCCGGAGAAAGTCAGTTTGATTTTTTCTAACCAACTTTTATTCGAAGCGCCGTTGGTAGAGTGGGGGTTGTCGTCGTTCATAATTTCCGTGTTTCTATCTGTCCAGTCTCAACGTTAAATCTCTTGATAAGGATCGTCAATCTCTAATTGCTTCAAAATGTGTACTTCAATACCTTCCATTTCTTCAGCATCGGCATCGTCAATGTGATCGTAACCCAACAAGTGCAACGTGCCATGAATCACCATGTGGGCATAATGGTCAGCAATCGCTTTTTTCTGTTGTGCGGCTTCAGCAACAATAACTGGGGCACAAATAACCAAGTCACCAAGCAGGGGAATTGGGACTTCTGGAGGGCATTCGAATGGAAATGACAATACATTGGTCGATTTGTCTTTACCCCGGTATTCGAAGTTGAGACCGTGGGATTCCTGCTCGTCGACGATGCGAACTGTCATTTCTTTATCGACTACGCCAATATGGCTCAGGACGGCATTAGCCCATGTTTCAAACGCCTGCTCTGAAGGAATAGAACGCTGAATGTCGTCTTCTATTTCATAAGCTTGCTGGAAGTCGAGGGTGATGCTCATGCATCATCCTCTTTCGCGTCTTTTTCAGCTAATGCTTGTGCTTTTTTCTCAGCCCGAATGCGGTCTTGCTCTGCATCGTGCTCTTCGTACGCTCTTACGATTCGCGCGACAACTGGGTGGCGAACAACATCATTGGCGTTAAAGAAGTTAAATGATATCCCTTGAACGTTCTGCAACACGTCAATGCCGTGGCGCAAACCAGAACGCACACCTCGAGGTAAGTCTACCTGCGTAATATCACCAGTGATCACCGCTTTTGAATTAAAACCGATACGGGTCAGAAACATCTTCATTTGCTCTGTTGTTGTATTCTGGCTTTCGTCCAAGATGATAAAAGCATCATTGAGCGTACGACCGCGCATGTAGGCCAATGGCGCGACTTCGATGACATTGCGTTCCATTAACTTTTCGACTTTTTCAAAGCCCAACATCTCAAACAAAGCGTCATAAAGCGGGCGCAAATATGGGTCGACTTTTTGCGACAAGTCTCCAGGTAAAAAACCGAGCTTCTCGCCAGCTTCTACCGCAGGGCGGGTCAAAAGGATACGGCGAATTTCTTGACGCTCCAGTGCGTCAACTGCAGCCGCCACTGCTAAATACGTTTTACCCGTGCCCGCTGGGCCAATACCGAAGGCAATATCGTGATTAATGATATTCGCCACGTATTGAGACTGGTTCGGGTTACGCGGTTTGATAACACCGCGTTTGGTTCGAATATGCACCTCTTTGCCATAGTGGCCCGCTTCCGCTTTTTCTAAGCATTTGGCTTCTTGAATCGCCAAGTGTACTTGCTCGGAATCGAGGTCTGGCACGACACCTTTAACCGGTTGTGTCTCAATGTATAACAGCTTGAGCAATTCACTAGCGCCGCTAGCTTGCTGAGATTCACCCATTACCTTGAACGCATTGTTACGGTAGCTAATTTCTACGCCCAAGCGACGCTCAATTTGTTTAATGTTGTCGTCGAACGGTCCACACAAACTAGATAGACGTTTGTTGTCTTCTGGCTCTAAAACAATTTCACTGCTTACAATATTGCTCAAACTGCTTCATTCCTCACAGGTTTGGATTAAATTGGGCCACACCCAATTCATCAGGTTGATTAGCGCGTTGACGATTAACGATGCTTTGAGGAGACACGGCAACACGCAGTCCCATGTCTTTTTCACGGCGAATTACTTTGCCGCGCAAGGAGTTGGAGTAAACGTCAGTAATTTCTACATCAACGAACTCTCCAATCATATCTGGGCTGCCTTCAAAATTCACAACGCGATTGTTTTCCGTTCTACCTGAAAGCTCCATGACGTTCTTTTTCGACAAGCCTTCAACCAATATACGTTGTTCTGTACCTTGCATATTTCGTGCAATACGCTGTGCTTGTTGATTGATACGTTGCTGTAACAGATAGAGTCGCTGCTTCTTAGCGTCTTCAGAAACGTCATCAACGGCATCGGCCGCTGGTGTACCCGGACGTGCGCTGTAGATAAAGCTGAAACTCAAGTCGTAATCGACCGCTTGAATCAGATCCATCGTGGCTTCAAAGTCGGCATCCGTCTCGCCAGGGAAGCCAATAATGAAGTCTGATGACATACAAATATTGGGACGAACTTTACGTAGGCGACGTATTTTCGACTTGTACTCAAGTGCTGTATGACCACGCTTCATCAGGTTCAAAATGCGATCAGAGCCGCTTTGTACAGGCAAGTGCAGGTGATCTACAAGCTCAGGAATGCTGGCGTAAGCATCGATAATATCGTCAGTAAACTCCACTGGATGTGACGTGGTGTAACGGATTCGGTCAATGCCATCGATAGCGGCGACTAATTCGAGCAATTCGGCAAAGCGGCAAACAGAACCATCGTAGTGCTCACCACGAAAGGCGTTAACGTTTTGTCCGAGCAAGTTTACTTCGCGAACACCTTGCTCGGCGAGTTGCGCAATCTCAAGTAGTACATCGTCAACCGGACGACTCACTTCTTCACCCCGTGTGTAAGGCACGACGCAGAAGGTGCAGTATTTAGAACAACCTTCCATGATAGAAACAAACGCCGTTGGGCCTTCTGCTCTCGGCTCAGGTAACCGATCGAATTTTTCGATTTCAGGGAAGCTCACGTCAACAACTGACTTTTCTCCGCCTTTGATCTGGTTGATCATTTCAGGCAGCCTGTGCAACGTCTGTGGGCCAAACACCACGTCAACAAATGGTGCGCGCTGGCGAATCATGTCACCTTCTTGTGATGCTACACAGCCGCCTACACCAATAATCAAGTCTGGGTTGGTTTGTTTAAGGTTTTTCCAACGCCCCAGTTGATGGAATACTTTCTCTTGCGCTTTCTCACGAATAGAACACGTATTCAGTAGAATAACGTCTGCGTCTTCCGCTTCTTCAGCCAGGCTATAACCGTGGGTTGAATCGAGTAGGTCTGCCATTTTCTCCGAGTCATACTCGTTCATTTGGCAACCCCAAGTTTTGATATACAGCTTTTTGGTCATGGTAACGTAAATACTTGCCTGTTATTGACGGGTGAGGGCAGTGTAAAGACTACAATGCGTTTGGTCTTCTCACCAATGTCATTAATGTTCAAAATAGCCGCGTATTTTACCGCGAATTGGCACCAAATCCCAGCTCTTATTATGCCCAGTATAAACCCGCAAAGCCCGTAAGGGTATTGGTTTGGGCTGGTGGCTTTTCATCTGAGGGTCTCAGGCGTTAAAGCAAGTGATCGAGATCATGGAGTCACGGTGTAGAATACGTCATAATGCATACACAGATGCTGGCGCCATCGTGAAAGATAAGAGTGTGATACTAAGAGATAAAATGTACGCTCTCATGTGCTCAAGTAGCGCTAGCTTGCGAAGCAATTTAAGGAAGTTGGATGTTTGATTTTTGTGTGAATGGTGGCGGTATGATAGGCAGTGCCGTTGCACTTGGTCTGCTGGAACAAGGTTACCGCGTTGCCTTGATTGAGACCAATATGCCCAAACCATTTGATTCGAATCAAGGACCTGATTTAAGAGTGTCGGCCATTAGCATGGCATCAATTCAACTTCTCGAGAAACTCGGTGCTTGGCAACATGTCATGGCCATGCGAGCACGTTCATATTCTGGCCTTTCGGTGTGGGATCAGCCATCCAGCCGAACCGATTTTAATGCCGCAGACATCGGCGAAAAGCAACTTGGGTATTTTGTTGAAAATCGGATTCTTCAATTGGCTTGTCATCAGGCTTTGGCAAAACATGAAAACCTAACATGGATAAATCAGGGCCGCATGACGCAGCTCGAGGCCAATCAAACAGGTTGTCAGTTGGTACTAAGCGATGGGCAAACGCTTCAAAGTCATTGGGTGATTGGCGCCGATGGTGCCCAGTCAATGGTGCGTCGCTTACTGAATGTCGGCACCAGTGGGTGGCAATACGAGCAACAAGCACTTGGTATTACGGTAAAAATGACCGAATCGGTGGAAGACTGCACATGGCAGCAGTTTTTTCCATCCGGCCCAAGGGCGTTTCTACCCATGTATGGACAATTTGGCTCTGTTGTTTGGTATGACAGTGCCTCTCGTATTAAGGCATTAAAAAGCCTCAGCAAAACACAGTTACACGACGAAGTGGTGTCGCATTTCCCGTCTGAATTGGGGCAATTTGAAGTCCTTGATTGTGCTGCGTTTCCGCTGACTCGACAACACGCGAGTCAATATGTGCTGCCTGGAGCGGTGTTGATTGGCGACGCTGCGCATACGATCAATCCATTGGCCGGGCAGGGTGTGAATTTGGGATTTAAAGACGTAGAAAGCTTTCTGAAAGTCAGCGAGTCACGAACCCAATTCAATCAACCCAACCAGTTTTATGCAACGTTGAAAGCAGATTTCGAGCGTCCTAGGCAACGGGATAATTTGTTAATGATGTCAGCAATGGATGGTTTTTATCAGCTTTTTAGCAATGAAAATGGTATGGTATCTGTCTTAAGGAATACGGCATTGCGATTGGCCCAACAAGCTGGACCAATCAAAAATACAGTGCTTCGCTATGCCACAGGATTATCAAAATGACAGTACTTATTATTCTCGCGGTGTTGTTTGCCGCATTGTTTCTCATCGTGCCTTTGTTGGAAAAATCGAAATATCGCATGTCTGACGAAGAGGTTGGCAAAATTTCTCGATGGATTTGGCCGCTTATGGGAATACTCTTACTTGTGCAGTTGATACGTTTAATCTAACGACGCGCGAGGGCGTCAAAAATCGCATCGAGTTGCCACTTAACATCATTGTTATTGGGGCTGGCACTACTGATTACTCGCAAACCAATAAATTGCGCCTGAAGCCATTTAGCCCATTGTACCGTCGCTTTGTCCTCATTAATCTCTCCATTGTTTTTCGCTGCTTCTAAGATGGCAGTAAAATGAGTGAGAGTTTGGTTCATTAAGTCATCCGCATGAGAGGCTAGTTCAGGTGATAGGGCGTGGCTGACTCCCAATGTATTGACGAGGAAGCAACGCTGTTGATAATTCGGCTTGTCTTGTACAATGAGGACACTTTCAAAAAAGGTGCGCAAACTGGCCAATACGTCGTTGGCATTCTCAATGTTCGTAAAGCAGCTAAAACTTTGTTCAGCATATTGATCAAGCGCTTCACAAAACAAACCGTCTTTGTTGCCAAAAGCCGCGTAAATAGAACCTGGGCGCATATCCAATGCCACTTGCAGGTCTCTCATCCCGACACCTAAGTAGCCTTTTTCCCAAAATACGTGAGCGGCTTTTTCAACAATTTCTGCGCGTTCATATTTCATTTCTATCTAACCTATGACGTATCAGCTTGAACATTTGTTCAATTGTAGCTTGAACGATCGTTCATGTGAACCTATATTGTGATAATTCAGTCAACAATGACATTGTCTACGAGGAACCAGTATGAGCAATTTCGAACTTTTTACACAAGAATCAGCCCCTGAAGGAAGCAAAGCACTGTTACAAAAATCTGTTGCTGCGTTTGGAATGATACCCAATCTACACGCTGTGATGGCAGAGTCGCCAGAATTATTGGATGCTTATCAACAACTTCACACATTGGCTCAGCAAACGTCTTTTAACAAAGAAGAACTGACCGTAGTGTGGCAAACCATCAACGTGGAGCACGGGTGTCATTACTGTGTGCCTGCTCACAGCGCGATTGCTAAAAGTATGGGAGTGGATGACAGTATTGTTGCAGCGATTCGCGGTGGACAAGACCCGTCAGATTCGAAGCTCGCAGCTTTACGTCAGTTTACCTTAACTGTGGTAAGGCAGCGCGGTGTTGTTGCGGCTGATGCAATTAATGCGTTTTACGCGGCGGGTTTTACCAAGCAAAACGTACTTGAAGTTATTTTAATACTTTCGCAAAAAGTCATCAGCAATTACGTAAACCACGTTGCTGATACGCCAATTGATGAACCGTTTAAAGCCTTTGTTTAAGCACCTAAACAAAAAAGCCAGCTTGTCGCTGGCTTTTTAGTATTCTCAGTCCCACACGCCTTTTTCAGACTGCCCCTGGATTTCGCAGTCGCCAGTTTTGTACTCGGGCTGTTCGCCGTTGTCGTGTTTTTTAAAGTAGTCTTTGCTGATGGATACGATTGTTGGTGTCATCCAAACAATGGCAATAATGTTGATTACGGTCATTAACCCCAACGCCATGTCAGCCATCGCCCATACTTTCGGTAAATCTGCTTGGGCACCCCAAAAAATCATAAGCAAATAACCCGCAGTGTAGAGCCCACGGCCTATCTTGTTGTCGAGTTTAAAGATGTGTAGATTACTCTCACCATAGGCATAGTTAGCAACAACCGAAGTAAATGCAAAGAGGCTAATTGCGGCAGCGACAAAGTCGGTACCACCGGTGCCGATATGTGTGCTCATGGCGTTCTGAGTAAGTCTTATTCCTTCCATTTGGTCCGAACTTGAACCGCCCGCAAGTAAAATAATGAATGCTGTGCAGGTACATAACACCATGGTATCGAGGAAAACACCTAGCATCTGAATATAACCTTGTGAGACCGGGTGGTTGGGGCGCGGCGCGGCACTCGCTGCAGCATGGGGTACACTGCCTGAACCTGCTTCATTAGAATACAATCCGCGTTGAATACCATTTTTTATAGCCGCTCCTAATGCGCCAGCACCAGCTTCTTGTAAGCCGAAAGCGGACGCGATGATATCCCACAACATGGCAGGAACCTCAGCGAAGTTAAGCACGGTAATGGCTAACGCAGCGATGACATAACCAATACCCATAAAAGGAACAATCCATTCAGCAAAACGAGCGATGCCTCTAAGGCCACCAATCACGATTAAGGCTGCGAGTCCTATTATCACTAATCCAGAATAGGTTGTAGGAATGTCGTACGCGTTATTGAGTGCATCAGTGATGGTGTTGGCTTGAACAGCACTGAAAATAAACCCATAGCCCAAGAATAAGCAAAGAGAGAACAACACGGCTAACCAAGTTTGATTTAAGCCTTGTTTGATGTAATACGCGGGACCGCCGCGAAACTCACCATTGTGATCTTTGACCTTGTACAACTGGCCCAGCACACTTTCCGCGAAACCCGTTGCCATTCCCAATAAAGCGATTACCCACATCCAGAATATCGCGCCTGCACCACCGAGTGAAATGGCGACGGCGACGCCAGCGAGGTTACCAGTGCCTACGCGAGCGGAGAGGGAGGTACACAGTGCCTGAAAAGAACTTATCCCTTCGTCTGTGCTTTTATTACTGCCTTTAAGTAATTTGAACATGTGTCCGAAATGTCGAATTTGGACACCTTTGAGGCCAACAGAAAACCAAATACCACAGCCAAGCAACATAAAAATGAGGACTTGGCCGTTACCCCAAAGAATATTGTTGATCGCTGCAACAATCTCATTTACCACGATACGATCCTGTTTTTGCGCAAAAGCTTAAGAGTCTGCCCCTGTTTACGCACAGAGTAAAGTGCAAATGGCTATATAATACGTTGAAATCGTGTAGATTTAGTTTTGAGAGCAGAAACAAAAAACGCCAGTCTGAGACTGGCGTTTGAAATATGGCTGGGGTAGCAGGACTCGAACCTACGAATGGCGGGATCAAAACCCGCTGCCTTACCAACTTGGCTATACCCCAAGGGTATTAAATGACAGGGTCACTTAACTAAAATGAGATGGCTGGGGTAGCAGGACTCGAACCTACGAATGGCGGGATCAAAACCCGCTGCCTTACCAACTTGGCTATACCCCAACAATGGTGCGGAAGGAGAGACTTGAACTCTCACGCCGTGAAGCACTGGAACCTAAATCCAGCGTGTCTACCAATTCCACCACTTCCGCATGGACACACATTGTTGATGTGTTTAAAAAAACTGGTGGCTACGGCGAGATTCGAACTTGCGACCCCATCATTATGAGTGATGTGCTCTAACCAGCTGAGCTACGTAGCCATTTGTTTTTTTGGGTTACTCCTCTCTGGGAGTGGCGCGTATTATGCTGATGTCCCCTTTGTAGGTCAACCACTTTTTTATAAAAAAGTTTTGTTTGCTTAGTTAATAGCCAAAGTGATGCTGTTTGCGTCAATTCGGTGATTTTGTGATCATTGTTTATGCAATGTTTACGTCGTTTTGTACCTTGCCAGTTGCAATCTGGCACCGTTAATATGCGTTTTCGCCACGAAACAAAATATTTTTACTGAGAAAACTATGAATTGGGACGATTTGAAGTACTTTTTGGCGGTTGCTCGTGCCGGATCAATACGCGGAGCAGCAAAAGATTTGTCTGTCAGTCATGCGACGGTATCCCGACGTATCAATAGTTTCGAACAACAATTGGGCTTTTCATTGTTTCACCGCTCCGGTAATGGCTATGCGAAGACTCGCGCGGGAGAGGAAATATACGCTCAAGCGGTTCACCTCGAGGATACCTTACACAATGTGCATCGGTTGGCCGGTGGCAAAGACGGTAAGCTTAGCGGTACGATTCGAGTCACGGCCGCGGATATTGTGGCTGAACACTTGTTAATTGAACCCATTGGCCATTTTGCCAAAGCGTACCCCAATATTGATATTCACATTCTAGATTCTGTGCGCAGCTTAAATTTAGCTAATCGAGAAGCAGATGTTGCGATACGCGTGTGTCAAAAACCCCCTGAGCACCTTATTGCTCATCGGTTGGCTGGCGTATATCGTAGTGCGTATACCCCAATTGAAAATCAGCCTTATCTCAACGACGGCTCTTGGTTGGCTCAACAGCATTGGATTGGTTGGACAGACAAAATGCGCAAGCCTGTGGGTCAATTAGCCACGGATTATCCAAAATTTGATTCTCGTCACGGCATTGTCAATACCAACCTTTTGGTAAAAGCGTGTAAGCAAGACATGGGCATTGCTATTTTACCGTGCTTTATTGGCGACAAAGACCCACAATTGATTCGTGTACCACCGTATACCAGTGAACATAAATTTGAATTGTGGATGTTGATTCACCCTGACCTGCGTGACAACGCGAAAGTCAGGGAATTTAAATGCTATATGCAAAAAGCGTTAGCCCAGCATCAGGACCTCATCGAGGGACGGTGCCCTTTGCATGGTATTACAGAGGAAGAATCCCTCTCTTCACCTTAGACTTCGCCAGTTGTGCTCTCAGTTTTCTCGATAGTGGGGTATCACTGAGTACAGGCACGCGGGTTTTGTCTGTTTCGTAATTACTGTTGGCAAAGATATGGGTAAACGAATCAATACTGTTGCCCGCCTCACGCTGGCGTGTCAAATACGAAAGTTCGCTTATCGCAGCGACACTATTATTGCGGCTGAACCTTGCAAAACCTTGAAAGGTAAAGTGTTGCTCAACGTATTGATTACTCCATGTTAAAAACGTGTCCATTAAGGCGTGGAGCAGGGAGTTCAAACAGATTTGTGGCATCAGCAAGGTGATGGACGTTTGTGAAGCGTTTCCCACCAACTCGGGCAAGCTTGAGTGCTTACTGGGTTTGATAGTTAAGTCAATAATCCATTGGCCATTCGCCCGGCGTTCGGCCTGCTTAAATTCAATATTGCACCTATCGTAGGTCACCATACTCAAGTAATAGTTTAATTGATTGGCGATATCGTGGCTCGTGTGTTCAGCTTGCAAGGCGAATCGCGTGGGATCTTGAGCCATCAATGGCAAGTCATGATGGGTGTTGAACGGGGTAGTGGTTTTGCCATTACTGTGAAAACGGAAACGTTCCCGTACTTCGTGTTCACGAGCTTTCTGAAACGCTAGGAACGCAGTTTGAATGATTTCAGACGTCGGTAATTGTGGTTCGACACGCCAACGTCGGCCGTAAACAATCTTGTCGTCTTGTTGCGTCGCCTCGGGCAGGTAATTGTCGATACCAATAACACCCACCTGAAGATACATACCGCTGTGGTCTTCGCTAACAAAAAGCGGAAAGTTGTCATCAAACTGGATATCCAGCACGATACTCTCGACGGATTCTAATGTATGCGCATACTCAAGGTAATGCTGTGGAATACATCCGCAGTTATCATTCAATGGCACAATTGGGGCGTCAGGCATTGCCTTTTCACCGGGTAGAAGTGCGATCTGCGAAGGTGTCTTTGTTGTCATATTTCAATACAAACCAATATACAAAATTTCATCACGATTACCCCGTCGTCTTTGCAAAACGGGGTGGCGTTATCACACCGTTAAATGGACCGGATGACTAGGCGTTTTATTTGCACCAGTGCGTTTCAATTTCGCACCACTGTGAGGATATACGTGAAATACGATATTTGGATGACAAAAAAGCCCGCATAAAGCGGGCCTTTTTCTAAAACAGAATAGGATTATACGTTGAATCTGAAATGAATAACGTCACCGTCTTTAACGATGTAATCTTTGCCTTCTAAGCGCCATTTACCTGCTTCTTTCGCGCCAGATTCGCCGTTAAATTCAACGTAATCGTCATAGCCAACGATTTCCGCGCGAATAAAGCCTTTCTCGAAGTCAGTGTGAATTTTGCCTGCCGCTTGTGGCGCTGTAGAACCTTCTGGGTAGGTCCAAGCTCGTACTTCTTTTACACCTGCTGTGAAGTAGGTTTGCAAAGTCAACAAGTTGTACCCTGCGCGAATTACACGGTTCAAACCTGGTTCTTCTAACCCCAGTTCTTGAAGAAATTCTTCTCTGTCTTCATCGTCAAGCTCTGCAATATCTGCTTCGATGGCCGCACAAACTGCAACTACAACGGCGTTCTCGCCTTCGGCGATGGCTTTCACTTGGTCTAAGTATGGGTTGTTATCGAAACCATCTTCGTTGACGTTAGCGATGTACATGGTTGGCTTTAAGGTCAACATGTTCATATAGCTGATAGCAGCCAACTCTTCTTTTTCTAGAGGAAGGGAGCGCAGTAGCAAACCTTCATCTAGGTGCGGTTTGATTTTTTCGAGGACTTTTAGCTCGTACTTGGCGTCTGCATCTCCGCCTTTCGCGCGTTTAGCTACACGAATAAGGGCCTTTTCAGTCGTTTCTAAATCTGCCAAAGCCAATTCCGTATTGATCACGTCAATATCGTCTTGAGGGCTGACTCGGCCTGCAACGTGAACGATGTTTTCATCGTCAAAACAACGCACAACGTGGCCAATGGCATCAGTCTCTCGAATGTTGGCAAGGAACTTATTGCCTAATCCTTCACCTTTCGATGCGCCTTCGACCAATCCCGCAATGTCTACGAATTCCATTGTTGTTGGAATTACGCGCTCCGGGCTGACGATGGCAGCGAGTTTATCTAAGCGAAGATCGGGTACAGGTACAACACCGGTATTCGGTTCAATTGTACAGAAAGGGAAGTTTGCTGCTTCAATACCCGCTTTAGTCAACGCATTGAAAAGAGTGGATTTACCTACATTTGGCAAACCTACGATGCCGCATTTAAAGCCCATGTCAGTTCCTTAAAAATAGTCGTTACTTAGGCAAATCGGCTTGGAATGAATGGAGCCGATTTTGCGCCATTTTTAAATCGTTTTTCAACAGAATTTCAGTACAACGAAGCGCCTCGTCTAAGGTTTCGTCAATCGCTACTTTTTCTGCTGAAGACGGTTTGCCCAGTACGTGTCCTGTCACCTTGCTCTTATGGCCAGGGTGACCGATACCAATGCGCAAACGCATAAAATTTTTGTTGTTGCCCAATCGCGATACGATGTCGCGAACACCATTCTGGCTTGAGCTACCACCCACTTTAAATTTAGCCA
Source organism: Alteromonas sp. 5NS40-0096 (assembly GCF_057544385.1). Taxonomy (NCBI): domain Bacteria; kingdom Pseudomonadati; phylum Pseudomonadota; class Gammaproteobacteria; order Alteromonadales; family Alteromonadaceae; genus Alteromonas; species Alteromonas sp. 5NS40-0096. The sequence goes on from NZ_BAAJLQ010000001.1 coordinate 58,748, forward strand.
CGCCAGGAGGCAAATCCAACTCGTCAAAAGCCACCAAAATTTGCTCTGGCTCAATGCGATAGAAATTCGCCATTGCGGCAACCGCTTGGCCGCTGCGATTCATAAAGGTCGTGGGGTAGAGCAGTCGTATATCTTTATTGGCAATCGTAATTCTGCCCGTCTTACCAAAGAATTTGCTTTCTGCTTTTAGGGAGGTATTAAAAGTCTGTGCCAGTTGGTCTAGAAACCAAGCGCCGGCATTGTGGCGAGTATTTTCGTATTCGGGGCCTGGATTACCCAGGCCCACGATAAGACGAATATCCGTCAAAGCTGATTATTCCGCGTCTTCTGTCGCTTCTTCTTCAGCTGCACCGCCTTTAGGTGCTTTGATTGTCACAACAGCAAGGTCGTGAGCAGCATCGTTCTTAGCTAGTTCTACAGACTCAACACCTGCTGGAAGTGTTAGGTCAGATAGGTGAAGAGTTTGACCTACTTCAACCGCTGCCATGTCGACTTCGATGAACTCAGGAAGGCTTGCAGGTAGGCAAGTTACTTCGATTTCAGTTGCGTGGTGCTCTGCAACACCGCCAGCTTTGATTGCTGCACTTGAATCTTCATTGATGAAGTGAACTGGAACGTTAGTGTGAACTTTCTGACCAGCAACAACACGTTGGAAATCCAAGTGTAGAAGCTTAGGCTTGTACGGGTGACGTTGAATATCTTTAACGATAGCTTCAACTGCAGTGCCGTCGATGTTCAAAGTAAGAACGTGTGAGTAGAATGCTTCGAATTCTTGCGCTTGAAGTACTTTGTTGTGCTCAAGAGTAAGAGATACTGGCGCTTCTTCGCCACCGTAAAGGATCGCAGGAACTTTTTCTGCATGACGTAGGCGGCGGCTCGCACCTTTCCCTAGATCAGTACGGACTTCTGCGTCCAATGTAAAAATTGCGTCAGACATTGACTGTCTCCAAAAAATAAATGATTTTTAAGTGAATTTTGCGACCAAATTCACTACCTATGACTTAATGAAAAGCCACCCCGAATTTCAAGGGCGGCGAATTCTATCATTGCGACGCAAGAGATACAAAGTCTTTTTATTACTCTGATATTGGTAGGCTTAGTGCGTGATACCTTTGGCATTCGCATCACTAGCTTTGGACTCGTCCAGGACGGTAACGTCAAATACTTCGAATACGGTGCCGTAGTTCTGTATGGTCACCAATTCAGGTTTCGGGACACCTGTGACGCTAATGACTAAGCCATGGCGCAGATATTCTGGCGCCAAGCCTTGGAGGATAAAGTTTTGTCCACCTTCGCTGGCAAATGCGTAGAAACCACCCTCTAGTTCTTTATATTGCATTACGCCTTTAAGCGTGATGCCAGCCTCTAAATCGATGTCTTGTTTCACAAGCGCCATCTTGTTTTTGGTTTCATCTGCTGTAGCGGGGATTGACGATACTGTCGTCAGTGTTTTTTGTTCTTTGTCATTTGGCTTTGAACCGGTTGACTCTTGCGACTCATTGCAGCCCATTAACACTAAAGCCAGCAATGGGATAGCTAATGCTCTGATATTCATACTGTCGACTCCCTATGTTCAATGAATAACTTACCACGACAAGTTGAACACAAGATGAATCAATATGCTACAGGGAGCGTGCGGCTGGCAGGGTTGACTAGCCGCACTGAAAACGCTATTTCAGCAAGCGTTCTGATTCTTCAATCATTAAATCGTTAATACTGGCCTCACGGCGTGCCATAAGCCCCAAATCATTAAACTCCCACAACTCGTTTCCATACGAACGAAACCACTGTCCCTCACCGTTGTGCCATTCATAAAAGAATTTGACTGCGATTCGATGGCTGTCAAAACACCACAATTCTTTTTTCAATTTGTAGTCTTGTTCTCTGTTCCATTTGTCGCTGAGAAACTCAACGATACTGTCGCGGCCTTGTAAAAAGATATCTCTGTTTCGCCACACAGAGTCAGGGGTGTAGGCTTTCGACACTTGTACTGGGTTTTTCGTATTCCAAGCGTCTTCTGCTGCTTGTACTTTCAAAATTGCAGTGTCTTGAGTAAAAGGGGGAGTCGGTAGTCTCTTTTCCATTGTCTTTTCCAATATTGATTGCCGCCTGACATATCGCTTTTTCAGGTTAGGGTATGCTCCGGCAGCGTAAGTTACGGTCCCTTTTATATTGAAAAATCAATGCCAAATATTAAGTTGTTGTTTTTTATGCTTTTATCTATTTTCCCACTTCGCCGAGATTACCATATTTGGTGAAGTTACCAAATATGGTAATTTTATATTGTTTTTTTGTATTTTTTTGCATGGGTTCACTATATATGGTGTTCTTTGGGTGTTAGGCTAACGTTAACACTAATGCCAAAACGTGGAGTCAGTATTGAATGGCCACATCATCAAGCACACTGCAAGCGGTGTTAAACCTCAATTCTTTAATCCTCAATTCTGTGGGAGATGGGGTATATGGGATTGACACTCAAGGTAACACCACTTTTAGTAATCCCGCCGCGGAGGCAATGACAGGGTGGAGTTTGGCAGACTTACAGGGAAAACACTCCCATGATGTTTGGCATCACACCAAAGCGGATGGTTGCCCATACCCCGTCGAAGAATGCCCAATATATGCTGCGTTAAAGGACGGTGTCGTTCATCACGAGGAAGATGAGTTATTTTGGCGAAAGGACGGCACTAGCTTTCACGTTGAATATACCAGCACACCTATGATCAACTCAGGCAAGATAGTCGGTGCAGTTGTTGTTTTTAGAGATATTACCCAACGAAAACAACAAGAAGAACAGCTTAAGCAAGCGCTCGCAACCATACATGAACTGCAACATAAAACGCAGGCCGAAAACGCGTATTTAAAGACAGAGTTACTCGAGCAACATTCGATGGGACGTATTGTCGGTAACCATCAGAAGATGCAGCAGCTATTGCAGGAAGTCAGTCAGGTTGCGCCAACAGATGCCAGTGTATTGATTCAAGGGGAAACGGGTACTGGCAAAGAACTGGTCGCAACGGCAATCCATAACCAAAGTCTCAGGCAAGGTGGCCCATTTATCAAAATTAATTGTGGCGCAATACCTCATAATTTAGTTGAGAGCGAATTGTTTGGGCATGAAAAAGGCGCTTTTACCGGCGCAGATTCGACAAGAGTTGGACGCTTTGAATTGGCCGATAAAGGCACCTTGTTTCTCGATGAAGTGGCGGAACTACCTGCTCAGGTTCAAACAAAACTTTTACGAGTATTACAAGAAGGTGAGTTTGAGCGAGTTGGTGCGAGTAAAACCACTAAGGTCGACGTACGAATCATTGCTGCGACGCATAAAGATCTGAAATCGATGTGCGTAAGTGGAGAGTTCAGAGCGGATTTGTATTATCGAATCGGTGTCTTTCCTTTGCTAGTCCCCCCGCTGAGGGAGAGGCGGTCAGATATCCCTGACTTAATTGCTTCCATTTTGCATAGTTTGTCGGTGAAGCTAAACAAGTCCTTTATGCCGTTGTCCGAAGATATTATGAACCGTTTGCTCCGTTATCCCTGGTATGGCAACGTTCGTGAATTACAAAATGTATTGGAGCGCGCTGCCATTCTCGCGCGAGACAATCATATTCGCATAGACAATCAAGATTTAGTCTCGACAGAGTTAGTTTCTCAGTCCAAGTCTAGTATTAACCAAACTCTTGCTGAAGTAGAAAAGCAGCACATAGAGGCGACCTTGTCTCAAGTTAATGGCAAAATTGCGGGCAAGGGTGGTGCTGCAGATGTACTTGGACTTCACCCTAACACCTTACGCGCTCGCATGATAAAACACGGGTTACTGTAAAAAAGGAAACGCAGTGTGATGAAAAAGTGGTTGTTTCTAGTGCTGGCCTATGTATTTCTGGGATTGGCGCTTATCGGGGTGGTGTTGCCCGGATTGCCGACGGTTCCCTTCTTGTTGTTAGCGGCGTGGTTTGCCGCCCGCGGTTCCGAAAAGTTGCATACTTGGCTTTATGCGCATCCGCATCTAGGGACGTTGCTGATTGACTGGGAACGAGAGGGTGCGGTATCCAGAAAGAGCAAAGTCGTGGCTATTGTTATGCTTATTATTAGCTGGTTGATTTTGTTTAGCCGAGGTATCAGTCCAATTTTACTGACGTGTCTCGCTGTTTTCTTTAGCCTAGTGGCAACGTTTTTATTGACTCGGCCAGAGCCCAAGTCAAAGTTAACTAAATGACGGGGAAGTCAATTAGATGAATACTTTCAATATTGTGTTGCCTATGTTCTCTCATGTCATTTGGGTAGCGTTACTGTACGCAGGACTGACAATGGCAAGAGCCCCAGCAGTTTGGGGGATAGGAAAAACTGTAAATGGCGACAACCCATTAGCGGCGTTAGAACCGCGGTTTTCCGCAAACTTGAAGAATCAATTTGAGTGGCCCATGTTTTTTCATATCGCGTGTGTGCTACTTGTGGTGTTGGTGCCCAAAGTGAGTAACAGTGTCGTGGCAATCGCTTGGGTATTCGTGTTTGGTCGAGTTTTGCACAGCGTAGTACAAATTTGGATTGGCTCGGTGAAATGGCGAGGCGTCGTATTCACCATCAATTTTCTGGCGGTATTAGCCATGTGGACAGTGTTGCTGATGTCGCTTTGAAGGTTGGATTTCACAAACAAAAAAGCCACCGAAAAGGTGGCTTTTTTATCGACGATTGTGTCTGCTAGTATTCAAACATCGCCGAAATCGATTCTTCGTTGCTGATACGTCTTATCGTTTCAGCCAACATCTCAGATAAGGTCAATTGCTTGACCTTATCTAGTGCCTGCATGTCTTTGCTCAATGGGATACTGTCTGTAACGATGATCTCGTCGATAACAGAGTCTTTGAGGTTAACTGCGGCATTACCAGAGAAAATCGCATGAGTTGCGTAGGCGTATACGCGACGAGCGCCGTGTTCTTTTAAAGCATCAGCGGCTTTCGCGAGAGTGCCACCCGTATCAATCATGTCATCAACGATGATACAGTCGCGGTCTTTTACATCCCCGATAATGTTCATCACTTTAGCGACGTTAGCGCGTGGGCGACGCTTGTCGATAATTGCCAGGTCAGTATCATTAAGCAGCTTGGCAGTTGCTCGCGCTCTCACAACGCCACCGATGTCTGGCGAGACAACAACTGGGTCTTGGAAGTCGCGCTTTTTCATGTCCGCGAGTAGAATCGGCGTACCAAAGGCATTGTCTACCGGTACATCGAAGAAGCCTTGAATCTGTTCCGCGTGGAGATCGATAGTAAGGACTCTATCGACACCAACATTTGACAAAAAGTCAGCAACAACTTTCGCTGTAATTGGAACACGAGCAGAGCGGACTCGGCGGTCTTGGCGAGCATAGCCGAAATAAGGAATTACCGCAGTAATTCGGCCGGCAGACGCGCGTCTAAGCGCGTCAATCATCACGATTAGCTCCATCAGGTTATCATTGGTCGGTGCGCACGTAGACTGGATAATAAAAACGTCCGAGCCACGGACGTTTTCATGAATTTCTACGCTGATTTCACCGTCACTGAAGCGGCCGACGCTGGCGTTTCCAAGTTTGGTATAAAGACGGTCGGCAACCTTCTGGGCAAGTTCTGGTACGGCGTTACCTGCAAAGAGCTTCATATCTGGCACAAGTGTTTCCTCAGTGCATTGATAAAGGTGGTGGCTGGGGTAGCAGGACTCGAACCTACGAATGGCGGGATCAAAACCCGCTGCCTTACCAACTTGGCTATACCCCAAAAAATTGGTTTATGTCTACTCAGACGTTCACGGATTTTAGTTTATTTATCAGTGGAGACACATTTACGCCTTTCGCGATAAAGCTTTGCCATTCAGCCGGCAATTTCTGCTGTACTGAATGGGCCGAAATTTCATCGTCAAAAACCGCAAAAACGCTCGCACCGGTTCCCGTCATTCGCGACGGTGCGTAGTGTAGCAACCACTGTAATAATTTTGCAACTTCTGGATGGCGATTAACGACAATTTCCTGACAATCATTGTGGGTTTGATCAAAAGTGTAATCGCTCCACTCGATTGAAGGGGTGTTTCTTGGTAGGTTTGGTAGTTTAAAAATATCAGCGGTACTAACATGAACATTGGGTGTAACGATGAGATAAACATTTTCCTCTGATTCATGTGGCGTGATATTTTCACCGACACCCCCAGCAAAGCCGGATAACCCTCGAACAAATATGGGTACATCGGCGCCCAGTGAGAGTCCCCAGCTTTCCAGTTGTGCTAGCGGGTAGTTAAGCTTCCATATGGCATTTAGTGCAACTAAGGTCGTTGCCGCATTCGACGAACCACCACCGATACCGCCTCCTATGGGTAACTGCTTTTCTATGTGTATTTCGATTCCATAGTCAACATTTGCCTCTTCGCGCAAACGTTGTGCCGCTCGATAGATGAGGTTGTCTTCGTCTGGTACGCCCTCAATCGAGGGGGTGAGTATTATTTGATTGTCCGTACGTTGGCGAAAGCCCAGCCTATCGCCTTGGTCTAACAGCTGAAAATAAGTTTGTAACTGGTGATAGCCGTTATCGTAACGGCCCAAAATGTGAAGAAACAAGTTGATTTTGGCAGGACTTGGCCACCAATCGATCGTTTGAATTTGATTATTCATCGAGTTTATCTGAGACATATCTATTTTTGATGGTTCAGCGTCCAAGCACTGATTCGAATTTTAATCCATTTGTTCGGTATAAAGCGGTGCTGTAAAACAACACTGTGAGGCAACCATATCCCGTCGATTTGACGGTATCGGTCATATCTGATTTCCCACTGTTCACAACGGGTGCAGCCAGGCGTTAATGACGCCACTAAGCCGTCTTCACGCAATACATACTGGTCTTCAGGATTGGGTAAGCCCTTTGTCCAATTTATCAATTGAGTGACGGGAATTGACCAGCCAGTTACCCGACTGATTAATCGGCTAGCGTCGCTGTCTTGGTATGTCTCACCATCGGCTTCTAGTGTGGTTATAGCGTTATCACTTTTCATATCGACTAACGTTATACCCAGTAGGTTAGTGAGCTTAAATTCGAAATTAGCGTTATCCACTTTCCAACGCATTGAAGCACTAAAAGCCTCTTCTTCTTCCTTTAAGGCCATTTTTCCTTTTGCCTGCCATTGATTAATTTCGGCCAAGGTGGCGAGCTGAGCAGGTAAATCTACTGGCCCTGTTGGGCCCCGAGACTGGGTGGCACAACCACCCACAAACAATAAGAGAACAAAGAGTAAATAGCGCATTTCAGTCCATGGCGGCCAGAATCTGCGCTTAAAATATCAGAACTGATTTATCGCTACCAGCAAAGAAGTACAAGTAACCTGTATAGCAAGATGAAAAGCCCGAGTGACAAAACTACGTGCACCGCTTAAGTCACTAATCAGTTGTAGCGATTACACCAATCGCACCACATCACGTGTTTGTGTGCTATATCTACTTTTATTCTAAAGGCCTTTTTCGTACAATGCCGCACCGAATCATATACCGTGGAAATGAATGACTCTGTTAGCCCTAGGAATTAACCATAAAACTGCGCCAGTTGCCCTTCGCGAGAAAGTGGCATTTACACCTGACGCCTTGGTTAAAGCCTTTTCGTCTTTGAAAGAAAGGGACGGGATTGATGAGTCAGTGATTATCTCTACTTGTAATCGCACAGAAATCTATATCAATGGTCAACTGGAACAGTTTGAGCCATTACTCAATTGGTTAGCGGAATTCCATGGTGTATCCGGTGATGAGATTCAGGAAAATAGCTATCAATTACGTCAGCAAGAAGCTATCAAGCATATCATGCGCGTCGCCAGTGGGCTGGATAGCTTAGTACTCGGTGAGCCCCAAATATTAGGTCAAGTCAAGCAGGCATTCAGTGATGCCAAGCACTCAGGGATGGTCGATCAGTCGTTCGATAAGCTGTTTCAACATACCTTTAATGTTGCAAAGCGGGTGCGAACGGAGACGGAAATTGGTGCTAACGCCGTATCGGTAGCGTTTGCGTCAGTGCAATTGGCCAAGCATATTTTCGCCAACCTCTCGAAACGCTCAGTGTTACTAGTCGGTGCTGGTGAGACAATAGAGTTAGTAGGGCAACATTTAAAGGAACAAGGGGTTAAGCACCTTGCTGTTGCTAACCGTACGGTATCTCGCGCAGAATCCCTCGCGTCCCAGTTAGGCGCTGATGTGTACACCTTGGCGCAGTTGCCCGAGCATTTGAAAGACTATGATATTGTCATTAGCTCTACCGCCAGCCAATTGCCATTGATTGGCAAAGGTATGATTGAACGGGCATTAAAACAGCGACGTAACATGCCAATGTTTTTGGTCGATTTGGCTGTTCCTCGGGATATTGAGCCTGAAGTCAATGAGCTCGGTGATGCGTACTTGTACACCGTCGACGATCTGCAACAAATTGTCGAGCAAAACATGGCATCTCGAGAATTGGCTGCACAAGAGGCGGAAAAGCTAGTTGAGAGCCAAGTGAGTAGCTTTGTTAAATGGCAGCAGTCGCGCAAGTCCATCGACTTAGTAAAACAATTCAGGGAACGTGGTGAAGCTCAGCGAGACGAGCTTGTTGAAAAAGCATTAAACCAACTTGCAGAGGGCAAGTCGGCAGAGGCGGCATTACAAGAGTTAGCCTATAAATTAACCAATACCCTCATGCATGGGCCAACCCGCGCATTGAGACAAGCTGCGAGCGATACCGAAACTCAAACGGCAAGGTTACTCGCAGATGCGATGGAGTTGGCATTACCGCCTGTGACATCGTCTGACAAGCACAGTGAATAAGAAATGAAAGAATCAGTAAAATTCAAACTCGAAAATTTGGTAGAGCGCTTCGACGAGGTTCAAGCATTACTTGGTGACCCAGAAATCATTGGCGATCAAGATAAGTTTAGAGCCCTTTCCAAAGAATATGCGCAGCTAGAAGACGTGGTCAAAGGGTTTAATGCGTTCCAGCAGGCCGAAGAAGACTTAGCAATGGCTAACGAAATGTTGGGTGAAGACGATGCCGAAATGCGTGAGATGGCGCAGGAAGAGATCAAAGAGGCAAAGGCAACACTCGAGCGTTTAGAAACTGAACTCCAAGTCCTCCTGTTGCCTAAAGACCCCAATGATGACCATAACTGCTTCTTAGAAATTCGCGCGGGTGCGGGCGGTGACGAAGCTGCTATTTTTGCTGGTGACTTGTTCAGGATGTATAGCCGTTATGCTGAGACCCAAGGCTGGCGAGTAGAACTAGTGAGCGCCAATGAGGGCGAACACGGTGGTTATAAAGAAGTGATCGCGAACGTCAGCGGTGATGGTGCCTATGGCGTATTGAAATTTGAATCTGGTGGCCACCGTGTACAACGCGTGCCTGAGACTGAATCTCAAGGTCGTATTCACACTTCGGCATGTACAGTTGCTGTGCTACCTGAAATTCCTGAATCTGAAGCCATCGATATCAACCCTGCTGATTTGCGTGTGGATACGTTCCGCGCGTCGGGGGCGGGTGGTCAGCACGTCAACAAAACAGACTCAGCGATTCGTATTACTCACTTGCCGACGGGTGTCGTTGTAGAGTGTCAGGACGAACGCTCGCAGCATAAAAACCGTGCGAAAGCGATGAGCGTTCTACAAGCTCGATTGAATCAAATCGAGGAAGAAAAGCGCGCTGCAGAAGAAGCGACAACGCGTCGTAGCTTGGTAGGCAGTGGTGACCGCTCTGAACGTATTCGCACCTACAATTTCCCTCAGGGCCGAGTGACAGACCACCGCATCAATTTAACGTTGTACAAACTGGACGAAGTCATCGCGGGTGACCTGAATGCCCTTGCTGAGCCGATTCGCCAAGAGCACCAAGCAGACTTGCTCGCATCTTTGGCTGACGATTAACCTGTGACCTCTCGTACTATTGCCCAATCGCTGGATTGGGCAACCCAAGTGCTGCAAGGCGGTGATAGCCCTAAAACTGATGCCAAAGTGCTATTGGCTCATGTCATCGATAAAACCTCTACCTACTTATTCACTTGGCCAGAGTCCATCGTTTCAAGCGACGATTTTGCACGTTTTGAAACCCTGGTTAGGCGCCGGCGTCTCGGAGAGCCAGTCGCGTATATCATTGGTTACCGCGATTTTTGGACATTGCGTCTCGAAGTGTCCACCGCGACCTTGATCCCAAGGCCAGAAACTGAGTTGCTTGTCGAATTGGCCATTGACAAAATCAGTGATGGCGACCAAGTATGTGATTTGGGAACAGGCACAGGGGCGATTGCGTTAGCCATTGCAGCCGAATGTAAAAGTTCTCATGTATTAGGCATCGACCGAATCCCTGAAGCGGTTGCATTGGCGACCCGAAACGCAAAAGCGAATGCCATCACCAATGCAGAGTTTATCCAGAGCAATTGGTTTGATGCGGTGGGGGCTAAAACCTTCAATGTCATTGTATCCAACCCACCTTATGTCGAACCCGACAGTCCCTATTTAACTCAAGGCGATGTGCGCTTTGAGCCCTTATCTGCATTGACTGCGGAAAAAGCGGGGCTGGCCGATATCGAATTCATCAGTCAGCGCGCGAGTGTCCACCTGAAAGTGGGGGGCTGGCTGCTATTTGAACACGGTTTTGAACAAGGTGAGGCTGTTGCACGTATATTATTGAATAATGGCTATGAGTGTATTGAGACTTTTAAAGATCTCAATGGCTTGGACCGCATTACGGTAGGCAAGCGCAAAGCTTGCGAATAATATTACATCCAGTACTATGCTGTTTGGAACATTAACGTGCAGGAGCTTTTTTGAGTATGAATGACGACTTCTTGTTTGCTGAAGACGACGATGAAATCGAAGTCGAGGAGCTAGGTCATTGGAAAATACTCGTCGTTGATGATGAGCCTGAGGTTCATGCGGTGACTAAACTTGCATTGAGCGATTTTGTGCTAAATGAAAAGTCACTGACATTCTTGAGCGCCTATAGCGGCGAAGAAGCAAAAGCGATATTCCGAGAGCACGATGACATTGCTGTTGTGCTGCTGGACGTGGTGATGGAAACCGACGATGCTGGTTTGATGGTTGCGGACTATATTCGCAACGAACTCGACAACCATTTCACGCGCATCATCTTGCGCACCGGCCAACCCGGCCAAGCCCCAGAGAAAGACGTAATCATTAACTATGACATCAATGATTACAAATCCAAAACCGAATTAACTGCTCAAAAGCTATTCACCGTTATCATAGCTGCACTGCGTTCCTATCGAGATATTGTCGTTATTGAAGAGAGCCGCGCGGGTTTAGAAAAGATCATTGACGCGTCGGCGAATTTGTTTAGTTCGCGATCGCTAGAAAAGTTTGTAAAAGGCCTGATTCAGCAAATGGCCTCCATTTTGGGCTGCTCTCGCGACGCGGCCTATATTACTTCGGCGGTGGCAACGCCTGAGCCTATTTCGAACACAAATTTAACTGAATTGTTCGTCTTCGCTGGTAATGGCGAATATGCCGACAAAGAAGGTATGTTGCTGTCGACCGTGTTGTCCAACGAAGAATATGACTCGTGTAAAAAAGCACTGAGCGAGCAGGCGATTGTTTACGGTGAAGATCACATAGTGGCGTATTGCAGTAGTAAGACTGCAAAGGGATCACTACTTTACCTTTCTGGTTTACCTCGCAAAATTAGCGAAACAGACAAAAAACTCGTAGAAGTGTTTTCCGAGAATGTACAAATCGCATTTGAGAATGTCTTGCTCACCAGTGAGATTGAAGAAACGCAATCGGAGATTATTGACCGATTGGGCAAAGCGCTAGAGCATCAATCCTGTGGTGAAAACCACTACAAGCGAATGGTATTGATGGCGCAAAGATTAGGTGAGGGAGTCGGGCTCAACCCAGAACAGATTGCGTTGCTCAAACTCGCAATCCCACTTCATGATGTCGGCAATTCAAGAGTGCCCGAAGCGATACTGAACAAGCAAGGTCCGTTAACTGAAGACGAAATTCACGAAATTCGCAAGCACGCTGAATTTGGCTACCAAATCCTCAAAGACTCTGACAAACCCACAATTCAACTGGCTGCTAATCTTGCCAGAGAACATCACGAGCGCTGGGATGGCAACGGTTATCCAGATGGGATACAAGGTGAACAAATCCGCATCGAAAGCCGGATTGCGACGCTTGTGGACGTGTTTGACGCCCTAATGAATGAACGGCCCTATAAAGAGGCATGGGATGTAAAGCAGGTGCAGGCAACCTTGCTTGCCGAGCGTGGTAAACACTTTGATCCTGTACTCGTTGATTATGTCTTAACGCATATTGACGACTTTATTGCGATACAACAACACTACGCTGGTTGAACCTTGTAATACTGCACAAATAGCCTGAATCATCAGGCTTTTTTAATAACGATAATAAAAGGCACTCACTATGTACATGATGGCTAAACACCTTCACCTCACCGCCGTGGCGTTGAGCATCATTCTCTTCATTCTTCGCTTTGTATGGTCACAATTTACCCCCGATTTCTTGCAGAAAAAATGGGTTAAAATTGTCCCGCATGTCATTGATACTGTGCTACTCGGTAGCGCGCTTTGGCTGTGTACCATCATCTCACAATACCCGTTTGTGGATGGTTGGGTAACATTCAAGGTCATTGGTGTATTGGCCTATATCATTATGGGTATGCTCGCGCTTAAATGGGGGCGTACGGTTACAATGAAGTGGGTGGGCTTTATCGGTGCACTCGCTTGGCTTGCAGTAACGGCAAAAATTGCTATTACGAAGCAAGTATTTTTCTTTTAAATTGGATTGTTAAGCTATGTCATATTCTGAACAGGTGATTAATGTCGGCGGCGTCGACGTTGCCAATCATCTTCCCTTCGTACTCTTCGGTGGTATGAACGTACTCGAGTCCCGTGATTTGGCAATGAAAATTGCCGAGCACTACGTAGAGGTCACTCAAAAATTGGGGATTCCTTATGTATTTAAGGCGTCTTTCGATAAAGCAAATCGTTCGTCTATCACCTCTTTTAGAGGGCCGGGTATGGATGAAGGCTTGAAAATTTTTGAAGAGATCAAATCGACGTTCAATGTACCTATCATCACTGATGTACACGAACCCTTTCAAGCCAAACCCGTTGCAGACGTTGTTGACGTGATTCAATTGCCAGCATTTTTGGCCCGACAAACTGATTTAGTGGTGGCGATGGCGGAAACCGGTGCGGTAATCAATGTGAAAAAGCCGCAGTTTTTGGCCCCACATGAAATGCGTCATATCATCAAGAAGATCGGTGAAGCAGGTAATGACAAGGTTATCCTGTGTGAACGCGGTTCTTGCTATGGTTACAACAATTTAGTGGTTGATATGTTGGGAATGGACGCGATGAAATCATTTGCCCCCGTAATTTTTGACGCGACTCATGCACTGCAAATGCCTGGTGGTAGAGAAACTTCTGCTGACGGCCGTCGAGCACAAGCGGCTCAGCTCGCGAGAAGCGGTATGGGTTTGGGCTTAGCGGGTCTTTTCATAGAAGCGCATCCTGACCCTGATCAAGCTATGTGCGATGGCCCATGTGCATTGCCATTGTCAAAACTTGAGGCGTACCTTGAACAAATGAAATCGTTGGATGATTTGATAAAAGGTCTACCGGCGTTAGATACCAGTAATCAATAAGGAAGGTTTCACAGACTGATTGTATGCCGCGCTGTCGCGGCATACAGGGCCTGTTCTAAAGCGCAAGCCAAGAAACAGGCTTTATCAGGTGTGAAGAACAAATTACTCGCCAGCGGTCTCTCTTGCTGCGTTTTGTACTTCATCACTAATCATCGCGATAAGTACTGCTTGATTGACGGTAATCGCACTCTCCTGTAAGTTGTCGCCCGCTTGAAGACGGATCTCCGTTGCTAGCTCAGTGCTGTAAAGTGCAATCTCTGCTTTGATGTTTTGTGCCGTTTCAAGGGCAATTTGTTCAGCGTTAAAGGTTGTATTGGCTTGTGCTGCGTTGGCAACAAATAAAGTGGCAAGAATTGCCGTAATAGTAGTTAGTTTTTTCATATTCACACCTAATTTAAATAACGTTAGTAATGTTTATTATTTGTTAAAATGTTTAACAAATAATCTGCATTAACCCTATGTAATTAAAGGGGTATTTCTTAATGCGGGTAAATAGTAGCCAAAAATTTGACGTTACAACAGCGAGTAAAATTAGGTTGAATGCATTAGAAAAACTAATTAATCTATCATCAAAGCGTCACAGAGTATTGACAACCCTATGAGCAGACGGTTACCCCCACTAAATGCGCTCAAAGCCTTTGAGGCTGCGGCCCGGCACTTAAGTTTCACCCGTGCGGCGGATGAACTGTTCGTTACCCAAGCTGCGGTGAGTCACCAAATTAAAGCGTTAGAAGAATTCTTATCCATGAAGCTTTTCATTCGACGCAACCGCACTTTGTTGTTAACGGAAGAGGGTCAAGCGTATTTTCTTGACCTAAAAGATATTTTTAAAAGCTTGCAAGAAGCGACCGAAAAATTGCTGGCTAGAGGAAGCAAAGGTGCTATCACCGTTGCCATGCCACCAAGTTTCGCCAGCCAATGGTTGGTACCGAGAATAAGCAAGTTTAGTATCGCTAATCCCGATATTGATGTGCGGATAAAGGCAGTTGATTTTGACGAAGGTTTTCTCGATGATGACGTCGACGTTGCCGTCTATTACGGAAAAGGTCGATGGTCAGGCGTACAGGCCGACAAGCTGCATACCGAATTTTTAACACCGTTGTGTTCTCCCAGTCTATTCAACGGACCAAAACCGCTGCACTCACTCGATGATCTGAAACATCATGTTCTGCTTCACGATATGAGTCGAGAGGCGTGGAAAAGCTGGTTGAAACAAATCGGAATCAAAGGCGTAAATGTAAACCAGGGGCCTGTATTCAGCCATTCCATGTTGGTCCTGCAAGCCGCTGCGCTCGGCCAGGGTATTGCGCTGGGCAATACTATTTTAGCGAAACCCGAGATAGATGCGGGTCGTTTGGTGATGCCCTTCGAGGAGAGAGTAGAATCCAGAGACGCGTTTTATTTGGTTTGCGATGAATCACAAGCGGATTTAGGTAAGATCGCGGCATTTCGGGAATGGATATTAGAACAAGTTATCGAGGAACAGGCGTATGTCTGAGTATGATTTGAACATTGACACCGCGCCAGAAGCAAAAGCCTGTTTAATTCTTGCCCACGGGGCAGGAGCGGGCATGGATTCAGAGTTTATGCAATGGCTATCCGCAGCACTGATTGCTCACAACGTTACTGTAGTGAGATTCAACTTCGACTATATGGCAAAAGCCTTAACTGAGGGCAAACGCCGGCCTCCAGAAAAAGCGGATAAGTTGCTGGATCGATTTCGACAAGTCATCGACGCAGTTGCAGAAGACCCTGTGCTCAAGTCGTTACCCTTGTTTGTTGGCGGAAAGTCGATGGGAGGGCGTATGTCTACATTACTCACAGCAAGCGAGGAGTGCCCTAATGTGCGTGGTGCTGTTGCGTATGGCTATCCATTTCATCCTGTCGGTAAGCCTGAAAAGCTGCGGGTCGAACATTTAGAAACTATGAAGCGGCCATTGCTAGTGATACAGGGTGAACGGGATACATTTGGTCATAAAGAAGAAGTGGCTGAGTACACATTGAGTGAATCGGTACAATGCGTATTTCTCGACGATGGTGACCATAGTTTCAAGCCCAGAAAGGCAAGTGGGTTGACTCAGTCTCAACACATTGCCAGTGCTGCAACACTCACTTCTACTTTTATTCAGGACCTGATATGAGAGCGATACTTATTTTTGCTGCCTTGAGTGGCGTCTTTGCCGTTGCTCTTGGAGCGTTCGGTGCCCATGGCCTCAAAGCCGTACTTTCTCAAACCATGTTAAAAACGTTTGAAACTGGCGTTCGCTATCAGTTTTTCCATACGCTTGCGATCTTAGCAATGCCTGCATTAATCAGTTACGCCGAAGAAAAGTGGCTCAAACGCGCCATGATAGCCTTTGCGGCTGGTATTATATTGTTTAGTGGCAGTTTGTATTTGTTGTCGACGTTATCGTGGACGTTTTTGGGGCCTGTGACGCCTCTTGGGGGCCTGTGTTTTATCCTTGGCTGGGGGCTAGTCACAACGGGACTGATTAAGGGAAACGCCAATGCATAGTTTGCTGGCATACTGCCGCCCAGGTTACGAAGCGGATACAGGAAATGAGCTGACCGACATTGCCACTAACCGTAACCGATATGGTTACCCCGCGCTGACGCCTGGTCAAGGTTACGTCGAGTTTCACTTTTACGCGGAAGGTGACGCAGATGCACTCGCTAAATCTGTGCCGGTGAGTGATACCATTTTCCCAAGACAGATTGTCGTGTGCAGCGCCAAGCGAGAGGCAATTGATAAAAACGACCGTATTTCGCCCATTTTGGAAGACGTAAGCGATTTATGTGAGAGCATCAAAGCGAAACTCGGCAATGTGGTAGTGGAATACGCCGACACTGAAGATGGTAAAGTGTTAGCTAAGTTTTGCCGAAAGTTTTCTGTGCCCTTGCGACAAGCTCTCAGAAACAAAGGGCTGTTATCGGCGAAAGAAAATACTGACAAACCTCAATTGCACGTATTCTTCACTGACTTTGATAGCTATTATTTGGGGTATTCATTACCTCAATGCCGCTCTGTACATGTCAATGGTATATGCCGCTTAAAGTTTCCGCCTGATGCACCAAGTCGCTCAACGTTAAAGTTGGAAGAAGCGATCCGAGAAATGGTGCACCAGACCTATCAAGACGATATGTTTCGCGAGGGAGCAAGAGCAGTTGATCTCGGTGCTTGCCCAGGGGGGTGGACTTATCAACTGGTGCAACGGCAGATGTTTGTCGAGGCCGTTGATAATGGTTTGATTGATGACAAGTTGATGGCAAGTGGCTTAGTGGAGCACTATGCAGAAGATGGATTTGTTTACAAACCTCAATTTGGCCGTGTAGAGTTGCTCGTGTGTGATATGATTGAACAACCAGACCGCGTTACCCAGTTAATGGGCGAGTGGCTGGTTAAAGGTCGTACCAATCATGTTATATATAACCTCAAGCTACCGATGAAGCGTAGATATGAGACTGTGACGGCCGCCCGGCAGCATCTTCTAGCGATGTTAGAAAAAGCCGGTATCAAAGTGAATATTCAAATTCGACATCTGTATCACGACCGTGATGAAGTTACGGCAGTTGTGCTGCAAAAGTTGTAAAATTTAAGCTTTTGTAAGGCTTTGAAAATATTAAGATTTTTAAATTAGTTGGCTGGTGGTGTAGATTCTTGTCATGACTTTCTGCACAAAAGGGTGTATCTGGCAAGAAAATCCTTTATAATCCGGCCGTTTTTTTACTCTGAACCAACGAAAGTGAACTAATGGCAGACTTATCACATTACAGAAACATTGGTATTTTCGCCCACGTAGACGCGGGGAAAACCACCACTACAGAACGTATTCTTAAACTTACCGGTAAAATCCATAAAACTGGTGAAGTTCACGAAGGTGAAGCGACAACAGACTTCATGGAGCAGGAAGCAGAGCGTGGTATTACTATCCAGTCTGCTGCGACTACCTGTTTCTGGAAAGACCATCGCATGAACATCATCGATACTCCTGGACACGTTGACTTCACTGTTGAAGTTTACCGTTCATTGAAAGTACTTGATGGTGGTGTTGGTGTTTTCTGTGGTTCTGGTGGTGTTGAGCCTCAGTCAGAAACTAACTGGCGTTACGCTAACGAATCAGAAGTATCTCGTCTGATCTTCGTAAACAAACTAGACCGTATGGGTGCAGACTTCTACCGCGTTGTAGAGCAAGTGAAAAAAGTACTTGGTGCTAACCCTCTAGTAATGACGCTGCCAATCGGTATCGAAGATGACTTCGTTGGTGTTGTAGACGTACTTTCTCAGAAAGCTTACGTGTGGGATGACTCTGGTCTTCCTGAAAACTACGAAGTACAAGACATTCCTGCAGACATGGTTGAAAAAGCGGCAGAGTACCGTGAGCAACTAATCGAATCTGCAGTTGAAATGGATGACGATTTGATGATGGCTTACATGGAAGGTGAAGAACCGACTGAAGCGCAAATCAAAGAGTGTATCCGTAAAGGTACTCGCGACCTAGCCTTCTTCCCAACTTACTGTGGTTCTGCATTCAAGAACAAAGGTGTTCAACTAGTACTTGACGCTGTTGTAGATTACCTACCAAGCCCTACAGAAGTTGACCCTCAGCCTCTTACTGATGAAGAGACTGGTGAGCCGACTGGTGAAGTGGCAACAGTATCTGTTGATGAGCCGTTCCGTGCGCTTGCGTTCAAGATCATGGACGACCGTTTCGGTGCACTAACCTTTATCCGTATTTACTCTGGTAAGTTGGAAAAAGGTATGACTATCCTTAACAGCGCAACAGGTAAAACTGAGCGTATCGGCCGTATGGTTGAAATGCACGCTGATGACCGTACTGAGCTAACGTCTGCGCAAGCCGGTGATATCATCGCTGTTGTTGGTATGAAGAACGTACAAACTGGTCACACGCTATGTGATCCAAACAACCCTTGTACACTTGAGCCAATGATCTTCCCTGAGCCAGTAATCTCAATTGCTGTTAAGCCTAAAGATAAAGGTGGTGTTGAGAAAATGGGTATCGCAATCGGTAAATTGGTTGCAGAAGATCCATCGTTCCAAGTTGAAACTGACGAAGATTCAGGTGAGACCATCCTTAAAGGTATGGGTGAACTTCACTTAGACATCAAAGTTGACATCCTTAAGCGTACTTACGGTGTTGAACTAGATGTGGGTCAGCCTCAGGTTGCATACCGTGAAACGATCACTATGCCGATCGAAGATACGTACACGCACAAGAAGCAGTCTGGTGGTTCTGGTCAGTTCGGTAAAATCGACTACCGCATCAAGCCTGGTGAGGTTAACTCTGGCTTCACATTCTCATCTACGGTTGTAGGTGGTAACGTACCTAAAGAATTCTTCCCTGCAATCGAGAAGGGTTTCAAAGGCATGATGGATACAGGCCCTCTAGCGGGTTACCCTGTACTAGACGTTGAAGTTGAACTATTCGACGGTGGTTTCCACGCAGTTGACTCATCTGCAGTCGCGTTCGAAATCGCAGCGAAAGGTGCATACCGTCAGTCTATGCCTAAAGCAGGTCCTCAACTTCTTGAGCCTGTGATGAAGGTTGACGTTTTCACTCCAGAAGACAACGTTGGTGACGTAATCGGTGACCTTAACCGTCGTCGTGGTATGATCAAAGACCAAGAAGCTGGTGCTACTGGTGTTCGTATCAAGGCTGACGTACCGCTTTCAGAAATGTTCGGTTACATCGGTCACTTGCGTACGATTACTTCTGGTCGTGGTCAGTTCTCTATGGAGTTCAGCCACTACTCTGCATGTCCTCAGAACGTTGCAGACAAAGTCATTGAAGAATCAAAAGCGCGTAACGCTAAGTAATCGCTTTTAGCTTTAAAAAAACCCGCCTTCTGGCGGGTTTTTTGTTTGTAAAGAATTTAAGTAACAAGACGTTACTGTTAAATTTGGATGAGCGTCAGGTCGTGGCTATTTATCTGGCTGTCGTAAAATGTGATAAGGAGAGGGCGTGCGTAAAAAATTTGCAATCATTGTTACCTTAGCAGTACTCACGTTTGCTTGTACTACGGGGCAGTTGTACTACACCGATGACACAGGGAAGCGGGTTCTGGCTTGCGACGTCGAGTTTGTGGGCTTACCCAGTGTAGACAAATATGCCGTGGAATATGCACTCAGTTTATGTGCCAATCAGGCTGCGGCAAAAGGTTTTGATATTGATGAATCGCAAACGTACTTGTTGAACTTGGATCTATCGATACCTGATGCACCATGTGGCTCGGCCTGGAACCACGATATTGCCCAGGCTAGTTACGATTCTGGTTTACTGTCGGCCAAGCAGTATGGATACATAGTCGCCCACATTGACTTAGGGTTGGCTAAACTCAATCAGTGTTAGCTGCTCAACTCAATGTATTTATCCAGTGCAGTCGCAGAGCGGGTCGCAATGCTTTTGTCGCTTGGCTAACTATCTCGTTCGCCCGTCTTAGAACGTTTTTCACATTTATTCAATTTGGGCGGGTACGGCTAAATACTTTTAGGATAGCGTTGTCGTCAAGGTAAGTATTTTTATCCCATTCATCACTTCATTACTCAACTTTTCAGTACGTAGGGTAAACGGCTGAGTGCCACACTTTATGAAACAAAGCCAAGTTAACCTTGGCTTGTGTTAATGATGGCTTGTAGCGCTTCGACATGTGATTGATACGCCGCTCTACCTTCGCTTGTTAGCGCTACCCAAGTTTTGGGTCTGCCGTTATGAGTGCGCTTTGTCATAGTGATATACCTGGCAACCTCCAGCGCTTTGAGTTGTTTTGACATAACGGAATCACTAACGTCTAGCCTTTCCTTTATCAAACGGAAATCCAATTCGGCACTGGTTGCCAACAATGCACAAATTTGGAGGCGGTTGGGGGCGTGAATAACGGTATCAAGTTCAGCCATTGTCTTGCTCTTTGTTGACAATTTCTCCGGTCGGGTAACGGCTTTGAATCCAAAAAAATAATGCTGCAGAAAGCAGTGCACACAGGTGAGGGGAGTAGGACCAATCAAACTCCGTGCGCAACAAACGCGAACCACTAGCCAAAAATGCAAATATAAACGCGACATAGACATTGAGTTTTTCGGATTCACTCGATTTTGGTAAAAAGCTTAACTTGATACCCTGAACACGGTAGATATACACGTACAGTATTGATGACAGTACAAAAGCAATGGCGCCACCCCAGATGGCCAGTGCCCACGTGTTGTCGTGTTCTGTCATCCCATATCCGAAAATGATGCTACCCAAGCTCGATGCAATAATGAGCCGAATCCAGACTGATGGCTTAGATTCTTGTATCAATGATTGTTGAGCATCTTGTATAGATTTAAGTGCATCCTGCGCTTGCGAACGTGTGGTGTCTTTCATCATTAATCCCTCTATTAGTTTCCACCTTGGAAAGTCAGTATAGATAATTACTTTCCATTTTGGCAAGTAATAACTTTCCAGTGTGGAAAGTTATTGATGAAAATCGTCTAAAAATAAAGGAATAAAGAATGTTGGGATTGACTGAGAGAATGACGTATCCAGTAACACTTTGAATAGGCATAGCTTTCAGCTCATGTGTTTCTCAACACTGTACCTGGGTGCAGTTTCATTGGCTTTTGCGTTTGCTAAAAGCCAATGCTTTTTTTAATCGACGGTGTTGCCGTTTAAACTCGTCACTGTTCTGCTTATCTTTCAATTCATACTCTATGGCCTGATAGCCAGACGTGATTTGTTCAAATACCAATGAAACACGTTCAGGTAATAGTGCTGAAACCACTTGATAGTAGGTGTAAGGCGCCATGTTCTCTCTTGCCACACCAGTATATTTGCCCACCATTTCAGCACTCTTTAGATAATATTTTAAATGTGGTGACGGGTTTTTGCGCTGCCACTGAGGAATGAAGTACAACATCAGTAAGCCACAGATCAGCCCAATAATAGACAAAAAGAATAAAGATAGTTTTGAGGGCGTGACATTGCCTAAAATGTCATTTAGCAAATCTTGTTGCCGGTCAGCGTTGAACCCTAATACCCATTTTGACCATAAATAATCCATCTCGGTAAAAAACTTCACGACAGATTTAAACATGTCGGTCTGGTTTAAACGAACCAGCGCGTCTTGAGTTCGTTGCTCGCCAAAAGACAAGCTTAGACCTTGAGCAATCCTATTGGGAGCAACGACGGACGTGGGGTCGAACCTTACCCAGCCTCGATCGCCAAGGTAGGCTTCTACCCATGCGTGCGCGTCATATTGGCGAATGGTGAGTACTTGCTCCTTGAGAGGCTCCCCACCTTGATAGCCAGTCACTAAACGGGCGGGAATACCCGCTAATCGCATTGCGTAAGCCATTGCGCTGGCATAGTGGGAGCAAAAACCCGCTTTCTTGTCGAATAGAAATGTGTCAATGACGTGGTTTGGCATTTCATCTGGTGACAACGTATAGGTAAAGCCATCTTCAGCAAAATAGCTCAGTAAGTGGGAAATAAACGCGTCAGCATCTGGCGATTGAGCGACTAACTGACGAACCCAAGCTTGGGTTCTAGGGTTACCGGATTGCGGTAATTGCAGGTTGATGCGCCTATCCAGCGTAATCAGGGTTTGATTGAGTGCAATCTCGGGGTATGAAATGACGGAATAGGCGCGTTTACTCATTATCGGTTGTAAAGCGTTGAGCTGATAATCTGCACTCTGCCAGATGGCTTCACTACTCGAATAACTCGCGGGAACAGCAATATCCATTGCGTATAGCCAGCGCTGACCGGTGGGCTCTGCAATAATGTCATAACGGTAGTTTTTTCCTGCCACTTGAGGCGAAAATTCATGCCCAAGAGCTTGATATTGCTGGTCCGTACGTTTTCGTTCTTGACTGGTTGTCCACGTTTCTCCATTAAATGACTCGAGGGTTATTGCACGCCAATATCGCTCGCCTCGACTCGGTACAGAACCGTCGAAAGTGACATTGAATACTAGTTCATCAGATTCAATTAAACTGGCAATATCACCAGGTGAAACTTGCTCAGATAGGCCAGTTGAACTCGACTTGGAAGAGGGCATTTTCCACAAAGGTGGCAATTGCGGCATTACAAGGAACAACAGTATCGCGATGGGTAACGCTTGAATCCCCATTGTGCCAAGACGCCTAAGTTGAGCCGTGACTCGGATTGATGGCGCAAAGGTACTGTGAAGCGTCACTATGAGAAAAAGTAACAGCGAGGAATAAAAGATCATAGCGGTAATGGATTGGGAAAAAATAAAGCCACAGCCAATTAGGAACAATCCCGCTGCGAATAATTGCAGCATATCTTTGGTGCGTGTCAACATCAGCAACTTGAGGGAACAGGACAGAACCAACAGGTTTACCATGCTATTGAGCAGGCCTAAGTCAATACTGAACCAAGCCAACGCGAGGGCGGAAAGTACCGCGAGCAAGTTCACGGTCCGAACTGAGGGGGCGTGGCGATACCAACCCAAGTACAAGGCAACTCTGACGATTAACCCACACACGCAAAGTAAGGTGACCCAAACGAGCAATGGCGTCCACAAACTGAGTGTGATGGCAATGAAAAACAGTGACATAAACAAACTCGCTGAATAGCCAGCAATAGGTAAACGTTTATTGGCCATGATGATGCTCACCTGGATACAGCGCTAGTGCTTGGAGGCATTGGTGCTTATGCAGTTCACCACTATTGGGAGCAATGCTCTCTTTACCCAACTGCAACCCGAATGTCGCTTTTTGGGCACTTAACTCCAGCACTTGAAAGGCGAGTTTCCCCATCTCAGTTTCGATATCGCGATAGTGCTCATTGAGCTTTAAGAACCCTGCTGAGGTGATCGGGCTATCAAATGATTTCGATACCCATTCTCCATTCTTTGCCATTTGTTTCCATGCAATGTGGTTGAGTGCATCACCAGGCTGATATTCTTTTAGCGAGGAAAAATCATCGTGACCCTGAACAACACTTTGACTGTTGCCGTCATCACTTTCAATGTCATGGAGTCGTTTTTTCGTAGGTATTGGGTTGGGATAAACGAGCTGACTTTGATTAAAGTCTAAATAAGTCCAACACCGGTATAGTCCCAATGGAAAATAGGAATAACACATAACCCTTGGCAATCGATACTTACCGCGTTGCGCAAAGTGAGTAGGCAAGGAGAGGTGTGCTGGATGTTGATCAAGGTCATAGCTATACACTTTATCGGATTGCCACCACTTCACGTTTAACAGGCCTGAAACTTGACCGTCTTTCTGCGGCAGTGCGACTTGTAGATAAAACTTCCCTTGATGCCCTGCAAAGACAGGTTGAACGTTTTGTGCAGTGACAATGAGCTTAGAAAAGTTCATGTAACTGGTAAACAGATTGAGTAGGAAAAGTGCGACCAAAAAATAGCACAACAGCAACATTAGGTTGTTTTGGTAATTGGTACCTAACACAAAAACGCTGGCACACATCACTAGATAGCCAAAGCCAAACTTACTCGGAAAAATAAAAATGCTATTGTGATTGAGTTGGTGTTTATGACTTGCGGGAATACGCTTGTCTAGCCAGCGCTGTGTTTTGTGATGCCATTGGTTCCTTATCGAATCAATCATTGCCATTCTCTAGGCTGCCAGAGGATCAATACTGTCCAAAATTTGTTGACTTAACGACGCCTCAGCGTTTGCTGTCAAATCTCGTTCAGGGTTAATTCTATGTTCGGCAACCGCGATAAAAATAGCCTGCACGTCCTCAGGCACAACATAGTCTCTATTGTGTAAAAATGCCCATGCTTTTGCCGCATGTAAAATGGCTTTACTGCCTCTGGGGCTGAGTGGGTTAGACACTTCCTGCAACTCACGACTGTGCGTGACTAGGCGCAATACATACTCTATTACGCTATCCGACGTAACTACATGGCTCACATCTTGTTGCATTTGTACTAGGGTGTCAGGTGAAAGCAGTGCCTCATTTAACGGCGTTGGCCGTTGACTAGACGACTTAAGCATCGCTTTTTCCGACTCCCAGTCTGGATAGCCTAAACTGATGCGCATGAGAAAGCGGTCGAGCTGGGATTCAGGTAGGGGATAGGTGCCCGATTGGTAGCTCGGGTTTTGTGTACCAATTACTAGAAATGGGCGGGGTAGTGAATACGTAGTCCCTTCAACACTCACCTGATGCTCTTCCATTGCTTCGAGTAACGCGCTTTGTGTTTTTGGGCTAGCCCGATTAATTTCATCGGCCAAAACGAGCTGATTGAAAATGGGCCCCTTACGAAAGCTAAAAGCTTGCTCTGAAGGACTGAAAATATTCACGCCCAGCATATCCGCTGGCAACAAGTCTGAAGTGAATTGAACTCGAGAAAACCCCAAGCCAAATCCTTGCGCTAAGGTTTGCGACAAGGTGGTTTTGCCCATGCCAGGTAAATCTTCGATTAGCAAATGGCCGTTGGCGAGAATACAGGTCATCGCGAGTTTAATTTGCTCTTGTTTGCCAATGATCAACCTATCAATGGACTTAACGAGGGAATGGAATTCATCTTTCATTAGTACTACCTGAAACTCGCTACCGAAAATGGTTAATGACAATGGTTAGGTACCGGACCTCACCGCATACAATATGGTTAACACAGACTTGCATATTTGAACTAGCAGAGTCGCTGAATTCACAAATAAATACGCTGACACCTCATTTAGCCGCCTGCAATGAAGTGTTGCAGAGATAACAAAAACATAGCGTGAAAACCGCACTTTAGCGAACAACGCAACGCTTCCTATTAGTCAATGGCATACATAGGTATGCCATTCGATAAAAACAAAGACCTCGCAGGCCACCGCTTTTGTTCACGTTTGTCGCCGATACACTAAGATTTTAAACAGATAAGACCGATTTTGTGCTGCGTTCAGACGAAAATATTGTCTATAATGGTTCATCCTAAAAAAGGAAGTAGTTATGAAAAGTATTGAAATTGATGATGATTTGTACACGTTTATTGCAAGTCAAACCAAGCACATCGGAGAGAGCGCTTCCGACATCTTGCGCAGACTGTTAATAGAAGAAGCTGAGTCGACCACCCCCTTAGTGACAGAACAAAAAACAACAACTCATGTTACTGAGCCTTCATCGACCGAAAGCGACACGGTGGAAGTTAAGCCTACCAGTGTTAAGAGTGAAAGTCCTGAAGAAACTGTCAAGGCAGAGTCTCCCGCGGTGAAAAGTAGTGACGATATTCTTGAGCGCATTACCGATCGCGCGTTATCCGAATACGCAAAACGCGTTGACCAGTTTTTGTATATTTTGAGTGTGGCCTATGAACTCAATACGCAACACTTTGGCAGTGTTGAATCTATCAAAGGCAAAAATCGCGTCTACTTTGCACAGTCAAAAGAAAAGTTATTGGAAACCGGTAGCAGTACTAATCCTAAACAAATACCCAACAGCGAATTTTGGGTGGTCACCAATAACAACACGGCGAAAAAAGTCACTATGTTGAAACAAGTTCTCGATACACTGGGTTACAGTGAGGACATTATCAACGCGATTGTCAAAAAGTTCTCTTAAGTGTTCGGGGCGTTTTGCCCCATTAAACCAACGGTACGCTCGTACTTGATCAACAAGATAGGAAAGGTAAGCAAATGGCATTACACCCTGAAGCCGGCCAACCAGCCGCGCCTGAGCAACTCATCAATGTTGCCCAACTCGTCAGCCAGTATTTTACGTTCAAACCAGATGTAAATAACCCAGCAGAACGCGTTGCATTTGGGACATCAGGCCATCGGGGAAGCGCTGAAAGCACCACCTTTACCGACACTCATATCGCAGCGATTTGCCAAGCTCTTGCTGAATACCGTCAACAACAAGGTATTACTGGACCCTTGTTCATTGGTAAAGATACCCATGCGTTGTCTGAGCCAGCGATGGTCACCGCTATCGAAGTGTTGTCTGCAAACAAGGTGAAGGTAGTCATCCAACGAGATGATAACGACAGTATGGGATACACTCCAACCCCTGTCATATCACGTACGATTATTCGCCACAACAGACAGCAAAGCGATGTTCAAGCTGATGGTATAGTCATTACGCCTTCTCACAACCCGCCGGTAGACGGTGGGTTCAAATACAACCCGCCTCACGGTGGTCCAGCTGACAGTGACGTCACTAAACAAATCGAAAGCCGAGCGAACGACATTATTGCTGCGGGCAATGTTGATGTGAATCGAATGGATATCAAGGCGGCGTATGCCTCTGAGTTTGTGAGTATCGATGATTTCATGCAGCCGTATATTGACGATTTGTCGCTAGTTGTTGATATGGAAGCCATTGCCAAAGCTGGTTTGTCCTTGGGGACCGATCCTTTGGGTGGTGCAGGTGTCGGTTATTGGAAGCGAATTGCTCAGCAGTATGGTTTGAATATCACTGTTGTTAATGAGTCTGTCGACCCGCAATTCGGCTTCATGCGAAGAGATAAAGACGGCAAGTTGCGAATGGATTGCTCATCTCCTTATGCAATGGCAGGCTTAATTGAGTTAAAAGACAGATTTGATATTGCTTGGGGCAACGACCCAGACTTCGATCGACATGGAATTGTGTGCAAGAGCGCTGGCTTGATGAATCCAAATCACTACCTAGCCGTTGCTATCCATTATTTGTATCAGAACCGTACCGATTGGCCCGCATCATTAAAAGTGGGCAAGACGTTGGTGTCTAGTAGCATGATCGACAGAGTCGTTGCAGATATGAATCGTACGATCGCTGAAATGCCAGTTGGATTTAAATGGTTTGTTGATGGCTTATCCAACGGGACAATCGGCTTTGCAGGCGAGGAGAGTGCAGGTGGCATTTTCTTAGAACGCACTGGTGCGACTTGGGCGACAGATAAAGATGGCTTTATTATGTGCCTGTTGGCAGCAGAGATTCTTGCGGTAACTGGTAAAGATCCAGGAGAACACTATTCGGCATTACAGGAAAAGTTCGGCACGCCTTTCTATCAGCGCGTCGACGTTGCCGCATCATTGGAAGAAAAGCAAAAATTGTCAGCGATGGATGCCAGCGTTGTTAGTAACGATCAGCTTGCGGGTGAGGCAATTGAGTCTGTACAAACTCATGCCCCGGGTAACAATGCCGCAATAGGTGGTGTGAAAGTATCGACTCAAAATGGATGGTTTGCTGCTCGTCCATCGGGTACTGAGCAAATCTATAAAATTTATGCTGAGAGCTTTAATGGTGAAAATCACTTACAAGAGCTTATCAAGGAAGCGGAAGGTTTAGTAGGTAAAATCATCAAATAAAACATCAGTTGTTAATTTATGATGTGCTTTATGTAAATTAAATGTTAAAAATAAGGGCTGAATTCGTATTCAGTCCTTTTTTTTGTGTTTTTTAACAAAGATTTTACATAAAGCCGTTAAAAAGGTTGCTATAGTCCTTTCAGAATTGTTCTTAATTGTGTAATTTAATTACCAAATTGTAATCTGTTTTCAGTTGGAGCGAATGCGCTTCGATTAATCGATTTTCATTATTTACAAAGTGAGAGAGCTATGAACGCCAAGGCAAAAAAACAGCCTGACGTAAAGGTCGATAAAGGTGAATTTAAAGCAGCAGTGGTACGTCATTTACATACCACACTTGGAACCGACGAGAATAAAGCGAATAATCACGCTTGGTGGAAAGCTACCTGCGCGGCCATGCAGGAAAAGGTTCTAGAAGGATTAAGAAAGACGCAAAAAACCCATTACATGAATGATACTCGTGCCGTGCATTACTTGTCGGCGGAGTTCTTAATGGGTCGTTTGTTATCAAATAACCTACAAAATTTTGGTTTGTTCGAAGTGGCCAGTGGCGCGTTAAAAGAGCTTGGCGTCGAGCTATCAGATGTGTTGGAAGAAGAACCGGATATGGCATTGGGCAATGGTGGTTTAGGCCGTCTAGCCGCTTGCTTTATTGATTCTCTGGCAACAATGGAGTTGCCGGCGATTGGTTACGGTATTCATTATGAGCACGGTTTGTTCCGTCAAGAAATTCAAAGTGGTGCGCAAATCGAGCGTCCGGATAGTTGGAGAGACTACGGCAACCCGTGGGAAATTTGCCGTCCTGAATCTATTCAAGAAGTAGCGCTTTACGGTTATGTTGAAACCAAATACGGTGAGAATGGCAGAATCGAGAAAGAATGGCACCCTGGCTCAATTGTTAAAGGTGTACCATGGGATATCCCAGTAGTCGGCTACGGTGGTAACACAGTTAACGTATTGCGTTTGTGGCAAAGCCAATCATCCAACTTCTTTAATTGGGATGTGTTTAATGCTGGTGGTTACGTTGATGCACAAGTAGAAAACGTACAAGCGGAAACTATCTCAAAAGTACTATACCCAAATGACGAAACAGAAGCGGGTAAAGAGTTGCGTTTGATTCAGCAATACTTCTTCTGTTCTTGTTCACTTAAAGACATTATTCGTCGCTATAAACGCGCTCATGGTGATGATTGGAGCCGCTTCACAGATCAAGTCGTGATTCAGCTAAACGATACTCACCCGGCAATTGCCATTCCTGAATTGATGCGTATCTTGGTTGACCGTGCGCACATGGACTGGGATAGCGCGTGGCAGATTTGTACCAATACGTTTGCTTACACCAACCATACGTTGCTTCCTGAAGCGTTGGAGAAGTGGCCTGCACGTATGATTGAGAAAATCCTACCTCGCCACTTGGAAATCATTTACGAAATTAACCATCGCTTCATGAAAGAAGTCGACAAGCAGTGGCCTGGCGACAACGCGATGAAAGCCAAGCTTTCAATTATTGAAGAAGGCAACGAGAAGATGGTTCGCATGGGCAACTTGTCTGTCATCGGTTCATTTGCGGTTAACGGTGTTGCTGAAATTCATTCTCAACTCGTTAAGCAGAACTTGTTCCCAGAATTCGATCAACTGTGGCCTGGTAAGTTAACTAACGTGACAAACGGCATTACGCCACGTCGTTGGTTAAAAGCGTGTAATCCAAAGCTTTCAGCACTGATAGACAAGAAAATTGGTGATGATTGGCCATTAGATCTCGACAAATTAGTTGGTCTAGAAAAATTCGCAACGAATAAAACGTTCCAAAAGCAGTTCATGAAAGTGAAGCAAGAGAACAAACAGTTGCTCGCTGATGAGATCAAAGAGTCAATGGGCATAGACGTTGATGTAAACGCGATTTTTGATATCCAAATTAAACGTTTGCACGAATACAAGCGTCAGCACCTGAACTTGCTGCACATTATGGCACTTTATCGTCGATTGTTGGAAAACCCAGATTACGATATGCACCCACGCGTATTTATATTTGGCGCGAAAGCGGCACCGGGTTACAAACTGGCAAAAGACATTATTTTCGCCATTAATAAAGTGGCAGAGAAGATCAACAACGACGCACGAGTAAACGATAAACTGAAAGTGGTATTCATGCCTAACTATCGTGTATCTCTGGCTGAGAAGATGATTCCTGCTGCCGACGTTTCAGAGCAAATCAGTACGGCGGGTAAAGAAGCATCGGGCACGGGTAACATGAAGTTAGCACTAAACGGCGCATTGACAGTGGGTACGCTAGACGGCGCTAACATCGAAATTGCTGAAGAAGTGGGCGATGACAATATCTTCATCTTCGGCTTGACGGTCGAAGAAGTGACCGCTTTGAAAGCAGAGGGTTACAACCCGTTTGATTACTACTACGGTGACGCTGAAATCAAAGCAGTACTGGACTGGTTGGAAACCGATTACTTTACGCCTGGTCAACCTGGCGCCTTGGTTTCAATCAAGCAAAGCTTGCTTGACCACGGCGACCCATACTTAGTATTGGCAGATTACCGCTCTTATGCAGATGCACAAGAACGTATTGATGTTGCTTATCGCGATAGCCAAAAATGGGCAGAAATGGCGATCATGAACACAGCTAAAATGGGTAAATTTACGTCTGACCGCTCGATTCGAGATTACGTCGAAAGAGTGTGGAAATTGAACCCGTGCAAAGTGTCTTAATGACGCAATTTTGAAATCAAAAATAGGTGCTTAGGCACCTATTTTTATTTTAGAAATCATAAAATTAAGCCTATAGCTTAGACGGTAATTTGACGTCAAAAAACAGGCGCGCTAGCGGAAGGAATATTTTCCATATTTTGAAACACTTTAGACCAAATATCTGTTGCTAAATGCCTAAGGTCATGTTTTTATTGAACGACTAATTATAAAAAGAAGCGGTAAGAGAAACCGTACTTGAGGCCCTGTAGTTTCGTGAGCAACCAGCACCAATCACTGACGACCATACCAAACCGCTTTGCGTTTATCGACTGCATCTCCGACTGCGCTGGAGATCATGACCATCTCTCATTAATGTTAGTTGACGTAGTACGATTTTCGGATGTCACAACGAGTTTCGGTATAACGGTGGGTGATAACTTCCTACTTGAGATTGCAAACCGCATCTTGGTGCTATTTGGTCAAGATGGATTGGTGGGACGGATCAGTGGTGACGTATTTGGTGTTGTATTCCCCGGAGAACACAGCCGAAACTATATGCAAACCCAGTTTGAAAAACTGATCGAGCACTTTAAAACGCCCATGTACCACGAAGATTACGCGTTCATCGCTGACTTTAAAGTGGGGGCAATCGCTAAGTCGACACACGAATTCAATATCACTAACTTTGTGTCTCAAGCCGAAGCGGCACTCAAACAAGCGAAAGAAAACAAATACGAAAGTTTTCACATGTTAGGCATGCAAGATAAAGCGGAGACTGGCCAGTATCTTGCCCTCAAAGCTGACTTGAAACGCGCGCTGTCAGACAATGAATTGGAACTCTACTATCAGCCACAAGTTGAACTCAATACCCTAGAAATTGTGGGTGCTGAATGTCTGTTACGCTGGAATCATCCCACCAATGGTGTAGTGTTTCCTGGACCGCTGATAGACGCTGCAGAGTCTTATAACATGATGAATGAATTGGCGTACTGGACACTTGAGCAAGCATTCAATGCACAGTCGAAGTTTGTCGCTAATGGTATGGATATTACGGTGTCGGTTAATATTTCGCCTACCCAATTGTACGACTCCAAGTTGGTTGACTCGCTCGCTTCATTACAAACCAAACATCAACTCGACCTGTCTAAATTTGAATTAGAGCTCACCGAGGATGTGGCGCTGTCGAACTCGCCAATGGTGAAAAAACAACTCAACAGTTTGGGGCGTTTGGGTATTGCTATTTCGATCGATGATTTTGGCAAAGGGTACTCGAACCTCGCTTACATCCGAGAGCTAGACATCAATGCATTGAAAGTCGATAAAACCTTTGTGATTGAGTTAACCGATAACCCAGTAAACAAAGCTATCATTGAGGCGGCTAAATTAATTGGCGAAGCCAAACAATGCGACGTGATTGCCGAAGGCGTTGAAACCATTGAACAGTTGCATATATTGCGCGATATTGGTGTGAAGTACGGGCAAGGTTACTTATTTTCGAAAGCTGTACCTATGGCGTCTTTTATGTCGTTCTCGCGACAAGAAATCATTGTCGGAGACTCTCCGTTGCGCCTTTCAAGGCGCGGTAAAGTGAATCTGTAAGGTGTAATAGCCGGTTCGCGAAGGTCTTTTTATTCAGACTTTTGCATTTATTGATACAGTCGTTAGACTAGTGCCAATTTCTCATCTCTGGTAACCCTATGCTCGACGCACTACAACAAAAAGGGCAGTTTTTGACGATGTCTCGTCAAGATGCCGATAGCCTTGTACTCAATCAATCATTCAGTGTTGCAAACAACACACAAGCCACTGTTTTGGCACCTGGTATCATCGTTTTTGAACCGCAAAAGCCGACTGAAACACCCACAAAACACATTGTTTACTCTTGTGGTGTGCATGGTAATGAGACTGCACCTATTGAAATTTGTGACAAGATTGTTCAGGACATTATCCTAGGTAATCTCGTCATTAAGCACCGAGTGCTGTTTATTTTCGGTAATTTAGCGTCCATGGACATTGCCGAGCGCTTTGTCGAAGAAAACATGAATCGATTGTTCTGCGGCGCGCATTCTAAAGGACCTGGCTTAATTAACAGTGAGCGCAGACGGGCTAAACAACTTGAAGACGCAGTGGCGCAGTTCTTTGCGCCAGCGGGCTCAAGTGATACGAAAATTCACTATGACTTACATACTGCCATAAGAGCATCGAAAAACGAGAAGTTTGCCGTTTATCCGTTTCTTCACGGAGGCTTGCATAGCCTTTCTCAATTGGGTTTTATCGCATCTTGTGGTGTCAAAACTATCTTGTTATCTGAATCAGTAACAACAACGTTTAGTTATCACTCTTCGGTCAACCACAATGCTCATGCTTTTACCGTTGAACTGGGTAAAGTGAAGCCGTTTGGTCAAAATGACATGTCGCGATTTGCCGATGCGGAGCACAGTCTACGAGCCTTGATAAGCGAGGATGATTACTCGCCGTCAGTGGCATTGAGTGAACTGGACATTTACCGGGTCAATCAAGTTATCAATAAACATAAAGATGACTTTGTACTGCATTTCAGTGATGACGAGCCGAATTTCTCAGATTTTGCCAAGGGAACTGTTTTAGCATCTGAGACGGGAAGCAGCTATATTGCTGAGCAAGATGGTGAGGCGATTGTATTCCCAAATGCGAACGTAGCACTGGGGCAGCGAGCATTGCTAACAGTTGTACCAACGACATTGGAAAAACTTGATGTATAAGCTTGATGATAGGTTGGAAAATGATACTTTTCACTTAACAGATTTGGCATTGTGTGACGTGCTATTAATGAACGACACACAGTTTCCGTGGTTAATTTTAGTGCCGCGTGTTGAAGGTATTACGGAAATCATCGATTTGTCTCAAACTCAACAATTACAGTTGTGGGAAGAGTCTGCGCTCATTAGCCGCGTATTGCGAAATACGTTTGCACCCGATAAATTGAATGTTGCGGCACTGGGAAATGTTGTCAGTCAATTGCATGTGCATCATGTTGTAAGAATGAAAACCGACTGTGCATGGCCTGCGCCAATCTGGGGACGCCAGCCGACGGTGGCTTATACCCAAGAGGCAGCTCAGTCATTGATTACACAGATTCAAAAACAAATACAGAAGGAACTCTCATGATTTTAACCACTACGCCTACCATAGAAGGCAAGCAGATTGAAAATTATTACGGCATTGTTGTTGGTGAAGCCGTAATGGGGGCGAATATATTCAAAGATATTTTTGCTTCCATCAGAGATATTGTGGGTGGACGCTCTGGATCCTATGAGAATGAATTGACACAAGCTCGCAAGCTTGCGTTTACTGAGCTAGAACAAGAAGCCAGAGCAATGGGCGCAAATGCGGTAGTTGGTATTGATATAGACTACCAAGTTATTGGTGATAAAGGCAGTATGCTGATGGTGAGTATTGCTGGCACTGCAGTCCGTATTAGCTAAAGATACCGCTTTGCCGTAAAGGCCGTTCAGATTGAAAGCTGTAGGCTATGACCTACCGCTCTTGAGAGATTAACTGGTGGTTTTCGATATCACCAGTTATCTTCGTCGTCTTTTTGTTGCTTAGCGCGCTCTTCAGGTGAAGGGTAATTATCTGGTAGGTTAAACTTTTTCGTGTGACGCAATAGTAGAATATTGCCACCGACAAGGCCTATTACTAATAGTAAGATGATAATTAGCCAAACCACGCTTATCGCTCCCCTTTATTCATAACATATCGATCGAATATCTGCTCAATATTGTCCAATATCACAGCTTTTCCCAGAATATCATGCTCATAGAGCGTTTGCGTTAGGGAATGAACGTCTCTTTCGCACTCCATTGATTGCGCCGTAGCAGTGTGACTCAAATGCCACTTCTCAACGGCCACGCCACCGTTATCATGTAAAAAAGGCCTGTGAAATCCAAAACGCCCAGCATTGCGATCTAGCCAGTCAGCAAGCGCGTAACATGGGCCCCCTTGGCAATATTCGGCATCCACCAATTCAAACGACCCCGACCAGCTTTGCACAGCCTGTTTGTCATAGACATCAATGTCAGTACCCCAATGATGTCGACTGGTGCCCGGCAGGGCAGACCAGGTTAAGATAGCGTGTAGTTTGTCGGTTTCGCTCAACGTTTCAAACGCTAATACGTCTCCGCTTCTAGAAAAAAGGGTGGCATTGCCAAGCCATTTTCGATTCCAGATTGCTAATTGGCGGTGAAAATCTCGGTAGCTACTCACCAATTGTAAATCGACCCCGTCGGCTTGCGCCTCGCGCTGCATGGATAAAAAGTCGGGTGCGGCGTCTTGATGTAGCCAGTGGTTAGACCCAAAGGCTAACAAGGGTGGGGCGTCAAGCCCCAACCAAACGGATTTCATTAGGCCCCCAAAAGGTTAACCATGATGTGGTAGTACATGTCGGTCAATTTGCGCAAGTCTGCCATATTAACGTGTTCATCGATTTTATGGATGGAGGCATTAACCGGACCGAGCTCAACAACTTCGGCACCAGTGGGTGCAATAAAGCGACCATCAGATGTACCGCCCGCGGTTGATAATTCAGTAGGAGAGCCATTTACCGTCGCAATCGCGTCTTGCGTTGCTTTTAATAGTTCACCGTGATCGGTTAAAAACGGTTGGCCGTTAAACGTCCATTTGATGTCGTAATCCAGTTGGTGCTTGTCGAGAATGTCGACAACGCGGCCAATCAGCTCTTGGTCTGTCACTTCTGTTGAAAAGCGGAAGTTAAAACAGACGTGCATTTGCCCCGGTATGACGTTCCCCGCACCTGTACCTGCTTGAACATTGGATATCTGGAAACTGGTAGGTGGAAAAAACTCATTGCCGTTGTCCCAGTGGCTTTGGGCCAATTCAGCCAATGCTGGCGCGGCCAGATGGACAGGGTTTTTGGCAAGGTGAGGGTAGGCGACATGGCCTTGTATACCCTTGACAATAAGGTCGCCTGTTAGTGAGCCTCGGCGCCCATTTTTAACGATATCACCAACGCGATCAGTACTTGATGGCTCGCCTACGACACACCATTTGATTTTTTCATTTCTCGCTTCAAGGGTGTCAATGACGCGAGTAGTGCCATTGATAAAAGGACCTTCCTCGTCACTGGTAATCAAATAAGCAATACTGCCTGTGTGGTTCGGGTAATCTTTTACAAAACGCTGAGTCGCAACGAGCATCGCCGCCAGACTGCCTTTCATATCCGCTGCGCCGCGTCCGTGAAGGTTTTCGCCTTTTTCGGTGGCGACAAATGGCGGTGTCTGCCAGGCATCCTCTGGTCCACTGGGCACGACATCAGTGTGACCTGCAAAACAGAATACCGGTCCGTCTTTGCCTTTTCTTGACCACAGGTTGGTAGTGTCTTCAAACACCATGGTTTCATTGTCAAAACCAAGATCACCCAACAAGGTTTTCATCAAATCCTGACAGCCGGCATCTTCAGGCGTGACAGAACGTTTATTAATCAGTGTTTTTGCGAGTTCAATTACATCTTGCATTAGCCAAAAATTTCCTCGTACTGAGCTGGCTTGAAGCCAATAAAGAAGTCGCCACCGGATGCCAAAATTGGGCGTTTGATCATCGCAGGGTGTTCCAAGAGTAAGGGCAAAGCTGAGTCTTTGGTCAAGTCCGATTTTTGTGCATCATCGAGTTGGCGAAAGGTAGTGCCTCGCTTGTTTAACATGGCTTCCCAGCCCAAGTGAGATTCGGCTTGAACTAGCCATTCTGAAGTCAGGCCATCCTTGCGATAGTCGTGAAATGTGTATTCAATGCCGTTTTGTTCCAACCACTTTCGTGCTTTTTTGATGGTGTCACAATTGGGAATGCCATAAAGCGTTACTGACATGTCGAGTTCCGATACTTACTAATAGTGAAGGCAGTCTATCTTGAGCGATGTCAGGTTGCAAAGAGTAAGAGGTAAAGAGCTAGTATCAATCGCTATAAGAGAGTGATTAATACGAGAGTGCATGGCGCTGAGATATTTATCGTTGATGCAAATAAATGCCACCCAGCCATTCGACGCCATACCAATAAGGTTAGCGCGACTGGCTAGGCCCAAAATTTACGAGGCACGCTTGCGGGCTTTGAGAATCGCTTTTTGCCAAAGAAGCTTGGGAATAGATATGAGATTGCGCTTGTTTTGAGCGGCGATGAGCATTTCTTTTTTCGCAGTATCGAAGATGTCCTTCGGCGCTTTACTTGGATGTCCTGCGTCAACGGGAGGTTGAGGGTCGTATTCGATTAATAACTGGATTTTTTGTGCAATGGCTACGCCGTGAAGGTTAATGGCAACTTGAAGTGCTAAATCGATACCAGCAGATACCCCTGCGGCGGTGATGATTTTGCCCGATTCCACTATGCGATCGTTTTTCATTGGTATCGCACCGTATTGTTCGAGTAATCGATGAGCAACCCAATGGGTCGTCGCTCGATGGCCTCGTAAAATGCCTGCGGCAGCCAAGATACAAGAGCCAGAACATACCGATAAGGTTAACCTAGTGTGTTGGTGAACTTGCTTTAGCCATGTCAAAAGTGATTTGTCTGCCATGGCGGTGAGGGTGTCTGCCGTAGATCCGGGTATAAGCACCATATCCGGATTAGGGGTCTGCTCGAACGTATGAGTCGCACCTAAAATAAAAATACCGGTATCCGCTGGAATAGGCTCGGCCTTGTGGCTCACAAAACGCACTTCTGTGTTTGGCATCATGCGTAATACTTCATAAGGCCCTACTGCATCCATCGCAGTGAAACCCGGGTACAAAACAATTGCGATTAACATATTCATCCTGTTTTGACTTGTGAATTGACTTTTGTACTTTACGGTGTTTTTATTTGGCGTAAATGACAGTATTAGACTAAATAGTGCCAGCTGTGGTGAGAAATATTATCTTTGTTGTTTACCCTGGATTTGAATTACTTGATTTGAGTGGGCCTGCGGCCGTATTTTCTTCAGCAAATGCCATTGCAAAGCAACCTCTATATCACATTGATATCCTGAGTGTTGAACATGGGCTAGTGCAAACGAGTGCCGGGATTGCAATTCAATCTTCGAGTTTGGCAGATAGAGCGTGCGATAGCCGTACTTGTGTACTCGTCGTGGGCGCTGAAAAAGGCCCTTTGATAAAAGCGACACGAGACAAGCAATTGAATCGGTGGTTGGCTGAGCAAGCCCCCCATTGTGAAAGGTTCGGTTCAATTTGTAGCGGGACCTTTCTGCTGCAATCCGCTGGTTTAATTGAATCAAAAGTGGTGACGACACACTGGTCAGCTTGTGACGCACTATCGCATTGGAAAGGCGATGATAGGGTATTAGAGGATGCCTTGTACCATATTGATGGAAGCTGTTGGACATCCGCGGGAGTGACGACGGGCATTGATATGACGCTAGAAATGATAAGGCGAGACCACGGCAGTGAATTGATGCATTCGGTCGCCAAATATCTGGTGGTGTACAGCCAACGCCCGGGCAAACAATCCCAGTTTGCAGAAATTCAAGATATGAAACCGAATGAGGAAGAACAGTTCGCTGACTTGATCATTTGGCTTAAATCCAATGTGTCAAGACAGATATCCATATCACAGATGTCTGACTTTATGTGCATGTCACAGCGGAGTTTTCAGCGTAAGTTCTCCGCCGTGTTTGCCAGTTCTCCTGCTAAGTTTTATGAGCGGATGAGAATGGAATATGCCAGAGACTTTTTGTTACCTAAATATTCAGTGGCTCGCTCTGCAAACCAACTAGGTTACGCGTCTGTCGCCGCGTTTCGAACCAGTTTTGAAAAGCAATTTGGACTATCGCCTTCCGTATACCAAAAAGTGAGGTGAGCTGGCGTTGTTTTCAAAGGCATTATTTGTAGTATCACGCCAGTAACCAAAAGCGGTTGCGCTAGTTGTATTCGAACGTTAAAGGAACAAAGTAAACAAACGGTCTTCTCCGGCGACCAAAGATTTGGCGGAGGAGGGCATAATGGCCTTTAACTTACTACCATTGATGAAGGTGACAGCACAGTCTGTATTGTGTTGATGTTGACGCATCCAGTAGGGATCTAAAAGCATTATTGTGTCGCCTGATCGCACGACTTTACCTACGCGAGTTTGTAAGACGCACCTTTGCCCCATTAATGACGATTTGGACGATCCAATTTTTATCCACATTCTCAACCCATTTGCAGCGCGCAATACCACCTCGTACCCAGTCAACGGTAGCGATTCTACTTTGGCAGAAAAAGGTGCAATGACTTTGCTGCCGCTTAATTCAATGCACGCTCCGGGACCCAAAAATCCGGTTTGAGTCGGAATGTGTTCAAATGCGGAAAGCGGTTTTAACTTACCCGAAATAGGCGATGAGACAGCGATTTGTTTTTTGAATACTTTTGGTGCTTGTGTGACCAAGTTAGAAGAAACCACCGCCATGTTTGCGCCTACATATTAATGGTGTAGCCGTCGCCCTCTAGGGCTTGTATGGCATCATCGAGTTTGTTGTTTTTGACCAAGAAGAAGTCAGTCTCGAAGGTAGAAACGACAAAAATACTGATTTTGGCTTTGGCCAAAACCTGCCCGATACTGGCCATGATTCCTACCATTGATAAATCCAATGGGCCGATAAGTTCGAGCGCTCGCCAGCCGGAGTCATGATCGATTGAATCGATTTCAACACTACTATCAACAACAACAGATAATTCGTCTTCTGTTTTTCCGATAAAAAACAAGGGAGATGCCAGTACAGCCGCCGGTATCGTGGCGTCTGAATCTAAGCTGTGTATTACAAATGACTGTGGCAATACTGCTAATGTTTGCTTCGACATAGTGTCCATCTATAAAAAGTCGTTGATGCATTAAATCATGGCGCGGCACAGAAGGCACGCGATACCTGTTGATTTAACACAGTTTAACCCAGATTAGCACCAGATAATGAATCATTCGGCTAACTGGCAAATATCATTACTGCTGAGAGTAAGCATAGGTGATTAATGTGTAATTACTACGGGATTTCGATGATATTGGGCCAAAACGTGTAAAAATGAAACAAATCAGTTGATAGCCTTATTTGTAACGTCTCTGGACACTTGTCCACAGATATATCCACTAAAATTGTGAATAACCTTATTGTTTTTCACAGCTTGGCGTTAGATCGCTCGATTAGAGATCTTTTATCATCGCTATGTTTGCAGGAAATTTAAGCTAAGTGGTTGTAATACATGCTGATTATAATTTGCTCACAGGATCGTTTGGTAGATCGCAAATGTGCGCTAAACCCTTGGATCACATAGAGATCCATAAGAATCTATTTGATCGTGTGATATTCCAAATAATTTTCTTGTTGAGGGTTATTTGACCATCTGGTTATAAACTGAATCTGTGGATAACCTTGTTGAATAACTTGGGGTTAACTCATAGGTGTATGAAAATAAAGCATTTATGGATTTGGTTAAACAATGTGCAATCAGGTCTGAGGTGTGTGTAAATTTAGTCTTTCGTTAAAAATTTCCGTCTACGGTGTTTTTTCCTCATAATACAAACTTTACAAAGGCAGAAACACATAGTGATCAATAACCTGTACGAGAGAACAGATCTACGCAAAGGAACGGCGCTGAGAATTCAATTGTGGCAGAGGTATTGGTATTCTGACCACAACAAAAACTAAGGATTAATCGGTTTTGGCTGCACCACTTAATATATTCGCCGGTCCAGGCGCTATCAATGTCATAAGAAAGTATGGATTTTCCGCGTCACTATTTCGGTATTTTGTTGGCGCGTCAGGTGGCCCTAAATGGTTTGCTTTGGCTGGACTAGACCGAGTGTTGTTTCCTGAATTTTTTCCTCATCAGAGCGGGCAAATACAGGTGATCGGCTCTTCAGCTGGCGCCTTTAGAGCTGCGTGTATGGTACAGAAAGATGCAACGGCTGCGATAAACAGGTTGGCAACCCATTACTCGACAACCGTTTACAGCGATAAACCGACTTCTACTGAGATCACAGATAAAGCAAAAGTGCTGTTAGATGACGTGATGGGTAGCAATGGCGTAATGGAAGCCATTACTAATGAACGTTTTAAATTGCACATTTTCGTTGCCAAGTGTAGAGGTTTGATGAAATGCCATGGTAGAGCAGGGCAAACGCTTGGCTTAAGCGTGAGCGCTGCTGTCAATGCAGTAAGCAGAAAGCAGTTACAGCGACTCTATCAACGCTATGTGTTTTCTGCGCCGGGCAGTCAGCTATCGGTAAGCGACCCATACGGGTTGGACACCCACTTTGTGGAGCTTGGCTACAACAACCTAAAAGATGCATTGTTGGCGTCGGGTGCAATTCCCATCGTATTGGACGGCGTTGAACACATAGTGGACGCGCCTGATGGTGTTTACCGCGATGGGGGCATTATCGATTACCACTTTGATTTAGCATTTGGTCCGGAGCCAGGGTTGGTATTGTATCCTCACTTTTACGACGCGCCGATCCCTGGTTGGTTCGACAAGATGTTACCAAAGCGCCACCCTCACATGTCGAGTTATCACAATGTTGTGATGTTGGTACCGTCAAAGGAATTTATTGCTAGTTTGCCGTTTAAGAAGATTCCAGATAGAAAAGACTTCGAGAAGATGGAAGCTCAGCAGCGCATTCAATATTGGCAAACCGTAATTAGTGAGAGCGATAGGCTTGGCGACTACTTTATGTCTCTAGTAGAAACCGGTGATGTAGAAGAGAATATCCAACCGTTGAGATTTAAATGCCGCTAACGGTCGCTGGAAAGGGGGCAATTTCGCTCTTGTGGTCAAAAGACCAGCAATCAAACGCATAAAGTGAAATTATGCTTGCACCTTTGAAATGCCATCGTTATTATACGCGCCGATTCAACGAATCAGCACTTCTTGATGCGTCTATAGCTCAGTTGGTTAGAGCGCTACCTTGACATGGTAGAGGTCCCCTGTTCGAGTCAGGGTAGACGCACCAAATTTCAACGGCATTCCAGTCTTGACGTAATCCCTAGCAACCGGCTCAATGGCTTGTAAGCCAATGACGTATTCCCTTACGTTCTCGTTATGCGTGGTTTAAGCGCAGATAGCGTTTTGACGGCCAGTCGTTATCGTGATCAATTGCTCTCAAGCTCGTCCATAATCCCTTTACATTTAGTCGTTAGGTGATCGCGCAATTCTCTTATCGCCGGCGTGATGAGCTGTTTACTCGGGCAAATTAACCACAATTCTGTTCCTACAGGGCTGTAATCTGGCAATAGCCTAACAAGAGAACCGTTGAGCAAATCCGCCGACATATCCAGTGATGATTTTAACGCTATCCCCTTTCCTGATAAGCACCAACGATGCACCAATTCTGCATCGTTAGTCATTCTATTGCTCTTCATCTTAATTTTGAATTTTTCGTCGCTACGGGAAAATTCCCATGTATCGTGCGCGATATCATGGAGTTGGTAGATAAGCCCATTGTGATTAACCAATTCATCGGGGTGTTGCGGTTGGCCAAATTTCTCCAAGTAAGACGGCGAAGCGCACAGTATTCTTGGCACCTCACATATCTTGAAGCCATAAATTCGCGCGTCCTTGGGTTCACCATAGCGCAAACCGATATCAACGGGTTCTCGGTAAAAATCTACCACGCTATCGCTAATATGCAGCTTGAGCGAGACCTCTGGGTAGGCATCAATAAACTCATCAAGCCAATCTACGACAAAATTTCGCCCTAAATCCGATGGCGCTGCTAACCTGATCTCTCCATCGATGATACCTCTCTCGTTCTTTGAGTCTTGTTCAATTTGTGAGAGAAGGAGAAGCGCCTGTTCAATTTTGGGAATAAATCGCTCGCCTTCGGGGGAAACTTTAAGCTGTCGTGTTGAGCGTTGAAATAACTCAACACCAAGTGATTTCTCGACTCTCATTAAGGCGGCACTTGCCGTGGCACTCAATAAGTCCAAGCTTTCTGCCGCTTTTTTGATACTTCTAAACTCGGCAACTTTTAATACGACATTCAGATCACTTGTTAGCATATTATCAATTTAAATTTGATTATTATTCAAATAATAGGCTGTTTTTGTTTTCTTAATCAAGGGCTATTCTCATTCGCACTTGATGACAGACAACTGGAGCTTGTTATGAAAGCTATCGGATACCTTGAAGCTGGGCCAATAACTCACCGTCATGCCCTTGTAGACATTGAACTGGAGAAGCCTGTCGCCAACGCGAGAGACTTACTCATCAAAGTGCACGCTGTGGCTGTTAACCCCGTTGATTTCAAAATTCGCCAGAATGTATCGCCCGGCAGCGGTGATTACAAAGTATTGGGTTGGGATGCTGTTGGTGAAGTGGTTGAGACAGGCCCAGACGCTTCTTTGTTTAAAAAGGGCGACACCGTTTTTTACGCTGGTGATTTGACCCGTCAAGGAAGTAACGCTGAGTATCAACTTGTAGATGAGCGTTTGGTTGCCCACAAAC
Organism: Alteromonas sp. 5NS40-0096; assembly: GCF_057544385.1. Taxonomy (NCBI): domain Bacteria; kingdom Pseudomonadati; phylum Pseudomonadota; class Gammaproteobacteria; order Alteromonadales; family Alteromonadaceae; genus Alteromonas; species Alteromonas sp. 5NS40-0096. Next base: position 101,827 of record NZ_BAAJLQ010000001.1, read on the forward strand.
CCAAATCGCTCAGTTCAGCGCAAGCTGCGGCAATGCCTTTAACATCGATTACCGCTTGGGAGTTATTGTTTGAACGCTTGGCTATCGACAAACGCAAGTCTTCAGCCTCAGGTAGCGACAACGATGTACTCTTGGTCGTCGGCGCATCCGGTGGCGTGGGGTCGATATTAATTCAACTTGCGAAAAAACTGACAGGGGCAATCGTCATTGCAACGGCCTCGCGTGAGTCAAGTCGAGCTTGGGTCGAAGAGCTTGGCGCAGATTTTGTGGTTGACCACAGCCAACCCCTTGTAGAGCAAGTACGAACGCTTGGTATTGGCGATGTAACACACGTCGCGAGCCTCACCCATACCGATAGTTACCTTGATGACTACGTTGAGCTACTGCAACCAATGGGAAAACTTGCCTTGATTGATGACCCTGAGTCTCTTGATGTCAAAGTGCTAAAGCGTAAAAGCATTTCACTGCATTGGGAATTCATGTTTACGCGCTCTATGTATCAAACCCACGACATGATTGCTCAGCATAAGTTACTGACAGAAGTCAGTAACCTGATTGACCAAGGCATTGTGAAAACCACTGCAGGCAAACACTTAGGTGCCATTAATGCCAATAACTTGATCAAAGCTCACAAACTTTTAGAAACGGGCAGTGCAATCGGAAAGGTAGTGCTAGAAGGCTTTTCGTCAAATTAACGACCAATGGAGTTCAACTTATGAAAATGCGTTTAAAACGACTTACCACCATTTTATCGGCAATAGCGCTGACGGCCCTAATACCTGCAGCGATAGCCAATACAATAGAGTTAGAGGAGGTCGCAGAGTTTCACGATTCGAGAGCCGCTGGCGTCACGGTTTCGCCCGACGGTCGACTATTTGTGAGTATGCATCCTCTCGACAATCCCGAATTTAAGGTGTTGGAATTGATGGCAAATGGTGAAAAGCGCCCCTTTCCGACAATCGATTGGGCAGATGGCCCTCAGACGGGTAAGGTCGGTTTGGCCTCTGTCCTTGGGATTCACAGTGACAGCCAAGGTATTATTTGGATGCTGGACATGGGGTCTGAGACATCACCAACTCAGCTTATAGGTTGGAACTCGGCAAAGAACAAATTAGAAGCCGTAATAAAGATTTCAAAGTCATCTCTGGTTGAGAACTCGTTTGCTCAAGATTTTGCCATCGACGAAAAACGAGGCAAAGTTTATATCGCTGATATGTCATTCGGTAATTTTGCTGGAGAAACTCGCCCAGCAATTATTGTATTAGATCTAGCGACGGGTAAATCTCGACGAGTCATGCAAGGCATCGAACCATTTGTTGCGCCCGACAGGGATATCGTGATTGAGGGGGGCTTGTTGGCTTCTGTCGATGCCAAAGGTAACACTAACAGGTTGCGATTTGGGCTGAATCCAATTGCCATAGACGAAAATTTTGAATGGGTGTACTTTGCCACAATGAATGGTGAAGTGATTCACCGCATACCAGCCGACTCTCTCGCAAACTCACAACTGAGCGACGGTGCAATGCAGGCAAAAGTTGAAACATTCGGCCCCAAAAAGCCCAGTGATGGTATGTTATATGTGCCTGGCAAAGGCATTGCGATAACTGATCTTGAAAACAATGCAGTTGGACTAACAACGCCAGGTGGATATCAAGTGTTAGTGAAGGATGACCAACTTTCTTGGCCAGACAGTATGGCGTGGAGCAACGGCTATATCTATGTCACGGCAGACCAGCTTCACCAACACCCTGCATTCAGCCAAGGTAAAGGAGCGTCACGCAAGCCCTATCAACTACTGCGTTTCAAACTCAATTAACAACAGAAAATGCGATTGACTAAAAGGAATCAAACTATGACAACACTCACCATCGTGGCCAATATTATTGCAAAACCCAATAGCGTTGAATTAGTGAAAGCGGAGCTGTTGAAGCTTATTGATGTTACAAGGGCTGAGGAAGGTTGCATCAATTATGACTTGCACCAAGACAATGAGAACCCTGCGCATTTCGTCTTTTATGAAAATTGGGAATCCAGAGACTTGTGGCAACGTCACATGGGCAACACGCATTTGGCATTGTACTTACAAGCAACCGAAGGGGCAGTAGCGTCGTTTACGCTAAATGAAATGACTAAAATTGGCTAGTTACTATCCTGTTTGATGGCTTTCCGACTGCCCAAACCTAACGCGTTAGCGATAGGTTTGGGCGACGCTATCAAAAAGAGTAACCCTTTGCACAAAGCCTAATGTGCAATTAACGGTATGCCTGCTAATGCTTGTTGTAAGGTCAATAACGTTATGGCGATGAGTACTAGGGTAGACGCCAGCACAATAACTCTGGCTTTATTTGTGAATAATTTATCAGCTAGCCAACCGATGATCGGCAATACTTGCAACATGTGGGTCGCGAAAAAATGTGGTACCCGCAAATCTCCACCTTGTTTAGTCCATCCCACAAGGGGGACGCCACCTTGATCAGTTGTTGGTGCATTTACCCAATGGCCGCTGGGCAGCGACGACATATAGCCTGCAATTCCTAAGGTAAAAATACAGCCAAGAATTAACCCCAGTACAATTGAAAGCTTTAACCCGGGTGTTAGCTGAGGTGTCAATGGAGCCCGAGCGAATATTACCCCCAAAAAGAGTGCCGGAACGGTCAACAAAAGGGCGAAAACCCCCATCATGCTGTAGACAATTACATCGAATGCGGTCGCAAAATTAAAATGTGAAGCAACGCCGCGAAAAGCTTGCATGTCTATCAAACCGAGCTCCAGCAAGGTGGATATGCCCGTGACATAAGCAATAGCGAGAATCCACTTCGACTGCTTGAGGGTAGGCGGTAGAAAATGGATAACAATGGACAGCGTTAATAGGTGCATTGCCGTTGATACGTGAAATTTGAGTGGTTTAACCCAAATATTGATGTCATTCAGTAGCCGCGTATCGATACTCAAAGCGAACCCAAAAAAGGGGAGGCACGCAAGAATCAACACCGAGCTTTGAATCCATATCTCTTGTGAGCGATTCAGGTTCACGACTGTGCCTCCTTTGAATCAACTAGGGTATACATGCCTTTGCTGAACAAGAACAAGACGAAACCAACCGGCCCAAACATAAAGGTGGCTAACAGCATGGGAATTTGGATGAATCGATGAATTCCTTGCTTATCCGATAGGTAGGCGATTAAGGTACCCACGACGAGATCGAAGCACAGGTAATGTGCCCACCCAGCAACCAATACAGCCTCATTGCTCATCAGGGCTTTTACTTGTGATAATGAGCCATAACCTCCGCCTTCGACTTGAGTAAAATGAGTCAACATTAAGCCGCCGTAAACAAGGCCAATGAGTGTTGGAATGGCAATGCCCGTGGTAGCTAATACCCATTGCCAGCGTTTTGGCGATAAGATGAGCAGTGCCCATCCAACCATAGCTAGCGTGTTTAACAGTGAAAAGAGTTCGGGGTTTTGTGGCAACATTACTTGGTCCTATTCAATTTGATTGCAATCAGAGTAAACAGAAAATATCACTATGCTATTGAATTTACGTAAATTGATAGGAATACTTCACGAAATGACAGCAGGTGCATTTCACGATTCGCGAAATACAGGATAAAAATGACATTGGTTCGTAAGTATTTTGTACATGGCATGATTGCTTCCATCTTACTGGGGGCACTATTTGCATTTTTAGGGGTATACAACACCAATACCCAACCGTATTTCCATCGATTTGTGTTTTGGTTTTCCACCATGTTTGTGGGCAATTTTGCAACCGGTGTATTTGCACCCATGGTATTTTTAAAATGGCTGCCCAAACGGCCGCTAGTGCTGCAACTCTCGTTTGTTGCAGTGCTTATCTCTTTCCCTGTCACTCTCGTAATTGCAGCCTATGACCACAACTATGGTTTAGATTGGTCTTTTTATATATGGCTTTTGCAGTATCGCTATGTCGTAGTGATTTCTGCCATTTTAGTCTTCGTCGGTTACTTTATTTTGCGGCCCTATATCGAAAGTCAGACGTCAGAAGGTGAGCAGCCGGATTCAACCGACAATGGGAAAATAGCGTCACAACATGTTGAGCAGCAATTTCTCAAGCGACTGGCGCTAAAGCATCACCGAGCAACACTTATCGCGATCAAGTCAGAGGACCATTATTTACGTGTATTCACTGATGTCGGTGACGAGCTTATCCTGATGAGATTGTCAGATGCCATCGGTGCATTAGCTGGGGCTGATGGCATGCAAACCCACCGGTCATGGTGGGTAGCGAATCACGCCATCAGTGATATGACCCGAAAACAGGGCAAGCTCGTCATACAGTGTCACAATGAGCTCGAAGTGCCAGTCTCACGAACCTATGAAAAACACGTTAAATTGAAACTTAATCAATAACCCCTCTATACCCTTGGCACTGCTTTGTCTATAAGCTCTGAGTTCTTGACCCAGTCATGACGTCTACATTCTCTATTCGTGCTAATACTCGTCTATAAAGATTAAAAATATACAGTGTAAATTTTTGCAATGTATAGTTTAGCTATGACGAGAAAAGCACTGTCCACTGACGAGATTCGACACTTTCGCGAAGCTTATTGCGATATCGCCTATGCCTTATATCAGCAACATGATTTTCACGCAGTTTCTATGCGTGGTATTGCTAAGGAAATGGGATGCAGTCCGATGACCGCGTATCGCTATTTTAAAAACAAAGAGGAAGTCTTTGGTTTTTTACGCGCGATTTTATTCGACCGCCTGGCCGATGCACTAGAAGCAGTCGATACGCAAAGTAATCCCAAAGAATATATGCAGGCTTTGGGACAAGCCTATGTGAATTTTGCCTTGGACGAGCCCTTTGCATATCGATTGCTGTACATGATTCATTTGCATCAGTCACAGGCTAACTCAGAAATTGAGCGAGCCCAAAATAGAACGAAGAAAGTGTTGTTTAACGCCACGATATCCCTTATCGATGTTGGCGTTGTAAAAGGTGATGCTGTTGTTATCGCACACGGTTTGTGGGGAGTGATCCACGGTTTGGTATCGCTTCATCTCGCCAATAATTTAAATCAGGGAGCCAGCCTTGATGAGCTGCTGCCTAACATTCTCGAGATATTTCTCCAGAATGGAAGCCACATAAACCAATCACAAATGAGAGGGTAGGACAATGAGTCAATTTTCAGGAAAAACAGCGCTTATCAGTGGTGGTGGTGAGGGCATAGGTTTATCAATCGCACAAGCCCTTGGGAAAGAGGGAATGAACATAGTGCTTGCTGATATCGACCAAGGCAACCTCGATAGCGCTAAGGCACAGTTGGAGCAGGCTAGTGTCCCGGTGTTGGCGGTGAAATTAGATGTAGCGGATGCGGCGCAATGGCAGGAGGCGGTCGCCCTAACCATTGAGACATTCGGCAAAATCCATATGTTGGTGAACAATGCTGGCGTCGGGGGCGAAACCGGCCCTTTGGAAGGTCAACAACCCGACGGTTGGCTATGGAGTTTAGACGTTAACTTGTTGGGTGTGGTCAAAGGTGCACAAGCGGTTGTACCAACTATCAAAGCGCAAGGCGAAGGGGGATGGATTGTCAACGTTGCGTCTATGGCAGGAATGGGAGGCGTACCATTTGGTGGTGCTTACACAGCGACTAAGTTTGCCGTTGTTGGGTTGTCAGAAGGCTGGGCGATGGAACTGGGCAAAAGTAAAATCGCTGTCTCAGTTTTATGTCCAGGCTTTGTGAAAACCCGTATACACGAATCTGATCGCAACCGCCCAGAAAGTGAAACGTCATCAATATCAATGGCTAACATCAATGATAAAGCCAGAGAGCATAGTAAACAGCTTGTGGAAAACGGTATTGATGTATCAATCGTCGGTGAGCGCACCGTTGAAGCGTTAAAGGCTGGAGAATTTTACATTTTTACCCATCCTAATTTTCAAAAAGCAATGCAAAAACGTGCGAAAGCGATTGACGATGCAATGACGAGAGCCGCTGCTAGTCCGTTGCTTGAGCACATCGTCGATATGCCAATAGAGACGTTTTAAATCACACATAATAAGAGGAGTTAGACAATGCCCGAAATCACACTACTCGGCTGGTTTCACACTATCGTCGGCATAACGGCGCTAGTGACCGGTTTTTACACATTGGCAAAGTTCAGTGTTATTAATTTAGATACAGTGACCGGAAAAATATATTTGGCTTGTACACTGGTTGCTGCGGCAACGGCACTGATGATTTTTCAACACGGTAAATTCGGTGCGGCACACATGCTCGCTGTGCTTACACTTGTAGCCTTGGCTGGTGGCTTCTTGGTCACCAAAATAGGCTTCCTATCCAAAATCGCCCCTTACTTTCAAGCATGGTGTTATACGGCAACATTGTTGTTTCATATGATTCCAGCCATAACTGACGCGACTTTAAGGTTACCCGTAGGCGACCCTTTTCTCACTAGCCCACATGATCCCTTGCTAAAGCAGTTCTACCTGGCGTTTTTGATCATTTTCTTGGTCGGCTATGCATTCCAGTTCCGTTGGATTAAAAAGCAAAACGCACAATAACAAACTCAGCAGCCCTCGACAGAGGGCTGTGTCAAATCGTCCTTCCCAAATCCAATCTCAGTTCCTGCGCTGGTAATCGCCACTCCACTTTTTTCTGTTCTCCAGCTTCATTAGTTCTACAAAGTAAAAAATAGTGTTAAGCTTATTATTACTACATTATAGAAATAAAAGTGGGCCGATTAGACTATGTCTGACAAGTTTCTTGGGGAGTTTGAGCAAATGGTACTGCTCGCGACCATCATCGTTGGTGAACAAGCTTACGGCGCGACCATAAGGCAGAAGCTCCACGAAATAGTGGGCCGAGATGTGTCTGTGGGGGCTTTATACGCAACGATGGAACGCCTCGAGAGTAAAGGGTTTGTAGAATCGAGAATGGGAGAAGCAACTGCAAAACGAGGCGGTCGAGCGAAACGCTATTTCGCGGTAACAGGGCAGGGTAAGCAGGCCTTATCAAAAGCTCGTGATGCGATGAACAGCCTTTGGCAACACGTCTCACTTAGCAGCCACTTACAAACGATTTGAGCCTTAGACGATGAATGAAATTTTGGGTAGTGCCGAATTGGTAGCGGAAACCGAGAAATCCGAAGACCAACAAGGTTGGCTTGCTACATTTGCAGATTTAATGTCATTGCTGATGTGCTTCTTCGTACTCTTGTTGTCTTTCTCTGAGCTTGATGTGATTAAATTCAAACAAATCGCCGGTTCGATGAAAACGGCATTTGGTGTACAAAACGAAATTCAAGCTCAGGCAGTTCCCATGGGAACTAGCGTGATTGCGCAAGAATTTAGCCCAGCTACAACGCCGCCAACGCCGCTCAACGAAGTACGCCAACACACTACCGAGCAGATGGAAAGAGAGTTGAGAGTTGAAGACCCAGCTCAAGATCGCCAACAGGACAAAACTGGCCGCAACAAACCTGAAGGTAATCCAGAGCTGTTTGCCCTTCAAGAACAACTCGAGCAAGCCCTTGCTGAAGCTTTGGCCAAAGGAGAATTTGAACTAGACCATCAAGGGCAGCAGCTAGTGATTCGAATCAGCGAAAAAGGCAGTTTTGCTTCTAGCAGTGCGTTTCTACAACCTTCACTTCGTCCTCCACTACAAAAAATAGGGGCGTTGCTGGCTACTATTCCAGGGCAAATAGAAGTGGTAGGCCACACCGATGATAGACCGTTGAACAATGAATTGTTTGGCGACAACTTAGAGCTCAGTGCCGTTCGGGCGATAACCATAGCTCGGGTGCTGAAAAAAGCAGGTAAGCTCGCTCACGTTCAAGTCCGAGGCGTGGCGGATGGACAACCCTTAGTCGACAATGTCGACGCCAAAAGCCGAGCGACAAATCGCAGAGTAGAAATTGTGATTCGACAGGGGCAAGCAAAATCAGAAACCATATCTTTGACACAACAAGGAGGCTCTCGTGGATAAGGGCTCAATTATTGGATTATTTCTCATTATCTTTGCGGTTATTGGTGGAATCGTGTCGGGTGGTGAAGGGCTGGCGTCGTATATCAGTTTGTCATCGGTTGCCATTGTCGTATTGGGAACGATAGGCGCGGTTATGTTGAGTTTTAGGCCCACTGATTTTCTCAATGCGCTGACAAATACTGTGCATGTGTTCAAGGCCAAAAACCATGACGTCGAAGCGACAATTAATCTTTGCATTCGGTTAGCCGACAAATCTAGAAAAGGTGGGTTATTAGCGTTAGAAGATGAAAAATATGATGACCCTTTTGTGGCAAAAGCCATGGATATGCTTATCGATGGATATGATATCGATACCGTCTCAGCATTGTTAAACAAAGAAATTTATCTCACTAGAGAGCGGAATCAGTCTGCAATTAAAGTCATGACGACATTTTCAGAATTTGCACCGGCCATGGGGATGGTAGGAACACTTATTGGCTTAGTTGCCATGCTACAAAATATGGAAAATCCCGATGCCATTGGGCCGAGCATGGCGGTGGCATTGCTGACGACCTTATACGGTGCTCTGATTGCCAACGGCATCACCACACCTTTGGCTAAGAAGCTCAGTGCGAGAAGCAATGAGATTTTGCTTTACCAAACACTAGTCAAGGATGCGACTATGAAGATTATGCTGGGAGAGCACCCCAAAGCCACGTTTGAGTTTTTACAAACCTATGTTGAAACACACAAGCGTAAATCTATTGATGAGATGAAAGCCATTATTGCAGGTGAGTAAGGTCTATAGCCTGCTATTTCGTTGGCTAACTTCGAAAGGGTATGGGTTACGTGTAATCAATCGGCTATATGTCACCTACATTAGTCAGTGGAAGGTAGTAACAGTCTGAGCGGCTAGCGTTATCTGGTGAGCTTATTGGTGATCCATCACTGACAGTTTTGTCTTAATAAAATCGGAATGTGACACATAGAGTAGGTCGGCAAGTTTGCGTATCGTGTGTTCTTCATAGGCATCGATAACCCCGTCCGCCGCAGCGACTTGCCACATCGATTTCACCAGTGCCACGCGCTTGTCGTATTCGTACTGTTCGTTAATGAGTTTGACAAAAGGGTAGTAAGACGTTGACTGCGCTTCTTCAGATTGGCTTTTAGCAACTACCGCAGTTAGCTCTTCGTCTTTAAGCTCAAAGGCGTTCGCAATGTATTCAGTAATAGCTTGCTGTTCTATATCACTGGCTTCGCCATCTGATTTACTAATTTCTATCAAGAGTACCGCACAAGCAGACTCCAATTGTCGTAAATCTTTGTCGTTCGTTTCCCCTTGAACTTCAAAAAACTTTTTGAGTTTTGTAAACATCAACGGTGTACCTCATCAATTTATTCTACTACTAACGTTGGGGGTGCTATGCCTATTTAGCAAGTCGAACAGAATAGGTAGTCGTTCAGCGCACTATATTTTGCGATTGCTAGCAAAATATATCACCGAGTATGTGACATTTAAGGGGGAAGTGAAATGACCGGAGAAAGACTTGTAACAAAAATCAGAAAAAATCGATGATTTAATGAAAAATGAAATTAGTTACCGTAATAAATTCGAGTTAAATCATTGAAAAATATCATTATATATTTATGGTACACATCCGTTATTAAATTGTTATAAATTCGTGATGCCGCCTTGATGTCTGCTGAATATCTTTTACTGGACGTTGTTAAACGAACCTAAAAAAGGATAAATCATGAAATTCAGCACGCTGGCATCTGCCATCCTATTATCAACTGCGACTGCGTCTGTAGCCGCGCAAACGATAGAAGTTAGTATTACCAATCTGACTAAAGCAATGCATTTCACGCCTCGTCTAGTAGTTGCGCACGATGCCACTGTTGATACATTTGAAGTGGGTCAAGAAGCCACCACGGCATTAGCGTGGATGGCAGAAGCTGGTGTTATCGAAGACGACCAAAACGCAGCATCTTCGGGTCAAAACTTTGAAGCTATGTTAGGCCCAGAAGATACGGATAATGGCACGAATACTTGGCACCGTTTTGGTGGTTTGGTAGAACCATCATCTACGCTGTCTTACCCATTTGATACGATGGACTACGAGTACCTGTCCGTTGTGACTATGCTTATTCCAACAAATGACGCGTTTGCTGGCCTAGATAGCATTCGCATCCCAACTGAACCCGGTACTTACACGTATTACCTCAATGCATACGACGCGGGTACAGAGCTCAATGACGAATTAAACGCGACTCGTACCGACATTGTTGAAGTCGGTGGTGGTCCTCTTGGCGCCTATGGTGCACCTGGTATGGCAGGTGTTGGCGCGTCTCCGGTTCCAGTTGGTGTAGGCGCAACAGGTGTGGCTGTTACGGTTGGTGAAGACGCAGATGGCATGCCTTTGGCAGCACCAAACGAAGTGATTGATGGCACTGATGGCCCAGTTCACATTCATCGCAATGTATTGGGTGACACTGATGATACAGCTGGTGCGAGTGACCTGAATTCTCGTGTACACCGTTGGCTCAACCCTGTCGCGCGTGTAACCATCACTGTTCCAGCAGCTTAAGTTTTGGAGAATCGTGATGAATAGTCGACTTCTAAAACTAAGTATTGTTCCTTTATTTGCAATCGCACTTGCGGGTTGTAACGGCGATGACGGTGAGCAAGGCCCTGTAGGCCCAGCTGGCCCTCAAGGTGAGCAAGGTCCTGCAGGTCCTGCTGGCCCTCAAGGTGACCAAGGTGATCAAGGTGCTCAAGGGCCTGCTGGTGGTGTGGGTACGCTTGCGACCTATACAGTTCAAGTGATTAACTTGACGTATAGCCAACCATTTTCACCGGCTGCAGTGATGATGCATGAACCCGGTTTTCAGCCGTTTGTTGACGGTGAACCAGCGAGCCTAGGGCTTGAAGTACTGGCGGAAGCGGGTAACCCAGCTGATTTACTTGCTGAAGCAATGGCAAGCAGTTATTACTTGGATGCCGTCGAAGGCTCAGGTACACCTCAGCGTTCACAAGGTAGCGAAAGCACGCTTATCGTGCCCGCGTTAGACACTGACAACCTTCGTTTGTCGGTTGTGACAATGCTGGTTGATACCAACGATGCATTCACTGGTGTTAATGCGGTTGATATCAGTAATATGGCTGTAGGTGAATACCGCATGTTTACAGCGCCAAGCTGGGACTCTGGTACAGAAGCAAATACTGAAACTGCTTCTACTATTCCTGGTCCGGCGGCACAAGCTGCAGGTGGCGGCGGTGCGGCAGCGGGTTTCGATGCCGCTCGTGACGATGTGTTTGACCGAGTTCACTTCCACCCTGGTGTGGTAACCAGTGCGAATGCGACGGATCCTAGCCTCGAGGGATTAGCCGATTCAGTACTGACTGAAGGTGATCGTTGGGATAACCCAACAGCGCGAATAGTGGTGCAACGTACCCGCTAATAGTTCGCTCTAAGTCCATATGCTAGCTGGTGGAAACACTGGCTGGCATATTTTCTTTTACAATGGCGTCAACCGTCCGTTTGGCACTCCTCAAAGCCCCTTCTAAGAATCCACCAAACTGTCGATCAGTTTCCGTTGAACTAAAGTGAATTTGACCTTGCCAATCCGCATATTTCGGGAGACCGTAAATGGGATGGTAATGTAGTGGTTTTGTATCTGCTGCCGCTGCGGTAAAAGGTTCTTTACTCCAATCGTACACCTCAAATGTTGTCGCGTGCCGTGCCTCATCACCATACAATGAGATCAATTGTTCAATGACTTTGGATTGTAACTCAGCTTGTGTCATGCGCCCGCGAATTGATGCCGGTAGTGTGAAAAAACCAAACAGAGCAAAATGGTGACTATTGGGCAAACTGGCATCGTGGATTTGCGCTAAAGGGCCAATTTCGCTGAGGACCGTACCACTGAGGCCCTTATCGCGCCAAAATGGCGAAGGGTAAGTGATAACAGCCTTAGCATGGCTCGCCATCCACGTTGGTGTCTTTTCGAGGGCAGCTTGCATTTCTATGTCGAGCTGAGGCTGGATGTCGATATTCTGCGCAATAAGCCGAGGCGGTATCGCCAATATGACGTGTTTAGCGTGATAATCCTCTTCGACGCCATGATGACGAGCTTTTACGACCACCGCGTTTTCATGACGGGTAATGGCCTGGACAACCCTTTCGATTTTTAAACTAGTGGGAGGAAGTGCAGTTATTAGAGAATCAATCAAGCGCGACAGGCCACCGTCAACTCGATAAGCCAACCCCGTATAACCAGGAGGAAGTTGTTTGAGGCCTCTGTGTGCTTGATACAGGCCCATCCCGCTATCCTGTTGTGGGTACCAACGGAGATTGTATCGTGCCAGCAGAGATTCCACTTCGATGTGACCTGGCCAAAACCAAGCTGGACCGGCGTCGAATCCACCCGGAGAATAGACTCTACCACCACAGCGATGTCGCGCTTCCAGGACGACACAAGACACCCCTCGACTTGACAGGAGCTCGGCCGCATAAAGCCCGCTTAGGCCTGCACCTGCTATGACGACTTCAGTTTGTTGAGACATGACAATGAATACTACTCTTAGCTATCTAGTGATAGGTAGTTTTATGGGGAAGTGCTAAAATGTCAAATCTTTATCGATAGGTGCAATGCAAAGTATCGCTAGCCTGTCCAAATATGTGTACGGAAAATAGGCTACACTCAAAGTTTTGCACAGTTTCGAACTATTACTGCGAATTTATTCGATTTTTTAGCGGTCTGTGTCCATCAATTCGAATAGATATATAGTTGATGAATATTAATTTTCCGTGCAATGTAGATATTCGTGTTTTTGGACATACATTGAGGTGAACACTATTTTATTGTTGAGCAATATAAATGGTGTCATCGGCTGAAATACTAATTGAGTATTAACATTCGAGGTTTCACTTGATGATGACGGAAGAAAAATCGTTTACGTCTTGTACATCTGAACTGAAACAAATCCGAGATTTTGTTGAAAGTACCTGTGCGAATTCGCCGTTTAGTAGCGATAAATTGGCCGCCACCGTACTCGCGGTTGATGAGGCGTGTGCCAATGTCATTCGACATGGTTACGATATGGATAAGTCGGGTTGTATTAGTTTGGTCATTACATTAAATGATGATCATGCAGTTTTTACGGTAAAAGATACCTGTTCAGAGATTTCGGATCACACAATTAGGCCCAAGAAAAAGTCTCTCAAAGAGCCTGGGGGACTTGGGCTTCACTTAATACACACCGTCGCTGAAAGCGTCAGGCTAGTTCCACATGAAGGTTGTGGCAACTGGTTAGAACTCATTGTTTCTTACGGGGAGTAAACACGTGGAATTAAAAATCACTTCGTTACAGTCTAGAGATGTTGTTGCTTTAGAAGGTGATGTGGATCTCAGTAATTCAAAGCAAGTTAAGCAGTCCATTATTGCATTGATCAAGCAAGGCAGTGACGTAGTCGTAGACATTTCGGCCCTCAACTATATCGATAGCTCTGGTATGGCGTCACTGGTTGAGGCCTTGAACGAATCTAAGCAGGCGGGGAGTGAATTCCATATCGCTGGGGCACAGGGCGCACCGCTGCAAGTGTTTAAATTGACTCGTTTGGATACCGTATTCTCGATGGTTGATTCAGTAGACGCCTTGTCATGAGTAAACCAACTATTTCCGTCAGTGGCCTGAACGCGTTTTATGGCGCCAAGCAGGTGCTGAAAGACATCAATTTTGAGGTCCAAAGCGGCGAGATTGTCGTGATAATGGGTGGTTCTGGGTCAGGTAAAAGCACCTTGTTGAATCACATGCTTGGTTTGCGCAAGCCCTCGTCGGGTGATGTGGTTATTGATGACGTTAATATTTGTCAGGCATCGTCAAAACAGATATTTGAATTGCGTAAAAAAATGGGCGTTGCTTTTCAAGGTGGGGCGTTATTGAGTTCCATGAGTGTAGGCGACAATGTGCGTTTGCCTCTTGAACAAAATACCGAATTGGACGCGGCTACTATCGACATCATGGTACGTATGAAGCTCGAACTCATGAACATGTCGGGAACAGAAAACCTCATGCCATCGGAATTGTCTGGTGGCATGGTCAAACGAGCTGGGTTGGCTAGAGCGGTAGTAATGGACCCTCAGTTGTTGTTTTTTGACGAACCTTCTGCAGGGCTGGACCCGACCACTGCCGTCGAGCTGGACGATTTGATTTTGACCTTGCGAGATGCCATGCAAATGTCTGTAGTTGTCGTAACACATGAGCTTGAAAGTGTGTTTAAAATCGCAGACAAAATTCTCGTACTGTTCGGTGGAGAGGCAGTGGCATTTGGTACTGTTGACGAAATTAAAAATCACCCGGATGAGCGCATTCAAAACCTCATCAATCGTCGCCCCAACACACAAAAGGACGAAGGCGAAGTGTATTTGAATCGATTACTCAACAGAGGGAATGGATCATGAGTACACTAGACAAAGTGAATAGTGTAGGGCAGCGCACACTCGATATGGTCAGCCATGTTGGATTAGCGGCCGAGTTATTGTTTAAGATTGTGATCAGTGCTTTTTCTGGGAAGTTGCCGTGGAGAGAAGTCGTTAAACAAATCTTTTTCATTGGCAATCGATCGTTGAGCGTGTTGTTAGTCGCAGCCGTGTTTACAGGCATGGTTGTTGCGCTTCAATTTTACGATACGCTAGTCAGATTTGGCTCGGTAGACTTGCTCGGGTCAGCCGTTGCCTTGAGCTTAATTCGCGAGCTCGGGCCGGTTATGACAGCGCTGATGGTAATCGCGCGAGTGGGCTCGGCAACATGTGCAGAAATCGGCATTATGCGCAACGAGCAGCAATTCGATGCATTGACGTGCATGGCGATTGATGCCCATCGATTTGTGCTGTTACCGCGTTTTATCGCAGCACTCATTTGTGTACCCATTTTAACCGCAGTTTTCGACCTTGTGGGCATAGGCGGCGGTTATATCGTTGGTGTGTTAATTCAAGGCGAAAGTGCAGGGGCCTACATCCAAGGTTTGATCGATACCGTAAATGCAAAAGATGTGCTGATGGGACAAATTAAATCTCTGATTTTTGGTGTGATTATTATTTGGTTACCCCTCTATTTTGGCTTTTACCTCCACTTAAATCAGAAAAATCAAGGGGCAGCGGGCGTGAGTAATGCCACAACCCAGGCCGTGGTGCTGAGCGCAATTTTAATGCTCTTCAGCGATTACATAATTAGCTCTTTAATGTTGTAAGGACATCAATAATGAAAAATTCTTCCCTTACGTTATTGGTTGGACTGTTTGTGATAATTGGTGCCGGTGCACTGTTATTTATGTCAGTTTCAATCGGTGGTGCTTCTATTTCACAGTCTGGCCAATATTCGTTGGTGGCGCGTTTTGACAGCGCTTCAGGTTTGAAGGAAGGGGCATTTGTTGAAGTCGCGGGTGTGCGAGTTGGCAAAGCCACGTCAATCGAGTTCGATCCACAACTGTTTCAGGCAGTAGTGGTAATCGCTTTAGATGACGCAGTTGAAGTACCGGATGATTCTATTGCTGCAATCCGAACGGCGGGCATCATTGGCGATAGGTTTATTAAAATTATTCCCGGTGGTTCTGACCTGTTCCTCGAAGAAGGCGAGGAAATCATCGAAACCGAGTCGTCTATCAGTTTGGAAGAACTGGTTAGTAAATATATGTTTAGTCAGGAGTAAACCATGAAAAAGTTGTTAAGTGTTCTGTTGGTGATGGGGTTTGCTTTCTCTGTTCAAGCTGCTGATAACCCGACTGAAAGAGTGAAAGCTGGGGTGCAAGATATCATCTCTATTGCGGCTGATGCTGAATTGGATATTACCCAAAAACGAGAGAAATTAGCAGGTGTAATCAACACTCATGTTGACTTACAAGCGTCTGCACAACGGGTGTTAGCGCGTTACTGGCGTACGGCAACAAAAGAAGAGAAACGCGAATTTCTCAAACTCTTTCGCTCGCTTTTGGTAAACACTTATATCAATCTTCTCGATGAATATGACAACCAAGTCGTGGCTTATAAAGATGAGCAGATCAAAAAGAAAGTGTACGCCATAGTCGACACTGAGATTCAATCTCCCGATGTCGTGATCCCCGTGAGTTATCGCTTGTATTATCGTGACAATGACTGGAAAATTTACGATTTCGTTGCGGAAGGGATTTCTATGATTCGCTCGTTCAGTAACGATTATCAGTCTACACTGAAAAGCAAAGGTGTCAGTGGCTTAAATCAAGCCCTTGAAGAAAAATTAAAAGCTTTGGAAGCAAAATAACCAATGTATTTAATGGGTGAAAAACGCGCAAGCTTTTGCGAGCTAGATTGGTTTAAAAACCATCTCGATAGTTACTTTCCGTATTCAGACCATGCGTTAGTGACTGATTCTCGTCGTCTCGTTTTTTCCACTCAACACTGGTTTATCGAGCAAAAACCAGCGCTGCTAGAGCTTTTACCGGACAATGGCAGTAAGGACATTCGCCAAGCGGTCGTAGATGGCTGTGTCGTTTGGGTTTTGCCCTGCGAGGCTCACTGTAAACACATCGCCTATATTGTGATTGTCGATCATAAATCTCGTTGGCAAGAAAGCTCGATCAAAACGCATTTTCAACAACTTGTCATTGACTTCACACAATCACATTTATCAGCGGTACAAGGACGTTTAGAGAAAGCAGAAACCTGGATTCGCGAAGAAATGGAAGAAATTGCGAATATTCAGCAATTGATGCTTCCCCATGACAACATCGATATTCCTGGCACCAAAATCGCTTTCGTTTATAAAGCAATGAAAGGGGCGGGTGGCGATTATATCGATATCGCTAATTTAACCGACCCTGATACTGGGATGAAAGAAGTGGGTATTATCATCGCAGATGTCAGCGGCCATGGGCCATCTGCGGCGGTCGAAACGGCTATGATTGATGCCATCTTAAGGACTTATGACCCGATAGAACCGAGTCCCGCTGATGTGCTGGCTTACATCAATCGTCATTTCTTTACTCGTAAAGGGCGTGGGACATTTTGTACAGCTGCAGTCTTTCATTATTCGGAAGCTGAGCAACAAATCACTTATGCCAATGCCGGTCATCCCCATGCTTATATTAAGTCGCAGTTAGGCTTAACGTCACTGAATGAGGGCGGTATACCAATTGGAGTGTTACGAGAACAAACCTGGGAGAACCATACTGTTCCAGTGAACGTTGGAGATACGTTATTTTTGTACACCGATGTCGTTATTGAAACACAAAATACTGATGCTGAAGCCTTCGGTTTTCATGGCCTAGAGGCAGGGTTGATGGTATCACCGGCTTCACCTGATGCCATGCTTGAGTTCTTGGAAACAAGAATGAACCAGTTTTGTGGTTGCACCACATTCCAAGATGATTTGACCATGTGTGCGATTCAATTTTTAGGGTAATTGTTCCGCGGACCAATGACGGAAGAAACTTGGAAAATGGGTACAGGATTTTACATTTCTTCACACTTCGCGTCGCAATGACTCTATTTTGATGTGTCTGCATCCGCACATCTTATTTGGTTGTCGCTTCATAGGCCTTCGCCACACCTCACAGTTTAAAATGAAGGATAGGGCCGATGTTTATAACTCCATTCTCGGCTCTTTATCTTTATATCCGGCTTCTTTGATGACAGCTTGTTATTCGCTTTTTTAAGCGGCGCGCTCATGCTTCAACTATTGAATCAATCCCCTTTTTCTTTGGCAATTGTGGCTCAACACAGCGTTGTATCCACTGCCTCTTTAAAAAACAAAAATTAGCAGATCCCAGTTAACCTTTTGTTTTTTAGAACGGTTAGCGAATAACTACTTGACTATCTATTAGAATAAATGCAATTCTAAATAAGAATTATTATCATTCAAATGGAATTTAACAAGAATGCAAACTGCAAAACATTTGCTGGCCTTGAGTATTAGCTCTTTGCTGGCTTTCCCTGCTGTATCCCAACAATCTGATAATACGAATGAAGACAATGAGATTGAAGTGGTGGAGGTGTATGGCGCCGTGTCATCATTCGGTGCGACTAAGTCACAAACGCCAATTGTAGAGATGGCTCGTTCACTGTCGATTGAGACTGCCGAGGCATTTAACATCAAAGGTGCACTGAGTTTATCGCAGGCGACCACCTATACGGCGGGCATTACGGGTGAAACATTCGGTTTTGCAACGCGTGGGGACTGGGTAAGGTCTCGCGGATTAGCAATTCCGCGTTATCGCGACTCTATTCAAGAGCTATTTGGTAGCTATAACACCACGCGTCCTGAACTCTACACTATTGAGCAAGTCGAGTTGCTGCGCGGACCTGCCTCAGTGCTTTATGGTCAGGGTTCTCCGGGCGGTATCGTTAACTATGTTTCTAAAACCCCCAGAGCTGAGCGTTCAGGGGAAATTGTGGCGCGCTACGGTAGCTTTGATAACAAACAGCTTGGCGTTGATGTTACTGGTGCGCTTAATGATGAACAGTCGGTTCAAGGGCGGTTCGTCGGCCTGTACCGCGATGCCGGGACACAAGTCGATTTTGTTGACGACAAGACTTATGTTGCTATGCCATCTATCAGCTTTTTACCTTCAGACGACACCAAGATTACTGTCATCGGCATGATTCAAGATACCGAAAGTGATACGGCATCTCAGTTTATTCCTGTCGTTGGTACATTGCAGCCGCTTCCCGATGGCAGCTATCTCGACCAAGATGTCTACATCGGCGAGCCAGATTTTAATCGCTATGACACAGAATCCACACAGCTGACAGTTTTGGGTGAACATAGGTTTAACGATGACACCGAGCTGACCTTTACTGCACTCTGGCGTGACGGGGAAGCAGACTACCATCAAGCATGGCCAACCTTTACCGGCAATGGCGTAAGTCGTTACCTCAACGATATTGCCGGAGCTGTGATTGCGACTCCGACGACGGTACCTCGTAGCTTTTATCAAGCAGACAATGAATCAGAGCAAAAAGCCTTTGATGTGCGCCTACGCCATATCGTCGAGACGGGGGCAATTGAGCATGAAATATTAGCCGGTGCGCAATATCAAGATGTCGTCACGGATAACAATATTTCGTATCTGTATGGTGGCGGGGCATTACAAGGCGACTTCAGGTTTGTTCTAGACTTGGCAAACCCAGTTTATACCGGTGCACCTGACCAGTCGGTTTTTGACGCCATTTATGTGGACAACCCAGAACAAAATGTAAAAGATCTCGGTTTTTACATTTCAGACAATATGACCATCGGTAACTGGCATTTGACGGCGGGTGTTCGCTATGACGACATCGATAATGATGATGGCACAACAAAACAAAGTGACAGTCAAACCTCGTTTAGTGGTGGCTTGTTGTACGCCTTTGAAAGTGGCGTAGCACCTTACATTAGTTATGCCGAGTCTTTTGAAACGGTTGTTGGCCAGACTGCTGAAGGGGATCAATTAGAGCCAGAAGAAGCTCGTCAATGGGAAGCAGGTATTAAGTATGAGCCCGGTTTTATCCCAGGCTTCTTCTCCGCGGCTTACTACGATATTGAAATCTCTAACTTACCTAACCCAAATGCACTACCGGCAACCGCAGGGCAACAACTTGGTGTATCCAAACTGTCTGGTCTCGAGTTTGAAGCAAAGTTCCAGTTAGAACAAGTATCAATGGAATTGGCGTATTCAACGATTGATGCAGAGGATCCAAACGGCTTTGAACTGTCTTCAGTACCAGAGAGTCAAGGCTCGATATGGGTATTGTGGGAGCCAACAGATTGGATCCCTAACTTGCGTATTGGCGGCGGTGTAAGACATGTTGGGCAAAGTGTCTCTGAAGATGGGACTGTGCGTTATGAGACACCAAGTTACACCCTAGGCGACTTTATGATGGGTTACGACATAGATGACAGTTTATCACTCGCACTTAACGTCAGAAATGTGACTGATAAGAAGTACCTCACATCTTGCTTAGCACGAGGCGATTGTTTTCCTGGGCTGAGACGCACTGTGACTGGCACGTTAACGTACCGATTCTAACAAGGGTAACAAGCGCTCATGTTCAACACTGCGATTAGTGTTGCAGGTGCCAGCGTCATATCGATGCTGGCTTTAACTGCGACTTATTTTAGCTGGCGGCAAAGTAGCCGCCAACTTGCGTTATATGGTGGAGGGCTTTTTATAGGCTCTTTTTTTGTATGGTCAGCGGCTTTAGGGGCAGAGTATGGCGTGGTCTCGGCGGGCATTGTGCCTGGCCTGTTGGTATGGTTTCTTTTACCACTAGAGCGGAAATTACTGCCTCAAACGCCACTCAAAACCCAGGCTAAATCACTTGATGTTGGCTTGTTGTCCTATTCAAAAAACACGGGGCGACTACTCGTTGTACTCGTGTTGAATATGGCGGCGGTTAGCCTTGTATTGTGTTTTGCGGTCTATTACTTACCCATTGCCGTCGCGGATAGACTGGCACTGGGCATTATTGTACTTCCCATGGTGTGGGGGACTTGGAGCTATCTATTTCTTGCATCCTCAAAACCTTGGATACACACATTGGCAATGGTCATATGCATTGCTTTGGGTGTGGGATTGATGGTGTAGCGGAGGGAATATGACAACATCAACCACTAAAAAAACAAGAAACGCATTATCGGCTCATAGCTGGATTGGTGTATTTTTAGGCGCGTTCTTGTATCTAATTTGTATTTCCGGCGCGCTGAGTGTGTTTTATCAAGAATGGGAACGTTGGGAGCAGCCTAATATTCCTGAGTTCAGTGAAACATCGCCCGAAAGAGTGCAGCAAGTATTCGATACCTTTAGGCAACGCTATGATACTGAAACAGAACACTACCATGTCGTATTGCCTACATCGGGAATACCACGGCTTGTAGTCGAAGATGATCACGTCGCCCATTTTGTTAGCGAAGAAGGCGAGCTTTTAGAGATAGAAAAGCCAACTTTTACGACGTTACTGACACACTTACATGAGTTTTTGCATCTACCAACCAACATCGGTGTCGTCATTGTCAGCCTTTTTGGTGCGATGATTTGCGGACTTATCGTCTCGGGCATTGTCGCACACAAGCGTATTATTAAAGATGCATTTCGCTTCCGGCGTGGAGGTAGTGGGCTTCAGCAAAATATCGACTTACACAACCGAATTGGTGTTTGGGCCAGCCCATTTCACCTGATCATTGGTGTTACAGGCACTTATTTTGGACTGGCCGGAATTGTGCTGGTTATAGTCGCACAAGCCTTTTACGGCGGAGACCGAGAAGCCGTTATCGGAGAGGTATTTACGGCTGAGCCAGAACTATCTTTACCTATACAGGCTGTTGAAGTGGGAAAAGCGTTGGCAAAAACCCTTGAGCTAGAACCCGAAGGAAAACCGATATTTCTGACCGTGCACGAACCCAATACTGAAGGGCAATTCATTGAAGTGTATACGAAAATTCAAGGTAAGCTTATTTACTCTGAAAACTATCGGTTTAAACCTGATGGCACCTACATAGGTTCGGCGGGTTACAAAGAGGGGGACCTAGGGAAGCAAGCTATCTATTCTCTGTATCGATTGCATTTTGGTGACTTTGCTGGGCTACCAATGAAGTTGGTTTATTTTGTGTTAGGGATGATGCTAACCCTGTTAGCGACGTCTGGCATCAATATATGGCTGCTCAAACAAAATCGTACAGAGACTCGCTTGGCACGTGTATGGCACGGTATTGTCTGGGGTACACCAATCGCGCTATCAGTCAGTGCCATTTTGGTGTTCACCCTACAGTATGAAGGTGTCGCTATTTTCTGGGTACCGTTATTGCTAGTCGTGGCATTGGCAGCAGGGGTGACATCGATGAACAAAAGGCGATTACAGCAATTAACCGCGTTTTCTTTGCTGAGCGCGTTGTTGGTGTATGGTATGACCCATCAAGTAGGTGTATTTGCGATACCCTCGCTGTTGCTGAACGTTCCCATTCTGCTGTACGCGGTCTATTTGTTGTACCGATCAAGAGTCGATACGCCTTACCTCTTTGACCGTGATTTGGAAGCTGCTAAGTAACTTACAGCGCAATCTATATTGGTCCACAGCGACGTTAGCGCTATTGTTTAGTCCTAAAAACCTTGTTGGTAACGGCAAGGTTTTTTTGTGGGTAATATTCTACTCGCACACCCATTCGTGCTAACTTCGAGCGTATCCTCGTGCTCGAAAACATAAAAACATTTAGAAAAATTTACTCATGTTCAATAAATGCTTCGTACTCTTACTTGCATTGTTTTGTCTCTCAGGTTGTGCTGAGAGAAGCATAGACATTACCGATATCGAGGGCAATGTCGTCGGTGCCTGTAACGCCGGTTATGACTGGCATGTTTACGGCCTACAAGATTCCATTGATTATATGCTGTATAAATGTGCGGAAGATTCAATTAGTAAAGGTTTGGAAATCTCTGATAAAAGGCTGCTTACCCTCGACTTTTCGCTTCCGTCACCACCTGAAGGTAAAGCATGGAATAAGAAGCTGGCGATGAGTCATTTTCGAAAAGGCAACATAACTGAAACCAAGCTGGGCTATATTCTGGCTGATTTAGAATACGAATACGTCAAGGCTGTTCAGTCTGCAGAAGCGGATTTGATTCAGGGTAGAATAACTCAGGCGGAATTCGACAAGACGGCTAACGCCGCCAAGCTTAAATGGCTCGGTAAATAAAACGCTAGCGAGCTTACTATTGTTTGTCTTTAATGTTCCGCTAGGTGTTTTTGTGAAAAAAGGCACCACACGAGTTGAAGGCAACAAGTGTGGTGTTTGGTTTTTTATTCTCAGCCTATTTGATGCTGTAATTATGCACCTGGGCCACACTCAGCACACTGGTCCGCAATTGCTTTGCCAATGTGGAGTTTCGCATTGAGATCGCGAAGTGCTGTTCTCACGCCTTCTTCAATCACGGGGTGATAAAACGGCATCTCTAACATTTGTGACACCGTCATCTTGTTTTGCACTGCCCATGACAGTAAGTGAGCAATATGTTCAGCTCCTGGGCCAATCATTTCAGCGCCAATAAAAGTGCCTGTGCCTTGCTCTCCATAAACCCGCAGCACACCTTTGTTTTTCAGCATGACTCGGCTTCTGCCTTGGCCTTCAAAGCTGACTTCTCCAACGGCGTAGCAACCGCAGTCTCCCAGCTCTCCTTCTACAGAGCGAAAGTTACTGCCAATGGTTGCCAACTGTGGGTCGCTAAATACAACACCAATACCTGCGCGGCGTAAACCAGGACGAATATCCGGGAAACGACCTGCGTTATCGCCAGCGATTTTTCCCTGATCCGTTGCCTCATGTAGCAGTGGAATCATGTTTGACGCGTCGCCAGCAATAAAGATGTGACTTTGTCCACACTGCATCGTATAGGGGTTAGCAACAGGGACACCGCGCTCGTCTAGGTCGAGGCTAGTGTTGTGTATATCGAGATTATCGACATTAGGCTTGCGACCTGTTGCAGCGATAGCGAAGTCGGCTGACACTGTCGTAAGTTCACCTGTGTCTTTGTGCACAAAAGTGACAACAGCTTTATCACCTTGTTTCTCCAACTTTTCAATTTTTGCGTCAGGGTCAAGGTAAAATTCATTGGTAAACAGCGTTTTTGCATAGTCTGCTACAACGGGGTCAGTAATCGGGCCTACCGCGCCACCAACGCCAAACATATGAACTTTTACACCCAGTCGATGTAAAGCTTGGCCTAGCTCTAGACCGATAACTCCGGGGCCAAAAACAATGACACTTTCGGGCAATGTGTCCCATTCGAACACATCATCATTGATAATTAATCTATCGCCCAACTGCTCAAAAAATGGTGGATAGGTCGGGCGAGAGCCAGTGGCAATGACAATGCGTTTGGCACTAATTTTCGTGTGCTCATCCACCATCAGCGTATTGTCGTCAATAAACTTAGCGAAGCCCAAAATGCGGTCCTCAGCATTGATTGACTCCACAGATTCTAATACAAAACCGACGAATCGATCGCGCTCTGATTTTACGCGTTGCATAACGGCATGGCCGTCAATGGTATAGCCATCTGGATTTACACCGAAATGGTGCGCTTTGTCGATAGCGTGTGCTGCTTCTGCTGCCGCGATCAATAGTTTACTTGGCATACAGCCCACACGAGCACATGTCGTGCCGTAAGCGCCGCCTTCGATTAATACCACCTTGTCTGTGTGTTGCTTTGCCGCTCGGTATGCGCCGAGACCAGCGGTTCCTGTGCCAATAATGGCGACATCAGTTTCAATAATTCGCATGACAGTTCCTTGCAGGCTGAATAACGTCTCTTAAAAAATTCGGCGCCGAGAGGCGCCGATATTTAGCGTGGGTTAGCGCTTAGCTGTTGAAGTAAGCTTCCAAATCATCGCTGCCGCCAATGTGGTTACCACCAATGAATACCTGTGGTACGGTTTCACGACCGGATACCGCTCGCAAACCAGTTAGTGTCGCGTCAGTGCCAAGTACGACCTCTTCGTACGCTAAGCCTTTTTCAGATAAAAGTGCTTTGGCTTTGGCACAGAATGGGCAACCAGGCTTGGTAAATATCGCTACAGATTCCCCCGCAGACGCATTTGGATTAATGTAGTTCAACATCGTATCGGCGTCTGATACTTCGAACGGGTCACCTGGTTTTTCAGGTTCGATGAACATTTTCTCAACCACACCGTCTTTGACTAGCATTGAGTATCTCCATGAACGCTTACCAAAGCCGAGATCGTCTTTGTCTACCAATAGACCCATGCCGTCAGAAAACTCACCGTTGCCATCGGGGATCATAGTGATGTTTTCGGCTTCTTGGTCTGCAGCCCATGCGTTCATAACGAAAGTATCGTTAACAGAAACACACAGAATACTGTCGACACCGTTTTGTTTTAGCACTGGCGCTAGTTCGTTGTAGCGCGGTAAATGAGTTGAACTACACGTAGGTGTAAATGCACCTGGTAGTGAGAATACAACGACCGTTTTTCCTGCAAATAGTTCGTCCGTTGTAACATCTACCCATTCGTCATTTTGACGAGTACGAAAAGTAACTGATGGGATGGTTTGGCCTTCGCGATTCTCTAACATTTTCATTTCCTCAATTGGTGAGTTGTGTTTCAGTACGGGAATAATATTATTCAAAAAATACGATTTAAAAAAGTATTTAAAATTGATTTTTGTAATCAATAAAACTGATTAAGAGTTAGTGGTAGATCAACATGGCTCAATCAGTATAGATAATCTTTGAATATTAGAGAGGGTAGGAAAGAAATAAATTGCAGGCTTCGCCTCAATAATTCGAGGCGAAGTTCTGGGGTTGTTAAGTGTTAGTTCAATATGTTTTGTAAGGCAGGAATTTGCCCGATAGTACAACGTTGACGCGATCGCCCTTTGGGTCAGCTTCTCGTTGTATATCCATCGAGAAATCAATCGCACTCATGATGCCATCTCCGAATTCTTCATGAATCAATTCCTTGATGGTACTGCCATACACGCTAACCACTTCATACCATCGATAAATCAATGGGTCGGTCGGCACGGGAGCATCAATGGATCCCTTGTAAGGCACGATTTGCAGCCATGCAACCGCTTCATCAGTCAATGAGAATATATCACCGACAATTTCAGCTTGGGATTTAGTCATGGCCATTTGGCCCAAGCAAGCCGCTGTTGTCCACTCTTTTGATAACCCTAATTTTTCGCTCACATCCTGCCATTTGATACGGTTCAGGACCTTACTGCTTACAATCATATCGGTGACATCTTGCCTGCTAGTGATCATAGTGATTTCCTTGTTTAACGTGTTGCGATAAGAATACAGATGATAATAAACAAGCCTGCGCTGACGGTTTGCCAGAATTGAACGGGCTTGCGCTCGAGAAGAGGCCGTTGATACTGCTTGAGAAACCTCGGGTTTGGTTGATGTAAATCGTGGATGAATTCTGATACTTCGCTGTAGCGCTTGTTGGGGTCAATGTGGGTTGCTTTTTTTAAGGTCTCATCCACCCACACCGGTAGCTCGCGGTCAGGAGAAAGTAGCGATGTATATTTAAGTTTGAGTTGTGCTCCGTAACTGGTTGCTCTCGCGACATTGCTGCCATAGGGAAATTCGCCGCTCAGAAGGTGATAAATGAGTACGCCGAGCGAATAGATATCAGACCCTTGACTACCGGGTTCGCCAAGAAAATACTCCGGTGCTGTATACATAGCCGTACCGGGGATTTCCATGTGGTTCAAGCCCAATGTCGTAATGTGATTTTCGACTGATGCACAACCGAGATCGATCAGTGTGACTTTGCCATTTTCATCGACAAGTATGTTTTGGGGCCTGATATCTCGGTGTAGCGTGTCTTGGCGATGTAGTGCTTGAATACCGTTCGCGAGTTGGCTGGCGATGTGCCTAACGGTCGACAATGTTGGACTGCCTTTATCGTTTAGCCATGCGGGTAGCGATTGTGCGCTAATGTGTTCATACAAACTGTAAAGTGCGGTACGAGAGCCTACAACATCTGCTGTTTTGACCACGTAAGGCGAGTTAATTCGCTGAGTGATCCATTCTTCATGTTTAAAAGCTTGTATGTAGTTGGCGTCATTTTCGTATTCGACAGAGGGAGTTTTGAGCACAACAGGCTTCGCCTTGCCTTCGGGTTTTACCAGATAAACGTGGCTTCGATGGTTCCTGTGTAGCACATCAATAATGGTGAGGCCATCAATGCGTTCGCCTACATCCAATACTGGCAAAAACGAAAGGGGGTAAATCACAGCGTTAGCCCTAGCGGCTCCCGTGGATTCCACCTTGATAGCAATAGCGGATAGGTTATCTTTACTGCCGTTTTTGAGAGCCTTGTTGACTAACCTCGTCGCAATGGTGGCATTAGATAGGGTTAATTCACTGCTGATGTGCGCCTCATCCAATACATCATGAACGCCATCCGTGGTCAGCAGAAACTGTAACCCTGCTTCGGTAGCACCTTGGAATATACAAGGCGCAATGGATGATTTGTGGCCGAGGGCATTACTAAGCAGCACGTCACCATGAGAAGACGTTTGGACTTGGTCTTGAGTGACTTGAGAAAACCGCTCATTTGAACGCAGGTAGCATCGGCTGTCACCCAAATGCATAACAAAAAACTGTTCGGGCAACACGATAAGGGCGACAAAAGTACAGACATACCCTCGGTCGGGGTTATCTCGATATTCACTGCTTTGTGTTTTGCTGAAAAGTTTGAAGTTACAATATTGTAGCGCGAGATTTGCCGCCTCTATGGGGCTCCACAACGAAGACGCTGCGTAGTATTGTTTCGCAAATTCATCGGCCGCCAGTTGACTGGCATATTGGCTGACATCACTGCTGCTAATGCCGTCACATACTACGAAGACTGCACCGCGATGTAAGAGTTGTTGAGTATCTGGTACGACACTTAAACAGTAGTCTTGATTAACAGTTTTGATTCCCGCTATTGAATGCTCACTGACCGTAAAGTGCATAGTAAAAGCGGTGTCGCCTCAGCTGTACCTAAGGCGACACCTTCTCCTTAGGCAGTAGCTGCTTCAGGATCAACAGGTTTCGTTTCAGGAACAAGCTTGCGCTTTGGTGCAGTGCGATAGTGCGTGCTGTAAAGCGTAAGGCCAGTGAATGCTAAACCGCCGACAAGGTTGCCCAGAGCCGTTGGAATCTCATTCCAGACGAAGTAATCCATGATTGAGAAATCGCCACCCATGATCAGGCCGAATGGGAACAAGAACATGTTCACCACAGAGTGCTCGAACCCCATGAAGAAGAACAACATAATTGGCATCCACATCGCCAAAATTTTGCCGCTGACATGCGTAGAAATCATGGCGCCAACCACGCCCATACTCACCATCCAGTTACATAGCATGCCGCGGAAGAATATGGTCAACCAACCCGCCATACCATATTCTGCATAGCCGAGGGTTCTCGCTTCACCAATGCTGGCGACTTTCGTTGCGATCGCACCGCCATCTGTGTTGTAGCCGTATGTGAAGACAAAAGACATCATGAATGCAACCGTCAGCGCTCCGGCGAAGTTACCAAGGAATACTAAACCCCAATTGCGCAGAATCTGTTTCCATGTCACTCCGGGCCGTTTTGCTAGCCAAGCTAAAGGACATAGTACGAAAACGCCTGTTAGCAAGTCGAAACCCATCAAATAAAGCATACAAAAGCCGATAGGAAACAGTACGGCACCTATCAGGAATACCCCTGTTTGAACTGCAATTGTTACGGCGAATACCGCTGCTAAAGCGAGAATTGCCCCTGCCATATACGCTCTGACAAGCGTGTCTCGCGTCGACATATAAATTTTTGATTCGCCAGCATCAACCATTTTGGTGACGAATTCCGTTGGCATTAAATAAGCCATTATTGATATCTCCCAATCAAAGTGTCATACCCAGTTGTCGCTTGAATCTCTGCTCAAGTGGCAAAAAAAAACGCCCCAACCCAAGAAAATCAAAGGTTTGAGACGCCATTGTCTTTATGTGTTGCTCGTGTTGTTAAACTGTTGCCGCCTTTGACATCCAGTCATTCAATCGACTGCATCGACCGTGCCACCACTGTTATTTTTTTAAATTTTTCATTTAAATCATCGGGTTACTTGCATTTTGCAATAGAGGTTGAGTCACGTTTACGCTGTGAGTGCGTGTGATTTTGGTGAATGAGCTGCACTTATTCAGTGCAAAATGACATATGCGGATAGCTTTATGCACAAATGTGAGAGGAATAAATCCTTTAGTACTGGGTGGTTAGTGGCGTTGCAGTATTTTTTTGGTACGTGGAGCGATGATTGCATGCAGTCTGACTCATCATGGTTTATGACTAGTCGTAGGTATGACAGGTAATCACTACAGCGAAGCAACAAAACGTTTTTTTCTTGCTGCGAAAAACGCCGAGCTCACTGGCCTGAATCAGTTGGCATCTAACTGCAAATTGGTCGGTGTAGTAAGCGATATGATTCATCAGCTACAAAAAGAGCGGGGGACGAGCAATGTCTTTCTCGCGTCTCGTTGCACACAGTTTGGCCAGAAGCGCGCCAGCCAAATTTCACAAAGCCAAAACAGCGAAGAGCGGCTGCGCAGCCAGCTTAAAGCGCTGTATTTAAACGGCCATGAATCATTGAGCAACATGCGCTTGTTGAGTTCTATCACTCTTGCGTTACAGGGGATCGACCATCTTCCAGAGTTACGCAAGAAAGTCGACGAGCTCAGCGTCACCCCATTAACGTCAACCCAAGCTTATTGCCGTCTTATCGCTTCGTTGTTGTCAGTGGTGTTTGATGCGGCAGACGTTTCCGGTGACCCAGAAATTACGCGTTTACTCGTGGCCTTGTTTAACTTTATCCAGGCCAAAGAATACGCAGGGCAAGAGCGAGCGTGGGGGGCCATTGGTTTTGCCGAGACGCACTTCAATAAATCCTTATGCGAGCGGTTACATCAGCTACAAACGGCGCAAACACAGAGCATCGACATTTTTTTATCGTTTGCCCATAAAGACGACGTGGAAAAATGGCAAGCGCTTGAAGCGAGTAAGCAAGTAGAAGAACTCGATCAAATGCGGAACATGATTTGCCAATTGGCAGACGGTACGCCCATCGCAGCTGAAATCAGTGAAGTGTGGTATGACTTGGCGACAACGCGCATTGATATGATGCACAACGTTGAGGAAACGCTCATTGAAAGAATGTTGTGCTGTGCAAATCAAAAAGTTGAACTTGCCGAGCAAACTCTTAATGATCATTCAAAACGACTCAAAGCACTGGCGGGAGCGACCAAAGATCACAACGGTGCACTTACATTGTTATTCGATCCCAATTTACCTGGCTTGAGAGGGGCCGATTCAACCCGGCAAACGGATGCAGAAACCGATGCGAGCTTGTCCGTGAATCGCTCTATTTATGCTTTGCTTCGTGAGCAATCTGAAAATATTAAGAAGATGAGCCACGAGTTGGAGGAAGCGAAGCAGGCAATCACTGATCAGAAACTGGTAGACCGCGCAAAACTGGTACTAATGCAACAATTGGATATGACAGAAGAGCAAGCTTACCGAAAGCTTCAGAAAAGCGCGATGGATCAGCATTGCAAGCTGATTGAAGTCGCTCAAAATGTGCTTGCGGTAACCCGCCGTTAAACACTGGGCGTTAGATTTAGCATACGCTACAATACCGCCCAGTTTGCTCTGAGGTTGTTGTACCATGTCTAAAACTCTTCACTTCCATGCCGAATACGCTGACCAGCTGTTTGAAATCATGCGATTGCGGCGTGACATTCGGGGCAATAATTTCCTCGCAGACCCAATAGACGAAAAGGATTTAGCTCGCATTATCGATGCCGCGTTACTTGCTCCCTCGGTGGGATTTTCCCAGCCTTGGGAGTTTGTGATCATCAAAGACAAGAACACGCGGGTTGCGGTGAGTGAAGTGTTCAGAGCCGAAAATGAATCGGCCAAAACGCAATTTGCACAAAGTGGTATGAGCGAAGACAAGCAGGCGACATATGCTCAGTTAAAATTGGAAGGAATACTGGAAACTCCGGTGAATATTGCAGTATTTTACAAACCCAAGTCTGGTCCCGTTTTAGGGCAAACCAGTATGCCTGACATGGGCAGGTTTAGTGTTGTATCAGCAGTGCAAAATATGTGGTTGATGGCGCGTGCGTTAAACATCGGTATGGGGTGGGTGAGCATTCTCGATGAAGACCGCATCAAAGACATTCTCAATGCCCCGCAGGATAGAGAGCTAATTGCCTATTTGTGCGTCGGCCATGTGAAGGCATTTCAGCCTTCCCCTGAACTTGAGCGTCTAGCGTGGGAAAAGAGAAAACAACGCCAACAAATTGTTTTTGATGAGTTTTATCACGCTTAAACACGACTAGCATTGAATAACGCAGTTTGCAGAGGCTATGGTTCACCAACGGCATAGCGGCGTTTTATTTCTGCGACTTCCACGACATAAGATTGGTACCATTTTTCCCTACCAAGCCGCTGTGCGACGGCGTGCTTGGCATTTTCGTGCCAACGTTTGATATCGTCTTCTGACAACCAGTACGAAATCGCGATCTCTTGGTTTCCTTCTGTAACGGCAATGAAATCTTGGCAATGATACTCGCGAAATGCGATTTCACGCATAATAGCGACGGTTTCGGAGTATTGCGCATCTTGTTGGCCCGTTTTGGCTTTGAATATAACGGCAAACACCTTGAATCTCCTCTTTCTCTCTATTTGCTACTCAAACTATCTACCGAGAGACATGTTGGTTTGAGCCTTGTGCTCTGAGTTTGATAGCCAAGATTCCAGCCAATACGACCTCATGTCAAGCTCCTGGGACAGAGTTGCTGCTCTGGGTCGCATTGATACAGAAGGAATGAAGATAGGTGTTAAACACAGTACCGACGTACTTAACCATTCATTGCTGTTTTAATCGATAAGTGTCTAAAAAGCGTTGATGCCGTTTTTGGTGCCACGTTGACAAAGGCTTTGCCTTGTTTACGGCGCGCTCTTGATAAACTACGGCTTGTTGAAAATCACCATATTTTGCATAGGCCTTAGCGATGTTGTGATAGCTATAGGGATCATCGGGATAAAGCTGGACTAATACTTGATAGATTTGCAATCCCTCCTCAAGCGAATTTGATAGCTTACTGTCTGCCAACGTTTTTATCGAAAATTTGGGCGAGACTTCAAATCCATATTTCTCGTTTGAAAGATAGTGATAGTGGGAAACAATCGAGTCAACACCTCCTTGTGACACGGTAGATTCGGCAGACAAACCCGTGTGAATGTCATCGAAAATCTGCTCAATACCTTTGATGACAGAGAGCAATGGCAACGACATAAAATAACTGTCCTCAAGGGGGAGGTATTGCCATTGTAAGCTAGAAGGTGCATGGGCCTTCAATTGCTGCTCTAGCGTCTGGTAATGCCCATACTGGTGAGATTCTTTGACACTTGTACCATGGCTGAAGAGTAAATATCTCGGTTTGTTGTCCAGTGATATCAGTTTAGGTTTAGCACTGCTCAGTATGCCGGCCATATCGTTACTGAGTTCCGGACTGACGGCAATGTGGGCGTTAAACAGTGTTGGCTTATTAAGCAAAGACGAAAGAACAACACTACCGTCTACCCGAAAACCACTGATAATACGATAACCATTGGTCCTGTACTTGTTATCGATGGCAGGCAGCAATGTTGCCTCCATAAAATCAAGCATTGGAGTGGTCGCTCCACTCGGGTCGAATAAGCTTGCCATAAGGTTGCCAGATTGCGGCGTTACGATAATGGTTTCTAGCCACGGCCACTCTCCATTATGGCTCATCCAGTCATGCATTCCGGTGAGGTAGGTATTTGATTGGGGATGTAAATTGAACATCAATACATAGCGCTTACTCTTGTTAGCTGAATAGCGATGGGGCAAATGAATGTTAAATGTCAAAGGAGACGAGATATTGGGGTGGGATAAGGTCAGTGTGTCTGTCGAACTTTCGGCAAAAACCCGTTGAGTCAGCAGAGTTAGGGCTAACACCACAAAAAGTCGTTTTAGGAGCATGCGAGTATTCTCTTATTGTTGATTACAGTTGTAATATTAATTATGATTACGTTTGTAATCCACTCTGTCAAGGAGAACATAACATGCGTCTATGGCTTGTAACCGCCGCTTTAATATTCGGTATTTGTAGGTCTGCGGATGGAATAATCATTCGTCATGATATTGATGATAAACGCTACACGGTACATAACGAGATGTTGCCTGCACTGGTAACTTTTACCGCCAAGCATAACGACGAGCTTTACCCTGTTGGCTCTGGCACCTACATCGGCGAAGGGTGGGTTTTGACCGCGGCTCATGTTGCCAATTTCCTTGAAGCGTCGGACAGGGCAGAAATCCAAGGTGAAAACCTCGATATCAAAGCGGTTTACACCCATGAAAAATGGCGAGACCGCCAGTTTGGGTATGACATTGCGTTAGTGAAAATCTCCGTTCCCGCCAAACCTATCCCAGCCGTTGTTATGTTTAAACATCAATTAAGCGAGGGAGATATTATCAATATCACGGGAAAAGGGGATACGGGTAATGGCAAAGACGGCATTGTCGACGCCCCCATGCAGCTCAGGTTTGCTCAAAACGAAGTGGTAACGGCAAAGGGACAATGGGTGAGTTTTGATTTCAGCCATCCCGATGACAATGCGTTACCACTGGAGGGGATAGGAGGTGGCGGTGATAGCGGCTCACCGGCGTATGTAGTAAAAGATGGAGTCGCACATATTGTCGGTGTCAGTTCGTGGCAAGACACACAAGCGACCAATTGGCAGCAGGGGCTTTATGGCGCCGTTGATTACTATACCCATGTAAACCATTTTAGGGATTGGATTTTGCAGCACATTGAGAAATCATAACGCCCATCTTTGGCACAATGCTCTCTCCAATCTTAAAAAAACCAGACTACCGATAGGTCGCCGAATGAAGTTGAAACATGGCGGCCCTCTTGTTTCCAACCGCGCAGTAAAACCAAGAGTTTTTCATCGGACGATGTCCATGAGATACCCGCGCCGAATGCCCGGGCTTTTTCGTCTCCCGACTCTTTTAGGCTATCTGTATCACTCAGATTTTTAATCACACCTTTACCAAATTTGTACTCAGCGAAGAAGTGAAAGTTGTTGGGGGCTTGTAGTGACAAAAATGGACCGATATCACCGCTATAAGAGACCGAGTCTAATTCGGTAATGGGGGCCAGCTCGGCGCCAACAAAATCGGTTTGGAGTAAAATAGACGTTGGGGATTCGAGTGAAAGCCTCTTTACAGACCAGCCGCCATTGATACTGAGAGACCAATCGAATACAGAGCTCAACTTGGGACGATTTAGGAAAAAGTGTTCAAAGGCTGACGTTTTGCCACCAAAAGTGTAGAAGTTGTGTTGCCCGAATAATTCGATTTTCGTGGATTTGGTTTGCTCTAGAAACTGACTAAACTGGCCTGCACCGGATAAGTTTTCTACTCTCGTGTCTAGGCCTTCGAGTGTCTGGTAATTGAGTGTGATTCTTGAGTGTTTAAGTTTGCGGTAGGAAATGAGAAAGTTTTGAGTGTCGGTTTCAATGTCGTCTTTGCGCGCGTCTACCGCATAACCAATTTCAATATCATTGATGTCGAGAAAAAAACCGATGCGTTCATTATTGGTTGGAGATAGATGAAACAAGGTTTTTTGTTCCGTCTCGCCGGGTGCTCTGAAAATCAGGCTCTGGCTAGTATCTGGCCGCGACAGGGTGGTTCTCAGAGAAATAAAATCCCACTCAAATGCGACAACACTATTGATTTGAAAAAGACACAGCCCTGCTAAAACACTTACACTTTTTTTCACCACAATACGACCAACTTATTAATCATTGATATCTGCAGTCTAACCCAGTGACGTTGCCTAAAGTGTCACAAATTCATAAAGATTTGATTAATAAATATCACATGAGCCAAGATTGATTCTCGACAATGTTTATCGATAAAAGGTACCGATTTAGGCCCCTGTCAGTGCGATAAACTTTTCTGCCAATTGGTCAAGTGTTTCTTTGGCTTGGGGGTCGGGCTCGATACAATCAATAGGGCAAACACTGACACAAGTGGGCTCATCGTAATGTCCCACACATTCGGTACAGCGCTTTGTATCGATGTGATAGATGTTTTCACCCATACTGATCGCAGCATTTGGGCATTCTGGTTCACACATATCACAGTTTATACAGTCGTCAGTAATTCTCAGTGCCATAGTGTCATTCCTCACGCAGTTTCTTCAGGAGCCGTATCGAATGGACGTCGCGTTGTTTGGTTCTCTTCAAGATTGCGCAGTAATAATGCATAGTCGAGTGATACACCATGAGGTACAGGAATTCTGACTTGGTGACCTGAACCCTTCGCGTTATCAATGGTGTTACCTTTGTAATCAATCATATATTGCAGATCGAAAGTCAGATTGCCATCGGGGGTCATTAGTTCGAGTTGATGTCCGACGCAAAACTTGTTTTTGACATCGACAATGGCCATCTCGGTATCTGGACACCAACCTAAAATTTCACCCACGAATTGTTGGTGGTCGCTCACTGAGCTACCAGATTGGTAATTTTGATATTCGTCGTGTGTATGGCGACGTAAAAAACCTTCTGTGTAGCCTCGGTTGGCAAGTCCTTCAAGGGATAGCATTAAATCTGGGTCAAAAGGTTTGCCTTCTGCGGCGTCGTCGATGGCTTTGCGATAGACTTGTGCGGTTCGCGCGCAGTAGTAGTGGGATTTCGTTCTGCCTTCAATTTTGAGAGAGTGAACACCCATACCTACCAAGGTTTCGACGTGTTGTACGGCGCGTAAATCTTTTGAGTTCATGATGTAAGTACCATGCTCATCTTCAAATGCTGGCATGTACTCACCGGGCTTCATCGGTTCTTCAAGTAGGTATACATCGTCGGTTGGTTGGCCCAGCCCCAATACCGGGGTATTCACATCAGGCTGCTGAACATGAACGATGTCTCCGGTCTCGTTTTCTCGAGCTTTCTCTGCTGTATATTGCCAGCGACATGCATTGGTACATGCACCCTGATTCGGGTCTCGTTTATTGATATAACCGGAAAGCAAGCAGCGACCGGAATACGCCATGCAAAGTGCGCCATGAACAAAAATTTCGAGCTCAATGTCAGGTACTTTAGTCCTGATTACGTCAATTTCCTTGAGTGAAAGCTCTCGAGATAGAATGACTCTTTCAATACCCAAACGTGACCAAAACTGGACCGTGGCATAGTTAACAGCGTTAGCCTGAACTGATAGGTGAATTGGCATCTTTGGGTAGTGTTCACGCACTAGCATGATCATACCGGGATCAGACATAATTAGCGCGTCTGGCTGCATGTCGATGATGGGAGCGATATCTTTTAAGTAGGTGTCCACTTTACTGTTGTGCGGCGCAATATTGCTCACAACGTAGAACTTTTTGCCTAATTGATGGGCTTCATCTATGCCCGTTTTTAGGTTCTCTATATTGAATTCGTTGTTTCTTACTCTAAGAGAGTAACGGGGTTGGCCAGCATACACGGCATCCGCTCCATAGGCGAAGGCGTACCTCATGTTTCTTAGGCTGCCTGCTGGAGAGAGGAGTTCGGGTTTACTGCTGTGTACCATGGTGTTTGTTCCGGATTGAAAATCCGCAGAAGAATAGGGCTGTGTGTTTATTTGAACAAGGCAAAAAAGCCCTAGAGTTGTTCTAGATCAAAAAACACATTTCACGTCACTACACTGATGTGTCCATTGAACTCGTCACCCAGTCCGACCATGGCCAACAGAGGTTTTGAAACCTCACATAGTGTGGTAATTTTGACAGCTTATGTGTGTTTTTCATGTCGCAAGAAAGGGTAATGTTGTAATGAGTGCAGTAGGGCGTCTTATCATCAATCTCGATATGTTGAGTGAGGATATGGCAGATGACCTCGAACAAAATGGAACAGATGTGCCAGAAAGTTATTTAGCGCTATTGAAACACTATCAAAGGACTGCAGAACAGCTGCATGCGGCACTGGCAGAACTGACGGAAACGGGTGCAAAAGAAGCGCTTGAAATGTCACACCTTAGCCCATTGTCTCCGAGTAAACGGATGATTTCAGTATTGGTCAAATTAGTCGGGTATGTGCTGCAGTATTACGCCGCACACAGCAAGAGCTTAGATATTTTAGCTGATGACTTTTCTGACCAAGCTGACGAGAAGCTCAATCTGTTGCAAACTCGAGCGATAAAAGCCAAAAGTCAGTTTAAAACTGTCGCATTTGCAATGGGGGAATCTGAGTACAATGCGCTGAGAAAGCAAGTTCCACTTCCTCAAGAGGATTGGCAATGGGAGCGGCTACAATTATTGTAGGTTAGTTTCAAGCTTAAAATCGAACTCATAGTAATGCTCGCCATCTCGAATAATAATATCCATGACACCGGCGAGGCTAGCCAACGCCTCGGTACCGGAATCAGGTATGACTTCAAGTGTTAGCCGCTTACCCGATGCTGACATTGTACCAAAATGCTGTAGCGCGAAACTGCCTGTTTTACCCAGTAAGCTACCGGTAACGCTTTCGATTGCAACGTATCCGGCAGAGCCTTTGGTTGCTGTTGTTAGGCTCAACATTTCTCCTACACTGGTGGCATCTAGATCGCCGTGAAAGGTTTTGTTTATGCCCATCCGTCCAACACTTGCACCATCGCTGGGGGCAAAACTCGCATCTAAGGGTTGCAATCCAACGTCGAATTTTCCTTTAATTTTCATACTCAGTTCCTTTTTCACTTGTTTGCGTGGCGAGATTCGATAATGCCTGAAATGGCGTGTCTGTCACGAATTTATTGATAAGCCAAGCGGGTAATTTTCCACCGGGTTCGGCGTGCAATTGGTAAACAACACGGGTGCCTTCTTCAACATCACTTAATTGCCAAAAGCCTTTAGCATAAGGAATTCGGACGAACTTGGGATTGGGCTCCAGGTATTCTGGCACCGCCCAAATCAGGATAGTTGTTTGGGTATCACTCTCTTCGAGCGTAAGTTGGTAGGCACCGTCTCGATTTTTCCCCGGCCAAGGAATATCTGTCTGTACGTACTGGATTTTGGTATTGCCCTCGTGGAAGAGTAACTCAGCACTGATCACATCCGGCATCCATTGCGCTAGCGCTTCGGTATCTTCCATGATTGCTAAAATACTATCGCGACTTGCCGGTAAAGTCGTTACACCTTTGAAAGCATCGACATCTGAGCCCTCGATATGCTTTGTGTAAATGGTGATATTGTCGCTTTGTTTGTCCAATACCCATTGAGAGGGCTGGTTATTGGGTGCCGCCGCCCAAGTAAAATGACACATTGTCGCCATTAGTACCCAGGTCCATCTCGTTGTCAGTTTCATCGTTTGCCTTTGCATTTAGTCTTAACTGGCAGTGGCGGCATTTCGCGTAATACTGACGACTTTGTTTCGTCCACTTTCTTTGGCGCGATACATAGCTTTATCTGCTTTTGAAAGCAACGACTCAAGCGACTCGTTTAAGTTAAACTCTGCTAAACCAACACTGATAGTGAAGGTGAGTTTTCCCGACTCGGTATCCAGTACCAGGGATTCAGTATTCTTGCGAATGCGTTCGGCGAGCTCTTGGGCGCCAAGCGCATTATCGTCGCAAAGCACAACAAACTCCTCACCACCATAACGGCCGCACACATCGATGTTACGGGTAGACTGCTTTAATATATCGGCAAAAGCCTTCAGAGCCTCATCGCCGATGTGATGACCATAGGTATCATTAATGCTTTTAAAGAAATCCAGATCAATTAAAAACAGACAAACAGAGACAGATTTGCGTTTAGCCAAGGCAATTCGGGTTTCTGCTTGAGAAATAAAACAACGGCGGTTGCTCAAGCCTGTCAAAGGATCGGTTCGAGCCTCCAGCTCGGCTTTTCGCTTGGCCTGCTCAAGGGCTTGAGTTCGCTCAGCGACGATTTGCTCCAAGTTGCTATTCGAATCTTCTAGGTGTTTGCGGTAGCGAGCTTCTGCCTCGGCTTTGGCTTCGCGAAGGGATTTCACCTTCATACCAATTGCCGCCATGATGGTGAGCAGCTCGAAGAATGACGCGTAGGCTGGCCAGTAATAATTAGACAAGGTCACGGGGACCAAACCCAAATCTCTTAGTGCTTGTGTGACCAACGAAATGATCAAAAAACTCCACGCCAGGCAAAATATGCCTGCCTCAGTGGAGCCTTGTCGCCATCGAATAAAACCGGTAATCACCAATACCGGATACATCAACATGGCAATAGTAATAGAGATGATTGCAGGTACTGTGAGCTGGAATATGGCGCAGCCGAATAAGAATATAGCGTTCGCCATCATCAGTTTTAATACAACATCCATGTTCGGTGTGAAACGTCGACTTTTTAGAAAGATGCGGGCGAAAAATATGCCAAAATATACCGTACAGGCGGCGGCGATCCAGATGAAACTCCAATGAAAATTATCGGGGAAAATGTACTGATGTAAATAGCCGTAAACCGCGAGCCATATGGTGATTTTTGAGAATGCATATATCGAATAGGCATAAAATGTTTTGGCATTTGAAGCGACGCCCGCGACCAAAGCAAATAACGCCATTAAGAAAAAGCCGCCAATGAGAAAGGCCATAATGGCGGTTTCTGATGTAGTTTGTCGATTAAACTCTTGAGGTGACCATATACGCATGCTGGGGAAAACAAACCCCATTTGATCAGAACTGTACTTGGCAAAATACGTTTTGTTTTGTCCCGCTTCTAACTCGACTGGGAACACAAACCTATGATGAGCGAGTTCTCTGTGTTGGAACGGTTTAGCCATCGATAGGTCAGCTATCTTTACTGTCTGGTTTGTGCTGCTGTCATGCTCCCAGACTTCAAGTGAGATCAGTTGATGGTCAATGTACTCAATATACAGATGAGCAGTGCCGTCATTTTCATTGACCAGTGAAAAGTGCGACCAAAACGCCCCGGGTTTCAAACCCGTCGACCCCGCGGTCTCCAACGAAAAGAACGCATTGTTGTTAAATGCTTCGATGGCGTGGGTGAGAGTTTTGTCTCCAGTTGGGTCATGCCAGACATCTGATTGGCCAGTTTGCTGTGACCCTGCTTCAACGGATGTCACTGAAACTTGGTCCGCCCATGACCCCGTGGTCACAAAAAAAGTCAAAACAAACGCTACGATAAGATACTTGTTTAGCATCTGGTTTCCGCCCTAAAGATATGACTGGAGGTTTGATGAACAGAGTCATTCACAACATGGCTGCACGTTACTTCTAAACATCACACGTCAAAGTGTAACTACGAACGGCATTGTATAAAAACTCACACTACAAACATTCACAATTTTTGCACAATGGTATGTATTCATATTACTAAGTTTTTATCATAGAGTCTTGTTATATAAAGATTAAAGTGGATATAGTATTAATAACTGATGTTGCACACGCACTCTAAGGCCAATGACAAATGGCGAAAAAGTGCGACGACTTGAATAGTGAAAACCACACCTACGATAGCGCAAGGACGGATTGACAATGATTGTCAACTTCAAGCTACTAGAAACATTCGCACTGCGAGCGACTACCGCCTATCAATCCCCAGAAGCGATTCAAGAGACCTACCCACTGGTTGAAAAAGTGGGGGGATGTGGCAAAAAGCTCCGCTATTTTTTGGAAACTGATCACGAATCAAAGACCCATGTCATTACGGTACGTGGTACATGTAATTTAACCAATGCCATTGAAGACTTTACGTACATTTATCACAAGAGCCACCGATTGCCGATCTGGGTGCATAAAGGATTCGACGACTGCGCTTATGCGGTTTATCAATCGTTGACCCCACTTTTACTCGACGACTATGAATTGGTGCTTACCGGACATAGTCTAGGAGCGGCGATTTCGACCTTACTTCTGATGTATTACTACGAAGATGGACGCAAGATTCTACCTTGTATTAACTTCGGCCAGCCCATGGTTACCAATAAAAACGGTGTACAGCGTTACCATCATTTGCCTTTGATGCGTGTTGTTGACGAAAACGATGTCGTTCCTTTACTCCCAGCAAATGATGTTTTAGATGAGCTACACGGTGGCTTTGAGCATGTCGGTGATCAAATTACATTGCTACGGGATCAATACTACGTTTTTGAATCATCGCAAGATGCGCAAGTGAACTCGGCCTGGTCATTTTGGAAGAATGTGTTCAATACCAGTGTTAAAGCCCATTTGATGGAAAACTACCTGACGAATATACGCAGTAAATTTGAACAGAGCGAATTGGTGTCTTACGCGCAGCGCCGCGCTTACTACAGTAAATAACGGAATAAAAAATGAAAATAAAAAGATGGCTAAGAAGGCTCAATCCTATTTACTGGCTTCGCGGTTTGTGGCGCTGGATTAAAGGCATCGTCATCGCGCTATTCGGTTTGTGGCGAGCCTTAGGTCCGGTTTGGCTGCGATGGACTGTCGCCACAGTTGGCGTCCTTATAGCGGGGTTTGTTGGCTTAAAAGCGTTACTCGCTCCAAATTTGACGCAAGAGCAAATTCACTCGTTAACCTACTTAAACGAGGGCTGGACAGAAAAGCAACGGCAGAGTTTTTACTTCACGCCACAGGGCACCGAGTTATTCGGTTTGGAATATGACTGGTTTGTGAATTTAGAACTGCCACTGTCTCACGATCTGTTGACGTCCCCCGAAAACATGCGTGGCTGGGGGTTCATCGTTAATCCAGGGCAGCGAGCAAGTGAGATTAACCCGGGTAATTTACCCGTTGGATTGGGGCGGCATCTCGACCCGATAAGCGGTAAAGAGATGTTGGATATCGGTTGTGCAACTTGCCACACAGGAGAGTTACATTATAACGGTGTGGCCATGCGCGTTGACGGTGGACAAGCGGTTCAAAGTATTGCCAATGCGAAGCGCGGTGAATTCATTACCACACTGGGCGCTAGCGTTTTTGAAACGCTGCTTAATCCCAACAAATGGGATAGGTTTGCTAACCGCTTAGTGGGGCATGACAAAGACGCAAGAAAAGCGTTGAAAGCAGATCTGTGGGCTTATGCAAAGCGATTAAAGCACTTTGTTGGAACCGCCGGTGCAAGCAAATACTATCCGGTTGAAGAGGGCAGAGGACGAACGGATGCTGTCGGTCGTATCGGCAACATCGTCTTTGGTTATGATCTCGATGAACCCAATAACTACAAAGTGGCAGATGCGCCCGCAAGCTATCCATTCTTGTGGGATATCTGGCGCTTCGACTGGGTACAGTACACAGGGTTTACTAATCAACCTATGGCCAGAAACATGGGGGAAGCATTGGGCGTGTTGGCACCCATCAAGCTTGTGGATGACCAAGGTAAGCGACTCACCGGTGATGAACTAGGGCAATCTCTTGTTGATATTGATGGCTTACATTGTGCAGAAGGCCTGATACGTGAATTAGAACCACCCAAATGGCCAGCAAATATTCTCGGCGAAATAGACATAGATAAAGCCGTCGCGGGTAAAGACTTGTTTGCTCATCACTGTCAGCATTGCCATGGCCCACACTACAGTGAATCGTACGCTTGGCCACTTGCAACCCAATCCGACCCTACCGTGGCCGGGCAGAACGACAGTAATTGGCAGTGGGATATGGCTGGCGATGTTACCAAAGAGGGGGCGAATGCCTACCGACAAGATTGGCGCAGCGTGATTTGGTCTGTACCTTGGCTCAAGGTCGAAGACATCGGTACCGACCCTAAATTGGCTAACAATTATATGGACAACCGGTATGATCCCAGTAAGTTAGTACCCGGCGCAAAACCAGTGAATGCCGGAAACGGTTTACAACTATTGCTCAACGAACTTGTGCCTGCAACTTATCAACGTTGGGGAATCGACGGTGACCGAGTTGCGGATTTCGATGGTTTGAATATCCCATTTCGAATCACCAACCAACGAGCTTATAAATCTCGCCCATTACACGGTGTCTGGGCTACGCCTCCATTTTTACACAACGGTTCGGTGCCAACGGTTTATCATATGTTGTCACCACTGCGCATGCGGCCTAAGACGTTTCATGTCGGAAACCGCGAGTATGACCCGGTTCATTTAGGCTATGTACATACGCCAAGTGCGGGCAGTTTCAAACACGATACGAGTATCGCTGGCAATCACAATACTGG
Organism: Alteromonas sp. 5NS40-0096; assembly: GCF_057544385.1. NCBI lineage: Bacteria > Pseudomonadati > Pseudomonadota > Gammaproteobacteria > Alteromonadales > Alteromonadaceae > Alteromonas > Alteromonas sp. 5NS40-0096. The sequence goes on from NZ_BAAJLQ010000001.1 coordinate 144,510, forward strand.
CCATTTGTTTACAGATGTAGATATGCCAGGTCGTATCGGTCCTTTGTTTTCCGAAGTCGAGAAATTTGCGTTGATGGAATACCTCAAAGTGATGGGAAATCCAGACTATAGCGAGCGTTTGGGAGGTGACCCACAAGACTGGTCGAAACATACTCCTCCTCCTGTAACGGATTGGCATACTAAAAGCTGTGACAATTCGCATTTACGTCATGCTGCGGCCAATGTGATTCAAGGAGAATAGATGTGAATATTGCGAAATCATCCCGTGCCTGTGCTATTGCACTTATACTCGGCAGCACTTGGTTAAACGTTGGCAATGCGCTTGCAGAACAAACGATAGACAAACTGGGAATGGAGATCTCTGACCGCGAACTGCAAGCGATCCAAAAGGCCATGGAGTATGGTCGGGAGATTTCCAAAGCGGCAGAAAAGGTCAATGGCTTGCCATATCGTCGTGACGCACACGCCAAGGCAACGGGATGTGTAAGGGCGACTTTTACCGTTAATCCTGATATTCCCGAGTACTTGCAGCACAGTGTCTTTGCAACGCCAGGCAAAGCCTACGAGGCTTGGATACGCTTTTCCAACGGCGACATGACAGTGCAAGCCGACAGTAAGCCCGATGCAAGAGGGATGGCCGTTAAGCTTGTGGGCGTTGAAGGACAGCCAATTGCCCCCGAATTAGGCAAAACGGGTACCCAAGATTTTATCATGACGAATATGGCAGCGTTTTTTCATCGCAACGTCTACGATTATGTAGAAGACATGCGCTATCTGGCCCAATTGAAAAGAACCCGCTGGTTTATCAGCCTATGGCCGCCTAGGTTACATCCAAAACAGTTTTATCGAGCAATTCAAACCGTATCAGCCAAAATTAGTAACCCACTCACACCCCAATATTATTCGATGCTGCCGTATACACTTGGTGATACCGTGCTGAAGTTTTCAGCCAAAGCCTGTGAAGGAATGACATTTGATAACAATGCCAACACCAAGGATTTCGACTATTTGACAGAAGCGATGGCAAACACCCTAGACAAGGGGGCGGGCTGTTTCCAATTCATGGTACAGGAGCAGAAGCCTGGATTTTATATGCCAATTGACGATGCCACTGTAATCTGGAAAGAACAGGATTCACCCTTTGTGCCCATCGCAACCATTAATATCCCGCCACAACACTTTACCAGTGAGGCACAACAACAGTTTTGTGAAGACCTGTCAATGAACCCTTGGCACGGTGTAGGAGCATGGGAGCCGATTGGCAGTCTGAATCGCTCACGTCGCTTGGTATATCACGCGGTATCGCAATATCGACACAGACAAAATGACGCTTCGGTCAGCCAGCCGACTAGTTGGTGTTTGACAGGAAATTCATGTGATTTGTCTGACGCGATCCGCAGTAATACGAAAAGAGCAGATACGCCGCTACAGTTTGATTCTCAATACAAAAAAATGACAAAAGACTCTCACTAGCGTTGGGATTTGGGGTCAGAAGTAAGATCTACGGGCGCACGGAAAACGAGAATCACAAGATACATTAGGGCAATTGGCGGCATGATGGATGTGATTAAACCGATTATCGCAACTGTGATTGGCATTCGCGTTTTGCGCTTACCCAACCAGTAGGTTGCGCCCACCATAAACAATGAAAAGGCTATCATTGTTGCTATGAGATAGTGTGTCTCCAAAACCGCGTTCCTTCCTTGTATACCGTTTGCTCTTGGCGCAATAAGAGTGGCGCGTATCGCATCCTTGCGACGTCTCTTACCCAAGCATACTCATAAACCCGAAAATGATCGATGGTTTACAATGCTTTTTGCCAAGGTGGGAGGTGAATTTGGTCAATAGTAAGGTGCTGTGTTCAATAAGAAAACAGCACCTTAGTACAGTCTATTGCCTTGCGGCATACCAATCGGCCAATTGTTGGCGCTCTTGGTCGGTCATGTTGGTCTTATTGAGTAGAGGCATATCTTTTGTGACCGCGGCTCGATGAACAATACGCGGTGACAGCCTGTCAATTTGCTCCCATGTATCGAACATGACGCCCGCAGGGGCGACAACAAATATACTGTCGGTAGGGGTTGCCGAATGACAACCTGTACAGTGGGTTTTCACGATACTTGCCACTTGCTCGTCAGAGATAACCACTTTTGGCTCAACACTATTTTCGGACTGTTTAACTGCGTTGCTGGCCTGGTTGTTCTCTGGTGTTGAAGCTGGCCATGATACCCACAGTGCCATTGCAAACATCGCTGCGGCACCTGAAATGAGAATGCCGGGTTTTACAATACCTAGGTGTTTTAGGTTGAAAAAGTGGCGAATCCACGCGGAGATACCAATGATCAAAACTAAGACAAGCCAGTTTTGTTCGTGCTGATACGTCATGGGATAATGATTACTGATCATGATGAACAATAGGGGCAATGTGAAGTAGTTATTGTGCACTGAACGTAACTTCGCACCAGCGCCCCACGCAGGGTCAATATCCTGTTTATTCGCAACGGCAGCTACCATTTTTCGCTGATTGGGCATGATATTAAAAAAGACATTGCCGGCCATGATGGTACCAATCAACGCCCCGACATGAATGTATGCACCGCGCCCACTAAACCATTGCGTTGCTAGGTAGCACGCGAGCGTAATAAAGCCCACCAAGCAGATGGCGAATACCACAGGATATTGGCCTAAACGACTGCGACAGGCGATTTCATAAATAGCCAAGCCACCAAAGATAAATGCCAACCCAAGACCAATTGCTTGCAGTGGTGTAAGTGCCATTACACTGGGGTCAATTAAATACACAGACGCACCAAAGTAGTAAACGATCACTAATAGGGCAAAGCCGCTTAACCAAGTTGTGTAAGCTTCCCATTTGAACCAGTGAAGCTTTTCAGGCATCTGTTCTGGCCCATAGGCATATTTGGCAACTTCGTAAAAGCCACCGCCATGAATTGCCCATAGGTCACCTTTAATCCCTTTGTCCTGTTTCCATTGGGGCGGTGTCCGCAGGTTGTTGTCCAACCAAATAAAGTAAAATGAGGCGCCAATCCAAGCAACGCCAGCGATAACGTGAAACCAACGAACGAACAATGATAGCCAATCAAGCCAAGGCATCGTAATTCTCCTGAATAGTTATATATTGCTTGCCAGCAACGTAAGTCGCGGCAATTGCACGATCATCACCGAGCATACTCAATGCAAAAAGTACATCGTCTACTGGTGCATCGTTTGCGATACGAAGTGAACTCAACGCGTCAAACTGAGGCGTGAGTAGAACAAAGTCGGCATGAGAGCCCGGATTTAAATTGCCGATGGTATGTGTGAGCCCATGAGCAGCGGCTGCACCTTGCGTCATCATATAGAATCCCTCTATGGCGTCTATCGGTGCGCCTCTGAGTTGACTTATTTTATAGGCTTCACCGTAAGTGCGAAGCAAATTGAAACTGGTACCTGCACCAACGTCACTGGCTAGTGCCACCTTGACGCCATTTTGCTTAGCCTTGTCGTTGTCGAACAACCCACTGCCCAAGAACAGATTAGAGGTTGGACAAAACGCTGCGGTAGCGCCGGATTCGCCCATGCGAGCCCATTCATCGTTAGTCAAGTGAATACAATGGCCATAAACGGAGCGCTCTCTGACCATGTTGTAATGGTCATACACGTCCAGATAGCCTTTGTGCTGAGGATAAAGTGATTTGACCCACTCAATTTCGTCTTTGTTTTCCGACAAATGCGTTTGAATAAACACATCTTGATATTGTTGTGCTAACTCGCCAAGAGCGGCCATCTGGGCCTCAGTGCTCGTTGGTGCGAATCGCGGCGTGATGGCGTACAAATTTCTGCCTTTGCCGTGCCACTTATCAATTAAATCAGCGGTGTCACGTTGAGCCGTTATTGCCGTATCGCTCAAGTCATCAGGGCAGTTTCGGTCCATACAGACTTTACCCGCTACTATCGCCATGTTGTGAGCGGATGCGACATTGAATAAACTTTCGCACGCACTCTTGTGTACGCTTGAGAAGGCAAAGGCAGATGTTGTCCCATTCTTCAATAACTGGTCGATAAACAAGCGCGCGATTTTGTCGCTGTAATCTTGTTGTTTGAAACGTTTCTCGGTAGGAAAGGTATAATTCTCCAACCAGCTCAACAGCTGTTCACCATAACAGGCGATCATCTCTGTTTGAGGGAAGTGTACGTGACTATCAATCAGGCCCGGAATAAGCAGCTTGCCGCGAAAATCGTGCTCTTGAGCATGGCTAAAGCGAGGTTTTAAATCTGCGTAATCGCCAACTGCTTCAATGTTCTCACCGAATACGACCAAAGCGCCATCCACAAAATAGGAGAGGGCGTCTCGAGGTGAATCAGAGCACTGCGGAAAGTGTGCAATGCTGGCGCGATACAGCTGCGCCACTGGTGTAGACTGTGTCACTTAACTGCCTCTGTAGCTACTAAAGCCAAATGGTGAAATCAACAAAGGTACGTGATAATGACCGCCGTTTTCTGTCATTTCGAACGCAATATCGACGTGTGGGTAAAAACTGGCTTGGTGATGCGCCAATAAGTACGCTTGGCAATGGAAGCGAACAGAATAAACCCCAGCAGAAAAGTCAATGTTACCCCAGTCTCGGCAGCGGCCATCATCGTCGGTAATGCCTTCAAAACTTTGACCCTGAGGCGTGGTTAACGTAATTTTAATGCCGCTTGCAGGCTTACCTGAAGTGGTATCTAGAACATGGCTTGATAAGCTATTCATCATTTTTCCTATTCGCTCAGGCCTTTCTCAATTCTGAGAAGAGTAATCTTAATTTGTTCACCTGCCGCAGTGGCGAGTTCTTGTTCGGTAGTATTGGGTAATCTGGTTTCCAGTGCCGCTAACATTGTTTGTGCGGACAAACCTGTTGCACAGATGATGAAAATAAAGCCGTGCTTTTCCAAATAGTCGATATTACTTTGCTTGAGCGCGTGTAAAACCTCATCAGACGCCACGGAAGCGCCGCTTTGTTCATTCGCAGCAAGGGCTTTTGTGTTAGCGTATTTTTCACGCAGACTACTGATGTCGCCAATCATAGGGTGGCCTTTGAACGCCTCTAAAATATCGTCTTCATCCATCTGCGACCAGATGTTTTCCGCGGTGGCTTTGACTTGCTCGACGCTATTGAATGGACGGGCCTGTGCCATGGCATCACACCACTTAGACGATGTGCAGGTTTGCATAAACCAATCAACGGCTTCGTTGTGTTTGAAATAGTTTAATTCAGTTAATGTCATTGTACTTCGCTCGACAATTTTTTGTTGATCACAGGGCGCGTAATACCCTGAGAATTGAGTTTTTGAATAATCTGAGCACTGATAGCAACGGCGACTTCGATAGGGCGCTTACCCGGTACGGAAAGCTCGCCTATGGGACTCACCATCTGTGCAATTTGTTGTTCATCAAAATCGCGACTCGCTAGGCGTGTTCGAAAGCGTTTGGCTTTGGTTTCTGAGCCAATCATGCCGAGGAATTCACAATGGTTTTTCTTCAGTGCACATTCGACTAATTCGTAATCTAACTGGTGGTTGTGGGTCAGGATGACGGCCCAACTGCCTTGTGGTAAATCCGCCATCTCCGCGACCGGATCGTCATCAATAACACATTCCACATTGTCGGGCGTTGGCACTTCATCAAAACATTCACTGCGGCTATCTATCCAGCGTATTTGCAGTGGCAACTGGGCTAAAATAGGGACCAAAGCCTGGGCGACGTGTCCGCCACCAAAAACCGCTAGGGTTTGGGTGTGAGTCACATTGACTTCGATGAACACTTTCATTGCTCCGCCACAACATTGGCCGAGTTTACTGGACAAAGGGTATGACTCAATATGTTGAACCTGCTCACCCTTCGCGAGTAATTCTCGTGCCTTAGCAATAGCTTGATACTCTAGATGTCCGCCGCCGATAGTATCGTACTGGCTGTCACCTGTGACTATCATTTTCGTGCCCGCATCACGAGGCGTGGAGCCCGCGGTTGTCATTACTGTGACTATCGCGTAAGACTGGCCTAAGTGTTGGCATCGGTGGAGGGCATCAAACCAAGTCGTCGGTCTCATGGTTGGTCCTCGCGCATCGCAGTCACCGCTCGCAATACCTTCTCTGGCGTCGCAGGTGTGTCTATCTGCGGGTCAATTGTATAGTCAGATAAGCTTGAAACTGCATCTTTTATCGCACTCCAAACCGAAATTGCTAACATGAATGGCGGTTCACCAACGGCCTTTGAATGGTAAATGCTGTCTTCTTCATTTGGCCTGTCAAACAAATCGACGTTAAATACCTCAGGCGTGTCGCCAATGGCGGGAATTTTATAGGTGGCTAAGTTATTACTTGATAACTTCCCAGCTTTGTCCCACAGCAATTCTTCTGTGGTCAGCCAACCCATGCCTTGGATAAATCCACCTTCAATCTGGCCTTTGTCTATTGCCGGGTTGAGGCTTTTTCCAACGTCGTGCAAAACGTCAACACGGTCAACGTGATATTCTCCCGTCAGCGTGTCTACGCTGACTTCGCTAACTGACGCCCCGTAAGCAAAGTAAAAGAATGGGCGTCCTTTTCCTGTGCTGCGATCATAATGAATTTTAGGTGTTTTATAAAAACCACTGGAAGACAGTGACACCCTTGCCATATAAGCATCTTGCACCAAAGCGGTAAAGCTTGTGGTATGTTCGCCTAATGTCACTTGGTTGTCAGAAAATACGACATCATCCGCATTGCCATCGTGGCTCTGCGCATAAAACGCTGCGAGACGCTGCTTAATGGTAATGCACGCATTCTGTGCGGCCTTACCATTGAGATCGGTACCACTTGAGGCGGCAGTAGGTGACGTGTTGGGGACCTTGTCGGTGCGCGTTGATGTCACTTCTACGTCGTCAGTATCCACACCAAACTCGTTAGCCACTATCTGCGCTATTTTAGTGTGAAGACCTTGTCCCATCTCGGTGCCACCGTGGTTAGCTTGAATACTACCATCGGTATAGACATGAACCAGTGCGCCTGCTTGATTCAAATGCTTGGCGGTAAAAGATATACCGAATTTCACAGGCGTTAAGGCTAATCCTTTCTTGATAATTGGACTGGTTTTATTAAAGGCAGAGATGGCTTCGCGACGAGCCCAGTAGTCACTGGATTGCTCTAATTGTGAAACAAGCTCGTGAATCACCTCGTGTTCAACCTCCATACCATATGGAGTAGTGGTACCGTTGCCTTTACCGTAGAAATTAAGTTTGCGAACTGTCAAAGGATCTTGTTTTGTTGACCTCGCAATAGCATCGATCATCGCTTCAGCCATAATCATACCTTGCGGACCGCCAAATCCTCGATATGCAGTGTGGGATACCATGTCAGTTCTGAGGCGCGCACCATCAATTTTTGCTTGTCCTAACGAGTAGCTATTGTCGGAATGGAACATTGCTCGGTCGACAATCGCATCAGACAAGTCGGGCGAGTGGCCGCAGTTGCCATTGACCCGTATTTTGGCGGCTGTGATTTTACCATTGTCATCAAATCCCACTTCGAACTGGTTTTCAAATGGATGACGTTTACCTGTCGCTATCATGTCTTGCTGACGAGGAAGGCGCAGTTTTACAGCGCGACCAGCGCGAGAGGCGAGTAACGCCGCGATACAGGCCCATTGCGCTGCCTGAGTCTCTTTGCCACCAAAGCCTCCGCCCATGCGACGCATGTCAATAACGACTTTATGCAGTTTGACGTCGAGTACTTCCGCAACCAGTTTTTGCACTTCGCTAGGGTGTTGGCTAGACGTGTAAACGTGCATGCGGTCTTCTTCTTCCGGTATAGCTAAAGAGACTTGGCCTTCCAAATAAACGTGCTCTTGGCCGCCAACAGACAAAGTGCCACTGACGGTGTTTGATGCCTTATCCATGGCTTCATCGGCATTGCCCAAAGCCATTTGATGAGGGGGACGTACTGTGTAGTTTTGCGCTGCAGCGGTTTCTACATCAAGGATGGCAGGCATAGGAGCAATGTCGATATTACCCAGTTTCGCTGCCTGCCTAGCATGGGTCACACTGTCAGCCAATACGGCGAATATAGGTTGGCCATGAAACTTTATTTCGCCGTCAGCTAGCACGGGATCCCCTTTGAATACTGGACCAATATCGATGTGGCCCGGTACGTCTTGGGCGGTGATAACGTCAATCACGCCCGGTGCATTTTTTACCGCCGATAAATCGATGCTCTTGATACTCCCCCGCGCGACTTGACTCACGCCGACGGCAGCATAGGTAATATTCGCTGGCTCTGGAATATCGTCAACATATCTTGCACTACCGGCTACCTGACGCGGCGCGCTTTCGTGTTTTTTACTGGTGTGAACGCCTTGCGTGGAAGGCACAACATTGGGTTGGTCAATGAGTTTACGCATGGCTGATTACTCTCGTTGCTATTGCTTGCTGAGCACTGTTGGTTTCGAGCCAAAAACGATGCCATAAATTGCCTAAAACCTGTTTGCGATAGGCTGCACTGGCTCTGACATCATCAATAGGCGAAAAGGCTTGCTCGAGTTGCGTTTTGCCCGCATTCATTACACTGGATTGCTGCCAAGCCTTGCCAACAAGTGTATCGCTCAGCGATTGACACCTCACAGGCGTTGCTGCGACACCGCCGAAGCCAGTCGATATCCCATCAATCACACCATCATTAAGTGCTATTTTAAACACTGCGCATACCGCCGAAATGTCGTCTTCGTGTCGCTTAGAAATTTTGTATGCCTTGACAGTTTCGTTGGCGGCGAGTTTCGGAATGACAATCGCGTCTATCCATTCATCTTCACTCAACAGTGTTTGTCGATAACCCGTGAAAAACTCTGAGAGTTCAACTTGACGAGTGCGTTGCCCATTGTCCAGTATAACTGACGCTTCGAGAGCCAAAAGTACTGGAGGCATATCGCCGATAGGACTGGCATTGGCAACATTACCGCCCAGTGTGGCTTGGTTGCGTATAGGCAAAGAGGCAAACCGCTCAACAATCTCTGAGAGAGCGGGGAAATGGTCTAACAATACGTCTGTGATGTCGTTTAGCGGACATGCGGCTCCAATTGTCACATGGGTGTCGCTGACGTCGACCCGCTTGAGCTCCTTAACTTGCGTCAGGCTGATCATTTTGGTTAACGGATTCAATTGTTGTGTTGTTTCTAGCGCTAGATCAGTGCTACCTGCAACCAGCCGTGCGTCAGGGTGTGCCGCGACTAGTTGAGCTAACTGAGACCGGTTTTTCGGAATATAAAGTCCATCAACGCCAGCTTGTTCGTCACTGGCAATGGATTTGAGGGTCTCTATGGTTCGCTCAGCGTTTGCTGTAAATTGGTCATTGGCGGTTTCTCCGCATACCGCGAGCGTGGCGTCTATGATAGGTCTGTAACCTGTGCACCGACAAAGGTTACCAGACAATGCAGAAAGTACTTTGTTTCTGTCTACTTCCGTATCTTGCTGGTATAGCGCGAACATAGACATGATAAAGCCAGGAGTACAAAAACCGCATTGTGAACCGTGATGGTCTACCATGGATTGTTGCACAGGGTGCAGTTTGTTGCCTTGCTTGAGGTGCTCAACCGTTATCAGCTGTTTGCCGTCCAATGCCGACAAAAATGTGACACAACTGTTCACAGAACGGTAGTTCAGTGATTGAGTATCGTCGTTGGTTTCGGCAAGTACTACCGTACATGCACCACAATCGCCCGCTGCGCACCCTTCTTTGGTGCCTTGCATATCGCGTTTTTCACGCAAATAATTCAGTACTGTTGTGTCCGCGTTTTCGCGCTCTATGGTAACGAGCTCTTCATTCAGTAGAAACCGGATCATGTTGTACTCCAAAAAATATCATCAGAATCGCTTTGACCACATACTATATATGGCTTTTGTTTAAAAAAGTAGACCAATTGGTCAGATTTTTAGTTTTAAAAAAACACACCAATGACGTTTTGGTATGTTCATTGCGTTCTAAGTCTTGCACGTAAAGGAGTGTAGACTAGGTGCGCTGAAAACTACATCAAGCAATATTTGTGCAAATTCATACAATAGACGGTTTGTTCTGGCACTCGCTTGTGGCAGACTAGATGGTCAGAAAATACGGGTAATCAAAGTAATCAAAGGACAAGCAACTCAAATGTCGAAAATTCGAGCTATGGATGCGAGTATAGGCGCCAAAAATAAAGTGCTGATTCTCAGTGCGGCGGAAAAAGCATTCGCACAAAATGGCCTAAAAGGGACGTCAGTTCAACAAATTGCTGATCGTGCAGGGTTGCCGAAGACCAATGTACTGTACTACTTCAAAACTAAGCAAGAATTGTACATGGCGGTGCTTCAACAAATTTTGGATACGTGGAATTCTGCTTTCGACAAGGCGACAGTTGAAGATGACCCCGCTATTGTGCTGGCTGAATACATCGCAGAAAAAATGGAGATTTCACGTTCAAACCCCTATGCGTCAAAAGTGTTCGCGATGGAAATTCTCAACGGCGCGACCAACGTCACCGATTATTTCAGAGAAGAGCACGGCGAGTGGATGCGTGGCCGCGTGGCAGTAATCGAAGGCTGGATTGAACAAGGTAAAATGCATGCGATGTCTGCGGAGTATCTGTTGTACCACATATGGGCTTGTACCCAGCACTACGCCGATTTTTCAGCACAAATTACGAACCTGCGGGGCAGTAAAATGTTGAAGCAAGACTTTGCCGAGGCGACGCGAAATCTCGTTCAATTGATTTTGGGCGGCTGTGGTTTGAGTATTCCAGAAAAGTATAAAGGCAATTAGTTTTATGACAACGACTTACCCCCGGGACCTAGTAGGTTACGGTGCTACGCCCCCAGATCCCAAATGGCCTGGCAAGGCTAAAATTGCTGTACAGTTTGTGCTCAATTACGAAGAGGGCGGAGAAAACTGCGTACTACATGGTGATGAGCATTCCGAAATTTTCTTGTCTGAAATTATTGGTGCCCAAGCCTATGCCGATCGCCACTTAAGTATGGAGTCGATATATGAGTACGGTAGTCGCGCTGGTTTCTGGCGTTTGCATCGACTCTTCACCAAATACAATATTCCTGTCACCGTTTTCGGCGTGACGATGGCAATGCAACGTCATCCTGAAGCAGTAAAAGCCATGCTCGACGCCGATTGGGAAATGGCATCTCATGCCATGCGCTGGATTCACTACCAAGATATGAGTATTGAACAAGAACGTCAGTTGATTGAGGACTCAATTAATTTGCATGAGTCACTGACAGGGAGTAAACCCAAAGGCTGGTATACGGGGCGAACGAGCCCGAACACGTTGAAGCTTATCGCTGAGCGCGATGACATTTTGTACTGTGCAGATTCCTATGCCGACGACTTGCCATATTACGACCGTCATTACGATAAACCCTTGTTGATGGTGCCATATACCTTGGATACCAATGATATGCGGTTCGCGACGCCACAAGGGTTTAACAGTGGAGAGCAATTTTTTCAGTACTTGAAAGACGCCTTTGACGTACTTTACGCCGAAGGCGAATCTCAACCCAAAATGTTATCCATTGGGTTACACTGCCGCATCATAGGCCGACCTGCTCGCATGATGGCCTTACAAAGGTTCATCGAATATGTACAACAGCATGATCGCGTTTGGTGCTGCACTCGCGAGGCAATCGCCGAGCACTGGAAAGCACATTATCCCGCTTGATCGTTTCGGTAAAGCACCGCGCCATCGCTCTTTTGCGTGTTGTCAAATTTTAAAAGGACATTGATGAAACTGGTATTGAGCATTTTAGCGGCAGCAACTTTAAACAACAGCCTTGAGACCGCGTTACCTCAGATTGATATCACCGTAGATGAATATAAAGAAGCACTATTTGATTTTAACTATCAAGGTGCCATGTTGTATTGCGAGGAGTTACCCGACACAGCAAAGCGTCAGCCTTATCGAAACTGTAGAGAGTTTAAAGCGCTAAAGTCCAAAGCCTGTTTTGGTAACTCGACTTATGATATGGCTATGGAAATGCGTTTTGCGAAAGCTTGTGCCGAGCTTGCATTGATTGAGCAAACTTCTGCGCCCAAAGTCAATTTTTTTGATTTAACGAGCGGTAATTGGTGGTGGGCAATACCTGCAGAGCTTATCCCTATGTCAGGTGGCATATACAGTGACGAGGGTTACGAGCTGGCCAAACAAATCCATAAAACTTGGGTTGAGGGTAAGCTACTCAAAGACGTGCTGAATAATGTTAGATCGACAAAGAACCATGATATCGATGTGACTTTAGCTGAAACCACTTACGAATGCGGGGTGGTGACTGATAACTTTACCATGAAGCTTAGTCTAGTGACCGATTTTAACCATGATGGCGCAGCTGATTTGTTGATTCAAGGATATCGTGTAAACCGCTCTGATTCCTGCCATCTGGGGTCAGGTAATGGACTTGGCGCAAGCTATTCAGTTATCTTGCAAAAGCCATCTGCCGCCGCACCCATTACTGTTCACTCTTTGGAACTAAATCAGTAGACAATGCCTCGCGCCATTGAGGTCAATGGCACGAAGAGGTGCTTACTTTAAATCAAACACGTACCTTAAAATAAACACTAACGCCATCAAATAGGTAATAACACTCACTTGTTTGTGCCTTCCCGTACCCAGCATGATGCCAACGTAAGTGATAAAACCCAATGCAATGCCTTCACTGATGCTGAACGTCAGCGGCATTGCTAACAAAGCAACCACGGCTGTGGCCAGCGCACCCAAATCATCGAAGTCTATTTGACGAATCGAATCCATCATCAAAATACCGACCATAATCAATGCAGGTGTTGTTGCCATCAAAGGAATGACTTTCATTAAGGGAGTAAGGAACAAGGCAAGTAAAAAGCACAGTGCGACTACTACGGCTGTCAAACCCGTACGGCCGCCCGATGACACGCCTGCAGCTGATTCAACATAGCTGGTTACGGGAGACGTACCCAGACCCGCTCCGACAACACTGGCTGCGGCATCGGCTGTCATAGCACTGCCCATTTTTGGCAGCTTGCCATCTTCGTCTAATAAGTTTGCTTTACGAGAAACGCCAATCAGAGTACCGATAGTATCAAACATGTTGACGAACATAAGGGCGAATATCAGGTCCCATGTTTCACCGAAATTGTTGATGGGGTACCAGATATCCATCGCAAAGAAAGTGTCTGAAATAGGTTCAGGCATGCCGACAATAGCGTCGGGTGTCGCCGTCAAATAACCCGACTCGGTTGGCACAAAGGCACCAATGAGGGTCAACAAAGCGATGGAGATTAAAATACCGCCCGTGACATTTTTCATGACCAGAATGATAGTAAAAATGATGCCTGCAAACGCCAATAGTACTGCTGGGTCGGACAAGTCACCTAAGGTAACAAATGTAGCAGGATGATCAACGATTAGCCCAGCGTTCTTCAAACCAATAAAAGCGATGAACAGGCCAATACCGCATTGCACGCCAATTTTTAGCGCATGGGGGATTGCTTCGGCAATTTTCTTTCTAACGCCAGTCAGCGTGAGTATCAAAAACAAGATACCGTTCCAAAACACAATACCGAGCGCGGCTTCCCAAGGCACTTCCCTTGTCATGCAAATAGTAAATGCAAAAAAGGCATTGAGGCCCATGCCCGGCGCCAAAGCAATGGGGTAATTGGTAAACGCTGCCATCAATAGCGTTCCCAGACAGGCAGCTAGCGCAGTAACTGTGATGAGGCCCTCAACTGGCATGCCGCTGAGGCCGAGAATTCCCGGGTTGACTACTAGAATGTAGGACATGGCTGCAAAAGTCGTTAATCCAGCGATGATCTCTGTTTTAAAACTCGTTCCATGTTCTTGTAATTTAAATATTTTTTCTACTAGTGACACTGATATTTGGTCTCTCAAAATTGGCGTTTTGTACGCGTGGTTTGCCAAACTAGAAGCAAAAAGTTGACCAAATAGTCAAAAATTGCTGTATATTTTTGTTCAAACCTATTATTGTTATCGCTATTGTATGTTATCGCCGCGCCGATTAAGGCAATGCGGGTACAACAAAGCAAGCAGTATTCCATTGCTTCGCACCAGTATATAAACATGATTAGTTGAATTTGCACAGGTTTTCGCAAGTTTCCTTTCATTGTAGTGCACTAAAGTTGTGCGTTAGTATCAAAGTGGTGCAATCCTGTGGGAGAGATAACAAATGACGGTACAAGCGCTTATTGCAGCATTGCCAAAAGTAGAGTTGCATCTACACATTGAGGGAACGCTAGAGCCTCAAATGATGTGGGACCTAGCGCAAAAGCATCAGATTGCCCTGCCATATGACAGCGTAGATGCAATTGCACAAGCCTATCAGTTCAGTGATTTGCAGAGTTTTTTAGATCTGTATTACCAAGGTGCTGATGTGCTTCGTGATGAAGACGACTTTTTTGCCCTGATGTGGGCCTATTTACTGCGTTGTAAAGAAGACAACGTGGTTCATACAGAGATTATGTTTGACCCGCAAACCCATACTCACAGAGGTGTTGGATTTGATGTGTTTATGCCCGGGTTTATCAAAGCGATAGCGCGGGCAAAAGAAGAACTGGGTATTAGTGTTTATCTGATTATGTCTTATTTGCGTCATCTATCTGAAGACGATGCACTGCAGACACTAGAACAGGCAGAAAACTACTACAGCCATATCACTGCGGTTGGTCTAGACAGTTCGGAGGTGGGGAATCCACCAGAAAAATTTGCTCGGGTGTTTGAGCGCTCTCGGGCATTGGGCTTCAAGTGTGTTGCTCATGCCGGAGAAGAGGGGCCGCCAGAATACATTTGGTCTGCGCTAGATGTGTTAAAGGTCGATCGCATTGACCATGGTGTGCGAAGTGCCGAAGACCCTACGTTGATGTCACGGCTTATTGAAACCAAGATGCCGTTAACGGTTTGTCCGTTGAGTAATTTGAAGTTATGTGTGGTCGATGATATGGCTCAACACAATATACTGAGTTTGCTTGATGCTGGTGTGACTGCAACGGTTAATTCGGACGATCCCAGCTATTTTGGCGGGTATATGAACGATAACTTCCACGCGTTAGAACAAGCGCTGGGCATGAACGAAACTCAGCTTAAACAACTGGCTAAAAATAGTTTCGCGGCGAGCTTTTTATCGCTGTCAGAAAAACAAAAGTGGATAGATATTATCGACACTTTCTAGGTTCGACATTCTCCCTACGCGGCGCTCATTGTGTGCAGAGCAAAGCGTAGGGAAGAGTGTTACTCTTTTACTGGGGTCGTTGATTCGTATTGAGCCCAGTTTTCAACCAATTCCTCTACGACCGTACTACCGACATCATACGCCGCCTGAATGGATGGCATCATACCAGCATACCCCGCACCTGAACTCTCTGATGCTAGGTTTTGGGCAGCAGTTAAGCCTGGGGGTTGCATTGTAAAGTTACTCGCAGTGCGTAAAACCATTAAGCGATTTTTATCCGCTTTACCCGCTTTCGTAAGGTATGATAAAGCCTGATAGGTACCGGTATCTTCCATCGCGGAAGTGACGAAATTCCCTTTGCCATCAGTCCAATAATCGGTCCACTCATTGGCCCATTGGTTAAATAGTTTACCGTGCCAAAATGTCGATGCAGCCAACTGATCACCTTTCATGACGCGGGGCGGCTGCATGGCTTTAGGATGGTCGGTGTACAAACCTCGCAATGCCTGCATCGGTTCGGTATCCAATATGGTGATTGACTTAGTTAGCTCGTAGGCCCAATCGCTCAGCGCTTTATTCAGAGCGAACACTTCTCCATTGTTTGAACTAGACAGGACAGATTCATCGCTGCTGGGGTAGGGCGCGTCTGCAAACAGTGGAAAATACCCCGTCGGCCAATCTTTGGGAATTTCCCTCCCGTCGATTTGGTGGGCAATATCACCGTCGACTAAATAGTCTGCCCATACCGCTGAGCCAATACTGCCATCAGCCGGGTCGATACCACTAATGCCTGCTACCAACCAATACGCTTTGGTCAAGTCGAATCTTGGATCTAAACCCAATCCCATAATTGCAGCAGATGCTCGGGTGTTACCCATACCAGTGACCATGCCAAGGACGCCAGTCTCCGGGTTGAGATAGAAATCGTGAAAGCCCGCAGCATAGTCGTAGCGCTGGTATAGATTCTGGCCTTGCTTCCACAGTTGAAATTCACCGGGCTTGTCTCCTTGGTCGTCACCGATTTCAAACATGGTGACGACAACAACTTTTATCGGTATTGGCGTTGTCGATTGTTCTTTGCTGCCACAGCCGGCGAGTAGCAGAGCGAAAAAAATGGTGATGACTAATTTTGTCATGATGTTCCCTCGTTTAGGCGTCGCTAATAAAAAAAGGGTAAATCAGCATACCTGATTTACCCTTTGAACTAAGCGGAGAAGCACTTAGAATTTGTAGTTAAACGTTGCATTCCAATGACGTGGTAGCTCTGGTAGCACAATTTGGCTACCAAACAAGTCAGGGAAGTTTGCACGGAAGTAACGTTCATCAGTTAGGTTCTTCACTGTTACGTTAACTGACCAATCATCGGCTTCATAAGCCAAGCCCGCGTTGACCAGTGTGTAAGCTGGCAGCGTCACAGCGCCAGAGAAGCCAGATGATACTTCATCAACATCAACAACACTGACGTTTGCTGCATAACCATTCTGGAAGTCATAGGTCGCAGTAAGTGTGTAAATGTTTTCAGGAATACCCGCTTTCAGGCCTTCTGGGTTAGACGTACCTTCACCAGCAAGGTTGAGACCGATCGCTGAGCCACCGTATAAAATAGACGGGTCAGTGATTAATGGTAAGTCTTCAGCACCAAAGAAACCAAACTGGTTACCACCGTCAACCGTCGTCAAGTTTTTCACTTCAGTCTTCGAGTAACCTGCTGACAATACTAGGTTTTCGTTAACTACCCAACGTAACTCAAGTTCAACACCTTCGTTTTTCGTCGTTGCGTTAGTCACAATTGCCTGTGCATTAAAGTCAGTACGTTCTTGGTCGTAAATAGACAACGCAAAGTAAAGTGAATCATCAAGGAATGAACCTTTCACACCGTATTCGAACAATTCAGAGGTATCGAAGGCACCGTCTTCCTCGACCTGATCCACTGAAATTTCAGCACCTTGGCCTGCGACTAGTGTCGCTTGTTCAGCAATGGTGATGTAAGGAATGAAACCAATTTCAGTTTTATAAGAGATACTGGCATTCCATGATACCCCATCAACCGTATCTTCCGCATACGAGTCAGGAATTGGGCCTGCGTCTGGGTCGTCGAACACACGAGTACGGACTAGGATTAAGTCTCCCGGAGTCTCACTTTCAATATCAATGGTGTCATAACGTGCACCCAATACTAGGTTCAAACCCCAATCCCAAGTGATATCGGTCATTACACCAAAGCCCAAGTCGAGGTAATTACCACGACTATAAGTGGTGTAATCGTCGTTGATGCGAGTTGCTAACAAACGACGATCTAGGGCAGTAGATGGGCCTGTCAGGTCACGACGGTCAAAGTATTCGTTGTTGAAATCATCGCCGTGGTCAAAATCTGTGTAACGAATTGAAGGCGAGATTTGGAACTGGGCTAACATACTGTCAGATTCATATTCCGTAGCGAAAACCAACTTGTCTTCGATTACCCAGCTGTCGTGGAACTGTGAGAAACCGTACGCATTTTCGTTGAGGTTTTCATACGCTTCATAGAACAACTGGTTTTTGATTTCCCAGTTGTCTGAATAGTAAATCGCATCAAAGTAGAGCGTGATAACTTCGTTTTGAAGCGTATCATCAGGAGCAACAAGTACCTGAGAGCCATTTAATTGCGCAGTTCCTGGATTAACCAAGCCCATTTCTGGCGCAAAGAAATCAGGACCAACAGTATTTAACGGCACAGCGGGTGTAAAGATAAATGGGTTAATCAGGTGCGCAACTGCGTCGTATTCTTGGTGAGAGATAGAGCCATCACCATCGGTATCTAGTGACGTTGGACTACCCGTAATATAAGTACCATTGTCGATAAGATCTTGAGTCAAACGGTTCCAACCCGCAACCTGGTTACCGTCGTAATCGTGATACATTCCGCCGAACTCTAAGCGCAGTTCATCAGAGATATCAACGTTAAATGATGCTTGCAATACGGTTTGGTCAGTTTGCGTATTCTCATAATAGCTATCAGAGTTTTCTACTTCACCGTACAAGTAGTAGCCCATTTCTTTACCACCAATGGATGTTGGGCCGCCTACTTCCGCTGTAAGCACGCTCTTATCCCATGAGCCTGTGGTATATGATAATGCTCCGGTTGGCGCTTCTAGATATTGACCAGAAGAGGCACGAGCTGATTTGGGGTTAAAGTTTAGGTAGCCACCGATTTTCGACGGACCATAAATAGGTGACGCCGGGCCGCGAACGATATCGATTCGGCTAGACGCGCCGATTGGCGTAGGGTAGTTACCTGGGTTATCTAGACGTCTTACACCACGGAAATACACTTCGCCCGGTGTACCACGTACGTCCAATGAACCAGCAACACCAAAGAAAGACTGAGTAAATGTACCAGGAGCGAAGGCAACTAGCTCATCGATATCAGTAACGTTAAAACGCTCCATTTGTGCGTCAGAAATCGTCGACGCCGAGCGTGGCGTTTCAAGTATCGACTTGCCAAAACCAAATACGGCTTCAACGTCTTGACCCGGAAGACTGCCCAACGAGCCTTTTACTTCAATGCGTTCTACATCCGCTTCTTCCGCTTCTTGTGCCAGCGCTACTGTTGGCATCAATACTGCGCAACTCAATGCGACAGCGCGTGCAAGTGGAGAGCGTGTGAAATGTGTGTGTTTCATGCGTTTCCTCTGACTTTTATCGTTTTATTGCTCGTTGTTCGAGCTTACTCATTTTGTGCAACAAACCTACTTTGCACATTCAATGCCAGTTGTTGTCCAAATGGTCAAGAAATGCGCTCTTTTTAAGTTGTTGTTTTATATGGTTTTTAATTTCACTGTAAAATATTGGAGTTAATTAAATGTAAAGGTTTTCCTTTACCTAAAATTTGATGCACCAATATGGGGCTTGGTGCACCATGAATATCTCAGCGTAGCAGAAGTTTATGAATATTCCTTTTCAGTCTTTAACGTCGTTCTTTTATGCCGTTTTCCAGGCAAGGTTAAAGTGAGTAAAACCGCGACTAATCCCGATGTCGTGACCGGTGAAGATAACGCGTACTGAGACCATTGAGGGAGGCCTTGTAAGGCGCTTGGTACCATCATCACACCGACGCCAGCGCCCAGTGCACTGGCGACAATTAGAGAGTCTCTTCGGGTAAGTGGGTTTTGAGTAAGCAGCTTTAAACCACCTACTGCTACCATGGCAAACATGATGAGCGTAGCGCCGCCGATAATCGGTTTTGGCAAAGCCTGTAGAACGCCTCCTATCACGGGGAAGAGGCCCAAAAGCATGAGTAGGCAACCTACGGCAATGCCCACCCGTCGACTGGCGACACCGGTTAGTTGGATCACGCCATTGTTCTGACCGAAAGTGGTATTGGGGAAACTGTTGAGACTGGTGGCGATGACAGAATTGATACCATCGGCAAGAATACCTCTCTTGATACGCTGCAAGTAGCTATCCCCGCTGACAGGTAGGCGACAAAACAGACTGTTAGCCGTGAGATCGCCTGCCGTTTCAATCGCGCTAAAAAAGTAAATAAACGCGACGGGCAAAAACAGGCCCCAATCAAATGCAATCCCATATTTAAAGGGATGTGGAAGAGAAAACGCTGGCAGTGTCGTTGCACTGGCAATCGACAATTGCCCTTGCATCCCCGCGATAATGGCACCAACCGCAATCCCAACAAATATGGCAGATAAACGTGCTAAGGGAAGCGGTGACGCATTGAGAAAAACGATGACGAGAACCACAACTAGCCCCAACAAGAGCTCGGAGGGCGCGCCAAAGTTGTCGGCACCGAAGCCCCCAGCTAAATCTGTCATTCCCACCTTGATGAGAGACAAGCCAATGGCAGTGATGACTATACCTGTGGTTAAAGGCGTAATGATTGTTTTGAACCGATGAATAAAGACGCTGAGTATTACCTCAACAAGCGCACCCGCCATACTGATTCCGAGCATCATGGCCATAATGTCAGCATTGCTACCTCCTTGGCTTTTGACCGAAGCTCCGGCTATGAGTAAAGCGCCAATGAACGCGAAGCTAGTCCCTTGCACCGTCAACAAACCACTGCCAACGGGACCGAATCGACGACTTTGAATAAATGTGCCGATACCTGAGGCCAACAGTGCCATACTGATCAAGTGAGGCATTTCGTTATCTAAGCCCAATGCTGAGCCTATGATAAGTGTTGGTGTAACAATACCGACGAAACTTGCGAGTATGTGCTGAAAGGCGACAACTATAGTTTGGCGTATTGGTGGTTTATCATCGAGAGAATAAAGCAAATCACTGTTTGAGCTTTGCATGACATTTCCAATTTGAACGGGATATGTCACCAATAAAGCAATTTGCTGACCAATTAGTCAGTTTTTGTGAGTGAGAGCGTGAAGAGCGAGATTCCTCGACTTTTGACGTGAAGGGTTATCCGGTTACGAATCGACTTGCGCCGATGGGCTGCATTATGCACTTAAGTGGTGCGAGAGAGGAGGGGATGTTGCCACCCCCAAGCGGTCTAGAGAGTTAACCCTTCAGGTAAGGTAACGAAAATGGAATGGCGCACTTCATTGTAAAGCGCTTTGCTACAATGTCCTTCCCCTTCAGTGTCCTCTAGCAACAGAACGTCACCGGCACCAAATACCTGACGCTCACCGGATGAAACTTTAAACTCAGCCCTGCCTTTGAGAATGAATAGTAACTGTCGGGCTGGGGCGGGGTGCCATTTGAAGTCATAATCAGCAGGTGTCTCGCGGAATATGACGGAGCCAGCAGGAAACTTTTCGGACAGCAGTCCGATGGGGCCACCATCTGCTAAAGGGATGTCGATTTCACCAAAATGGCTTTTACCGGCGTCATCATTGTAAATTCGTTTGATTAACATGGTTTCTCCTAAACCTGCTCTGGTGGTTGAAATTGGCTAACAAAGTGGTGAAGTGTAGCGAGGCTAATATCCACATCTTTCGACGTAATTGCTTCACCGGGGTGATGGCTTATGCCTTTTTCGCAACGAGTAAACAACATGGCGACAGGGCATATGTCGGCAATGGCCATTGCATCATGACCCGCGCCAGACAACAGGGTTAATGAATGCCCTTGGCAATGTTCAACGGCCGCTGTTAGCTGTTCTTGTAGGTGATTTGAACAGACTACAGCCGGTGCGCTGTGGGTTTGTTCATAGTTAACCTGTAGATTACGGCGCTGGGCGATTTGCTCAAACGCGCTGATAATCTCTGTAAGCGTTGTATCTCTTAGGTTGTCATTGTCGCTGCGAATATCGAGACTGAATTGGGTTTTACCTGAAATGACATTCACACCGTTAGGACGGTTATCGATTTTACCGACCGTCGCCACAACGCCACTGTTGGCGGCAATTTGCTCTACGGCAAGAATCATCTCACTGGCACCTGCCAACGCATCTTGTCGCAAACCCATCGGCACCGTTCCCGCGTGCCCAGCAAATCCTGTGACAGTAAATGCAAAGCGTTTTGCCCCAGCTATGGCACTGACAACACCAACGGCGAGATCGCGCTGCTCAAGCACAGGCCCCTGTTCTATGTGTAGCTCTACATAGGCATGTACGCTTGCAGCATCGACTTTGCTGTCATTTACAGCTTCAAACTCCAAACCAAATTCAGCAAGAGCTTGTCGAAGTGATATACCGTCGACATCCGTCAGGTCAGCCCATTCTTGTGGCCAGTTGCCGACCAGTGCCCGGCTTCCCAGCAATGTTGAGCCAAATCGAGTACCTTCTTCATCGCCGAATCCGACTATATCGATGTGAAAAGGAAACTCAGCGCCTGTTTTTGCAAAGTGTTGCACCATTGCGATTGGCGCAATGACACCCAGCATGCCATCGTATTTTCCACCGTTTGGTACCGTATCTAAATGGCTACCTATCAGTAAGCGCTTGGCATCTTTGGCCTTGCTCTCATAGCGACCCCACAGGTTTCCTGCGCCGTCTTGCCATGTCATCATGTTGGCTTGTTCCATCCAAGACGCGACAAGTGCATTGGCTTTTTTGTGTTCTGCTGTCAGGTAGCGTCTGTCTACATGATTGGGGTGTTGGCTAATCGCACCCAATTCATCACATCGAGCCATTACCTGTTCAGCTAGTGCCTTGAATTGACTCATTTACGCGCTGCACCGTAAACATCAAACGCGGCATCCACACCTTCTCCCGGCGCTAGCTTGTGACCTGCGCGGCGAAGCACGGTTTCCAAAGATTGCAGCGTGTTGTACACCGCATCGGGTCGAGCGTTATAACCCATGGTTCCAATACGCCAGATTTTGCCTTGAAGAGGGCCAAAACTCGTGCCGATTTCGATATTGAAATCGTGCAACATTTGACTTCGAATAGCCTCGCCATCCACCACGTCAGGAATGTATACACCCACCACATTATTCATTTTGTGCGCAAGGTCGCCAAAAGGCTGAAGGTTCAATGCTTTTACCCCTGCGAGCATAGCGTCTCCAGCTAATTTGTGGCGACGAATGGTGTCGTCAATGCCTTCCTCTAGCAAATTGATCGCACACTCTCGAGCACAATAAAGCATAGAGGCTGCTTCAGTGTGGTGATTTAGACGCTCTTCACCCCAGTAATCCATGATCATAGGTAAGTCGAAGTAGTTGGAGCGAATGCGTGAAGATTGGCCATCTTGGTGGTGTTCACTGCGTATACCCGCTTCAACGTGGCGACGTTTATTTACCATATCGACATAGCGTTGGCTCAGCGTAACCGGCGCGCTACCTGACGGTCCGCCGAGGCATTTCTGAAGGCCAACAGACACAGCGTCAAGTTGCCATTTGTCTGTTTCGAAGGGGTTTCCACCAATTGAAGCCGTCGCGTCGCTGTAAAATAGCACACCGTGTTCACGACAGATGGCACCTAAATGTTCGAGAGGCTGAAGCATGGTGGTAGATGTGTCACCTTGTACTACCGCTAACATTTTAGGCTGAACCCGTTTGATAGCTTCTTCGATCTGTTCAGGCTGGAACACTTCACCCCATGGTACTTCAATGGTGTGTACTTCTGCATCACAACGCTGGGCAATCTCAGTCAGCAAGTGTCCAAATCGGCCAAAGACCGGTACTAACACCTTGTCTCCGGGTTCTATAGCAGACACCAGCACGGCTTCAATCCCCGCACGTGATGTACCATCAATCAAAAAGGTTTGTTGGTTTTGCGTGCGAAACACATCGCGATACAGCGCCATGGTCTCATTCATATAGCCAGTCATCACTGGGTCGTATTGGCCGACCAGTTGAGTTGACATCGCAGTGAGTACTCTTGGATAACAGTTGATTGGGCCTGGACCCATCAATAAGCGAGGAGGTGGTGATAATACTTTCATTGCGAATTTCCTACATAAATAACTGAGCAAGCATACGGACACCGGTAATCATCAAGACTACGGCGAAGACTTTCTTGAGTTTCTGGGCATCGAGTTTTGCTGCGAGGGACGCGCCAATCGGCGCAAATAGAACCGTCAGTGGCACGATGCAAACAAACCCGACTAAATTGACTAAGCCGAAAGTACCAAATGGCGCATCGGCTGGTGTGGTACCCACGATTAACATGGTAATGGCGGCGGGTAACGAGATAATTAAGCCAACTGCTGCGGCTGTTCCTACTGCTCTGTGAGCGGGGTAATTGCAGAACGTCAGCATAGGGACCGTAAGTGTGCCGCCACCAATACCAACAAGAGAGCTGAACAGACCTACACTGGTCCCCATCAATGCTTGGCCAGGCTTACCCGGTAGGCCTTGGAACAGTGCTTTTTTGCCACCAAACAACATGTTGATTGCGGATAAGGTTGCGATCACACCAAATAGCATGGTCAGCCATTCGCCGTTAACTCGTGTCACCAGCCAGCTGCCGACTAACACGCCTACGAGGATAAATGGCCCCCAAATTTTTAGCAGTGCGAAATCGACATTGTCTTTAGCTTTGTGTGCGCGAATGGAGCTGATTGACGTCGGAACGATTGTCGCTAACGAAGTGGCTGTCGCGACGACCATAGCCGACTCGGGAGAGACCCCAAATGCTTGAAACAAAAAGTACAACACAGGCACGATAACAATACCGCCACCTACTCCCAGCAACCCAGCTAACAAACCAGCAAATACACCTGTGCCAATGAGTGCGGCGATAGTGGGAAGATTCTCTATAACGAATTGCATAAAATGACTTAATCCTGTCCTGTTGTGTTGAAAAGGGCACTGAACGCTTTGCCATCGCTTCTTGGGTCGGTAGCCGCATCTGTTACGCCGTCTGTGTGTAAAACAATGGCACCAGCATGGCCCATTAATTCAGTACAAGCATCGACAACGACCATGTCGTGCCCACGTGATCTTAGGGCGTCACCAACATAGTCATTGAGGTCTTGTTCTACTTTGAGGTTGTGAGATTGGTCACCCCAAGTACGGCCGAGTAGCCAACGACCCAGAGCGATGGATTTGTCTAGCGGTTGCCCATGATAAAAATGACGCGCGAATATTGCCGCTTGGGTTTGTGGCTGGCCTTCGCCGCCCATGGTGCCGTAGCTAACACGCCTGCCATCGCTAAGCTCTGCATAGGCTGGGTTAAGCGTGTGGAAAGGCTTCATTCCAGGGGCTAATTGTTGTAAGTCACCGGGCTGTAATGTGAAAGACGTACCGCGATTGTTCCAAACGATGCCCGTTGACGGGCTAACAATACCGCTGCCGAATTCCCAGTAAAGACTTTGAATATAGCTCACCATTCTGCCTTCGCTATCACAAGCGCCCATCCATATGGTGTCGCCGTGTTTCGCCTCATGTGGCCAAGGTAAAGCGTTATCTAGGTCAATGTTTTTGGCCATTTCTTCAAGGTTGTCTTGCGCTAAAAGTGATTGTAAATCGACAGCCAAGCGCGTTGGGTCCGTCACATATTGATTGCGAGCAATAAAAGCCTGTTTTGTACATTCAATCAGTAGATGCACCATGTCTGCATCTGTCTTGCCAAGGTGTTGTACTTTGTCGTACAGCGCCAAAATAAGCAGAGATGCAATACCTTGAGTCGGCGCGGGTAAATTGTACAACTTGCCTTTACTCGTTTGTACTGACAAAGGAGTCATGATCTCAGCTTGGTAATCGTTGAAGTCTTTTAACGTAATGGGTGAGCCAGCAGCCTGAAGGTCGGTCGCTAACTTTTGTGCAATGTCGCCGTTGTAAAAGTCGTCTAAGCCCCGTTCAGCCAGTTGACGAAGTGTTTGGGCAAGTTGAGTAAGTTTAATAATCTTACCTTTTTTGAGCGCTTTACCTTTGATCAGAAACTGGTCAAAGTGGGGATCGCCTGCTAAGTCTTCGAAGGTTTTGAAGCTGGCATCTGATAGGCTCTGTGTGACTTCAACGCCCCATTCTGCTTGGCTTATCGCAGTATCGAGTAGGGTCGATAACGGCAGAGGTGTTTGCCATTGAGTGCTGATTTCCAGGGCTTTTTGCCAACCTTTAACAGCACCCGCCATCGTGACAGCGGCTTTGCCGCCTCGACTGGGAATGGCATCGTGACCACTAAAAAAATCTAGGTCGGCATTCGCCGCTGCAATACCACAGGCATCAATGGCTATCGGGGCTTTACCAGGCTCACTGATGAGCCAAAAACCATCACCGCCTAGACCATTCATGTGGGGATATTCCACGGCGATCGATGCGGCTGCGGCAACCATAGCTTCGATGGCAGTACCGCCTTTTTCTAAAATATTTTGCCCCACTTGCGATGCCGCATAGTGGGGGGCTGTAAATGCAATATGTTTATTCGTCATTATTCTTATCCAGTAAACGGGCGGCGAGCGTAATTAGGCGGCGATCACTGCCTTTTGGTCCGAGCAGAGATAGGCCACAAGGTGCGCCATGTAGAGTAAATAAAGGTAGATGCAATTGTGGCAAGCCACAAAGACCTGCAATTGCCGTCATGCCCAAAAGCTGATTTCGATATTGAGCGAGCGCTTCTGCAGGCGTTGTAAGAAGCGGTGATAACCCCGGAGTTGTTGGCATAACGATCGCGTCGACTTTGCTAAATAGGCCATCTAAATGTGCGATAACGTCCTGCTGAATGGTTTTTGCCCCATCGATATCACTCGCAGTTAGGGTTTCACACCAAGTGAATCGGGCCTGAATGTCGTCGGCGATTGCAGGAGCCGTGGCGCGAAGCCACTTGCCGTGTTGCTGCCATATTTCAGCCCCTTGTAATACGCGAAATGCGTCCGCGGTTTTTAGCTTACTTAAATCGATGTCAACGCTAGATTGCGGCATCTCGATGCCGCGTAGCCATGTATTGATTACGTCTTTGTGTTCGACATCATCAACGAGTGATTGTGCAATGCCCAAGGTTTCAATCTCAGGTACATTGCTTTTAGGCAGCAAAACGTTTGCCGTTTTCTCCATTATTGCCAAAGAAGCAGTCATCCATCCCACGGTATCGAATGAAGGTGCTAGTGGAACCATGTTGTCACACGGAATGTCGCCATGAGTTGGGCGAAGTCCAAACAAACCGTTATAGCTTGCTGGGACGCGAATAGAACCACCGGTGTCGGTTCCCAATCCAATATCGGTAAGTGATGCTGCGACCGCGACTGCGGAACCACTTGACGACCCGCCGGGCAGCCTGTCTGGCGTGACGGGGTTGATCGGGGTGCCATGATGACAATTCTGTCCATTGAGACTGTAGGCCAGTTCATCTGTGATGGTTTTTCCACGATAGGTCGCACCCGCATCAAGTAGTGCGCGTACGGCTGAGTTGGTGACTTCAGGTAGGGCATGAGATGCCAACCAATCAGGGTTTCCCGCCGTTGTTGGCAAGCCGGCAATATGAAAAAGATCTTTCACAGCAACAGATAACCCTGACAGTTCGCCATCAGGTGCATTTTGTGTTGCCGCGTTAATGTCGTTGTTGATAAACGGGTTTTCAACCAGATCTTGTGCCATGTTAACTCTCATACAGTGGGATAGTGTTAATGAAACAATTGTTTCATCTTTAAGTCAAGTGAAACGAAAGTAATCTTTGTCGATACTTTCTATTCAGTTCATAAATAGTGTAGTGAACTTAAGCTACGCAAAACATGCAAGATTCAACGACTCCTATGCAAATGAGGCAGAAACCTTGCGTGTATGAGGTAGTTACCTAGGGTTATTCGTCTTCCCTTAAGCCTTCAATACGAGTGATTAAGGGAGTATGCCCACAACGATAGGCTCGATAGACGAATGTCCGATTTACTTGATTGACCACAGTGTCCACTTCTTTGTCTGCGGACACTAACGGACAGTGAGACGTGTCCGGTCGGACACTGCTTAGTCGATGGTTTTTTCAAAATCCTTTAAAATACAGTTACTTAATGTTTGCCTTCTTGTTGGCATAGGCCGTGCAGCACATAACGGTATAGTTGAAAACCGGAAGTGAAAAAATGATCGAAGGAACACAAGGACAAGATGAAGTCATTGCGAGCAGTGGCGAAAAGCGCAAATGGCCAATGTGGGTTGGTGCACTTGCTGTTGGAGGCGTATTGGCATTTTATTCAATGCCTACTTTGTCACTGTGGTTCAACAGTATACCGAGTATTGATGGTGACAGCGTCCAGGTATCTGAAGTTTTTAAGGGCGACTTGATTCGTGATGTTGCCGTCAGCGGACGCCTAGTGGCCGCCAATGCCCCCCAACTTTATAGTACGGAAGCTGGAGTGGTAGAACTGATTGCGAAACCCGGCGATGCGGTGAACCAAGGTGATGCTGTTGCTACCATTGATAGCCCAGAATTACATGCTGAACTGCGTCAAGCTCAAGCAGTGTTGGCGAGTTTACAACTAGAAGCAAAGCGCGGTGAATTGGAAGATAAAGAGGTGGCGCTCGACCTAAATAGAGAGCTAGATAATGCAAAAGTTACACTCAATGCCGCCAAGCGTGAAAAAGCCAGAGCCGATGAATCCTACGAACAAAACGTAATTAGCGAACTAGATTGGGTGAAAGCTAACGATACGCTGTTAGAGGCACAGTTGACGTTTAAACACGCCAGTGAAAAGGTACTCTTGGCCCGCGAGCGTTTGGCATTCGAAGGGCAGAACCGACAAGGTAAGGTAGAACAACAGCAACTTGTATTAGAAGAGCTTGAACGTCGCAAATCGCAACTGGTAATTGCCGCGCCTTTCTCTGGTGTAATAGGCAATTGGCTTGTTGAACAAAAGGAAAAGGTGACCGAGTCCGCGGCGTTACTCACCATTGTCGATTTAAGTCAGTATGAGGCGGAATTGAATGTTCCAGAATTTTACGCTGATGATTTAGGTATTGGCCTAGCGGTAACCATCCAAGTTGGAGGGCAATCGATAGAGGCGACAATCGCATCCGTTTCGCCAGAAATCCTCAACAACCAAGTGCAAGTCAAAGCCCGTATTGAAGGTGCCGAATCACGCAACTTGCGTCAAAACCAGCGTTTGAATGCCCGTATTGAGTTTGAGCGAAAAAACGATGTGTTAATGGTGAAGCGCGGTGCATTTTATCAATCGGGTGCGGGGGTGACTGCCTACCGTTTTGGCGATGCGGATATTGCACACAAAACCCCAATTACCACAGGCGCGGCGAGTGTCGATTACATCGAAGTGCTATCAGGGCTGGACGCGAGCGACCAAATTATCGTGTCTGACTATGCCACCATTCTCGAATTTGACGCTGTACGCGTTGACCAATAACGAATTAAGACAAGGAAATGACAATGCTATCAATGAACAATATTAGTCGAATCTATCGCACAGAAACTATTCAAACTCATGCGTTAAGAGACTTTAGCTTAAACGTGCAAAAAGGTGAGTTTGTCGCCGTGACTGGCCCATCGGGGTCTGGAAAGTCAACGTTTTTGAATATCGCTGGATTGTTAGACAGTTTTCAGCAGGGCGACTATCAGCTAGATGGAATATCGGTGCAAGGGCTAAAGGATGATGAGTTATCAGAGCTGAGAAATGAAAAAATTGGGTTCATTTTTCAAAACTACAATCTCATTCCGGACTTTAGTTTGTTTGATAACGTAGATTTACCATTGCGTTATCGTGGATTTAGCGCCAAAGAGCGTAAGGAACGAGTAGAGAGCGCCCTTGAAAAAGTGGGGCTGGCGGCCCGTCAGCATTATCTTCCAAGGCAGTTGTCCGGCGGTCAGCAACAGCGCGTTGCCATCGCCCGTGCACTAGCCGGTGAGCCGAAAATTCTGCTCGCTGATGAACCAACTGGGAATTTGGACTCTTTGATGGCTAGGCAGGTCATGGAATTGTTGAATGACCTCAATAAAGAAGGTGCCACCATCATTATGGTGACACATGACCCCGACCAAGCTCGCGCTGTGCAGCGCAATGTTCAAATCATTGATGGCCAAGTTTCGGATTTTGGCATTTATGAGCCAATGGCTGCGACAAGCCAAGAAGCGGTTCAGGGTTAATAGGGAGGCATTATGTTTCATTATTATTTCAAATTAAGCTTGTTGAATATCAAGCGAGCACCAACATTGTACGGATTGGTGTTACTGACCTTGGCGATTGGTTTAGGCGCATTTATCGCCAATATTGCCATGATCAATACCATGGCAAGCGACCCGATACCGAGTAAAAGCGATAGGTTGTTCCACGTCAGTATGAATACGTGGCCGGAAGGCACACCACACACACAGCCGTTTGCCATTACACGATACGCTGACTCAGCCGCGATTTTAGAATCTGATGTGCCAGTGCGTACCTCAGTCTCTTATCAAGGCATTGCTTATCCCAAAGCGGCACAAAGCAAGAGTTTAACGCGCTATCGCTCGACACTCCGCGCGACAACTGGCGATTTTTTTGACATGTTCAATGCGCCTTTTAAGTATGGCAATGGCTTCTCATCTGAAAGCGCAAACGAAGTCGTCCTGAGTGCGTCGATGAACGAACAGCTTTTCGGTAAAGAAAGCAGTATTGGCAAATCGGTCGATATTCAAGACAAGCTATACACCGTTGTGGGTGTGCTTGACCGCTGGCGTGTTCGCCCGCGATTTTATCACCCTCAGAGTGGCAGGTTTGATGGCACCGAAGATATCTACATGCCTTTAGATGTGGCATTGGATGCCAATATCTACAATACGGTTCAAACAGTGTCTTCTGATAACTATGAGTCGATGGCCGAAACCCGTAACGGCAGTGTCTATTATTTACAAACGTGGGTTGAACTGGCTTCACCTGCAGATCGTCCTGCCATGCAACAATGGCTTGATGACTACACTGGACAACTGCGTGATGCAGGGCAGCACCCCAACGATATTCTTAACGAATTACACGATGTCAACGAGTGGCTTGAGCACGAAGAAGTCGTCGACAACCGCATTTTGGCTTTTGCCATTGCAACCGCATTGTTCTTAGTCGTTTGCCTATTCAATGCCAGTAGCCTTTTACTAGCACGTTATGAAAGTAATCAATTTGAAACTGGGCTAAAGCGCGCCCTTGGCGTAAGCCGAAAGCAGTTATTTGCCCAAGGTATGGTTGAGAGCGTCATTGTTGGCTTACTTGCAGGATTGGCGTCGATGTTGCTGAGCTGGTTGTTTTTACAGATCGCAAAGCAATTCCTGAGTGATTTTACCAATATAGCTGTGATAGAGATGGATACCGTCTTTATCGGTCTTGCAATTGCACTGATTACGTCGATCGTATGTATGGCATACCCTCTGATTCAAGCGGGTCGTCACAGTATCTCCAGCGTATTAAAAGGATAGGGACATGAATATCAAAGCCTTGATCAAATCATTAATGCAAAGACAGTTCTTAACAGGGCTATTATTGCTTCAATTGGCACTGACCCTAGGACTGATTGTCAACAGCCTAGTGTTGGCATTGGATACTCGTGACAAATTGATGATTCCCACTGGGATGGACATTGACAACATTCTCGTGGTTGAAGCCTTGCCGACTTCTGCTAAGTTTGAAGATCCAAATTACTATCGCTCGATTCTAGATGAGGACCTACTTCGATTGAGCGAAATTGACGGTGTTCGCGCTGTCTCTCCACAAGTACAGCTGCCGTTGCAACGAGGTGGGTGGAACGGGAATTTCAGAGATAGCGCGGAAGATCCCGACGCGCCACCAAAGGACCGCCTGTTACAGTTTGTTGCTTACTACTCGAGCACTGCTGATGCAATTGATAGCTTCGGATTAGAGATTGTAGAGGGAAGAGCGCTTACCCAAGCTGATGAATATGCGGGTGGTGATGAAGAGTTGCGAAACATTGTTATCAGTCAGTCGTTGGCAAATATGGTTTATCCCGATGAGTCTCCGCTTGGGAAACTCAGTAATCGCGGCCGTATTGTTGGGGTAGTAGGGGATATGCTCAATACTCCAAGTACCGATGTAACCAAGCAATTCTTTTTGTTCAATGTGAATCCTATTACGATGCATTCGTTTACCCAGCATTACGTCATAAACGTGGAGCCCGGCAAAATGGCGCAAGCTAGGGCGCAAGTTGCTGATGCTATTTTGGCCGTCAACCCAGAAAGAGACATCATGGACGTTTACACATTGAAAGAACGTCATGCGGACTACTTCGAGAATGACACGGGATTAGCAAGTTTGTTTGCGATGCTATGTGTACTGATGTTGGTGGTCACGGCTATCAGTAGCTTTGCCCATGCTCAATTCCACATTGCCAAGCAGAAAAAGCTGATAGGCATTCGACGGGCGTTGGGCGCAAAACGCAAAGATATTCTGCTGTATGTGCTAAGCGAAAACTGGTTGATTTCCTTTGTTGGTGGCGTAATTGGCGTTGGATTTGTGATAGCATTTAACATTATGCTAAGTGCGCAAATTGAAGTCAGTAAACCTAGTATCGTTTTGTATTTACTGGCATTTGTTGTGGTGTTTTTTGCAGGCACACTGGCGACTTGGTGGCCGGCAAGGCAAACCAGTCGAATTCCACCAGTCATTGCTACACGGACGATTTAAAGGAGTAACATAGACTATGCCTAAAATTCTGGTTGTGGATGACAACCCCGATATTCTTGATGCACTGGACTTATTACTTCATCTCCACGGTTACGATGTGGTGTGTGCCCAAGATGTCAAAAGCGCATTAATGGCGTCACAGAATCAAGCGATTGATTTGGTTATCCAAGACATGAATTTTAGTTTAGAGACGAGTTCAGGCGATGAGGGCAAATCCTTGTTTTATCAATTGCGGCAGAACCACCCTGATCTGCCTATTGTTCTGATGACCGCTTGGACTCAACTCGAAACAGCAGTAGAGCTTGTCAAAGCGGGGGCAATTGACTACTTGCCCAAGCCTTGGTCAGATGAAAAGCTGCTAGCAACCATTTCTCAGCACACGAGCCAATCCCAATCCAACGATAGCACTGCACTCGGTCATTCACCGATGATCTATCGCAGTGAGGCCATGAATACACTTGTCCAACACGCGACCCGCGTCGCTAAAGCTGATGTCAATGTGCTGATAACGGGCCCCAATGGCAGTGGTAAAGAAAAGTTAGCGGATTATATGCACCAACAGTCGAACCGCGCCGACGCGGCTTTCATTAAAGTCAATGTTGGCGCTTTGCCAGACCAGTTGATGGAAGCTGAGTTGTTTGGCGCTGAAAAAGGGGCGTTTACAGGTGCCAATAGCCAGCGAATAGGGCGCTTTGAGGCGGCGGACAATGGCACGCTATTTCTCGATGAAATTGGTAATTTGTCGCTCAGTGGTCAAATGAAATTGCTGCGAGTTTTACAAACGGGTGAATTCGAACGTTTGGGCTCAAATACCACTTTGAAGTCGAATGTCAGAGTGGTTTGTGCGACAAATGAGGACTTACCCAGCGCCGTGCGCCAGGGCAAATTTCGGGAAGATTTGTATTTTCGGTTGAACGTAATTGAGCTTAATATTCCCCCACTGTGTGAGAGAAAAGACGACATTCTTCCATTAGTGAGACACTTTATCGGTGATGATAAACATCTTACGCAAGACGCAGAGAATGCCTTGCGTAGACACACTTGGCCGGGCAATGTCAGAGAGTTGCAAAATGCGTGTGCAAGGGCGCTCGTATTTGCATCTTCAAGTGAGCTCAACGCTGGGGATTTTCAAATGCAAGCTGCACAGCTTGAGGACGATGATAAGTCTCGGGTGGCAAAAGCCTTGGAAGAACACCAGTGGGTTATCAAACAAGCGGCCGATGCGCTGGGTTTGAGTCGACAATCCTTGTATCGCCGTATTGAAAAATACAATCTGGAGCAGCCTTCATGAGGCAGTGGATCGTTATCTTGCTGCTCAATTGCCTGTTTCTAGCGACCTGGGTGTGGTTATGGCCAGACCATCCTTTTGCTTTGCTTGGCGTCAGCGCAGGTATATTGGTTTTGCTTTTTGTTGCCTATAGTCGCCATCGCAAAGAGCAACTCGCTCTCGAAGCCAGCTTTAGAGATGGCCTTACTCACATGCTCGATGGTAACTTTTCAGTTTCGGTCAACCCTGAATCCGTGCCCGGATACGAAGATGTACTGTCACTGTTCAATCGCACCGCTGATAAATTGAGAGCAGAGCGTCAACACCTTTATCAGCGAGAGCTGTTGCTTGATAAAGTGGTCAACAGTGGCAATGTCGCCATGATTATCGTCAATCACCGTGGCCAAATCAATTTTGCCAATCGTTCAGTCGACTATTTTACGCGTGAGCACGGCAGTGTAGTGGGGGCAGATTGGCGAGATATTCAGGCGCAATATTTTGATGACGTCGAAGCGCGGCTTAACGTCAGCGGCAGAACATTACTCAGCCAGACCGATGAGCTTCATCACACTCAATTGTGGCATGTGAGCAAAGAGAACATGTTGTTGCATGGCATGCCTCACGCACTCTATATTTTTAAACCTGTCACGGAAGAGTTTGCCCGACAAGAACTCCAAACTTGGAAAAAGATCATCCGAGTGATCAGTCACGAACTCAATAATTCAATCGCGCCGATAAGCACTATGTGTCACAACGGCAAGCTGTTATCTGAACGTTTAAACGAGCCCCATTTAGATAGGGTCTTCAATACGATCTCTACGCGGATAGACCGATTGGCAAGTTTCGTAAAGAGTTACAGCGACTTGGCAAAACAACGCATCACACAAAAATCCCGAATTACTATCCTACCGCTATTGGATAACATCAAGCCACTGTACGATTTCAAAAAGGGAAAGTTTTGGCATGATGCCGACGTGTTCGGTGATCCGTCCCAATTGGAGCAGGTCTTAATCAATTTGCTCAAAAACGCTCATGAAGCTGCGCCGGATAAAGAAGTGACGGTGAATGTGGTTGTCAGTGAACTAGACGTATCTATCACTATCGAAGACGATGGCCCTGGTGTGCCAGCAGAGATGATGGCAGATATTATGTTGCCGTTTCGTACAACCAAAGCCAATGGTTCGGGAATTGGGTTGAGCGTCTGTCAGGATTTAGTTGATGTGCACCATGGACGATTGTCATTGCGTAACAAACCCTCTGGTGGCATCGTAGCCCAAGTGTGTTTACCTTTGTATGATGAGAAACAAGACACTGTGGTGTAGAGGAAACTGACTATGGCAAAGCAATTCCCTTGTTTGACAGACCCGTTAATCAAATTTATTGAACAACAGAAAATGTTCTTTGTTGGCACAGCTGCTGAAGAGGGCCGTGTGAATGTCTCACCTAAAGGTGGCGACTCGCTCCGCGTGTTAGATGAATCGCGAATTGCTTGGTTGAATCTAACTGGCAGCGGCAATGAGACGGCGGCACATGTGGGCCGAGTGAATCGCATGACCATTATGTTTTGTGCCTTTGAGGGAAAACCACAGATTCTAAGAACCTACGGCAAAGCAGAAGTACTACACCAAGATAGCCTTGATTGGGAGCATTACGCCGCCTTGTTCCCCAACTTCACCGGCAGTCGCCAGATATTTATTCAGCATATCGATCTGGTTCAATCTTCATGTGGCATGTCTGTGCCGAACTATAGCTTTGAATCAGATAGACAGTTGCTCAATGATTGGGCTGATAAAAAAGGGGCGGATGGGATTCAAGAATACTGGTTGACCCGGAATCAATCCAGTATTGACGGTTTTGAAACACATATCAGCGACCACGTTTCAAAAGATTAGTTAAGTTACGGTTTAACGGATATCAAGTTCACCCAATTCTTCATACATATCGGAAATGGCAGCTGTGCGCAGTTGCCCCGTTTCACCCAGTACTGAGTACACTTTGTTTGACAGCGTAGCGATTAAAGCCATAGGCGCAGCATAGCTGTCAAAAGCCTGTTGTTGGCCCAATTGGCAAACTAATAAATGACTCACCTTTTGATTGTAAATCTGACCGCTTGGATCGGTAATCAGAAATACATTGCGGGAAGACAATTGGTCGATTAAACGGCTGAAAAAAGTCGGGCGACGACGCATGCCAAACAAAATGACGAGGTCTTGTTCATCAATATCAATCAAATCTTCTGACAAGGTTTGTCCTGGCACCGGATACAAGTGCACGTGTGGGCGCATTTGTTTGAGTTGCTGTCTGAATGTTAGGGCCAGTGAATAGTTGTTGCGATAACCAATTAAAATGACCCTTTTGGCCTCGGATATCGTTTTCGCGAGACTATCCAATTGTGACTCTTCTATCGGACCAAAGGTCGACTCTAAGTTGTGTAACTCTGCATTGAGGTAATTACTGGTATCAGCAGAATGCGCAATTGGGTAGCCACTAGCTCGTTTTGACAGCATTGCTTGTCGAGCATCTTGATGAGAGTCATATCCCAATTGCCGGAAGAATCGGCTGACTGTGGCTTTTGACGTGTTTGTTTCGTTTGCTATTTCCGCGACTGAGAGTGTGACGATAGCCATGGGGTGTTGCTGCAAATAATTGGCGATGTTTTGAGCCGTGGGTGACAGGCTAGGGTAGTGTTGTTCAATTCGGCTTAAAACATTTTGCTCAGAAGACACGTGTTATCTCGATTGCTTTTTCCTAGAGTTTAGCGAAAATCGCTACGATTCGTCGACCCTAAAATCGATAACCCCGAACGAGCCAGACAACTAACATCGCTCCAAGCTGCAATACCATCTCATTGCGTGAATAACAGTATAGACAATGTGGATTATTCAATGGAGACGACATACTCCAGTCTGCAGCATTGAAATGGTCCAATAGTTTACTTTTTGAACGGTGCGATTTTCGCTATAATGACATAAAAGTGTCATCCTATTGTCATTGAGGGGTGGATGGTTTTTCGATTCGTGGAGGCAGCCGTTGGCCAATCAAAAGTTGTGGGCAGAATTGTTGCTCTTGTTTGTCCTTATGCCGATAGGTGTATTTTGGTGGGTGAGCGACTTACACCTTTATCTGATGCCCATTTTGTTCGGTGTCGGTATGGCGTGTTTGGCTGTGTTACTCGCAGATAATCAGTTCAAGCGCTTTCGGCTTTGGCATATCCGTGATTTTCGTTCCCATTGTTTCTCTGCGCTTCGCGTATTTTTACCTTGGGCATGTTTGCTCACTGTCGCTATTTATGTGTTCTTGCCAGAAGCTTTTTTATCTTGGCCGCGAGAGCAAACAGGATTGTGGGTAATGACACTACTGATTTACCCCATTGTATCTGTCATTCCCCAAGAAATTATTTTTCGTACTTATTTTTTCCATCGATACAAACGCATTTTACCCTCGAAGCATCATCGCTGGGCGTTAAGTACATTTTTGTTTGGGTTAGCACACATTGTCTATGGAAATTGGCTTGCCGTAGTGTGTACGTGGTTTGGCGGGGCGCTGTTTGGTTACCGCTACATGCAAACACGCTCAACCGCGATTGTGGTTATTGAACATACGCTGTGGGGCAGCTTTGTCTTTACTGTTGGGCTGGGCGCTTACTTAGTCGTGCAAGTGTAAACCGCTTAATTTGGTGCGACTGGGCTTAAATTACAGCGAGCGAGAAACTGCTGCCACACTTTTACGTGACGAGTCATTGCCGCTTGGTAGCGGTCGAAGCCATCAACGTGTACCGAAGCTACATACTGTTTGAAGTGTTCAGGCAGCGCTGTCGAGACTAACCAACGGTCAACAATCGGTTGCATTTGATAATGTGCCCGATTGATCACCGACCCTATGGGTTGTATCTGTTCAATGAAGAATAAGTAGAACACATTACGCAGAATTTTCGCTTGTTCGCCGGCCCTACCTTGCGGACAAGCGATTTCGTTTAACGCCTGCTCTAGTTGAGGTGTAATCAACGAAAAATGTTGTTGAATGTAGGTTTGAGATTGCCATAACTTAACCGGTAGTCGAGTCAGTTCAATCAATTGTAATTGTTGTTCTAGGACGGCGGTGTCAAAAGACTCATCGACTTGAGTTGGGGTGAGGTAGGCAAATGCATTGATGGCGCTTTGCAAAGTTTGATTGCTAGTTTGAGTTAACAATGAAGGCGCATGGCTAAATGCCAAATGAGTCGCTTTGCTGGTTAGCAATACGTTAGCCCAATTTAATGTCACAGCACTGCGCTTTTGTGCTAGCCAATTTTGGAGTTTTGACTGCATGCCAATCGATTGTCCATGAGTGTCCGCACAATCGGATAGTAATTTGATCAATTTTAATTCGTAGCTGAAACGTTGTGACGGTAGCTGCGTTTTTCCCAAGGCTGTGTTTCGCGCAGCCACTTCACTAGCAATTTGGCAGTTTTCAAGCGCGTAAAACTCACTGAGTTTGATTGCAATAGCCGGTGGCGATTGACGAAGGCTTGCTGCGTCGGGAAACTCAGGTAATTGCGCGTATTGAGGCTGAGCAATTGGCGTTGCTAGGACCCTTTCCAAGCGCTCGGCATAATCCTTGTGTGCATTTGGTAACGGATCGCCTGTACAGCCGGCTAACAGCCCACTGATAAGAAATAGTGTTGCTACCGCGGATTTAACAGTCTTGTGCATTTGGGACTAGGCTTCTGCCACCGTCTACGTAAATAATTTGGCCCGTGACATAATTGGCGTTGATTAAGAACAACGCCGTCTGCGCGATGTCTTCAACGCTACCAAGGCGTTTGGCTGGAATGCTGTTGAGTAAAGCCTGTTGTTGGTCGTCGGCGAGTGGACGTTCAGGCCATAAAATTGCACCTGGGGCGATACCGTTGACCCGAATGTGAGGTGCAAACTCTAGTGCCAGTGCTTTTGTCATGGTTTTTAACGCCGATTTTGCCATGCAATAGATACTGTGATTAGGCAATGGTCGATCAACATGCATATCAATCATGTTTATGATTTGACCGTGATTTTGCTGTAGTGCACTGAGCAAGGCTTGAGTTAGGAAATAGGGGCCTTTTGCATTACTTCCCATTAATTGCTGCCAGTCGTCAGGCGTCGCCTTTGTCACTTCTGTAGGATAGAAAGCGGACGCGTTATTGATGAGTATATCGAGTCGCTTGAACGCACTGAGTGCATCATTTGCAACCTGTTGAATTGCGTCTGTGTGAATCAGAGAGCCGCCAACCGTGGCTGCACTATTGGGGCTAATATCATTGAGCTGGGATGCCAGCGCTTCAGCGTCATTACACGATTGATTATAGTGGATGATGACGCGGTATCCGGCTGTGTGCAGCGTTATAGCGAGTTGTTTACCAATGCGTTTAGCTGCACCTGTTACTAGGGCAACGGGAGAGTGGGTGTCGTGCATGTTTTCCTCAAAATCAGCGGGCAGATAATCAATTACGTTGACATCTCTGAAAAAGATGATCAGCTGTGTAAGCCCTTAATCGTTGATTTTGCCATAGAAACGTAAGGCTCGTGAAACAAAAGTGCGTGATTAAGCACGTGGTACAGCTGATAGACTTCTTTGCGCACAGAATATAGTGGTGACAGTGGGAAAGCGGTTTTATATGCCTGGTAGAATGCTGGTGGGAAGCCGCCAAATAACTCTGACATGGCAATATCGGTTTCTCTATCACCAATGTAACTTGCAGGATCGAAGACATACGATTGGGAGCGCGTAAACCCGACATTGCCAGACCATAAATCGCCATGTAGGAGCGACAAAGAGGGATGGTGACCATCCAGCTTACGTTTTATCAGTGTTGTAATAGCATCGATATCACCGAGCCGAATGCCTTTTTCTGCTAGCGCCTCGAGCATAGCGGCGACTCTATTTTCAGCATAAAATGTCGGCCAGTCATGGCACGATGTATTCAGTTGCTTCGTTTTACCAATGTAGTTGTCGTATCGCCATCCCATTGTGTCTTTGATGTTGGCTCTGTGAAGCTTTGCTAAACTTTCACCGAGTTGTTGCCATGATACATCTGACCTATCGATAAACTTTAAGTGTTGTAACACCAAATATTCAGTCTCTTCACCGTGACACGACGCAATACCTCGGCACACGACTTTTGGGGTCGCAATAGTCTGAGTTTTAGCCAAGGCATCCAAGCTGTCCGCCTCACATGCTAAATAGGGGGATGGCTGGAGGGGGGCTGTTTTTACAAAATAGCGCTTTGCATCATCGCGAATAACGTAACTCTTGTGGGAGTCGCCTCCGTTCAATTCTGTCCTGTGTTGGCAGATGAACAGGTTATTGGTTTGCTGAGAAATGTGTTCACTAATGAAATGCCACATGCCACGCGTCCAGTGAGATTCCGATACTTACAGTATGGCCAAAAGTGGCAGGTTTGCTAGGGCATGTTGAAGTTTGTTGATATTGGGATTCGCCCCTCGCCCCCTAGTCTATATGAGCTAACTACGCTGCGACTATTGTGGGTTATTGAATGACGAGCAAGACACTAAAACATGGTACGAAAGACGCCGATTAACTTCATTTATCGCAACGTATCGCAAGGGGAAATTTTTAGGCCATTGCATGTCATCGGTAAGTCGTTATAATCGTCGCTCCTAACCACTGGTATCGGTTAGCGAAACCACAATCGAATTTGTCGATGTATGTCAGCTTTTCAATAGGTTGGAAAGCTGAGTGTTAATTTATTTTTAATCACAAGTGGCGCAGAGTAGGCGTCACCACTGTAAAGGAAATTCCATGCCTGTAATTACTCTCCCTGACGGAAGTCAACGCGCGTTCGAAAACCCAGTTTCTGTACTAGATGTGGCAAACGACATTGGCCCAGGTCTAGCCAAAGCAACCATCGCCGGTAAAGTGAATGGCGAGCTTGTCGATGCGGTCGATATGATCGATAGCGATGCAAACTTACAAATTATTACCGCGCGCGATGACGAAGGACTAGAGATTATTCGTCACAGTTGTGCTCACCTTTTAGGACATGCTATCAAGCAGTTGTACCCGGATGTCAAAATGGCTATCGGGCCAGTCATTGATAACGGTTTTTACTACGATATCGACCTTGAGCATTCTTTGACACAAGACGATTTGCAAAAGCTCGAAAAGCGCATGTTGGAGTTGGCTAAGACCAACTACGACGTCATCAAAAAGAAAGTCAGTTGGCAAGAAGCGCGAGATACGTTTGAAGCGCGTGGCGAATCTTACAAAATGGAAATCCTTGACGAGAACATCGCAAAGGACGACAAGCCTGGTCTTTATCACCACGAAGAGTACATTGACATGTGCCGTGGTCCTCATGTTCCAAACATGAAGTTCTGTCATCATTTCAAAATCATGAAAGTCGCAGGTGCGTACTGGCGCGGTGATAGCGACAACAAAATGTTACAGCGCATTTACGGCACAGCGTGGGCTGATAAAAAGCAACTAAAAGCGTATTTAACGCGCTTAGAAGAAGCAGAAAAACGCGACCACCGCAAAATTGGTAAGACGCTTGATTTGTTCCATTGGCAAGAAGAAGCACCGGGAATGGTGTTCTGGCACAATGACGGTTGGACAATCTACAAAGAATTGGAAAACTATGCTCGTGAACAGTTGGTGAAATATGAGTACGATGAAATTCGTGCGCCACTGATCATGGACGTCAGCATGTGGGAAAAATCGGGTCACTGGGACAAGTACCAAGAAAACATTTTTGCTACTGAATCTGAAAAGCGTACCTATGCAGTGAAACCAATGAACTGTCCAGGTCACGTTCAGGTGTTTAACCAAGGCTTAAAGTCTTATCGCGATCTACCATTACGCATGGCTGAATTTGGTGTGGTACACCGTAACGAGCCTTCTGGCTCTTTGCATGGTTTGATGCGCGTACGAAGCTTTACTCAAGACGATGCTCATGTTTTTTGTACAGAAGAACAGATTCTTGCAGAAGTGACAGGTTGCATCGACATGGTCTACGACACTTACAAGACGTTTGGATTTGAAAAAGAAAACATCGTCGTAAAATTGTCGACTCGACCTGAGAAACGCATCGGTTCGGATGAAATTTGGGATAAATCAGAAGCGGCCTTGGCTGATGCGCTAAAAGCCAATGACATCACCTTTGATTATCAACCCGGCGAAGGCGCGTTTTACGGTCCAAAAATTGAATTTACATTGTTCGACTGTCTAGAACGCGCATGGCAATGCGGAACAATTCAATTGGACTTCTCAATGCCTGCTCGTCTTGGTTCTACGTATGTGGCCGAAGACGGTGAAAGAAAAGTGCCGGTAATGATCCACCGTGCTATTTTGGGTTCACTTGAACGCTTCATTGGTATTTTGACTGAAGAGTTTGCCGGTTTCTTCCCACTGTGGTTAGCACCACAACAGGTGGTGTTGATGAATATTACTGACAAACAGAGCGAATATGCCCAAAATTGTGTAAAAAAATTGCAACAATCGGGAATTAGAGCAAAGTCGGACTTGAGAAATGAGAAGATTGGCTTTAAAATCCGCGAGCACACATTAAAGCGTGTTCCTTATATGCTTGTTGTCGGTGATAAAGAAATGGAAACTGGACAGGTTGCCGTTCGATCACGTCGCGGGGATGACCTCGGTTCTATGCCGCTTGATGAATTCATCACGATGGCCCAACAAGAAATAAACGAGAAGACGATTAAGTGATCAACGCCCCGAGGGGCGTTTTGTCGTACTTGTTTCGCTTAAGACGATATAGAAAGAAACAAGTGTAAGATTTAAGTACTTGGAGGAATAGCACATTAAAGGCGCTAACAATAAGGCTCAGGGCGATAAAGCCCGCATTAACGATGAAATTACAGCTAGAGAAGTTCGACTTATCGGAAAAGATGGCGAACAGGTAGGCGTGGTATCGCTTAACGAAGCACTACAGTCTGCTGAAGATGCATCCTTAGATTTGGTTGAAATTAGTCCGAATGCCGAGCCGCCGGTCTGTAAAGTTATGGACTACGGCAAATTCCTCTTCGAGAAAAGTAAAGCTCAAAAAGAGCAGAAGAAAAAACAGAAGCAAATTCAGGTCAAGGAGATTAAATTTCGCCCTGGCACTGATGAAGGCGATTACCAGGTAAAACTGCGCAACCTGCGTCGCTTTCTAGAAGGCGGTGATAAAGCCAAAGTCACTATCCGCTTCCGCGGTCGTGAAATGGCGCACCAAGAGATTGGCATTGAATTGTTAAACCGTGTTAAAGCGGATTTGGAAGACATTGCCAACTGCGAATCGTTCCCCCGTAAGGTGGAAGGTCGTCAGATGATCATGGTGCTCGCCCCAATTAAGAAGTAGTAACGGTCTAAAGTTTGCGGGATTCTGCACCCTGCAACACCTTGCTACAAATTTTAACCGATGTGAAGTGACTGCACACTGACCATCGATATTTAACAATGCGGAGTTTTAGCAATGCCTAAAATGAAAACTGTGAGTGGTGCAGCGAAGCGTTTCAAGAAAACGGGTTCTGGCCGCTTTAAAAGCAAACAGTCTCACTTGCGTCACATTTTGACCAAGAAGAGCTCTAAGCGTAAACGTCACCTTCGTGGCAAAAAATTGGTTCATACGTCTGATACTGCACTAGTACAGCGCATGCTACCTTACGTTTAATAGTAGGAGACTGAATAATGGCTAGAGTAAAACGCGGCACAATCGCACGTGCTCGTCACAAAAAAGTCCTAAAGCAGGCAAAAGGTTATTACGGTGCACGTAGTCGTGTATATCGCGTTGCGGTACAAGCTGTAACTAAAGCTGGTCAATACGCTTATCGTGACCGTCGTCAGCGTAAACGTCAATTCCGTCAACTATGGATTGCACGTATCAACGCTGCGGCACGTCAAAATGGCATGTCTTACAGCCGTTTCATCAACGGCCTTAAGAAAGCGTCTGTCGAAATCGATCGTAAGATCCTTGCCGACATCGCTGTACATGACAAAGCGGCTTTCAGCGCATTAGTCGAAGCGGCTAAAGGCGCATTAGCTTAATTAAATTTTAATTAAGTTTAAGTTCTTTCGGGAAACGGCGAGCAGGATGCTCGCCGTTTTTCGTTTCAGCTTGAAAAAATAGCGAGAGGGAAGCGTTCAGTAATCAGAATTGCCGCTTTGCCTGCTAATAAAATGCGATAGGTTCTATACACGTGGGCCTGAGATTGTTCACTGCCTTTAGATAAGGGACTGTCGGTTACACCGATTTCAAGTACTTCTCGATAAGACTCCATTCCTGACTCGCGAATCAGCTTACCAATACCAATTTCGCCATCCAGCAACGCCTGTCTGAAGGGGGCTGGAATCAAGGTTGGGCAAACGATAGAAAATGCAGTAGCGTAATGGTGTTTACTTTGCTCTCCCTCCAATTCGACTTCACGAGTCAGTACGGTTTCATCGGCTTGCAAATGTAACCAAGGAATTTCACTCTCGGTTTGCTTTAACGATTGTGCAAGAGGTTTCACATTTACCGGCTCCCAAAAATACGCTTCGAGGTGTTTAGTCACTGTGCCATCGGTAATGAGTAGCGTGCGTAAAAATGGCGGTAGGTCTCGCATTTGTATCCCTTCAGTTTCGCTGCATCGTTCTAATTCCCAGTCTTCTGCGAAACCAGCTTTACTGAAAAGCGTAAGGGTTGTGCTGTGTTTTTTGTCGTAATACGGCTTGATCATCTTTTCAATCTTTTACTT
Source organism: Alteromonas sp. 5NS40-0096 (assembly GCF_057544385.1). Lineage (NCBI taxonomy): Bacteria > Pseudomonadati > Pseudomonadota > Gammaproteobacteria > Alteromonadales > Alteromonadaceae > Alteromonas > Alteromonas sp. 5NS40-0096. The sequence continues at coordinate 188,626 of NZ_BAAJLQ010000001.1, forward strand.
TAACTCCCGCAGTGTAGTCGCTTGCAAGGGTGGGGTGCAACTGCCTGAGCCGCATTCTCTTGCCTCTGTCGTGGTTTATCATTTGCCATGGCTTCGAAGACGTAACGGCTACAAACACGTGTTGACGTAAAAAAGACTGGTGTTGAACAAAATCTAGGCAGTAAAGGCCTGTAGGTTTGAGTCGCTCAGTAAAAAATGCCTCAAAAGTGGTAATAATCAGCTTGTTAGGGTGGTTCAAATACTCAACTGGTGTAGAATACCCATTTTTATTTTAGGCATACTGCGCGGTGAAAAAATAAGGCCTGCGAAGTAATGTGAAAACAATGCCAAATTGGGGAAATCATGGAGCTTGAAGCTATCATCAACCAAGCAAAAGAGTTGGTTGACGCTGCCGAAGATGCAGCCACACTTGACCAAGTTAGGGTTGAGTTCATGGGTAAAAAAGGGAAGCTTACCGACCTACTAAAAGGATTGGGCAAGTTGTCTGCTGAGGAACGTCCTGCAGCGGGTCAGAAAATCAACGAAGCCAAACAGCAAATCCAACAAGCAATCACGGTTAAAGGTGACGCATTACGCCAGGCAGAAATGAACGCTAAACTTGCGTCCGAAGCGATTGATGTGACTCTACCTGGTCGCACGGAACAACCTGGCAATCTACATCCAGTCAGCCGTACGATTCAACGTATTGAATCTTTCTTTAGTGAGCTTGGTTTTGCCGTTAAAACGGGTCCTGAAGTCGAAGATGGTTTCCACAATTTTGATGCGTTAAATATTCCGGCTAACCACCCAGCTCGAGCCGACCATGATACGTTTTATTTCAATCCTGATGTCATGTTGCGTACACAGACATCTGGCGTTCAGATTCGCACGATGGAAACAGAGCAGCCGCCGTTGCGCATTATTTCTCCGGGCCGTGTTTATCGAAATGACTACGACCAAACACATACCCCAATGTTCCACCAAGTCGAAGGCTTGATGGTAGATAAAAATGTAAGCTTTACTGAGTTAAAAGGCATTCTTCACGACTTCTTGCAAAACTTTTTTGAAGAGTCACTGCAAGTGCGTTTTCGTCCGTCTTATTTCCCGTTTACCGAGCCATCAGCTGAGGTCGATGTAATGGGCAAAAATGGTCAATGGTTAGAAGTATTGGGTTGTGGCATGGTTCATCCGAACGTGCTGCGCGCCGTGAATATTGACCCTGAAGAGTACACAGGATTTGCTTTTGGTATGGGCGTTGAGCGCCTAACAATGTTGCGATATGGAGTTAATGACCTTCGCGCATTCTTCGAGAACGATGTTCGATTCCTCAAGCAATTCAATTAAGGCAAAACGCAAATGAAATTCAGTGAAAATTGGTTAAGAGAGTGGGTTAACCCATCAGTTAGCACTGCTGACCTTGCAGAGCAACTTAGTATGGCTGGCCTAGAGGTTGATGGTGTAGAAGCGGTCGCAGGCGACTTTTCTGGCGTCGTTATTGGTGAAGTAGTGGAGTGTGGTCAGCACCCTAATGCCGATAAGTTGCGCGTGACTAAGATCAACGTGGGTGCAGACGAATTGCTAGATATTGTCTGTGGTGCGCCAAATTGCCGTCAAGGCTTAAAAGTCGCCGTTGCAGTGGTTGGTGCCGTATTGCCAGGCAACTTTAAAATCAAGAAAGCAAAGTTACGTGGTGAACCTTCATTTGGCATGCTTTGTAGTTTCTCAGAGCTAGGTATCAGTGATGATCACGATGGGATTATCGAATTGCCACTTGATGCGCCTATTGGTCAGGACATTAGAGAGTACTTAGGGCTTAATGACAAGACTATCGAAATCGACCTGACGCCAAACCGTGCCGATTGTTTAGGTATTCGCGGTGTCGCCCGTGAAGTGGGTGTGTTGAACCAAGCAGATGTCACCGAACCTCAAATTGAAGCTGTGGCTGTGACAAGCGACGCTGAACTGCCAATCGTATTGAATGCACCCGATGGTTGCCCACGTTATCTTGGACGAGTAATTAAAAACGTCAACGTAAAGGCTCAGTCACCATTATGGCTAACTGAAAAGCTTCGTCGTTGCGGTGTGCGCAGTATTGACCCTATTGTTGATGTGACTAACTTTGTGTTGCTTGAACTCGGTCACCCAATGCATGCGTTTGATTTGACGTCGATTAAAGGCGGTATTCAAGTTCGTTATGCTTCAGAAGGTGAGAAGCTTGTACTACTTGACGAAAGCGAAGCTGAACTCAAACCCAACACCCTCGTCATCGCGGACGACGAGAAGCCACTCGCGATGGCTGGAATTTTCGGTGGTTTACACTCAGGTGTGACAACCGAAACCCAAGATATCTTGCTAGAAAGCGCGTTTTTTAATCGCGATGCAATCATGGGGCGTGCTCGCCAATATGGTTTACATACAGATGCATCTCATCGCTATGAGCGTGGCGTGGATTACACGCTTCAAGCCACGGCGATGGAGCGTGCGACTGCACTGATTTTGGAAATCTGTGGCGGTGAAGTTGGCCCAGTAATAGAAGCGGTTGACGAAGCACAATTGCCTTCATCAGCAACCGTCACATTGCGCAAAACGCGTTTAGCTCGCGTTTTGGGAATCACTGTTGAAGACAGTCAAGTCGAAGATATTCTTGTACGTCTTGGTTTATCAGTCACACCGACTGAGGACGGTTGGCAAGCGGTAGCGCCAAGCTACCGTTTCGATATTGCCATCGAGGAAGACCTGATTGAAGAAGTCGCGCGAGTTTATGGCTACAACAATATACCCAATGTCGCCCCAACTGCGCAGTTGAACATGATCCCTGCACAGGAATCTGCACTTTCACTGAATGCTGTGAAGCAAGTGTTGTTGCAGCGCGGTTACAATGAAGCCATTACCTATTCATTTGTTGACCCTAAAGCGCAATCGGCTTTGTTCCCCGATATGAATGGATTGACGTTACCGCATCCAATTTCTGCTGATATGTCAGTAATGAGAGTATCAACGTGGCCTGGCTTGTTGGCTTCGTGTGCCTACAATCAAAAGCGCCAACAGAACCGAATTCGTTTGTTTGAAACTGGGTTACGCTTCATTCCTAATGCACAAGAACCCTCTGGCGTGACGCAAGAAGCTGTCATAGGTGGCGTAATTGCTGGCCGTCGTCATAAAGAGCATTGGGATCAAGACGACAATGCCGTTGATTTCTTTGATGCAAAAGCCGATGTTGAAGCGTTACTGGCGTTGACTTGCAAATCGGCAGAAGTTCGCTTTGAAACTGCTCAACACAGCGCCTTGCATCCGGGCATGAGTGCTCGTATCGTATTGGATGATAAAGAGATTGGCTGGTTGGGAGCCTTGCATCCACAATTTAATAAATTATTGGGTGTAAGTGGCAGACCTTTTGTATTTGAACTTAAATTACAAGACGTACTTGCTCGTGATTTACCGCAAGCGCAGGCGATTTCTAAGTTCCCAGCGAATCGCCGAGATATTGCTATTTTGGTTAAAGATGAGTTAAGTGTCGGTGATATTGTTTCTTTTGTCGAAAAAATTGGCGTAAATCAACTAGTTGGCCTAAACTTGTTCGACGTGTATAAAGGTCAGGGAATTGAACCTGGGTTCAAGAGCTTGGCATTATCACTGGTATTGCAGGATCCTGACAAAACATTGGAAGAATCGGAGATTCAACAGGCAGTTGATACAATTGTTCAGGGCCTAGAATCTGAGTTTGGGGCAGCGTTAAGAGAGTAAACTATGGCATTAACCAAAGCCGAGATGGCTGAGCACTTATTCGAAAAATTGGGTATTAACAAGCGTGATGCTAAGGATTTAGTCGAGGCATTCTTTGAAGAAATAAAAGAAGCTCTTGAATCTGGTGAACAAGTGAAACTGTCCGGTTTTGGCAATTTTGACCTTAGGGACAAGAACGAGCGACCGGGAAGAAACCCAAAAACTGGGGAAGATATTCCAATCAAAGCACGTCGTGTTGTGACGTTTAGACCAGGTCAGAAGCTGAAGAGCCGAGTTGAGAACTCTAAGCCTCCAGCCGAGTAAAACGACCCCATAGTGTGACTTGTCGCACTCGCCAAACCGATTTGATCGTTCCATTATAAAAGCGGGGCTTAAGCCCCGTTTTTCTGTTTTTTAACTTCTAGATACCTATTGTAGTCAATCACTATGAAGAAAATTTTTGTCGTTGTGGCTATCATCGCTGCAATTGTTGGCGGGCGCTTAGTTTTTCTAGCGCAAACTTCTGCTCCAGAAGTGAAACAGGCACCGATTCCCATCATTTCTATTGACCAGATCTTGACCGCAACAGACTTGGTGGCCGGCGTTAAACAGGCCGTGAAGAATAAAGACGAGCAATTGTTTGCCCAGTGGATGGAGCAAGCGTATCAGGTTGGTGTGGCCGGCCAATTATCAGAAGATGATCTCGCCTACTTGAAGTCGAATCAATGCGCGGATTACCTGCGTTTCAATGCCAAGCGCTCTTTGTTCAACGATGAATTTGAACTTCGCTACAAAGCGCTGTTACCCATCGATGATTTAGTGGCAAAGTACCCTGAAGCAGCGGATTTGATTTCACAAGCTGATGCACTGTTGCTCAAGCGCGATAGTCTCATTGAGCAGATGGCACAAACCCTAGCCGGTAGCGAGCCTGTTCAAACAAGCCACATCGAACGCGCGAGACAAATGTGGCTAGAGAAGTACACAGCCACTGAAGGTGGTTGATGTCACAACCTTGTCGATGGCAAATTCTTTTTTAGGCCTATACATTTTGAACTTGCAGCTTTTGGGATTTTGGTAATACTAAAGAGAGACAGCAGTTCGCGAAGGCATTCTTTGTATCGATAATGATTGACTATGATAAGTGGATACGAGAAGAGCAAAAGGATTTAGTTCCCTTAGACAAATGGCAGCGCACCGTTTCGGTCATGTCGCGCGTGTTCAAAGCGCCCGCTGGCTTCTTGGTCCAACACACCTCCCAAGGGTACCAAGTGGTACTTAGCTGCAAACAAAAGAGTAATCCTTATCCCGCTGGGGCGTTCATTCCCAGTGACACCAATATTTTTTGCCGTAAAATTGTCGAAACTCGGGATGCACTCTACGTCCGTAATGCCAAGTTAGACCCGTATTGGGATACCAACCCCGAGGTACATAACGACGGCTTTTTGTCCTACTTCGGCTTGCCGGTGTTTTGGCCTGACGGCACGGCTTTTGGCACCATTTGTGTCATGGATTATGCCGAAACGAATTATCAAGACGAGTACCTTGATTTGATGGTCCAACTTCGCGATTTAGTTGAAGGGGACTTGAAACTGGTAGAACAGTTCGTGGCGATGTCAGATATTGCTTTTCACGATGATCTTACAGGGCTCGAGAATCGTCGTAGCTTCTTGATGGAAGCCGAGCATCGGTTGGCATTAGCGCGGCGATCAGAGCAACATCTGGGTTTACTCTATCTCGATTTAGATGGGCTTAAAGCCATTAATGATAGCGGCGGGCATGAAGCGGGAGACCAAGCGATTCAAGCTTTAGCCATCGCCATCAAATCGACTATCAGAGAAAGTGACTTGGCGGCGCGAATGGGGGGCGATGAGTTTGCGATTTTAAGTTCGTGTGACACCCAAAGTGACCTAGATAATTTAGTCTCTCGATTGGCATCTTGCTTTTGTGCAAATGAGGTTAACGCCAGTATCGGTGCGGTGTTAATCGAAGACCATAAATCTCATATTCAACGCTGGTTGAATAAAGCCGACGAAAACATGTACCACGTGAAAAAAGCAAAACAACAAGGTAGCACTAGTTAGCGCGCAACCACCCGATACTGATCAGATAACGACGCCCCATCTCGACTTTAGTCACACTGTGTTCACTAATATCGGGGCGAAACAATTTGATTCGCTTGGTTTCGAAAATTGGATTGCTGCAGTGAAATTCACCGCCTTTTTGAGCATTGACCAATACAATGTTTAATCGGTAATGTCGGCCGGCTTTTACTGGATCGGTATGAGCTGGGATTTCACTCCCTTGATGAAAACGCAACAAATACACATCAAATTTTAATCCCCATTTGCAGAACAACAACAGCATCTTGTCATAGCCACTGTTTTGGCGGCCTCTATGCCAACGAAACAAAGAATGAAAATGGGTGTTCAACGGTCAATACGCTCCAATTTCGGCGACTTTTGCATTCAGCAGTTGGCACAAACTCGATGGAGAAATCTGAATTTCCAGCCCACGTTTACCGCCACTGACTAAAATAGTGTCGAAAGATTGGCTAGAGGCGTCTAATACCGTAGGTAGTTGCTTCTTTTGTCCAAGTGGGCTAACACCACCCATGATGTATCCAGTCGTTCTCTCTACCTTGGTCTTGTCGGCCATCGCTGCTTTTTTGCAACCCAGGGCTTTTGCTAGTTGTTTTAAATTTAACATTCGATCTGCCGGAACAACGCCCACGGCAAGGCGCCCATCGTCTGTTTCTACTACCAGTGTTTTGAACACTTGGGCAGGGTCAATATTCAGTTTCTGCGCTGCTTCCATTGCGAAGCTGCCAGCACCGGGTTGATGAACAAACTTCAATACTTGGTGAGGCAGCTTCTTATCAATCAGCATGTTAATCGCTGGTGTCATTGAAGCCTCAGCCCGCAGGGGTAATGGTCAGCGTATGAACAATGGTTTGAGGTAACAAAGGCGTTTGTCTTTGTTCGACGTAATCATCAAACCCAATTCGATAGTAATCCGATAATGGATGGCCTGACTGGCCTCCAGGTAATGTTAGAATGGCCTTGTCCAAATGGCCGGGTTGCACGAATAAACGCTCTGAGGCGCCGAAAGCCGGCCCCTGAACCGCAGGCATATAACTATCTCCGAATCCAGGATATTCCACCATATTGAGGTGTTTTCCTACAATCGGGAGTTGAGCTGCAATGGGGTGCTGAACTTTGAGGGCATTTACCCGTCCCCAATTGAGCGAGGACAAGTCTTCACTTTCCCCGAACTCATCGACCAGCTGTTGCTTGCTATCGTCGTACTGCGCAAGCAGAAATGACTGCCAGTCGCTAAAATCGCTGGGTAACCAATTGTCAGGTTGCTGTTCCAATATGGTTCTAATCGCAGGTTCAGTATGTCGTAGCACTGGCGACAAGCTCAGCCCTTTCTCTTCCAAATGATTGGCCAGTGGTGATAGCAGAGCGTTAGTCACTTGAGAACGAAAACGCCGAGCTAAGGTGTAACCAACAGATTCAGGGCAAGCGCACTTACCCCAATTTTCGAGAGCGGTGATGTCAATACTGTAGTCTTTGTCACTGGCTTTGAGCAGTGTTAGCAGCCTTTCATGCCAACGTTCGATAAATCGGGCCTCGTTATCGAGTTGGATGGCGTAAAAACGCGCTTCATCAAATTCCTCAAACTCAAACATTCGATCTCGAATTTGTAATTGCCGGGCGCCCATCGCATAGCCACCATCACCAAAGCGGCCGAGGTCGTCCGTTGAAATGACTCTCGCATTACCGGTCCAAATACGGCCATGTTCAGGGTTTAAGTTGACGGGCAGCTCAGTCTCGTCTTCTTTCCACAGCGCTGAATAGGCTGATTGTGGTATGGCGGACATGGTTGGTTTTTTTCTCGCGGTGACGGCACCACCCGGCGTCCATGAGGCGTTACCGTGTCTGTCGACCATAGTCACGTTTTGCACAGGGATGCCAATCCGATGAACAACGGGAAGCGCCTGCTCAATTGACGTTTTAACGCCAAGTTCCATAATATCTAAGTCAACGGCATACGGCTGATGCGCTACCCATTGCAATGCATAGCGTTTTGAGTCAATGGTTTTGACCGGACCAAACTCACTCATCTCGATATCAAATTGTACATCGCCATCAGGGGTTTTTATGATCTCCTTTTCTACCTGCGATGGGGTGTCTGAGTCCAATACAATCCAGTCGACATTGTCTAAATTCGCATTGGTAAATCCCCATGCGATATAATCATTAGTGCCGACAACAACGCCGGGTAAGCCGGGTAAGGTTACGCCCGTAACTTGGACATTTTGACCGTTTTCTTGGTAGTTAATTTGGCCTCTATACCAAATTATCGGTACGCGGAGCCCCAAGTGCATGTCGTTAGCCAACATACCTGCTTGTGTGGCCGTTAAGGCACCGGTGACTGCCCAGTTATTACTACCGATATCGAGGGGTTCTTCGATGTGAAGATATGCAAGTGCTGATGGGGTGAGGCTCGGAATCTCAGGAGACTTCACATCAATACTGCCATCATAGGCAGATTGGTACTGGCTAGGTTGAGTTAAAAACGCCACCATATCTTCACCGTAAGCTCGCTCAATTTCCGACAGTGCGAGATCTCGGTCGACTTGGCTAGCTTGTAAGCTCATGTACATACTGAAGGCAACGAGAACCGAGTCTTCTGGTTGCCAAGGGCTGACATCAAATTGGGTTAAGAGGTATTCGAATGGTAACACTGACATTTCCGATATCGCTTGATTGACACCAGCAGCGTAGTGATCCAATACGTCCTTTTGCCATTGGGGCAAGTTAGCAACGATGAGTTTGGCCCGTTTTCTAAATTGGTGGAAACGAGCGCGCTTATCGACGTCTAACAAGCCTTTTCCTAGCCACTCAGACAATTCCCCCGCAGCGGCTCGGCGTTGGGCATCCATTTGAAACAACCGATCTTGGGCGTGAGCATAGCCCAATCCAAACACGGCGTCATTGAGCGTATCAGCACTGACTACAGCGTGGCCCAAGCTGTCTCTTTCTATTTTGACATCCGCGCCAACAGCTGAAGAAGAAATATTGCCATCTAGGGAGGGTAAACTGCCAATCAAGGCAAAGTAGATAGCTAAACTCCCAACCGCAACGAGACCAACAAGGGTGATCAATGCCCATTTAATCCAATTTAGCACGTGAGTTACTCCGTTTTTTTCTCTATCCTACCGACTCACCGAAATGAAATGAAGCACTGATAACGAAATGTTAACAAGTAGACTTCTAATAACAAGAATAGAGGGGAGCGCATGGGGCCATTAATGTTGGATTGCCGTGGCGAGGAATTACTTGCAGAAGAACGAGAAATGATTGCACATCCCACGACAGGTGGCGTGATTTTGTTTACTCGAAACTATTTTGATACGGCTCAACTAGCGCACTTAGTAAAACAAATTCGGGGCGCAGCAAGGGGCGACATTATGATTGCAGTTGACCACGAAGGTGGCCGAGTGCAGCGTTTTCGCGAAGGGTTCACTTCCATTCCGGCAATGGGGGCGATCAGTGCTTTGGCGACGAGTCGCTATAGCAGCAAAGATATCGCCATCGATTGTGGGCGGGTATTAGCTTACGAGTTAAAACAATGGGATATTGATTTGAGTTTTGCGCCGGTTCTTGATGTGGATGGTATCTCTAACGTTATTGGCGATCGCAGTTTCAGCGCTTCGCCTCAAGAGGTGATAGCGCTCGCTGAGCAACTCATTGGGGGGATGCATGAAATGTCCATGCCAGTGACAGGCAAACATTTCCCAGGCCATGGTAGCGTTGAGGCCGACTCCCATATTGCCAGTCCTATTGATGACCGAAGCCTTCAAGAGATAGAGGCGTTAGATTTATTGCCGTTTAAACAGTTGATAGCTGAAAACGCCCTTGATGCTATTATGCCCGCACACGTGGTTTATCCTCAGTTATGCGACAAACCAGCGGGTTTCTCTCCGTACTGGATGCAAACGGTGTTGCGCCAGCAACTCGCTTTTGATGGCGTTATCTTTTCTGATGATTTATCAATGGAAGGTGCAGTTGCCACCGGTAGTTTCACACAAAGAGCTGAAGCCGCAATGGAAGCAGGGTGCGACATGGTCTTGGTGTGTAATCACCCACAAGGGGCCGCTGAGGTTTTAGATAACTTATCTCGCGAATATGATCAAAACAATCGCCGTGAGCGTTTGGTCAACAGGACGTTGTCAGCTGACGCTAAACTCAACTATGCTAATGCAATGAAAAGGCTGAACACCGTTATTGTATAACGGTGCCCTCAGGTTCTTGCTCTGCGGCTGGCCTTTGGTAGCGACGTAATTCAATCACAAAGCCGAACAACGGATGGTCAAAGTAATGAACTTGCTTGCTGATCACCCGACGTAATTGATTGAAGGGGACAGACACGAGCTGATATTGCTGTTCTGACGTTGCGTTATTTTGTGCGTCGGATTCAATCAAAGTCGCTTGCCTAAATGCTAATTGACTGTCTATGTGCAAATAAGGCACCCGATTGATGTACTTCAGAAAGATTTTTACTCCGCCATCGAGTTCCCAAATTGGAGAACGCGCCGCGTCGTTTGCTTCTTCAGTACCTAAATCCTGCTCTAATTGCGTAAAACGCGCAAAGGGTACAGTTGGATGTTCAAGTGCGATGTCATCGATAGTGCTAAAAATGTCTTGCTCAGCGGGCACAATAACGGGTTCGGAAACGGTGTTTTCTTCAATTGGCGTAAAGGCTTGAGCGCTATCTATTGCAACATCGATAACTCGCGCCTTGCCATCACCATCATATTGCTCAGCGAAGTTAGTTCCGGCAAACAAGCGCACAGTATCGGCCTCGTCTTGGCCGAATTTGACTTCTTGACGCCATGCAACATGTAAGATTCGCTCTAAGCCTTTTCTCCAGCGAATCTGTTTAGATAATTCAGCCAGTTCGAATTGTTCTTCGCTTAGAGCATGAGGCTGAACTGAGCGGTCCCAGTCTTTACCCATCACAACTATCGGCGTGCGAGCTAAATCAGGCAGACGGTTGTCGGTGATGTGGCGAACCCACTGGGAACCGTCAAATTGTAGCCAGTCAGTGGCGGGATTACAGTCTTTTAGTGTGGCTGCAAATACTGCACTATCGTAAGCCTTGGGGCCATGGAAATAGAGCCATTGTTCAGCGATGAGATCACCGGACCAAAGCAGGTCGCCCGTGTCGTCAACGGGAACTAATACTGTCTCAGACGGGGCGGGTATGGTCTCGTTAAGCGCTTCTGTTTGTTGTAACAAATCCTCAGCAATCATTTGAGCCTGTTCATTGCCCTCCAACAAGGCCTGAGCCTCGTCATGCGCAGCAAGCGCTTCTGGCGTCAGTGATTGACGCCAAGACTCGTACATTGCACCAATATCCTCCAAAGAGGGCGTGTCGTACCAAATCGGGCTGATGGGAGTATCACACTGCCCAAGGTTTTGTTTTACCCAAGCAATGTCAGGGTAAAGTGATTGAGATATCACGTCCCACGTATACTGAACGTCACTAAAATCTTGTGACAAGGGAAATTGCTCTTGAAGCGCATTGATATCGACATTGCGTTTGAAAGCAATAACCTCAACATCAAACCACCAATCATCTGCAGCTTGGCTCGCACTGCTAAGTACAAGTAGTGCCCCTGACAACCACGCCTTAATTTGCATTACTTTTGCGTCTCCTTGGCTAAATCACCGATTACCTTCTCTACCATACCTAAACGGTCGCTCGCCGTCTCGGTTTTCTTGGTTAATCGCAGTTTTTGGCTACCTTCAAATTTAAATTCTTGGGGGCGAGTTTGAACCAGTTGAATGATGTAACCCGGGTCAACTTTTGTTGTGTCCTTGAACTCCATCGTACCACCGTTACCGCTCAACTCTATTTTAAGAATGCCAATGGCTTCAGCTTGCAACTTCAATTTAGCGACCTTGATGAGATTTTTCGCCGCATCAGGTAACAAACCAAACCTATCGATACACTCAATTTGAAATTCATCAATCTCTCTCGCATCTTTGCAAGATGCGAGTTGTTTATACAAAGACAAGCGCGTGTTCACATCAGCGATGTAATCCTCTGGCAGCAACGCCGGAATTCGCAACTCAATTTCGGTATGTTGACTCAATGATTCGGTTAGAGTGGGTTCTTTTCCTTCTTTAAGCGCCGTCACTGCTTGTTCTAGCATTTCCATATACAAGGTGAAGCCGATAGAAGCGATTTGTCCTGATTGATCGTCCCCAAGTAATTCGCCAGCACCGCGAATTTCTAAATCGTGTGTGGCTAACGCAAAGCCTGCACCCAGATCTTCCAGTTCCGCGATGGCATCAAGCCGCTTTTTGGCATCCTTGGTCATACGTTTGGGATGAGGCGTTAACAAATAGGCATACGCTTGGTGATGAGAACGACCCACACGACCACGTAGCTGGTGCAATTGTGCTAAGCCAAGGTGGTCTGCGCGATCCATTATGATGGTATTCGCCGTCGGAACGTCAATCCCGGTCTCAATAATAGTGGTGCACACCAACACGTTGTATCGCTGATGGTAGAAATCGCTCATCACGGTTTCCAGCTCACGTTCACGCATTTGACCATGTCCGACTGCGATGCGGGCCTCGGGTACAATTTCAGCAATCTCTTCGGCCGTGCGTTCTATGGAGTCGACTTCGTTGTGTAAGAAGTACACTTGGCCGCCACGAAGAATTTCACGCATGATGGCTTCGCGTATTACTGCCTTGTCTCTTTGCTGAACAAAAGTCTTGATCGACAAGCGCTTCGCCGGTGGGGTGGCAATGATGGATAAATCTCGCATTCCTGACATTGCCATATTCAATGTACGAGGAATGGGTGTCGCTGTCAGAGTGAGAATATCAACATCTGCGCGCAATGCCTTAAATTTTTCTTTCTGCCTTACGCCAAAGCGGTGCTCTTCGTCAATGATCACCAAGCCCAAATCGGCAAACTTTACGTCGTCTTGTAGCAGTTTGTGCGTGCCTACAATGATATCGACGTTACCCGAAGCAATACCGTCGATCACTGTCTTCTGAGCTTTGCCACTGACAAAGCGAGACATTACTTCAATATTAAACGGCCAGTTTGCAAAGCGATCTTTGAAGTTTTCATAATGTTGTTGTGCGAGCAGAGTCGTTGGCACCAGAATAGCGACTTGCTTGCCTTGGTTGGCGGCCAAGAATGCTGCTCTCATAGCCACTTCAGTCTTACCGAATCCAACGTCGCCACAGACCAATCTATCCATCGCTTGAGGGCTACCCATGTCCTGAATGACGGCATTGATAGCGTGTAACTGGTCGGCAGTTTCTTCGAATGGAAAACTGTCAGCGAAAGACTGATAATCTTCCCATTCAATACCATAGGCAAAGCCAGGTTTTGCGGCGCGCTTTGCGTACACATCGAGTAGTTCAGCTGCGACATCTCTGACCTTTTCCGCCGCTTTGCGTTTTGCTTTGGTCCAGGCTTCAGAACCTAAATTGTGAATTTGTGCGGTATCTGGGTCGCCACCACTGTAGCGTGAAATTAAATGCAATGACGAAACGGGAACATACAGTTTCGCTTGTTTGGCGTACTCAATGGTCAGATATTCAGTTGCAACGCCGCCAGCATCCAGAGTTTGTAACCCCAAGTAACGCCCAACACCATGATCTAAATGGACAACCGGCTGCCCAACAGCAAGCTCTGCCAAATTGCGAATGATAGCACTTTCGTCAATGCTGGAACGGCTCTCACGAAGACGTCTTTGGCTGACTTTATGTCCGAGTAATTCTGTTTCTGTGATGAACAGTAATTCGCCATCCGTATTGTGCCAAGTAAAGCTGTGCTCCACCATTCCAATCGAAATACCAATGGCGTCGTGGCTAGCGAGAAACGCATCGAAACTATCGATGTTTACCGGGTGAATTTTGGCCTTGCCCAGTAATTCTAATAGGTTTTCTTTACGCCCTTCAGATTCCGCGCAAAACAATACTTTGGCGCCTCTGTCCTGAGCTTCTTTGAGGGTTTGCGTAAGCCTCAGAGCGGGGTCTTTCTTTTGCGGATTAAATGCAATGTCGTTAAGCCTTGGGCATTGCATGTCATGTCGACCAGCTTTGTCATCGGGCAGAGCATCAGTTAAAGAGACTCTTGGCCATTGTTTTATCGCCCCGAACAAGTCATTAACGGGAATGAATAACTCAGCAGGAGATAACAATGGTCGCGCTAAGTTATACCTGTGTTGTTCGTAACGCTCGGACAAATCTGCCCAATAAAACTCACTGGCGTCATTGATATCGCCGTGAAGCAGCAGTAATGCATCGGGGTGAAGGTAGTCAAATAACGTAGCCGTATCATTGAAAAACAAAGGCAGGTAGTATTCAACGCCACTTGGCATGGTACCTTTTGAGACCTGAGAAAATACCGATTCTTGACTATTGTTCGCGTCAAACTTATCGAGAAACTGTTGGCGGAAGAGATTGATCGCCGCTTTGTCCGTTGGAAATTCTCGCGCGGGGAGTAACTTTATTTTATCGACCTTATCTGTCGAACGTTGGGTTTCCGGATCGAAATAACGAATGGAATCGATTTCGTCGTCAAATAAATCTAACCTAAAGGGTTGCTCGCTGCCCATAGGAAAGAGATCGATAATGCTGCCACGTATTGAAAACTCACTGTGACTCATTACCTGGCTGACATGCAAATAGCCACTTAGCTCTAATTTTCGCCGAAAGTTATCACGGTCTAGGTTTTGCCCCGTCTCCAACATGAGTAGGTATTGACCTAGATAGTCGACAGGCGCCAATCGCTGCATCAAGGTGTTGATTGGCACAATAAAGATGCCTTGTTCTCTTTGGGTCAACCGGTAAAGGGTTTCCAAGCGTTGGGAAACGATATCCTGATGGGGCGAGAACATGTCATAAGGCAAGGTTTCCCAGTCGGGAAACAAGGTGACATGCTGGTTGTGGTCATTGAGAAAATACCCCAGTTCTTTTTCGAGCTTCAACGCACTCGGTGTGTCCGCGGTTATTAAAATAACCGGCCCTTTGTGCTGATGGCTGGCTTGGGCTACAGCTAATGCTTGGCTGCTACCTTGGAGATGCCCCCAAATCTGATGATCTTGCACATTTGCCGATGATTTGGCTTTGGGGAGTGGTAAAGCGAGTAGTGAGGCTGTCATGACACCTGAAATTCTGTTTCTATGGTTAGGCGGTTAATACTTGAGGCGTGATTGTAAAAGATCAATCGGCAGATTGGGATTTTTTCTGCGCTCGTTTTCTCAGCTGCTGAGTTTGCAAATGCAAACTCGCTCTGACGAGGAGTTCTTGGTCTTGTTCGCGTATTGATGTGAACGCAAGAGAAACGTGGTAGTTGTCGTCTACCGCTTCACAAGCAATGACCTCGCCGTAACAGAAAATTGCCGCCGCCTCTTCGCTCAAAAACAATTTGAGTTCGGCAATGGTGCCAACGTCTACTGAACTTGGGTGGACAACAATGACACCTCCGCCACCAAACTTGTGAGTTTCAAAACGCTGACTCTCTTCGTCTTGTTGTTGCAAAATATAGGACATCATCAAGTCTATCTTGCGTGCTTGGTGAGTAAGGTATTCGGCTAACTCAGAAGCGTGATCACTCAAATGACGAAGGGGGCGCAGCGCTTGGGCTTCAATCGTTGCCAATTCACTGGCCATCTTGAATGCAGGCGGCATCACTTTGTCTAAGTGCTCAGGACTGGGCACTTGGGTGTGATCAGCCAACGGGGTCACATTGATATTAACCGCGTGTTGGATCATGAAAAACTCTTCAAACTGGGCGGTTTTCTCTGCTAACGTGAGTGATTCCATCTTTGACTCCTGCTACTTCGTCTTGTACGGTCTTTAGCTTACACGTATTATGCGTGTAGCATAAGTAATTGTTATCTCAAAAACTGTCGAAAAATGAGACATCGAGAGCATTATCTCGGCTTGTTACTGTTATCGGCAGCGTGGCTCAATCATCACAATAAAATAACGAATCATGTATCACCCGCTTTCGGCTTTTATCGCCATGCGCTACACCCGCGCTGGCAAACAAAATAGTTTCGTGTCATTTATCAATCGCTTCTCCGTCGCAGGTATTGCACTGGGTTTAGCCGCGTTAATTATCGTCATATCGGTTATGAATGGTTTCGAAGGTCAGCTGAAAAAACGGATTTTAGGCATTGTGCCTCATATCGTCGTTGAGCGAGTTGCGCCCGAAGATTTGACACTACCGCCTGATGAAAATGTGTTAGCCGTTTCGGCGTACTTGGAGAATGAGGGCGTCGCCCAATCGCGATTTGGGTTGCGTGGAGTACAGTTACAAGGCGTTACCCCCAGCGATATGCAGGCGTTGAGTATCGTCGCTGACCATATGATGGTAGGCAATTTTACTCAGCTTCAAGCGGGTGAATTTTCTGTCATTTTGGGGCGAGCACTCGCCATGCAATTAGAGGTGAGACCGGGAGACACGTTGCGCTTGATGGTCAGTGGAGCCAGTGTATATACCCCTTTTGGCAGAATGCCCAGCCAGCGCTTAGTTAACATTGCCGGCGTGTTCAGCGTTGGTAGCCAACTGGATGACAAGGTTATCTACATGCATCAGGCAGACCTGTCTCGACTAATGCGCCAGCGCAAGGGAACACCACCGGCAAGCCGTATTTTTCTAAAAGATGCTTTTGATTATCAGTCTCTCGACACCCAACTACGGCAAGATGGCTTGACCGTTGACAATTGGCGGTCTCGTCAAGGCCCATTGTTTGATGCGGTGAAAATGGAAAAGAACATGATGTTTTTGATGTTGCTACTGATAATCACCGTAGCCGCTTTTAATATCGTCTCGGCGTTAGTGATGGTGGTAACCGAAAAACAGGGGGATATCGCGATTTTGCAAACGCAAGGTATGACGACGAAAACCATTATGTCGGTATTCGTTTTTAACGGCATGTTTAACGGTTTAAAAGGCACTGTTATTGGCTTGCTCCTCGGTTTGGTGATTACGTCACAGCTAAACAGTATATTGGCGCTACTTGGCGTCAATCTCGCGCTCTCTGCAGACGGGCAGGGGGTTCCTGTCGACCTTCGCTGGATGCAAGTATCAGTAGTGGCCGCGTTTGCCTTTGGTTTGTGTGTAATCGCGAGTCTTTACCCAGCTTACCGCGCGTTGAAGGTACAGCCTGCCCAAGTCTTGCAGAATGAATAATTTACAGTGCAAACCCTGAAATTTTTCACTATACTCGCGATCTTTTAAATTCGTCAGGTTGTCCCCTATGCAAAAGAAATTCATTACTTCACAGTCACTTCTGGAAGATTCATTCCGCCTGGCATCACAAGTATTTGAAGACGGCTTTAGACCAAATTTCATTATTGGCATTTGGCGTGGTGGCGCGCCAATTGGTATCGCAGTACAAGAGTTTTTCGAATTCAAAAACGTACCAACAGACCATATTGCCGTGCGTACGTCGTCTTACTACGGTATTAACCAGCAATCGAAGGAAATTCGCGTGCACGGTTTGCATTATCTGGTAGAAAACGCCAACGCAAACGATTCGTTGCTAATTGTTGACGATGTCTTCGATTCCGGCAGAAGTGTGGAAGCCTTGATTAATCAGGTCAGAAAGCTGATGCGTTTGAACTTGCCTAAAGATATCCGTATTGCCTGCCCTTGGTATAAACCACAAAACAACAAAACTGACATCGTGCCTGATTACTACGTGAATGAGAGCGATGAATGGCTCGTGTTTCCGCATGAGATTAATGGCTTGTCTGAAGAAGAGATTCGCGAAGGTAAAACAGAACTAGCGAATGTAATGGACACCTTGTTCTAAATCTTTGTCGGTTCCATTGGATTAACAAAAAAGGCCTATTTAAGGCCTTTTTTCGTTTATGGTACAAGGATACCGCTCAAGATAGCGCTAGATCACTTCCCGTCTATGTAAAACTTGTCGTGAAAGGTGTAGACCCATTCGGGCTTGTATATGATCAACAAAGTGATTGTCATGCCGTTTAGCAGCCCTTCGGGGAACAGCATCAGTGGCACCAGAATCATGTAATTATCTTTTGCGACCATCCACGAGTGAATGCCATCTAGCGTGTAATAGCCTCCTAAGGCTAACATTTTGGCAGCGATGGCAATGGCACCAGGGAAGAAGGCGCACACGAAGATATAAACGAATAGGTGGCGTGGAATTTTGTGGAATGCGATGACGTAAATTAAGTACGTAAGGCCAATTGGTAGGAATACGCCCAACAAACCATTCACGCCTAGCATAGTCCATTGTTCCATACCGGCGAGTGTTACGCCGAGCAGCGCTAAGCTGGCACTGATTACAGACCAACGAAAACCCAGTGTTAGGGTGAGCGCAGACAACCACAAAAAGTGAACATTTAACCCTTCGTAGATACCGGTTCTAAAAATCCATAATACGAAAACCGCCGCGGTTGCACCAAAGACGATATGTTGTTGGCGTTTATCACTAATAAGAGCGGTCCAATTGATGGACCTTCCTACAACGAATAGGGCGATGGCGTAACCCAATACGCCAATTGTTTGAATGGTACTCAACATTAACCTACGTTATATGTCGCCCAGATTGGCGCGTGATCCGACGGTTTTTCTATGCCTCTCAATTCGTAATCAACATCGGCTTCCGTCAGTGTTTCATGTAGTTTTGGTGTGGCTAAAATCAAATCTATTCTCAAGCCACGGTTATCGTTAAATCCTTTTGAGCGATAATCAAACCAGCTGAATCTATCATCTGTTGTCGGATGGAGAGTACGGAAACTATCGCTTAAGCCCCAATCAAAAACTCTGTTGAGCCAAATGCGTTCCTCTGGCAAGAAGCTACACTTGCCAGTACGTAGCCATCTTTTGCGGTTTTCTTCACCAATACCAATATCCAAGTCGGTATGGGAAATATTGACGTCGCCCATGACTACAACATTGTCACGTTCTGGATCGTGACCCGACAAGTACTGCATCAAATCTTCATAGTATTTGCGTTTAGCAGGGTACTTGGTTTCGTGGCTTTCATTTTCTCCTTGAGGGAAATAGCCATTGAGTACTGTCACATCTTCGCCGTTAGGCATTGTCAGTGTCACCATGATCATGCGACGCTGAGCATCTTCTTCATCGGTAGGAAAACCGTATTGCACTTGCTTGGGCTCTGATTTACACAACATGGCAACGCCATAATGACTTTTTTGGCCGTGAAAATACACGTGATATCCCATTGCTTGTACGGCATCGATTGGAAATTGTTCGTTGTGAACTTTTATTTCTTGCAAGCCAATCACATCGGGTTGATGCTTTTCAATTAGGGCTTCTAGCTGATGAAGGCGGGCACGAATGCCATTGATATTAAAAGAGATGAATTTCATTGGTCTCAAAGTACACGGAATAGATATCATGAGTGTACCAGATCGGGTCCAGCTATCACCACTGCTTAGTGTGAAGAGTTTTTCCTTACCGCTAACCCTTGTACAGAACTAAGCGAAACGCCATTCTTATTTAGTCGTAATGTACAGTATTGCCTATCAGATTATTGTCCAGCATGAGCTTGTACATTTCATCAGCGCGATTATGCCAACCCGCACTGATGTAGACTTGTCTTAAAATCGGCGCAATGTTGGGCTCGGTAGTTCGTGCGATTTCGGCGAGATGTTGATGATTTGCTCCGATGTAAGGGAACAATGCCACCATTGGAATACCACGCCATTTAGCCTGCACATTATAGGTGACAGACCGCAGTGATTTGTCATTTTCTAGCGCAAGGGTGTGCCGCTTAGCGTCTTCCCATTGCACGGTGTAGAACTTGAAAAGCGTTTTAAACTCTTGTTCAGTGAGTTGATGGCCTTGATGAACTTGAGTATACAGCGTTGAAATAGACTGGGGCAGTGCGGGCTCGATATTATAATTTGGGGCAAACAGCGTTAGTCCTAGATAGCCAATGCCAGCTGAACTGGCGATGGCCAGTGCAAAAGTATAAAAAATAAGTGTGTTGAGCTTACGGCTTGTAAACGCGCTGAAATCATAAAGATGTTCTACTAACCACCGAGTAACCATATCGTCCCTGCTATCTAGTTATATTTGTCGCGGTATTGGTAAAGCTATCCGAAAGAGTAAATCATGATTGGTTGATTTTCAATCAGCTTTTGTGGCAAAAATGCCGCTAGGCAATTCACATTTGGCATTATGCTCGACGTGGGCTAGAATCCGCGCAAATTCAGCGACAAAAGAGCGCAATATGTTCCCAAAAACCGTAACCGAATCTCTCAGCGAGAGTATGATTAAACAGGCAAGTTACCTCAGTGCTGAGGAGCGCTTAGAGCTGCTAATCATGTATTGTGAAAACGCAGGTGAAATTTGGATGCTGCAGGGCGAACAAGGGTTCATCATGATGGAGACCGACACGGATTTGAGTTTACCCGTATGGCCACACAAAGACTTTGCCGTTAACTGGCAAAATGAACATGGGGTGGTGGCGCAGCCACAAGTGGTTGATATCGACACTTTTGTGTCTACCTGGGCACCGGGTTTAGAAGCAAACAACACGACGATAGTGGCATTTCCATTTGCTGGCAAAGACGAAAACATGATTTTGCCCGCCTCGACATTGGCTGATAGCTGGTCTGAAGCTGAGAAAAATGATTAATGGCTATGGCGGAATTGGCTGGGCTTATTCGAACAGCTAAAGGCTGGGATAACACCTTGCGTCAGATAATGCTGGCGGGCAAGGTGTTGTCGACATTACCCGAACACGAACGCACTGAGAGTAATTATGTGAAAGGGTGCGAGAGTGACGTTTGGTTAAAGATAACTATGCTTAACGATCAAATTACGGTACGCGCCTTTTCGCCAAGTAAAATAATAAGAGGCGTATTGGCTATTATTATTGAAAAGGCAGAGACGTTGACGCTATCTGAACTCGTCGACTTTGATTTTGAAGCCTATCTGAGCGAGATTGGGATGCAGCGTTACCTCAGTGAATCTCGGGGCAATGGTGTTACACAGGTCGTTAAGGCTATTCAATCACCTGATTCTTTGCCGTAATCCACTGTCCCATAAATTGGGTACTGCGCAATGTATGATGCCACAACATTTGTTGGTTGAAGTTGGCTTGCCGTAATGCTTTGAGGTTGCGTAGCCCTTCATCTATGGCTGGCAGTAATGCACTTCTGCCTGTGCCATTGTTAGTATATTCGTTCAGTACGTTCACTGTACTTGATACCGCATTCTCCCATAGGTTTTGTTCTTGATGGAGTGAAATAGCCTGTTGAATTTGGGTTTTGGGGTCATTGGCAATCGCCCCTGGCCACGGCGTGTTTTCACAAAAACCTTCGGCTCCCACCCACGTTGTGACACTGGGAGTGCGCGTCTGCATAGCACTGATTAATTTACCCTTAATACCCGCGCCAAAGCGCAAAGGCGCTAACATCACCCGGTGTTGTGAAATTGCTTCATGGGCATCGTTTACCCAACCTTTTACTAAAAAACCAAGCTTCTCATTGTGCAGGTTTGTCACTTTCTTGGCCGGGTAAGCACCATAGATATAACATTTCGCCTCAGGGAGCTGCTTGCGAATACTGGGCCACAGCTGCTCTCGAATATAGCGGACTGAATCCCAGTTTGGTTCGTGCCTGAAATTACCGATGGTCATGAACCCCTCCCGGGCCGAAAAACTGGGGTATTTGGCGGTTGTATCGGGAAGGTGAAGAGGGAAATACAGTAGCTGTGTACGCGAAACGCCATAGTGTTGGCACAGCAGTGCTAGCTCGGCACGCGAAATGACCAGTGTTATGTCACAACGCAGGATAGCGGCGACTTCGCGCAAAGCCATGTCATTATTCAGGACCGCATCACGTGCGTTGCTGCCCGCTTTTACCGCTATCTGGCGAGCATGGCGCAGGCTGTGTAAATCCTCGGTGTTAAGTACAAGCATAGCGTCTGGACAAGCCCGTTTAACCCGCCATGAAAACTGTTCCTCTATCATAAAGCGATCGAAGATGACGAGATCAGGAGAGAGATCGCTAATCAAGGTGTCAAAACTATCATCGTTAATAAAGGTAAGGTAAGGGGTGACACCCATGGAGGTTAATTCTGGCGCGTGGATACTGTCATTTGCCGCACAAATAAAACTGACGTGCCAACCCGCTTCTACAAATAGATTCAAAAGGTTTGTCATATTTTGACCGGCAGCTGAAGAATCGGGTTCTGGCCAAACGTAACCAATAATAGCGATGTGCTTTGTCGTGCTCATTGTAGCGTTGTCGGGAAAAGTGTCAGTGGACGGAATTGGTGGGGAAGTTTACCATGAGCAAAAACCTCGGGGTATGTTTATGTCGCTTAATCATCTAGTGTTTGGCAGTGGCCTGATTGGCTCTTATATCGGGGTGGCGTTAACACTGACGAATCAGCGTACTTTGATGGTTGCGAGAGGAACATGGTTAGAGAGAATCAAACAAGGCTTGTCACTGAGCGATGTTGAGGGCCACCTAACCAGTGTTGGACACGGTGATGTTGAAGCTTGTGTTGCGAGTGAGTCTACTTACACTGCTGATGTAATATGGCTTACTGTTAAGTGCACAGCAGTAGCAAGTATTGTTAGTGATTTGCAGCACTATGTAAAACCTCATTCCGTCATTGTGTGCTGCCAGAATGGGCTCGATAGTGATGATGATATTCGCCGCGCTTTCCCCGACAACACAGTGCTTCGGGCGATGGTGCCGTTTAATGTCACCATAGAACCAGACAACCGCCTTCACAGAGGGACACCCGGTGCTTTGACAATAGAGCACAACCCCAGTGCGATAAACTTCAATCGATTCGTAGGACAGTTTAACTCGCCTGTTCTTGATTTAACTCTTCATAATGATATGGCTTCGGTACTCTGGTCTAAACTGCAGCTTAATATGGGGAACGCGGTTAATGCACTGGCAAATGTGCCAGTCAAGACGATGTTAGAAAACCGAGACTACCGCATTGTCGTAGCAGGTTTGATGGAAGAGGTGATTGCCGTTGCGCAAGCCAAAGAGATTAAATTAATCAAGTTGACTGCCGTGCAAGCGACGATGATCCCCAAAATTTTAAAGCTTCCGACGTTTGTATTTAAGTTGGTTGCCAATAAAATGTTAAAGATAGATCCAACCGTAAAAACTTCTATGTGGTGGGATTTGCACAGTGGTCACCTCACTGAAGTAGAGTTTCTCTATGGTGCCGTCGCTCGAGCGGGGAAGCTGACGGGTGTATCGTGTCCTCTCGTTAAAAGAATATGCGGCCTTATTCACGACGCTGAAAACGCGTTTGAGGCACAGGGGCGATTTCCTGGAGTAGATGGCAAATCGTTGCGAGAACAACTAGGACTCTAAGCCAAATTATCGGGTTTATTGGTGATATTTCTGTTTTTTAAGTGCTTTTGATATTGGCCGTTTTGTTGCCAGCCAGTGACGCGGCAAAATGTGCTCAAGTTGTACAAAACTTGAATGGTTAATGTCAGTACGCCATACCTGATTGGAAAGCAAGAAAAGGTAGCCACTAAATATCTTCCGACTAATCAATAGTCTATCACATCAGGGCTGTATGCATTTGACGCTATAGGTATCTATAGCTATATCTTAATAGACTTATTATGTAGAGCTTTATCGCTTCACTTCGATTACTCTATTGATCTACTCATGGATAGGTAGTTGTTTTTAATGAGTATGCACTTCTGGGAAGAGAGGTGAAAATGTGGAGATTATGCCGTTATGAAAGCGCGCGATTTGGCCGAAAAGGCCAGTGAAATCTTTGTTCTTCCTGATGCAGTCACCAGGCTTAAAGAATGTATGGATGACAGTGCTGCCAGCATGGACGACATCGCTGATATCATTGCTTTTGATCCTGGGTTAAGTGCGCAACTTCTGAAAGTCGCCAACAGTGCTTTGTACCGATTCCCAAATAAGATTGAGACAATCAGTAAAGCCGTTCAAGTGATTGGTACACGGTCTGCCTATGACCTGGCCTTGGCATATGGTGTCAGTAACACGTTTAGCGATGTCGAAAGCAAAATTATCGATTTAGACAAATATTGGGAGCAAAGCGTCAGCTGTGGTTTGTTAGCCAAATATTTTGCAGAAGGTAAGCGAATTCGCGAAGCTGAGAGATTGTTTGTCGCAGGTCTATTGCACAACATAGGCGAGCTAGTGGTAGTGTCTATGGCACCCAAAGCGGCACAGCGTTGCCTAGCGTATAATGCCAGAGTCACCCCAGCTCAACTGCAACAAGCAATATTAGGGTTTACCTACGCCGAATTGTCTGCCCACCTCATAGAACAATGGGGGATTCCTTCGTCGATTTTTGCTCCAATAGGGCAGGTTCACAGCCCAGCCTTGACTGAGCACAACCTCGATGCCCAAATTTTACAACTCTCCTACGTATTGGCGTTAGATAATGTGCATCCAGATATCTATCCGAGTTACAACAACTTGGAAGAAATCATGCACGATAGGCTATCGCTGAATAGGGAAGATTTGGAAGATGCATTGGATATTACGAATTTACAATGCATTAGCGTGATTTCTTTGTTTAACCCAAGTGCTTACATGTTGTACTGATCTGTTGTCAAACAACAACGCCGCGATGAACTTGGTCCATCGCGGCGTTTTTTATCTGTCAGAGCTCAGTCAAATACGGCTACAGTCTGACGACTGATTGCAATGACTTCGCCGTGCATATCCCAAATTGTTGCTTCAGTGTGGCCGTAGCCATCTGCTGCTTGTCTCGTGTCAGCTTGATAAGCAAACCAGTCCTCGCCTTTGATGGGCCGGTGTGGGTGAATAAACTCTAGGTTCCAACTGACTGTGCTGGCCGGCGCAGGCCACTTCAACATGGGGAGTAACGTAGGCGGCCAAGCATCTATCAAGGTAATGATATGCGCATCAGTGATAGACGCTGGTGCTTCTTTAAAGCGCATCCAACCGTGAATTAATGCCTCTTTTTGCCGGGTAAATGGCAAGCCACCTTTGGCGATGGATAAATCAAAGTGGCGCAAAAATTTGGGAGTCACTTTGGGTATCTGCGGGATGAACTTTCCTTTTTTCGGCACTTCCATATTGTGAGTATCTGAATTCTCCACACGTATTGAAGATTCTCTTGGCACACCAAAGCATGCCTGACAAAACACGGCTACTTTTCCATCTTGTACCGCTTTACCAATAAATTGCGATACGTTTTTACCTGTTCTCAGCAGCTCCACTTCAATCGAAAACGGTACACCAACGTTAAGTGGGCCAACAAAATTGGTGGTGAAAGAGCGCAGTACTCGGTCGTCTTCGAGATGTTGACTGATAGCTTGATAAACGAGTGCCGCTGAGATACCACCGAAACTTGTACGCCCTTGCGCCCAGTCTTCAGGCACAACAACGTCGCTGTGAATCCAAGTGGTTTGTGCCGTTTGGTTTACGGCGGGCAAATTTAATAATTCATCTACATGCATAATAAGTATCTGGTCGGATGAGTTTGATGTGATAATAGAACATTCTGGCGCTCACGCCAATCATTTCATTTATGTTCACAAATAATTAACATTTAGTTGTGCGAATATTCGCCGCCACCGTATAGTGTAAAAAAACTGATAAGGCGCTAATACGATGGATAAAACGGCGGTTGCCAGTAATAACACCGCACAAGTTTCCAATGGCTATAGAAACTACGTGCTTTTTATACTGACTTTGGTCTATGCATTCAACTTCATTGATCGGCAAATAATAGGTATTTTGTCGCCTTTCATTCAAGCTGATATGGGGCTGAATGATGCCCAATTAGGCTGGTTGAAAGGGATTTATTTTGCCTTGTTGTACACAGTGGTTGGAATTCCCATCGCTTGGTTGGCTGACCGTTACAGTAGAGTCAACATCATTGCTGTGTCTCTCACATTATGGAGTGGTTTCACGGCGCTATCTGGGCTTGCTACGAACTATCTTCAGTTAGCGTTGGCGAGAATCGGCGTCGGGATCGGCGAGGCAGGTGGTTCTCCACCCTCACACAGCATAATTTCCGACTTGTTTCCCAAGGAAAAGCGAGCTGGTGCACTGGCGATTTATTCTCTTGGTATTCCGTTCGGTATTATGCTGGCATTTTTTGCGTCTGCGTTTTTCTTGCAAGGGGGAAGCGCCGACTGGCGTATCGTCATGATAAGCGTTGGTCTCCCCGGGATTGCACTAGCCTTACTGCTGAAATTCACTGTTGTAGAACCGGTGCGCCAGCAAGCCGCGGTGGTGGAGACCGAACAAAGCCAAACCGCCGACAAACCCAAGGTAATGGCATCATTGAAGCAGTTACTATCGATTCCTACATGGTGGGGCATGTGCTTGGGGATTTCTTTCGGGTCTTTCGGTAACTACGCCATTTCAACTTGGGTCATTGACTACTATGTTCGCAGTTTTCCGGGCTTAGATATTTCCGAACTGCTTATCGCTTTTGGTGTGATTAACGGTACCGCTTACGCCTCTGGCGTTTGGTTGGGCGGTGTCTTGGCCGACAAATGGGGTAAACACAATAAAAAAGCGTATGCATTGTTGCCCTCCATTGCGTTACTCATAGGTACGCCTGCACTTTATTTCTCATTGCAAGCCGGCGATATGTGGACGTCCGTGGCGCTATTAACAGTGCTGCTGTTTACCAGCGGTTCTTACCTAGGGCCGAGTTTCGCCATGGCGCAAACCCTTGCTCCCGTTAATGTTAGAGCGATGTCGACGGCACTGTTTTTCTTCGTGCTCAATATTATTGCGCTGGGCGGTGGGCCAACATTGACTGGTATCGTCAGTCAGGCACTAATTCCCTCGCTTGGCGAGGTAGAAGCGTTGAGACAAGCACTGGCGTATTTGTTGATTCCTTATGGTTTGTCAATTGTCATTTTTCTGTGGACAAGCACACAAATTGAAAGAGATTGGGCTGATGCAGAGCGTAGGGGGCTTTGAGTAAGCAACAATGCCTGTTATTAAGGATGGCTCAATGGTTGTGTTGAGCCGACTTTCTCGTTAAGGTGCGAGTTTTTTAGCGCACAACTGAAACTGGGGTATTCAATCCATAGTCAGAGTTGGCGCGGTATTCAAAGCGTTTCGGAGTTGTCTTGTCCACTTTACCCATTTCTCTGCATTTTGCCCATGCCAATGGATTTCCGTCTGGTAGCTACCGGTATTTGTTTTCCCATCTCCCAGCACATTGGCATCTTCATGCGTTACCAAAGTTCGGCCATACTACGCGTTTTCCGATATCGCAAAATTGGCACAATCAACGGGATGAATTAGTCGAGCACATCGAACAGGACATTCAACCTCAACAACCGATTTTTCTAGTCGGGCATTCTTTTGGAGCCATTGTATCTTATATGGCTGCTTGCCAACTGAAAGACCGAATCGCCGGTTTAATTATGTTAGATCCACCCCTTGTGACGGGGGTATCTAGAATGATTATTCGATTTGCTAAACAGTCGAGTTTGATAGATAAGCTAAC
This sequence comes from Alteromonas sp. 5NS40-0096, assembly GCF_057544385.1. Taxonomy (NCBI): domain Bacteria; kingdom Pseudomonadati; phylum Pseudomonadota; class Gammaproteobacteria; order Alteromonadales; family Alteromonadaceae; genus Alteromonas; species Alteromonas sp. 5NS40-0096. Next base: position 215,860 of record NZ_BAAJLQ010000001.1, read on the forward strand.
ACGTGCTGACTTAGCCGAGGCTAGGAAAACAGCTTGGTCGGTTGAAGAAGATGTGTTTGCGTATTTTCAAGGGAAAGCACTGTTTAAGGACTTTCACCACGAGAGTTTGCTCGATTATGTCAGAGCGAATACCATTGAGTCACCCCAAGGCAAAGTGCTCAATTTCGACAATCGCGTTGAAGCGGCAGTTTTTCGCAACATTCCCCATGATCTTAATCGCTACACGGGAGAGTTAACCTGTCCCTCAATGATAGTAACTGGAACGCAAACCGATATTTGTGTACCGCGCTTGCGCAACCGGTTTATTCGAGCCAACAAAATGGCACATGCGGAAGTTGAGGGAGGGCATATGTTTCCTTTGGAGTATCCAGAGAAAACGGCCAAGATCATCCAACGGACGGTAGAAAAGTGGGCTATCAGTGCTTGATTAAAACACTGATAGCAGTAGCCACTGATAGATTAACCTTCTAGCGCTTCAAGCATCTCTCGTGTGACAAGTACAACGCCTTTATCGGAAACTCGGAAGCCCCGTGCTCTATCATCGTCGTGATTATAGCCAATCACCATGCCCTCAGGGATGACACAGCCACGGTCGATAATCACTTTGCGCATTTTCACATGACGCTTAATTTCAACGTCGGGTAAAATCACTGCTTCTTCGATTAAGCCATAACTGTGTATTCTCACGTTAGAGAAACACAAACTGCGCCTTAACGTCGAACCTGACACGATACAGCCACCAGAGACAACGGAATTGATCGCTTCACCTCGACGATTGTCGTCTTCCCATACGAATTTCGCTGGAGGAAGCTGCTCTTGATAAGTCCATATAGGCCACTTTTGGTCATATAGATTTAACGCAGGTACAGGCGCTACTAGCTCCATATTGGCTTCCCAAAAGGAGTCAATCGTACCCACATCACGCCAGTACGCATAGCCGCTAGACCCACTTTGGAAAGGAAATGCGTAGACATCGCAATCTTTGATAATAGACGGAATAATATCTTTTCCGAAGTCACGCTGCGAGCCTGAGCGCTCGGAATCTTTTTTGAGTTGTTCGAACAGGAAATCAGTGTTGAATACATAGTTGCCCATAGAAGCCAAACAATGATCTGGATCGTTAGGCAGGGTAGACGGTTGCGCAGGTTTTTCTTCAAAGCCCAAGATTCGGTATCTGTCATCGACTTCCATTACACCAAATGCACCCGCAGCCTCTTCACACGGTACACGCATACAACTTACCGTCATCTGAGCACCTGTTTCGACATGTCGAGCCAGCATATCACCGTAATCCATACGGTAAATGTGGTCACCTGACAAAATCATCACGTATTTGGGCAGTTCGTCTCGAATGATATCAATGTTTTGGAATACGGCATCTGCTGTACCTTCGTACCATTGTTCGGAAAAGCGTTGTGACGCAGGAAGAATTTCTACCGATTCTCCGAGCTCTTTCTTGAAGTGACCCCAACCCCTTACCAAATGCCGAATTAATGAGTGAGATTTGTATTGGGTGATAACTCCAACACGTCGAATCCCCGAGTTGATACAATTGGACAAAGGAAAGTCGATAATTCTGAACTTACCACCAAAATAGAGCGCAGGTTTGGCGCGCCAATTTGTGAGTTCATGAAGTCGCGAGCCTCGTCCACCTGCGAGGATGAGTGCATATGTGTCACGGGTGAGGTTACTAATATAGCGAGCGCTACTGTCCGTCATATTTCCTGTTCTCCATAAGGAAGGGACACGATACTGCTGTGTCGTTAACAACTTATATTCTTCGACTTTAGTCTCATCTTACACAAGAATAATGATAATGCCAGCACCGCTAAGTGACCGTTATCACTCTATTTTATGAAGAAAACTTGACCGTTCTCTTCATATGCCCGCAAACACGAGGTAGTTAGAGGGTAATGTGCGCATGTTTGCGTAAGTTTAAAGAAATTCGACTATAAAATGTTAATGAATTGTTATAAGCTGGTGGCGTGATTAACTGAATAGGGACAAAGTATGGCAGCATTGAAGAAAGTATTTATCGTAATTGCAGGTGTTATCGTGCTCGCAACAGTGCTGGGGTTCATGTTACCAGCCGACTACAGAGTAGAACGAAGCATAGTCATTGATGCGCCTCCACAAGATATTTACCCCGCTGTCGTCAACCTTAAGCAGTGGCCTCAATGGGGGGTATGGTTTAAGCGAGACCCCAAGATGGAAATAGTTTATGGCGGTCCCGATCGAGCGATTGGTATGAAAACCGAGTGGCTGAGTGAAACCCAAGGCAATGGGCAAATGGAAATCACCGCATTAGAGCACAATCGCAAAGTGACTTATTCTTTGTATTTCCCGGAGTTTGACATGGGGTCAGTAGGGGAGTTTCAGTTAATTGAAACCGAACAGGGTACTCGCGTGGTATGGAGTGACTCGGGTGAAGTCGGTATGAACCCAATGGACCGCTATTTTGCGTTGATGATGGACAGCTTCATCGGTCCTGATTTTGAAGCGGGTTTGGAAAACTTAAAAGTGATCGTGGAGTCGAAAAGTTGAAACCTTTTCAAGCCGATTTAAGGGCACATGACCTAAAGCCTTTTATGCAGCGCAGTGACGTTCAAGCCACCGCTCTACTGCTGGTTAATATTGCCTTGATTGGTTTTGCTGTTTGGTTACCGATATACAGTTTTCATCCTGTGAGTTTACTGGTGAGTATTGTAATACTGGGTAATCGCCAATTGGGTTTGGGAATATTGATGCACGACTGTGCTCACCGAGCTTTGTTTAAATCACCCAAGCTAAACGATTGGGTAGGCAAGTTTTTGTGTGCCGCGCCAATCCTTGCCCAGTTCAAAGGGTATCGAAAATATCACCTCAAACACCATGCTAAGGCAGGGACTGTGGAAGACCCTGATTACCCAAATTATCAGCATTACCCTGTTAAACGGCCGAGCTTACTAAGAAAGCTGGGGCGAGACCTTGTTGGTCTCACAGGCTTAAAAAATTTGTATTTCCTTTTGATGATGCACGCCGGATTCATACCATACGACATGGCGTACAAACAAACTGATGTAGTGACGCGTCCTAGCCCAACCGAAGCGTTGAAAAATATTGTCAAGGAGTTATGGCCAGCGTTAGTCTTTCATTTTTCGCTCGTTGCGCTGTTGCTACTGAATGGTAGCTTGTGGGCTTATTCATTATGGTGGATAGCGTATTTTACAACATTTCAGCTGTTTTCCCGGGTGCGCAATGCGGCAGAGCATGCCTCAGTCCCCGATTTATTAGATGCAGACCCAAGACGTCACGCAAGAACAGTTTATGCAGGGTGGTTGGCACGTTTAACGGTCGCACCAAACCATGTCAATTATCATATTGAGCATCATTGGATACCTTCAGCGCCACCGTATCAATTACCGAAATTACATGCCTATTTAAAAGCAAACCGGTTGTTAGATAGCGCTGAGGTGTTGCCAAGTTATTCTCAGGTTATTCGCTCGCTTTACCACCCGAAGCCAGAGTCACTTTAGAAGCTGGCTTCTTATTGAGCGCCGCACTAATCTCAGTGCCAATTTTAACCATTTCGGTTAGGGATATTCCCGTTTCTATGCCCATGCCATTCAACATATAGAGCACGTCTTCGGTGGCTACATTACCACTCGCGCCTTTGGCATACGGGCAACCCCCAAGACCGGCGACTGCGCTATCGATAGTCGCGATACCCATTTGCAGTGAGGTGAGAATGTTACTCAGTGCTTGGCCATAGGTATCGTGAAAATGAACGGCAATTGCTTCGCGAGGCACCACCTCAAGGACTGCTTCTAGCATGGCTTTCGTAGCGATTGGGGTGCCTGTACCTATGGTGTCACCCAGAGATATTTCATAACACCCCATTTGATACAAGGTACCGGCTACGTGAGCCACTGCCTGTGGGCTAACGTTTCCTTGGTAGGGACATCCTAATACGCAGGAAACATAACCGCGAACTTTGACGCCGTCTTCCTTGGCGCGCGCAAAGATTTCGGAGAATCGCTCAAGACTCTCTTCAATGGAACAGTTGATGTTTTTTTGTGAAAAGGCTTCAGACGCTGCGCCGAATACGGCAACTTCATTCGCATTAGCTGCGATAGCCGATTGATAACCACGTAGATTAGGTGTTAGCGCCGAATAACTGACGCCATCTCGTCGCTCAATTGCATCGAATACGGCAGCACTATCGGCCATTTGTGGTACCCATTTAGGCGAGACGAAACTGCCAGCTTCGACTCGATTGACACCGGCATTTACCAGTGATTGGACCAAGTTGACCTTGAGCTCAGTGGTCAGTGTTGCCGATTCGTTTTGCAGGCCGTCTCGCGGACCCACTTCAACAATACTGACTTTTTTAGGAAGACTATTCATCATCTTGCGTAAACTCGAGTAGTGAAGCACCACCATCGACAAGGTCACCAGCTTGATAAAAGTATTCCGATACCTTACCGTCAGCAGGGGCTGTGATGTTGTGTTCCATTTTCATTGCTTCCATGACTAGTAACGGCGCCCCTTTTTTGACACTTTCCCCAACACTAGCTAGGTGGGCTACAACAGTGCCATTCATTGGTGCCGTCAAACTATTTTCGCTGTCAATATTGTCGTCGAGGCCGAGGTCTGGCTCGATAACAACAAACTTGCAAGCATAGTCTGCACAAAACATGACATATTGATCATGCTGCTTTGATAGGGTCACTTGTTGGCGGTGGCCATCGACACTGGCAATAATGTCATGTCCATTCAAAACGCCGCTGACATTCGCTTCACCGCCGTCCCATTGAATATGCCATTGAGTACCTTCTGCCGACACCATCACAGTGATTTGGCGGCCACTGCAATCTAACGTCAATTCACTGGAGTGAGTTTCATTGGCACGCCAGTCATCGCTGATAAGCCAAGGAGAGTGAGCGTCTTCAGATGATCTCACTACACCTGATTGACGACACAACAACGCAGCCAGAGCCATCAGAGGAATACTGGCATTGTCATTAATATCTGTCTTATCAAACAGGATATCGTAGTGTTTTTCGATAAATGTTGTGACCAGTTCCTCTTTAGCAAAAGGTTTACTCGCCGCGACGTTGTAAAGGAAGTCGATATTGGTCGTTATACCGTCGATATAATAATCGCGCAGAGCCACAAGTAAGCGTTGTCGCGCTTTTTCACGGTCAGTGTCCCACACAACCAATTTGGCAATCATAGGGTCATAGTAAACCGATACTTCATCACCTTGCACAACACCGGTATCTACGCGGACATTCGCCGATTCAACCGGGGGTTGAAGCAGGTTGAGCGTACCAGTGGCGGGCAAAAATTCGTTGTCTGGGTCTTCCGCATAGATTCTCGCTTCGAAAGAATGGCCATTGATTGACAACTCACTTTGCTGCTTGGGCAGGGTGTTACCGGCGGCGACTGACAGCTGCCATGCAACTAAGTCTTCCCCTGTAATTGCTTCTGTCACTGGATGCTCGACTTGTAGTCGCGTATTCATTTCCATGAAATAGAAACTACCATCTAAATCCAATAAGAATTCGACGGTCCCTGCTCCTACGTAATTTATAGCTTGGGCTGCTTTGATTGCAGCTTGCCCCATTTGCTCCCGCAGCGCTTCGCTCATGCCAGGCGCAGGCGCTTCTTCAATCACTTTTTGATGGCGGCGCTGAACTGAACAATCTCGTTCAAACAAATACACGCCATTACCATGTTCATCACAAAACACTTGGAATTCGACATGGCGAGGTTGGGTCAAATATTTCTCAACCAGCATGATGTCATCACCAAAGCTCGCCATTGCCTCTCGTTTTGCGGCATCGAGCGATTGACTGAACTCTGCTTCGTTCCATACTTGGCGCATACCTTTGCCACCACCACCAGCAGCCGCTTTCAAGAGTACCGGATAGCCCATGTCATCGGCGGCTTGTTTTAGCACGTCAAAACTCTGGTCGTCGCCGTGATAACCCGGGACAAGAGGAACGCCGGCGTCTTCCATGATGACCTTAGCTGCCGATTTTGACCCCATTGCTTCAATAGCGGAAGGAGGGGGGCCGACGAAAATAATGTCGTTGTCAGCACAGGCTTGCGCAAATTTAGCATTTTCCGACAGAAAACCGTATCCAGGGTGGATAGCGTCAACGTTTAACTGTTTCGCAAACGCCATGATTTTATCTATTTGCAAATAGCTGTCTTTGGAAGGGGCAGGACCCAACCTTACCGCTTCATCCGCACTGCGAACGTGAAGCGCATTTTCATCGGCATCGGAATAAACGGCCACAGTAGCAATGCCCAACTGTTTAGCGGTCTTTATCACCCGGCAGGCAATTTCTCCACGGTTTGCAATAAGTAATTTTCTAATCATTTTGGTGTTCCTCGCCATGCTGGTGCGCGTTTGTTAAGGAATGCATTCAGTCCTTCTTGACCTTCTTCTGATACGCGAATTTTTGCGATCATCTCGCTAGTTTCAAAGCGTAAATCAGCGCTTATCGCACGGAACTTTACGTGGTCGACTAAGGCTTTAGCCTCTTGTACCGCTAGAGGGCCATTGTTGAGTACTTGGCCAACGATATCATTGATGTATTGATCTAATTCTTGCTCGGCGACGACTTCGCTTAGCAAGCCTAATCGCCTTGCACGTCTTGCGGAAAAGACCTCTGCTGTCTGAAAATATCGCTTGCACACTCGCGCTCCCATGGCCTCGACGACATAAGGGCTTATTGTTGCTGGTATCAGGCCTAGTTTTACTTCGCTTAAGCAAAACTTACTTAATTTGCTGCCAACTGCGACATCACAGCACGCGACTAAGCCAACCGCACCACCAAATGCCGCTCCCTGTACCCGTGCGATAGTGAGCTTTGGCATGCTGTAAAGCGTGTGTAGCATGGTGGCGAGTTTCTCTGCGTCCTGCTGATTTTCTTGTTCAGAATAAGCCGCCATTTTTTTCATCCAGCCTAAATCTGCACCAGCGCAGAAACTTTTTCCGTTGGCCTGCAAAACCATGGCTCTTACTGACGTATCGTCTGTCGCACGTTGAAAGCTCTCCGTAAGCGCAGCAATGATATGTTCGTCAAACGCGTTGTGTTTGTCTGGGTTGTTGAGCGTGACAGTCGCTATGCCTCTGTCATCTACTTGATATAAAACCGAAGATTGATTCGTCATGATTTATGTCTCCTCAATACTACATTCTAAAGATACCAAACTGGGTATCTTCGATGGGTTTGTTTAGCGCAGCAGACAGCGATAGACCCAGAACACGACGAGTGTCTGCAGGGTCAATGACTCCATCATCCCACAGCCTAGCCGAAGCGTAGTAGGGGTGACCTTGTTTCTCGTAGGTATCAATTACCGGTTGTTTGAAAGCCGCTTCTTCTTCTGTACTCCAAGTCTCGCCAGCTCGTTCTTTCTGATCTCGCTTAACCTGTGCAAGCACGCCTGCGGCTTGCTCACCACCCATTACCGATATACGAGCATTGGGCCACATAAACAGGAATCGAGGGTCATAAGCGCGACCACACATCCCGTAGTTACCCGCACCAAAACTACCGCCAATAAGAACGGTTAGTTTAGGGACTTTTGCGCAGGCGACGGCAGTTACCATCTTAGCGCCATGTTTCGCAATACCTTCGTGCTCGTACTGTTTACCAACCATGAACCCGGTAATGTTTTGCAGGAAGACCAATGGGATTTTTCTCTGGGCACACAGTTCTACAAAATGCGCGCCTTTCATCGCGGATTCGCCAAACAAAATGCCGTTGTTTGCAACGATGCCAACAGGGTAACCAAAGATACGAGCAAAACCACATACTAAAGTGGTACCGTATCTCGCTTTAAATTCGTCAAATTCAGACCCGTCAACAATACGGGCAATGATTTCTCTCACATCAAATTGTTGGCGCGTGTCTTTGGGAATGATGCCGTAAATCTCTTTACTGTCGTAAAGCGGCGCTCGCGGCTCAGTCACGTCAATATCGATGGTTTTCTTGCGATTTAATCGCGCAACGGCATCTCTGGCAATGCTCAACGCATGGTGGTCGTTGTTGGCCAAGTGGTCTGCAACTCCGGATATCCGCGTGTGAACATCGCCGCCACCGAGCTCTTCGGCGCTGACTACTTCACCTGTCGCAGCTTTCACTAATGGTGGGCCACCCAAGAAGATAGTCGCTTGATCTTTCACTATGATGCTTTCATCTGCCATGGCGGGAACATAAGCCCCACCAGCGGTGCAAGAACCCATGACCACTGCTAGTTGAGGAATATTTTGAGCGGACATATTCGCCTGATTGAAAAAAATACGACCGAAGTGGTCTTTATCGGGGAATACGTCATCTTGACGAGGCAGATTCGCACCACCGGAATCGACAAGATAGATACACGGCAAGTGATTTTCTTCGGCAATGGTTTGAGCGCGTAGGTGTTTCTTAACGGTTAATGGATAGTAGGTTCCACCTTTCACAGTGGCGTCGTTTGCCACTATCATGCACTCTTGGCCATTAACAAGGCCGATTCCCGCAACCACTCCTGCACAAGGCACATAGTCCTCGTAGACGTCATAAGCGGCTAGTTGACCGATTTCCAAAAACGGCGAACCTGGGTCGAGTAAAGCGTTAATTCGGTCACGAGGAAGCAGTTTTCCTCGAGATTGATGGCGCGCTGCGGCTTTTTCACCGCCGCCTTGCTTGACAGTATCAATCACCGATTTAAGGTCATTGACTTGTTCAACCATGTGTTCACGGTTGACGGCGAAAGCGTCAGATTTGGTATTTATTGCACTTTTGATGACGGGCACGTTGACCCTCCTATTATGCTAAAAATCTGACCGTAGTCAGATAGTTTCTGTCGTGAGGTAAAGAGGCCTCTTGTGGGCCTCTAATCAAAGCTTTTGAATTACTTAGTTTCGTTGAACAACTCGCGGCCAATCAGCATACGTCGAATTTCAGACGTTCCAGCGCCGATTTCATAGAGTTTGGCGTCGCGAAGTAATCGCCCTGTTGGGTATTCATTGATATATCCGTTACCACCGAGTAATTGGATAGCATCTAATGCCATTTTAGTCGCCAACTCGGCAGAGTAGAGGATAGCACCAGCGGCGTCTTTTCGTGTTGTCTCGCCGCGGTCACATGATTGTGCAACAGCATAGACATACGCACGTGCAGCATTCATTTGCGTGTACATGTCTGCTACTTTGCCTTGAACCAATTGGAACTGGCCGATGGATTGACCAAACTGTTGTCGGTCGTGAATATAGGGCACAACAATATCCATACAGGCTTGCATAATACCAAGTGGTCCGCCAGACAGTACTAAACGCTCATAGTCCAAACCGCTCATCAGCACTTCAACGCCCGAGCCTTCTCGGCCTAGTATGTTTTCAGCAGGCACTTCACAGTCTTCAAATACCAATTCACAGGTATTGGAAGAGCGCATGCCCAACTTGTCTAGCTTTTGTGCTCGGCTGAATCCAGGGAAATCTTTTTCTACGATGAACGCGGTGATACCACGAGAGCCACCGTTAGGATCGGTTTTCGCATAGATCACGAAAGTGTCTGCGTCTGGCCCATTAGTAATCCACATTTTATTGCCGTTTAACACGTAGACATCGCCGCGCTTTTCCGCTTTGAGTTTCATGCTGACGACATCAGAACCGGCGTTAGGCTCACTCATAGCCAATGCGCCAATGTGCTCACCACTGACCAATTTTGGTAAATATTTTTCTCGTTGAGCGTCGTTGCCATTGCGGTATATTTGGTTTACGCACAGGTTTGAGTGTGCGCCATAACTCAGGCCAATACCTGCTGAGGCACGGCTAACTTCTTCCATGGCAACGGTGTGAGCCAAATAGCCCATACCTGAACCGCCGTATTGTTCAGAAACCGTAACACCCAACAATCCCATTTCGCCAAGTTTAGGCCAAAGTTCATTAGGAAATTGGTTGTTCTCGTCAGAAGATTCTGCCAATGGTGCAATTTCGTTTTGCGCGAATTGATAAACGTGATCGCGAAGCATATCGATATCTTCGCCAAGACCGAAATTGAGAGTAGGGTAGAGAGTGTTCATGCAATTTTGCCTCGTTTAAGTTCTGCTAACTCTTCGCGACAGCGAGACTCGACGTCATTCAGTTCTGTCATGAGCATTTGAATATCTTCTAATTGTTGTAGGAGTACGGCACGTTTCTGTTCGGTCAATGCAATCATGGTTTCAAGTTGCACGGCTGAATTCGGATTAGTGTCATACATTTCAAATAATGTTTTTACCTCGGCTAATGAGAAGCCCAACCTCTTACCACGTAAAATTAGCTTTAACCTTACACGGTCTTTGTTACAGTAGATTCGGGTTTGTCCCGTTCTTTTTGGACTCAGAAGCTCCTGCTCTTCATAGAAACGGATTGAGCGTGGAGTGATGTCGAAATCACGGGCGAGCTCGCCGATGGTATAGGTTGGTTCATTATTGTGTGTAGTCATTCACAATACCTTGTGGTTTACACCTAGTGGTTACCCGGTTTCGATTGTCGGATTGACAGTCGAGGTATTCAGGTTTACGTTAACGTAAATTATACTTAACGTTAAGGTAAGGTAACATTTTCTTAACGTCAACCTGTCATAGGTTGTGGGTATGCGTCAGCTAGCAGAAAGTGTTTACTTATGTGTACGGTTTGATGGCGTACTCGCAACTCAACTTATTGAACCAGTAATAGAGGCACTAAGACTATGAGTGATGGAACAGTAGTAATTGTAGCGGCGAAAAGGACTCCAATGGGCGGTTTCATGGGGAGTTTGTCTGGTGTGCCAGCAACGGATTTAGGTGCAGATGCGATCAAGGCGGCCTGCGCTGATGTAGATGTTAATCACATTGATGAAGTGATTATGGGGTGTGTGTTACCTGCGGGTTTAGGCCAGTCTCCAGCGAGACAGGCATCATTGAAAGCCGAATTGCCACTTTCGGCTGGTGTTACCACGATTAACAAAGTTTGCGGTTCAGGCTTAAAAGCTGTCATGCTAGCGCACGACCTGATCAAAGCTGGATCTGCTCAAGCTGTCGTCGCTGGTGGTATGGAAAGCATGAGTAATGCGCCTTACATGTTGCCTAAAGCACGTGGTGGGTATCGCATGGGACATGGACAAACACTTGATCATATGATGCTTGATGGGCTAGAAAATGCCTATGATGGTAAAGCAATGGGGTGCTTTGCCCAAGACACCGCCGATTCAGAAGAAATTACTCGCTCTGAAATGGATGAGTTTGCTTTAGCTTCACTATCTAAAGCCAATGACGCGATTGCCAATGGCACCTTTAATGACGAGATCTCTGCTGTGACTATCGCGACCCGTAAAGGAGAGATTGTTGTCGATACAGACGAAGGTCCAGGCAGCGCAAGACCAGAGAAAATCCCGAGCTTGAGGCCTGCGTTTAAAAAGGACGGTACCGTCACTGCTGCGAATTCGAGCTCCATTTCTGATGGCGCGGCGGCATTGGTTGTCATGAGTGCAGAAAAAGCCTCAGAATTGGGCTTGACGCCTTTGGCTAAGGTTGTCGCCCACGCAACAAACTCGATCAAGCCTGAAGATTTCACAGTAGCCCCTGTTGGCGCTATGGAAAAAGTATTAGATAAGGCGGGTTGGTCTAAAGACGACGTTGATTTGTTTGAGATTAATGAAGCATTTGCGATGGTGACAATGCTGGCAATTCGCAAGTTGGGCTTGGACGAGTCTAAAGTAAACGTCAAAGGTGGCGCTTGCGCATTAGGTCATCCAATCGGTGCATCTGGCGCTCGAATTCTCGTCACTTTACTTCATGCTTTAAACCAAAAAGGCTTAAAGAAAGGGATCGCGTCACTGTGTATTGGTGGCGGAGAGGGTGTCGCGCTTGCAGTAGAAATGCTGTAACGGTTGATTCCTCGTACAAAGATGGCACGATAGCGATATCGTGCCTTTTTTTGTTAAAGAACCAATGGTTAGACTTTGTATCCTAGTTGTGGTGCTTCTGAGTGTGTCTTCACATGCTAAAGATAAGCCCTTAGACGTCCCTTACAGCGATATTCTCACTCTCTCTGCCGATGCACCTACATCCCATATTCAATATGGCGATTTGCCTTTGCAAAACATAGCGTATTGGCAAGCAAAGCAGAATGGCCAAGACGATTCATCTCCAGCGGTTGTTTTTATTCATGGTGGCTGTTGGTTAAATCAATTTGATCGAAGTCACAGCGATGCCATGTCTGCGGCTTTGCGGCAAAACGGCGTCGACGTCTATTCTCTAGAATACAGAAGAGTCGGAGATGAAGGTGGTGGGTGGCCAGGAACCTTGGTTGATATCGAAGCCGGATTAGCAGCCGCAATTCAACACAGGCGCCAAGCATCCACCAATGAGAACATCCATTTAGTAGGGCATTCGGCGGGTGGTCATTTGGCATTGTTGAGTGCAGCCCGAAGTCAATTTGCGTTTCGTTCTGTAATTGGTTTAGCGGCAATTACAGATATCGTTGACTACGCAAATGATAAGGGGAGTTGCCAATCTGCAACACCAAAATTTATGGGTGGAATGCCAAAGGAATTAGGTGATACCTACGCAAAGGCGAATCCAGTGAACTTTCAATATGCGATGCCCGTAAAGCTATTACTCGGTACCAAGGATAAGATTGTACCCAGACAACATTTGGGCTTAGCTCAGGCCGCTATATATGAACTGGATGGCGCTGGACACTTTGATTATTTACATCCAGACTCCGCGTCATTTGAATTGTTAGTTACCCTTATTCATCAGTGATTTAATATCATGAACAACAAACCGTCGATATCAAGCGTTTATCGAGCAGAACAATTTGCGCTACCAGAAGGCACTATTTATTTGGATGGAAATTCGCTGGGAGCGATGCCGTTATCTGCACAAAACAGAGCCAAAGAAGTCGTTGAAAAACAATGGGCACAGGGGCTAATTACGAGTTGGAATCGTCACGATTGGATCGATTTACCCGAAACAGTAGGCAACAAAATTGGTACATTGGTCGGGGCTGCACCCGGGCAAGTCATTTGTTGTGACACAATTAGCGTCAATCTTTTCAAAGTTGTCAGTGCAGCGCTAACTATGCAAACGGGCCGCAGCAAAGTGTTGACGACAATCGATAACTTTCCGTCCGACATATATACTCTCGAGGGTGTGGTGAGTCGTCACAATGGCATCGATCTAACCTTGATTGATGAGGCTGACATACTCGCCCAATTATCTGAAGATGTGGCGGTATTGGTGTTGACCCAAGTTAACTTTCGCTCAGGACAAAAGCTGGATATGGCCACTATCACACAAGCTGCTCATGCGCTCGGGATATTGGTCGTGTGGGACTTGGCCCATAGCGCGGGTGCGTTCAAGGTTGAATTGGACGAGTGCCAGGTCGATTTCGCTGTAGGTTGTACCTACAAATACTTAAACGGTGGGCCTGGTTCCCCCGGTTTTATCTATGTGTCTGAACGACATCAGCAGGTTTATCGGCAACCTATTAGCGGTTGGATGGGGCATGCTTCTCCGTTCGAATTTTCTCCAAATTACGTGCCTGCTGAATCGATAAAACAAAATTTATCTGGCACGCCGGGCGTCATCGGCATGTCAGTATTGGATGCAGCGCTGAACGTGTTTGATGAGATTGATATGAAAGACGTCGAACAGGCGTCTCAAGAGTTATCCGTTTACTTTCTTGCGCAGATGGATAGCTTGGGTTTGTTATCAGAATTTGATTTGGTATCGCCAAAAGAGGTCTCACAACGAGGAAGTCAACTCGCATTTTCACATCCTCAAAGCTACGCTATATGCCAAGCATGGATTGATGCTGGTGTCATTGCTGACTTCAGAGCCCCTTCCATTCTTCGCATTGGGTTTACCCCTCTGTATCTGAGCCAAGGCGATCTGGACACCGCTTTGCAACGTCTTTTCGTTATTATGTCAGAGCGTCGCTATATGGAGCCTCAATATCAAGTAAAAAATAAAGTGACCTGATATTTATGTTCTTGAATATTGGGTCACGTGCGGTAATACTACCCGTGATTGAGAGGTAAGGTTGAAAATGAGGTGTTTTTTGAAGTTAAGGCGAGCGTTGGAATGTGGACTGGTATTTGTCTTACTTTGTTTGACTTGGTCTCATCACGCCTTTGCAAAATCAACGGTAACCTATTGCGTCGAACCAGATTGGATGCCCTATGAAGCCATACGTGACAATAGGCACGTGGGCATCAGTGCAGACTTCATTGAAATTATCAGTGCCAAAGCGAATATTCAGTTTGAATTAGTGCCGACAGAATCCTGGGAACAAAGTCTAGAATATGTGCAGTTGGGTCGTTGTGAGGTCATCGCAATGGTGGCTCCCAGTCCTAATCATTTGCGCTTCCTCGACTTTAGCCAACCTTATTTTGAAGCGCCAAATGTCCTCGTTGCAAAATCAAATAGTCCATATTTACAGGGGTATGGTGGAATTGGTGATCGGATTGTTGGTGTAACTAAAGCGTCCCGCCATGCAGAGTACATCGCCCGGTATTATCCGGATATTAAGATTCGATATATCGATACCGAACTAGAAGGTATAGCTTTGGTAAATCAGGGCAAACTAGATGTGATGGTTGGTTCTTTGCTTTCGGTAAACAATGCCATTAATTCAGGCCAATACAGTAATGCGGTCATTGTGGGTTACGCCGAACCCTATGATTCAATGACCCTCGGGGTGATGAAATCGCAACGTTCCCTAATCAGCGTATTTAACGAGGCTATCGCATCGATCCCAGAAAGCAATAAAGTCGAAATTCTAAAACGCTGGCACAACGTGAAAGTGCAAAAATCTGACGAATATACACTGACGATTTTGATTGTGTGTGGATGTTTATTGGCTTTAACATTAAATTTTTGGCGTAGACGCGTGGTAAAAACCTTCTATGCCGCGCTGGATCGTAAAACTCAGGAAGTAGAGCGTTTAGAAGCCGTATTGACTGACAAAAACCGTACGCTAGAGTTTTTATCGTCCCATGACTCTCTCACTGGGCTGTACAATCGCAACTACATGCTTCACAAAGTAGAAGATGAAGTATCGCGGTTTCAGCGGTTCAACTCACCGGCCAGCCTCATTTTAATTGATATTGATAATCTCAAACCACTAGCGGATAAATACGGTGTTGAGGCAGCCGATGAGGCGGTGAAACACATCGCTAATGTATGTTTAGCAACGGTCCGAGAGGTCGATGTTGCCGCACGATGGAGTGCACATAGTCTATTGATTCTGTGTCCGCAAACTCCGGTAGAGGCAGTCAAAGTCTTGGGCGATCGCCTGTTAATAGGATTGGCTCAACATTCGCTTTCTTCCGTTAAGCAGGCGGTGGTTTCTATAGGGATGGCATCGCTAGCAGACAGTGAAAACTTTTCAGATTGGTTCGAAAGAGCAAACCGAGCCGCCGGAATGGCCAAACGCGATGGCCACAATTGTGCGAGAATCGCTAGTTAGACATTAACCAAAGGCTCGTACTGCCACTGGTGCCCTTCGTATATTACCGTCGACCTGTCGTACTCTCTTTCGGAGCGCCAAGCTCTGTTGTTTAATTTGACCGAAACACCAGCATACATACGTTTAGTCGCGACCAAGCGTGCATTTTCCAAGTAGCGCTCTTTGGCATCTTTTAACTCGGTGCTTTTTAGCTCTATCCAGTTGAGCAGTGCGTCCTCATTTTTTAGCAACTCTTGGGCTTCCATTACTTTATCTTTTAAGTCTTTTGGCACGTATTTGCTGTTGATGTAATCGAGTTTCTCTTTGTGTCTCAGGTTATTTTTCTTGAGTACCGACAAGAGTTCATCGAGACCATCCCGTTTTTCCATTAGGTTGTTGAATCCCACGCTAAAGTCAATCTTAAGGGTACTACCTGAAACTGCACCTAGTGTGCCCGCAGCGACTTGGCCCTGACAAACGATGTCACAAGCAAAAATATTACCTTGTGGCCTATCCAATTGGCCAATAATGACATCTCCACCACATTGGATTTTGCTGTATGCGAGTTGTCGACCAACCGTAACGTTACCACTACATAAAAGATTGATACCTTGCCCGTGTTGCACGTGTATACTGCCAGCAGCTTGCAAACGGCAACTATATTCTGTGGCGTTGTCATTGACCTTGCCAAGCGCACCTTCGGTAATAATGATATCTCCTCCAGCCTCTATTTCGGCGGATTCGACAAAACCGTTAATTGTGACATCCCCAGAGGCCCGAATAACCATTTTCTCGGTGACATCGCCATTGACTAATACCGCGCCATCATAATTAACGTGCCCGGTGCCAACGTTAACTCCACTACAGATAAAGGTGTCGTCGACATTCATTGTCAGGTCTTGGTATTTCGGCATCCCAGCAACCGTCGCTACCAGTAAATTCGCATCTTTGTCGTGTACCGCCGTACCGCGCCCCATCTTGAATGGGCTCCAATCCCCTTCTTTGGCTGGCAGTTTGTTACCTCTCACATCAAAGCCACTTCGACCGCTGCTCGGCGGCAAACGTCTAAGGACCTCAGTGTTCGCTTTTACACAGATAACCTCACCCAAATTTCGCATGTCGACACGATCATTTTCATCAGTTTGGGGTTTGAGTACACGCTCGAGTGCGTTGGGGACTAGTGGTTTGAAACGCGATGAATAACCATCTCTTGGGGGCAGTCCTATGGCGACAATATTTTCGACGATTTGCCCCGGGGTCGCATCTTTTGCTTTGAGTAAAAGGGCTTTGATTCGCTTAGTACCTAAGCCTCTGATGATGTTACTTTTCTGAGCTAGTTTTAGCACAGCGGCTACGGTAGGTAACTTCCCTCCAAAAGGCGCAGTAATGAGCAGTTGCGCAGACATCTGGTCTTCGGGGACTCTAAACTCGACCTCGGCGTGTCGGCGTTCGCCTATTCGCTCGGTCACGTCTGAAAAGTCTCTGGTTTTGAACAGGTGATTGGCTTTCTCACAGGCACTTTTTACGCTACTCTGAGAGATGTACAGAACGTTGAATTCGCTTTCTAAAATCTCGCTTAACAAAGACTCACTACTGATCTCTCCGTCAAAGTCTTTCGGAGATAATGTCAAATCGACAAAGTTTTTTGTCTCATCAAACGATACTATTGCGCCTTTCATTATTACTTCCAGCCTTTGTTTTTATTGTTATCGGCTATTATGAAAAATATTTAAGTGTACAAGACGCGCTGTTCTTTGATTTGCCCCATTTTTTCTAAGAGCTTAAGTTTTGTACGATACGAAACTCAATAAAGAACGCCGCTCCTTACACTAAAGGATAATACTAATGTAAGCGCAATCGAATGTATTCGTCAAAGATTTTTAGCGTATTCAAACAAATCTTTGAGGATGCGGGTTTTGTGACTATTGTCTCGGTATTCCTCGAATAAACTTTCTAATTCAACAAGATAGGGTTCAAGAGTGATACTTGATGGTGAAGAAGGATCGCTTAATCTCTCTTGGCGGTGACGTTGCCACTTCTGCGCCTCTTCATAAGTGAGTGTATTAGGGTAGTTTCGGGCGCGATACCTAAACAGCTGGGTGCGTAATTTCGCGTTTTGAGTTTTGTCGGCAAAGGTACTTAGGTTTTCAGGGGCACTGCTTATGACGTCATTACACCAGCGACGTTCTTCATCAGACATGAAGCCTCCAGAATAGAGCGCATGATCGACGTCGTCTTCTTTGTCGCCATAGTCTTCGGTGTAAACATCAATCAGTTTGTTTGCTAACCCTTGGGCTTTGGCCAAGGTTTGATAATTAGATAAACAATACTCTCTGTCTAAACCTAAACGCTCAGCGTTTTCTTGTGTCATGGCTTTGGCGGTAGTGATAAAAGGCGATTTGTTTGCATGAATCAGTTTGAGGCCTGGTCGCGCAATGCCTTCAGGAAGTTCATCAGTCTTTGCGTAAAGCCATGATTTTATGCTTTCAGCGTCATGATCTAACAAAGTATCGATAGGTTTGGAAAGATCAATAGCAATGTAAGCATTGCTGTTGGTAGGGTGTTGGGCAATCGGCATGATCCACGTGCAGCAGCCCTGAGAAGCGGGGATTTTAGATGACACGTGAAGTAGGACTTTGCCCATCTGCTGATTTATTTGGCTGATGACAGTTTGCTTCGAGCGCAATGAAAAACCAAAATCGAACAATTTGGGTTGGCGCTCTTTGATTAGCTTGGCTAATCCGATGGTTGCATACACATCAGAAAGCGCGTCGTGGGCATGACCGTGGTCTATGTTGTTAGCTTGCGTCAGCAATTCGAGTTTAAAACTCGGCGTTCCATCATCGTTCGTTGGCCATTCAATGCCCTCTGGTCTCAAAGCATAGCAGGCTCTGGCTAAATCAATGATATCCCACCGACTGTTTCCATTTCGCCATTCGCGGCTGTACGGATCGTAGAAGTTACGGTAGAACAAATATCGCGACACTTCATCGTCAAATCGAATGCTATTGTAACCCACTACACACGTCCCAGGCGTTGCCATTTCGTCCTGAATCTGCTTCGCAAATTCGGCTTCAATCATACCATCACGCAACGTTTGCTGAGGGGTAATGCCAGTGACAAGAGATGCTCTTGGCTGAGGTAAGTAATCATTGGCAATTTGCGACATGATGTTAATAGGCTTGCCGATGACATTGAGGTCCATGTCGGTTCTAATGGCGGCAAACTGACAAGGCAGGTCTTTTTGTGGGCTCACACCAAATGTCTCGTAATCGTGCCACAGAAAGGTCATATTATTCATTGTAATTGCTCATAAACATCATTAACGTAATTGCGCTAGGCAGTGTACAACACTAATCGCAAAGGCCAAAGCAAGACACTGCTACCTGACGACATTGTGAACAAAACGAAAGAGGGATTATGAAATCATTTATCAAAGCCGCTCTCGCTGGTTGCTTAATGTTTGGCTGCCACTTCGCTATCGCCCATGATAATCACCCAACGGCTATCGCTATTCACGGTGGAGCTGGCACCATTTTAAAAGCCAACATGACACCAGAGCTAGAAAAACAATATATTGCAACGCTCACAGAAGCTGTGAAAAAAGGACACGCATTACTCGAAGCCGGCGAACCGGGTGAAGTCGCGGTGATAGCTACGATAAAAATGCTAGAAAATTCACCACTGTTTAATGCTGGCGTGGGCGCGGTTTACACGTTTGATGGGACGCATGAGCTCGATGCATCTATTATGCATGGTGGTACGCTCAATGCGGGAGCGATAGCAGGGGTAACAACTATCAAAAATCCAATTGAACTGGCCTCAGCCGTGATGCATCAATCTCCACATGTACTACTCAGTGGAAGAGGCGCTGAGTCGTTTGCGAGGACGCAGGGTATTGCTGTTGTGGAGAATACGATTTTTGATACCCCAAGTCGGTTAAAGGCGCTTGAGAGAGCGAAAGCGCGAATCAACCAGTCAGCCCAACGATACGGTGGGCAAATTGGTAATGAACGATTTGGCACAGTGGGTGCAGTGGTGTTAGACAAGGAAGGCAATATCGTTGCCGGTACGTCAACGGGAGGGATGACAGCAAAGCGATATGGCCGAGTAGGGGATTCACCGATTATTGGTGCGGGAACCTATGCTAACAACGACAGCTGTGCCGTATCTGCCACGGGCCACGGTGAATACTTTATCCGTTACAATGTAGCAGCTGACATTTGTGCTCGAATGAAATACAAAGGTTTATCCATCGATAAAGCAGCGGATGAAGTTGTCATGTCAGTGCTGAAAGAGGCCGGCGGAGATGGCGGCGTTATTGCAATCGATAAGCATGGCAATATTGCCACACCCTTCAATACACCCGGCATGTATCGGGCGAAAATAACATTTGATGGTCGCCTTGCAGTTGGCATTTATCAAGATTGGGTAAAATAACCTCATATTTTTCGCGAAAAATTAGCCTCATCAGTTATATGGGGCTAATCTCTAATTATACCCTTGGGTATAACTACACGAGCAAAAGCAAAAATGACAAACGCTCTTTATCGCGAATTGGGCAAAGTGAGGCGCTATGGAATCTCTAAAAGTCAGTGACTACATGAATGTACACCCCGTCAAGCTAAATGAAAATATGTCAGTGGCTGAGGCCGTCGAACGGCTGCTGCAAACGCAGCAAACGGGTGGGCCTGTAGTCGACAACGTTGGCAAGGTAGTTGGCTTTTTGTCTGAACAAGACTGTATCCATTGTATGATAGAGTCGAGCTACTACAGGGAGCGTGTTTGCCTTGTAAAAGAGATCATGAAGACGGATGTGATGTCGGTTAAACCTTATTCTTCTGTGCTTGAGCTTGCCCAGCGATTTATGCAAGACAAACCCAAGGTATACCCTGTTGTCGATGATGATGGCTATCTAGTGGGTGCGATCAACAGAACCAACGTCTTGTACGCGATAGATGTGCAATTGCGCGATGGTTATCAAGGAATCGCCAGTTAGAAAAGGGGCGTTCAACCCCTTTTTAAGGTGTTGAATCCGCAGATGCTTTCTGACCTAATTGGTTTGTACGCGCAGATATGAACCAATTATTCCTTGCAAGCGTAGGATTACACTGGAAATTCTAGGCGTCTTCACCTAGGATCGGCGGCCAGTTAAGTATTCGAGCGTCTGTTTTGCAAAACTCTCCATCATTACCTTCTATCAAGTCTCTTTATTCTCAGCTGGAGACCTGTTTGTCTGTTGATCGTTTCCCACTGAAGCGACGCTTACAACAATTGTCTCGAAAAATAAGCGACAAGGTAGAAGGTGTTGAACAACAGTGGTTGAAAATCGCCCTCGATATAGAAGCGTCAGCAACGGCCCGTAACTTACGCTTGCAAAACCTACCTGACATTACCTATCCAGCGTTACCTGTCAGTGATAAAAAAGACGACATCAAAGCGGCCATTGCGTCGCATCAAGTGGTCATCGTTGCAGGTGAAACCGGCTCCGGTAAAACGACTCAGTTGCCTAAAATTTGCTTGGAATTAGGTCGCGGTGTCGATGGCATGATTGCCCATACCCAACCGAGACGTTTAGCGGCTAGGAGTGTTGCCACTCGAATAGCAGAAGAATTAAAGACGCCAATTGGAGAGAAAGTCGGATTTAAGATTCGCTTCTCTGACCAAGTCAGTGATAAGTCTTACGTTAAGCTTATGACAGACGGTATGCTGCTGGCAGAAATGCAACAAGACCGATTTTTAAATCAGTATGACACTATCATTATTGATGAAGCTCACGAACGCAGCCTTAACATCGATTTCTTGCTCGGCTACCTCAAGCAACTGCTAGCAAAGCGACCAGAACTAAAGCTTATTATTACCTCAGCTACCATTGACCCTGAACGTTTCTCTCGCCATTTCAACAATGCGCCTATCGTCGAGGTTAGCGGTAGAACATTCCCCGTTGAAATTCGCTATCGCGAAGAAGAACAACTCGAAGACAAGGACCAGACAGACGCCATCATTGAAGCGGTAGACGAGTTAAAGCGAGAAGCTCGAGGCGACATTCTCGTGTTTTTAAGTGGCGAGCGAGAAATTCGAGATACACAGGATGCCCTTGAAAAACAGAAATATCGAAATACCGAGATAGTGCCACTGTATGCTCGCCTCTCCGCCAGTGAACAGAATCGAATATTCCAGTCGCATTCCGGTCAGCGCATAGTATTGGCGACTAACGTTGCAGAAACATCACTCACAGTACCCGGAATCAAGTATGTTATTGACCCTGGTACGGCGAGAATTTCTCGCTATAGCGCAAAAAGTAAAGTGCAACGCCTCCCTATCGAGCCGATATCGCAAGCGTCTGCCAATCAGCGTTCAGGGCGCTGCGGACGTGTTTCTGAAGGTATTTGTATTCGTTTGTATACTGAACAGGACTACCTCGGCCGCCCCGAGTTTACGGATCCTGAAATTCTCAGAACCAACTTGGCTTCGGTTATTCTGCAGATGTTATCCCTGGGTTTGGGCGATATTCAGTCCTTTGGGTTTGTACAGCCGCCTGACAATCGCAATATTACTGACGGTTTTCGTCTGCTCGAGGAGATTCGAGCAATACAACACAAAAAGGGACGACCTCAATTGTCACCAATGGGGCGCAATATCGCACGATTACCAATTGACCCTAGGTACGCCAGAATGGTCGTTGAAGCGGGTAAAACCAATGCATTAATGGAAGTTATTGTGATTGCTGCCGGGCTTTCTATCCAAGACCCGCGAGAGCGTCCGCAAGAAAAACGACAAGCCGCTGACGAAAAACACAAAGAGTATTCAGACAAGTCATCAGACTTTATCAGCCTTCTTAACTTGTGGAATTTGTTCAAGGCACAACAAGCTGAATTGACGAATAATCAGTTGAGAAAATGGTGTAAGCAAAGCTTTATCAATTATTTACGCATGCGAGAGTGGCAGGATATCGTTAGCCAATTGAAAAAATCGGTAGCAGAAATCGGCATGGGTATCAGTCAAGGTGAAGCTGACTATGACAGTATCCACAAAGCATTGTGTGCGGGGCTGTTGTCTCATATCGGCTTTAAGGATAAAGACCGTGAATACCTTGGAGCGAGAAATGCACGATTTATGTTGTTTCCCGGTTCCGGTATTGTTAAAGCCAGTCCCAAATGGGTAATGTCTGCAGAATTGGTTGAGACGTCAAAATTGTTTGCCAGAGTGAATGCCAAAATCGACCCAACTTGGGTCGAGCCATTGGCATCACATTTGGTGAAAAAGAGTTACTCTGAACCGCACTGGTCTAAAAAGCGCGGCGCCGTATTAGCGTTTGAAAAGGTTAGCTTATTCGGTCTACCAATCGTAGCGAAACGCGCAGTAGTGTATAGCCAACACGACCCTGCTGTCTGTCATGAATTATTCATTCGCGAAGCACTTGTTAATGGTGACACACGGTTAAACTACGGTTTTTTGACCGAGAACCAAGCGCTGCTGGAACTCGCGGATGAAATGGAGCAGAAAACTCGTCGCCGCGATCTCATGGTTGAAGAACAGGCTTTAGTGGAATTTTACGCCAGTAAAATACCGCAGGACGTCAACAACGAAGCCGCGTTTAAAAAGTGGTGGAAACAAGCGGGCCAATCCATCAGTCTGTTGATGACTGAAGATGATGTGTTTGTTCAGCAACCCAACGCTGTCGAAAATGCTTTTCCCGATGTATGGCGCCAGGGCAATATTACTTTGCCGCTAAAATATAATTTCGAGCCCAATGCAGTGGATGATGGGGTAACGGTTTTGATTCCTTTACCACTGCTAAATCAAGTTTCACCTCACGGATTTGATTGGCAAGTTTCGGGGCTACGACATGAACTTATTGTCGCCCTGATTAAAAGTTTACCTAAGAAATTGCGTAAAAACTTTGTGCCAGCCCCCAATTATGCCGATGCGTGTATCGCTGACATGCAACAAACCGACAAACACAATCGTCCCGTTGCCTTGGTCGACGCGATATCAGATAAACTGAGGCGTATGACAGGCGTAACAGTCGATCGAGAGGATTGGTTATCAGCGACCCTGGAAACGCATTTAAAAATGCATTTCGCTGTGACTAATGACGCGGGTGACGTCATTCATACTGGTGATGACTTAGTGGTTTTACAAGACGCCTTATCAGGCCAAGTAAAACAAACTTTTGAACAGGCTGCGACGCCCGAACTAGAGAGAAAAGACATAGTAACGTGGGATTTTGATGCGTTACCTGAGGTGTTTGTACAGCGACACGGCGGTTTTGAAATGCAAGCGTTTCCTGCACTGGTAGGCAAGGGAAGTGTTGTTGATATCGAATTGGTGGAAGACCCAGAAAAGGCCGCTCAGCTGCATCGAAAAGGCGTGAATGTATTGCTGAAGAACGCCATGCCGTCACCTCTGCGATACCTGCAAGACAAGCTGCCAAACAAGGCTAAATTAGGACTGTATTTCAATCCATTTGGGCAAATCAAAGCTCTCATTGACGATTGTATTTTAGCGGGAATTGATGCACTCGCTGCTGAGTTCAAGCGAGAACACAACTGTGACATACGCAATAAAGATACGTTTGAAGCGGCGGCAGATTACATACGAGGCCGCATTAACGACAAAGTGCTGGAGCTAGCACAGCAAGTTGAAACAGGCCTAACACTGGCGCACCAATGTGCAAAGCAAATGAAAGGCAATGTACCTTTGACCATGGTTAGTGCCCTTGGTGATATTAAGGCGCATTTGAACAGTCTGGTTTATCCGGGGTTTGTCAGTGATATTGGGGCGAGTCGTTTAGCTGACTGGAATCGTTACCTTAAAGGGTTGGCCCGTCGGTTAGAAAAATTGCCGGTGGACCCATCTAAAGATCGCATGCAGCAAGTCACCATTGAAAAGGTCACTGCGCAGTACGAAAAAGTGTGTAAGCAATTTCAAGCGCACAAAGTACCTGATGAGGTTGCAGACGTTAAGTGGATGATAGAAGAGTTACGAGTGTCTTTATTTGCTCAGCAGCTAGGTACGGCATACCCGATATCTGCAAAGCGCATCGCAATGGCATTGGAAGAGGCAAAAGTTTAACTTCTTAAAGCATAACGGCATCGGCAAAGAGAGTCATGATGTGGTGAAAGTGTGACGAAGGTTACAGACGAAAATAAGGGGATGTCAGCTGTTACCACCCTAAATGCTCGAATTCGTCAGCGATATCGCTTGGTTGTACGGAGCCACTAGGCTCTCGTCACGCGATACGCTATGAATTGAGCGAAAACGGTTACCACTCCTCTCAGAAACGTTCTGCAGGACAAGCGGTAGTCGAAGGAATCAGTGCTCAGACTACGCTAGCGATCATTGCAATGGTTGACATCTTTTCACTATCCCCCTATAACGATTATAGCGGTCACCGAATCGGCATGTTGATTAAGGGACAAGCACGGTGTTTGCCCATTCGACATTCAGGAGATGTAAGAATGCTGGGATATGATGACAAGAGAAATTTCTTTCGCATGATGGTCAACTCGCCTTGCCAGTTGCAAATCAACGATGATGAATCGAGTCGTACAATACAAGCAGTATGCAAAGATATCAGCGCGACAGGTATGTCTTTGGAAGTTGATGAGCCATCAATCGAGATTGGTACACAAGTCAGTGTCAATATCGATTCCACAAGCTCACAGATTCCTTCTTTAGCAGCAGTAGCGAAAGTCGTACGTTGTGTACCTGAAACTGAAAGTAGCTGCGTTGTGGGTGTCGAAATTTCCGAAATGAAATAAAAAAGTCGCGAATTGCGCGACTTTTTTGTGGGTTTAGAGCGAGTGCCGTTTGGCAGCTCGTTTAGGCGTCTGTGACTTCGCAGACTAACCCCTTCAAATAATACCCCTCTGGATAGTTGCCACTCACTGGGTGGTCGGCAGCTTGCGTCAATCGCTCAATGATCTTGATGTTTCGTCCAGCGTCCAATGCGGCATCGGCTACGATTTTTTGAAACAAATCGGCCGGCATCAAACCTGAGCAGCTAAACGTCAACAGTATGCCGCCTGACTTGACTGCATGTATGCCATACAAATTGATGTCTTTGTATCCTCGAGACGCTCTGTTCAAGCTGGCTTTGCTGTCAACGAATTTAGGCGGATCTAAGATAACAACGTCGAACTGTTTTTGTTCTTGGTGATATTCTCTGAGCGCCTGAAACACGTCAGCGTTTTGCATGGTGCATTGCTGCGGGTTTAAGCCATTGAGATCAAGGTGTTCACGGGCAAGTGCCAGTGAGGGTTCTGAAACATCCACATTAGTTACGTGTTTGGCTCCGCCTCTCAACGCGTAGCAGGCAAATGTTCCAGTGTAACTGAAGCAATTGAGAACCTCCGCTCCTTCAGCGTAACGGGCTGCTGCGGCTCGGTTGTCTCGCTGGTCCAAGTAGAACCCGGTTTTGTGGCCATTTTTTACGTCAACATTGATAGCTATGCCGTGTTCTTCGATTTGAACTACATCTGGGTGTTCGCCATGAATAGTGCCAACGACGGGCTCCAAGCCTTCTTTTTTCCTTACATCTACATCACTGCGCTCGTAAATCGCGACGTCAGGCATCACTTTTTTTAACGCCCAGATGATTTTATCTCTATGCTTGTCTGCGCCCGCGCTGAGCAGTTGTAGCACGGCGACCGTGTTGTATACGTCAATCGTTACGCCAGGTAAACCGTCTGATTCGGCGGCGATTAATCGAAACGCGTTGGTGTTAGATTGCGCTGCAATGCGTTGACGCAAGGTATAAGCGCTCTCCATACGACGGCAAAAAAAAGCGTTATCAATACTCTCTTGTTGATTAAAGGTCCATATGCGAACGCGTATTTGTGAATCGGGTGAATAGGCGCCACGGGCCAGCCACTCGCCTTTAGCACTGACTACTTCTACCGTATCGCCTTTTCGCGCGCGCCCTTTTAGTGATGCTACCGCACCAGCAAAAATCCACGGGTGACGCCTTTTGATTGACTTCTCGCGCTCGGGTTGTAAAACGATGGTGGCAGCCATAAATAATCTCTTTGTTTCAATTGGGCGCGAAGTATAGCGCCTCGTCTTCACTTTGGCGAATGCCAATGTATTGATAGGTGGTATAGTGGCCCTACGTGCTTCTTCAACCTGTATTTTAGTAAGGCGATTTCAATGCGTTTTATTCGTTTTGAGCCCGGCGGCCCACCCAGTACCCTAACCATTGATCATTGTCCCGACCCAAAGCCGGACGAGAGCCAAGTCGTGGTAAAAGTGTCAGGGTTTGGAGTCAATCGCGCGGATACATTGCAACGACTGGGTAAGTATCCACCGCCTCAAGGCGAAAGTGATATTCTCGGATTAGAAGTGTCTGGAACCGTTGTGGCATTGGGTAGCAAAGTCACTAAATGGGAGCTTGGCGACGCGGTTTTTGGCCTTGTACCCGGCGGCGGATACGCCGAGCGTGTTTGCGTTCATCAAGATCATCTCATGTCACAACCAAAAAACATGGACCCTCTTCATGCTGCTGGGCTTGCTGAAGTATTTCTAACGGCCTTTCAGAGTGTTTGCTGGTTAGGGCAGGTCAAAAAACACGACCGTGTGCTAATTCACGCGGGAGCCAGTGGTGTTGGCTTGGCGGCGATTCAGCTTTGTAAGGCATTAGGGGCTGAAGTCGCGGTAACCGCATCTTGCCAAGAAAAGCTTGATGTATGCCGTCTTGCTGGTGCCGACTTACTCGTCAATTACCGGACCTCATGCTTTAAAGATGTCGTTAAAACCAACTGGTCGTCATCCATCAATACCGTTATCGACGTGGTAGGCGGGGACTATCTCAATCGGAATTTATCCTTATTGGCATTAGATGGTCGTATCGTTTATTTGGCGATGTTGGGAGGGCGGTATGCAGACAAATTGGACATGGCCCAATTGCTAGGTAAGCGTGCACAGATTATTGGCAGCACACTTCGAAATCGAGACAACCAATACAAAACCGAGTTAACTCAGCAATTTAGTGACCAATGGCTTGATAAGTTTGAATCCCAAACACTAAGGGTAAATGTCGATAGCATACTGCCTGTAGACCAAATCGCTAACGCACATCAGCGGCTTGAGACTAACGACACAAAAGGAAAAATTATTATGGCCTGGGAGTGAAAAAATGGTCGAGAAGTCAGCTCGTCAGAGCTTTAAGCTTAAGGAAGGTCCACAGGAAAGAGAATCATAATGGAAATTTGTGACGTTAAACAATCTATTGAGCACAATCAAACGCAAGTTATTGATGCGAAAGCTCTCGCTGAACAGTGCAACATGTCCGTGTCGTCGCTTCATCGGCATTTTCATCGTCAGTTCGGCATGAGTATGGCCAAAATGCAGCGGGATTTAAGACTTAATCGGGCGGCGTATATGCTCGCCTTTCGTCAAGAAATGTCAATTCTGGACATCGCGTTAACCGTTGGGTTTGATTCACATGACGGTTTTGGGCGAGCGTTTCAGCGATATGTTGGCGTGACTCCTAAAGCCTATCGAGCGAGTCCATCTTTTGATATGCAGTCCAAAACCCCGATATGCATCGATTCTCCATCGGGTTGGTTGGCTTCCCTGACTGTGGATTTAGTGTGGTTTGAGCCGGTAGACGTTGCAGTGCTGGTGCATAAAGGCAGTGTTCGGTATTTGCCAAAATCACTTGGTGAATTTATCGGCTGGCGCAAAAGTGTGGGGTTATCGCCGAGCAGAAGTCGTACATTCAATGTCATGTACGCTGATCCCAATGTAACGCCTGATGACGAGTGGGCAATGGGCTTGGCGGCCGAACTTTCGTTGTCAGTATCTTTGCCGGAAACCATGATGGCTGACACTATTGGCGGCGAAACGTGTTTACACGTGAGGTGGCAAGGTCCAGAGCAATCGATTGGTGAAATCGTTCACTACTTGATTTCACATTACGCTGATGAACAAGGGTATCAAATTGCGCACAAACCACCGATATTGGAGAGAATTACGTTTTATCCAGATGTCCCAGCCCATGAAGCGGTAACAGACATCTGGATTCCACTGAAAGCGTTTGCCTAGCCTTATTACGCTAACCGGCGTAGCCCTCGTCTTTTTGCGTCGGTTTAGCTTCTGCAGCTTCGCGAGCTAAGTCGTCGCAACGTTCGTTTTCTGGGTGGCCTGAATGACCTTTGACCCAATGCCATTCGATATTGTGCTGGCTAACGGCTTTGTCTAGTGCTTGCCAGAGATCTGCGTTTTTCACGGGCTTTTTATCGGCAGTACGCCAACCATTTTTACGCCAGTTTTTAATCCATTGGTTGATCCCATTTTTGACGTATTGGCTGTCGGTGGTGAGGTCGATATCACAGGTTTGCTTCAATTCGTTTAATGCCGCAATTGGCGCCATTAATTCCATCCGATTATTGGTGGTTAGTGCATACCCATCACTCAGCTCTTTTCGATGTTTGCCGTATACCAGTATAGCGCCATACCCACCAGGTCCAGGATTGCCTATACATGAGCCATCAGTATAGATTTGTACGCGTTTTTTCGTTGCCAAGGTGATTCCTATTAACATGCAGCAGTTTTCAGTGTCGTATGGTACTGAAAAAGTGCAGCGGATGCTCTTATTATTCTTCAATCGCACGTTTCAACAACGGTATTTATGCGCTAAGCTAACAAGGTGCGTTGGTCTTACGAGGGCGTTTAGCGATGGGGAATTACAAAGGATTTGTGTTTATTGCTCTTATCTCGGTGTTTGCCGTGTCAGGATGTGTCGTTTTTCATACTGAGCAGCGTCAGCCAGGCGAGCAGGGGATTGCCCTGATAGAGAAAATCGACCCTGTAGAATTCGGTTATTCATGCGTCTGGTACAATTCATCAGAAGACCGTGGCAGCTGTATGTTAGGGGGGGCTGACCAGGTCGGAGCGCTGTGCACCTGTTTTGCGCGAGAGGGAACGCGTTTTGGTTCCGTGCGCTAGAAAATCTCAAGTGCCCTGTGATTTAATGGCCCGAATACAGTAAGATATCACTTAACAAAAGATCAGTTTAGGGCACTCCTCACAAATGGCAGTTCGTCAAATCGTATTGGATACGGAAACCACTGGTATCGACCCAAAAGAAGGGCATCGTATTATCGAAATCGGCTGCGTTGAAGTCATCAACCGCAAGCTAACCGGCAATCATTTTCACGTCTACATCAATCCAGAGCGCATCGTGGAACAAGAAGCGATTGAAGTTCACGGTATTACCAATGAGTTTTTGGCTGACAAACCGAAGTTTAGAGATGTGGCGAAAGACTTTATCGAGTTTATCAGTGGTGCGCAGTTAGTCATCCACAACGCGCCTTTTGACGTTGGCTTTATGGACCATGAGTTTAATATGGAGCCGACGACAAGAGGCACAGTGACCGGTGAAATGTGTGGTGTGCTAGACACGCTAGTGCTTGCAAGGCAAATGCATCCAGGCCAGAAAAATAACCTAGATGCGTTGTGTCGCCGTTATGGTATTGACAATAGCCATCGGGAACTTCACGGCGCTTTGTTAGATGCCGAAATTCTAGCCGACGTGTACCTGATGATGACGGGTGGCCAAACAAGTCTAAATTTGGCGGGTAAGTCATCATCAGAGCAAGCCGGTGGCGCCGAGGCGATTCGACGTATTCAGCGCAATGGAAATAAATTAAAGGTAATTCAAGCATCTGCCGATGAATTAGAACAACACGAAGCCCGCCTCGATATTGTCGAGAAAGCGGGAGGAAAGTGTTTGTGGCGACAATAATATTCCCATTAGGTAGGTAGAATAATTCGATGGTAAGGGCTCTTCGTACATTTGTTCTTGGTTTGTTTATGGTGTCATCTGCCGTTTTTGCTCAGCAAACAGACGGTGATATGGCCGACAAGATGCAAATGGAAGAAGCGTCTCCAATTGAAAAATTGGGTAGTGATTACCACAACGGTATTAAGCTACTCCAAAACCGCTTCAGAATAGACTACAACGTGACCGAAGTGACCATGGTGTTCTTTCGAGAATATGGCTCAGCGCCTGTTGTATTAGTGAAACCTGATGGTTCAAAGATATTCCAGAGCCAAGTCGAAGGTCAGGATATTTTTTGGTACGACTCTGACACGTACGACATGATTAGCATCAAAAATCCTGTCCCCGGTCCGTGGCAAGCGGTTGGTCAAATTCTCGAAGGCAGTAGAGTGATGGTACTGTCAGACATTAAGTTACATGCCGACCCTCTGCCGCCTATCATCTTTTCTGGCGAAATTCTCAAGCAAACCGCGTTTTTGACCAATGGCGACGAACCCATAGACTACAGCGAATTTCGCGACGTTGTGAGTCTGTCCATCGAACTGGGTAGTACTAACAACCCAAATTACGATAACTTTGGCGCGGATAATCAGGTTATTGCCACCTTTGAAGACAATGGACGAGGGATGGACGAACGGCCACTAGATGGTATTTTTACCGGCCAGTTTAATCTCACCGTACCGCCTGGAGAGTGGCAGCCGGTGTTCAGAGTGGTTACGCCCATGTTCACACGCGAACAGCGTGACCCTCCACTTCGCTTGTATCCTAACCCTATTCTTATCAATGCTGAGCTAGACGGTGGTGGAGAGGGGTATCACAAGGTACTAATTGATGCCAATCGTGACTTGGTAGACATTCGTTCTTTGCTAGTTGACGGAAAGATTCGCTTTCCCAATGGTGACATTCAAAACTTTTCACTCACTGAGCCCAGTGATCAGATTCGCGAGCATTTGGTGATTAATTTTGAAGAAGGAATATTTCGGGTCAAGCTCACGGCATACGGCAAAACTGTCAATGGTCGTGATTTCATCTTGGACGTTCCTGAATATCAGTTCCTAGCCGAAAGCAAGGAAGTCGAACCCGAGACCATGAGTATGGAAAATACGGGCGAGAATGTCGATTTAGAAATGGCCATGGCCGACCCAAACTCAATGATGGATATGAGTGAGGATTTACAAAGCAGCGAATCACAAGAAATGGGCATGACAGATGATCAGCTCATCATGATTGTGGTAGCGGTTAATGGGGCTATTTTGTTGTTCGGTGGTTTGACAGTGGTTATTGTGTTGTGGAAACGAAAAAGAGCCGCAGCCGCTGAGCAAGCACCCGAGAAACCCGCGGTTGTGGGCAATAATGAAGAAATGACTGAAGGGAAACCCAGCTTGAAAGACAAAATGTTGGGTATGTTTAAAAAAGCGCCAAAGACCAAGGAAGAATAAATCGTGTATAGCGCAAGTTGTTTGTGCAAAAGTGTGAAATTAACGATTAAGGGCTCGATCTCCGATATCATCCACTGCCACTGCTCTTTGTGCCGTAAATCAAGCGGTACGGCTTACGCGACCAATGGCTTTGTCAACGCTGCTGATTTGGACATAGTCGAAGGAGCGGATTGTATTTCGGCTTACGAAGTCAAACCTGGGAAGAAACGCCATTTCTGTAGACAATGTGCATCGCCTTTGTATAGCAGCAATGCTTCAAACCCATCAAAGTTGCGACTGAGGCTTGGTATCCTTGATTCTGATATTGAGGAGCGCCCAATTTCTCATAATTTCGTCCCGTCTAAAGCGAATTGGGATACGTTTGACCAACCTTTACCTCAATATGAGAAGCACGAACCCAGTCGCTAGTTCGACACCATCCATCCAATAACATTCCCGCAAGCGGGGCCAAGCCCCGTTCAGTTGCGCAATATGTCGAAACTTCAATGTGTTCAGCCTGTATGCGCACACACCCGGGACACGACAAAGTAGTATCACGACCATCCATTTAATCAAAAGTCCTTGATGACTTATTATCGTTGTCACTTGTGAAAAACCAAATTTAGGTAAGGTTTATCGAGAATGGGTTGGGACGCTAACCCCTTTTTGTGAAATAAGTTCATAAAAAGACTTAAATCGCGTTTTAAAAACAAAAGTGTTAGTGCATCTAACTTTGCGTGAATTGTATATTACGCGATCACATTGATCGCACATTAAACAGTGATGGCGAATTAATGTTCAAACGAACTAAAATATTTCATTTTTACTAAAAAAACGTTTGACTCCCTAGGGGTGAAACCGTATTATCTGCGCCGCGGTGAGGGACGGGCCAAACAACAACGGCCAATAACTCGCTGATAGTATTGAAGATATGCGGAGCGGTAGTTCAGTTGGTTAGAATACCGGCCTGTCACGCCGGGGGTCGCGGGTTCGAGTCCCGTCCGCTCCGCCATTTTTTGAATACATGTTACTAAGGTTTCTGGAGCGGTAGTTCAGTTGGTTAGAATACCGGCCTGTCACGCCGGGGGTCGCGGGTTCGAGTCCCGTCCGCTCCGCCATTAGTAACGCATTTCCCCTGTGCGGAGTGGTAGTTCAGTTGGTTAGAATACCGGCCTGTCACGCCGGGGGTCGCGGGTTCGAGTCCCGTCCACTCCGCCATTAATGCTTTTGCATTGTTTCAAATTCCTTTTATCTATTTCGCCGTTTCAGGTGGCCTCTAAATTTCGTTTGTCTAAGTTTTGATGTTATTGCTTCTACGGAACAATCGCGTTCGTTGTCATTTAATTCAAAAAATTAAATCCCGTTGCATCTTACGCTATCAGCCGAAAGTTCAATTGCCGATAGCAGAGTGACCGTCTACAGTTACTAACTGGTAAGACCTTTGAGTTGACTTCAGTGTTATCAATTATCGCGCGTGTGTTCGTTGTTTTATCTCTTGATGCGGTCCTTAAAAAGGCGATGATTTCGATATTGATCTTAGTAGCGTTGACGCCGTTATCTGCCTATTCGACAAATACCGAACAGATGAACCAAATATTGTCATCGATTAAAGTTTTTCGCGTCGGTTCGCCCATGAAAGCCAAGGCGCTAATAAATACTTACGGCGAACACGCCGCATTACTGCCGATACCAAAACAACTTGAATGGCATTACAACGTGATAGTGGTGAGCAATCAACTTGATGATTCGTCTCTTGCTGCTGACGCCTTTGAGCGTATGGCTCAGATATTTGGGATGCAACAAGGACGTGAGTTTCAACCCACTTATCTAAACTATCTCGGCCACTTCGCGATGAAAAACGGCGACTATTCCAGCGCATTTAATTTGTACAGCTGTGCTATCGACGAGGTAAGCGACGCAAAAAAACTCTTTTCTCCCGTCTATTCGATGGCGATGGTGCTGATGTATGACGGCAATTATAGTGCGGTAAATGAAATTTTAGACAGCCTTGAGCGTTTGGCATCTCGCCTCAAACGGAATGATTGGATTGCCGATGTCGACAATGGTTACGGGGTGTTAGCCCTATATCAAGGTGATTACGAGAAGGCGTCTGAATCATTTAAAAATGCATTGGACCAGTACTTTACTGATGCCAACCGAAATGGCGAGCTGATTGCTAGCGTGAACGTTTTGCTCACTAGTTTATTACAAGGTGACGTTGCATCACTAGCCGGTATTAAGCAAAGAGTCATTCGACTATCCCAACTGCAAAGTAGCAGCGATATCGAGATTCTCGTAGACTGGATATCGCTTCTCGAAAAAAGCACGGATGAGGCAGAATCGGAGACAACAGAGCTGGCGGGACTGGAGGTTTCGCTTTCTCAACTAAGTAATAGTATGGTGCTAAAAGCCATAGCCGATTTTATTCTGCCAGCTTATAAAACTAAGGGGGAAATCGATAGTATTTTTGCACAGTGGCGAAATCAATATCAGACCCCCACGCCCAACCAAATCAATGCTTTCTCAAAGGTTGTCGGCTGTGACCACAATGCCTCGGCTGATAAAAATAATGCGTTGGTTTCAGAACTCGTCGCAGCCATCGAGCAAGCGCACTAGCGCCATAACACTATGTCACTGACTTTCTGATATTGATTAGCGAGTAAAAATTGGAATGAGGCGGAGTGGTGCTCATGTGTGTCGGCTTATCACAATCCGTAACAAATTCTGCATTTTAAAACTTTGCGCTTTTGACACTTCGCGATACCATTTTACTATCCGTTATTGATTAGTAGTTACCACATGGATGAATTGTTAGTTTGCGACGCCATCTCTAAAGCCTATTCCGATGGTGAAACGCAAACCTCCGTCTTATCAGACGTATCATTTTCTATTTCGCCGGGCCAACAAGTTGCGATTTTAGGCAGCTCTGGTTCTGGAAAAAGTACACTGTTGCATATTCTTGGTGGCCTAGATACGCCATCTGCAGGTAATGTAGCTTTTGCGGGTCAAGATCTGTTTTCGTTGTCAGCAGCAAAACTCGCTGATATACGCAATCAGAAAATGGGCTTCATTTATCAGTTTCATCACCTTTTACCGGAGTTCAGTGCACTCGAGAATGTGGCTATGCCATTAATGATTGGTGGCCTCAGTGGTAAGGCAGCGGCAGAGCAAGCTAAAGCCATGTTGGCAATGGTCAAGTTAGATCACAGGCAGTCACACAAGCCGGGCGAGCTGTCAGGTGGAGAGCGACAGCGAGTTGCTATCGCGAGAGCTTTGGTTACTAAGCCACAACTGGTATTCGCTGATGAGCCTACCGGCAATCTCGACCAAAACACGGGACAAACCGTTTATGAATTACTGTGCCAGTTGAGCGATGAACTCGGAACCAGTTTTATTGTTGTAACCCATGACAGAACATTGGCCGACAAAATGGATCGGATTCTGACGTTGACCAACGGCAAACTGGTTGAGTCATCGAGCGGCGCTTCACCGATGGCGGCAAAATAAATGTTAGCGTGGCAAATCGCGTCTCGTTTTCGACGAGCTAAACAAAAAAATCGCTATATCTCTTTCGTTTCTATGTCATCGACGCTGGGTATTGGCTTGGGCTGCTTTGTCCTGATTGTGCTACTGAGCATTATGAATGGATTTGAACGGGAGCTAAAAGAACGCCTGTTGGCCTTGATACCTCATGGCGAGCTCTACTCGGTTGACAATCAAGGTATTCAAAATTGGCAGGAGCATGTTCTTCTATTGGAACAAAATCCAAATTTTACTAATGTCGAACCCTATACCAAGATTACTGGCATGTTACAGGTAAAGGGGCAGCTTAAAGCTATTGAATTGACAGGGTTAGACATTGAGTCCAGCAAAGATAGCCCATGGACAAAACAGGTCAGCGAAGACGACTGGCAGCAATTTATTGTCGCTGAAAACCGATTGTTACTGGGCAAGGGGATTGCACAAAAACTCAAAGTGGCTGTAGGCCAGAAAGTGCAGGTATTGGTGCCGACTGTTACCGAAGATCTCTCGTTTAAAGCGCCCAAAACAACAACATTTGAAGTTGCCGGGGTGATTAGTGTTGGCGGTGAGCTCGATAACTATATCGCCATTTCTCATTTGAACTATACCTCAGAAGCTGCGGCCATTGTCTCTGGCGCGAAGGGGCTGCGATTTACCCTCGCTGATCCAATGAGTGCTTATTCGGTTATGAGGGAAACGGGATATGCATTCCCCCAGGCCGTTTATATGTCTGATTGGACGCGCACCCAAGGCCATTTGTATCAAGATATCCAATTGGTCAGGGTAGTGGTATACATTGCGCTGACTCTTGTTATAGCCGTAGCCTGCTTCAATATTGTGTCTACTTTGGTGATGGCAGTAAGAGAGAAACAATCAGCGATTGCCATCCTGAGAACCATGGGGGCGACGGACAAACTCATTCGTAGTGTGTTTATCTTCCAAGGTGTTATCAATGGCCTTATTGGCATTGCTGGGGGAACCATACTTGCCGTTGTTGTCGCACCCAACCTGTCGCGAATTGTCGAATTCGTCGAATCGACGTTCGGGATCACAGTGTTGTCCGGCGACATTTATTTTATCGACTTTCTACCTTCTCAATTAGAAGCCATCGATGTGATTATTACTGTTGTAACGGCTGTGTTGCTGTGTGTAGTGGCGACGGTATACCCGTCGAATCAGGCCGTGAAAACCAACCCTGCAACGGCGTTGAATGGTTAAGATGATACGAATAATTAGCATAGGGGGATTCGACCTCTGTGCTAAAAAGACAACGCTAAAATTCGGAGGACCGCAACAGTGTGGTGTTAAATTCGTCAGTATTTTTTACACTTTTATTCTGATGCGCTTTGCAATCTAATTTTTTTATCCTCTTTTCAGAGGGTTAGCGACGTGGTCTTGTCTATGCATGTTTTCTTTTAAACTGGAGCATTACAGCATAGGAACGCTTTCACTTAAATTACACTTTGAGGTGAAAGATGAAGAACAGTTACATCAAATGCTTAGCTGCTGCGAGTTTAATGACAGTGTCATTAGCTTCAGAGAGTGCAATCATTACTTACGGAGGCGTCAACGCAACTGACAATTCCGGCCTGACTAGTACGTTTATTGACCCCAATCAAGCCCCATTCGCAGACGAAACATTCGGCGTGAACGGCTACTTCATTGAAACTTTCGATGCAATAACCCAAATGAAAGGGCAAGGACTTGGTTCGACACTATTTAACCAAAACCCTGCTGTTGGATGCGCATTGAATTCGACGGCGGCGGGGATTACCGTTTCAGGCGATTTGGGTGTGGGAATTGGCAACATTTCGGGAAGAGCAAGCCCTGCCAATGATACGACTTGCTTTGGGTATACGCCATCAACTGGCGGGTCCTCGAGTGGCAGTGTTGTGATCAATTACGCGGCGTTTTTGGCCGGCGTCGGAACGGGCTTTAAAATTGACTATTTAGGATTCTACTGGGGGTCTGCTGACAATTACAATACGCTTCGTTTTTTCAATGGTAACGACCAAGTATTGTCCTTAACGGGCAATGCGTTGTTGGGTGCCAATTCTGGGTCAAGTGGCAATCGAGTCGATCCGGGATCTAATGTTTACGTCAATATCGATTTTGCCGCAGATGAGGTATTTGACCGTATCGAACTAGTTAGCACCCGTCGAGCTATGGAAGTGGACAATATTGTTATTGGTGTTACACGAGTGCCTGAACCGGTCGGTCTCGGTGTATTAGGGCTACTTTTACTCACAATTAGGCGGTTGAGACGTTAGTAAAAAAGGAGCCGCAGGGCTCCTTTTTTTGTATCAATCAGATTAACCAAGTCGTTTATTTCGACTTCAAATCGGCTAAATCGACGTCTTCAAACTTTGCTCCTGCTTGCGGGTCGTTAAATGCGTCTTCATCAAGTGCGCCTTTGGATTTCGCTACAATACAGGCAACCGTACAGTCACCTGTCACATTGACCGCAGTCCTTGTCATATCAAGCAATCTGTCTACACCTAAAATCAGTGCGATGCCCTCTACTGGTAAATTCACTTGCTGTAGGACCATAGCCAACATTACCAAGCCAACCCCAGGCACACCGGCAGTGCCGACAGATGCCAGTGTGGCAGTCAGAATCACCATCAAATAGTCACCCATCGTTAGGTCGACAGCGAAAACTTGGGCAATGAATACCGTTGCTACGCCTTGCATGATCGCCGTACCATCCATGTTGATGGTAGCGCCCAGCGGTACTGTAAAAGAGGCAACCGAGTTGTTTACGCCCAGCTTGTTTTTTGCCGTTTCCATCGTTACCGGTAGGGTGGCGCCAGAACTTGAGGTACTAAAAGCGAACACTGCAGCTTCTCGCATTTTTCTCAACAACAGTAGTGGGTTTAATCCTGTCAGCGTTTTCAGCAGTAAGGGGTAGGTTAGCAATGCATGTACAAACAACACGGCGAGTACTAAGAAAAAGTATTTTGCTAGGCCAAAAATGGTGGCGCTGTCTGTTGTAGCAAACAATTTAGCTAACAATACAAAGACACCATATGGGGCTAGATTCATTATTATGGTGACTAAGCGCATGATCACATCATTGACGTCTTCGAAAATATTCGTCAAGCGTTTCCCTGCGTCACCAGACATAGCCATAGCGATACCAAATAGCACTGCAAAGACAATGATTTGTAACATATTGCCTTCAGCCATCGATGCGATCGGATTGGTCGGGAACATGTCAATTATGACTTGGGAAAGAGAAGGCGCTTCTTTGGCAACGTAGTCGCTTTCTGTGGAAAGGTTCAACCCTTCGCCGGGTTTAACTATCAATGCTGCTGTCATTGCCAGTGTAATGGCAACCGCGGTAGTAAAAATATAAAGTCCGACGGATTTTATACCTAATCGACCGAGCTTAGCAGGATCACTCAAGCTACTTGTACCCAGCACCAGAGATACAAATACCAAAGGAACTACTAGCATTTTCAAGCTGTTAACGAATATGGTTCCTATGGTAGAAAATATACCTTCTACAAAAATACCATACGTTGATAATTCCATTGAGAATATCGAAAAGCGCAAATCTCCGCTATCATCAGCAAGTGCTTGAAGCAGAATACCGGTAATTATTCCGGTAAACATGCCGATAAAAATTCTGGTAGTTAAACTATATTTATGTGCAGATTCAGACATCAAGGTTCCATGAATATTGTTGTTGTTCTATTTGACACTATTAGTGTGCCAGAAATTGCACGGTTTTAAACGTAAAATTACGACCGCTCTCTGACGAAATGAGGTCCAGGAAGACATTTATGAAAGCAATTGTGAAGTCGCTTACTCTACTATTATCAGTGTTCATCATCGCTGCGTGCGGTGGTGGAGGTTCTTTATCTCGAGATACTGACCCAACAAACCCAACCACACCAACTCAACCTGATCCGGTAGATTCAGTTGCTTTGTCACTTGTCGACCAAAATAACACTGCTGATTCGACGGTCAGCACGACCAACCCACTGACCTTAGTGGCAACAGTGACAGATAGCGATGGCAACCCTAAGTCAGGAGAGCTAGTGACTTTCTCCTTTACGCAGGCAAATCTAGCGTCGTTTAACAATGATGCAGGAACTGCCGTTAGCGGCGACGATGGCATCGCAAGAATCGGCATAACGGTGGGGGAAGATTCAGGCAGCGGCCAGATTACAGCGGTATTGCAAGACGGTGAGACTGCCTCTATTGCCTTTACCTCTGAAGGTACGCCTGATGTTGTGACGTCACCGAATACCGTTGCGCTTTCAATGGTCGACGGAGACGGCAATGAGAACAACACCCTCAATGAGACGACGCCACTGACGGTTATTGCGACGGTAAGAGACGGCGACGGCAACCCCATGGCTGATCAACT
Source organism: Alteromonas sp. 5NS40-0096 (assembly GCF_057544385.1). NCBI lineage: Bacteria > Pseudomonadati > Pseudomonadota > Gammaproteobacteria > Alteromonadales > Alteromonadaceae > Alteromonas > Alteromonas sp. 5NS40-0096. The sequence continues at coordinate 255,423 of NZ_BAAJLQ010000001.1, forward strand.
CGTCACCTTTACGTTCAATCAAGCGGATTTGGCTGAGTTTGATAATGATGCCGGCACAGCCCTCACCAGTGCAGATGGGACAGCGAGTATTGGTCTTTTAGTGGGTCAAAACAGCGGAAGCGGTCAAGTTATTGCCACTCTTGCTGGCGGCGAAACTTCGCAAGTTGGATTTGTTTCAGAGGGAGCGCAACAAGTAGAGCAACGCCCAAGTTCAATCGAGCTGTTCGCCAGTGCGATTCAAATGTCATCGAGTGGCTCGGATGACGTCGAACTTATTGCACTAGTGAAAAACGACCAAAGCGTATTATTAGAAGGTATCGACGTCTCATTCTCCGTTCCAAGTAGCGACGGTGTAGAGTTGCAAATAACCCAAGGAACAACGGAAGCAGACGGTACTGCACGAGCGTTATTGTCGACTAGAAACAATGCGACAAACCGCACGGTAGTCGTTACTGCACAGACTGGCGAATTGAGTCAAAACGTCGAAATCGAGATTGTTGGAACTGAAATCCTAATTAACGGTGCCACATCCATTATTTTGAACGACAGTGTGGAACTCACCATCCGCGTTCAAGATTCTGACGGAGTCTCAATTCCAAATACGGATGTTGCGTTAAGTGCAACAAGTGGCACCTTGGCTTCGGATACAGTAAGAACTGGGGCAAATGGTCAAGCAACGGTGCAATATACAGGCACACAATCTGGTGAAGATACCGTTACTGCAACAGCGTTGAATGCATCGGGTACGATTGATATTACAATTCAAGAGGACCAATTTACGTTTACCACTGTGCCGAGCGATGAAATTGCACTGGGCGATACGGAAACTCTCGTTGTTACGTGGAATAAAGACGGTTCGCCATTTGCCGGCGGTACAGTCACTTTTACAGCGTCACGTGGTGTTATTGATGGCGCAGCAACGGTGACAACTGATGCAAGTGGTCAAGCGAGTTTTGATATCTCGTCTTCAAACGCTGGGATCTCAGCGATTACGGCAAGCGGTATCGACTCCGACAGCAACGAAGTAACAGCGCGTACTGAAATAGAATTTATTGCGACAGTTCCTGATAGTATTCAAACTGATGCTACGCCAGATCAAATCGGTCCTGATGGGCAAACCAGTACGATTACCGCTATTGTTCGCGACCCAAGTGGTAATTTGGTGAAAGGGGCGGTGGTTAGTTTCAATGTTGATGACACGAGCACGGGTTCTATTTCTCCATCACAGGCGACCACTGATGGCAATGGTATTGCATCGACGGTATTTACGTCTGGTTCGGTTACCAGTGAGGACGCGGTACGTATAACCGCAGCGGTTTCTGGTACAAGTGTACAAGATGAAGTGACCTTAACTGTGGGACAACGCGCTTTCGATGTGTCCATCGGTACTGGCAATATTATCGGTGTACCTGACGATGCAACCTATCTCAAAGAGTTTGCGGTATTTGTGACTGATGCTGTAGGCCAACCCATTGAAAACGTCGAGTTAACGGTTTCAGCGACGCCAATTAAATACGCTAATAGCGGTGTGTATCGCAAAGGGGCGTGGAGTTGGACAGGCACGTCTTGGGTCATCAGCAGTTTCTTGGATTGCCCTAACGAAGACTCAATTGATCCCAACGGTATTCTTGACTTAGGCGCAGATACGACTAACCGCAATGGTACGTTAGACATGGATGATGATTCGAATGGTAATGGCATTCTTGAACCTGGCGAAGACCTCAACGACGACGGCTTTTTAACACCGGGTATCGTTGGAAGTATCACCTTTAAAGATACAAATTTAACTGATGAGAACGGCCAGGCGACAATAGAGCTGCGTTATCCGAAGGAATTTGCGGGTTGGTATGAGGCTGAAATTACGGTATTCGCTCAATCTACTGGTAGTGAAGCTAGTGCGGCGACCAATTTCACGTTTAGTGCCGCGGCTACTGATCTCGATGACGTCGCAGAGGTGCCACCACCAAGTCCATTTGGAACCATCATAGACCCAGCGACAGGGTGTAATACCTCTCGATAAGCTAGACAACAAAAAGCCGCTCTGTAGAGCGGCTTTTTTATTTGCAAATCTCCGACTCAGTCATTGAGTCAAGTATGCGCAACTCACTGTGTTGCGCCAAAGATTAACCTTGCTGGAAAGGATATACGCTGCCTAAGCTCAATAGTTGTGTCAATTCATCTAGTGCAGTACGAGATTCAATCAACAATTGAGGGTCACGTAAGTCATCCTCGGTAAGCTCGTCGCGGTAATGTTTGTCAACCCACGCATTCAATCGAGCGAACTGCGCGTCGTTGATCAAGGTATTTGGATTAACCGCTTGTAACTCAGGTTCAGTTAGGGCAACGCGCAGCCTCAAACACGCAGGGCCTCCGCCATTGCGCATGCTTTGCTTAACGTCCATATAATTGACCGATTTAATTGGCGTATCTTGTTCGACAAGTTCAGCTAGGTATTGGCTTACAGCCGCATTCTCTTGGCATTCGGTCGGTGCGATAATCGACATCGATTGGTCTGGCAAGGTAATGATCTGGGTATTGAATAAGTACGTTTTTACGGCATCTTGAACCGAGACTTTGTCACTCGGTACTTCGATAAAATGCAACGCTTCCTCACCGAATTTACGACGAATTTCATCGAGTGCCGCAGCGGTATTGTGAAACGCTTGATCATGGAAAAACAACACGTTTTGATTGCCTACAGCAATCACGTCATTGTGAAACACACCTTGATCGATGACGTCTGGGTTTTGCTGTACGTAAACTACGCCTTCATCACTCAACCCATGCAATCGCGCTACAGCCTGACAGGCTTCTAGTGTTTGACGAGCTGGGAATTTCGTCGGCGCTGGTTTACTGGTGTCAAATGCGTGGCGGCCGTATACAAAAATCTCTACGCCGGCGCGACCGTACTCTGTGCAAAGTCTGGTGTGGTTTGCAGCACCTTCATCTCCAAAGTGCTCGTTATCAGGTAAGTGAGTATGGTGAGCAAAATGCTTATCATTGTTGAATGTTGACTGAAGGATACGCCCTGTGACTTGAGGTTCAAGAGAGCGGTGGAATTTGTTGGTTAAGTTTGCCGGTGTAAAATGCACGCGAGCGTCTGCGGTATCTGCACTTGGCGATACTGTCGCTGCATTGGCCGTCCACATGCTAGATGCTGAGCAACAAGCCAAAAATACTTCACGAGCTTGCTTTGCTGCTTGCTCTAACACGCGTTGATCAGTACCACTGAAGCCAAGTCTTCGAAGCGTTGCTATGTCAGGGCGCTCCTGTGGCGCGAGAACGCCTTGAACCATGCCCATGTCTGACAGTGCCTTCATTTTTGCCAAACCTTGCTTAGCGGCCTGTTTAGGGCTGCTTACGGCGTTGGCATTATTGAGTGATGCAACGTTGCCAAACGATAGTCCTGCATAGTTGTGAGTTGGGCCGACAAGTCCATCAAAATTCACTTCGAACTGCTTCATGTTTCCCTCGTTATTATTCACTGAGCGGCAATTGCCTCTCTGATTGCATTCAGGAGAAGTGCGACATTAACCTAACAAATATAGTCGAAATATCCCCCTTGGTTTGAGCGGCATTATACGAGTTTTATTTGACTTGCCAATCGCGTTGGTTAAAAAGTGAACAGATTTTGCTGTTTAAAAATCGCACAAAAAGAATAACTATTAAGAAGATCTTGTTTTCCATTCACTTTGTAGATATATGTTAAAAAAGAGCTCAACCCCATTTGTCTTCTTTTTATACATGGGGAATTCGGTTTTTTCTGTGGAAAACCATTATAAATCAAAAGGTTTAGTGCAACTTTATGGCAAAATCTCTGGTTATTGTCGAGTCGCCAGCTAAGGCGAAAACGATAAATAAATATCTCGGCAAAAATTTTATTGTAAAATCTTCTGTGGGGCACGTTCGCGACCTCCCAACCAAAGCGTTGGGGAAGGTAGAGCCTAAGAAAACCGCAAAAGAACTCAAAACGTTTAGCGACAAACAGCGTGAAGATTACCTTCGAAAATTCGAATATAAGAAGCTAGTTGACCGCATGGGTGTAGACCCTGAAAACGATTGGAAAGCGCATTATCAGGTTCTGCAAGGTAAAGAAAAAGTCGTTACCGAACTCAAAAAACTCGCAAAAGATGCCGACACTATCTATCTCGCAACCGATTTGGATAGAGAGGGAGAAGCAATTGCTTGGCACTTGCAAGAGTTATTGGGGACCAAGGGTAAAACGTACCAGCGTGTTGTATTCAACGAAATCACTAAAAATGCAATCCAAGATGCTTTCTCCGATCCAGGAGAAGTCAACGTTGCAAGAGTCAACGCGCAGCAAGCGAGGCGTTTTCTCGACAGAGTGGTAGGCTTTATGGTCTCGCCATTACTGTGGAAAAAAGTGGCAAGAGGCCTTTCTGCTGGGCGGGTACAGTCGGTCGCAGTAAGGCTTGTTGTTGAGCGAGAGCGAGAAATCAAAGCCTTCGTTCCAGAAGAATTCTGGGATGTACATGCTGACTTGAATAGCTCGGCGAATGACTTGCTTCACATGCAAGTGGTGAGACAAAATGGGCAAGCGTTTAAGCCAAAGAACAAAGCAGAAACTGACGCGGCTTTGGCACAACTGAACGACGCTACATACCTGGTCAAAAGCCGAGAGTCTAAGCCTACTCAAAGTAAACCTTCTGCGCCGTTTATAACATCAACACTCCAACAAGCCGCGAGCACGCGTCTCGGTTTTGGTGTAAAGAAAACGATGATGTTAGCTCAGCGTCTTTACGAGGCGGGTCATATTACGTATATGCGTACTGACTCAACCAATTTGAGTCAAGAAGCGTTGGAGAGCTGCCGCGCGTTTATCGAAGATAGCTTTGGTGCAAAGTACTTGCCAGATAACCCGATTCGATACGGCAGTAAAGAAGGCGCTCAAGAGGCTCACGAAGCCATCAGGCCCTCAAACGTCCAAATTCAATCAAGTACTCTAGGTGACATGGAAAGAGACGCTCAGCGGCTCTATGAGCTCATCTGGCGCCAATTTGTTGCGTGTCAAATGACAAATGCGAAATACGACGCGACAACGATCAAAGTTGGGGCGGGCGATTTCGAGTTGACGGCAAAAGGCCGAGTACTCAAATTTGATGGTTGGACTCGCGTTCAACAACAATTGCGTAAGAAAGGCGATGAAGACCTGTTGCTACCCGATGTCAAACAAGGTGACAAGCTGAATTTGAAATCCCTTGATCCCAAGCAGCATTTCACAAAACCCGTTGCTAGGTTCAACGAAGCATCGTTAGTTAAAGAGTTGGAAAAGCGAGGCATTGGTCGCCCTTCTACTTACGCCAGCATCATTTCGACAATTCAAGATCGAGGCTATGTTCGCCTTGAAAATAAACGCTTTTATGCCGAAAAAATGGGCGAGATTGTCAATGACCGCTTGATTGAAAACTTTGACGATTTGATGAACTATGATTTCACAGCCAACATGGAACAACAGTTGGATGAAATTGCCGATGGTCATCAAAATTGGAAGCAAGTTCTCAATAGTTTCTACGACGGTTTTTACAGCAAATTGTTGACCGCCGAAAAAGAGGCTGAAGAAGGGGGCATGCGTCCAAATCAAGCTGTACCGGCGGGCATAGAATGTACGAAGTGTGGTCGCGAAATGAACGTACGTACTGCGAGCACTGGCGTGTTTTTGGGATGTTCAGGTTATAATCTGCCACCAAAAGAACGTTGTACCAACACCATGAATCTGACGTCCGGAGACGAGGTTGTCAAAGTCGACGACGAAGAGGAAATGGAAACCGAGGCACTACGAGCGAAGCGCCGCTGTGATATCTGCGGAACCGCTATGGATAGTTACCTCGTGGACGAAACGCGCAAACTGCATGTGTGTGGTAATACGCCAACTTGCCCGGGAACGTACATCGAAGCGGGTACCTTCAAAATCAAAGGCTATGATGGCCCAATTATCGAATGTGATAAGTGCGGCAGCGATATGGAATTGAAGAATGGTCGCTTTGGTAAGTACTTCGGGTGTACCAACGAGGAGTGTAAAAATACCCGCAAGTTGTTACGCAACGGAGAAGCTGCTCCACCGAAAGAAGATCCCGTAGATTTGCCGGAACTACCGTGTGAAAAATCAGATGCACACTTTGTGTTGCGAGATGGCGCATCGGGTATATTCCTAGCCGCGCATAACTTCCCTAAATCAAGAGAAACAAGAGCGCCAAAAGTTCAGGAACTTGCCCGGTTTAGAGATAGAATTTCGCCGAAATTCTATTATCTTGCGGATGCGCCACAATCTGACCCAGATGGCAATCCGACCCTTGTTCGTTACAGTCGTAAGACTAAACAACAATACGTCATGACCGAAAATGAAAGTGGGAAAGCGACTGGATGGTCATCTTGGTACAATGGCGATAAGTGGGAAGACACGGATAATCGCAAAGGTAAGAAAAAGTAATTCGAGGTGAAGTGTGGCGTTATCGCTCCAAGAACAATTGCTGCAAGCCGGGCTAGCTGATAAATCCAAAGCAAAGCAAGCCCGTGCTGATAAGCGCAAAAAGCAAAAGCAGAAAAACAAGCAAAAGCAGCCTGTGATTGATGAGAATCAGGCTGCGGTACAAGCTAAGCTTGAGGAAAAAAAGGAAAAGGATAGACAACTCAATCAGGCAAAGCAGGCCGAGGCTGAAAAGAAAGCCATTGCCGCTCAGGTTCGACAGTTGATCACAGTCAATGTTCAGCCAAAGGACAAGGGCGATACCTTGCTTAATTTCACCGACAACAACGTGGTGAAACGGCTGTATGTGACAGAGTCTATTCGCAATCATGTGATGGACGGCAGGTTAGCTATTGTTAAACTCGATGATAACTACGAGCTAGTGCCATTGCCGGTCGCAGATAAAATCGCTGAGCGATTAGAAGAAGTCGTCATTTATCGCGCAGACAACGTCAAACAAAACGAAGAGAAATCAGAAGAAGATGATTGGTATGCCGATTATGAAATACCGGACGATTTGACTTGGTAAACGTAAAAAGAGCGGCTTAATGCCGCTTTTTTTATCCGTTTTTGGTCGCTGAGTAGTTAGATTTTAAGATTAATGACGATAGGAGCCCACCACAATGATGGAACCCGTCATCAGAGTGATTCACGATTCTCCTTCACCTCTTGAAGGAGAGATTCGCTATGATTGGCCTAAGATGGCTTGGAATCTTGGTATGATTAGCTGTGCTTTGATGTTCGCTCCTGTGACGTTTAGCCTCGACGCCGTTTTGTTGTGTTTGGTCATGACGTATACCAGTTTGTTGATTGGGCACAGCATTGGTATGCACAGAATGATGATTCATCGTGCGTTTAAAACCTCAACTCTGCTGAGGCGCATACTCATTTACATCGGCGTCTTAGTGGGGATGTCGGGGCCATTTGGCATTATTGCGATTCACGATATGCGAGACTGGGCTCAACGCAAAAATCAATGTCATGATTTTTTTTCTCATAAACGCCATTACCTGCGAGATATCTGGTGGCAATTGACATGCAAGTTCGTTTTCAAGCACCCTCCGACATTGCAAATAGAGCCGATGCTGAATGACGATAAGTTTCTTGTATTTTGTGAGAAAACGTGGCGATGGCATCAGCTTTTGCTTGCCTGTCTTTTATTTGCTTGGGGTGGCTGGGCTTATGTTATCTGGGGCGTGTGTGTGCGTGTGTCAATCTCCGTGGTTGGCCATTGGACCATAACGTATTTTTGTCATAATCCTGGTGTTCAAACTTGGCGAGTTAAAGGTGCGGCGGTTCAAGCCTCTAATTTAAAACATTTGGGGATCCTGACGTACGGTGAATGCTGGCACAACAATCATCATGCCTTTCCTGAGTCGGCACAAATTGGTTTAGACAAAGGGCAGTGGGACCCAGCTTGGTGGTGTATTCAAGCACTGCAAAAGATGGGTTTAGTCTATGACGTCGTTTTGCCCAGAGCAGCGGAAAAACGCAGTGATTTGTCCAAACTATAAAACAACGACAGACGCCAGCTATTCTCTTCTCGTTTGCCTTTAGCGCGGGCAGACGGCAAACGAGTGGGGTGGTCAGCGATACTTTTGCTGACTAACACTTTTACACCAAGGTGAACACGCCCTAGTGTCGAGTTGGCGAAAATATTGGCCAATCTGCCGCGTCTTCGGTATCGACCAAAGCAACGGCTTCGCCTCGCCAACGGCGGATAAACTCGCCGTTGGGATCATAGGTTTGGGTTTGTTTATCCAAATCAAACTTGCGGTGTCCTCTTGGGTCTGCCCCAACGCCAGCTAAGTACTGCCAATTTCCCCAGTTACTCGCAGGGTCATAATCAAGCAACTGTTGTTCAAAATAAGCGGCGCCGAAACGCCAATCTAAACCGAGTTCATGAACAAAGCAGCTTGCTACCAATTGTCTCCCGCGGTTTGACATAAAACCTGTGGCATTAAGTTGGTGCATACAGGCGTTTACAATAGGGTAGGGCGTTTCACCATTCTTCCATGCATTGAAACGTCGTGCGTGAAAGGTGGTTAGCGGTTTTTTACCTTGTATCCCATCAAACTTAAATACTTTGCTACCGTGTTTGAGTAAGCTCCAATGGAAAAATTCGCGCCATAGAAATTCAAAATATAACCAGTATGTGGATTCGTTGCGCGTGTAATTGATTTCATATTGTTGTAATGCATCGTACGCTTGACGAATCGATAAGCTGCCATTCGCTAGCCAAGGCGCAAACTTACTTGAGTAGTCCCAACCATCTAAACCATTCCTCGTTTGTTTGTAGTGGCTAACACTGTGGCTGTTTTGCAAAAAATGATTGAGCTGTGTCGTCGCAGCTTCCATACCTCCCTGAAATGCACTACTGCCAACATCAGTGACAATGGTAAGGTGTTCTCCTTGGTAGCGCCATGGTGTAGGTAGCGTCGATGGAGCAGGTAGCGGTGGTGTAATGGCGATTGATTCCACTTTTTTTCGAAACGGCGTGAAGTGGTTAGGTAAATCGCTAACAGAAAAGGGCATTTGGCTCTGATTCAGTAGACAATGCCCTTCAAACTGGGAAAATTTGACCGTTTGATTTTGTTCCTTTAAGCGTTGCCATTGTTGACGCTCATACGTGCCTGTGTAGAAATTCGAAGCAACCTCAACAATGTTGTGTTGTTTGATCAGTGAGTCTAACGTGGGGACGGGGACACCTGTCATAACAATCAAATTTTGTCCCAGTTTCTGGAGCTGTTTATTGAGGCTAAATAGCGACTCCTTTAAAAACTGCCACCGGAAGTCACCCATATGCATGGATTGAAAATGACTTGGTTTGAACCACCTCGGGTCAACGACATAAACGCACAGTAATTCGTCCACTTCATTCGCTAAATAGTTGAGTGCGTGATTGTCGTGGATGCGCAAATCGTGCCTGAACCACATTAGGCCACGTTTCGTTTTTTTTGTCATTCGGTTACCTGCAATAATACCTGTCCCTCTAATAAGCAGGTAACCGACAAACTGATCACTTTTTGCTAAAAAAATTAGCGTACAAAGCCCTCGACATTATCTGGCTTTAAAGCAATCCGGACTGTGGTCATCAATGAGACCACAAGCTTGCAAATAGGCATAACAAATGGTTGAGCCGAAAAATCGAAAACCGCGTTTTTTCAAATCCTTAGCGATTTGATCAGAGAGTGGAGTAGAGGCTGGATAGTCTTGCCTATTAGCAAAGCGATTTACAATGGGCTTATGCTCTACGTAGCGCCACAAGTAGTCGCTAAAACTCCCGAATTCTTGCTGAATACTTAAGAATACTTTGGCGTTGTTAATTGCGGCTTCAATTTTTCCTCGGTGACGAATAATACCGGCGTTAGCGAGTAAGCGTTCTACGTCGTTTTCTGTGAATTGTGCTACTTGATGAGGGTTAAAGTTTGCGAAAGCTTCTCGATAACTTTCACGGCGCTTCAATACGGTATACCAACTTAATCCTGCTTGGGCCGACTCTAAAACAACAAACTCAAAAAGGACGTTATCGTCATAAACGGGTACGCCCCATTCATTGTCATGATAGGCAACATAATCCGCTTTACTTTCGTCTACCCAGGGGCAACGTTGGACATTAGACATCTAATTCACCTTTTTTTAGTGATGAAAGGGCTTGCTCAGAATAGGTTTCGATCAGGCGATTAATTTTCCAGTGTTCCGGATTCCAACCTTTTAAAAAGCGCAGGAAATCGGCATTAACGATGGCGTATTTTTGCCGCCATTCATCCACTAAGAGCTGAATGTCGTTTTCACTTAATCTACCTGCTAGTGCCGACGACAATTCACGAAAGTAAAAATCGAGAAGCAATGGAGTCAACGCCTGTTGCTGCTCTTCAGAATAGGCACTACCAATGAAATAGGCGACGTCTTGTACTCCAATACCCGCACCGACATACTGAAAATCTACCGCCGCTACGGTATTGGTATCGGGGGTAAAACAGAAGTTAGCTACTTTGGCGTCACCGTGCACTAGCGTCTTAAAAACGCTATTGTGAATCGCGCCGTGAATAGCTGATGCTTTTTGTTTTAGCAAAGACGCTTCCATCGCGTGCCATTCATCTTGGCGAGTTTCCCATTGCCAATAGGTGCCATGCGGCCATAAATGTTTTGCATTAGCGTGAATGAACCTAGCGTGGAATCTAGCTAACCATGTCATAACAGCTTGTCCCGGTTCGACATGAGATAGTGTTTTGTAGACTGTATCAAAGCCAAGCGTATTCAAGTCTTCGAGAATGAGTACGGTATCTTCATGCGCTTGATACATCCTCAACATAGAGGCAGTCATCACGGATTCGTCAAGGAGTGGCTGGTAATGTGTATAGAATTGACGCTCGACAACATACGATTTGCGCTTTCTCAAATAGCTAATTTCGCTGTTCCAACCTTTTGGGTGTGAATGACTTCGATTTGGCGTAATGACTTTTGCGACAAAAGATTCATTGCCATTGGGGAGTTTGTATCTCACACAGGTCCCTTGATCATCCCAAAGTGTCTGGAGTATCGCTATTACCTCGGGATCCGCATGACCGGTGGCTTGATTTAGTAACGTATAGTGTTTTTCTTGGTTCATGTTTTTTAACTTAACAAAAAAGGCCGCGAAAGCGCGGCCTTTTTTAGTGAATGTTCGAAACTACGCTCTCGGTGTAGTCGATTCTTCACTATCTGACGTGTCCGGCGTATCACCCAAGTCAAAAGAGGCTTGGACTTGCTCAGATTGTTTAGGTTCTGGCGCTTCAGGCTCTTCAACCTGTGCAGTTTCAACTGGTTGAGATTCTGTTGCTTCTACCGCTTCCACCGCCTCTACTGTGACTTCTTCAGGCGACTCAACTACCGGCTCTTCAATAGGCAACGTCTCAGTGACCTCTGGTGCGGTGTCGATTACCTCTGACGCTGGTGCGTCAGCAGATACGTCTGCAGCTTGTTCCGCCTGGACGTTGTCATTGGTCTCTACAGGTTCCGCAACCTCGACATCTGTCGTCGCTTCAGGCGCTTCTACAACAACTGGTGTCTCTTCGGCTGCAGTTGAGCTTTCAGCGATACCTGTTGGGTTGGTCGCTGGCGCAGTTGCGGCAGATACTGCAAATGATGCACCTGCAGTTTTCCCTGAGTGAGTGACTTCTGGGCGAGAGGCATCGTCTGCCACAAGCGTGTGAATGTCTCCCAATTCCGCGTCTAGCGCTTTAGGTAACGCCATGTCGTGAGATGCGCGAAGTCGACCTAGGCTTGAAGCCACAACCAAAGTCGCCGATGTGGCTTCTTTTTCAACCGCCACTGGAGCTTCTTCAGCTTTCACGGGCTCAACGGTTTCTACTGTCTCAACAGCTTCGGTTTCTTGCACAACTGTACTTTCTTGATTCACCGTTTCAGCAGTATTCTCATCAGGAGCTTGCGCTTCTACTGGCTCAGCAAGAGGTTCCGATACTACCGCTGGTGATTCAGTTGTCGCGGTATCAACCGCTGTCTCAACCGCGTTAGTGTCTTGCTCAGCAGGTTTTTCTTTTCTGCGACGTTGACCTGCCGCTCGAACATGGCGAGGAGAACGACGTGAACGTCCACGGCCAGCATTTTCACCTGTATTCTCACCGTTTTTGTCTTTTGACTCTTCGGTGTTCTCAGCTTTCGGTGCGCTTTCTTTAGCCTCTACCGGCTGCTTCACAGGCTCTTGTGCTTGAACTTCTGTTGATGTGACGTCTAACGCTTCTTGTGCTTCAACGTCTTGCGGTTTTGGCTTCTTGCTAGTTGGCGCTTCTGCCGCTTTTGTTTCGCTCGATTGCGGCTTGCCTTTATTAACGCGAACAGTTTTCACATTTTCGCGTCGTTGACGACGTTCTTTGACTTTGCGCTGCTTCGGTGCGTCTTGCGTTTCAGTCTTGCCACCCTGCGCCGTTTGGTCAACTTTACCTTCTACGTCTTTGTCGACTTTGTTGTGCTGTTTGCGAGACTTGTTGCGGCCTTTCGAGCGTTTGTCATCGTTGCGAGGGGCTTTTTCTTCATTGCCATCTTGTGGCTTACCACCTTGACGGTTTTGTTGGTTTTTAGGTTTACGACGTCTGTCTTGGTTACGACGCTGTTGATTGCCTCGCCCCTGATTTCTGCCTTTACCGCGACCAGATTGCTTCTTAGGTTCTTCTTTTTCTTCTTTGAAGAGACCCTTGAACCAGGTTGCCAATTTACTCAATAGACCAGGTTCTGCATCACTGGCTTTAGGTGCTTGTGGCACCACAGGAGCGGCTTGTGTTGGTGCGATTAACCCTTGTAATGCAGGTTCTTCACGTTTGACTGGTGTCTGTTGAGTAGGCGCAGACTCAGGTGTTTCTAATTCTGACAACTCAACGTTATAGCTCGCATCTGTGATGACATCGTCAGGGCGACGACGAACAACATTGAAATGCGGCGTATCGAGATTAGGGTTTGGAATTATCAACAGATTGACGCCATGACGCTTCTCTATCACGTTGAGCGATTTGCGCTTTTCGTTGACGAGATACGTCGCCACTGGCACTGGAAGTTGAGCTTCAATTTGACCCGTGTTGTCCTTGATACTTTCTTCTTCAAGAATACGAAGAATGGATAATGCAAGTGACTCTGTACCGCGAATGGTGCCATGGCCAGAGCATCGTGGACATACAATATGAGCTGACTCACCAAGTGACGGGCGCAATCGTTGACGCGACATTTCCAACAAGCCAAAACGGCTGATTCGACCCAGTTGGACCCGCGCTCTGTCAGGGCGTACCGCGTCTTTCATTCGGTTTTCCACTTCGCGTTGGTGCTTCACTGGTGTCATATCGATGAAGTCGATAACAACCAAACCACCTAAATCGCGCAAGCGCAGCTGGCGAGCAATTTCATCTGCAGCTTCTAGGTTTGTATTTAGTGCCGTTTCTTCGATATCACCGCCTTTGGTCGCTCGGGCAGAGTTAATATCGATAGATGTGAGGGCTTCCGTTGGGTCAATGACAATAGAACCACCAGAAGGCAGGCGAACTTCACGTTGGAACGCCGATTCGATTTGGCTTTCAATTTGGTAGTGACTGAAAAGAGGAACGTCACCGCGATACAATTTTACGCGGTTAGCAAAATCAGGTCTAACTAACTGAATATGTTGCAGTGCTTGTTCGTAAACACTCGTTTTATCGATCAGGATTTCACCAATATCACGGCGCAGATAATCGCGAATAGCGCGGACAATGACATTACTTTCTTGGTGAATCAAAAATGGTGCCGGACGCTCTTCGGCCACTTTTGAGATAGCTTCCCAGTGAGTCAATAATACACGTAAATCCCACTCGAGTTCTTCGTAAGATTTGCCTACGCCAGCTGTACGGACGATTAGGCCCATGCCATCTGGTAAATCGAGTTTGGACAGTGCATTTTTAAGATCTGTTCTCTCATCGCCTTCGATACGGCGAGAGATGCCTCCAGCGCGAGGATTGTTTGGCATTAGTACCAAGTAGCTTCCAGCAAGCGACAAGAAAGTTGTCAGCGCAGCGCCTTTTTGACCGCGTTCTTCTTTGTCGATTTGAACAATAACTTCTTGGCCTTCTTGAACCACATCTTTGATGTTAGGGCGGCCTTCAAACTTGTAACCTTTAGGGAAATAAGTACGAGCGATTTCTTTGAGGGGGAGGAAGCCATGGCGCTCTGCACCATAATCGACGAAAGCCGCTTCTAGACTCGGCTCAACGCGGGTGATTTTACCTTTGTAGATGTTAGCTTTTTTCTGTTCGTGTCCTGGACTTTCTATATCCAAATCATACAAACGTTGCCCATCTACAAGGGCGACTCGCAATTCTTCTTGCTGAATTGCATTGATTAACATTCTTTTCATTGTATCTAACTCTGTAGTGTACAGCCGTCTAGACACAAAATTAAAGTGACGTGTGCAAGCCCTCACCACGCAATCTTCGCGATGAGCGGGGAGCTTGTTGTAATGACGCATTACCCATTTTTATACGGGTTGAGCTTCAACGGAATACTCAACCCTGTTGTTTTTCTGTCGGGTGTCGGGAGCGACGGCCCCTAATTTCTATTTTATTACACTGCCTTGTCATCGTGTTCTCACAAGGCAATAGTCAATTCAATTCTGTTTGGCTAAACGGCGAACTTTTTTGTTTTGTTGGCCCGTATCATTACTTCGCTGTGGCGACAATATGTGTGGTTCGCCACGCATTTCATGGGTTGCTTGATAAACTTTTTTCAACCTGAATACGGGAAATATGTCTGACATTTAAGTTCAAACCGGATCAAACTATCTATCTTAACAGTTTGAAACCCACGTGATTATCGCACTAAAACACGATTTTTAGCAAGAAAAGAAAATTATTCTTGCGGGTTAGGATAAGTTGTAGGTCTTGGTTTGGTATTTGAGGTAAAATCTGGCTTATGAATAAAGAATTATACCAACAAGTTCAATTTTTGAACGTCGATTCTGACCAAGCTGGCCAGCGAATTGATAACTTTTTGCGCACTTTGCTCAAAGGTGTGCCAAAAAGCATGATTTATCGCATTCTTCGCAAAGGTGAGGTGAGAGTAAACAAAAAACGGGTTAAGCCTGAATATAAACTTCAAGCCGATGATCTGATTAGGGTCCCGCCGATTCGAGTTTCAGAAGCGCCAGAAGGGCCTTCCCCTAAACTGGAAAAAGTCGCTACTCTGGAATCTCACATATTGTTCGAGGACGACAGGTTACTTGTAATGAATAAACCTTCGGGCTTAGCAGTGCACGGTGGTAGCGGTCTAAGTTTCGGTATGATTGAAGGGTTGCGTTCATTGCGTCCACAAGAGAAATTTCTCGAGTTGGTGCATCGCTTAGACAGGGACACGTCTGGTTGTATTCTGATTGCCAAGAAACGCTCTGCACTTCGTCATCTACACGAACAGTTGCGCGAAGGTAAAATGGATAAACGTTATAACGCCTTGGTTGAAGGGCAGTGGCCTGCAAACCGATTTAAAGTTAAAGCGCCGCTGCTGAAAAATGTACTGCAATCGGGTGAGAGAATTGTCAATGTTCACGATGCCGGAAAGCCGTCAGAAACTCGCTATCGTATTTTGGAGCAATTCGATGGTGCGACCTTAGTCGAAGCCTCTCCAATTACTGGCAGGACCCATCAAATTCGGGTTCATAGCCTTCACGCTGGCCATCCGATAGCGTGCGATCCCAAATACGGCAGTACAGCGTTTGACGCACTAGCAAAGAAAAAGGGACTAAATCGCCTTTTCCTGCATGCTGCAAGTCTGCGTATATTGCACCCAAAAACGGATGAGCCCATGACGTTTAAGGCGCCACTTGACGACGTATTAACGAGGACACTGGAAAACTTTAGATGAAGTACGACTTAGTCATATTCGATTGGGATGGCACAGTAATGGACTCTGCTGCAAAAATAGTCAATTGCATGCAAATCGCGGCGACAAACTGTGGTGTTGAGGTGCCAAGTCCCGAAGCAGTGAGTCATATTATTGGGATCAGTTTAAAGCCTGCCATTATGCAGTTGTTTGCCACAACGGATGATGATCTTGCTGATAAGCTAGTTGAAGCTTACAAACATGCCTACATTGCTCAAGATCAGACACCTTGCCCATTATTTGATGGTGCAGAACCGCTGCTACAACGATTACAAAACGCTGGGGTAACGTTGGCCGTTGCAACGGGTAAAGCCAGGCGCGGGCTCGATAGAGCTTGGGCAAACACAGGAACGGGCCATTATTTTTCGACATCGCGGTGTGCCGATGAGGCTGAGTCAAAACCGTCCAGCGATATGTTGGAACAAATCCTTGCCGAACTCAATGTCAGTGCCGATAGCGCCGTGATGATTGGCGATACCAGCTACGATATGCAAATGGCTGAACAAATTGGGATGGATAGAATAGGCGTATCATATGGCGTCCATGCCGAGGAGCACTTGGAACGCCACAATCCTATTGCGATAGTTGACAGTATCGAATCACTTTCAAATGTCTTGTTTAACTAGGGGCCATTGCCCCTAGTTGCGAAGTTGTTGCGACGCTAGTGTCAGTAAATCGACATCGAATTCGGCAAGCAAATCCCTTAACAGCATTAATGGCAACCCAATGAGCGCATTGGGGTCTCTGCTAGTGATGCTGTCGAACAACAAAATGCCAAGCCCTTCTGATTTAAAACTGCCTGCACAATCATAAGGCGTTTCAGCAAGTAGGTATTGTCTGATTTGGTCTTCACTCAATGCTCTGAACGAAACGGTTGTTTTCTCAACACTTGTCAACGCCTTCTTTACACCCGCTTGTTGCACTGAAACCGCAGTGTAAAACTCTACTGATTTGCCACTGCATTGTATTAATTGTTGTTTCGCATTTTCATACCCCCCCGGTTTTCCCATGATCGAAGGGTGGCCATTCAGGTTGACACAAGCGACTTGGTCACTGCCAATAACAAGGGCGTTAGGGTGCTGTTGGGCGACGAATTCAGCTTTTTGTTTGGCTAATCTCAGCGCGAGTTGTTCCGGTAATTCGTTGCTAAATGGGGTTTCGTCGATATTGGGCGCAATGGCGTCTGTATGTATACCAATACTTGCTAATTGCTGACGTCGATATTTTGAGGACGAAGCGAGGATTAAATGGGATTTCATGATAACCACCGAATGCGAGGAATTCCCTCGTCAGATAAATGTCATTATTGCTACATTATAACGCTATGTATCTACGGAAGTCAGTAAAGACAGATATAGCCTTCAAAGCTAGGGTTGCAGCGTGAGTCCTCTACACTTAATAGTGTTGTGAAGTAATGCATCGTAAATCGTTGATTAACCTTTGACAGCAGTGGGTTGACACTATATCATGCGCGCCCTATGCAGAAAGTGAAACTACCGTTACAGGTTGATCCTGTGAAAAGCGCGCTAAAACGGTCCGATTATCGGGGTGTGATGGCGTGTTCTGAAATGGAGCGCCTCAGCGGTGCAGTTGTTAAGACTGACGATTGGGTTGATGTGGAAGTACAGTTTGAAAAAGACGCGCAGGGTTTTACTGTTTTTCACGGCAAACTTGATACGAATGTGACACTAGTCTGTCAGCGGTGCAATGGCGAGTTTGATTACTCACTTCACGTTCCGTTTTGCTTTAGTCCAGTGCAGGGACAGCAAGACACTGAAACATTGCCCGAGGCTTACGAGCCGGTAGAGGTCAACGACCATGGAGAAGTCAGTTTACTTCAAATTTTTGAAGACGAACTTATCTTATCGCTTCCGATTGTCGCCCTTCATGCAGAGAAGGATTGCAAAGTAACGAGTGATGATATGCAGTTCGGTGAAATTGAACCGGAACAAGAGCGACCAAACCCTTTCGCGGTTTTGAAAGAACTTAAGCGAGACCAGGAGTAAATTATGGCAGTACAACAAAATCGTAAAACGCGTTCAAAGCGTGGCATGCGTCGTTCACACGATGCATTGACAGGCGCGACTTTGTCTGTCGATTCTACGTCAGGTGAGACTCATCGTCGTCACCACGTAAGCGCCGACGGTTACCTCAAAGGCAAAAAAGTTATCGGCAACTAGTTGCTGAGTAACGACACTTGTCTAAGCTAACCATCGCGTTAGATATTATGGGGGGCGATCATGGTCCCCCAATTATCCTCGAAGCTGCGCTTAGAGCTGTCCGATCACATCCCTCTATCTCATTTATTTTTTGCGGTGATGCAGCCATCATTGGGCCTGCAATAGACCAACTTTCCCCTGAACAACAAAGCCGAGTTGAGATTTCCCATTGCGAACAGATTGTTGAAATGGGTGAAGCGCCGACATCGGCATTGCGAAACAAAAAGTCATCTTCGATGCGTCGCGTTATTGATTTAGTGCAGTCAAAAGAAGCGGCTGCATGCGTAAGTGCGGGTAATACGGGAGCTTTACTGACGCTTGCGTTTTACGTGCTAAAAACGCTACCCGGCATAGACCGCCCAGCCTTAGTATCGACTATGCCGACTGCAAGTCACCACAAAGTCTTTCTGTTAGATTTAGGTGCCAATGTTAATTGTACGTCTGAGATATTGTTTCAATACGGGGTAATGGGTTCTGTGTTGGCTCAAGAGGTAGCCGGAATTGCCGACCCAAGAGTCGCGTTGTTAAACGTTGGTGAAGAAGACATCAAAGGGAATGCCCAAGTTAAACACGCGGACCAGCTTTTCGAAAGTGCCACAGGTCTCAATTATATCGGTTATGTAGAAGGTGATGATATTTTTACTGACCACGCTGATGTTGTGGTGACCGACGGATTTACCGGTAATGTCGCATTGAAGTCAGCTGAGGGGCTGGCAAAACTCGTCATTAATGAGGTTCGTCGGCAATCTCAATCCAATTTTCTTTCAAGGGTAATGGCGAGAATTGCCTTACCTTTGCTCAAAAGCATCTACAATCGCGTGAACCCCGACCAGTATAATGGCGCCAGTCTGATAGGATTGCGCGGCATTGTAATAAAGAGTCACGGGAACGCATCGGTGGATGCCTTTTACTACGCCATCCTCCAAGCGATTAAAGAAGCTCAAATGCAGGTTCCCGAAAAAATAAAAACGAAAATAGAAACTGTATTGTTGGAGCAGCTTTGAGCAAATTTTCAAAATTTATTGGTACAGGCAGCTACTATCCTAGCGAAATCAGAACAAACGCAGATTTAGAAGTAATGGTCGATACATCCGATGAATGGATTACCGACCGTACTGGTATCAAAGAACGCAGAATTATCGGCGCAAATGAAACTGCGGCGACAATGGGCGCAGAAGCAAGTAAAAAAGCCATCGAAGCAGCGGGAATCGATCCGAAGAGCATCGATATGATTGTTTGTGCTACCACTAGCGGCCGCTATGCATTGCCAAGCACGGCATGTGAAATTCAACGAATTCTCGATCTTGACGGTATTCCAGCTTTTGATGTTGCTGCGGCATGTGCGGGGTATTGTTATGCTCTGAGTGTTGCTGACCAGTATATCAAATCGGGTATGGCGAAGCGTATTCTCGTCATAGGTACAGACTGTTTAAGCCGCTTAGTCGACCCAGCCGACCGAACCATGGTTATCTTGTTTGGTGATGCAGCAGGCGCAACGATTATCGAAGCGAGCGACGAACCTGGAATCTTGTCTACCCATATCCACGCTGCGGGTTCTTATGGCGATCTCTTGTATGTGGGTAATCCCACCCGAGGTGATGAGCAATCGTCTCATGAGAATTGGGGCGTCATGAAGGGCAACGAAGTATTCAAAGTCGCTGTGACGAAATTGAGTCAGGTTGTCGAGGAAACCCTTGCGGCCAATGATATGTCTAAAGCAGACTTGGACTGGTTAGTGCCACATCAAGCAAACTTTAGAATTATCAAAGCGACGGCAAAGAAACTCGATATGTCGCTTGACCAAGTTGTTTTGACCCTTGAAAAATACGGAAACACGTCAGCCGCGACTGTGCCAACCGCATTAGACGCCGCGATTCGAGATGGCCGTATTCAAAGAGGTCAGCATTTACTGCTTGAAGCTTTTGGTGGTGGTTTTGCCTGGGCTTCTGCATTAGTGCGCTATTAACAAGAAGACAAATTTGTGGGATAAAAGACGATTCCACATGAATTGCATAAAGAATTATAAGGAATGACTATGTCACGTACAGCCTGCGTTTTTCCGGGTCAGGGCTCTCAAACTGTTGGTATGCTCAAAGAGCTAGCTGCTGAGTTCCCCATTGTTACCGAGACCTTCGCGCAAGCCTCCAGTGTTTTAGGCTATGACCTTTGGGCTCTGGTTCAAGAAGATACCGAAGGCAAACTCAACCAAACTGAGATCACTCAACCTGCTTTGTTGGCGGCAAGTGTAGCCATTTGGCGAGTGATTGAATCGAAAAATCTCGACGTGGATTACCTGGCTGGCCACTCATTAGGCGAGTATTCTGCCTTGGTTTGTGCGGGCGTTATACGTTTCGAAGATGCTATCAAGCTTGTAGAAGCTAGAGGGCAGTTTATGCAAAGTGCCGTGCCAGCAGGCAGCGGTGCAATGTACGCCATCATTGGTTTAGGTGATGCAGAGATTGAAGAAGCATGTCAACAAACGGCTATCGCTACAGGCGATGTTGTTGCTCCCGTGAATTACAATAGCCCAGGTCAGGTTGTAATTGCTGGTGAAGCAAAAGCGGTTGAGCAAGCAGCAGCAGCGTGTAAAGCCGCAGGTGCGAAACGCGCATTGCCACTCGCTGTTAGCGTTCCGTCTCATTGTGAATTGATGCGCCCAGCAGCTGATCAACTTGCTGAAATGCTGGAATCTATTCAGTTTAATGTCCCTGTCATCGATGTCGTCAACAATGTCGACGTGGCGGTTGAAAAAGACCCTGAAGCCATTAAGAGTGCATTGATTCGTCAACTTTATTGCCCCGTGCAATGGACTAAATCTATCGAGTACCTCGCATCTAACGGTGTGGAGCGCGTGTTGGAAATTGGTCCGGGTAAAGTGTTGACGGGTTTAGTTAAGCGAATCAACAAGACGCTATCAGGCGCGGCAGTCAATACGCCGTTAGCAGTGGAAGAATTATAGTTTTAATAACGACAGGTAAAGTAACATGAGTTTATCAGGCAAAATAGCGTTAGTAACTGGCGCTAGCCGAGGCATTGGTAAAGCCATTGCAACTGCACTAGCAGAATTAGGTGCTACGGTAATTGGGACTGCGACGTCTGACAATGGCGCAGCAGCTATCTCAGACTATTTGTCTGCTTCGGGCGGCAAAGGCATTGCACTGAATGTGACAGATAAAGATGCCGTAGAATCCGCGGTAAAAGCGATTGCTGACGAATTCGGCGCAATCGATATTTTGATTAACAATGCCGGCATCACACGCGACAATCTGTTAATGAGAATGAAAGATGATGAATGGCAAAGTATCATGGATACTAACCTGACATCGATTTTTACTACCTCTAAAGCAGTATTACGTGGCATGATGAAGAAACGCAATGGCCGCATCGTGAATGTCGGTTCAGTTGTCGGTAGTTCAGGTAATGCTGGCCAGGCGAATTATTCTGCTGCAAAAGCAGGTGTAATTGGTTTCAGTAAATCGATGGCGAGAGAAGTGGCCTCACGTGGGATTACAATTAATGTTGTAGCCCCAGGTTTTATCGATACTGATATGACCAAAGCATTAACTGACGATCAGCGTGAAGCTATCTTTAAAGATATCCCAGCTAACCGATTAGGCGCACCGGAAGAAGTTGCTTCGACTGTTGCGTTTTTGGTGAGTGATGGGGCTGCCTACATTAACGGCGAGACAATTCACGTAAATGGTGGTATGTATATGAACTAACACTACTTTAGTAGTGTTGGTCACGTATTTTTAAGCTTGTATTTACGGGCTTAATTGTTAAAATTTTGTTTAATTAAACTTGGTTGGTTGCTGGTTTGACCAGAAAAATTAATAATACTGGTACTTGCATGCAGTTGTGTTGCAAAATAAACTAGCGACAATTTTTACATCTAGTGACGTTTAAGGGAAATCTAGAATTATGAGTAACATCGAAGAGCGCGTTAAGAAAATCATCGTTGAACAACTTGGCGTGAAAGAAGAAGAAGTAAAAGCTGAAGCCTCTTTTGTTGACGACCTAGGCGCTGACTCACTTGACACAGTTGAGTTGGTAATGGCTTTGGAAGAAGAATTCGACACAGAAATTCCAGATGAAGAAGCTGAAAAGATCACAACTGTTCAGTCAGCTGTCGACTACATCAACGCAAACAAAGACGCGTAAGCATCTCTCTTTGCAAAACGGCTCATCTGAGCCGTTTTCTGTTTTCCTACCAAATTTTCATTGCGAGGGCTTGTTGTGACAAAACGTCGCGTCGTAGTTACTGGTCTTGGCATGCTATCTCCCTTGGCTCAATCAGTCGAAGGTACATGGACTCGCTTGCTTGCAGGTGAGAGCGGTATCGGTGAGATTACGCATTTTGACTGTAGTAACTATTCAACTCGTTTTGCGGGTCAAGTAAATGATTTCGACCCACAAGAGTACATAGAGAAAAAAGAAGCCAAAAAAATGGATAGGTTTATCCAGCTAGGTATTGCCGCTGGTAAACAAGCTTTGGCTGATTCAGGTTTAGATATCAACGAATCGAATGCTCACCGAGTGGGTGTGTCAATTGGTTCGGGTATTGGTGGCTTAGAACAAATTGAACAAAACCACACAAAATTGACCAACAGTGGTCCAAAGCGTGTGTCTCCGTTTTTTGTGCCATCGACCATTACAAATATGATTTCAGGCTTCCTTTCAATCATGGAAGGATTAAAAGGGCCTAACATCAATGTTGTTACAGCTTGTACTACAGGTGTACACAACATGGGTGTAGCAGCGCGTATGATTGCATACGGTGACGCAGATGCCATGCTAGCGGGTGGCGCAGAGGCGTCAATCACACCGCTTGGTATTGCAGGCTTCGCTTCCGCAAGGGCACTATCGAGCCGTAACGATGACCCTCAAGCTGCAAGTCGTCCTTGGGATAAAGACCGAGATGGCTTTGTCATGGGCGAAGGGGCTGGTGTCGTCATGCTAGAAGAATACGAGTCAGCAGTCGCACGTGGTGCTAAGATCTACGCTGAGCTCGTGGGTTTTGGTATGAGTGGTGATGCGTATCACATGACTTCTCCTCCGGAAGACGGAGAAGGGGCCGCAGCGTCGATGGAGAATGCTATCAATGATGCAGGTATTGCGCCTGAGGTTATTGGTTACATCAACGCTCATGGGACGTCTACTCCTGCTGGTGACATCGCTGAAGTTGCTGCTGTGAAACGCGTATTCAATGAACACGCGAGTAAAGTGTTAGTCAGTTCTACTAAATCAATGACTGGCCACCTCTTGGGTGCAGCAGGTTCCGTAGAAGCGATATTCACTATCTTAGCTTTACGTGACAAAATGGCACCACCTACCATCAACTTAGATGAGCCAGGTGAAGGTTGCGACCTTGATTTTGTTGCGAATAAAGCCAAAGCTTTTAATGAAGAATACGCTTTGTGTAATTCATTTGGTTTTGGTGGTACTAACGGTTCTTTAGTGTTCAAAAGACCTGAATAACTGCTAGCTTCCAAATACACAAGCCCGGGGCCAACTCGCTTCGGGCTTTTTTGTGTTTGAATTTCCTGATCCAACGCCGGTAGTGCGTTAAATAAAGACAGTCTTTCCCTATTAGTCTGGCCTCTGTATGTTATATACTGGCGCTAATTCCACGATGTTATTGATTTCAATGTGATATATCTCAATCCAGATGACGGCGTGTCATTTAGCAACAGAGCGCTTAATTACGGTGATGGCTTTTACTCCACGATGCAAGTGGATAGCGGTCGTATCGCTTTGTTTGAGAGGCATTGCAATCGCTTGCGCCACCATGCGAAAAGACTAGCTTTGGACTTTGACATCGGTCAATTTTCTCTTGTTGCGAGACAGCAGGCTCAGAACCTGGGTAACGGAGTCTTAAAAGTATTGGTTTGCAGTGATGACGGTGGCCGTGGTTACGCCAGAGCTGCGGGAGGTCAAACCCGATTTACCATTACCCAACATGCTTTACCTAGTCATTATATTGGATGGCAGAAAGAAGGGGTGGCATTGGGTGTGTCCGATATCAAGCTGGGTCTTCAGCCGTTGCTTGCAGGGCTAAAGCACCTTAATCGACTCGAGCAAGTCATGATTAAGGAACAGCTCAGTGAATCTGATTTTGACGACGTTTTAGTTACCGATATTGAAAATCGACTCATAGAAGCCAGTGCAGCAAATGTGTTTTTGATGTTAGATGGAGCTTGGTACACACCGGAATTGAGTTTGAGTGGTGTCGCTGGTGTGATGCGAGAGTTTGTCATTGAGCGACTGGGTGAACTCGGGCGTCCGGTCACAGTACAGGCATTACCTCTGTGTGAAGTTGAGCGCGCTGAAGCAATAGCAATCACCAATGCATTGATGGAAATCGTGCCTGTAAAAACAGTAAGTCTGACGAATCAGTCCAAAGAATATGACATCAGTCCCGTTGTACAACTGAGACAAGAATTAGCAAAGGCTTATCAGGAAGAATATGACGCGGGCTACTAAACTAAGTTCGATACTTGTCGTTTTTCTCGTCGTCGGGTTGATTTGTGGCGTAGCCATCCAACGAACTTGGCAGGCAGCGGTTTCTGGAACAATTGAACTAACTCAACCAACAATTTTCAAAGTGGCATTGGGCAGCTCGGCGAATAAAGTGCTCGGTGACCTCCATCAACAGTACTTTAATCAACATCCATTATTGATCTATAAACTGTGGTTAAAGCTAAATCCTGAATACAGTCAGGTTAAGGCGGGAACCTATCAACTTAAAAATGGTATGTCATTGCAATCCGCGTTTGAACTTATTCGGTCCGGCCGGGAATACACGATTCCCGTTACGCTTATTGAGGGGTTGACCTTTTCACAATGGTTGTCGAGCCTAGCGTCGACAGATGGGGTCGTCTACGATATTGATGATGTGGTGAAAGCTGATTTACTTTCGATGTGGCATGAAAGAATGGGACAACCCAATCACGCCCCCCAGCTAGAGGGGTTGTTTTTAGCTGATACCTATTATGTCACACTCAATACTAAAGCAAGCGACGTCCTAAAGCGGGCAATGTTGGCCATGGTTGAATTTTTAGAAGGGGCATGGCGACAACGAACGGTTGGCTTGCCTCTTCAGTCTCCTTATGAAGCGTTAACACTGGCATCGATTGTTGAAAAAGAAACCGCGGTGGCAAGTGAGAGGCCTCTCATTGCAGGCGTGTTTGTCAACCGGCTCAATTTGAATATGAGATTGCAAACGGACCCTACGATTATTTATGGTTTGGGTGAACGATTTGATGGCGATATCACTCGAAAGCATTTGCGAGAGCACACGCCTTACAATACTTATGTGATTAAGGGGCTGACGCCCACACCTATTGCGATGGCGGGCAAACTAGCGATTACCAGTGTGTTACATCCGTCACAGACTGATTATTTATATTTTGTTTCCCAAGGTGATGGTACGCATTATTTTTCTGCTACATTAGCGGAACACAACGCCGCAGTGCGAAAGTATCAGTTAAAAAAATAAAATAAGTCACGACGACAGCGAGTGTGAAACTGCATTAGCGTCTCGAGACTCATTGTTCAAATTAGAGGTAAATGGCGCTTTTATGAGTGGCAAATTCATAGTGGTAGAAGGCCTAGAAGGAGCGGGCAAGAGCTCGGTAATTTCACTGATTACACAGGCTTTGGAAACAGCGGGAAAGCGCGTCGTCAAGACCCGCGAACCTGGCGGTACGCCTATGGCGGAATCAATCAGAGAATGCGTTAAGCATGATTGGGAAGAGCATGTAACCGAAGAGACTGAATTAATGCTGATGTATGCGGCACGCTCTCAATTGCTAGCCAACGTTATTTTTCCAGCCTTAGCGCGCGGTGATTGGGTCGTGGGTGACCGCCATGATTTGTCTTCGCAAGCGTATCAAGGCGGTGGGCGTCAGCTTGATACCGCCGTATTAAAATCGTTGAGCGACATTACTTTAAAAGGCTTCAAGCCAGATCTAACCCTGTATCTCGATGTTGAACCCGCCATTGGCCTGGAGCGAGCAAGAGGTAGAGGTGAATTGGATCGTATCGAACAAGCTGGGCTCGATTTTTTCCACCGCACTCGGGCGCGATATTTGGAACTTGCAGAAGCAGACGAAACGATTATCGTGATCAGTGCCATGCAATCGATGGAAAAAGTTCACAGCGACGTTTCAGGAGCGGTGGCGGAGTATCTGGCGTGATCGCTTATCCTTGGCTGCAAATGAGTTTGAGTCAATTGACTCATCGTCTTGCACAAAAAGCGCTGCACCACGGCATTATATTGTCTGGTGCAGAGGGTATAGGTAAGTCTGAACTTGCAGTCGCGATGGCGCAAACATTGCTGTGCCAGACGCCGCATGACAACGGTGCTTGCGGCGAATGCCAAAGTTGCCAATTGTACCGTGCGGGAACACATCCTGATGCCCATGCTATCGAAAGTGAAAAGCAAATTGGCGTTGATCTGATTCGCACGGCAATCAGTAAACTCAATGGTACTGCGCAATTGGGCGGTAACAAATGCTTGGTGATTTACGCCGCTGACACCATGACTGAAGCTGCCGCTAATGCATTGTTAAAGACATTAGAAGAGCCCACATCGAGTACCTATTTGATTCTCGTAACGTCACAGCAAAACAAACTATTGCCAACAATATTAAGCCGATGTGAAAAGCAGCATATTGCGACCCCTTCAACGAGTCAAAGTCTAGATTGGCTTCGAAGTGTTGGCATAACAGAACTTGACGAAGACACCTTGCGCGCCTATTCTGGCGCGCCTCTCAAAGCAAAAGCTGTGTTTGAAGGTGATGGCATCAAGTACTCGGACTTTATCGAAGGCGTCCGTCAAATTCAGCGAGGGGAGGCGACGGCATTGACGATGGCCGATAAGTGGCAAAGCGACGCACTTCAGGTGTGTAATTGGTCCCAGCTAGAACTCAAAAAGGCGCTCAATGGTGCTGTAGACTCGGCGTCATTTGCCCGTTATCAAAAGTGTATTGAGGCCAATCAAAAGCTCGCCCATCCCGGCGTTAACAAGGCCTTGGTTTTAGCATCAGTGCTTAATATTTTTTCGAATTAGTAGTAGGTTTAACGTGTTTGTAGATTCTCATTGTCATCTTGATCGTTTGAAGCAAAATGCCGAGCAGCTCAGTGAAACGCTGACGTTTGCAAGACGCCGCGGGGTCGAGCATTTCTTGTGCGTAGCGGTTTCAGTTCGTGAATACGAGGCAATGCGCGAGGCGGTAGCTGCTCATAGTGATGTGTCAGTCTCATGTGGCGTTCATCCACTACATCAAGAAGACGCCTGCTCGTATGACGAATTGTTATCAAAAGCCAGTGCGCCAGAAGTGGTTGCAATTGGTGAAACCGGCCTCGATTATCACTACAGTCCAGATACTAAGCCGGTTCAGGTTACATCGTTTATCGACCATATCAAAGTCGCAAATGCGCTGCAAAAGCCACTGATTATTCACACCCGAGATGCGAAAGAAGACACCATATCGCTGTTAAAAGAACACATGGCACCTGGTACAAATGGGGTATTACATTGTTTTACCGAAACTCTCGAAATGGCTCAAGAGGCTATTGCACTGGGTTTTTACATTTCGATTTCAGGTATTGTGACCTTTCATTCAGCGGACGAGTTACGGGAAGTGGTCAAAGCGATTCCACTTGAACGCTTGTTGATTGAAACCGATTCGCCGTGGTTGGCGCCAGTACCTCACAGAGGCAAACAAAATCAACCGGGTTATGTGGTAGAAGTCGCAGAGTATATTGCAGAACTCAAGGGCGTTAGTGTTGAGGAGTTAGCAAAGCAAACGACTGAAAATTTCTATCAATTGTTTAATTTGGCTAAGCGAACGGTTCACACTGGTAACTTTGATGAGACAACCAATTAGCGGCAATCTCAACGAGGGTATTGAGCGGCTAGACAAAGCGTTAGCCGCTTCTGTTAATGAGCCTTCCTCACGTTTTTTCCAGCTGGCGACAGTCGGCCAGCAAGGCAAACCTCAAAACCGTACTGTGGTATTTCGAGGGATGGAAAAGACACCTTTTTCCTTGTTTTTGGTATCAGATACCGAAAGTAAAAAAGTCGCGGATATCGCGTTCAATCATCATGTTTCTGTGTGTTGGTATTTTGAAGCGTCAAGAGAACAGTTTGTCATTTCTGGCACGGCAAAGGTCTATCAACCTCACCAAAACTCAAATGAACACAGTAAGTGCGTCTATTATTGGCAATCACTTTCTCAACGAGCAAAAGCGGAATATCACGGGATTGTGCTTAAAGCAGATACCAACGATATTGGTGACATTGACCGGCTACCCGACAATTTTTGCGTGATCGGGATACAAGTTCAGATGATTGACTACCTAGATCTGTACGCGGAGCCGAACCTCTCTGTGTTGTTTCAAGACCCTGACATCGCTAAGTAAGTCAGCGGATTCTCATTTATCTCTATATTTTTTTGCCTTCGATAGATTCACACCTATAGTTAATAGCAAGTCACTTATTAAAGCGAGTGTGTTATGCACTTAACTCGATTGGTTTACGCAAGTACAATTGCGTCGGATTTTAGACCTGAAAATATCGAAGATATACTGCGAGTGTCGAGAGCGAACAACGCCAAAAATGGTGTCACTGGCGTACTATTTTTTAACAGTAACTACTTTCTACAGTGCCTAGAGGGAGACAGGCAAGCCGTGTGTGGCACCTATCATCGCATCGCGTTTGATACTCGCCATGAACACCCGATAATTTTGAGTTATAACGAAGTCGCCAAACGGGATTTTGCCGATTGGGCGATGGGATACGTTCCAACCAACCGTATTACGGACGCGGTAAACTCACATCTCATTGGTGAAGCCGATTTTCAGCCATACAGTATGTCTATGGCAGCCGCAGTACAAATGGTCGATGCACTACGAGACTGCCTACATACTCAATAGCTATTAACGCTTAGCCGCGGAGTTAGCGCCTTTTTGCTTTTTGCCTTTGCTATTAAAGCGTTTCTTATTATTGGGGTTCTGATTGTTCCACCCTGTGTGCTTAGTCGCTGCACGTTCACCGCGTTGCGCTTTAGCTGCTTTAGTGCGTTTCTCTTGCGCGGATTCTGGCGGTACCAAGTGTTGTGGTCCTCTGCCGATCAGGTCCTCTCTGCCCATTTTGGTCAGTGCTTGCCTTATTTGCGCGAAATTCTTTGGATCGTGGTATCGCAGCATGGCCTTGTGCAGTCGACGATGTATTTCACCCTTAGCTGAAGGGACTTCTTCGCTGTCCTTGGTGACTTTTCGCAAGCTGTTCACTTCTGTGTGATACATAGTGGTTGCGGTTGCCATCGGCGAAGGGTAGAAGTTTTGAACTTGGTCGAGCTTAAAGCGGTTCTCCTTCAACCAAATTGCCAATGCCAGCATATCTTCATCAGTCGTACCTGGATGAGACGCAATGAAGTAAGGAATCAGATACTGTTTTTTACCCGCTTCTTGACTGTATTTATCGAACAGTTCCTTAAACCGGTAATAACTTCCCATACCCGGTTTCATCATTTTGCTCAGTGGGCCGTCTTCAGTATGTTCAGGGGCAATTTTCAAATAGCCCCCAACATGGTGCAAAGCGAGCTCTTTAACGTAATCAGGGTCCTCTACCGCTAAATCATACCTTACCCCAGAAGCGATAAGTATTTTCTTGATACCCGGCAGGGCTCTGGCGCGTCGATACAAATCAATCGTCGGTTTGTGGTCGGTATCCATGTGCGCACAAATAGACGGATAGACACAAGAGGGGCGTCGGCATGTAGCTTCGGCTTTTGGGCTTTTACAGCGCAGTCTGTACATGTTTGCTGTTGGACCACCCAAATCTGAAATCACACCGGTAAACCCTGGAACGGTATCTCTGATTTGTTCGATCTCTCTGATTATGGAATCTTCAGAGCGACTTTGAATAATCCGCCCTTCGTGTTCTGTGATTGAACAGAAGGTACAGCCCCCGTAGCAACCTCGCATGATGTTGATAGAAAAACGAATCATGTCGTATGCCGGGATCTTTGCATCGCCATAGACAGGATGCGGTACCCGTTGGAACGGCAAGTCAAAGACGGCATCCATTTCTTCTGTTTCCAGCGGCATTGCCGGCGGATTAATCCATATATGACGATCCCCATGCCTTTGCATTAAGGCGCGTGCGCACCCCGGATTGGTCTCTTGGTGTAAAATTCGCGAAGTGTGAGCATAAAGGGTTTTATTGTCTTTTACGGTTTCGTAAGCAGGAAGCTTAACGTACACATTTTCCCATGGCTTTCTACGCGTTGGTGGCTGAATGACAATGGGCTTGGCCTCATCAGGGGCACTTTGCGCTTCGGCTTTGTCTTGTTGATCACACTCAGGCTCCATTTGATAAGGGCTGGGGATAGGATCAATTTTGCCGGGTTTATCCAGTGATGTTGAATCAACGCCTTGCCATTCGGGTAACGCTTCTTTAACGATTATTGCTGTGCCTCTGACGTCGATAATCTCTTTTATGTTTTCGCCAGCGGCCAGTCGGTGAGTGACCTCTACCAAGGGGCGCTCGGCGTTGCCGAACATTAACATGTCGGCTTTGGCATCAAAAAGGGTAGAGCGTCTGACTTTCTCTGACCAATAATCGTAGTGAGCAATCCGGCGCAAACTGGCCTCAATACCGCCAATGATGATAGGTACGTCTTTGTATGCTTCTCGACAACGCTGGGAATAGACGTTGACTGCGCGGTCAGGTCTTTTCCCGCCTATGTTGTCCGGTGTGTAGGCATCATCATGGCGCAGCTTTTTGTCGGCCGTGTAACGATTGATCATCGAATCCATGTTGCCAGCTGTGACACCAAAATACAGATTTGGCTTACCAAGTTGCATGAAAGCATCTTTACTCTTCCAGTCTGGCTGGGCAATGATACCCACTCTAAAGCCATGAGCTTCGAGCGTCCTGCCAATTACAGCCATGCCAAAACTTGGGTGGTCGACATAAGCATCGCCGGTTACCAAAATAATGTCACAACTGTCCCAGCCCAGTTCATCCATTTCAGCTTTGGACATGGGAAGGAATGGGGCGGTGCCATAACAGTGTGCCCAATATTTGGGGTAAGAAAATAACCCGCGGTCTGCTTTTATCGTTGCCTGCATATCATACTACTCGGTTGTTCAGCTGTTTATTATAACAGTTGTCGAAAGGGGAGTGATAGCGATAGCATTGTAGATAGAGAAAAATCCCCAGAAAATAAGGATAAAAAATGGCGTATTGGTTATTAAAGAGTGAACCTGATGCATTTGGTATCGATGACTTAATGTCGCGTCCTAATCAAACCGAGCCTTGGGATGGGGTGAGGAACTATCAGGCGAGAAACTTTTTAAGAGATGGTATGCAAGTGGGTGACAAGGTGTTCATATACCATTCAAGTTGCAAAGATGTTGGCGTCGCCGGTGTTGCGACTGTCGTAAAATCTGGTTATCCGGACCCCACTCAATTCGATCCTGAAGCAAAATATTTTGACCCTAAATCACAAACTGACAACCCAAGGTGGTTTTGTGTCGACGTAAAGTTTGATGAAAAATTTAGCCGCGTTCTGCCATTGAAAACGATTAAATCTATAGAAGGTATTACTGAACTGGGGTTAGTCAAAAAAGGCCATCGTTTATCTGTTATGCCTGTTGAACCCCAAGAGTGGCAACTTATTTATAGCGCCGCAAAATCATAAAAAAGGTGGCCTAGGCCACCTTTTTACTCTGGTTGGGAATTACCAGGTTGAGAACTATTGGTTCCAAAGTATGTTATCAATTCTGATGATGGCACCAGAGGCGGTTCCCCAATCAGGAGCGATAACGAATGCCGCGTCTACGGCTTCAATGTTGGGCGGCTGCTCCCAATCTGGAATCGGGTTAGCCAATAGGTCTGCCACATTAATGGTGTACGAACGCCACTCATTAAGCACTGGCGCGTCGATTCTAAATGCGCTGGTTGTACTAGGGTAACCACTGTCGAACTTGATGTAGAAACCCGTGTTTTCGAGCCCTACAGTCGGCTCTTGTACCAGCATCAAATCAAAAGTAATCGTGCCCTCAGAGAACGCTGATAAATTGATCGTAGAATTGGCAGGCTGGACAAAGAACGGTAGCGTCGTTTCATCAATTTGGTATTCAAATTGAAGTACATTGCCTAAATCAGGATTGTCATCCGTGACTTCAGTCATCGCAACGCCGTTTAAGTCTGGGGCAAAACCAGGATCAGGTTCATTTGTACCGTTATAGATGAGTATTGAGTCACCTAAATCCGGTGCTGGTGTCTCATCAGCCGCTTCTCCCACGGCCCACATGATGTTATCGATTTCGAAGGTCACACCGCCTTGATCACCTGGCGCTGGGTAAATCACCATGCCCGTATTAACACTAGTGATATCAAGACCTGCGCCAATCAAGTCAGCAATAGGAACCGTTACACTTTCCCATTCACCGTTACCCACCACACCTAAGTCGTAGTCACCACTTGAACACGGGAAGATACAATCAATTTTCATTGTCATACCAGATGTATTTGTACCGTAATCTGTTACGCGAATGTCAAAGGTAATGTTGCCCGTGGCGAAGGCACTCAAATCAACTTGGCTAAGTGATTGGATGTAAAATACACCAGTGGCTTCAGCATCGTCGTCGAAGCTGATTTGCAACATGGTACCGCCATTGCCATCGTCCACTTCTGACCAGTTGATTCGATAGTCTGCATTAGTGCCGTCGAAATAGTCGAAACCAGTACGGCTATCCCATGCACCAATACCGCGTTCCCACAACGGGTCTACGCCGTTTTCGTAGACTGCTTGAACTTGTGCTTCGACTACCTGTTGAGGGCCACGGATGCCGCACCCTGCCTCAGATGGGAAACCACATTTGAGTTGAATATTGTCTAACATGACATGAGCAGCACCTGTTGGCTCGAAAACAAACAAGTTCAACACGTTGTCGATATCTAGTGGATTAGCGCCACCGTTGTTAGGGGCGTTCAGAATATCCGTTACACGGATATGAACGGTTTGCCACGTATCCATCTCCAAATCAGCGACATTCAGTGCCATTTGGCCAAGGTTCGGCCATCCACTGTCCATTTTCACAAGCAGCTGACTTTCGGCATCCGTTGATGCACTATCAACGTACAAGTCGAATACGAGTTCACCAAGGTGAGGTGCCCACGGAACCGCCGCACTGCCCATGCCAAATAGCTCGAATGTATCTGTGTCTGCCGCGGCAATGACTACGTTACCACTCGCGGTCGTGTTGATGTCAATAACGGTGCCACGATCGGTTACGTCCATTTCCGTCATGGTGATTGCGCCACCGTTATCCCAACCAACAACGGCCATAAGGGCGCGTTCGACTGTCGTTTCACCTTCACCCCAGACCAGTGTGTCGGCACCATCGGTGTATAAGTCGTACGATGCTACATACGGAGCAGACCCGTCAGGTGCTTGCACCGAGGCATTGATATTGGATTCACAACCTTTGCCTGTTGCCGTATCCGCAGGACACTCATAAACACGTACGTAGTCTACTTCCATTTGCAGTGGGAACACTGTTTCGTCAGTGGGTGCGCCAGGCAAATTACCACCGATGGCGAGGTTCATAATCATGTGGAAAGGCTGATTGAACGGCCCATTCTCAGCCACTTGGAAACCTTGAGCTTGACCTGCCCAATAGTAGCTCCAGTAGTTTTCACTGGTTTGCTTGGCATACATAGTGTTATCGATATACCAGCGGATTTCACCTTCTTCCCATTCAATTGCAAAGCGGTGGAAATCATCGGATACCGTGAATGATGGAGTAAACTCTTTTCCGACAAATTGATTCAGTGGCCATTGTGACCCAAAGTGTGTGGTACCAATGATGGTATTTTTGCCATCTACACCGAGGTTAGTCGATTCGACAATGTCGATTTCGCCGCCAGCTGCCCAGCCGCCGTATGGACTGTTAGTCGGTAGCATCCAGAAAGCAGGCCATGTACCTTGACCAGTGGGAAGTTTAATTGATGCTTCGATGCGGCCATACGTAATTTCGAAAAGGCCTTGGGTTTGCATTCGAGCAGAGGTGTAGTTGAAGCTGTTGACGCTGTCTTCTTCTGCAGTAATAACGAGCTTACCATCTACGATACTGGCGTTATCTTCTTCGTACCACTGTAGTTCGTTATTCCCCCAACCGGTAAGACCGTATTGAGAACCGTCACCAGTTTCGAAATTCCATTTTCCAGCATCGACAGACTCACCGTCAAACTCGTCACTGAAGACCAATGTCCAGCCTGTCTCCTCCGGTGTTTCCGTTCTGACCGGTCCTGTGTTTTCCGGTGTCGGAATCACCAGCTCAGTGACAACTTCAGCTTCTCCCGTACCATCACTACAGCCTTGTACCCACAGGGCGGCAGCGACGGCAAGGGTGAGCTGGCTTAATTTAATCGTTGTTGTTTTCATAATTTTCGCTCACTTTATCCCACTTACATCTCTCGATGTACACTTGTTGTTGAGTGCTCTCTTAGTAAAAGAGAGCGCTTACAAAAATTGTTAAAGATGGATAGAACTACTTACCTACAACCATCATTTGTATCTGTTTCAACTAATTTGATATCAGAAATTGTTAATTTAGTGCCGACGGGGGCAACTAACCTGAATGGCGACATTACCCGTGAAAAGTCCATGCCCTCGGCTTTAAAACACGCTAAAGGCAGTGTTGCAGTCGTCCATTCGCCGACGGCTTGAGGCGTAATTTCCAGCATAGTGTCACAGCCGTCGAGGCACTCCATTCCCACACTGATAGACTTGGGTGCATTCCCCGTGACCTTGTAATCAAACGCCAGTGCTAACTGTGCTTCTTCAAATGCTCTCCAATCTTCTGGGAAGGCGGCAAACAAACCAAATGATTGAGCTTGTTCTCCATTCCACTCGATAGCCATTGCATCTTCTTGGATTCTTCTGTCAGTGGTCCTTACGCTTAAACCATCAATTGCTAATGTGTTGCTAGACATTGGCGTATGGCTTGCGTCTTGACCCGCAGACCAACTCCAAGGTGGCGTTAGTTTTGCCGCATAAAGGGGGCCTGCAAGGGAGACTTGCTCTGTGGTTTCAAACGCCTCTTGAAGCGGGTATTGCGTAGTGTCTTGGCTTTGATACGTCAGGCCGAAATCATAGGGAAATAGTGCCGCTTTACCATCACCATGGTTAAGTGGCTCGCCAAATGGATCGTTCGGCCAAGAGAACGACAGCTTGCCTTTAAAGTCGTGCTGAATCTTGTCGTCACTATCTTTAAACAGCACCTCAGCAACACCTTCACCTTCACTACCAGGCAACCAAGCTGCGACAAATGCATCTGAGGCATTAAGCTCTGGGTTTACCCATAAAGGGCGGCCTGAGAGAAAAACTGAGACCACAGGAATCCCCGCTGATTTTAGCGATTGCAGTAATGCTAAGTCTTTCTTGTTACCTCGCTGGTACTCTAAGTTGTCAAGGTCGCCATGACCTTCTGCATAGGGTTGTTCGCCAAATACGACAATGGCCACATCGGGCTTTTGCGTGAAACTGCCATCGACGGATAAGGTTGCCTTACCGCCGTTAGCGGAAACCGTCTGCTCGATACCGTCATAAATTGACGTTGCACCAGGGAAGTCGTCATTGACATTACCCGTACCTTGCCAGGTAATCGTCCAGCCACCACTTTGCATGCCAATATTGTCCGCACCTTCGCCCGCTACCAATACGTGTTGGTTAGATGAAAGGGGGAGCAAGTTTCCATGGTTTTTCAACAAGACCAGTGACTCTCGCACTGCTTGTTTTGCAATGGCTCTATGATCCGCATGCCCGATAACACTGGCGTCACCAGAAAGTGCGCGATTCGCTGGAGATGGCTTGTTGAATAGTCCGGCGCGCATTTTCACTCGTAGTACTCGTCTGACCGCGTCATCTAGTCTCGATTGCGCAATAGTGCCGTCTTTGACTTGTGCAATTAAGTTTTCGTATAGGGGTTTCCAAGCTTGAGTTGGTACCATGTAGACGTCCAAGCCCGCATTCATGGCTTGTGCGCAGTTCTCGTTCGTACAACCCGGTATTTGACCATGTCCGTTCCAATCACCGACTACAAAGCCATCGAATCCCATGCGTTCTTTCAAAACGTCAGTAAGCAAATATCGGTGCCCATGGATTTTTTCGCCGTTCCAGCTATTGAAGGATGCCATCACCGATTGGGCGCCAGCGTTCAGCCCGCCAACGTAGCCTTGCGCATGAATACTGACAAGGTCAGCTTCATTATTGATGTTGTCACCTTGGTCATCGCCTTTTTCGGTTCCGCCGTCACCGACAAAATGTTTAACTGTTGAGATAACATTTTTCTCGCTGAGGAAGCCTTCACCGGGTGAGCCTTGCAAGCCTTTAACAATGGCTTCTGCGTAATCTCGAACGACGGCTGGGTCTTCTGAATAGCTCTCATAAGTTCTGCCCCAGCGGTCGTCTCTGGCTACGGCTACTGTTGGAGCAAAAATCCAATCGATACCCGTCGCTAGTACTTCTTTTGCCGTCGCGTGAGCGATCTGTTCTAGCAGGGCAGGGTTGCGTGCTGCACCCAAACCAATATTGTGAGGGAATAAGGTTGCACCGATGACGTTGTTGTGGCCGTGCACGGCATCGGTTCCCCACATTGTGGGAATTGCTATCCCATCAATGCTGTCATCGACAGACGCTTGATACAGCTTTTCTGCTAACACGACCCAATCCTGAGGAGTCGCGTGTTTATCGTTATTGGGAAACGCACCCCCACCATTGAGGTAGGAACCAAATCCATACTTACGCATATCTTCAATGCTGATGTCGCGTATTTCGGGTTGGATCACTTGAGCTACTTTTTGTTCAAGTGTCATTTTGTTCAACAGCTGGGTGATGTCGTTTTCTATTTTGTCGTTTTTCGCTACGGGTGACGTAATCGCTGGCCATAGTTCGACATTTTGTTTTTTTGTGCTCATGACGGGCTCACTGTTTTCGCTGACGCATCCCTGAGTTAGTAAGGCCATTGACAGGGTTAGTAGTGTTAAAGGCTTTCTCTTCATTGATTTCTAGCTCACTTCACTCAATTGCGTGTTGTCGCCACGAACCATGTGCGCGCCGACCAGTCCATAAAAAATAATGTATAAGTAACAAATTAGCGGTAGGAAAAATGAGGCTTGCAGGCCAATAGCATCCGCCAATGCCCCTTGTGCTAGCGGGACTAAGGCTCCACCGACGATAGCGAGACATAGCGCGCCCGAACCTTTGCTGGTAAGCGGGCCTAGGCCTTTAAGTGCCAAACTGAAAATCGTCGGAAACATAATGGAATTGCACAGGCCGACCGCCAGTACGGCCCACATCGCAATCGCACCACTCGCTTGCGTCACGACCGCGAGTAAAATGACAGAGCCTGCGGCATTGACCGCGAGCAGTTTGCCCGGCTTGACATATTGCATTAATGCCGCGCCAATAAAACGGCCAACCATGGCTCCGCCCCAGTAGTAAGACACGTACTTGGCTGCCTGTTGTTCAGAAAACCCAGCAATGTGAGCTTCGCCTAAAAAGTTCACTAGAAAACTACCGATAGCGACTTCGGCCCCGACGTAAACGAAAATACCGATGACACCAAGTACTAGGGCAGGGTGAGAGAGTACACTATTGTTAGCGCTTACATTTTGCGGTGCGCTTTCTTCAATTTGTGGAACGGGAAGCGTAAGTTTTGCAAAAAGAATAGCAAGGGTGAAAAGAGCAGCGGCAAGACAGACGTAAGGTACTATTACACTACTTGCATCTGGAGATTGCGCTGAGTGAGATGCCCCCTCGAATAACAAATACGCGCCAATGATAGGGGCTATCGTTGTGCCTAAGCTGTTAAATGCCTGGGTGAAAGTCAGCCTACTCGATGCACTTTCTGAAGGCCCAATCACTGTCACCATTGGGTTAGCAGCGACTTGTAAAATTGTGATCCCCGAAGCCAAAATAAACAAAGCACCTAAAAACATCCAATACTGTAAATACGTTGCGGCGGGGATAAACAGCAAACATCCCATGGCTGCTGTAGACAATCCAATTGCTAATCCTTTTTGGTAACCGTATCGCTTGACGAGGTTGCCCGCAGGCAATGAAACCAGAAAGTATGCACCGAAGAAACAGAATTGAACCAGCATAGCTTTGGTATACGACAAATCGAAAACCCCTTTTAAGTGAGGGATTAACAAGTCGTTCATAGCGGTAATGAAGCCCCAGAGAAAGAAGAGGCTAGTCAATGCAGACATCGAAAACAAAGTGCCATGTCCCGAGTTCGAATTTTTCGCGGTTTGCTGCGTCATTTTTACATTGTCCAGTAATCAAATTTACATTTTTGTTAAATTCATGTTGCGAAGTATAAGTTGAGAATGCATAATTGTAAACGCTTACATTTTAAAATAGTAAA
Organism: Alteromonas sp. 5NS40-0096; assembly: GCF_057544385.1. NCBI lineage: Bacteria > Pseudomonadati > Pseudomonadota > Gammaproteobacteria > Alteromonadales > Alteromonadaceae > Alteromonas > Alteromonas sp. 5NS40-0096. The sequence continues at coordinate 293,970 of NZ_BAAJLQ010000001.1, forward strand.
AAATTCTGTTTTTAAAGTGGTTTTATGTCGAGTGCTTCATTTTGCCTGGTCAGCTCAAATCGGTTGCTATAAATTTAGGTAAAAATCGGCATTGATAACTATAAATTTACAAAAAATAAAAACTTGAATTACATATTTTCAATGTCTACTATTTAAAAATGAAAGCGCTTACAGGCTAGGTGTTTTGATCGTAGTTGATGCTATAGCCGCCATGAGAGAAACCACGTAGCGCTTGCTGGGTGTTACGAAATTACAAATCTGATGCAGTCAAAACTGCAGGGGAACAAAATGATAGCGAAAACATTTTCTCGAACTAAGCTGGCAACCAGCGTATCCATTGTACTCGGTGCAATGGTCGCAATGCCTGTTTATGCTCAACAAAATAACGCTGAACAAGACGCGAATGGTGAAGACTATGAAGTCATTCAGGTCTCTGGCATCAAGGGTAGTTTATTGCGTTCTATGGACCTCAAACGCGAAAGCGACGGGGTAGTAGACGGCATCTCGGCCGAAGATATCGGTAAATTCCCAGACACCAACTTAGCAGAGTCATTGCAGCGTATCACGGGTGTATCTATCGACAGACAAAACGGTGAAGGTAGCCGGGTGACTGTGCGTGGTTTTGGCCCAGATTTTAACTTGGTGACCGTAAACGGTCGTCAAATGCCCGGTGCTCAAATTAATGCAACGTCAGCTGCGGCATCTCGTTCTTTTGATTTTGCTAACTTAGCCTCAGAGGGAATTTCTGCGGTTGAAGTTCACAAAACAAGTAAGGCGGCGCAGCCAACAGGTGGTATCGGTGCACTTATTAATATTCGCACCGCTCGTCCTCTGGAAAATCCTGGCTTACAAGCTAGCGTAGGTGTGAAAGGTGTTCACGATAAATCGACTGAAACCGGCAGCAGCCTGACTCCTGAGGTGTCAGCAATCTATAGTGACACCTTCAACGACGACACCTTCGGTATCGCGATTACTGGGTCTTACCAAGACCGTGACGGTGGTTTTAACAGTGCTGAAACATCAAGCGGCTGGTATACCATACGTGGCCTAGACGGCGATTGGGGTTCACTTCCTACAGACGGTAGCTTTACAAATCGTCCTCAGGAAAACGATGTGTATTCAGTGCCTCGTAATTTGCTTTACAGCTTCAACGAAATCCAGCGTACACGTACGAACGGTCAGGTTGTTTTGCAATATAAACCACACGATGATGTAGTCATTACTGGTGAATATTTGTATTCAGAGTTAGAAATTGCACAACAACGTCAAGAGCTTTCTACGTGGTTCAACGGTGTACCAGCAAGCGGTGAATACACTCAAGGTACCAATACCGTAGGTTCAGTTGTGGGCCCAGTTATTTATACAGACAACACCTGTTGTGATGTTGGTTTGGGTACCGGTGAATGGGCCACGATTAACGAAAACAAATCGTTGGCGTTCAACGTTGAATGGCAAGTTAACGATAACCTTCGCCTAGAATTTGATTATCATGATTCGTCTGCTGAGTCTGGTCCAGACGGCCCTAACGGCAGTAACAATGTCATCAGTGCTGTGCAGTTCGACCGTGTATCGACAACGGTTGATTACAGCCAACCTTTCCCAGTGGCGAGTATCACATTCGCAGATGGTGTAAGTGGTTTGTCGCCTGATCGCATGTCGACATCAGGCTCAGCATTCAGAAACAGCTACAACAGAACCGATATCGAACAAGCCCAGACTCATGGTTCATGGACGTTTGACGATGGTATGGTTGAGAGTATTGACTTTGGTGTGGCATACACTGAAGTAACAAACCGCTCTGCCTTCTCCAATGCCCAGCGGGACACTTGGGGTGGCTATGGTTCTCCAGAAGACTACCCAGATGATATTTTTGTCCAGCAGACTTTGCCTGACAAGTTTAGCGATATTCCAGGTAGTGGTAGTGCTGATTTACAGCAGTTTTACTACAGCTCTAGCCTGAGTGACCTGATTGGTGCGATTTCTGCCATTGCGACTGCAAATGGTGAGACTATCAGCCCATGTGGCACAGTTCTTTGTGCAGACCCTAATTACTCTACAGACAGAACGGCACAAGAAGAGCAAATTAGTGCTTATGTTCAAGCTAACATCGTTGGCGAAATGGGCGATATGCCGTGGAAATTGAACGTCGGTATTCGATACGAAGATACCGAGGTCAATTCCAAAGCACTTGTACCGCTTTACAACCAAATTAGATGGGCTGGTGACAATGAATTCAGTGCGATTGCCAGCGGTTCAGGCTTTACGGAACTTCGCGGTGAATACGACCATTGGCTACCGGCTGTCGATTTCCAAATTGACATCACTGATGACGTGGTAGCACGTGCTTCATATAGTCAAACGATTACTCGTCCGGGTTATGCTGATATCCAAGGTGGCCAAACCATCGGTGAATTACTTCGCTTCGACGGTGGTACGGGTAACCAAGGTAACCCAGGCCTACTACCTTTTGAATCGACCAACATCGATTTGTCGGTTGAATGGTACTACGAAGAAGGCAGCTACGTTTCGATTGGTTACTTCGATAAAGACGTAGAAAACTTCATTGCGACTACCGTTATCGATTCGCCGGTATTTAACTTAGCTCACCCTGCTCAAGGCCCGCGTTTTGATGAAGCTGCAGCCGCAGTGGGTAGCACAACCGATTTCGCTGCGATACGTCAGTATTTCTTCGACAATGGCTTTGTTGATGGTGATGGCAATATCGTCGGTCTTCCTGGTGAAGATTCACCTGCGAACTTCCGTATCTTTACGCCTCGAAACGAGCGCGATACTGGTGTAGACGGTTTTGAATTCGTGATTCAGCATCTATTCGGCGAGACTGGTTTTGGCTTTATTGCTAACTACACCATCGTTGACGGTGATGCCGTATACGACAACTACAACACCAATAAAGGCGACGATGCCGTTGAGCAGCAGGTGGTATTGCCTGGGTTGAGTGATACGGCTAACTTGGTTGCCTTCTACGAAAAAGACGGTTTCCAGATTCGTGTTGCTTACAACTGGCGTGACCAATTCTTCGTATCGCCAATTGATGGCAATGGGGAGCAAAACCCCATTTATAACGAAGAGTATAAGCAGATCGATATCAACGCTAGCTATGACTATAGCGAAAACCTGTCGTTCTTCATTGAAGGTATCAACGTCACCGACGAGTACCAACGTTTACACGGTCGCCACCCGAATATGGTTATTGCAGCCATTCAGCAGGGGCCGCGTTATAACATAGGTGCACGTTACAAGTTCTAAAGTTGTGTCCGGTGAAGCGTTGCTTTGTCTATTTAGACAGAGCAGCGCTTTTATCTTAAATAGAGTAGAGTTGTAGCCACTTTTCTTCTATTGTTTACAATTAGATAGGCTTACTTCGAGGTCAGGACAACCCATGCCAAGACATGAGACGCTAAACAACGTCAGTCACAAAGACTTAAAAATAAATACAACAAGAAGTGAAAAATTTGGTGACAATATCATGTCATCAAAAATCTACCCCATCGAATTCAGACAAGTTCAAGCACACTATCCAATTTTCTTTTTCAGAGAGCAAAACTCCGTGTTTCCAGTTGCCTTGTTTGGCTTCGAACAAGGAGAGAACCTATTTCTAGGTGAAAACGGATGGGACGCAGGCTATTTGCCTTTGTTGGTTGAAAGGCAGCCGTTCTTGATTGGTCGAGGCCAATCCCGAGATCAAGCAGAGAGCTTAGTGCTAAACATCGATTTAGATCACCCACGAGTAAACACTGAGGCGGGTGAGTCTATCTTTTTACCCTCTGGTGGTAACTCAGATTACATTGAAAAGATCGCTGCAATGTTGCAAGCGGTCAATCAAGAAGAAGAAAGCCTACCCAGTTTTACTCACGCGCTCGAAGAGCAGGGGCTATTAGAGCCATTCTTTTTAGATATTGAATTGGACTCTGGTGCACAGCACCGATTATCCGGCTTTTTGACAATCAACGAAGAAAAAGTGGCCCAGTTGCCTGGACAAGTGGCGGCAGAATTTCATGAGAGAGGCTGGATGGCCGCTATATACATGTGCCTTGCTTCTCACTCTCAAATCAGAGAACTGATTCGCCGGAAACAAGCGCGAGTATAGCCGAATGTTTGGAACGCCGATTGAGGAAGTCGCTGTCGAAGACTGGTTAGATAACCAAGCGTCTTACTGCTCTCGCTCGGCGCCCTATGTCGTGCGTGGTTTGACGTCAACTTGGCCGATGGTCAATGCCAGTCAACAAAGTGATAGCGCTTTTGTTGATTATGCATTACGGCATTATCAAGGCGCGTCGGTCGACACGTTTTCCTTGAATAAGGAACACGAAGGCCGCTATTTTTACGACGACACCTTGCAAGGGTTTAATTTTACTCGGGGCCGAGAAGCATTAGACAATGTGCTCAAAGGCTTTATCGCAGGGTTCGACAATTCCAAGTACATTGGCTCAACGACGCTACAAAGCGCCTTGCCGGGTATGCTTGAAGACAATCCATTACCGATGGATAAATATCAACCTTTAGTGTCTATTTGGATTGGCAACCAAAGCCGAATTGCGGCCCATTATGACGCGCCAGACAATCTCGCGTGCGTGGTAGCGGGAAAACGTCGTTTCACCCTGTTTTCGCCCGATCAAATTGACAACTTGTACGTAGGCCCTCTCGATGTCACCCCCGCCGGACAGGCGATAAGTCTCGTCGATTTTCACAATCCCGATTATCAACAATTTCCCAAATTTGAGTTAGCTCAGCAAGCGGCGCTCGTTGCAGAACTGGGCCCCGGCGACGGCATTTTTATTCCGGGCTTGTGGTGGCATCATGTAGAAGGATTGTCGAATTTTAATGTATTGGTTAACTATTGGTGGCGAACCTGGCCTCAGAGTGCAGGCCCAGCAATGGATACATTGCTGCATGGTTTGTTGAATGTTCGCCAACTGCCGGAACATCAAAGACAGGCCTGGCAGGCTTTGTTTCAATATTATTTGTTTGACGCGAAAGGTCATGAGCATATTCCAAACCATGCACAAGGCATGTTAGGGCCGCTTGACGATGAAAGACTGCGGCAATTGAGAGCTATGATTTCCAACAAATTGCGTCGATAGAAGTGAGGTTGTTTTAATGAAACCAATTAAGCGCGTAGTGATTGCAGGTGGTGGAACAGCGGGTTGGATGGCTGCCGCTGCGCTGTCTAAATTACTCGGAAAAGTCTTGGACGTAACGCTTGTCGAGTCCGATGAAATCGGCACAGTTGGCGTGGGTGAAGCGACGATTCCCACTTTGGTGTTTTTCAATAAGTTACTGGGTATTAGTGAAGCCGAGTTCATGGCCGCAACGCAGGCGACATTCAAGCTTGGGATAGAGTTTGGGAATTGGAAAGCCAAAGATCACAAATACATACACGCTTTCGGTGTTACGGGTAAGGATTGCTGGGCTGCGGGTTTTCAGCATTTTTGGTTGCGCGGACAGTCATTGGGGTTGAGTGAAGACTTTGGTCAATATTGTCTCGAGCGGGTAGCCGCTGAAGCGAACAAATTTGCCCACCTTCCCAACAACGGCCTGAACTACGCATTTCATATCGACGCCACACGCTATGCGAAATTCTTGCGCCAAATGAGTGAATCTAATGGCGCAAAACGCCTAGAAGGCAAGATCGCTTCAGTGAGCACTGATCACACGTCTGGCTATATTGAAAGCGTAACGTTAGAAAGCGGGCAAGTTATTGAGGGCGACTTGTTTATCGATTGCACCGGTTTTAGAGGGTTGCTAATCGAACAAACATTGCACACGGGTTATGAAGATTGGTCACATTGGTTGCTTAATGATAGTGCGATTGCCGTGCAAACTAAGGCAACGCAAGCCCCAATTCCTTATACCAAAGCCACGGCGCATGAAGCCGGTTGGCAATGGCGAATACCGCTACAAACTCGAGTTGGTAATGGCTTAGTTTTCAGTAGCCGTTACATGTCTGACGACGAAGCAAAAGCGAAAATTCTCGATAATATAGAGGGTGAACCGTTAACCGAGCCAAGAATTATTCGATTTAAAACGGGTAGGCGCTTAAAGCAATGGAATAAAAATTGTGTGGCTCTGGGTCTGGCAAGTGGCTTTTTGGAGCCTCTTGAGTCGACCAGTATTCACCTGATTCAGCAAGGTATTGTTCGCTTAATGAGAATGTTCCCGCATCAGGGGATCATGCAAAGTGATATTGATGAGTACAATGCCCAAACTGATTTTGATATGGAGCACATCAGGGACTTCATTATTCTTCATTATAAGGTCACTGAGCGCAATGACAGTCGTTACTGGCAATATTGTCAGTCGATGGATGTACCAGATTCTCTAGCCCACAGAATAAAGCTGTTCAAAGAAACGGGACGGGTGTTCCGCGAGGGCAGTGAGCTATTTGATGATTCATGGCAACAAGTCATGATAGGGCAGGGGTTAATGCCACAACAATACCACCCAATTGTGGAGCAAATGTCAGAACAGGAACTTCAAAGCTTTTTACAACATATTAAGCAAAATATTGACAGGACAGTGGCGCAGCTACCAAGGCATGAGCAGTATGTGACTCAATTTTGTCCCGCGAGTTGACTCAATGGTCAGAAAGAGAGCAAAAATAGATATCAAAAATAACTTCAAACAGACACTTTAGGTTTCGAATGCAAAGTGCGTTTGCGTTTCTTCGTTAACTTGGGATAATAGCCCGACCATTTGCACAGGACATTGTTTTGCAGATGGTTTTGATAGAGGAATGTAACGAACGTGGTAACCATTAAGGAAGTATCTCAAACAGCTGGTGTGTCTTCGGCCACAGTCTCAAGGGTAATCAATAACCCTGAAAGTGTGAAAGAAAAGACGCGCGAAAAAGTGCTCAATGCCATTGAGAGCCTTGGGTATCGCCATAATTCGATTGCTGCTTCACTCGCCTCTAAACAAACCAATACTGTGGGCTATGTCGTTCCTGAACTCCACGGTTTCTTTTTTGGTTCCTTGATGTCTGGTACTGAAGCGGTTTTACGTTCAGCAAATAAACACATGTTCGTCGCGACAGGCCACTCTAATGAAAGAATGGAAAAAGAGGCCATTGAAGACCTCATGGGCCGCAGGTGCGATGCACTCATTCTTCATGTCGAAGCAATTAGCGATGAGTACTTAATCGAGTTTGCCAAAACCAGTATTCCTTTCGTCGTTGTTAACCGCTTTATTCCCGAAATTGGCGAACGCTGTATTGCATTAGATAACAAGCTAGGTGGCTATCAGGCTACCCAATTATTGATATCTCAAGGGCATAAGAACATTGCTTATATTGCAGGCTCGTTGTGGAAAGCGGATGGACGCGACCGCTTGAATGGTCACATTAAAGCGCTTCAGGAAAACGGATTAGAATACGATCCTCGATTGGTTTATGAAGGAGACTTCCAAGCTCATGCTGGTAAAGAGGGCGTCGAAAAGCTCCTGTCATCTGGGATGGAGTTCTCGGCAGTTGTGTGTGCAAATGATGAGATGGCTTCAGGCGCTATCGAAGGCTTACGTGAACACAATATTGACGTGCCACGCCAAGTCTCCGTTGTTGGCTTTGACGATGTTGAATTTAGCCGTTACCTGTTTCCCAAGCTCACTACGATTGAATACCCTACAACTAAAATTGGTGAAACGGCGGCAAAATGGGTTCTGTCATCGGTTTACGCGAAAGAAAACATCGAGTTTGAGCATGTCATAGCGCCGAAGCTTGTCATGCGAGATAGTACAACCAGCCTGTAAAGACATCACGGATGTCAATGTGAACGGAATTTCGAAATCTGTCGTAAAAGCTTGCTCGGCGGTAACGCCTTTTTTGAGCGATAGGAGAGCATTTTGACAGCAGACGAATCCAGAATTATCGAAATGGCATGGGAAGATCGCACGCCCTTTGAAGCCATTGAAACCCTTTATGGCGTTGATGAAAATCAAGTCATATCATTGATGCGCAAGCATTTAAATCCTCGTAGCTTCCGATCGTGGCGGGCTCGTGTTAGTGGCAGAAAAACCAAGCACTTGAAACTTCGCCCAGCGGGTATCGACCGTGGCTATTGTCCCACCCAATACAAACAAAAATCCAAGTAGGCTCGCGCACTGATAACTTGTAATTGTTTTGTAACAATTATTTTTCACTATTCATCAAAGTAATAATCGTGGTAAAACGTTTTAACTTTATGATAGTAAAGAAATTTTTAAGTAGTTTTGTTGGCGAGCTCTCATTCTTTGGTCTAGGTTTACTAAAAACGCGCAACATTTCGTTTACATCATGGGGCGATTGTTGTTAGTTTAAACAAGTACGATGAGTTAACGTGTTGATTACAATTTAATTACATCGTTCATATTAGAATAAAACCCTATAAGCCAAAGAGAACACACTATGAGCCATTCGTTACCGAATACTTTCAAGCAAAGGACGTTGGCCGCGTCGATTGCACTATCATTGAGCTTGTCGTCTGGTGCGGCATTTGCCCAGCAAGACACTCAACAAACACCTGATGCAGATGAAGCTGCACTCGAAAAAATTACGGTTACTGCACAAAAGCGTGTGCAAAACCTTCAAGAAGTACCAGTATCGGTAACGGCATTCAGCGGCGACGTGATGTCAGAGTCGGTTATCAAAGATTTATACGACCTTAATACCAATGTGCCTGGTTTTGGTTCGTTTCAAAGCCAGAGCGCAACCAATTCAAGTTTCTCCATTCGTGGTGTAGGTACATCATCTCAGAACTTCGGCCTGGAATCGTCAGTCGGTTTATATGTAGATGGTGTTTTCCGTGCCAGACAAAACTCGATGATCAACAACTTAGTTGACGTTGAGGCCGTCGAAATTCTACGTGGTCCGCAGGGTACCCTGTTTGGTAAAAACACACCTTCTGGTGCGGTTTTGGTTAGAACCGTTGCGCCAAGCCATGACGGCAACGACAGTTTTTTCGAACTTACTGCAGGTAACTTCGGTTTATTCAACTACTCAGGCGCGACCTCCTTCTCGGCGATCGATGATGTGTTGGCGTTTCGTGTAACAGCTTTTGGTAGCCAAAGAGACGGTATCGTCAGTGATGTTGGTGTCAACAATTTAGGTGATGACGTTGTTAACGATAGAGATCGTTGGGGCGCGCGCTTCCAAGCGCTTTACACGCCAAATGATGACGTTTCACTTCGCATCATTGCGGATTACTCTGAAATTGACGAGATTTGTTGTGGTGCGCCGGTATTCTTGAGTAATAACCGAGTGAATCCAGCTGGTCAGCCAGGTACAGATTTAGCGCTACCTTCTCTCGGCGGGACTGTATTAGAAGGTGGTGACAGATTCTTCGACAGAAATATCGCGGTGAGCTTCCTACCTGAATCGACAATGACGGACAAGGGCTTATCAGCAGAATTGAATTGGGACCTGAATGACAACTACAGTATTGTAGCGATTTCTGCTTATCGCTCATTCGAATCCTTTGACCTTATCGATTCTGACTTTACAGATGCGGACTTGTTCGGTACCGAAAATGACGCAGAACAGTCTTCGTTTTCACAAGAACTTCGCTTGGACTACACCAGTGAAAACTTGAACTTCATTCTCGGGCTGTATTACTTCCAGCAAGACTTGGATTTAGACTACAGCTTGTTTACTGATACCTTGTTTAATGAGTTCTTTATCGCCAGCAGTGGTACACAAGACTTGATCAACGGTATCAACGCGGTAAGTGCGGCAACGGGTGGCTTTATTGCACCGGTAGCGGCCGCAGCACCTGCTGGAACTGGTTTCGACCACGTGGCTGAGCAAGAACATGAAAGTTACGCTATTTTTGGTCAGTTCGATTATAAAATTAACGACGAATGGACGGTTACCGCGGGCTTGCGTTACACCGACGAGACCAAAGACTTGTCCACTCGCTTCACTGAAGTCGGCCCTGGCATCAATGGCCTTGAGCAAGACATTTCACAGTGGCCAAACCCTAACGTAGCAGTACCAACATTACTTGGTATTCTCGGCGGTCAAATAGACCTCACTGACCCAGCGCAACTGGTTGCCGCTCAGCAGACGTTTGCACCATTTGCCGATCCAGGTTGGGGCTTCTTATTACTAGGTACGACAACAAGACCTCGTGCTGATATCGTTGAAACGTTAGAAGATGACCAAATTACAGGTACATTGAAGTTAAGCTGGCAGCCAGATAACCGCACCTTGGTATATGGTTCGTATGCCACAGGGTACAAGTCGGGTGGTACAAACACTGACCGTATAACCGAAGGCTTCAACCCGATTTTCGATGCTGAGACATCAACGTCATTCGAAGTGGGCTTCAAGAAAGACTTTGATGCCTTGCGTATAAACGCTGCGGCGCATTACACCACAGTGGATGATTTCCAAGCGAACACCTTCACTGGTAATGGTTTCAACCTACAAAACGCGGGTGACTATGAAATCTCGGGTCTCGAGTTAGAAATGACTTGGTTGCCTGCAGACGATTGGGAAGTTAACTTGGGTTATGCACTGGTTAACGCAGAATACGAATCATTTGAGCGTGGTAACTGTTGGGTTGCATACACTTGGCACACTGGCGTTGATGACCCTGGTCGTGTGAATCCTACTGACCAGTTCTGTAACCGCTCTGGTGACCGTCCAGCGGGTGAGCCAGAAAACTATGCGGTATTAAAAGTTAAGAAAGACTTTGAAATCTCAGATAGCATCTATTCCTATCTTCAAGCGGAATACAGTTACACAAGTAACATCATTCTTGACGGCAGTAGCGACCCGTTCGCTATTCAAGACTCGTACAACTTGTTGAACTTGCGATTCTTCATGAACTTTGTTGATTACGATATGGATGTGATTTTGTGGGGTAGAAACGTCACGGATGAAGAGTATGTTAACCGTACTATCTTCAATACGCCTATCCAAGAAGGTAAGTTGAACGGCTATGTGTCGGAGCCAGCAACCTTCGGTGTTACTGTTAAGAAACGTTTTTAAATAAACGACCATGTTGAAGTAAAAGGCCACTTATTTAAGTGGCCTTTTTTTGTGCTCGAGGTTCGTCGTTGAAGTCATGATAATGGAATGCATTTCGATGAAAATGGAGGTGAACAAAATCAAAATGCGACAGTCGAATCGTTTTACATAGCAAATCGCTATAGTACACTTCGATTATCAGCTAGGTGCGACAACGTCGGCCAAATAATAATTACAAGGGAAGCTCAATATGAGGCTTGGAGCAGTACTGCCACTTTGCATCCGTGGCAGCTATGATATTGATGATTTGGGTAGAACGGAAATTCTGTTTAAAAGTTTACGGGCCTTTGCGCAGCCTGGTTTATTTGAAGAGTTTCTGATTGTTTGCCCGCCCGATGAAGTTGAAATTATTCAACAGCGCTGTCAAAAATGGTCACACCTTAATATTAAAGTGGTAAGTGAAGAGGTATTGGTACCAGAACTGGCGAAACATCGTCATGTACGAGGTTGGCGTAAACAGCAAATGGTAAAGCTGGCTGCGCCGAGGATGATGTCGGTAGACTTTTATGTCACTTTTGACGCCGATGCCATTTGTTTAAAGCACATATCAAAAGACATTCTAGTTCCGAATGGCAAAGCGCTGTTGCAATATGAAGCAAGAGCGTTACACCCTAAATGGTGGACTTCGTCAGCACATATTCTCAAAATGTCACCCGACGTTGGAGACCCTGCTATCGGCATGAGCGTAACGCCAGCAATCATGTCGAGTGAGCTGGCTGAGCTAACTGGGCAGGAAATCGCTGCCAATCTCAGAGGGCGAGGTTCTTGGGTAGATAAGCTATGCAAGCTACACAATCCTAGATCACCATCGAATTGGACGCCGTATCGCTTTAAACGGGGCCGTTGGACCGAATATTCGCTGTATTATTTAACGGCGCAAAAGCACCAATTGTTAGATCAATATCACGTAACGGCAGGCTCTAGCGAATATCCCCATCATCTTCTCATACACGACTCACATCCATTTGACTGTTGGGAACCGAAAAAGAACTTCTCAAATGATTGTCCTGGATTGTTCTGTGTCGTAAATAGCAGTGGTAGAATAGACCCTGAAGTGGTGTGGGATAAGATCTCAACGTTTGTCCCAGCAACAAATTAGGTTTTGATGAACAAAAGAAAAATATCTTGCATCGTACTGACGTGCAATGAAGAGGACAGAATCGAAGCATGTTTACGTGCTTTGTATGAATGGGTAGACCAGCTAATTGTTGTTGATTCTGGCAGCACCGATAACACGGTAATCATTGCTAAACAATATGCCCACAATGTTTATGAAACGGATTGGCCTGGCTTTGGTGCGCAGCGTAATAGAGCGTTGGGTTTCTGTGAACACGAATGGGTTATGACTATTGATGCCGATGAGGTTGTCACTCCCGAATTACGCGACGAAATTATCGAAGTCATGAATGGGCCAGAGCTTGATGCCACAATGCTCAAGTTTCCTTGGCATACTTATTTCCTCGGAAAATTGTTAAAGCGCGGAAGGTACAGTACGCCACAAGGCAAGCTCTTTGTAAAAGAAGGCACGCAGTTTAAGCAGGCGAGTGTCCACGAAACGGTGACGATGACTGATATGCGTGTAAAGGTGTTGAAAGGTGCATTGATACACTATAGTTGGCGCGACTATCAGCATGCGCTAGAAAAACATTTGACGTATGCCTGTTTGGGCGCGAAGGATAAATTTGCGAAAGGTAAGCGTACTTCTTTGCCGTTTGCTTGCTTGCGCTTTTTCACCGATTTTATTCAGCAATATTTTATTCGTCTGGGATGTTTAGACGGCAAACAAGGCTTTATGATGGCTTTGATACTTGCTCAGTATGGCTTCCATAAATACGCTGCGTTGTGGGCATTACAACAAACCAATAATAATAAACCCTAGGTAATATATTTAATGACACAGATTAATCAAAGTGATCTAGCAGTGTTGAACGAGCATTTTGATCATATATACGTGCTAACCCTTGAACATGCGAAGGATAGACAAGAAGACATCAAGGTGTCTTTAGAAGGCTGTAATTGGTCATTCTTTTTTGGTTTTGACAAAAAGAACCTTACAGAAGAACAGCTCACCGATGGCAAGATATATGACGATCGAACACACAGAAAAACCAAGCGCACCAGTCGCTCGATGAAGTTGGGCGAGGTAGCCTGTTCTTTATCACATAAAATGATGTATCAGGACATGCTTGATAATGGGTACGAGCGCGTATTGATTCTAGAAGATGATGTATTGCCTATCCGCGATCGCATCAAACAACTTTCCTCTGAATTGCAAGAGATTCCCCAAGATTGGGAAGTACTGATGCTCGGCTATTACGGTGAGAAATTGCCCAAGCTAAAATATAAAATGCAGCAACAGCTCTATCGAGTTTTCCGCGCATTGCGTATGTTTAACTGGCATCATGTACCCAAAAAGTGGATTGATACGATTTGTATGTCACCCGTGTCAGATTCTTGGTACGACATTGGTAAAGTGTTAGGTACGCACGCATACGCTGTAAATCGTAGTGCGGCGCAAAAGTTTATTGATTATCAAACGCCGGTTATTTTGCAGGCGGATAGAATTTTTAATTACTACAAAGCGAATTACCCACTAAAAGCCTATGCGCCTAAGCGGGTCTATTTTACGCTCTCTGAGCTCAGTCAGGAATCGTACATACAATAATCATGTTTGAGTTGGGCGCTGTAATCCTGTGATTTGGCGCTTGCTCACACCAGTGTATTTAAGCTTTGTTGTTCGCTTACAAGGAGTGTAAATGATGAAGACAACATTACTGATGGTCGCCGCTCTATGTATCGGAATATTGATTGGGCGCTATCTCACGCCTGCGGAAATCGGTGACTTATCACCATCCCTTTCTCAATTCACCACTGTTGAAAATACACATTCTGAGTCACTCGATGTCAGTGAACCGGCATCAGGGCTAACGGCGTCTTTGCCATCGGTTAGACAGTGCACACCAACTGCGAATGCAGGCTCTCAAACCGCAGGTATTGAGACCGTGGATTCCGCCTACGACGCGCTAACCGAAATGGAAAACAACATAGAAAGAATGGCCAATGGCGATTTAGGGCTATTGATTGAGGCGTATTTTAGTGTAGAAAATCTCAGCGAAGCACAAAAATTAGATTTGGTTAAAAAAACGCTAGATGAGAGTGACAAAGACGGGATTAAAGTTGGTTTAGTGCTTACGTCTCTCGCGAGAACGAATCCAGAGCTGGCTTATCGCGAAATGTTGAGTTACTCAGACCCAGAAAAAGGCGGCAATATGGCTGTGGATGTCTTGTCTATTTGGGCTACAAGCGATCCTGATCGGGCGTTTAAGGAATTACTCGCACTTGAACAACAAGAGGGCGCGAATTATCGCAAAGCTCGAGCGCTAAATGCGATTTTTTCGACCATCGCAGAAAATCGAGATACTTCAAAGCTTATTCACTTTCTGGGACAAATGTCTGACGACGTTGATGAAGAGATGGTCGATAAGCAATCCGCAGTAGGCAGTTATTTGTCGAATCTAGAGAGTGGCGTTGAATTTGCCGATGTCTACTACACCTTGCAACTTGCTGGAGAGGAAAGCCGAGTGCTCAATACTGTATTGACCTCTTGGGCAGGGCAGTCAGCACAGACCTTAATTAATCAAATTCCGCAAGGCGTTTTGGATGAGATAGATGAGTATTCTATTCGTATGCTATCGAATCAAATGCTTCGCTATGATGACAATGTTGCATCTAGAGATGCGGCTGAATGGTTGATTAGTCATGCCAGTGCAGAGGAGATGCAGGCATTCAGTGAACAAATAAGCGATGCATGGGTGAGTTCCTCTCCCCGCGATGCGATTCGATGGTACGAAAGTCAAGACAATTACTCCGAACGGCACAAAGCCAGTCTGTTATCCATGGCAATATACGAAGAGAGTGAATACGTGATTGAACAAATTCCGACACTAGAGTCAGAGCAATTGCGAAGGAGTGTAAGTTTCAGAGTGTACCAACAGTTAATAGACTCAGACGAAGAAAAAGCCGCTGTATTTTTGGAAGCTTCTCCTTTCAAGGACACCATTGTCGCTAGGTTAGAAAAACAGGATCAGAACAGGACCCTACGAAGAGCAGGTTTGTTTGATCCTGAAGATTACTGCAATTGATAAAACTGAAAATACGTTAGATGCAGCATCGTTAATGCGGTTTTGTCGTTACGATGTCTGATGGCTCAAACTGTTGGCCAATACTGAAGCAATTTCAACGGCTTTATTCTTAGCCATTTGTAATGATTGTTCATGTCTGTGGTCGGCAAATTCCTGGTATTCAGACGCTATCTCATGGATATGTTTTACGCCTAAATACTTACTCAAGGTGCGCAAATGAGGCACAAGATGATTGGAGTCTTCGTTAATACCACCTTTTTCAAAACCAAATTCACCACTTGAAGTAACAATGACTAAAGTTTTGCCAGAGAGTAGAGGCGATAACGGTTTGTCGCCGCGGGACAAATCGAAATCAAAGGTTTTGTTGATTCGTATGATTTGGTCAAACCAAGCCTTTAATTGTGCTGGCATGCCATAGTTATACATTGGTGACGATATCACTATCAGATCTGCTTTTACTACTTCAGCGATCATTTCATCAGATAGCGCCAAAATTTGCTTTTGCTGAGGTGTTCTTCGCGCTTCAGGGCAAAATACCGCACCTATCCAATCTTGAGTAATGTACTGGGGCGGTTCAATACCGACATCGCGATAAATATATTCATCTATCTTACCTTGCTCTTTAAGCGCTAAAATCAATGTGTTTGCTAATTTTTTCGAAATCGAGTCGTGTTCGGGGTTTGCATTCGAAATGGCTCTAACACTTGAGTCGATATGTAAAATAACGGTCATTTTGGACACCTGTATGAGTGAAGTTTCACCGCTATTGTTCAGCTTTGAAGGGGTTGGAGCAAACGACTAAAATACATTTACAGATGAGTAAAACTCATCTATTTTGAGGTTTTTATTGTCAGAAGAGAAAACCGATGCAAGTTTCTTTGCCTGCACTAAAAGCATTTGAATCCGCTGCAAGGCTTGGTAGTTTTAAAGCGGCAGCTAGGGAATTATCCATTTCGCCAACGGCAGTGTCTCATCATGTAAATAAACTTGAGCATCGACTAGGCATCACTTTATTTGTACGTACTGTGCGAAAAGTCACTCTTACCGAGCAAGGCAAAGAACTGGCGACAGCGACTAGCCATGGTTTTCAAACAATCGATACTGCGATTAAAAATGTCGCCGCAAAAGAGGAACAAATCAGTGTGGCAACGACGTCATCGTTTGCTGCTTTGGTACTCATACCTGCGCTTCAGGCGTTTTATGAGTGCTATCCCGATATGTCTGTCAACATCACGAGCGGTGAGAGTATTGATTCGAACAACTTCACTCTACCTGTTCGGCTCGGTGAAATTGACAAGCAGCCTTGTTCTGATGTGCTTGTACACGAGCGGTTTAATCTGTTTTGCGGGCCTAGCACTGGGGCAAAGTTAAATCGACACGAACGAATAACGATTTACACCACAGATTGGAAAAATAGTTCCTTACCAAAAGTCCCATTGCAAGCATGGCTACAGCATAACAAATTGGAAAAAAACCAAATTGATGTGAAGTATTTCGACCAAGAGCTGTTTGGCATTCAGCAAGCCCTTTTGGAAAAAGCCTATGTATTTTGTTCGAGAACACTCACGCGAGGCTATGTTCAATCGGGATTGTTAACCGAATTAAACACACAAGCGATTAGTTCGCAGTTGTGTTACTACTTAGCGAACAAAGACACGCACCTCTCCCGGAAAAACTACATGTTCATCGAATGGTTAGAAAAGTTACTTCATGAGGACTAAGCGCCAACTATTGGTAGCATAGCAATTCTTGACACATTTTCGTCTAGATTACAAAGGGCGTTACATTAGCTTAATGTGCGTGGGGTAGGGAAATATGTGTGTTTACAAAAGTTTCTAGCAACGAAGAACAAGCCAATAAAATTGGTCATTTGGGGCTAGCAGTCGCCCTGCTTATTTTGTGTTAACGATAGAAGGAATACTAACAAAGCCAAGCCGAGAACTTCCCGGCTTGGTTTGACTATTGGATGTCAGTTGTTGAGCTTTAGACCTTACCAACTTCAACGAGATCGAACTTGGTGCCTTCGTCACCTTCCACAAGTACTTGGCATGCGCCCCAAGATTCTGGGATATTCCAGATATTGCCCTCGGCAACGGTGAATATTTCACGGTGAGAGTCGCAGCGGACCTCGACAGTATCTAAGCTACCTTCAATGTCAGTGAATGCAAATTTACTGCGAACTAGACGATGGAATTCATTGCCTTCTTCTTGAATGAGCATAGGAACAAAAATATTGTCTTCAGATGCTATCCGCGATTCGATCGTGGTGATGGCGTCTTTGATTTCAAGGTAACGAGGGTTGTCTAGGCCCATTTGTGCAAGTGTTGAAGCTTGATCTAAAGCCTCGGCATATCGACCTGCGTTGGCGCTAAGGATAAACAGGCGCTGGTGGATGTATTGGTAGTACTCTTCGTCAAATGTCGCGTGTTGTGAGTCGTGACTTTTGCTACTGGCTAAGGTTTTGAATAGTGAATCGAGTTCTCTGTTTTCATCCTTTAGGGCATTCGCAATCATCGAATCCAAGCTCCACAGGTAAGCATTTTCATATCGATTACCTGTTGCACGTTTTCTGAATGCTACCATTTGCTTATCAGCTTCTTGCGCTTTGTCTTCGCTGACCAATTCGTGGATTTCGCGATAGGTTGACGCAAACTGACGGGTTGCCCCTGTCGGCCCAGAGAGTACAAAATCAAGCTGTACCATGTTTTGACACGATTGTGTTGGTTCACCGTCTTTTATGGCCGGATTGAATTTCCATTTTTTGATAGCGGCAATGGCTTTTCTACGAAATGCTTTGTCGCCACCAAAATCCTCAACGACGGGATCGACTACGTTACCTTCTTCATCGATAACATAGCTCATTCGGACCCAACCTTCTCGGCCATGCCTTGCTGCTTCTTTGGGGTAGGTCGGGCTTTTTCTGCTTTTTATCGTTGCTGGGGTAAATGCAGAGAGGCTTTTTACTTCTTGAGCAGGCACTTCCGCTTTCACTCGCTCGAGCTTTTCATCACACGGAAACTTACCTTCTTGCGCGGTAACCAATGGCGTCACTAGTAATGCGCTGGTGATTGCGAGGTGACAGATTGATAGTTTCATACATCGTCCTTGTTCTTAATCCTTTGAGCTTAAATTAAAAGCGCTTTTACGCTCAAAGTCAATAATAGTAGGCGCTACAGCCTAACTTATAACCTCCAATTTCAGTAATTGATTGGTAAATCAAAATGTATTCATCAACACTGTAAAGCAGAGTGGCGGCGAAGTATTAAAAATTGATGAGGCAAGACAATGGCGATAGTACCAAGTACCCAGTTTCAATATCTTAATGTAGCCAATGTGACGGCGGGAACGGGATCCAGTGCGCAGCTTGCCTCATTGTGTCAGCGCGTCGGGATGGGCAAATCACTGCTTTTGATAACAGATAATGGGCTTTATCAGCTCGGCTTACACACGCAGGTAGTGAATAGCCTGCACGAGCAGGGGATTGAAGTGTCAGTTTTTCATGACGTCAGTGCTGACCCCAGTGAGGCTGTGGTTGACTTGGCTGTCGAAAAAGCGAAGTCTATTGCGGCATCTGGGGTAATTGGGTTTGGTGGCGGCAGTTCGATGGATGTAGCCAAAATGGTGGCGCTGCTGGCTCACCCTGACGGCGAGGATACACTGCCATTAGCGTACGGCGTTGATAACGTTAAAGGCAACCGCTTGCCTTTGATTCAGGTACCTACCACAGCAGGAACGGGTTCAGAAGTCACGCCGGTTGCTATCATTACAACCGGTGACACTACAAAGAATGCCTGCGTGTCATCGGTATTGATGGCTGATGCTGTTGTACTCGATCCTGAACTTATCAAGAGCGTACCTCCTGCGATTGCGGCCGCAACTGGTGTTGATGCAATGGTTCATGCCATAGAGGCCTACACCTCGGTTATTAAGAAAAACCCCATGTCTGATTTTGCCGCTAAGCAAGCACTAGCGTTGCTCAATGGCAATATCAGAGCCGTGTGTAGTGAACGCCATAGCGACACGCAGCGTTTGCACATGTTAATGGGCGCCATGTTAGCTGGGCAAGCGTTTGCAAATGCACCTGTTGGTGCCGTTCATGCGTTAGCCTACCCACTGGGTGGGCACTTCCATGTCTCTCATGGTAATAGCAATGCTTTGGTATTGGTTGCCGTAATGAAATTCAACGTGGAATGTGCCGTAACAGAATACGCCGAACTCGCAGACTGGTGTTTAGGGCCTGAAGTATCGTTGAATTGTGAGGAAAACGCCGAGCGGTTTATTCACTACCTTGATAATTTGTTGAATGAGCTCGCAATCCCTCGTCAGCTTAGCGATTACGGCATTTCGCGGAAGGACCTACCGCAATTGGCAAGAGATGCGATGGCACAGACCCGTTTACTTCAAAACAACCCCCGTGAAATGAGTGAACGTCAAGCGCTAGCGATCTATGAATCTATTTTGTAGGCAAAGGGAAGTGGCAGGCCTAAACAGGCCTGCCGTGGGATTATTGCGAGATCAGCCCCGCTAAGACTTGTCCCATCAAGTTGTCGACTTGCACCCTACAGCTGTCATAACCATTGCAATTGGCAAACAAGGTAATGGTAGTGTCGATATCTTCAATGTACATGTGCTCTGTTTTGTAGCCAGCTTCATCACCACCGTGGTGATACACGGTAAGACCATTCAGTTTACCTCTAAACATACCCATACTGTATTGGGCAAAAAGAGGGTTTGCTTCATTGGTCTCTACCCAAGCGTCCTCCGCCATTAGCATGTTGCGCGTGCTCGAATCAAGCGGCGAATCCACATTGACTATTGCTTCCATCAGCGATGTCATTTCTGCCACATTACTTGCCAGCGGTGCATCTGCCACACCGACATTGTCGTAAAAGGGTTTAGTGTTTGTGAGCTCATCGTCAAATAGGGTATAGCCCGAGATGATATCGCCTTGCTCGTTTTCGATACCATTGTAATAGGTGGTGTTCATCCCGATGACATCAAGTACTCGCTCGCGCAACGCCAAGTGATGGTGTTCACCTAATACTTCATCCATGATCAGGCCTGCCAATAGGTAGCCGGTGTTGGAGTATTGAAAATCGCTTCCCGGCTCAAAGTAGGCTGGCTTGTTTAGAATAAATCTCAAGGCATCGATATCCGTTTTTAACTCATCGATATTGCCGATACCCGCTTCAAACCACTCTCCAGCAGTATCGTCGTCTAAATAGTCATGGAGTCCGGCAGTGTGATTCATTAGCTGACGGATTGTCATCGATTCGCTGTGTGGAATTTGATCCAGTAAAGTTTGTGGAAGCCAGTTAGCAATCAGGCCATCAATATCCAGCAGCCCCTCGTTGTGCAATGAGGCAACAAGTAGAGCAGTGGCTTTTTTCCCAGCGCTACCGGCGGGCATGAGAGAATAGCTTTGCATTGGGCTTAAAGAGTCGGTATCGGCCACGCCCGCAGCACCAACAAAATCAATATCTGGGCTTGAAATAGACAAGGCAATACCGGGTACCGCGTCACCGGCAGCATCGTCTAGCATAGCCTGAAAATCTGGCGTACTCGGTGCGGGAGCCGGTGTGGGCGCTGGATCAGGTGTTGGTGTGGGAGTGGGCCGATGGTTGTTGCTTCCACAGGCGGATAAACCCACTATTGATGTGACAATGAGTACAGTTTTAATCGTGTTGAGCGTTATCATTACATAATCCTTTAAACGAAAGTGAACGCAAAAAGCCGCCTTTGCGACTTTGTGCAGTGATTTAGTTGGCAAGGAGTGTAATGTTGAGAAAGTGAAATTAGGGTAAAGCTTTGTCGATAAGCGTAATGACCTGTAATGAAATGTAGTAACCGGTCAACTCAAGAACCAAAGTGCAAAGCACGGCAAAGCCGCTAACCGACCAGCTGACTGCGGCTTTTTTAACAAGTGAGTCTCAGATTTGGTTAGCGACTGAATTATCGCTTTTTAGGTAGCCTCGCTTTAGAACATGCGGCTTTTTGCTTTTTGAGTTCTCTGAGTTTGTTTCTCAGCCTTTCGCCCTCGCGACTATCGTAGCCGTTGCGCATTCTCGAATTTATGTTGTCAATTTCATCGAGTACAGCTTGGCAACGAATTTCAGAGGGCGTGAAGCTCCCGCGGGCATACACAGTTGTTGGCAGGGTCGTAATAAATAAGATGATTACCATCGTCCTGATAAACATAAAACACTCCTTTGTGAATTAACACTGCTTAATATAGTTGAGCAAATATCGATATTAGGTGTGAACAAAAATACTTACGTCTGACGCTGTAGAACCACGTCCAAATCAGCTTGTAAGCAAACGCCGTTGACTTATAAAAAGTGAATAGAGATGGGAGTTTCTCTCAATGCTTTTTGTCTTAAACAGTGATATTTCAGCAAAACGTCAGGCGTTAGTCATGTTTTTATCTTTAAAAGGCGTAGGTTAAAGCCCACGAATTTACTCATTAACACGAGGTAAGACATGGGAAAGCGTCTAACACTAACCTGCACGCTAGCATTGGCGTGCACCGCTCTATTTTCTGCTGTGGCAAACGCAGGGGAAGGAGCACCTCCATACGCGCAAGCGTCTGAGAAAGATAAAATACACTGGCAACACTTTTCAGAGTTAGCAGTGCTTGAGACACCTTACATGAGTTCAAAACCAGTAGACCTTGCTGATGGAATAAAGGTGGGAAGTTTGCAAGAACAACAAAACAGTAAAGTGTTAGTTGAGAGTTTTGCGAATGAACTGGCAACCGGTAAACACGGCAATTACGATAGCTTACTAATTGTCAAAAACAACGAGCTGTTATTTGAATCTTATTTCTTGCGGGGCCGGGTTGATTTATCACATCCTCAATCCTCCGCGACGAAAACTTACACCAGCTTGGCACTTGGCCGAGCAATGCAGCTGGGCTACTTATCGATGGCAGATCTAGACCGCCCTTTAACCTATTTCCTTAAAGACCTCGACCCATCGAAATTTGCCGAGGGTGCGAAGGACATCACACTGCGCCAGTCATTAACGATGACAACTGGTATTCGCATCAGCGAAGAAGGGTGGGACGCACTGCAAGCAGACCCATCAAAAATCAAAGGCCAAAATGAAGTACAAGCGATATTTGAGCGTACTGCTCCCATCACAGAAGCGTCGAGAACATTCAAGTACGGCACCGGGCCGCAGTTTGTTATGCAAGTTATCGAGGCAGTCGTCCCCGGAACCGCCCAAGCCTTCATAAAAACCGAATTACTCGATAAACTGGGAATTCAAAACTACGGCTGGAAAACCGCTGCTAGCGGCCTACCTGAATCTGGCTGGCGGGTTAGCCTAACCTCTCGAGATATGGCGAAAGTAGGGTTACTGGCTATCAATAATGGAAAATGGCACGGCGAAAAACTCATACCAAAAGCCTACATAAAAGAAGCGACAACAAGGCATTTGTTTAACGGCGATGATGATATCTTTGGCGGCGGTAAGGACGTCAAAAATCAGGGGTATGGATTTTTCTGGTGGGGCACAGACTTACAGTCAGCCGGAAAAACGTATGAAGCGGTGTCAGCACAAGGTGGAGGAGGAATGTTCATCTTTCTGATACGAGACTTAGACTTAGTAATCGTCGTAACCGCACATCATCGAGAGCATGACACCCAGCAGTTAGTGGCGGAACGTATCATCCCAGCATTCATTCAGTAGTTTCAGCTCTGCGAGTACTGCTGGTGAGATACTAACGAAAAAGCCACGCTACGGCGTGGCTTTTCGGGTGTTGGCGGAAGGCAGATTAGCTAATCTTTGAGTGCTAAACAGACTCAGTAAAGTGGTGACCGAGAACCGGCTACTTTTTTTGGTTTCGCTGCGACAAATTTGCTATCACTAATTCACAATCATTTAATCCACCATTTTTTGATCTGGATTCGCAATATTAGATATCGGGATACTTGTCGATTGCGCTCTTGGTTAGTATTGTTTAGTCTAAGCTACAGCAGGAAGCATATATGTAAAGTTCAAGGAATGAATAGTGAAACTATCAAGCATACTAAGTACAGTTAACCAAGTAGAAAAGTCCAAGTTCATTAACGGGTTGGATAGAATTTGCTCAGAAGCCATTAAATCTGATAAGCAGTTAGCCAATCGGATTAATCAGATTGATGGACAAATTAAGAATGCTACGAGCAATGACATCATTCAACTTTTCGAATCAGTCCAACCACACTTTGCGCAATCAATAAGAGACCAATTGGCAATGCAGGGAGCACGGGCAACGCTTCTCACAAATATCCTCAGTAGAGACGGTAACTGTATTGCGCGGATAAACTGGGTTGAGTCTCTGTATGCAAAAGAATGGAATCTGATTGATGAGAGAGCAAAAGCGCTCGATTTAGAAATATCAAAAGACGAAAATGAAGAGACATTCTCAGATATAAAGAGAATGAAAATATACAGAGCTTGTCTTGATGAAGCCTTCACAAATGATGAAAAATTGAATCGAGAGGCAAAAATTACCGATGATGAGCGCGGCATTCTTAACGTGCTGGCAAAGCAACTCGATATTTCTGCTGATGATCAAGCGGCTATTGAACATCTAAGCGATCCTATTCCCAAGGATGGTGTAGCAGATGCGATAAATTCCCTAAGAGAAATTGGATTAGTCTTTGTCAGTAAGAAACGGCACACGGTTTATGTGGCTGATGAAGTTGTCTCAATCTTAAATCACATTCAAGGAAAGCAACTTGCCGAGAAACACACCCTCAGAATTCTAAGAACGTTCTCTGACGCAGAACTATCGACTGTTTTAAAGAATCATAGAAAGCCAATTAGAGGCGTCGAAAGAGCTGACAAAATAAAGAACATCTTAAGAATGGGGTTGTCGACAGAACAGTTGCTCAAAGATGACCTGTATTCTGCTGAAACTAATTTGTCTGATAAGAAGGAACGACTAAAAGGCGTAATTGCGGATTTAGACTTACCACTTGATAAACTCGGAACAACGCTTGATGAGCGTTGCTATCTCATAGTCGATGCTTTGAACTCAAGCGCTGAAAGTGAGTTCAATACTCTCAGTGCAACAGGATTTAAAGAGCTATTCAGTTCATTGCAAGAACACTTTCCTGCTTTACCTGATGTCCTTCGTAACGAGTTTGAGCTTGAAGAGCAGGACGAATTGGATGTTGAAAAGCTGAGGGCGCTAAGTATTACGCCGCATGATATTTTGTTCATGCTTAGTAATGACGAAATAAAGTCAGTAGTAGAGAGCATGGGACTGACAAAACGCGGAAACAATAGACTCAATATTTTAAATAGTTTTGCCGATGCCACAGATAAACTGATTGAAAACTATGAGTTGTTGGCTAAACGCGATTTGAATGGTTTGAAAGCCGAAAATATAGACATATCTGAAGCGGATATCGGAGTAAAGTTTGAAGAAGTTACCAAAGCCATTTTCGAACAATTGGGGTTGGATGTTGATGAGGACCTAAGGCGCTCGATTAACACTGCAAAAGATCAAGCAGATGTGATTATATCGCTAAGCGACGATGACGTAATTATTGGCGAAGCCAAAACCTGTAAAAACGGTGATTTTGCCAAGTACAGTTCTACATCTAGGCAAGTAAAAGCCTATGTGAATCGCTGTGAAAACGCGGGGAAAAGAGTTGCTCAGGTTCTTATTGTCGCACCTAGCTTTTCAGAAGACTTTGTTGAGTCAGCCGAAATGGATACAGAAGTAAATATCTCTTTGCTCTCTGCTGAGGGACTCAAAAAGATTTTTGACGCATTTAAAGCGAGAAGAAGCCCTAAATTTTCAGCTAAATTATTCACCAAAGGTGGATTATTAAAAGCGGATTTGATTGCAAAAAATATTTAGTTTGAACGGGAATGATGTAATTTTGCTTTGTGTCTTTTATGCATTAGTGGAAACCGCTTTTAGGTCTGCTAAGTACGTAAAGCAGCCCCTCGCTACCGGATAATTCGATGGGCTGCAATGAGCGAGAAGCGGAAGAAAACAGCTAGCGGTTTAAATAAAGGATAATTGCCCATAGCGGAGCTTCTTAACTCATACTTGAATCCCATCAAATTAGCTAATATCAAGTAAATTCATTTCTTCCTGAATTACTGAGAGTTCTCAGCAAATACATATAGTCAGGGTAAATATTAGCTAGTTCATTGTTTTAAAATCTTTTTACTTAACATGAGCACCGTTATTACTAAGAATTCACAGAAACACTCAAATAAATCATTGGAAACTGACTCATAATAAGGTGTAAGGTATTGTTATCAATAAATTATGTTGGAAATTCAGGGATGAGTGAGGCTGCGTATTACTGAGAATTTTCTATAATAAGATGTTAGCCATTGAAAAGGATGTTTTTTATGGAAGAAAATATTTTTAACATTATTGAAAGAGGTGAGGACAATGAAACTGAATATCTTCCTTCAAACGTAACTCCTAGAAACTTATCTAAAGTTATTAGTTCGTTTGCGAATGCTAGCGGAGGTTTTATTGTTCTTGGTGTTCTTGAAAACGGAAATCATATTCAAGGCATTGATGAAACGCTCGCAAATGTAATCCTACAGAAAGCAAGAGATCTTTTAAGCAATGTAGCTCTAGAAGCTTCTTACCATAGAGTACGCGGCCCACTATCCGTATTATTAATAAAAGTAGAAAAATCGAGTTCACTCTCTACCTGCCATGAAGGTGCATTTATTCGCGAAGGCGAATCTATACGCCCAATGTCAGTTGAAGAAATCAAAAGAGCATCTAGTCAGAACAATTTGGATACCGAAATAATAATACAAACACTGGCAGAACAAACTGAACTAATAGAGAAAATGAAGAACGATCAAGCGAATAATAATAGCTTAAAATCAAAAGCTATCGACTACTTGGTGGGTGGTCTAATCGGGGCGATTTTGGGAGCGCTGATCAGTAGCTAACAAAACGCTGTTGGCACTCCCTTAGGTCGCTGGGACGCGAACACGTCATTTGCAGATCCACAGCAAAAAGTTTAAAAGTGGTAATTGGGCTAGCCCTGCCATTGTCTATTAGGAATAATGATTTGAAAATAAGTAAAGTGCATTTGGAAGGGTTTAGGAATTTTTCCAATTCGATTATTAACTTTAACAAGAACACTTTAATTATTGGCGCTAACGATGTGGGGAAAAGCAACTTGCTCCATGCGTTAAGAATACTGCTAGACAAAAGCTTATCTGAAGTGGATATCGAGCCAAATGAGCTTGATTTTCATATTAATTCGACCGGTGTTAGTGATGAAATATCAATTACCGTAGAGTTTTCAGATATCACGGAAGACGCTGTTGTTTCGGTTCTCAAGGGAAGCGTCGGTGAAGATAATGAAACCTTTTTAAGATATACCGCAGAACGTAGCGGCCTAAGTTATAAGCTATTTATTGGTCCTTCAGTTGATAATTTACAGGAAATAAGCAGTCGTTTTTATCTAAAGCACATGCACTTAAAGTATATTGAGTCTCAACGTGATTTAGAAAGGTTTATCCGCAAAGAAAAGCGGCAGCTGTTAAAGATTGCTCAAGAATCACTTTCTGACGAAGAGAGGCAAGAGGATGATGATTTACTTGGTGAGATCAGCAGTGACTTAGAAAGCCTCAATGATAAAGTGTCTCAATTAGTTTATGTAGATAAAGCAACAAATGACGTTAATGACGAACTAAAGAAATTAGCCCATCATTATGCTAATTATGAGGTGCAACTTGATACGGGTGCAATTCAGGTAAATGACTTTATAGAAAAGCTACAGCTTGGTGCTAACACCAATGGCTCTAACGTGATGCTCGGTGGAGATGGCAGAAATAATCAAATACTGTTAGCTTTATGGAAAGCAAAAAGTGCACAAGAGCATGATTTAGAAAACGAAGTTATTTTCTATGTTATCGAAGAGCCAGAAGCACATTTGCACCCTCATCAACAGAGAAAACTGGCAACCTATTTAATTGATGAATTGCCCGGTCAAACGATTATTTCCTCACATTCACCAAAGATAACTGTAAATTTTTCGCCTGACTCTATTATTCGGTTAGTTCACCAAGATTTATCAACGGTAGCTGCTAGTGAGGGATGCTCAGGTTGCATTGAGTCAGGTTGGAAAGATATGAGCTACAGAATGAGTATTTTGCCAGCTGAAGCATTTTTCTCTGACGGTATATTTTTAGTTGAGGGACCATCTGAAATGCTTTTTTATCAGTCTTTATCTAAAGCTTTGGGTATTGACCTTGATTTTGAAAACTTGTCAATTCTTTCCGTCGACGGTATTTCTTTTAAAGTGTTCATATCTATACTTGATGCGCTTCAAATTCCATGGACGATGAGAACTGATAACGATGTTTCAAAAATATCAGGTAAAAATGAATGGCAGCATGCAGGCATTAATCGTTGTTTAAGTCTTATAGGAGAAGACCCACTCGATAGGGTCTATGCCCAATTTTCTTCTCAAGATACTGTGGATAATGGAGAGTGGCAAGCTGCTTCTGATCTGCTGAATGACAAAGGAATATTTTTATCTAAAGTAGATTTAGAAACTGACTTGGTTGAAGAGTTACCTGATGAAGTAAAAACAGCG
This sequence comes from Alteromonas sp. 5NS40-0096, assembly GCF_057544385.1. Lineage (NCBI taxonomy): Bacteria > Pseudomonadati > Pseudomonadota > Gammaproteobacteria > Alteromonadales > Alteromonadaceae > Alteromonas > Alteromonas sp. 5NS40-0096. Next base: position 321,722 of record NZ_BAAJLQ010000001.1, read on the forward strand.
CTTGGAAAATCTGACAGTGATTCAGCTATCAAGTATCTTCAAGGAAAAAAAGCACTAAGAATGAGAGAGTTGCTTAAATCTATTTCAAGAGACCTTCATAAGCTGAAAACTGGTGAATTAGCAAAACCATTGCACAAGCTAGTAGAAATGAGAAGAGCTTAGTAATGAGCTCTTATAATCCAACACTCCAGCAACAGGCCGCTATTGACTGTGAAGATAGCATTGTCATTACAGCTTGCCCTGGTAGCGGAAAAACCACGGTTATGAAGGAGAAAATCCGAGGGGTTACACCGAATCTACCTAGCCATAAAGGTGTAATTGCTATTACTTTTACGAAAAAAGCGAGTGGAGAACTTAAGAAACGCAGTAAAGAGAATGCTCACGACACAAAACTGAGCTTTTTCGGCACAATAGATAGCTTTTGCTTAAAAGAATTGATATTGCCATTTTTAGGTCGAATATGGGATGGCAAACCGTCTGATTGTAAGATAGTTAAGAAACTAGACTCTCATCAGCAACTTTACTTATCAGGAAAATACAATTCACCCACCTGTGATGAACTTAACTCTGATGCTGGTTTTAAGGCATTGTACGATGCAGGTATATTGTGGATGAGTAGTTTTGCTGCATTGTCATTATTCATTCTTAGCAACTCTGTTTCCGCGCGGCGCTATATAAGAGCACGTTATTCGCATGTTTTTATCGATGAATACCAAGACTCGTCTCAAGCTCAGCATGAACTATTCATAAAATTAAAAGAGCTTGGGTTAATCGCAACGGCAGTCGGAGACATTGACCAATCGATATATCAATTCAGGGGAAGTCAACCAGAGTTCCTGCTTGCCTTAACAGAAGATAAGGCTAACTTTCAGCACTTTGAACTCGACTTAAATCATAGATGTCATCCATCAATTGTTAATTATGCTTCTCGTGTTCTTGATCCTGCATACAAATTGATAGCTCATGAGGATGATATTCGTGTGTTTCGGCGTCTTATTGATGGAAATTTAAAAAATGCTGCAGAACAAGTTTCACCATGGATAGACGATTGGATAGAAAAAAACACAATTAACAACGCATCAGATATAGCTATCTTAGCTAAGAAAGAAATCTCGTTAAGAGAATTTTCAACAGGTTTAACTCATAATCACCGTCTATATACTGATACCCCTCTCAATGACATAGGTACCGAGTGTGCTGACATTTATTCAGATTTACTTTCATATAAGTTCGGAGCTGTTCCAACCGCTCAGGACGTAATAGAAAAGTATTTCTTTCAACTGCCAGAAAGAAATATGGCAGACATACGAAGACGGTTAAAAGGTATCCGATCAGAAACTAAGCTAGAGGATTTCATTGAGAAGAGTAACAGCTTACTTAAACTAATTGGGTTTGATGATTTTGAAGAAGAAAAAGATGCTGTAAGACTTATCTGGAGCAAAGATACATTGATTAAGCTTTTCAAACCGATAGCTGTAGATGAAGTCCAGTTAATGACACTTCATAAATCTAAAGGACTAGAATTCAAGATAGTATTTCATTTAGATATGGAGGAATGGTCCTTTCCACATAGAATTCCTGGTGATAACTGGGATGATGTTAATTACCCAAGCCTAGTCGAAGACACTAACCTGCACTATGTTGGGGTTACGAGAGCCGAGTTATGCTGCATTTTAATTCGTACATCGTTACGCAGAAACGCGCAAGGAAACTATGGAAATTCTAGGCCATCTTATTTTCTAGGTTTACCTCAACTTGAAGGGTTGTACCAATGAATCACATAGAAAGATTGAAACAAACAAAAAGAGCTTATTAGGAGCCGTCTAAATTACGTGTAACAAGCCAAAACACTCGGACACTCTGAACTGTGCTGGTGTTTGAGGCGTTGATGTCCGCTTTAGCAAAATTATTAGTTCTAGAGTGAGCTAAGTAGTCTTTTCGGAATGACCGCTTTTGACCAATTGCAGAAATCCAGTGTCAGAAGCCTGAACGTCCGCTGCTTGTCTTTTGCGGCCTGTCAGGTCAAGTCGAAACTTTAAATCAAATGAGTCAGATTAGATATTGGGCTACTGTACCTTAGCCCTGCTCAAATATGTTTTGTAACTTAGATGCGTCATATCAACCGAACTGTATAGTTCATCAATATATTTTTTTGCATATGCAACGTTAAGCTTGTGCAAATAGGTTCTTTGCCTCTCAGAATCGCTACCATGGCCTGTAAGCGCATTTTCCTCACTTTTTTATCAGCAATCCCCCGACCAGGACTTGGTCTATTAACGTCGTGAATGCGTGCCAGAAGCTGTGGAAGACAAGTTGCTAGTTGCCTTTATTGACCTTAGGAATATCCGCGTATTTGACGAATGCTTCGTTGTACCATTTTGAAATTTCATTACCTAAACCTTTTGACTTGTTTAGTCTTAGATCGTTGAACAGCAAGCCGCTTTTGCGTACCAATAAAGTCCGTCAACCCTGCATTCAATAGGTTGTCTGGTATTGGGGTTATGCGTAGTGATTGCGACGTTTATTTCGTTTTATCGAAGCCTTGTTTTTGCAATTTAGCGCATTGCCAATTTTCGTTAACATCAGAGCACCAAATACCATCAATGTTTTTATCCGATACCTCAAGAGCAGCCAACTCTACAACTCGCTTTCCCGTTTTAAAGGCAATTAACTGAGCCAAAAAGAGATAGGGCTTCGAGTGTGGAATGAATAGGCTACTAGGCGATAGTTTGTGCTGGTTGAAGGCGCATTAGAGTGAAGTAAAATTTCGTAATGGTACTGTTTCAATTTTTAACGGAAAGGTAAAGGCAAATAACAAGCATACCGTAACGGTTTTTAGTTGAAAAAATTTGAGCATAAGTTCCCAACACGTGTTTGTAACACAAAACGCAGCCGAGAAAGTCGAAGGAGGACAAGCCTTTTTAACTCAAGGCTTATCCTAAAAAGTGGTGGAGCTGGCGGGATTTGAACCCGCGTCCAGAAAATGTCTACTCTTGGTACTACATGCTTAGTTTGTCTTTTATTTAACCTCTTGGAACTCCGACAAACAGGATTTCCTTGAGGCTGGCCTAATACTATTTCGCGGTTCACCCTTAGACAAGGTTCCCTCGCTATCCTACTTGGATGACCTTCCGAATCCCCGCTAGCAGGAAGAGACTAGGGTGGAAGGGCCTATGCCGGTTATTAAGCGGCTAGTGCGTAGTTTTCGTCGTTTGCGACTATTTAAATGCGGCTTTTTTAAGAGGCCAACCGCTCCTCTGCATGCACCTCAAGCTTCCTAAGTCCTGTCGAATCCTAATCAGCCCCAGTGTTCGGTGGAGTATATCAATAACTTAGGCTCGGATAAATGGCTGATTACTAAAATCGGATTCAAATGGTGCATTTGTGTTCAAGGTAGATTAAAGTATCCGCGTTTCGGGCCTTGCAGGAAGTGTTAACACATTGTTATCAAAGGTATTTCAGTCATTTATATTGCCTAACGGTAAAACCACAAAAAACCGAGTAGTAAAAGCGGCAATGGAAGAGAACATGGCCGCTTTGGGGCAAGTGCCGGGTGCGGCCTTGTTGAACTTATACCGTTATTGGGCGCTGGGCGGGGCAGGGATGATCATCACAGGTAATGTGATGGTAGATAAACTGTCGATGACAGGGCCTGGTGGTGTAGCTTTGGAAGCAGAGACTTCACTTGAGCCCTTTAAGCAGTGGGCCAAAGTGATCAAGCAAGATGGCGCCTTGGCAATCATGCAAATTAATCATCCCGGTCGTCAGGTCCAAAAGTCCCTTGGTGGTAAAGTCATTGCGCCATCCGCAGTTCCAATGAAACTGGGGCGTCATTCCAAGCGTTTTCACGCCGCTGAGGTAATGACAAGTGCGCAAATCGACGACGTAAAATCTCGTTTTGTTGCCACTGCATGCCAAGCCAAACAGGCTGGGTTTGACGGCATCGAAATACATGCAGCGCATGGCTATTTACTGTCTCAATTTTTGTCACCATTACTGAATAAAAGGGAAGACTGTTGGGGTGGTAACCTGTGTAACAGGGCAAGACTGCTTGTAAATATCGTCAGTGAGATTCGCGCCAAATGCGGTAAAGACTTTATCTTGATGGTTAAACTCAACGCTGCCGACTTTACCGATGGTGGGTTCCATGAAGAAGACGCCTGTGAAGTCGCTCGTATGTTGGAAGCGTCGAGCGTAGATATTTTGGAAGTCTCCGGTGGTTGCTACGAATCGCCCGCCATGCAGGGTAAACCCGCGAATGCGAGCAAGCTGGCACAAGAGGCTTATTTCAAAGACTTTGCCCGCTGCATCGGCGAATCTACCTCGATACCTGTAATGACAACAGGGGGCATCAATCGACTTGCTGTGGCTGAATCTGTGCTGGAAAGCGGGTGTGAACTCATTGGCATGGCAAGTGCGTTGGCATCCACACCAGATCTAGTGAAGAAGTGGCAGAAAAACCCAATGTATAAGGGGCAAACGCCGCGCTGTGAATGGCGCGATAAACCCATGGCGTCGCTGGCAACCGTGGCCATGGTGAGACGCAACTTGCGCCGTTTAGGTTATGACCTAACGCCCAGCTACAAGCCAACAGCATGGTGGAGTTTGGTACTTGATAGAGTCAGGAACAAATCACTGACAAAACGTTATCGCAAGTCAGTGAGTCAAAGCGCGCAATAGTCCTTACGCGCTTTTCTTCATCATCCTTTCTTTTTGTCGAGCCCAGTCTCTGTCTTTCACCGCGTCGCGCTTATCGTGGCTTTGTTTACCCTTGGCGAGATAAATCTCGATTTTTACCCAACACTTTTTCCAATACATTGCGGTAGCAACGATGGAGAAACCTTGGCGTTCACGTGCACCGATGAGCTTGTCGATTTCTCGTTTACTCAGGAGCAATTTGCGCGAGCGGTTGGGGTCGGCAACAACGTGAGTCGACGCTTGATTTAACGGCGTAATGCGGCTGCCTTCGAGATAGGCTTCACCATTGTGAATATTGATGAAGTTATCGGTAATGTTCACTTTGCCGTCACGGATAGCCTTGATTTCCCAGCCCTGTAACACAAGGCCAGCTTCCATTTTGTCTTCTAAGTGATAGTCGTGACGCGCTTTTTTATTCTGCGCAATAGTGCCCGACGTATTTTTGTTCGATTTGTTCTTTTTCATGGCCGCTATTATACCCATAGTTAAACGCTTGTCTTTAGTTTGGCCGCAAATCGAGAGGAAAAAAGCCCGCGACAAAACAGGTTAGGGTTAAACGCACGCTACCTTCGTGCTAAACTCCACGGTTTTACGCCATATAAATAGTTGTTGTTTGTTATGCCGAGTATTCAGCGCAGCGCACTCGTATCGTTTAGTGCCCAATCGATGTTTGACCTAGTTAACGATGTATCTGCTTATCCCGAGTTTTTGCCGGGGTGCGCTGATAGCAAGGTGTTGTCATCGACAGAAACCGAAATGCAAGCGTCACTACTGGTGGCGAAAGCTGGCATCAAACAATGGTTTACCACCCACAACGTACTGACGCCCGGGCAGCGAATTGAAATGCGTTTAGTGGATGGGCCTTTTTCCTCCCTTACCGGAGGCTGGACCTTTTCGGCGTTGGCTGAAAATGCTTGTAAAATCGAATTGAGTTTGGATTTTGAGTTTAGCAACAAGCTCGCAGAAATGGCCTTTGGCAAAGTCTTTAGCCAGTTAACGGCGAGTATGGTAAATGCTTTCACAGATCGTGCTAAGCAGGTATACGCCTAATGAGTAGCATGGTAATTGAAATTGCGTACGCACTGCCTAACAAGCAAACGCTGTTGGAATTGTCAGTGCAAGAAGGGTGTTCGGTGGAAGAGGCAATCGAACAATCAGATATTCTTTCTCAACACCCAGAAATCGACTTGAAAGTGAATAAGGTTGGTGTGTGGAGCCGTGTGGTGAAACTGCGTGATACGCTGCGTGATGGCGATCGTATAGAAATCTATCGCCCTTTGATTGCCGATCCAAAGGAAGTCCGCAAACGCCGCGCAGAAAAAGCCGTAGCCGAAGGGCGCGCCGATAAAGTCACCGGCGGCCGCGTGAACAAGCTTCGTGCGAAAACTGATGGCAACGACGCTGCGAGCGAGTAATACTCAGTATTTGCGTCTCTGAAGCCCCGTCTCTGCAAGAATCTTGGCAGAAATCTCTTCAACTGAAAATTGCGTACTGTTGAGAAAAGGAATCTTTTCTTTGCGGTACAGGTTTTCGACTTCTCGCAATTCCATTCGGCACTGTTGAATAGACGCATAGCGGCTATTGGGGCGCCTTTCCGAACGAATTTGTTCTAGCCTTTCTGGTTTAATAGTTAGCCCGAAGAGTTTGTCTTTAAATCGCCTCAGTACAGGTGGCAGTTTTAACATGTCGCCCATGTCTTCTTCGGTAAACGGGTAATTCGCTGCTTTGATACCGTATTGTAGTGCCAAATAAAGGCTAGTTGGCGTTTTACCAGAGCGCGATACGCCCACCAATATAATATCTGCTTCGTGAAAGTCTTTTAAATTGGAACCGTCGTCGTTAGCAAGGGCATAGTTGACCGCCTCGATTCGAATATCGTAGGTCGTTTCATGAATACTGTGTGTGCGATGTTTTTCGGGTTTCGACGGTACGCCCAACACTTTTTCCAAAGGCGCAACGAACTGATCGAGAAAATTGTAGTTAATGCCAACAGATTTTGCGATGAGTCGACGAACGTCCGCATTGACAATTGTATAAAAAACGAGCGGTCTTTCTCCGGTATCTTGAAAACTTTCAGAAATTTTCGCTAACACCTTATGTGCTTGTTCTTCGGTTTCAACGAACGGAATAGTGACGTGGTTAAACTCGGTTGTGAACAGTGATAGTAGGGCGTGGCCGAATACTTCGGAAGTGATGGCAGTACCATCAGATATGTAAAATGCAGTCCTCACAGGGTGTCCCTTTTTGTTGTAATTTTATTACAGGTCATAATTAAATTTTACTTTCTTAATTCCTGCATTCTAGAATTTTTGTGTCGAAAAGCTAGTCCGTACAAAACTTTACGTGATTTAGCGGCGGCAACCCTAAAATACCCTACACTTACATGGGTGCCGAATTTTAAAAACGAGCTGGAGGCTTCACAGGTGCAAGATTACGTACTTTGGTATCAAGAATTGGGGATGCACGATGTGCCACGCGTAGGTGGCAAAAACGCATCGCTTGGTGAGATGATTTCTAACCTAGCGAATGCTGGCGTGCAAGTGCCTGGTGGTTTCGCTACCACTGCTGAAGCATTTAATGAGTTTCTCGACCAAAGCGGCCTTGAGAAACGCATCCATGACACACTCGATGTGTTAGATGTCGACGATGTTAACGCCCTTGCTGAAGCAGGCGCGAACATCCGTCAATGGATCATCGACACGCCATTTCAACCGGCGCTTGAAGAAGCCATTAGAACCGCGTTTGTCACCCTTCAAGGTGACGCAGGTGATGAAGCATCATTTGCTGTACGCTCTTCGGCAACGGCTGAAGATATGCCAGATGCGTCATTTGCAGGTCAGCAGGAAACCTTCCTAAACGTGAAAGGTTATGACGCCGTAATGGTGGCAATTAAGCACGTATTTGCTTCTTTGTTCAACGACCGCGCCATCTCGTATCGCGTACACCAAGGTTATGATCACAAAGGCGTTGCCTTGTCTGCGGGTGTGCAGAGAATGGTTCGCAGTGACATCGCTTCTTCTGGTGTTATGTTCACAATCGATACTGAATCGGGTTTCGAAGATGTCGTATTTGTTACCAGCTCGTACGGCCTTGGCGAAATGGTTGTTCAAGGTGCAGTCAACCCTGACGAATTCTACGTTCACAAGCCGACGCTTGATAAAGGGTTACCAGCCATTGTCCGCCGCAACTTGGGCAGTAAGCTGACCCAGATGATTTACTCTGATGACACCACTCACGGCAAGCAAGTTTCAATTGTTGATATTGAACGCGAACAAAGCCAAGTGTTCTCGCTGACAGATGACGAAGTTATGGAGTTGGCGAAACAGGCTCAGATCATCGAGAAGCACTACCAGCGTCCAATGGACATTGAGTGGGCGAAAGATGGCGTAGACGGCAAACTCTACATCGTTCAAGCGCGTCCAGAGACAGTGCGCAGCCGCGAAGACAGCCAAAGTATTGAACGCTTTAAATTGAAAGGCGAAGCTAGCAACATCGTTTGTGAAGGTCGCGCTATCGGCCACAAGATTGGTGCTGGTGAAGCGAAAGTGTTGGGCTCTATTGATGAAATGGACAAAATCCAGCCAGGTGATGTACTAGTCACAGACATGACTGACCCAGATTGGGAACCTATCATGAAAAAAGCCTCGGCGATTGTTACTAACCGTGGTGGCCGTACTTGTCACGCGGCAATTATCGCACGTGAAATGGGTATTCCAGCGGTGGTTGGCTGTGGTAACGCAACTAGCTCTATCGAAACAGGCGACAAGGTAACCGTATCCTGTGCCGAAGGTGATACTGGCTACATTTATGGCCAAGAAATGGAATACGACGTAGTAACATCACGCATTGATTCCATGCCCGACTTGCCGCTTAACGTGATGATGAACGTTGGTAACCCAGACAGAGCGTTCGATTTTGCTCGTTTACCACATAAAGGCGTGGGTCTTGCCCGTCTTGAATTTATCATCAACCGCATGATTGGCGTTCACCCGAAGGCGTTACTTAACTTCGACGAGCAGCCTGACGACTTGAAAGAAGAAATCAACGACATGATCGCGGGTTACGAGTCGCCAACTGAGTTCTACATCGAGAAATTGGTTGAAGGTATCTCAACTATCGGTGCTGCGTTCGCGCCAGAAAAAGTGATCGTTCGTATGTCTGACTTCAAGTCGAACGAATACTTCAATTTGGTCGGTGGTTACCAATACGAGCCTGATGAAGAGAACCCGATGTTGGGCTTCCGCGGTGCGAGCCGTTATATCTCTGACGATTTCCGCGACTGTTTCGCTCTAGAATGTGAAGCCATTAAGCGCGTTCGCAACAAGATGGGCCTCACTAACGTAGAAATCATGATTCCTTTCGTTCGTACTTTGGAAGAAGGACAACAGGTCATTGAGTTACTTGCTGAGCAAGGCTTGGTGAAAGGTGAAAACGGCCTGCGCGTTATCATGATGTGTGAATTGCCATCAAACGCGTTACTTGCTGACCAGTTCCTCGATATCTTCGATGGCTTTTCTATTGGTTCAAACGATTTGACCCAGCTTACTTTGGGTCTAGACCGTGACTCTGGCCTGATCGCCCACTTGTTTGACGAGCGCAATGACGCCGTGAAAGCCTTGTTGTCGATGGCAATCCAGGCGGCAAAAAAACGCGGTAAATACGTTGGTATTTGCGGACAAGGTCCGTCGGATCACGAAGACTTTGCAGCTTGGTTAGTGGAAGAGGGTATCGATAGCGTATCGCTAAACCCTGATACCGTCGTAGAGACTTGGTTGTATCTCGCTGGAAACCAGCAGTAACCGTTGGTGTTATGAAAAAGCCGCTCAAAAGAGCGGCTTTTTTAATGGGAATGCAATCTTACTTGAGCTTTCGGTTCAGCATGAAGCGGTCAACACGACGCGCGCCTCGGCTCATACTCTTTTGAAAAAATGCCAACCAACCTCGTGCTCTTGGCCAGTCATAACTGAGCAGCATTAGCCCGCCAATCACAAATAAAATGGAGCCAGGCAAAAGCGTAAATATAATCCCTATGGCGAACAACAAACCGCCTACTGTTAATCGAATCGCTTTCATATGCTCATCCAAATATTCTCGTCATAGTGAAAGGTTAGCGTGCATACTGCTAGATGCCTATTAAAAACCTGTAAAAATTTGTAAGCAAAGTATCGGCAGTAGCAATTTCGGTATACTAAATAACAAACTTTTCACTGGTTTATGGCGTAATCCTATAGAGACACCAATCGATGCTAGGTATACTTAGCAGCCTATGTTGAAGGGGAGAGCTTCCACGTTGAATTTGCCTGCAGTCGCACCCGAGTCGAGCCCAGCTCAGCACTATCAAACTTATCTTAATGCGTTATCTCAATCTGCTTTTAGCGGTGATATTGAATACAGCTATGGCGCTCGCTTAGCTGTCGCTACTGATAATTCTGTTTATCAAAAACTCCCGCAAGCGGTTGTTTTGCCAAAATCGATAGAGGATTTGCAGATTGTTGGTGAGCTTGCCAACCAGCATCCACTCGTGAAGTTCAGTGCTCGCGGCGGCGGTACTGGTACCAACGGGCAAAGCTTGACTGATGGTATCGTGGTCGATGTGTCTCGCCATATGAACAAGGTCCTCGAGATAAATGCCGAAGAGCAGTGGGTAAAAGTGCAGGCTGGCGTAGTAAAAGATGCGTTGAACGATGCCTTACGTCCATTTGGCTTTTTCTTTTCGCCAGATTTATCAACCAGTAACCGTGCCACGGTTGGCGGCATGATCAACACCGATGCATCGGGCCAAGGCTCGTTGGTATACGGCAAAACCAGTGATCACGTGCTGGAGCTAACGTCGGTTTTGGCCAACGGCGAGTGTCTGCACACCTCGCCTTTAAGCCTTGAAGCGGCCAAGACGCGAGCCAATCAAAGCGACACCTATGGGCGTATTTTGCGCCAAGTGTTTGCATCATGCGTAGATAAGCGCGAGCAAATTCTCGCTAAATTCCCAAGATTAAATCGATTTTTAACCGGCTACGACCTAGAACACGCATACGACAGTGACAATCAAAAAATCGATGTAAGCCGCTTGATAACGGGGTCTGAAGGCTCATTAGCCATGGTCGCCGAAGCCAAGTTGTCGATCACACCAATTGCGAATTTCAAAGCCTTGGTTAACGTCAAATACGATAGTTTCGAGTCGGCTTTGCGTCATGCGCCAAGAATGATTGCCGCGAATGCAACCTCGGTAGAAACCGTCGACAGCCGTGTACTCAACTTAGCCAAAACGGACATTATTTGGCATTCGATTGCAGACCTCATTACTGACGTGCCTAACAAAACCATGTTGGGCTTAAATATGGTTGAGTACAACAGCAATGATCAAGAAGAAATCGCGTCGCGAATTGCCCGTTTGGAAGAGGAGTTAACCAAAGCAGCTGAAACCGGCGAGTCTGGTGTCATTGGTTATCAAGTTACATTCGACGTGGCAGACATCAAAAAGATTTATGCCATGCGTAAGAAGGCGGTGGGGTTACTGGGTAAAACTGAAGGAAGTCAAAAGCCTATTGCATTCGCTGAAGATACTGCTGTGCCACCTGAAAAATTGGCTGACTTCATCATGGAGTTCAGAGCCTTGCTCGACGGGCATGGGTTGCAATATGGTATGTTTGGGCATGTCGATGCCGGTGTACTACACGTTCGGCCAGCCCTTGATTTATGTGATATTGAGCAAGAGAAACTGATGCACAGTATCTCTGATGAAGTTGTCGCACTTGTCGCTAAGTACGGTGGCTTGATGTGGGGAGAACACGGCAAGGGGTATCGTAGCGAATACGGACCAGCCTTTTTTGGCGAAGAGCTGTTCACCCAACTTCGCTTGATCAAAGGAGCGTTCGATCCATTTAATAAAATGAACCCCGGTAAGATTTGCACACCTGCAAAATCGGATGATGCATTGGTACGTGTGTCTGACGCCAAACGTGCGACACTAGACCGTACCATACCTGTGGCGTTCAAATCAGCATTTGAACCTGCAATGAGCTGTAACGGCAACGGCTTGTGCTTCAACTACGACACAACGTCTCCGATGTGCCCCTCGAGTAAAATTACCAAAGATAGGCGTCACAGTCCTAAGGGGCGTGCAGGCTTGATTCGCGAGTGGATTCGTTTATTGGCAGAGCAGGGAGTCAACACCGAAACACTGGCCGCCAGCCAATTTAAATCCTCGTGGTTCACAAGGTGGCGTAACTCACAGAAACAAACAGAAGACTTCTCCCATGAAGTGCTCGATGTGATGAACGGGTGTTTAGCCTGTAAGTCTTGTTCTAGCCAATGTCCTGTCGGCGTGGATGTCCCTGAATTTAGATCGACCTTTTTATCAATTTATTATCAGCGTTATTTACGACCATTCAAAGATCACATGGTTGCCAATGTCGAGAAGATGGCTCCCGTGTTGGCGAAATTCCCGTCGGTGGTGAATTTTTTCCTCGGCCGAAAACTAGTGCAAGGTGTACTTGAAAAAACAACAGGTTACGTAGATACCCCATTGTTATCGGTGCCAACCTTGCAAAACCGTGTTGCTGCTGAGGTAACTGATTTCAATTTAGCGCACTTTGAAGCAATGAGTGCAGAAGCGCGAAGTCAATACGTGTTTGTTGTACAAGACCCTTTTACCTCTTTTTATGATGCAACTGTTGTTGAGGCTTTGGTTAAAGTAGTGGCTAAATTGGGTTACAAACCAGTCGTATTGCCATTTCATCCAAATGGCAAACCTGAACACGTGAAAGGGTTTTTGGACCGCTTCGCGAAGACTGCAGCGAATACTGCCGCCTTTTTGAATAAAGTGGCAGCGCTAAACGTGCCAATGGTAGGCGCTGATGCCTCTCTTGTACTTTGCTATCGCGATGAGTATACAAAAGCCTTGGGTGATAAGCGTGGTAACTTTAATGTAAGCATGATTAACGAGTGGCTAGTGTCATTACCCGATACGGTCTGGGAGTCGATAACAACAAACGAATCAAACTCGCCACTGGCTTTGTTTGGGCATTGCACAGAAAAAACCGCATTACCGAAAAGCGAACAACAATGGCGTGGTATCTTCGCTAAAGTGAATCAAAACGTCGATATTGTCAGTGTCGGTTGTTGTGGTATGGCAGGCACATACGGCCACGAAGCTGACCAAAAAGAAAAGTCGCTTGGGATCTACGCCTTGAGTTGGGAACAAGCCATTGGTCGTTATTCTGGAGAGCAGATATTGGCCACGGGGTATTCATGCCGTAGCCAAGTCAAACGAGTAGAAAAAATGGGAGTGCGACACCCCATTGAAGCCTTACTTGAAAGGCTACACTAACCAAAAGGCCTGCAATTGCAGGCCTTTTTTAATGCATCTGGGTAACGTCTGGCAGTGTGAAATGCTGAGTTTGGCATGCCATCCGTTGGCGTGGAATGCCAGCTTCCATGAATGCTGGGCCATGGGGTTTAAACCCGAGCTTGCGATGATAATCCACACTCGATAGATCGCATCTCACATGGAGGTGCTTAATATCGTTATCTTTGGCGATTTGGATAAGTGTTTCGAACATTAACCGGTATAGGGGAAGGGTACGATACTTTCTTCTAACGGCAATTCTGCCCAGTTCACCGTCTTGCGTCAGCCTACCCGTAGCGACAGGTGTGCCCTCGCTGTCATTGATAATGATATGATGAGCCGTTAAGTCGTAACCATCGAACTCTGCATCTCGAGGAAGCTTCCATTCGAAAATAAATACTTTTTCTCGCAGTTGTGTTAACCGCTGTTTCGCTGTTGTCCAGCTTACATGCTCTACTTGATAAGTCATATCACCCAACCTGAAATGTAAAATTACTCCTCTTCTTCTGTTGTTATCCAATATCCCTTACTAATTAGCGTAGCCAATATTGGCAATAACGCAAATCCTTGATTATGGTCAAGTATGTGACGGTTGAGTTCAGGGGCGTCAATCACTGCCATCAGTTCAGTAATGTCGCCTTTTGGTAGTCGGAAAGATTCTCCATCAATAAACAAATGAAAATGGTCATTGCCGGGCAATTTTCGTGTGAGTGGACGCAGTCCAGGCACAGGTTCATAAGTGACGCCTTGCTCCAAGTGTTTTTCTAACTGGCTCGTATTAATCGGCGTATCGAGTGGTGTAAACTGCATATGTTGCTGGCTTAAATGCCTAACTAAAGTGGCTTGCCATTCAGATGTTTCCATCATGTCCATGAGCAAATGATTTAGCTTAGACATTTCACTATCGACGAGCATACTGGGGTGCAGACGGGGAGTAATATCAGGATCGCTAAATCGTTTTGATACGGAATTTTGATTGAATGTCATATCAGCGACAGCTGAAGTGAGCTGCGTTTGGTCTGGCGCGCGAAATCCTATTGAGTAGGTGAGGGCATCTTCAATCGTTGTACCGGCATGTGGCCAGTTTGGAGGAATGTACAGGGCATCGCCGGGTTCAAGTTCTACATCAATAATTGGGTTGAACGCTTCTACCTGACACAAATCTTTGTGTGGTGAAGTGGCTGCACTGCTGTTGGGTTCGCCGACTTGCCAGCGTCGCTTCCCTTTACCTTGCAGTAAAAATACGTCGTATTGGTCAACATGCGCGCCTACGCCAGCACCACTTACGGCGTAAGAGATCATCAAGTCATCCATCCGCCAATAGGGCACAAAAGCAAATTGTCGCATCAGCTCACTGGCTGCATCTACATAGCGATCAACGGCTTGCACCAGTAGCGTCCACTGGCCTTGACAGGAGTCTTGGAAATCATCAAAAGGGCCGTGAAAAACGTCCCATTTGCCGTCAATGTGCCGTACGATCCGGCTATCTACCTCAGGCTCCATCGCAAGGCCTGCCAAATCATTCTCATCGAGAAAATCTTCAAAGTTAGGGATGCATTGGCGAATCACTAGCGGCTTTTTCTGCCAATAGTTTTTGATGAAATCGTCTGTACTTAAGCCGGATACGGTGTTGCTCATGGATACCTCTCATATCAAGTGGTCGCCATTATGCTTGTCTAGACTGAGCCATGCAAATACCCAATTGGTAATGTGTAACAGTGCCAATTCCCCTAATATTCGTGGTGCGTTCTTCATCGAGTAAAAAGTGAGCTTTTACAATATGCGCAGTGTTTTTGCAGATGTTGATTTGATTCGTATCAGCCACGTGCTCTAAGCGGCTTGCAAGGTTTACCGTTGTTCCCCAAATATCCAGCATCGGGCGGGTCTCGCCCATTACGCCAGCCGTAATGGGTCCAGTGGCAATACCGATTCGAATATTGAGTTTGATTTCATGAAGTCGTTCAATGACTTGTAGCGACTCTATCATCGCTCGTGCAGCAAAACACAAGTTGATGATCGCTTGTTGGTTGTCGGCCTTCTTGTTATCAGCGTAAAGGGCTAATGGCGTGCACGCCATGTATTCATCGCCGTTGGTTTTAAGTTTTTGACAACCATAGGCCAACAACACCTGGTCAAATTGGCAATACAAGTTGTGGAGTAGGTTCACGATACTGGTGTCTGATCGTTGCTTGCACAAAGAAGCGAATTCCACAATGTCAATAAACAGTACACTGGCTTTGGCAATGTGAGCGCAAGTGCCTGGACGCCAATGCGCTTCCTGGGTGTTATCGGCGTAGGGCCAGTATTGGCTCAAACGGCGTTTCGACCTCGCTAGACTATGAGCAATGTTACTCCATTCATACTGAGATGAACGGTGCAACAGTGCGCTCAAAATAAATAGGCAAACAACCAAAGAAATGCTATTTGCCACTTCCAGTTTGGCGCGCCAACCTGATACAGGCCAGAACCAAAACAGCGTGATGGCGATATAGCTGCCCATCAAGATCCCACACAGACGAGTCCTTGCATGTTGTTCATTGGCGCCGTAGAGATACGCCGATGCCACGATACCTATGAGAAAATTATCGTGGATTCCAATGTTAAGCCGCCAAGCCACGCTTGCACTGACAATGTAGGAGATGAATACGCTAACGAGACCTTTTCGAAGCCTTGTGACATCGCTGTTGGGCCAGAGTGTCAACGCTAACAATGACAAGCCATGTAAGAGGATTAAATAAACGCCATTCCAACCAATAGCTCCTGTATTGGCGAACGCTACAGGCAAGTGGAAGCTGAGAAAGCACAAGAGGATCCAACTGGCCAAACGCACATTGCGATAGCATACGGTAGGTGATTGAAAAACAGAAACGTTGTGTGACATGGTTAACCTGCCGAAGTAATGGACTTCGACAGGTTAACTAAAGCAGATTACTCTGGTAACTGGTCAACTAGACGGATTGCTTGACCAATGTAGGTATCGGGAGATAGTGATTTCAGTGACGCTTTCGCTTCTTCTGGCATCGCTAAGTCATCAATGAATGCAGCGATGATATCGGCATTGACTTTTTTGCCTCGAGTTAGCTCTTTTAGCTTCTCATAAGGCTTTTCGATACCGTAGCGGCGCATTACTGTTTGAATTGGCTCTGCCAACAGCTCCCAGTTATCGTTGAGTTCGTCAAGCAAGCTTTGCTCATTGACCTGTAGCTTGCTGATCCCTTTCAATGACGCTTGATAAGCGATAACTGCGTAGCCCACGCCCACACCAAGGTTGCGTAAAACCGTAGAGTCGGTTAAGTCACGCTGCCAACGAGAAATGGGTAGCTTCACTGCCAAATGAGAGAATATGGCATTGGCTAGACCTAAGTTGCCCTCTGAGTTTTCGAAATCAATGGGGTTCACTTTATGCGGCATGGTTGAAGAACCAATTTCGCCCGCAATTGTCTTTTGTTTGAAGTGGCCCAGGGCAATGTAACCCCAGATATCTCTGTCAAAGTCGATAAGAATCGTATTGAAACGAGCCACGGCATCGAACAGCTCAGCGATGTAATCGTGTGGTTCGATTTGTGTTGTGTATGGGTTCCAAGTCAATCCCAAGCTGGTTACGAACGACTCTGATGCCGCATGCCAATCGATATCAGGGTATGCAGAAAGGTGGGCATTGTAGTTACCGACCGCACCATTGATCTTACCCAAAATAGTGACATCCGCGACCGCGTCGCGTTGGCGGCGT
Organism: Alteromonas sp. 5NS40-0096; assembly: GCF_057544385.1. NCBI lineage: Bacteria > Pseudomonadati > Pseudomonadota > Gammaproteobacteria > Alteromonadales > Alteromonadaceae > Alteromonas > Alteromonas sp. 5NS40-0096. The sequence continues at coordinate 338,494 of NZ_BAAJLQ010000001.1, forward strand.
AAACGCATTACTACGTTGGCCATTTCTTTGCCCATAGTCGTAGGAGAAGCAGGCTGACCATGCGTTCTCGCCATCATAGGAACGGTTCTGTATGCCTTCGCCAAGCCCGTGATTTCCGTAATGAGTTTGTCTAGGTAGGGCAGTAACACGTCTTTGCGAGCGTTTTCTAACATTAAGCCATGAGACAAGTTATTGATGTCTTCAGACGTGCAGGCAAAGTGAATGAACTCATTCACCGCGTTGAGTTCACTGTTGTCTGCGACTTTTTCTTTTAAGAAATACTCAACCGCTTTTACGTCGTGATTGGTTGTGCGTTCGATGTCTTTGATACGCATTGCGTCATCAACAGAAAACTCAGCAACAATTTTGTCTAACTGGGCGTTTGACTTGTCGCTAAATGTAGGGACTTCCTCAATTTGTGGGTGTGAAGCCAGCATTTGTAACCAGCGAACTTCAACTTCGACGCGATACTTGAGTAGACCGTATTCGCTGAAGATACTTCTAAGTTCAGCTGCTTTTGACGCATAGCGTCCGTCTACCGGGGAAATTGCGGTTAACTGAGTCAGTTCCACCTTGTGTGCTCCTATGATTAATTGATTAGTCGTAATGCCGACTTAGCGCTATGTAATATTTGTGTTCGTTTAAATAAAATTGCGCGCCTGCTTCCGCCCATTTGACGCCACATTACCGCCGAACGTACGCCTGCCAAGAGCAATGCGCGAACTCGTTCTTGATTACTGGTTTGCCCCAAATAATTGGGATTGCCCGCCACTTGAATACGCGGAGCAAGGGGGCTCACAACATCGGAATAAATACTGGCAAGTGATGACGCGATTTGCTGGTTCTCAAAGTCAACGTGGGCCAATTGGCGCTGCACGTGGGAGATACGCTCTGCGAGTTCATTCAAAGCTCTTGGGTGCTTGGTGAGTTTGCGCTCAAGGCCGAGCACACTCGCAATATATCGCGTGAGTTCAGTGTCTTTGTGTGAGCCTTCATTACCCAGTTGGGCGACGATGACCTGATAGCCTTTTTTCAGATTGTCTAACTGCCCGAAGACTTGTTGAGGTGTCTCAGGGTCGGTAACCAAAATACTCGATAAACTGGCCTCATAAGCCTGTTTATCGATAGTGCCGCGTCTAGCTAATTGCTGGACAAGCGACGCTGCCTGACAAACGCCAGCCAGCGCGAGATGTTGCTCAATTTTGGGGTCTAACATCAGCGAATATAACTCTCGATAATACCGCCACCAAGGCACACTTCATCGCGGTAAAAAACCGCCGATTGCCCTGGTGTTACTGCTTTTTGTGGTTCATCAAACTCGACTCGAATTTCATCGTCGCTTACCGGTACTAAAGTGCAGGGGATATCGGTCTGGCGATAGCGGGTTTTTACCACGACTTTTTGTGGCTCGGTGATCGCCATACGATCTACCCAGTGTAGCTGGTTAGCAATCAACCCTTTCGAATAAAGACGCTCGTTATCCGCGCCTTGCCCAACAATCAGTACATTGCGTTCGACGTCTTTGTCAACGACATACCAAGGTTCATCACCATGCTCTTTTTTACCGCCAATATGCAAACCCTTACGTTGGCCCAACGTGTGATACATTAACCCTTCGTGTTTGCCTATTTCTTCGCCTTCAGCCGTTTCGATGATACCCGGTTGAGCCGGAAGGTAACGAGACAAAAAGTCTTTAAACTTGCGTTCGCCGATAAAGCAAATGCCTGTGCTGTCCTTTTTGTCGTGAGTAATCAAATCTTGCTCTTCTGCAATGCGACGGACCTCTGGCTTTTCAATTTCACCAACGGGGAACAAGGTTTTGGCAACGTGCTCTTCACCTAACGTGTAAAGAAAATAGCTTTGGTCTTTGTTGTTGTCTAAGCCTCGCAACATTTGCCATTTGCCGTCTTTGAATCGGCGGCGCACATAGTGGCCGGTCGCGATGTAGTCAGCACCTAAGTCTTCCGCAGCGAACTCAAGGAAAGCTTTAAACTTAATTTCCTTGTTACACATGATATCGGGATTGGGAGTGCGGCCCGCTTTGTATTCTTCGAGGAAGTACTCGAATACATTGTCCCAATATTCCGCTGCGAAGTTGATGGTATGAAGTTCTATGCCCAACTTGTCGGCAACGGCTTGTGCATCGGCTAAATCCTCTGCAGCAGCACAGTATTCGTCATTGTCATCCTCTTCCCAGTTCTTCATAAATAATCCTTCCACCTGGAATCCCTGCTGTTGCAATAGGTAGGCAGATACCGAAGAATCTACACCGCCGGACATACCAACGATGACTTTTTTGGTTTCAGGATTTTCAATCTCAGAATGCATAATGCTCCGTACAAAACTATGGTCAATTTAGGGTCGCGAATTCTAGCAGAAATTGTGTTCATTGACATCAAATTCAAGCGCGATTCATGTGAATTTTGGTTATAAAATAGCGCCGCTAGTGATAGTGTGAATAACAATCTTTCTTTCGCGCATTGTTATGCGTCAAATTGCACGTATTCGCCGTTGGCAATGCCATCAATGGTCCAGTTCCCAACGCGGTATCGAATCAATCTCAATGTGGGGTAGCCAACGTGGGCTGTCATACGCCGTACTTGTCGGTTTCTACCCTCACTAATGGTGATGGAAAGCCAACTGGTTGGGATGTGTTGGCGAAACCTTACTGGCGGATTGCGATCCCAAACCGCAGGTGGCGCCATGGCTTTGACTTTTGCTGGCTTGGTCATGCCATCTTTCAATTCTACGCCTGCTTGCAATTGTGCAATGGCTTCTTGGGTCGGCTCCCCTTCTACTTGTACCCAATAGGTTTTGCTTGTTTTGGCTTTCGGATGAGCTAATTTGTGCTGCAATTTTCCGTTATTGGTTAACACCAACAGCCCCTCTGAGTCCCTGTCTAGCCGACCTGCGGCGTAAACATCTGGAATGTCGATATAGTCTTTCAGCGTTTCTCTGCCATCGGCATCGGTGAACTGTGATAGCACTTGAAAAGGTTTGTTGAACAGGACGACACAACTTTTGCTCATTATTTTCCCAGCACAAAATTTGATGAATGATTTTGTATAATTCTAACAAATAATATGAGGGAAGAAGTGGTTAAAATTTGGCTAATTCCGCCGAGTTGGTGGTTTTTTTACAAGAAAATCTACAATAAATGAATAAAGTTGCAAGATAAGACAATGGTATGACTTGTAACTACTTTATTCGTCCCTATACTAATGTTCGCGGCGTTTATACTCAGTATTTACCAAACAACACATTGGATGGCGCAAGACGCGTCAAAAGTTGTTTCCCAATACGGTTCCTGTCGTTCTAGTACAGCGATTTATATGTGTGAAGGGACCGCCGCAAAACACCCTTCACTGCAGAACAAAACTGCCGTCATGAGGCGAACGTTATGCGCCCACATGAATGGACTTAACCGGTACCCGTTACCGCTACATTTGAGGTATATAATGACCAAAGGCAAGTCAACGATTATCTATACGAAGACGGATGAAGCGCCAGCATTAGCGACGTATTCATTGCTTCCAATCATCAAAAAGTTCGCTGGTGCAGCTGACATCGATGTCGAATTAAGCGACATTTCTCTAGCTGGACGTATCTTAGCAACTTTCCCAGAATTTCTAGATGACGATCAAAAAACGCCAGATGCGTTGGCTGAGCTTGGAGGGTTAACCCAAAACCCTGAAACAAACATTATTAAGCTGCCTAATATCAGTGCGTCGATTCCTCAGTTGAAAGCGGCAATCAACGAGCTGAACGAAAAAGGCTTTAAAGTACCTGAGTTCCCAGAAGATCCTCAGAACGACCAAGAAACCGATATTCGCGACCGCTACAGCAAAGTATTGGGAAGTGCGGTAAACCCAGTGTTGCGCGAAGGTAACTCTGACCGTCGTGCTCCAGCCGCAGTGAAAAACTACGCGCGCAAACACCCTCATTCAATGGGCGCTTGGAGCCAAGCTTCACGCACACACGTTGCGCACATGCGCGGTGGTGACTTCTACTCTGGTGAGAAATCGTTGACAGTAGAAAAAGCGGGTCACGTCAGTATCGAGTTCACAAATGCAAAAGGCGAAAAGAAAGTACTTAAGCCTCGTGTCGATTTGCTTGCAGGTGAAGTGATCGATGGCATGTTCATGAGCAAAAAAGCGCTGTGTAAATTCTTCGAAGAACAAATCGAAGACGCGAGAGAAACTGGAATTTTGTTCTCTTTGCACGTGAAAGCGACCATGATGAAAGTGTCTCACCCAATCGTATTCGGTCACTGTGTAAAAGTGTTCTACAAAGATCTATTTGAAAAACACGGCGAGTTGTTTGAACAATTAGGCGTCAATGCCAATAACGGTTTAGGTAGCGTTTACGATAAAATCGCGAGCCTACCTGAGTCTCAGCGTTCTGAAATCGAACGTGACATCAATGCGTGCTACGAAAACCGTCCGCGCATGGCGATGGTTAACTCAGACAAGGGTATATCTAACCTTCACGTTCCAAGTGACGTAATTGTTGATGCATCTATGCCAGCAATGATCCGTAACTCTGGTCAAATGTGGGGGCCAGATGGAAAGCCTGCTGATACAAAAGCGGTGATTCCAGAAAGTACTTACGCAACCATTTATCAAGAAGTCATTAACTTCTGTAAAACCCATGGTGCATTTGATCCTACGACAATGGGTACCATCCCTAATGTTGGTTTGATGGCGCAAAAAGCCGAAGAATATGGGTCACACGATAAGACTTTTGAAATGACTGAAGACGGTACTGTTCAAGTTATTGACCAAGACGGCACTGTTCTTATTGAGCATCAAGTAGAAGAAGGCGATATCTGGCGTATGTGTCAGGCGAAAGATGCGCCGATTCAAGATTGGGTAAAACTTGCTGTAACGCGTTCTCGCCAGTCTGGCATGCCAGCCGTATTCTGGTTAGATGATGAGCGTGCACACGATACGCAATTGATCAAGAAGGTTGAGGCTTACTTGCAAGACCACGATACAGATGGACTAGATATTCAAATCATGTCACCTGTCCGTGCGATTCGCTACTCTATGGAACGTGCAATCCGAGGCCTAGATACTATTTCTGTTACCGGTAACGTATTGCGTGATTACCTCACTGATTTGTTCCCAATTCTCGAGCTAGGTACAAGCGCCAAGATGCTATCGGTGGTTCCACTAATGGCGGGCGGTGGCCTGTTTGAAACTGGTGCAGGTGGTTCAGCGCCTAAGCACGTTCAGCAGTTTGTTGAAGAAGGTCACTTGCGTTGGGATTCACTTGGTGAGTTCCTTGCACTGGCGGTATCGCTAGAAGACTTTGCGAATAAGCAAGGTAATGCGCGCGCGAAAATCTTGGCTGATGCCCTAGATAAAGCGACGGAAACCTTGCTAAATGAAGGTAAATCTCCGCTTCGTAAAGCAGGTCAACTTGATAACCGTGGTAGCCACGCTTACTTGGCGATGTACTGGGCTCAAGAAGTGGCGGCACAAACTGAAGACGCTGCGCTTGCAGCCGAATTCAAATCTGTTGCTGATGAGTTGACTGCCAATATGGATAAAATCGTCGAGGAAATCTTGGCGACAGAAGGCAAGGCGACAGATATCGGCGGTTACTACGCGCCAGATTTTGACCTAGCGTCTGCAGCAATGCGTCCAAGTGCAACGTTGAATAGCATTATCGGCTAATCCGTTCATTAACGATAAATAAAGCCCAGTTTTTACTGGGCTTTTTTGTATATGTAGCAAAATGAATAACGCCGGTAATTAGACCTTCGGTGCGCATTTTTATATGTCGTTCGTTGGTTTTATCGAGGGCGCTATACCTGTACAAAAGGTGTCCCGATTACAACATTCTGGCTAAACAGCAGTAAGCCGCAACGTCAACTATGCTCTGGTATATTGGGAATAGTTTATATACTCTTGATGTATGACGCTAAACGCTATTTTCACGTTAAAGGATTAACCATGAATGTAAAACATGTTGTGATTGCCGTAGTGTTAATCATGAGCGTATACCATTGGCTAGTTAAGCCCAGTCTTAATACTCAACATCAAAGTGTGCCGCCTATCTCAGGGTTGGATATTGAGAATAAACGATTACCTGCGCAAAGCCGTGAGCTACCACTGTTTCGGTGTGATCATCGGCAACACTGCAGTCAAATGCGCTCTCTTGCAGAAGCTGAGTTTTTTCATCAATATTGCCCCAATACCAAAATGGATGGTGACAATGATGGCTTCCCATGCGAGCGACAAGCTCGCCAGAATAGGTGGAGTAATGAATGAGTATCTGTGATTTGACCATGCAACGGAAAAGCGTTTTTAACTGTATTGCGAAAGCGTTGGCCATGCTGATTTTTTCTGCAGCGTCTGCGGTTTCCGCAGCTCAAGATATTTCAGGAACATGGCTACATGCAGATAAGCCTGCCAGTATTATAATCAATTTGGATACAGGCATCGCGTCTGTAGGCCATAATGAACTCAATCCGGAAGCGGTTGGCTTGACTGTCATTAGATCGCTAAAAGTGGCGAATGAAGGTGGCAGATGGGATGGTGAAATGTTTAACGGATACAAAGGCCAATACGACCCAGTTGTTGTAACGTTATCGTCGCCAACAGAACTAGTCGTATACGATCACAATAATCAGCCAGTTCTTAAGTTATGGCGTCAATAAGACGCAATCAAATCACACCAGATCGAGCTGATAATTCAGAGGTCGCGACGAGACAGGTACAGTTTGCCTGATAAGGTTTGCGAATCCGCTCGGGCTCGACTAGTGTTAGGTGTGTCTTTGCAGTTTTAGGATGAAACGGAAGAGGTTTTCAAGCGCAAAAGGGAATTTTACAGTGAAGTACATCTTTGTTCTGCTTTTTATTATTATCGCACTAGGCTGCGCCAAGCCCGCTAAGCACGACTCTCAATTTCAACCCGAATTGGCCAAGCAACAGGCTACCAAGGCTTTTGAGGAACACGGCTTTCATCAGCTGTCGGGGAGGCTCAATGGCGCTATTTATAATGGTGAGCACGATGTTGACCAACAGACACTTTTTTGTGTTCACAGAAACTCAAATACCAAATTGATTGTGAAAGAAGTGGATACAACAAGTGATGAAAGTGCCCGCTACTACATCGATATCTACAATAAAACGCTGTTAGAAAAACGTGCTGAACAACTGGGTTGTTAGCGATAGTGACTCCTTTGTACAGGCAATCTACACTCCAGTATGTTCCGTTGGGTAAATAAAAGGCAATCCGATTTAAATTTTTAAGGCAAGGCCAATGCACTCTAGCAGTGACCTTGGTTTATTGGTTGCGGGTAAACAGCAACAAACCGCCAAAGCCTATAAATGTCGCTCCACATAGTTGCTTGGTGCGTTTTGCAAGTTTAGATTGAACTACACGTGGTTTTGCTCTTGCCGCTATGAAGGCATAACCAGAGAGGCAGGCAAAAGACAAGCCCATAAAACTAGTGACTAACACCACAAACTGAGGAAGTACCGGAGCGTGGAGCGTGATGAATTGAGGGAACAATGCAATGGTAAATACTAACGCCTTGGGGTTCGTCATGGACACTGCTATTCCTTGACCGAACAGTTTGACAACGTGTTCTTGGCGAAGCGCCTTCTTCGTTACCTCAAGTTTAAAAGAACCGGACCTGAATAGTTTAATGCCGAGATAACACAAATACAGGGCGCCTAAGGTTTTTACCACTGTGAAAGCCACTGCAGATTGTATAATGAGCGCACTTAACCCCAGCACTGATAAAGACGATAAACACAATAAGCCTGTGACGTTGCCGAACACCGTGGCGAGAGAGAGTTTAAATCCGTATGTCAGGCTATTCACCGAAACCAGCAGCGCGGCTGGGCCTGGTGTAATCGTTGCGATTAAGGCCAACAAACAAAATGATAGCCACTGTTCAATCGGCATGGGATTCACCTAGTTGTAACTGCCAATAACCAACATCTAACCAACGACCGCACTTAAACCCAATGTTTTCAAAATGCGCGACTTTCTTCATGCCTAATTTCTCATGTAAACCAACGCTAGCGGGGTTAGGTAGGGTCACGCCACCAACAACAGTACGAACACCATTGTCCGCCAGTCTGGAGAGAAGTTCGCGATATAAAACGGTGCCGTGACCTTGGCCATGCGCCTCATTCGAGACGTAAACCGTAGACTCGACAGAAAATCGATAGGCACTTCGGGCTTTCCACGGTGTTGCGTAAGCGTACCCCAAAATGTCATTTCCGTTATCTTCTACCAGCCATGGTAGGCCATGAGATTGGGATAAAGCGATTCTTTCTCCAATCGTTTCCGATGTGACCGGGCTTTCTTCAAATGTCACAGTACTGTTGAGGACATAATAGTTATAAATTGCTGCAATAGCTCTAGTGTCTTGTTGAGTCGCCTCTCTTATCAACGTCCTCTCCTTGAAATTGTTTAGTGTTTGCGTAAATAGAGTAAACCGAGGTTGCCCCGAGACACAGTGAGCGTGTGCTGGTCGTGTTCTCTCAGTCTATTAAAAACGAAGCTGGTGCTTTCAAATTTTATTGTTGTACCACTGTCATCGTCCCTGATTTCAACAAAGTAGCTCCCGCCATAGCGCTGGCTAAAGTGTTGCTCTTTAGAAACGACTTTACCTGAAATCGTGAGTCGTTCATGTCCGCCTATTGTATTGATTAAATACACATAACCACCACCAATTACGCTGAGGTAAGCGCCCAGGCCCAAAATCAATAGACAGCGCAAGGGGCTAAAATAACTGGCTCCTTGTTTGCGCCAGCCACGCCACAACACAATGAATATGAAGGGCATTGCCAACGCGAACAAGGCTAGTTTTACGTGCGAATAATTAATGCCCATGTCGGCGCCAAATGTTAGTCCAATCATTGTGAACACGATGAAAACGGTGATGTACAACACCTTGATTACATTTTTCATGTATGCGGCGTATTTTTCAATTCATTGGAAGTTACCTGCCATGGTAAATCGGTATTAATAAAAAATTCAACAGATTAGCGATAGTGATGTAGGAGTAATCAGCCCCGTATTTATCACTGTCGGGCAAGTGTCGGGTTAATTTCGTGCCCGACATGCGATACTTTATTCGACAATTCCGGTTGATAAACAAAAGGGCAGTTTCATGATTCTAAAACAGTTGCGCATTGCGCGCCGTCTATCTCAAGAGCAGTTAGCTGATATGTCTGGATTGAATGTCAGAACGATTCAGCGAATTGAGAGCGGAGCGAATGCCAGTTTGGAATCACAAAAATGCATCGCTGCGGCCCTCGACATCACTTTAGAAGTTCTCAACCAGGAAAGCCTTATGATCGATAAACAATCTGACAACTGGAAATGCCTGCCATTCTTCATGAAAGTTTGGTTTACACTTAATTTTCTGCAAGTTCGCCCGGCGCGTCGCCTTGCATTGCGAGTAGAATTTATTTGTCTCGTTTTTGCGGTTGTGTTTAGTACGCTAGGTTTATGGTCAGAACCTGCGCAGGTCGGCGGTTTATTTATGTTACTGACAGCCAACCTTTTCAGTGTGCTGAAATGGCAAGGCGATAAATACCAAATTTGGTATGAGCCACTAGATTGTCAGGAAGAGTAGGATATTGAAGCCAACGTAGGCTTGATGGTTTACATCAAGCCTGTAGGTGTTCGATAAATAGACGTAACGGCTGCATTGAGCGGTACTCCCGCGGAAAGTAAATGAATATACCTGGCAACGTTGGTAAGTGGCCTTCTAAGACAGAAATGAGCTCGCCGGTCTCGAGCTCTTGAGTACAGTATTCCTTGAGCGTATATATCAACCCAACATCTTGTTTTGCCAAATTGACCCAACTCGGCAAGGTATTGACGATGATTTGGTGGCTAACATCGATGGCATATTGCCCCGATTCGTCTACGAAGTCCCAACTGGCCAGTTGTTTAGATGACAAATAGCGATAGCAAATACATTGATGTTTAAGTAGGTCTAGAGGGAGCATCGGTGTGCCGTTTTTAGCTAAGTAGGTGGGACTCCCCATTACTGCTAGAGGCATTGGTGGCGTTAATCGAATAGCAATCATATCCTGACTAATTCGGTCACCCATTCGAAAACCCGCATGCATGCCTTGGCCAAGAATGTCTGACAAGGCGTCTGTCATCGACAGTTCGAGTTCGATTTGAGGGTATTGTTGGCAAAAGGATGCGATTTTGCTTTTTAATACCAAGTCGTAAACGAAAGAAGGCAGTGTCAGTTTCAATTGGCCAACCGCTGCATTGCCGGTAGTACGAGCATTGTCGATGGCCGAGGCCAGTTGCTCGAAAGCTGGGCTTGCGCCACGCATTAGGGCTCGCCCGGCCTCTGTCAAACTCACCGAACGAGTCGTGCGTATGAACAAGGGCACTCCTAATCTTTCTTCGAGCGTTTTTAATTGATGGCTCACCGTTGAAGGTTTCAACCCAAGCGCGTCGGCGGCTGATTTAAAGCTGCCTTGTTCCGCAATTGCTGCAAATACTTCTAATGTACTCAGTGGTAAACGCATAGTTGTTTAAAATTTATTGATATTGTTCGAAATAATACACTAAAGAAATGCAAAATTGGGATATTAAACAATAAAGGGTTTGTGACTATAGTTTTCTTCAGACGAAAAATACGAATATCAGAAGGAAAACGTTATATGTCGAACAACATTATCAATCTACAAAATACCCCTTCCAAAAAAGGTGTCATTTGTGAAAGCGTTACGTTTACTAGTCACGGAGAAACGCTAAGAGGCAATTTGTACACACCTGAAAATGTCAGTGGCAGATTACCCGCTGTGATTGTCACAGGAGCTTGGACAACGGTAAAAGAGCAGATGCCAGGTACATACGCCAGAGAACTCGCCGCTCGCGGTTATGCTGCGTTAGCGTTTGATTTTACGGGTTGGGGTGAAAGTAGCGGTACGGATCGTTTTATAGAAGACCCTGCAGTCAAAACCGCAGACATAAAAGCCGCAGCTCAGTATCTGAGTACGCGAGACGATATTGTCAGCGAGAGCATTAACGGTTTAGGCGTATGCGCGTCATCTGGTTACATGGCTGATGCGGTAGCAACAAGTCAAGACCTTCAAAAAGTCGCGTTAGTTGCACCTTGGTTACACGATCCGGCAATGGCTGAAGCGATTTACGGTGGGCCTGATGTGGTACCCGGCATGATCGCGGCGAGTGAAGCACCTGACGCAAAGCAGCAAGTTCTGTTGGGGGCAAGTGCGACAGACGACAGTGCCATCATGTATCAAGCGCCATACTACACGGAGACTGACAGAGGATTAATCAAGGAATATGACAACCAGTTTTCTGTAGCAAGCTGGAAGCCCTGGTTGACTTATGATGCTCAACGCTCTGCGGATGTATTGAATAAACCTATGCTAATGGTCGGATCCCCATCAATTGCATTACCTGCGGGAGCCGAAGCTTATGAAGCGCGGACAAAAGCACCGTTAGAAAAACTATGGCTTGGCGATGACGTGAATCAATTTGATTTTTATGATCGCAAAGATGTGGTTACCAAAGCCAGCGACGCAGTTGCAGACTTTTTCAACGCCTAATCATCTCAACCATGGTGCAAAAGGCGTTGCGCCATGGTGACTAACACTATAGTGAGTAAAACAATGACAACACGGGGCCTAGAGAGCTTAGCTCGGTTGTTTTTTCAGATAGTTGATTCGCAACAAGCCAGCGCTTTACGACCGTTTGTTTGTCGCGACATTCGTCTGCAGTTTGCTAATGAGCAAATCGCTGTTGGTGCCGATGCGCTAATTTCAGTATTTGAGGCTAGCCAATCGAAATTCAAATCTATTGAGCATGATATTCAAGGCATATGGACTGGCCAATGGCACGGCGGTGATGTGGTATCCGTGGAGGCAATTGCCCGATACCGATTGAAACGGGCGAGCAATGCCAGCCAAAGTGATATTGATTTACCCGTAACCAGCACACTGCGGCTTAATAACGACGGCAAAATTGCAGACTATCGAATTTTCATGAACCCTGCGCCAGTATTCGGTGAAAACCCATGAGGAGTAAAAAATAGTGACTCAAGCTGAAAACAACAAAATGACGGTACGCACTTTTTTTGCGGCTGTAGAAGCGGAAGACGCGTCAGCTATCGCAAACTTGTTTGCACTGACAGGTGAGCATATCAACCCCTATCACTCAGGGGTGTTTCCAACGGGAGCAAAAGGTCGAACGGAAATTAACGCGTATTGGGCGCCGACATTTGGCAACTTTGCGGGCATGGAATTTCCTATACACGAGCTGTATGCGATGGAAGGTGGTGACAAGGTGTTTGTGCGTTACACCGGGCGTATAAAATTAAAAGATGGAGCAGGGTGGTACGAAAACGAGTACTACTCTACTTTCAAATTTAACGACGACGGTGAAATTACTGAATATGTTGAGATTTTTAATCCGGTTACAGCGGCAAAAGGCTTTGGCTTGCTTGCTCAGCTCATTGGTGCCAATCAGTAGCGAGTGCACGGATTCGAAAAAAGCGTGAGTACATCACTCACGCTTTGCTTGTTATGCAGGGGTGACGTGCAGCACGCCAACTTCTACTTTTTCTATGGTTACCGTCGTGCCGGCGGTAATGGTATGGGTTGATTTGATTTTCCACACCACGCCAGAAAATTTAGACTGGCCTGGGGCATTAGGAGCAACATTCGACTCTAACTCGAAGGTGTCACCAATCCAATCTGAAGTCACATTTTTTGGTGCTTTTGTGGCTTGAAGTCGGCGCATTGGCGCCCACATCGCCGCAGTTAACACTACATCAATGACCGCCGTGCTAACGAAAGCATCCAAAATGTCGGGGCTAAGCACGCCCATGTACATCAGGCCTGATGTTGCCATCAAAGACAACCCCAGCGTTAGCAATAAAATGGTGGTAAAACCCATTAATATTTCGGCCACAAGCAATAGTATACCCGCTCCGAGCAGCATGTGGGGTAGGTCGGTTAACATGTTTTCCATATTAATCCTTCCCTGAGTGACTCATTTTGTTGATGATAGACATCGCTGTCGCGACCGTATTACCGATGTCGGTGGAACTGTCAGACATCAATACAACCGTGGAATCATCGGCGATTTTTTCCTTGGCGACAATAGCGCCTTTAGCTAGATCTAGTTGAACCGCCTTTTGGCCTTCGTCAGTCGCCGCTGCTTTACCTATTGTCTCTAATGCTTCAGCTTCCGCTTTGGCAACGCGGGTGATCGCTTGGGCTTCACCGTCAGCTTTGAGTATTTTTTCTTCTCTATCCGCTTCAGCGGCCAGTACGATAGCGGCTTTATCCCCTTCGGCACGGTTGATTGCTGCTTGGCGGTCACCTTCTGATTCTAGGATTTGGGCCCGTTTTACCCGTTCGGCCTTCATCTGTTGTTCCATCGCATCGAGCACACTCGTTGGTGGCTTGATGTCTTTAAGCTCATAACGCAACACTTGTACACCCCAGGGGGCCGCCGCTTCATTTAGCGCTGAAACGATATTCGTGTTGAGCATGTCTCTTTCTTCAAATGTTTTATCAAGTTCCATTTTGCCCAATTCACTACGCATAGTAGTTTGGGCTAGTTGTGTTACGGCAAACACGTAATCTTCGACACCATATGTCGCTTTGTAAGGGTCTACGACTCTAAAATACAACACGCCATCTACATTCAAGGTGATATTGTCTTTGGTAATGGCAGATTGCTCGGGTACGTCACCCGCCTGTTCTTTTAACGAGCGATCAGCGGCGACTTTGTCTATAAAAGGGATGATAAAGTTAAGCCCAGCCTCGAGAGTGGTATTGTATTTTCCAAATCGAGAAATGATATAGGCCCGGTTTTGTGGCACAAATTGAATAGATGATTTCAGTAATACCAGCACCAAAATTATCAGCGCGGTTTGAAAGGTGAGTAGATGTTCAAGTACAGCTTCCATTTGCCTTACTCCTCATTAACTTAATCCGTTGTGACCCTAGTTATGCTTTATAAAAGGTAAGCAGACTAGCGTTCTCCTCATGATAGAGGAATCGAATGGGCAAAAGCGAGAGAAATATTGTTGCAAAAAGCGTCAAACCCAGTGGGGGAGCCGAAACAAAAGAGGAGCTGTCGATTTAATGCAGACAAACAGAAGCGCTGGCTTGGTGACCAAGTCAGCGTTTTCTGTGTTTATTAGGTCAAACTAGAGCTTAGCGCTCTGGTTCGTCAACCAAGCCGATATTTTCGGCGTGCAATCCCTTAGGGCCTTGCTGAATGTCAAAGGTTACGTCTTGACCTGCTTTAAGAGAGCGATAACCTTCCATTTGGATGGTTGAGTAGTGAGCAAAAATATCTTCGCCACCATCTTCGGGTACGATAAACCCAAAACCTTTTGCGTTGTTAAACCACTTAACTTTGCCAACCGCCATACTTCCACTTCCTCTTAATCCTTGAACTAACACTTAAGTGCCCCCACAATGTAATTATGAGAGTGCAGCCTCGTGCGTCACTTCACGTGGCTGTAATCAAACTGTAGATTTTTTGACCGCAATATGTCAAGGCAAAATTGAAATATTAATAAAACGGTAAACTTTTTAGATTTTGTCCCAGCAGGCACTATCATTAAATTATGAGCAAAGATAACGTAACTAGTATCGAGAAAGAAAAGCACTTAGAGGCGGTACGCAAGAAAGCCACGCCGCCTCCTATGTATAAAGTAATATTGAACAACGATGACTATACACCGATGGATTTCGTTATCGAGGTACTCGTTCAGTTTTTCAATATGGACGCTGAAAAGGCCAACCAGTTAATGCTCACTGTGCATTACCGTGGTAAAGCGGTATGTGGTGTGTACACTGCCGAAATAGCCGAGACCAAAGTGATGCAGGTCAATCAGTACGCACGTAAGCATCAACACCCGCTTATGTGTACGATGGAGCAGGCGTAGTCAATCAGTAGGAGACGAGCGATATGTTAAATAAAGATTTAGAGCAAACCCTAAATGAAGCCTTCGTGTTTGCCAGAGAGCATCGTCATGAATTTATGACCGTGGAGCACTTGTTGTTAGCCTTGTTAGACAATGCCGCAGCTCAGGAAGCCTTGGTGGCATGTGGTGCTAATATTGACACGATCAAAGAAGAACTCACTGATTTTGTTAAAGATACCACCCCTCTGATTATGGATGACCAAAACGGGGAGCGCGAAACGCAGCCTACACTCGGTTTCCAACGCGTTTTACAGCGCGCCGTTTTTCATGTGCAGTCCTCTGGCAAAGAGGAAGTGACTGGGGCCAACGTGCTAGTGGCCATTTTCAGTGAACAAGAATCTCAAGCGGTTTATATCCTCAAAAAGTCGGATGTGACTCGACTTGATGTGGTTAACTTTATTAGCCACGGCGTGAGCAAAGTGGATGACGAGGAGGCAACACCACAGGAGTCCTCCGAAGACGGTGGCGAAGGTGAAGAAAATCAGTCGCCATTGCACAAGTACGCAACAGATCTCAATAAACACGCTCAAGACGGTAAAATCGACCCACTTATTGGCCGCGACTCGGAACTCGAACGCACTATCCAGATATTGTGCCGTCGTCGTAAAAATAATCCGCTACTGGTTGGTGAGGCCGGCGTAGGGAAAACTGCCATTGCAGAAGGGTTAGCCTATCGCATTGTGAATAATGAAGTACCGGAAGTCATAGCAAACAGCACCATTTATTCTTTGGACTTGGGTGGGCTACTTGCGGGGACCAAATACCGTGGTGACTTTGAGAAACGCCTAAAAGGTATTTTACGCGAATTGAGCAAAGACCCAGATGCCATTTTGTTTATCGATGAAATTCATACCATCATAGGTGCTGGTGCCGCATCTGGTGGCGTCATGGATGCGTCAAATCTACTCAAACCAAAACTGAGCAGTGGAGAATTGCGCTGTGTTGGTTCAACGACATACCAAGAATATCAAGGCATTTTTGAAAAAGACCGAGCATTGGCTCGTCGCTTCCAAAAAGTAGACGTCGTAGAACCAAGTGTGAGTGATACCACGAAGATCTTACAAGGTTTAAAGTCTCGTTACGAAGAACACCACAGTGTTCGGTTCACCAACAAAGCACTGCAAGCTGCTGCTGAATTGTCGGCTAAGTACATCAACGAACGTCAGCTACCTGATAAGGCTATCGATGTCATGGATGAAGCTGGTGCAAGTCAGCGTTTGTTGCCTCAGTCGAAGCGCAAGAAAACCATCAATGTGGCAGATATCGAGCAAATCATCTCTAAGATTGCGCGAATTCCTGAAAAGTCTGTGTCTGCGTCGGATAAAGAGGTGCTCAAAAACCTACCTCGTAACTTGAAAATGGTGGTGTTTGGTCAAGATAAAGCCATTGAAACACTCAGTGATGCCATTCATTTATCACGCTCGGGCTTAGGCAATGAGAAAAAACCAATCGGCAGTTTCTTGTTTGCTGGTCCAACAGGTGTAGGTAAAACAGAGGTTACTCAACAGCTGGCTAAAATTATGGGTGTTGAGCTCATTCGTTTCGATATGTCCGAGTACATGGAGCGTCATGCGGTGAGCCGATTGATTGGCGCACCTCCGGGTTATGTTGGTTTTGACCAAGGCGGATTGCTAACTGACGCTGTGATTAAAAATCCATATTCGGTGGTGTTGTTAGACGAGATTGAAAAAGCGCACAGTGATATTTACAACATACTACTGCAGGTAATGGACCACGGAACCCTGACTGACAACAACGGGCGTAAAGTGGACTTCCGCAATGTGGTGGTGGTGATGACAACTAACGCCGGTGTTCAAGAGACGATTCGCAAGTCTATCGGCTTCAAACAGCAAGATCACAGCCATGATGCCATGACAGAGATCAATAAGGTCTTTACGCCTGAATTTAGAAACCGTTTAGACGGGATAATTTGGTTCAACCACTTAGGTTCAGACGTGATCTTGCAAGTCGTTGATAAATTTATCATCGAGTTACAAGCACAATTGGACACCAAAGGAGTGTCTATGGAAGTCACTGCCGATGCCAGAGCTTATTTGGCGGAGAAGGGGTACGACAAATCCATGGGCGCGCGCCCAATGGCGAGGCTCATTCAAGAAGAGCTTAAGAAAGAGCTGGCGAATGCATTGTTGTTCGGTGAGCTAGCCAACGGCGGCGACGTTGTGATTGATTTAGACAATGACAAACTGGCGTTTCAATATTCAGGTGTTGCTAAATCGAAAACGGAGAAAGCGACGAGCTAATCGACGAATTTTAGACATAAAAAAGCCCGCGTTTGCGGGCTTTTTTGATACCGATTGTCTTTACACCGAGCAATTATCTGGCGCGATAAACAATACGACCTTTGGTCAAATCATAAGGTGTCATCTCAACTGTGACCTTGTCACCAGTAAGAATTCTGATGTAGTTCTTACGCATTTTACCAGAAATATGCGCAGTGACCACGTGGCCGTTTTCTAGTTCAACGCGGAACATAGTATTTGGAAGGGTGTCGAGTACAGTCCCTTCTAGTTCAATACAATCTTCTTTTGCCATGTAAAGCAGTTACCTCAGTAAGTCAAAATTTTGCCGCGCAGACATTAACCAATTAGGGGCTTTAAGTAAAGCGATATTCTCTATTTTTTACTAATTCGCTGCCATTTGTTATCAAAAAATCGCTCATGTGGGAAAAACTTGCCTTTGTAGTTCATTTTGGGCGACTCATCAATCTGATAGCCAAGGTAGACATAGGGGTGTCCCAAGCGTTTAGCATGTTCAATTTGCTCTAGTATCATCCATGTACCAATCGAGGTTCGCGCGTAGTCAGGATCGAAAAACGTATATAGCGCCGAAAGTGCGCTGTGTGACATCTGTGGCAATGCATCGATTTGGTCGGTCACTGCGACACTGATAAGCTTTTCGCTATCATAGCCCTCGATATAGAGGGGCGTTTTCCAATTACAATCGACGAAATTGAGGAATTGCGTTTTATCAGGTGGATACATGCTGCCATTTTGGTGACGCTCATTAATGTATCGCTCATACAAAGGGTAATAGTCAGGTTTGAGCTCACTACTGAGCTGGGTGTGCAAATGACGATTTTTATTTGCTATCCGCTTTTGGCTTTTACTTGGAGAAAATTCGGTAACTGGGATTCTCAGAGACTGGCATGCTTGGCAGCTAGGGCAATGGGGGCGATATATTTGTTCGCCACTGCGTCTAAAACCTGCTTGAATCAGCCTAGCATAATGGTGATCGGCGGTGAGCCGGGATGCGAGTGTGTCATCATCAATTTCCTCGACAAACACCAGTAGTTGCTCTTCTCTATCGTCGAGATAGCTGCAAGAAAATGTAGGTGTGATACCAAATTTCATACCGTCGACAAGGTCCTTTTACACCATAACTCTCGATAACTCTCTGAGAGCTGGCCTTTCTCATCCAATGTCATGTTGGCACCGTGTAAACGCCGAATAAAACTTTCGCGAGATATTGATGCCGCGCCCAAGCTTGCTAAATGTTCTGTGGGTAATTGGCAGTCGATAAACGCCATGTCATGCTGCTTCATATGTTCAACTAATGCGTAAAGTGCGAGCTTTGAAGTATTACTCTTTTTGTGGAACATGGACTCACCGCAAAAGACTTTGCCTATTGCTACACCATAAAAACCACCGACTAACTCAGAACCCTCCCACACTTCTACTGAATGAGCGAGCCCAGATAAATGCAATTGGATGTAGGCTTTTCGCATATCCATCGTAATCCATGTTGCAGCATCTTCATCAAGGGCTTGTAAGTCCCTTCTAGGAATTGTGGCACAAGCGTTGATTACATCGACAAAGGCATGATTCATCGTTACGGTATAGCGCTGCTGTCTTATGAGTTTACGCAGGCTAGATGAACAATGAAAATGCTCAAGCTCGATAACGGCACGAGGGGACGGTGACCACCAAAGAATCGGTTCGCCTTCGTTAAACCACGGGAAAATGCCCTGGCTATAGGCGAAATACAATCGACGAACACTGAGGTCTCCACCGAATGCCAGCAGGCCATTTGGTTCATCCAAAGCAGTGTCAATATTCGGGAAGGGGGTGTCTTCAGCGAGAAAAGGCAGCTCAATCATAGGTTAAGCTTAATGTGGGTTTGCCAATAAGAAAAGGGGCTTTCGCCCCTTTTTTTAATCTTCTAGTGCGTCGAGGTATTTCTCGGCATCTAGTGCTGCCATACAGCCTGTGCCAGCAGACGTGATCGCCTGACGGTAAATATGGTCTGAAACGTCACCTGCAGCAAAAACGCCTTCAACGCTAGTTTGCGTGGCATTGCCTTCGGTTCCGCTATTCACTTTTAAGTAACCATCTTTCATCTCTAACTGACCTGCAAAGATATCAGTGTTAGGTTTGTGACCTATGGCGACGAACAAGCCCATTACATCGAGATCTTCTGTTGCATCGGATTGGGTATCCTTAATGCGCACCGTTGTCACGCCCATTTCGTCGCCCATGACTTCATCCAGTGTGCGGTTGAGGTGCAATACAACGTTACCGTTCTCCGCCTTGTCCATGAGTCGGTCAGCCAATATTTTTTCACTGCGGAACGTGTCGCGACGGTGAATGACGTGAACCTCAGAGGCAATGTTAGATAGGTAAAGTGCTTCTTCAACCGCAGTATTACCACCACCAATTACGGCAACTTTTTGATTGCGATAGAAGAAACCATCACAAGTTGCACAAGCTGATACACCTTTACCCATGAACGCCTGCTCAGACTCCATACCTAGGTATTTAGCAGAAGCGCCTGTCGCAATGATGAGCGCGTCACAAGTATAAGTGCCACTGTCACCGTATAGAGTGAAAGGTCGCTTCGTTAGGTCGGTTTTGTTGATGTGATCAAAGATGATTTCAGTATCAAACTTCTCAGCGTGCTTTTGCATTCTTACCATCAAATCTGGACCGGTTAGACCTTCAGGGTCGCCTGGCCAGTTTTCGACTTCTGTAGTTGTGGTAAGTTGTCCGCCTTGTTGAATACCTGTCAACAAAACAGGGTTTAAGTTAGCTCGAGCTGCATAAACAGCTGCTGAATAGCCCGCTGGGCCTGAGCCTAGGATAAGTAGACGAACGTGTCTGCTTTCTGCCATTGTTATCTCCAAAGATTGCCGGTTGTAGCGAATGCATCGCTACTTCTACGTATGCTTCAGTAAATTGGGGCACTAATTGCCATAATCAACTTCGACTTTATCTATCGAGTTGATTGATTTAATAGTTTAGAGACCGTATCACTCGCGACTTTATTTAAAAAAAATGAAAAAACTGTTCTAGCCTTGAATCGCGCTTATCTTTTAGCGATTAAATTCGTCATTTAGTCTAATGGGTGCTCTACTTTCTTCGTGTGTACGCTATAATGAAAAAACGTCCTGTCGAAACGGGTAGGGCGGCTACAACGTCTATTCGACACGCGCGCAATAATGAGCATCACTGCTCGGTCCTATTTTTTGCAGCCGTATAGTAACGCGTTAACTTGTGTACTGTACAGGGCAAGTCGTTATTCGTTATAAGCAAACGTAAATTAGAGGTGAATCATGGGGCAGCAGTCGTTGGGCGCGATGGTAAGAGACGGTCAAGATTACATGAAAACTTGGCCAGTAAAAAAAGAGCTGTATGCACTCTTTCCTGATTGTCGTGTTGTCGCGGCGACTAAATTTGCAATTAAGTTCATGCCTCCTGCGGCTGTCGTAGCTTGTGCGTTAATGATAAACAATTTTGGTGCCTCATACATACCACAAGCGATTGCGGTAGCAGCCTTCTTTTTGAGCTTACCCTTGCAAGGGCTAATTTGGCTTGGCCACCGTTCCAATCAAGTTCTACCACCACAACTGAGGCATTGGTATAAAGAAATTCACGCCAAAATGGCGGCTGAAGGCTGTAAAGTACAGGCGATGAAAGCCAAACCTGAGTACCGCGAGCTCGCTATGCTGTTAAAGATGGCATTCGAAGAGCTAGACCGCGTCTTTACCAGAAAGTGGTTTTAACCTCAGTGTAATCAATTGGGTGCGTTGTCATCTATTCGTCAACATAACGACATACACTAATAATCACAATAGTCGATTGTTGGCGGCTCACTATGTCTGTGTCTACTTTGTCTTCAAACTCTTGCCAGATGGAACAGCTCGTAGCATCAAACTCTGTGGACTCAGTGCGCTTTTTGGGTGTGGGGGCGGCTTCATCGCACGAACTCGGCAATGCCTGCTGTGTACTGGAAAGCAAACACTCTCCTTGGCTAATGATCGATTGCGGTTTTGATGCCCCAAAGCGCTTTTACACACAGTACCAAAAATTACCTCAATCCATTTTCATTACCCATCTTCACATGGACCACATTGGTGGTATCGA
Source organism: Alteromonas sp. 5NS40-0096 (assembly GCF_057544385.1). NCBI lineage: Bacteria > Pseudomonadati > Pseudomonadota > Gammaproteobacteria > Alteromonadales > Alteromonadaceae > Alteromonas > Alteromonas sp. 5NS40-0096. The sequence continues at coordinate 359,845 of NZ_BAAJLQ010000001.1, forward strand.
ACAACTTTACTTTACAGCTGCATTGTCAAAACAAACCGTGCGCTTGTACGTGCCGAGAAACTTAGTGGCAAGGTTCTGTCAGGTTTTCGATAATACTGGTTTGGCAGAAGGTGGACACAATGTTTGGGACGTGCTGCAAATTGTGCCAGTGAGTGAGCGTTTTTGGCACGGTGGAGTGCAGCTTCGAGCCGTTGAAGTTCGTCATCATGCTCCGGGCTTCAGTTTTGGCTTGTTGTTACCGGGTACATTTTTTTTCAGCGGTGACACTAGACCAATACCCGAGATACTCAACACCTTGGTGATGAATAATGAGGTGATCTTTCACGATTGCTGTGTAGAAGGTAATCCCAGTCACGCGGGAATTGGCGAATTGCTAGCACAATATCCTTTGTCGGTTTTATCCCGCATGTACGCTTATCATTATCAAAATGCTGAGGATGCCCTTGTGTTTCAACAAGCGGGTATTCGTACCGTCGCGCAGGGCCAGTGTATACCTTTGCCGGCCGCTAGCTATTCAGTCAATCACGTTCAATCGGCGTAATGGTTCACCACAGGTTCGGCATAGATATTGGCGTTTGTTTCTGACGATGTTGTTGTGGCGTCGGATAGACAGGGGAATAACACGGCACCTACACTGATAATCAACCGTTTTTAGGCCTAATGGCGTTAAATCCAATTGATGGGTTGTTAGGGGCTTGCGACCAAATACTTCCATCATGATTGATTGCCATTCGGGGCCGTGGGGTTTCACTCTGCCGTATAGTGTATGTACAAGTAAATGGGAGATTTCGTGGGGAATGACATCCAGCAGGTAAGCTTCGGTATTGTGAGCGAGGAGCACCGGATTTAAATTAATTCTATTTTGCTGGAGAAATGCGCTGCCCGCGTTTTTGCCCGCTCGTCGATAAGATAAAGCAGGGCGCACAAAAGTGCGCCCTAACTTTGATTCTGCTAATTCGTAACAGGCGTTCACAGTTGATTCCACTTGTGAACGCAGTTGTTCAGTTAACGCCACTTATATTCGGCATTCCAAACAGTAGATATAGACGCCATAGGGGTCATTCAGTGATTGAAGCGCGCCAAACTCTGAAATGGCCTTTTTCACCGCATCTAACATAGGGCTTTGCGTATCAGCAAAGAGTGTTTTAGCGGTAAACACGAAGGCTTGACCAAAGAACTCTTTCCAGAAGCGTTCCTGTGACGATAGGTCACGCTCTACATATATAGTGTCGTAGTCGTCGACTTCAGCCAGCTCAGCCGCCACTTCTACTGCTCTGTCGAGATTGGCAAGCTCGTCCACTAAACCTAGCTCCAATGCTTGCTCTCCAATCCAAACACGGCCTTGCGCGATGTTATCAACGGCTTCAGGTGTCATTTCACGGCCCTCAGCAACAAAGTTGATGAATTGGCTGTATGTCCCTTCGACACTGCGCTGGAATAGCTGGCCATACTTAGGGTTTAACGCGCGTGCAGGTGATAAACCGGCGAGTTCTGTTGATGCAACGCCATCTGTATGTACACCAAGATAAGAGGATAGGGTGTTTTCATACGTCATGAACATACCAAATACCCCAATAGACCCTGTGATCGTGCTGCGAGCAGCGATAATTTTATCAGCGTCCATTGATATCCAGTAACCACCTGATGCGGCATAGGTTCCCATCATGGCCACAACGGGTTTTCCTGCTTCCTGCAAGCTCAATACTTCTTGGCGAATAATTTCTGATGCGAATGAGCTACCGCCACCCGAATCAACGTGTAAAACAACCGCTTTTACTGAGTCGTCTAAACGTGCCTTTCTCAGCAGTCGAGCTGTGCTATCACCGCCAATGGTGCCAGCCTTCTGGTTGCCATTCAAAATGGTGCCTTTCGCTACAACAATGGCCACTTTGTCATTGCTATTGCTCACAACTGGCATTGGTGGATTAATGACTTTTTCGTATGTTCTCAACGATGTCAGATTGATGCCCATGGCGTTGTCGCCTTTGCCAACCAATTCAATTAACTCTGTGCGAATTTCTTCTCGTGTTTTGAGCGCGTCTACCCAGCCGTAATCGAGAGCGTACTGCGCGAAATTACCGTCAGCACTATCAAATTTTTCCAATAAACCGTCGAGGGTTTCATCAAAATTATCTGGGTTGATATCACGAGCCGTTGCCACGTCAGCTTTATACAAATCCCAATAGATGTCTAACCAAGCTAGGTTGGCTTCTTTTGCCGCTTCTGACATGTCATTACGCAACACAGGCTCTACCGCTGATTTGTAGGTGCCGACGCGGAAAACATGTGTCGAGACTTTGAGTTTGTCGAGCATATCTTTGAAATACATGCCAAAACGGCCGTACCCTTCAAACATAACTCCACCCATTGGGTTCAGATAGATATGGTCGGCATGAGCTGCGAGGTAATACTGGTTTTGCGAAAAGTAATCACCGACTGCATACACAGGCTTTTCAGAAGTTTTGAAGTCTTCAATGGCTTCTGCAATGGTGCGTAACTTGTCTAAGCCACCGCCGCCTAAATACTGTAAGTCCAAGATCAATGCCTTGATTCGGCGGTCTTCCTTGGCGTTTTCTAATACCTTTACAACGTCTCTGACCAGCACTTCAGGGTTATCAGGCTGTTGATTAAACGCTTCTTGCATGAATTCTTCAAACGGATCAACGCCTTCTTTTTCGATAACTAAATTGCCAACCAATTTAAGGTGTAGTGCACTCCCTTTGTTGACTTGAAGCTCCTGCTCACCACCTGACATGGCAACAACAATGCCAATAATGATTACAATGAAAATCAGGTTGAAAAACAGTTTGCGGCTGAAATTTAAAACACTCCACAAACCTACAAACAGGGACTTAGTCCAACTTCCTTTTGCGGCCATATAATTACTACCTCATCTTTTTCTATGCGCTTATCATATCCATTGTGCTATGGATAGCTAATCATTAATTGTAATTAAATATTAATTGCAGGGAAACTGGACCCGCCTTTCTTACAATTTATTGCGGATTCGAGTTATTGCGGATTCGGGGTGTCTAGCCATTTTTTAATTAGCTGGGCAATGCGTTGGTGATCGTCTTCTGACAGTGACATCAGCAAGTTTGCTTTATTTCTTTTGTATCCCACTTTCTGTTGACCCTTAGTCATTAATTTCCCGAGCGGTGATTGAGAGTTTGATTTCATTGTCATAACTTCTACATTTATGAAAGAAAATACGAGTTTTACTGTTCTTTATGTTAGCAATGCTGAGTCAGTGTTTTGATGGTGCTTAAGACAACAGGGTAATGAGCGCCGATTAATTCACAAATGCAAAATTTGATCGGACACACGCTTAACAGCAAATACACCGAGACCGTAACTACAACCTAAAAGAAGAACGCATCATGAAAATGATTATAAACCAAGTCGACAAAATCCTTAATGCCAGCAAAACATTAGACGGCATTCCATTGTTACTGCTCAGATTGTATTTGGCACCTGTTATGATCCAGGCTGGTTGGAATAAATACAGCCACTTTAGTGACACCGTCGCTTGGTTTGAATTCAGCCTTGGTATGCCGTTACCAGGATTAATGGCGGGTCTTGCTGTGGCCGCAGAATTGGTCGGTGGCGTATTCATTTTGTTTGGCTTTTTGACTCGATTAACAAGCATACCGCTAATGGTGACTATGCTAGTGGCAGCGGTGACAGTTCATGCTGAAAACGGTTGGTTGGCGATTGCAGATGCGAGCAGTTGGTTAGCGGACGGCACGATTTTATTGAATGAAAGTGTAATGGAAGCACCAGATAAATTAGCCGCAGCAAAAGGCATTCTAGAAGAGCATGGGCATATTGATTGGTTAACCAGCAGTGGCAACTTTGTGGTACTAAACAACGGTATCGAGTTTGCCGCAACCTACTTCATTATGCTGGCTGTCTTGTTCTTTTATGGTGGTGGCCGCTTTGTCAGTGTTGACTATTTCTTAGGCAAGCGTTTACTAGCAAAAGACTAAACATACAAAGGCCCTGGTGAAGACTTATCAGGGCTCTTTTTCGCAATGTACACTGCTCAATAAAAATCAGCGCCGTAAACTGGCCTTTTTACCACTTTAGACTTAGCATTGACCCATAACTAGTCATATTGGAGTCTAACGTTGGACGCAATTTCCATTCTTCTTAATCGCCATTCTCACCCTCGTTTAATTGCACCTGCGCCGGCAGAACAAGCTCTTGAAAACATTATGCAAGCAGGGTTGAGAGCACCCGACCACGCCTGTCTGACACCTTGGCGTTTTATCGTTTGTACAGGGCAGGGCTTAAACAAGTTGGGAGCCCTATTTGAGCAGTCTGCAATAGACAATGATAAGACGCAAAAAGAGATCGAGCGCGCACCACAGTTACCATTGCGCGCGCCTATGGTTATAGTGGCGATTATGGATTATAAACCCCATGACAAAGTGCCTAGGGTTGAGCAGGTTGCGTCAACGTCATGTACAGTCATGGCAATGCAAATGGCCGCACAAACGCAAGGGTTTAACGGTATGTGGCGCACGGGTTCGTATGCCCATTGCGATATCGTCAAGCAGGGTTTGGGGTTAAAAGAAGGAGATGAAATTATCGGCTACCTTTACCTCGGTACACCAGAAAATGATATGTCAAACATCCCGCTGAGAGACAGCCAAGACTACTTCGAATTTTGGTCATAAAAAAAGCCCGCAAATTAGCGGGCTTTTTTGTGAATCATCGGCGTTTACGTTTAGTCAACCGTGACTAATTTCAATGCGTTGGTTGCTCCAACTTTTTCCATTTCGTCGCCATAAGTGAAGATGACGTTATCGCCCGTTTCTACTAAGCCATGTTCTTTTAACGTGTTCATTACATCGCCTTTCAATTGACCCGGCTCACTATTGCGAGAATCGAAGTAAACCGGTTTCACGCCACGGCATAATGCCATGGTATTCAAAGTATGTTCATGACGAGACATACCGATAATAGGCAATGTCGTTGTAATACGCGACATCAACTTCGGCGTATTCCCACTTTCCGTTAAGCCTACAATCGCTTTCACACTGGCTAAATGATTTGCTGCGTAAACCGCTGACAACGCGATGGTTTCACTTACGTCAGAGAACAGTTCATCTAAACGGTGTTTTGAAAATTTCACACTCGGGTGGGTTTCTGCACCTTCACAAACACGAGCCATGGCTTGTACGGTCTCGATAGGGAAATTACCCGCAGCGGTTTCTGCCGACAACATGACCGCATCTGTTCCATCGAGCACCGCATTAGCAACGTCCATGACTTCCGCACGTGTTGGCATGGGGCTATCAATCATAGACTCCATCATTTGAGTCGCGGTAATGACCACTTTATTCAGTTGACGAGAACGAGCAATAAGGCGTTTCTGCACGCCGACTAACTCAGCGTCACCAATTTCTACACCTAGGTCACCACGAGCAACCATGACCGCATCAGATGCCTTTATGATGTCATCCATTGCTTCATCAGAGGCAACGGTTTCTGCGCGTTCTACTTTGGCACAAATCTTCGCGTCCAATCCCGCTTCTTTGGCTAGAGAGCGGGCATAATCAAGATCAGCACCACTTCTCGGGAAGGAAACGGCTAGGTAGTCAACACCAATTTTAGCTGCAGTGATGATGTCGGCCTTATCTTTGTCCGTTAGGGCATCGGCTGATAGACCACCACCTTGACGGTTAATCCCTTTGTTGTTGGAAAGCTTCCCACCCACTGTGACTACCGTTAAGACTTTTCTACCTTCTACGCTTTCAACTTGTAATTGAATACGCCCATCATCCAATAAGAGCAAATCACCAGCAGATACATCATCTGGCAATGCTTTATAGTCGATACCGACGGCATCTTGGTGACCGTCTTCTTTACCCATTTCAGCGTCGAGAACAAACTTATCACCCACTGCTAGCTTAATCGGGCCGTCTTTAAAACGCGACACTCGGATTTTTGGCCCTTGCAAATCGCCCAGAATTGCAACGTATTTCCCAAGGTTTTTAGCGGCTTGCCTTACGCGTGCTGCACGTTCGATGTGGTCTTCGGCCTGACCATGAGAGAAGTTCATTCGAACAGTATTTGCACCTGCGGCAATAAGTGCCTCTATTTTTTCCAGCGTATCTGTTGCTGGACCTAGTGTTGCTAGTATTTTGGTTCTTCTAGTCATAAGGATCTGTCGCTTTGCCTTTTTGCTAACGTGGGTAGGTTTCGAAAATACGTAAATGAAAACGTTTTACGTAATTTTATTACAGAATAGTAGTTGAATCTGACAGAAATGTGAACGTCAGATGATTATTACTTGGCCAACTTAGGGAGAATTTGATGCTGGTAAGACCAGAGACGTTGTAAATTACCCACAATTCGTTGAAATTTAGTGCGTTGTGAAATGAAAAGACTAACGAGTTTTTAATGGTGTGAGGGGAGAGAAGCGGTCGCATTTGTCTGGTGTAGCGACCACTTCGCAGGGAGCTTAGTCGTTGCGTTTGTCGTAACGTGAACCGCGTAGTGTATCTTTTACTCGTTTGAGATTCTCTCTAAACTTATTGCCTCGTCTCAGGGTAAAGCCCGTCGCCAATATATCAATCAATGTTAACTGGGCGATACGAGAGGCCATTGGCATGTACATATCCGTATCTTCAGGCACTTCAAGTGATAAAACCATGTTGCATTCTTTTGATAACGGGCTTTCTGCTGACGTAATTCCTATTACCGTTGCATCGTTCATACGTGCAATCTGAGCAATTTCGACAAGGCTTTTAGTTCTTCCGGTGTGAGAAATCAACACGACAACGTCACCCTCAGCGCAATTCATACAGCTCATTCGTTGCATTAGGATATCTTCGAAATAAACAACGGGGACATTGAATCGGAAAAACTTATTCAGTGCGTCATGTGCCACAGAAGCAGAGGCGCCTAGGCCGAAGAAAGAAATTTTGTTCGCCTGAGTCAACAAATCTACAACACGGTTAACGGTGTTAACGCAAATGGATTGTCGAGCCACTTCAAGTGATGCCATTGTCGATTCAAAGATCTTGTTGGTGTATTCTTCTGGCCCATCACTTTCGTCGACATGGCGATTTACGTAAGGTGTACCATTGGCCAAGCTTTGTGCTAAATGCAACTTAAAGTCAGGGAAACCTTTAGTATCCAAGCGACGACAGAATCGATTTACCGTCGGCTCGCTCACGTCAGACATCTTCGCCAGTGTTGCTATACTCGAATGGATCGCCGTTTGAGGATTGGCAAGTATGACCTCGGCTACTTTCCTTTCAGACTTACTGAAAGCGGCCTTGTTTTGAGTGATTTTTTCTAAAATATTCATGCAAATTTGGCGTTCAAGATGTCATTTATTATTAATATTCCTGTAAATATACTACCCAATGTAACGAAAGTAACAAGAAAAATGTAATTTTTTGACATTTGGTTAAGTCGGGCTACCCCGCAAGTCTCTGTGAACAGGGGGCGCAATACAATGTGTAACTCAAGTTGTAATTTTACTACATTTGGTGTTAACTATACGCTAACAACATTACCGATAGCATTGGAGCCTGCCAATGACTATCGCTTTGGGCAAACAATAAGGTTGATGATATGGTAATGGACAATTCCTTTGAACCCTGTGATTTCGTGCTATTCGGCACACTGGGGGATCTGTCTCGACGCAAGTTACTTCCTTCTTTATACCAGCTAGAAAAGGCTAATTTGGTTCATCCTGAGACCACTATTATTGGTGTGGCACGCCAGGACTTGAGTAAAGAAGACTACATAAAGCAAGTTAAAGAGAATATTGAAAAATTCAGCGGCGAACCTGTGTGCGACGAAACATGGGCGCGTTTAGAAGCTAAGTTGGACTACATCTGTGTCGATATGCGCGATGAGGCGAGCTATCAACAGTTTGATGGGCATGTAGACCCTGAGCGCACGATGGTTTGTTACCTCGCTACGCCGCCATCAATTTATGGCGATATCTGTAAAGGGTTGCATAGCTGTAACATCATTGACTCAAGTGTTCGAGTGGTTCTAGAAAAACCAATCGGTCACGATTTAGAAACGTCAAAAGAAATTAACAACCAAGTTGCAGAGTATTTCGACGAGAGCCAAATCTACCGCATTGACCACTATCTTGGTAAAGAAACGGTATTGAACTTGATTGCACTTCGTTTTGCTAACTCAATATTTGCAACGAACTGGGATCACAACAGCATTGACCACGTTCAGATTAGTGTTGCTGAATCTGTCGGTATCGAAGGTCGTTGGGGCTATTTCGATGACGCCGGTCAAATGCGTGACATGGTTCAAAACCACTTGTTACAAGTGTTGACCCTGATCGCGATGGAGCCGCCTGCAACGCTTGACGCAGACAGCATCCGTGACGAAAAGCTAAAAGTGCTTAAAGCACTACGCCCTATCAATTCGTCTAATATTTCGGAAACGACGGTTCGCGGTCAGTACACGTCTGGCTTTGTAAAGGGCGAAGAGGTACCTGGTTATTTAGAAGAGCCAGATGCGAATACTGAAAGCCAAACTGAAACCTTTGTCGCGATTAAAGCAGAAATCGACAACTGGCGCTGGGCCGGCGTGCCTTTCTACCTTCGCACGGGTAAGCGTATGCCATCGAAGGTCAGTGAAGTGGTAATTTACTTCCGTCGTCAGCCTCACAATTTGTTCGGTGACAGTTTCAAAAACCTTCCTCCTAACAAATTGGTTATCAGACTGCAGCCTGACGAAGGTGTTGAAATCACGGTAATGAACAAAGTACCGGGTTTGACGAGTTCTGGCTCTATGGACCTGCAAAAGTCTAAGTTGAACTTGAGCTTCTCAGAGGCCTTCTCTGATGACCGTATTGCTGATGCATATGAAAAGCTATTGCTAGAGGTGATGTTGGGTAACCAAGCCTTATTCGTACGTCGCGACGAAATTGAACAGGCGTGGACTTGGGTTGACTCGATTTTAGAGGCTTGGAAGTCGTCAAACGAACCGCCAGAACCCTATCAAGCGGGTACTTGGGGTCCAGTCGCATCGATTGGTCTTTTAGCGCGTGCAGACAGAGCCTGGTATGAAAGCCGAGTAGGGAAGAAAAAGTAATGGCATTGCAAATCGAAAAATTTGAATCTGCTGATACGCTTACGTCGGCATTTGCGACAAAGCTTGTTGAGTTGCTTGAAGCGGGTATCGCTAATAATGGCCGGGCGTCATTGGTCGTCAGTGGTGGTCGCACACCACTAGCCTTGTTTAAAACGCTCAGCAACACAGAACTTGCATGGGATAAGGTTGACATTACGTTAGCTGACGAGAGATGGGTTGACGGCGACCATGATGCTTCGAATACAAAATTAGTAAAAGAAAACCTCATTCAAAATCATGCGGCGGTGGCGAACTTTGTTTCTCCTAAAACTGCCCATGAAGATGCTGCGGACGGTATCGCTGAAGCAGAGGCACTATTTAAAGGCCTATCGCAACCGTTTGATGCTTTGATTTTGGGCATGGGCGAAGACGGTCATACTGCTTCTTTGTTCCCTTGTTCAGAGCAGGTTTCTGAAGGATTGGACATGGATAGCGGTAACACCTTAATTGCTGTTCAGCCGACCACTGCGCCTCATCAGCGCATATCGTTGACATTGCCTGCATTACTCAACAGCAGGAACATATTTTTGCATTTGACTGGAGATAGCAAATTAGCCGTGCTTGAAGATGCCATGGCCAATGCTACCGAAATAGAAAAGCCTATCACAGCAGTCGTTAATCGCGCCCCTGTCACCTTAATGTGGGCGCCGTAGGAGTGAACATGAACTCTCAGATTCAAGAAGTAACACAACGTATAATTGAGCGTAGTAAAGAGTCTCGTAAAGCTTACCTAGAGAAAATCGATAATGCTCGCCGTCAAGGTCCGCATCGAGGTGTTTTAAGCTGTGGTAACTTGGCGCATGGTTTTGCGGCTTGTGGCGCAGAAGATAAATCCGATCTACGTAGCATGACCAAAGCAAACGTCGCTATCGTTTCTTCGTATAATGATATGCTTTCTGCTCACCAACCCTATGAAACTTACCCCCAGCTGATCAAAGATGCCGTTCGCGAAGTGGGAAGTGTGGCACAGTTTGCCGGTGGTGTACCGGCGATGTGTGACGGCGTTACTCAAGGTAACCCTGGCATGGATTTGAGCTTGATGAGCCGTGACGTGATTGCGCAAAGCGCGGCAGTCGCGCTTTCTCATAACATGTTCGATAGTGCGTTGATGTTAGGGATTTGTGACAAGATCGTACCTGGATTATTGATAGGTTCTTTGACCTTTGGTCACCTGCCAACAGTGTTTGTGCCTGCAGGGCCTATGCCTTCGGGTTTGCCTAACAAAGAAAAAGCGCGTGTTAGACAAGAATTTGCCGAGGGCAAAGTGGGTCGTGATGCATTGCTTGAAGCTGAATCGCAGTCCTATCATTCAGCAGGTACATGTACCTTCTACGGCACAGCTAACTCTAATCAGCTCGTTGTCGAAATGATGGGGCTTCATTTGCCTGGTTCTTCATTTGTGAATCCGGGCACACCGCTACGTGATGCATTGACAAAAGCGGCAGCGGTGCAAGCAACTCGCTTGACCGATTTGGGCGATAACTACATGCCAATTGGCCATATCGTCGATGAAAAAGCCATGGTGAATGGCCTTGTAGGACTGTTAGCGACAGGTGGTTCAACTAACCACACTATGCACTTGATTGCAGTTGCTAGAGCTGCGGGCATTATGATTAATTGGGATGACTTCTCAGATATTTCGAATGCCGTTCCATTGCTGACGCGTATTTATCCGAATGGTCACGCCGACATAAACCACTTTACTGCAGCTGGCGGTATGTCTCTGTTGTTTAAAGAGTTACTAGACGCAGGCTTACTACACAACGATGTCAATACTATCTGTGGTCATGGTCTCGAGCGATATACGCAAGAACCGACGCTAAACGATGGTCAGCTAGAGTGGCGCGCGGGTCCAGAATCGTCGTTTGACAAAGAAGTCTTGGCAACGGTTGCTGAACCGTTCAAGCCCGATGGTGGTTTGACTGTACTCGGTGGCAACCTTGGTCGTGGTGTGATTAAAACGTCTGCATTGCGCTCCCCAACTTGCCACATCAAAGCCCCTGCTGTGGTATTTGAAGATCAGTTTGAGCTTGATGCAGCATTTAAATCCGGCGAATTGGATAAAGACTGTGTTGTCGTTGTTCGTTTCCAAGGGCCTTCAGCCATTGGCATGCCTGAATTACATAGACTGACGCCTCCACTAGGCGTATTGCAAGACCGCGGTCACAAAGTGGCATTGGTAACAGATGGTCGAATGTCAGGTGCGTCTGGCAAGGTGCCAGCAGCTATCCATGTCACCCCAGAAGCCTACAAGGGTGGTTTACTCGCCAAAGTACACAATGGCGATATCATCGAATTAAACACTGAAACAGGTGAGTTAACGCTTTGTGTTGATGAGCAAACACTTGCCAATCGAGGAGCCAAACCTGCAGATATCGCCCGCCACCACGTTGGCATGGGTCGTGAAATGTTTGGCGGTATGAGAAACAGCTTAACAGGTGCTGAAGAAGGTGCTTGTTCTCTGTTTGTAGATACGGAGCAAGCATAATGGCTGCACAATTTGTCGCTGATGTCGGTGGCACGAATATTCGTTTGGCTCGCGTCGATGGCGCTAGCCTAACAGACATTATCAAATACAAGTGTACTGACTTCGACACGCTAGAACTCGCAGTAAAACAGTATTTTGACGATGTAAGTCATATCAACTTTGAGCAAGGCTGTATTGCGATTGCATGCCCTGTTTTAGGTGATCAGGTCACCATGACCAACCACACTTGGGCGTTTTCACAAAAAGCGTTGAAAGAAAGTTTGGGGCTAACTGATTTAGCGGTTATCAATGACTTTACTGCTGTTGCGCATTCACTCCCGGTTTTAACTGCTGAACAAGTTATTCAAATTGGCGGCGGTAGTGCAGAAGATGATGGCAATATCGCGGTGTTTGGCCCAGGCACAGGCTTGGGTGTTGAACACATCACCAAAACTGCTTCTGGCTGGCAAACCCTCAATGGTGAAGGTGGGCACGTTGATTTTGCACCAGTTGACGAGACCGATGTAATCGTTTGGCGTTATTTGCAAAAACAACACGGCAGAGCGTCTGCTGAAGAAGTGATGTCCGGTCGCGGATTGCTCAATGTGTATAAAGCGTTGGCGCTAAATAGTGGCGTCGAAAAGCTACTTGACGATCCAGCTGACGTAACTGACAAAGCGCTGAAAAATGAATGTGCAATTTGTGAGCTGGCGTTAAACCAGTTCTGTCGCATTATGGGCAGCTTTGCGGGCAACCTTGCGCTTAATTTAGCGACCACCGGAGGTGTATTTATTGGTGGCGGTATTGCTATCCGATTCCCTGAATTTTTACAAAATAGTGAATTCCGCGCTCGCTTCGAGGCGAAGGGCGTGCTTGCTAGCTACGTAAAAGATATTCCAACTTACCTGATCACTGAGCCAGACCATGGTCTACTGGGTGCATCTGCGTATTTACAACAACAAATTGCGAGTTGATACAATGACAAAATGGAAATTATCCCCAGCTGATATATTCGCCGCAGGACCAGTCGTTCCTGTGCTGGTGGTACATGACGTTGAAAAAGCGGTACCTATGGCAAAAGCACTGATTGCTGGTGGAATTAGAGTGTTAGAAGTGACACTTCGTACACCCGCTGCATTGGATGTTATTCGTGTTATCGCGCAAGAAGTGCCAGACGCGTTAATTGGTGCTGGCACAGTAACAAATGCCCAGCAACTTGCTGATGTCATCGCTGCTGGCGCAAAATTTGCCATCAGTCCAGGGATGACTGCCGATTTATTACAAGCTGGCAGAGAGAGTGAAATCCCACTTATTCCGGGAATTTCTTCAACTTCTGATCTAATGAAAGGCAAAGATGCAGGTTACACTCACATGAAGTTCTTCCCAGCGGAAGCCTCAGGTGGTGTTAAAGCGATCAAATCGATCAGTGGCCCATTCCCAGATGTAACATTCTGCCCAACTGGCGGCATTGGTCCAGGTAACTTTAAAGATTACTTGGCGCTTAAGAACGTAGCATGTGTTGGCGGCTCATGGGTTGCGCCTGATGATGCAATTGAAAGCAACGATTGGGACAGAATTACTCAATTGGCAAAAGAAGCCTGCGAAGGCGCTGCAAGCGTCTAATTCGTTGTTACTCTTATCAAAGCCTGCTCTAGAAGCAGGCTTTTTTTTGCTTGCTGAACAACCCGATTATGCCAATACTATAGGCGTAAAGCACCAATGATATAGGTCATTTATGAAACGATATTTCGATAAGTTAGCGAAGTTGATTTTTGATGTTCAATTTGGCGATTTGGAAGCGTCCAAGCAAAATGTTCTAAAAAGCATTGCGGATGAAGAGACCATCGTTGCTGATGTAAACAACCAGTTTGATGAGCAATTAACGCTGGGTGAAAAAGTGGCAGACAGGGTGGCCACTTTCGGAGGTTCTTGGACGTTCATTATCTTGTTTGTTTGTATTATGGCAACGTGGATGACCATTAATTCGGTGTGGTTGTTTAGTGGGGAAAGCTTTGATCCGTATCCATTTATACTGCTGAACTTAATCTTGTCGACGTTAGCGGCATTACAAGCGCCAATCATTATGATGTCTCAGAATAGGCAAGCAGCGAAAGATAGATTAGCGATGGACAAGAATTACGAAGTGTCTCTTAAAACCGAAATAGAAATCATGTTAATTCACAAGAAACTCGATGAATTGAATGAAGCTGTCAAGAATGAAAAGGGTAGAGAGTGAAAACACGCCATTGACAACAAGCACGATGGTAGCGGTTAGGTTCCAAACTAAAGCGTTTGTTTAGAACCTATTGGCCGCTATTGTGTCCTGTAAACTCTTATATGAATGCGCTCATCAAACACGCCCTCATAGGGCAATGCCCCAGCGGTTTTAAGCGTGAGATTAGGAACAGAGCAATACGTCCAAGGTGCTAGCTGATAATTTGAGTAAGCGCGACGCTCTTACCCGGTGCCAAGGTTTTCCCCTGAGTTATTGCCGTTTCAACACACACCATGAAGCGGTTGCCGTCATCTGACATATCAGACATGGTCTTTGCCTTGTCTCCTGGATTCCAAACGACCACAGAATCGTGATTTTCAGATTCCACCACAGTAGCGGTTTGTTCATCGATAAGTATAGTAATAGTCTCAGGCTGACTCAGGTGAATTCGGTCAGTTTCGCCATTCAATACATAGGGAGATGGCGTACCTTCGAGTTGCCAATCAGAGAGTTTATCTTTGTATTGCCCATCGAGACCCGTGAGACTAACGTTATCAATATCTTTCACTGCAAAGTAGGTGTGTAAGGCGCAATCAAAGCTGAAAGTCACAGAATCGTTATTGGTAGTAATCAGTTCAACTTTTAAGGTTTTACCCACACTCAGACGCAGTGTTAATGCACACGTGTACTCAAAGCCTTTGTCTCGGGTGAAGCCTGGAACTAATTCGACGATAGTACCGTCACCATTTTCACTGGATGAGTCTAGAGACCATTGCTGAGTTCTGACATATCCATGAGAGGGCAGGGCACCTTTCTCTTGTCCGTGAGCGTCACTAAACCAAGGCCAACAGACAGGAATACCACCCCTAATCGGTTTGCTACCGTCTAATACGGCTTTTGGGCTGAGCCATAGACGCTCTCTGTTGTCATGTTTTGGAGTAAAAGAAACGACATGGCCGCCATACAAGCTGACGCGACAATGAGCTAGAGAATTATCTATGTCGAGGTATTGTAAGCCGTCTATGGTTATTTTCTTTACTGTATTCACCTAGATTGTTCCTTCTATCGGGCACGCTTAATAGGACTCATTATTTGAGCGAAAAAGAGGGCGCCACTATGTTCTGTATAAAATTTTAATCACGTGCCAGCCAAATTTAGTTTTCACGAGGTGAGGCACTAGCGTTTCGGCACTGAAACAGACTTTATCAAACTGAGGTACCATTTGACCCCGGCGAAATTCGCCTAAATCTCCCCCTTTTTTGCCTGACGGGCAGGTGGAATGTTTTTTGGCTAGTGTTTGAAATTTAGCGCCTTTTTTCAACTGTTTGATAATGTCTTCAGCTTGCTCCTTGTGTTTGACAAGGATGTGTAAAGCATGGGCGGTTTGAGGCATAGCGAATCTTGTACGATGAATTTTGATAAGTCTATCACACCAAAACACTCGGGGTGTATGGGGATGGCACAAATAAAAAAAGCGCACCGTGTGCGCTTTTTTCGTTATCGAATCAATTACTGACTGATGTGTTTAACAAGGTCTAATACCTTATTTGAGTAACCCCATTCGTTGTCGTACCAAGATACCACTTTTACGAATGTGTCAGTCAATGCAATACCCGCTGTCGCGTCAAAGATTGACGTATTAGGGTTGCCAATGAAATCGTTAGAAACCACGGCATCTTCTGTGTAGCTCATGATGCCTTTTAATTCGCCTTCTGACGCTTCTTTCATTGCTTCACAAATCGCTTCGTAGCTCGTAGGCGTCGCAAGGTTAACTGTCAGGTCAACAACAGATACGTTCGGCGTAGGTACACGGAAAGCCATACCAGTAAGCTTGCCATTCAATGCAGGGATAACTTTACCTACTGCTTTCGCTGCACCAGTTGATGAAGGAATGATGTTTTGGCCAGCACCACGACCACCACGCCAATCTTTCATTGACGGGCCATCTACTGTTTTCTGTGTAGCTGTTGTAGCGTGAACTGTTGTCATAAGGCCATCAACAATACCAAACTTGTCGTTCAATACTTTTGCAAGCGGAGCAAGACAGTTTGTTGTACAAGATGCGTTTGAAACGATAGTTTCACCTTGATAAGCGTCTTGGTTTACACCCATTACAAACATAGGCGTGTCATCTTTCGATGGCGCAGACATAACAACTTTCTTAGCACCTGCTTCGATGTGCTTAGCCGCTGTTTCTTTAGTAAGGAATAGGCCAGTTGATTCAACGACAACGTCAACATCGACAGCGTTCCAAGCTAAGTTAGCAGGATCGCGCTCTGACGTGATGCGGATGTGTTTGCCATCAACAATCAATGCGTTGTTATCAACTTTAACGTCACCGCTGAATGTGCCGTGAGTCGAGTCGTATTTCAGAAGATAGGCGATGTAATCCGTGTCTAGAAGATCATTTATTGCTACTACTTCGATGTCATCGCGTTGAGCAGCTGCACGCATTACTAGGCGACCGATACGACCAAAGCCGTTGATACCGATGCGAATTGTCATACTAAACCTCGTTTTTTTAAATAAGGTGAAAAAAAATTACGTAAAGTATGGATCAAAATGGCATAATTAGCAAAATTAATTGGCTGTTTTGTTGCAAAATTACGAAAATAAGCTAATGCAAACGTATTCAGTTTCGTTGCAGAACGACTTAATCAATAATGTTAAAAAAATGTACATTTTCAGCACAGCTATCTGGTTTACCAGACGCTTAGTTTTGATACAGGAATAATTAAGAATGACCAATCACGTTCTGCAAAAACTTGTCGAAATGCGGGGCATTGAAACGAATTACGTTGATGCTTGGGGTAACCCAGCATCTATCTCTGAGGACACAAAAGCGAAATTACTCAATGTGTTGGGGTACGACACGAGTAGTGCTGACGCAATGGAGGCGCAAATAGGCGAGGGAGCCAAAAACGTCTGGCTTTCGCCATTGAATCCAGTTCAGGTTAATCGCCTTAATGATAATTTACACATTACTGTGCGTTTGCCGATTGAACTTGCTAACGATACCTATACGGTAGCGGTAACGACAGAAAGTGGTGAAGCATTCTCCCATGATATCGTGCCTGTTGACGAAGAACTTATTAACGTCGCTCAGATTCAAGACGTCGAATTCCATGAGTACGTCGTTGCCTTGCCTTTTTCTTTGCCTATGGGATACCACAGTTTAGCGCTGTCGGCTAAAGACGATGAAGATACGATTGGAACTATGCGGCTTATTCTGGCGCCCGAAGCGTGTTACAAGCCAAACGATATAGTTCAGGGCAACAAGTTGTGGGGTTTGAGTGTTCAGCTTTACTGCATCCGAACGCAACAAAACTGGGGTATTGGTGACTTTAGTGACCTGACCTACTTGGTGAAGCAAGCGGCGTCCGTTGGTGCTGGCTTTATTGGGCTAAACCCAATACACGCTTTATATCCCGCCAATCCATATTCTTGCAGTCCTTATGGGCCTTCTTCTCGTCGTTGGTTGAACTACTTGTACATCGACGTGTCGTCGATTGATTGTTTTGACGCTGAATCAGTGCAGGCCCTAGTCAGCAGTGATGAATTCCAGACGACACTCAATCACGCGAGAGCGGTAGAGTATGTTGACTACAGTGCCGTTGCGAAATTGAAACTCGACGCCTTGTCTTTGGTGTTCGAGCAGTTCAATGCCAAGTACCTTTCCAAAAACACAAAAGTCAATCGCGAGTTTAAAGCCTTTGTTGAAGAAGGCGGCGACAGCTTAGAAATGTTGGCGGTTTATGACGCACTACAAGAGTCGCTAGCCCAAGAGGGCAAGGCATCTTGGGGCTGGCCGGTATTCCCTGAAAAACTCAATGAATACCAAAAACCTGATGTTGCTAAGTTTAAAAAGGCAAACGCCGAGCGGGTCAAATTCTTCCAGTTCTTGCAATGGCAAGCCGCCGTACAGCTAGAGCAGGCAAGTCAAGCGGCGATGGATGCCGGTATGACCATTGGTCTCTATCGCGATTTAGCAGTCGGTGTAAGTGAAGGTAGTGCCGAGATTTGGGGCAACCGCGATTTATACAAAACTGATGCGAGTGTGGGAGCGCCACCAGATATTTTGGGACCACTCGGTCAAAACTGGGGATTGCCGCCGATGGATCCTCAAAAACTTTATGAACAGCAATACCAACCGATTATCGATTTGTTCGCTTCAAACATGACCTCTTCTGGTGCGCTAAGAATAGACCATGTGATGGCTCTACTGCGTTTGTGGTGGGTCGTGAAAGGCGATGACGCAAAGGAAGGCGGATATGTTTATTATCCTGTAGATGATCTGCTTGGCATTTTGGCCCTAGAAAGTCATCGTCACCAAAGCTTAGTCATCGGTGAGGACTTAGGTACTGTTCCTGATGAAATTCGCAGTAAGCTCGCGGACAATGGTGTGTACTCATATCGCGTGTTCTTTTTTGAGCAGGCAGAAGACGGTGGATTCTTTTCTCCGGCACATTATCCTGTGCAGTCGATGTCAACGCTGACAACCCATGATATGCCAACATTAATTGGCTATTGGCACTGTTTAGATTTAGAGTTAGGTAAAGAATTGGGTTTGTACCCCACGGAAGACATACTCAATACCTTGTACACTGACCGACACGCGAATAAGCAAGCTATACTGGACACGCTTCACGGACACTTGTCTGTTGACGATAGCGTGGGGCGCGATGTCAATCATACAGGTATGACACGAGCGCTAAACTATGGCATGCAAGTGCACATGGCGCAGGGGTCAAGCGCATTACTCAGTCTTCAGCTTGAAGACTGGTTAGAAATGGACAAACCCGTTAATATTCCTGGTACGTTCGATGAATATCCAAACTGGCGTCGAAAACTAAGCCGTAACCTAGAAGATGTGTTTGCAGAGCATGATATTCAACAGCTCGCACATGCATTGACCGCGGCTAGACATCGAGCTAGTCAGTAATCCCCACGTCACACTGGTAGTAAGGAAGCCCGTGGCGTGGTGCGGGCTTCACAATGGAGTAAAACATGCAAATTGAGCAACAACTGGCAGCGGCGAAATGTACTCATCCATTTTCGTATTTAGGTCCAACACTCTTGCCAGAGGGGGTATCAATCAATGCATGGCTCCCCGGAGCAACGGCAGTAACAGTAACAAACCTGTCAGGTGACACGATTTTTGGCACTTTGCCACAGCAAGATGACACCGCGTATTTTAGTGGCGTTGTCGAACAATTAGCTGAGGGTCAGCTCTACGCATTCGAGGTAACAACAGCGACTGGGAATTACCGCACTGTTGACCCTTATCAGTTTAAAGAGCCAGCCTATCACGCTGTTCATTTTATTGACCACGCGCCTCAGAATCTCTATCGTCAAGCTGGCGCCCAATTGATTACGCTCAACGAAGGTGTATCGGCTACCCGTTTTACGGTATACGCACCAAATGCTTCAGCGGTATCGCTGATCGGCGATTTCAATATGTGGAACGAAACCTCACATCCGATGCAAAAAACGGATTTGGGATTTTGGGTTCTGATTGTCCCTGGCGTGTCAGAAGGCGTGCGTTACAAATATGCGATTAAAGACGCTCATGGACATGCGTTGCCGCACAAAGCCGACCCTCTTGGCTATCACGCTGATCAATATCCATCTCATGCTTCGCTGGTCTATGACCACGATAACTACGAATGGCAAGACCAAGCTTGGATGGAATATCGAAAGCATGACAAATACTCAGCACCAATGAGTATTTACGAGGTTCATCTCGGCTCTTGGAAGCGACCAGGTGAAGAGGACAAGCGATATTTAAGTTATGCAGACCTTGTCGATGATTTGATTCCTTACGTAAAAGAGATGGGGTATACCCACATTGAGCTCTTACCGATTTCAGAGTTCCCTTTTGATGGCTCGTGGGGATATCAGCCTGTGGGTATGTTTTCACCCACTAGCCGCTTTGGCGATCCCGATGCATTTAAAGCCTTTGTGGATGCATGTCACCGAGAAATGATAGGTGTTATTATTGATTGGGTACCCGCTCACTTTCCAGAAGATGGTCACGGGTTGGCCAGATTTGACGGTAGCCATGTCTACGAATACGAAGATCCACGCAAAGGGTGGCACAACGACTGGAACTCCTGCATTTACGATTTTGGTAAAGACACAGTCCGCCAATTCTTGGTAGCTAATGCCTTATTTTGGTTAGATAAATACCATGTCGATGGTCTGAGAGTCGATGCAGTCGCGTCTATGCTCTATCTCGATTATTCCCGTAACGATGGGGAATGGATCCCGAATGTCGATGGTGGCAATGAGAACTATGAAGCAATAAGTCTATTGAAATGGATGAACGAAGAAGTCTATCGTCATTTCCCTGATGCAATGACAATAGCGGAAGAGTCTACATCATTCCCGCAAGTCTCTCGCCCTGTATTTGAAGGTGGTTTGGGCTTTGGTTTTAAGTGGAATATGGGATGGATGCATGATTCTTTGCATTACATCAGCAAAGACCCTGCTTACCGCAACTACCATCACGGTGATATTACATTCAGTATGGTTTACGCCTTCACAGAGAATTTTGTATTGCCCATTTCTCACGACGAAGTCGTTCATGGCAAAGGCAGCCTAATTGGTAAAATGCCAGGAGATGAATGGCAGCAAGCTGCTAATCACCGCTGCTACGCCGGATTTATGTATGGCCACCCAGGCAAGAAACTCAACTTTATGGGTAATGAACTAGGTCAAGCGAAAGAGTGGAACCACGATAGTAGTTTGGACTGGGATGTACTGGCTTACGACAAACACAGAGGGATTCAAGCGGTATACCGTGATTTGAATCGTTTGTATAAGTCCTTTCCAGCATTGCATGAGTTGGATAGCCAAGAAGCAGGTTTTGAGTGGATCGACCACGAAAATGCTGAACAGAGTGTACTTTCATTTGTCAGAAAGTCAGCCGATAATACTCAGAAGGTATATGTAGTGAGCAACTTCACGCCTGTACCACGTGAGGATTTTAGGTTAGGCGTGCTAGACGAGGGAGAGTATGAAGTCATTTTTAATTCAGATGCAGGTGTTTATTGGGGCAGTGACCACGCTGTACCGACTTCAATGCATGCTGAGCCGCATTCATGGAATCACAAACCCCATTCCATCTCGGTATCTCTACCGCCTCTCGCGACGCTCTTTATCGTACTCAAATAGGAGAATTAGTGGATAACCAATCGACTTTGGTGAATCCTCTTTCCGTTAGTCATGGTAAGCCGCACCCAATGGGTGCGACGCTGACGGAATCAGGGTGCAATTTTGCCGTCTATTGCCCGGATGCAAAGGCTGTTGTTTTATGCTTGTTTCATGCAGACACGGAAGAACCCATGCATGAAGTACTAATGATGGGTAAATCGGGAAGTATTTGGCACACTCACATCGAAGGGATTGAGATTGGACAGTTCTATGGTTATCGAGTCGAGCGTGGTGACGCAGAGCTACATTCTGCTCCGGCTGATAAACTATTGATTGACCCCTATGCTAAAAAACTTAGCCGGGCACTGCATTGGAATCGCCGTCAGTATCAAAATGACAGCCAGTTTATGATGCCGAAATGCGTTGTATTGGCACAGCAAAATGATAATCAACGCCCAGCCAAACCCAAGATTGCGAATCAGGACAGGATTGTTTACGAGCTTCACGTTAAAGGCGCAACGCAACTGCATCCTGAAGTGCCAGATGAGCACAAGGGAACCTATCTTGGCATGACGCACCCCGCGGTCATTGAACATATCAAAGCGTTGGGGGTGACGAGTGTGCAGTTTATGCCCTTAGCGGCGTATATGCCAGAGCCATACATTACCGAAAAAGGCCTGACAAACTATTGGGGCTACAACCCGATCAACTTTTTTTCGGTCGAGCCGAGATATGCAGTAGATGATGCGTTAACTGAGTGCAAAGCGATGGTAGATGCGCTGCACAGCGCAGGGTTAGAAGTCATCATTGATGTTGTATTCAACCATACGGCCGAGGGTGGCAAAGATGGCCCATTGCTATCTTTTAGAGGTTTTGGGCCTTATCAATCCTATTTACTAGAGCAGTTGCCAAGTGGCGAATTGGTTTACAGTAACCACTCTGGTTGTGGTAACACAGTCAATGTTTCCCATCCGCGTATGACCACGTTAATAATCGATGCCTTACGCCACTGGGTTGAGGTTGTCGGTGTTGATGGGTTTCGCTTTGACCTCGCCCCCTGTTTGGGTCGTGAGCCACAAGCCTTTAATCGCAATGCCGGTATGTTTAGAGCGATTGCACAAGACCCGGTACTAAGCCAGGCTGTGTTGATTGCGGAACCCTGGGACATAGGGCCTGGGGGGTATCAACTAGGTCAATTTACACCAGCATGGTTAGAGGTAAATGACAAATATAGGGACACGGTAAGGGCGTTCTGGCGTGGTGATGAAGGTGTTACCGCGGACTTTGCTACGCGCCTAATGGGGTCACGAGATGTCTTTCACAAAGGTCGTAGGCATATTAATACGTCGGTAAATAATATTACCTATCACGATGGCTTTACGCTTCAAGATCTGGTGAGTTATGCAGAGCGTCACAATCATGCGAATGGCGAGGATAACCGCGATGGGCATGGTCACAATTTATCTGCAAACTATGGCGAAGAAGGGGAGACCGATAACCCTGACATCTTGGCCTTGCGAGAACGTCAAAAAAGAAACCTGTTCACGACGTTAATTCTTTCCCAAGGTACACCGCACGTGCTGGCTGGCGACGAACTGAGTAAAACTCAAAAGGGCAACAATAATGCCTATTGTCAGGACAACGAACTCAATTGGTTGGATTGGCATCTAGATAAACGCAAAGATGATTTTCTGTCGTTTTGTCGACATGTGATTAGCTTGCGAAAAAACAGCAGTTTGCTCAGTCATTTGTTGATGGAAGACGACAATTATCAATTGGACACTAATGTATTATCGGTGCACTGGTATCGTCCAGACGGTAACAATAAAGAACAACAAGACTGGCAAGCGCCTGACAATCAGGCGTTTGCAGTAGAAATTCGCGGCATCCCGACGGACGAAAACCCGCCCGAACATTGGTTGTTGTGTTTTAATGCCAGTAATGAGGACGTGAAATTCAACATCCCATTATTGTCGCCTGCAGGCGGTTGGACGCTACATCTAGATACCCGTTACCAGTCGCTCAGTGAGCAACCTCAAATCTGTATGCAGCATGTTTTTCTGCAAGCGAGTAGAAGCATTGCTATTTTTAGTTATAGCGAAACTCACCCAATGAGTCGTTTTTAACGAATTTGTCTGGATGTGAGTAAAAACAAGGTTTACTAGGTGGTACTTTTTGACCAGTAGTGAAGGTTGGCGTAATGGACTTACCAACGGTAAACCTTGTTGAACAGGGAATTGTGACTAAAACAATAAAATAAGCAGACATTGCTGTTCATCTAGGCCCACGGTGGTAAGATGCACAGCCATCTGAGATTTGAGGGGACTCCCATGCAAAAAGAAGGTGGTATGGCGGACAATTCTGCCGCGTGTGATATTGGTTTTATCGGTCTGGGCGTGATGGGTAAAAACCTCACATTGAATCTGGCAGACCATGGTTACAACATCGCTTGTTTTGATTTAGACCAAGCAAAAGTTGACGCTATCATCGAGGCCGACACCGAAGAGCGCGGTGAAATGCCTCCCAGAATCCACGCTTGCCGTTCTTATACTGAGTTACTGAGCAAACTCAAAGCCCCACATCTCATTATTCTCTCCGTACCAGCGGGTGAACCGGTAGATCACGTGTGTCATCACTTGATCGACGCTGGTATCGAAGCTGACGACATCGTCATCGACACAGGCAATTCACTCTGGACTGACACGGTAGAGCGAGAAGCTAAATACAAAAGTAAATTTATCTTCTTTTCTACAGCGGTGTCCGGCGGTGAAGTAGGTGCGCGATTTGGACCTTCATTGATGCCATCGGGCGACCCGTATGCTTGGACGCGTGTGGAGCCTGTACTCAAAGCCATCTCCGCGAAAGTCGACCCACAAACGGGTAAGCCCATAGAGTCAAACACACCGGGTCAACCAGTGAAAGAGGGTGACCCTTGCGCAACATACATCGGCCCTGTTGGGGCAGGTCACTATGTGAAAATGGTGCATAACGGTATCGAATACGCCGATATGCAGCTGATCTGTGAAGCCTACCACGTTATGCGCCAGGGCCTAGCCATGACGCCTCATGACATCGCACAAGTGTTCCGCCGTTGGAATCAAGGTGAACTTAACAGCTATCTAATTGAAATTAGTGCCGAGGTTTTAGAACAGCAAGATGAAGAAACTGACCGTCCTCTTGTTGATGTGATCATGGACAAAGCTGGCCAAAAAGGAACGGGCTTGTGGACCGCGGTAAGTGCGTTACAAGTAGGGAGTCCTGCTCAGACGATCACGCAAGCTGTTTTTGCGAGAAGCTTATCTAGCTTGAAGTCCGAACGTGTTATCGCGA
Source organism: Alteromonas sp. 5NS40-0096 (assembly GCF_057544385.1). NCBI lineage: Bacteria > Pseudomonadati > Pseudomonadota > Gammaproteobacteria > Alteromonadales > Alteromonadaceae > Alteromonas > Alteromonas sp. 5NS40-0096. Next base: position 384,138 of record NZ_BAAJLQ010000001.1, read on the forward strand.
GTGACATGTTGCCAGGTCCGACTGCACCAGAAGTACCTGAAAGTGAAAAAGCGGCTGTTATTGACCAATTAGAACACGCACTTTATTGCTCTAAAATTTGCGCTTATGCGCAAGGTTTCCAATTAATGGCAATGGCTGCAAAAGAACACAATTGGCAGTTGGACTTCGCCGAGATTGCTAAAATTTGGCGTGCAGGCTGTATTATTCGTGCTGTGTTTTTACAATCAATCACGCAGGCATACGAAGCAAATGAGGAATTAAAAAACCTGTTGCTTGATCCTTTCTTTGCGCAAAAGATTAATAAATATCAGGCAGACTGGCGTGCATCTATTGCCCATGCCACTGTAGCGGGTATTCCTTGCCCTGCAATGATGTCTGCATTGAGTTATTATGACTCTTACCGTACGGCAGTGTTGCCTGCTAATTTGCTTCAAGGTCAGCGCGATTTCTTTGGCGCGCACACCTTCCAACGTGTTGATAAGCCTGAAGGTAAAAAGTATCACGTTGAATGGAGCCAAGCAGGCCGTCCGCAGATTAATGTAAAAAAATAGAGGCGATTATGACCAAGCAATCTGAACAACATTGGAAAAGCTTATTAACTGATGAAGAGTTCAGAGTGTGTCGCCAAGCGGGAACTGAAAGGCCATTTACTGGGGCGCTACTCGATGAAAAGCGCCCGGGAATGTTTGTATGCAAGTGTTGCGGCGTCGATTTGTTCCCCGCTGAAACCAAATTCGATTCAGGTTGTGGCTGGCCTTCTTTCTATGCGCAAACCGAGAGTGATAACGTAGGCTATCGAGAAGACAACACGCTGGGTATGCGGCGGGTTGAGATTTTTTGTAAGCAATGTGAAAGTCATCTTGGTCACGTTTTTCCCGATGGCCCCGCGCCTACGGGGCAACGTTATTGTGTAAACTCAGTGTCATTGAACTTCCAACCCAAATAATACCTTCATCTCACATAATTGCTCGGCTATCTCGGTTTGAAAAGTGAGCCTAGATTAGCCGTAATAGCTCTACCGCTTTTTGTTCGTACTACGTATACTTGCTTCGCTTTGGTAAATAAAGCGACACGTGGAACCGCCGTCCTTGCACCCCACATTTTATCAAGCAGCCTATCATTTTCTAGTGAACAAAAAATGTACAGTTATGCTTTTTGTTCGGTACTACAACAAGCGATTTAGGCAAAAAAAGTGGGCATTTACACTTTTGTCTCAGTATTTTTTTGAAACTTACTTACAGACGTCGTATCAGTTTCTCGAGATTCCCAGAGCTTTGGCATCAAATTCTCTGGCTTTTATTGCGCTGATTATCTCATCGGCTATGTCTTCTAACAGCGCCTCGTCTAGATTATTTTGAATCCTCATCTGTTCTTTACGCTGAATATTGATTTTATTTTCGGCAAAATACGAAGTGACAAGTGCCCAAACGTAGGCCATTTGAATCTTTTCCAGACCTAAGTGGATGGTTACGAGTGTCGGGAAGATTTCTGTATCGACTTCTTGGTCAGAAGTGTAGAGCGCTAGGGCTTTATACAAGGCTTTGCGCGCCTCAAAAAGGTCTTCTTTCATTCTTATGGTAGACAAGGCGACTTGTAGCTCAGCCGTTTCTAAATTGCCCGTTTTTTCATGGTATAAAAACCGCTTTAAAGAATCTTCATGCCCGTGCCTAGACCATTGATAATAAGCGATAAGAGGGTCGTTGGAGTGACGGGTTTCCCTGGCCAGCCGGCCAAGCTCGCGCTGCGCGGTTAACACGCCCTTCATTCTGCCCGTTTCCTTCTCTCGGTATTTAATGTGCTGAATACCTGACGCTTTGACGATGCACTTTTCGTAGTCTTCAAACAATAAGATGAGTTGGTATTTTTGTTGTTCGGATTGATCTTTTCGGTTGGCAAACCTGTGTTTGATAATCTCTGCTTTTTCCGCTCTGCACCATGCGTCGGGATTTAGGTCATTACACATGTGTGGGTTCTGTGTACAGATTTCCGCGACTGTCGGAGGAAACAGTGAATCACATCCCTGAAGCAGAGACAGGGGAATAACACCGAGTATTGCAAGTCGCCTAGATGTTGGAAACTTACTAAATAATGTGTGCTTTTTATCAAATGACAGTAACGATTTGAAACTAAACAACAATTTGGTAATCCTTTAATGTTTCTTTACAATTTGCTCCGTCGATATCTGGAGCGACTCTTCACCTCGGCTTCAATGCCCAAGTGTACCCTACAATTCTAAACGCTCCAGATTGATTTTCCACCATCTAGTCAGCTCTATGAAGGCAGAAACATGAATCAACAGTACGAACAGGAATTGCAAAGTAGTTGGCAAGAGCGCCAAGAATACGCAGAGATGATGCTACCTTTGATTGGTAAGCTCTATCGTAACCACTCGGTAGAAATCTCAGTGTATGGACGCCCATTGTTGAATGCAAGTGCGATTGATGTGATCAAAGCGCATCGAAAAGTTCGTTTGCACGAAGGCATCAAACTTCGACTGCGCGAAAGCTACCCCATTCTTGAAGCGCTCAGCACAATGACATTGGCTCCAGCGCAAATTGATATCGGTAAATTAGCTTTTGATTTTCACTACGGCTCAGCAGTCGATCAAACGGACCTTGATGCGTTTTTGCAGAACCAATTAGGTGAAGTAGTTGGCAAAGATGATGTACAAACACCACAAGACGTTGTCTTGTACGGTTTTGGTCGTATCGGTCGTTTGCTTGCTCGTTTACTTATTGAACGCCAGGGTAAGAATAATAAACTGCGTCTTCGCGCTATTGTCGTTCGCGGTGGGAAAGACGGCGACTTAGAGAAACGTGCAAGTTTGCTTCGTCGTGACTCAGTACACGGGCCATTCAACGGTAGCATTACGGTTGATCACGAGCGCAAAGCGATTAAAGCAAACGGCTCGTACATTCAGGTCATCTACGCAAGCAATCCTTCAGAAGTCGACTACACGCAATACGGTATTGATAACGCAATTGTCGTTGATAATACGGGCATGTGGCGAGATGAAGAAGGCCTTGGTCAACACCTTCAGTCAAAAGGTGCGGCGAAGGCATTGTTAACAGCGCCTGGTAAAGGCAATATCAAAAACATCGTACATGGCGTAAACGACCAGGATGTAACAGCAGAAGACAATATTGTGTCAGCGGCAAGCTGCACAACGAATGCGATTACCCCAGTGTTGAAAGCGCTTGATGAGCGTTTTGGTATCGACAATGGTCATGTTGAGACAGTCCACTCATATACCAATGACCAAAACCTAATTGATAATTTCCACAAAGCTGAGCGTCGTGGTAGAAGTGCTCCATTGAACATGGTCATCACTGAAACTGGCGCGGCAAAAGCGGTGGCGAAAGCCTATCCAAAACTCGCTGGTAAATTAACGGGTAACGCGATTCGCGTTCCAACGCCTAACGTGTCTTTGGCGATTTTAAATCTGACGCTAAAAGAAGATACGGACAAAATTGCAGTCAACGAATTTTTACGTGACACCGCGTTGTTCTCACCACTGCAGCACCAAATTGATTACACGGCAAGCACGGAAGTAGTGAGCAGCGATTTAGTTGGCTCAAGAGCCGCGTCTGTAGTCGATTCTCAAGCAACCATAGTAGCGGGTAACAGAGTGACCTTATACGTGTGGTACGACAATGAGTTCGGTTACAGCTGCCAAGTCATGCGTATCGTGCGCGATATGGCAGGTATCAAGTTCCCAACGTTACCACTCTAACCATCATTAGATGTGGCCAAGGCGAACGAAAGTTCGCCTTTTTTGTGCAATTTTTTCGTGCTACTCCGGTCTGTTGCGTACAATAGCCTTGTCGGCGTGTTTTCTCATTAAGCAGTAAGAGGTAGTTGTGTCTAGTCCGTCTCAATCCAACCGTAAGTCAAAACTGATCCAATGGATAAGGGATATCACTATTGTTGCGGTGGTGTTGTATGGCGTGAGTGAATGGCAGGTTCGCGATATGTTGCCAAATGGCGAATCCGTGTCTATTCATCACTTGTCAATGCCGACGCTGGATGGCGAAATGTCCGGTGTGACAACGTCGCCAGATAAATACACCTTAATCTATTTTTTTGCGCCGTGGTGTAATGTCTGCCGTTACAGTATTGGTAACTTAGATTTTGTCGATCAGAGTAAAGTCAATGTGGCTCGCATTGCGCTCGACTACCCCTCAGCAGAGTCAGTAGAACGCTTTGTCGTCGAGACCAATACACAGGGAGAAGTGTTCTTGGGCAACGAGATGATCAAACAAAATTTTAATGTGCCTGGGTATCCTTCGTATTATCTGCTAGATAGCAATATGCAAATTATCGACCGCGCGTTTGGTTATACCACGACGGCTAAGGTCAAACTGCAAACGTGGTTAAAAGGCGAGGAAAATCAACAAAGCCAAGACGAGACCTAAAAGTTTACTATTGTTTCCAGATTTTGGGCTGATCAGCGTGGTATTGTGGTCTGGGTGTATGCTAAATTACGCCTTCAAAATAATAAACAATAAATGAGCTCTTATGCAGATATCGAGTCAGTTCGACAGTGGAAACATTTCTGTTATCCGTGCTGAACATCCTAACGACATCGTCCTTGAAATTAATAAGGACAATCAATCCGACTTTTATCAGTGGTTTCATTTTAGGCTCTACACCACACCACTTCAGCCCCATAATCTCAAAATCCAAAACCTCGCTAAATCAGCCTACCCAGAGGGGTGGAAAGGTTATGACGTGGTGGCATCCTACGACCGCAACGAATGGTTTAGAGTGGAAGCGGAATTTGATGGCGAAAATCTCAGTTTTGATTTTACGCCTGAGTACGAGACTGTCTATTTTGCCTATTTTACGCCCTACAGTTACGAGAGGCACCTTGACTTAGTCAGCGATGCACAGTGCTCTCCACTTTGCCAGCATTTGATTCTCGGTCAAACCATTGATGGCCGCGACATGTCACTTCTCGTAATTGGTGACGACAGCGCAAAAAATCAGCCTAAAAAACACATTTGGATTACTGCAAGACAACATCCGGGCGAGACAATGGCCGAATGGTGTGCAGAAGGTATCATCTATCGCTTGCTTGACGAACAAGACGGCTTATCCCGCAAGTTGCTCGAAGATGCGGTGTTCTATATCGTGCCGAATATGAACCCCGACGGCGGGGTGAGAGGGCACCTGCGAACCAATGCTGTAGGTGTTAATCTCAATCGCGAGTGGAAAACACCGTCTTTAACGTCAAGTCCTGAAGTCTTCTACGTTTTAGAAAAAATGAAAGAAGTCGGTGTAGATGCATACTTGGATTTACATGGAGATGAGGCGTTGCCGTATAATTTCGTAGCAGGTTGCGAAGGTATTCCTAGCTATGACGACGAGCTTGCTGCGATCGAAAATCTATTTAAACAAACATTACTGCAAACCACGCCTGAATTTCAGGATGTGTATGGGTATCCAAAGGATGCGCCTGGTCAGGCTGATTTAACCATAGCGTCAAACGCCGTTGGTGAGAGGTTTAAGTGTTTGGCATATACCGTAGAGATGCCATTCAAAGACAATAATGATGTGCCTGATCCGGTTTATGGCTGGTCGGGTCAACGTAGCCAGCAGTTGGGTGAAGATTTGCTAGTTGCACTTCGAGCCGTTATCGCTCACATCAAATAACAACAAACAACAATAACGACAACAAGGGGATTCAACTTGGAAGGATTGTATAATTTTCTAGTGTCCGTAGACGGATTACTAGGTAGTGCAGCGTGGTTTCCGTTTGTACTACTCGGGGTAGGCTTATTCTTTACGATTTACCTCAAGTTTCCACAAATTCGATTCTTTAAGCACGCGTGGAAAGTTGTTACGGGCAAGTTTGACCACAGTAACGACCCGGGTGATACCACTCACTTTAGAGCGCTAACAACAGCGTTATCCGGTACCGTAGGCACGGGTAACATCAGTGGTGTGGCATTTGCTATTTTCTTAGGTGGTCCAGCTGCACTGTTTTGGATGTGGGCGACCGCCTTTTTGGGTATGACAACCAAATTTGTAGAAGTGACTTTGTCTCACAAGTATCGCGTGAAGACAGAAGACGGCACTATGGCTGGCGGTCCCATGTATTTTATGGATCGCCGTTTGAATATGAAATGGTTGGCTGTGGCATTCGCTATAGCTACGGTCATCTGCTCTTTTGGTACGGGGAACTTACCTCAAAGCAACGGTATTGCCACGAGTATCGAAGCCACTTTTGGTTTCGAACCTTGGATTGTTGGTAGTGTTTTAGGCATTTTATTAGCCTTGGTTATCCTTGGTGGTATCCAGCGTATTGCTGCGGTTACATCGAAAATTGTACCTTTGATGGCTATTGTGTATTTGATTGGCGCGCTGGCTGTCATTTTCGCTAACATCGAAAACATTGGCCCATCTTTCATGAGTGTGATTCAAGACGCATTTACTGGCTCAGCTGCGGCAGGTGGTTTCTTGGGAGCGACGCTTGCCTATGCCTTTAACCGAGGTGTTAACCGCGGCTTGTTTTCAAATGAAGCTGGTCAGGGCTCAGCACCCATAGCGCATGCTGCCGCAAAGACAAAGGAACCTGCTTCTGAGGGGATGGTGTCCTTGCTTGAGCCTTTCATTGATACCATTATCATTTGTACTATCACTGGTCTTGTTATTTTGTCTTCTGGTGTATGGAAAGAGAAGCATCAAAACGTCTTCGACCGTTCTGATATGATGTTTATCAGTGGCCAATACGATGATACCAAAGAGCAAGATGTACAAGACTTGTATGAGTATATTAACGGCGTTGAAGGCAACAGTATCGAGCGTTATTCGGGCAGCATCAGCGTTGTTAACGGTACGGCAGTTAGCTCTGGCTTTACATTGCTAAATTCTCGCTCAATCGCTGAAGGTGTGGTGTACAAAGTTGGTAGTGACGATTTGTATACGGGTACGCTCGAAGTAGCTGATGGCAGGCTAGTAAAAGAAAATATTGTTGTAAGTGGTAAATCATTGGTTCACTCAGCAACCCTAACAACGATAGCCTTTACTAAAGGGTATTTCGGTGACTATGGCCAGTACATAGTATCAATCGGTTTACTGTTGTTTGCATTTTCAACAGCTATCGCTTGGTCATACTATGGTGACCGTGCTATGACTTATCTGTTAGGCCCACGTTCGGTAATGCCTTATCGCGTCATTTATGTCGCGGGGTTTGTGTGGGCGTCGTTTTCAGATACGACACTGGTATGGGCTCTATCCGCGGTCGCCATTGTTGTAATGACGTTACCTAACCTGTTTGGTATTATCCTCCTCAGTAAAGAAATGAAAGAAACGGTAGAAGAATACTGGCAACGTGCCGAGAAATAAGCCGTTCTGATTTTTCCGTCAAACTATCTGCCTGCTCCTCAGGCAGATAGTTTGTTTTCAAGCAATCAAGCTTGATCCATTCAATTCGTTAGCCCGTTATGAATGTTGTACGTGACAAAGTTACGGCAATTGAGCTGGGCTGAATAACTCGAGAATTTGGAGTTTGATATGGCACTTATAGATTGCCCTTCATGTGGTAAAAAGATTTCCGATAAGGCCAAAGTGTGCCCTCATTGTAATTTTGCTCTCGGTGAAGCTACCGCGGAAGATATTCAGAGAAAACAGAGTTTTATGCGCTTCAAAAAGCTGCATAGTTTACAAAACCATTCGATGCTAGCAATGCTGTTGTTCATCGCTGGTTTCGGCTTCATGTATTGGGGAAGCCCAGCAAAAGGCAGCATGCAGTTTAACCTTGCGGTGCTAACCAGTGTAATCGGTATGATTTGGTATGTGGTATGCCGAATTCGAGCCGTGCTAATCAAACGATTTTCAAAATGAATGTAGAAATGTTAGTGGCGTCGATGACGCCTGAGATATATGAAAGACTGCGTTTTGCCGCAGAAACCGGGAAGTGGCCTGATGGTACAGCACTGTCCGATGAGCAGAGAGAAAATACACTGCAAGCAGTGCTCTTGTATCAAGCAAAAGTTGAGCGCTCAAATGAACACATGACGGTGAATGAAGAAGGTGAAATTGTTCATAAGAGCAAGAGTGAATTGCGAGCAGAGCTCAAGACAGACCAAGACAAAAGGACCATAGTACGGTTTAAACAGGATGATATTTAATCGATTTTTCACGCCGGCGCATAGCAGTAAAGACGCCAAAAAGCGGCTTGCTGCAGTGGCCAAATTATCCAGCGACGTCAGTAGCGAACGTCGCGTGCTTCACGAGCTCGCTTTTAATGACGAAGATCCAGACGTAAGTCTCGCTGCTCTTTCCAAGCTTGATTCATTCGCACTGTGGCAAAAAATGTCACAGATTGCAGCCAATGATAAAGTCAAACGCCAAGCCATTCAGGCGGTGGAAAGGCTCTTATTGGATGACGATGGCCAATTGTCTGCAGAGGAAAAGAAAAGTTTCTTGATAGAGTCTGCAAATGCAGATTTAGTCGTCAAAGCACTAAGTCAGAATATTGGCTTTGCGATAGAAGGGGCCTTTGCCTTGTCTTTATTGGAAAAAGTGGGCCGTCAAAATGTGACGCAAACCTTCTTCCTCAATGTTGCTGATAGTCGTACGCAGTTACTTATCATCGAGGCATCTCAAGATACGGACTTGCTGCAAAAACTACAAAGAAAGTCACAACAAGAGATAAAGGCGGCGATCGACACTCGCCTTAATAACTTAGTCGCCGCTAAAAATAAGCCGATTGTTCTCGAAAAAGACATGCGTATGGTACTCGCCAAACTTCAGGCTCAGCTGGATAAGAATGAGTTTGTGCAAGTGCGCGATTCCGTCGCTACCTTGAAACAAGACTACGCTGCCTTGAATGCCGAAATTGAGTGTATCGATGTGGCGATTGGCGAAGAACTTTCGGATAAATACGAGCTGATTACACAACGGCTCAATACGCATTTGTCTAGACTTGAGCTCGAATACTCGGCTGCGCAGGTTGAGGCTCAACGTCAAAATATCAAACAGGCTTTAGCATCGGCGCTAGAAAGTGCGAATGCCGGTGTTGCTAACCTGATCAGTGATAACATCAATAACGTCACTATGGGAGAAATTGAGGCAGCACAACAAAAGGTGCAGCAAGCAAGTGAATTGCTGGAGCAGGCATATTCACTCAAAGTGCCTAGTTTGCCCACAGACGCAAGTCATCGGTTACAAGAACTGCAGTCGACAATTGACGATTTTCCGAATCTTCAGCGCAAAGGCGTTGCAGTGGTTGAATTTTTGGAAGCTGGCGAAGCGTATGTTAACGAGCAAGACAATAGTACATCACTAACGCCTGCAAGCGCTCTCGACCATGAACAGTGGAGAGAACTCAAGCAGTCATTACCTGTTCTACCGTCGGCGTGGAATGCCCGTTGGCGTGAAGCGAATAAACGTTTGTCGGCGGAAAATAAGCGTCGAGAAAAGCGCATTGATGAGAAACTAGGGACGTGTCGCCGCCATATTAGTGTAGTTGTTAACCTGATCAGTCAAGGACGATTCCGTCCTGCAATGTCGCGTTTTAGCAAATTAAATACGGATTTCACACAACTTGATGACAGTTCGAAAAGCGCGCTACAAAAACGCTTTGATGACGTCAAAAGTCAAGTGGAACGTTTGCAAGGATGGCAGTCTTACATCGCGGCACCGCGCAAGCCGGCACTGTTAGAAGAAGCCACAAAGCTCACAGAGCAGCAGGCAGAGAATATTAGTGAAAGAGCCAAGGCGATTAAATATCTGCGGTCTCAGTGGTTGAGCCTTGGCCAAGAAGACTCGGAAGAAGGACGTCAGCAGGACAAATTGTTTGACCAATTGCTTGAGGAAGCATTCAAGCCTTGCCGAGAGTTCTACGCACAACAAGATGCCCAACGCAATCAAGCTAAAAAGCAGCGCGAATCGCTTATCGAGTCACTGCGTCTGTTAGATACAGCGCAAGATAAAGACACGCTGCATAAATCGGTAGAGCAGCTCAAGAAAGATTGGCATGACGCGGGACATGTGAATGCGGATGATTACCAACGCCTCAAAACCAAGTGGGATGAAGCTTTGGCTGAGGTAACTCAAGTGCTGCTCACCTGGTACCAAGAAAACAAAAATGCCAAGTTGGATTTAATTGAGCAAGTGAAAGGGTTGTTGGCTGATGAGTTAAGTCGCGATGCCGCTAACACCGCTCAAAAATTACAGAAACAATGGAAAGAAATTGGCTTCTCTGGTCGTAGACAAGAGTCGAGATTATGGAAAGACTTTCGAACTGCCAATGACGCTGTGTTTGATGCGCTCAAATCCCTGAGGCTTGAGAAAAAGAACGAGTTTGAGAGTAAAATAAGGGCATTGGATGCGTCAATAGCACGCTTGAAATCCGAGTTTAATAGCTTAGGGCAAGCTGAACAACATAGCCAACTTGAGAAGCTGAAAAGTGAAATCTTGTCTTACCCTAGAAAGCTTGTGAGTGCGCAACATCAAGCAATGGATTCGCTGTATCACCAATGGTCTAATGCACAGTCAAAAGCTAAATTAGCGGCGAAACGTGCGCAAGTACAGGGACTCGTTACTGTTTTGGAACACCTCGTTAACCAAGACTTAGAGTCGGCAAAAGGCCTTGATGCATGGGAACAACTAAAGCGACCTTGGCAAAATGCGTTGGCTGAAGGGTTCACAGTCAGTGGTAGTCGGTTGGACACGACCATTGAACTAGAATTGCTGCTTAATGTTGAATCTCCAGCTACCGATGAAAGTCGCCGCAAAGCACTGCAGTTAACTATGATGACTGTGAAGTTAGAGCAGGGCACAAGTGCAGATTTCGATGCCTTACTCGTTCGTTGGTTGACACTAGACAACACTGATTCGAGTGTTCAGTTATTGCTGCCCAGATTGGAAGCAATAATAGAGAAAAAGTACATAGGAGACATTGATGCTTAATCAGCTCGAATATGTCTTTGAATCAGAGCCAGATGCCTACCGCTTCCTCAATACCGTAAAACATTTTGATTCGGACAAACTGGTAGTGAAATATGGACGTTCTAGTTTTCACGTCAGTGTGCAATATAGCTATAAATCCGGAGAGTTTGATACCACGTCGTCCGAATTAGATGACTTGGCTGCCTCTATGTCCGGACAAGAAGTGTAGAAAATCTACAATAAGAAAAGGCACTACGGTGCCTTTTTTTGTATCTTAGATGCCAATAAATCATTTACGTATGTCGTAAAGCGTGTAGTGACTTGTTCAGCTTGGCGTCATATTTTTTACCGTAAAGTTAACGCGTTACGTACAATCAATGATAAATTTTCCAACAATTGCTAGGAAGCCATACAGGCTACGGAGTCAAAATGAAGTTGTTTAAATCACTAATTCTAGCCCTCATCAGTGTTGTGGTTTTAGCCGGATGTGCCAGCCTAAATCAAGACGAATGCTTGAATGCCAATTGGTACACGCTTGGCTATGTAGATGGGGCAAATGGCGTTAACACGACAAAAGTTGGTGACTATCAATCGGATTGCGCGGCATATGGCGTAACACCAGACTTCGAACAATACCAGAAAGGTCACGCTAAAGGTGTGAGAGAGTTTTGTACCCCGCTAAATGGTTTTAAACAGGGGAGGCGTGGTAACGAATATAACGGTATTTGCCCTCAAGATTTAAAAATAGATTATCTGGATGCGCTGGCTGCCGGAAGAGATCATCTGTTAGCTTTAGAGGATGTAAGGCAAGCGGAAGTGAACTTATCACGCATCGAATCTCAATTGGTCTACATCGCTGATGAAATAGAGAGTAAAGAACTGCAATTGGTTGAGGATGGTATTACTCGTGATGAGCGGATTCGCATTTTAGACGAGATTAAATTATTGCAGCACGACATTGTCGAGTTGGAGACCGACCTCGCTATCTTCGCTCAAGAGCGGCTAAACCGACTGGACAGGCTAGAATTCTTAGAACGCCGAGACTCGCATTTGATACCGTAAATGCAGGGATTGAACGACACAAATAGCTGGTCAATAAATAAATTGGTTATTTAGCGAAAGTTAGGTACAGTGAAAGGCCGAATGGACTTTAAGGATAGAGTGTAGTGATAAGGAATTCATTAACCCTACTGGGCCTTTTATTGTTTTCTCCGTTGAGCATAAGCGAGCCAATAGAAGATGTGAAACTCGCGTTAAGTAACATTTCTCAACATCTTGAAAGCCATAAGAAGCCGCAGGATTTAAACCAAGCCTATTTACAAGCTAATATCGACACCCTAGCGCAGATTAATCGCGAGTATTCTCTTAATGACGTTGCAAAAGCAACGATTCTAAATGCGCAATTGCGCGCGACCTATGAGATAAATCACGCGCGGAAATCTACGGGGCAAGACTACGATGTATCGCAAGCACAATCCCTACTGGATACCCTGGACAGTTATGAACAACAGGGTGTGTCTGGTTTACGCGATGGGCAATATCAAGCAGGTCATATTGCTGCTCATCAACTCGACAATTTCCCTTTGGCTCATCGCTATTGGTTCAGCTGCGCACAAGCGAGCCACGCAGGTTGTATGAATATCCTAGCGAGCGGTTTTGAATCTGGCGAGTTCGTGGTCAGTATAGACAGAGAACAGGCGGCTTATTGGCATGTTCGCGTAGTCGAAACTGGCATTGATTGGAACTGTGCAGGCATTTTTTCAGCGTTAAGGTTGGCCAAACTGTCCGCCATTGGTGTCGACTCCGGTAAAACCCTGGAGCAATGGTTAGCAACGGCTGATGACTTAACGGAAGAAATGACCAAGGCAGAGCGCAATGTAAACTGCAGCCCAGATTTAGGCCTTGTCGCTAATTATGTATTGACTGGTTTTGACGAGAAGTGGCGCGCGGCAATTGAGAGCTATGAGTTCGATGCCGATGATAAATGGGAAGCAGGAAGAGCCGCATGGCTAGCAAATTTTGCTACGGCAGCGAGTATCAACGAGCTGATGCCAGCATTGGACATCATGGCAAATGATTTGGAACGCTGTTCTGCAGCTGAAGAGTTTGCCTTTAAAGTGCGCAATGACCGAAATGAATTGCAACAAACCTTCAGCTACATGAGCGGCTTGTCACCCCATGAATGCGATAGTCAAAACGCGCTTGTTTCGAGGCTGATTGAATTGGCTAACTAGGTAGAGTGTAGGCGAGTCTGTCGACTCGCCCTATGGCAACTTCGGCATGTTACGCGACACTGAGAGTGACTTGGTAACCTGCGAACTTTCTGATATTGATGACTCTATCGTCGTCCAGCAACCAGTACTGGCCTTTAATTCCCTTCAACACGCCATCAAACTCTGGCGTTTTATCCAAGTTTAGTGATTTGATTTTGACCGGATATTGCTCCACAGGATACTGAATGTCAATTGCAGGCGTATCTAACACTGTGAACGACTGTAGCCCTTTTTCTTGTGCCAAGGCATCCAACTCGGGTTTGATCAGGCTGATAATCTCGTCGCGCTTTTGTGCCAGATCACGGGTTTCAATCACACCTTTTAGCATGGTACGCCAGTTTGTCTTGTCGCCAATGTGTTGTTTACACAGCATTTCTACCTTGCCACTCGTCAATCTGTCTGGTACGCGTAACATCGCAATGGCTTGAGTTGCCCCTTGGTCAATCCAGCGGCTTGATACGCCATCTGTTACGTGTCGCGTAATTCCAACTTTTAGGTTGCCTGTGTTAGAGATATAGACAAAGTGGTCGCTCAGGCAGTGCTCTTCTCCCCATTGAGGCTCACGGCAGGTCCCTTCGTTGTAGTGGCACAATTCGGGTTTGATAATGCAACTATCGCACTGCGCGAGCGTAATCAGACAGCGGTAACAATATCCCTGATTGAAACTCTTCTTTGTCTTGCTATTGCAGTGTGTACAGCGAATTTCATTTTCATAAGCAATGTTTACGGATTTGCCAATCCAATCATTAACCAAGTGGTTTTCGTCGCCGAGGGCGAGGTGATATTGCGCTATATTACTGTCGTCTACGCTAACCGACATTTTGCGCAGTTCGCCTGTGTATTGGTTCATTGTGATGCCTTAGTCACTGAGTTCACCGCGTAAGTTTGCGGTTAGTTTTTGTTGTAATTCTTCGAACGGTAAATTTTTACTTAGCAAGTAGTGGAGCTTTGCCAATGCTGCCTCTGGCGTCATGTCACTGCCTGACAACACGCCTGCTTCTTGAAGGCTATGACCCGTGGCATAACCACCCATATTGACTCGGCCTCGCATGCATTGTGTGCAGTTCAGTATTGGGATTTGTCTGCTTTGAGCATAGGCTAGTTGTTCAAGTAACTTAGGGTGCTGAGGCGCATTGCCGACGCCATAGCTTAATAATATTAACGCATTGACCGGTTGTTGAAGCGTGTTTTTTATCACTTCGGCGGCGATACCCGGGTACAAGCTTACCAAGCCAATGGGTTGAGCACTTACTGGGCTAACGGTCAAAGATTGAGACGTCGGCTTGGCTAGCTCTCCCGACACTAAACGGATATTGATTCCCGCTTCCAACAAAGGGGGATAGTTTGGCGAATCAAAAGCATTAAATCCGTCAGCATCGACTTTGCGGCTGCGGTTTCCACGGAGTAACTTGTTATTAAAAAACAAAGAGACTTCTGCTATTGGGTAATTGGCAGCCACGAACAAGGCATTGAGCAAATTAACTTGGCCGTCTGACCGCAATTCAGCCAGCGGAATTTGCGACCCAGTAACGATTACTGGTTTACCCAAGTCCTCGAGCATAAAACTGAGGGCTGATGCAGTGTATGCCATCGTATCTGTGCCGTGCAGGATAATGAAACCATCATAGGCATCATAGTTTTCGGCGATATCATCTGCAATACGTTGCCAATCAGAGGGGTTCATATCTGAGGAATCGATTAAATTATCATATTCATGGATAGTGAAATTTGGCATTTCATCACGGTGAAACTCTGGCATTTTCGCAAGAGTACTGGTTAAAAACCCCGCTGCTGGCACATAACCGTGGTCCGAAGGTTTCATCCCGATTGTGCCGCCAGTGTATGCAATATAAATATGTTTTCGCATTGTTTTACCTGATTGTTGTACCTGCTCGTCGACGCGAAATTGGGTGGTTTGTCGCTTTGTGGTTGAGCTAGGATAGGCTTTTGCTCGCCATTCTACTATTATTCTGCTGTCAAACAATCCAACCACTTCGAATATTCATCGTGAAATATTCACTAACACATTAGGTTACGAGCAAATACCCTTAGTGTGTTGTAATGATGTTGGGTAAATTCAAATAATAATTAAACGACTAGGACAGTTATGAAAAAGCATCTCATCGCAATCGCGGTTTCTTTAGCCGCCGCTTCTCTCGCTGGCTGTAACAACAGTAACGAGCCTACCGAAACAAGTGTTGAAGCGGTTCAGTTAACAGAGGCTGAAAAGCTCAAAAAATTAACCGATGACTATTTTGCGGAAATGATGGAACGCAATCCGATTTACGCCACTTTCGTTGGTATAGAAAAATACAATGATAGATTTGGTGAACCTTTGAGTGATGCGGCACGAAAAGGGCAAATCGAATTTGAGACTAAATATCAACAACGCCTAGAAGCTATCGACCCAAGTAAGCTCGATGGACAAGATTGGATAACTTATGAAATCTTCAAATATGACAGGGCTCACAATTTAGAAGGCATGCAATATGGCGGCGAGTACGTACCTTTATCGCAAATGGGCGGCGTACATACCTTCTTCGCTATGCTGGGATCAGGGCAGTCGGCACAACCTTTCAATACAACAAAAGACTACGAGAATTTTATGAAGCGAGCCCAAGGGTTCGCTGACTACATGGACAGTACGATTACATACATGAAAAAAGGCGTCGAGAAGGGGATTGTTCTACCCAAGCCTATTGCAGAGAAAGTCCTACCGCAACTGTCTGCTCACCTCGTCGATGACGTGACGACCAGTGTTTTTTATGGGCCTGTGAGTATGTTGGCCGACAACGCTGAAATAAGCGACGAAGACAAAACACGACTTACCTCAGAGATGACCGACACGATCAATAAAGTCATAGTTCCAGCATACCAACGCGTATTTGAGTACATGCAAGACGAATATCTCAATTCGACAAGAGAGACTGTTGGACTGTCTGCGTTACCCAATGGTAAAGCCTGGTATGAATACCAGATTCAAGAACACACAACGCTTCCATTGAGTGCCGATGAAATTCACGAGTTTGGCCAAGCTGAAGTCGCTCGAATTTTAAGTGAAATGAACAAAGTCCGGGAAACAGTTGGGTTTGAAGGTGATTTGGCGGCATTTTTTGAACATTTGAGAACAGATGACCAATTTTATTTCGAGACATCAGAAGAAGTGATCCAGGCTTATACTGAAATCAAAGAGAAAATTGATGCTCGCGTACCACAGCTTTTCGAGGTTTTCCCCAAAGCAGATTATGTTGTAAAAGCCGTTGAGCCCTACCGTGCAGCATCAGCTGCAGGCGCGAGTTATCAGTCTCCAGCGCCAGACGGTTCTCGTCCAGGCATCTTTTACATTAACACGCATAACCTGAAAGCACAGCCCAAGTTCCTAATGGAAACGCTAAGTGTCCATGAAGCGGCACCGGGTCATCATTTCCAGATTGCCATTCAACAAGAGGTCACTGGTTTACCAGAGTTTCGTAAGTTTGGTGGTTATACAGTGTTTGCAGAAGGTTGGGCGCTATACGCGGAAAGTTTAGGCAAAGAAATGGGGTTATTTACTGACCCCTATATGTGGTATGGCCGACTTGCCGATGAACAGCTTAGAGCGATGCGTCTGGTAGTGGACACGGGTTTACATGCAAAAGGATGGAGCCGCGAAAAGGCGATTCAGTTTATGCTTGATAATTCATCAATGGCAGAAAGTGATGTTGTTGCGGAAGTAGAGCGCTATATTTCGATGCCAGGACAAGCTGTTTCTTACAAAGTTGGAGAACGCCATATTCGCCAACTGCGAGATCAAGCGACGGCGGAGTTAGGAGAACAATTCGACATTCGCAAGTTCCACACTGAAGTATTGACGGATGGTTCACTGCCTATGCCAATTTTAAGTGAGAAAGTGAAGCGCTGGACACAAGCCCAAGGCACTAATTAGTCCCGCGCAATTGGGAGCTGAAGTTACTCGGCTTTTTGCTTCGCTATTTCAGTTCTATCACATGAGTGAGGTATATTGAACGCTAGGTAATTGAAACATGAACAACGGACCTTTTGTAACACCACAGTTCGTTGAGCCTAGTCACAATTCTTGCGATTTAAAGCCCGCTTTAATGCGGGTTTTTTCATTTATATTGGCCTAAAAAATAAAGGGACAGAGTCATGCAAAAAGTAGCCGTATTTGGAAAACCTGGTAGTGGTAAGTCATGGCTGGCCAAGCGCCTGGCCGCTCGTTTAGGCCTCAATTACTATTCATTAGACCTGCTTCAATACAACGTCAAAGGCGAATTGCTGGACAAAGAGGCTTTTTTAACCAAACATAGTGAGCTGTTAAATGAACCTGGTTGGGTTATTGATGGCCTGGGCGTGTTATCAGGCTTCGAGCAAAGGCTGCAATGTGCAGATACTCTCATATATCTTGATTTGCCTTATTGGGTCAGCTATTGGTTTGTCACTAAGAGGCTAGTGAAAGGGATTCTGGTTACACCCGAAGGTTGGCCTAAGGGAAGTTCCGTAATCAAAGGCAGTCTTGCAAGTTATCGTTTCCTGCGTCTTTCACGCGCCTTTTGGAACGACACGCTACTGACTAAACTTAACCAGATGACGACCCATAAACAACTCATTCATGTGACAAGTGTAAAGCAATTGAATGCAGTGATTTGTTCGATACAAGCTCATTGTCGATAAATCCTTTGCAGGTTTGGCTGAAAACACACCTGAACGTGTTTGACAATTCTAACAACGTGATTTTTTGTTGATGTAATGCACCGAGTTTTTTTCGAAATAAACTTGTGACCAAACCAAAACGCACATACAGACCACGGTAAGTAGTGTAGCGATTGCAAAACGTGTACTGATGGAGTCTTTTCTTAAGTTTTTCGCTTCTGAAGCTATCATAATACCCACGCTTAAACGGGGGCAGGGCTAACATAACCGATACTCTCAACCCGAAGCAAATACAAAATTATGACGTTTTTATTAACTTAAGTGACTGCAAATATGCGATGTTTCAGAGGAATAGCTCCATCTGTACATCGCATCTGTCATATGGTGAATGAGTACCGTCAATGTGCTTAAAACCCAGTTTTTCGTATAGTCTAAGCGCTGGTTTGAGTACGCTATTGCTTTCCAGATAAAGGCGTTTCGCTCCGACTTGTTTTGCGCGCTCAATCGTTTTATTGCCCAACGTCAACCCAATACCTCTTCCTTGACATTTGGGCGATACGGCCATTTTGGCGAGTTCATATGTATGACTATCCATCTTGATAAGTGCACAAGAACCAACGGGCTCGTTTTGGTAGAGCGCAATTAAAATCATCCCCGATTGATTCAGAATATAAGTCTGTGGGTTATCTAAAGCTTCGTAATCTGGCGCCTCCAGGGTCCAGTGTTGACTAATCCAGTCGACGTTAAGCTGCTTGTATGCATCTTGGTAAATGGGCGCATAGTCGACAATCTGAATTTCGCTTGGGTTAACATCTTCATTTACCCGTTCACTGATAGGTCGAAACTGTAAGTGCTGGTGGGTAGTGGTTACTGATTGCCACAGATCAATTCCTGATTCCTGCGCTAAACGACGCATGGCGGCATCCACCGCTTCACATTGACGTTCCATGGCGGGGATCATCGCCTTGGCTTTTTCAGTGAGGGAAATGACAGTGACTCGAGAATCAGATCGTGACTTATCGCTTGCAACGATATTCGCGTTTTTCATTTCTTTGACAATCTTACTCACTGATACATGGGAGTGGTTGATTGTCTTCGCGATATTGACTACCGAGTCTGGCCCATTTGATGCCAGTACATAAAAAACGGGAAACCATTTTGGTTCGATGTCGAAGCCGAAATGTCGGTAGGTATGTTCTGCGTCTTTTGAAACAACATTGGCTAAGTTTCTTAATGCAGTACCCAGGGCAATGTGCCCAAGCTCATGATAAGGTTTCATTTTTTATATTCCGTAACTGGTTACGGATATGGTATCGATAAAACGAAGTATCTGCAAATACAAAATGCAGTGAATGGTTGCGCAATGTGTGATTGCCGGTTCATAAGAAAGACTGCGTATTAGCATATTGACGCCACTATATGCGCATAACCACTGAATATAGTGAGGCTAATGTGTGATAGGGCGTTTCAATGGCAACGTTAATAATGATCAAAAGTGTTTCGGTATTTGTGCGAGAACTGTGGTGGTTTGGTGTGAAGCAAGCGAGTGCCTGTTTATTCGGTGGTTTTCTGTTGTTTGTTATGATAACCACTAGTTTTTGGTACCCTTTTACAGCGCTACATCGATACGATTTTTTGTTCATTGCTGCTGTTGTGTTCCAATTCGGATTGTTGGTTTTCAGGATGGAATCGATGAAAGAAGCCAAGGTGGTATTCATATTTCATATAGTAGCGACTTTAATGGAACTGTTTAAAACCTCCGAGCACATTGGGTCTTGGCATTATCCTGAGCAGTACGTGCTAGGAATTGGTAATGTCCCGTTATTTACTGGCTTTATGTATAGTGCAGTGGGAAGCTATATTGCTAGAGTGTGGCGAATATTCGAATTTAGATTTGAACGATACCCAACAAAGACGGCAACGGTGATATTCGTAGTTTGTGTTTACCTCAACTTCTTTACGCATCACTATATCTGGGATATGCGTTGGCTGTTGGTTGCGTTCTCCGTACTATTGTTCGGACAAACGCGCATCTATTTTAATGTCGTAGGCGTTTATCGCCATATGCCACTGTTACTGGGCTTAGCACTGGTGAGCTTTTTTATCTGGCTGGCCGAAAATATCGCAACGTATACACGGATTTGGGTTTATCCCAGTCAAGGTAATGATTGGCATTGGGTGCCCATGACTAAATGGATGGCATGGTTTCTATTGATGCAATTGAGCTTTGTCATGGTCAGCATGGTGCGAGGGGTGCACTGTATGTCGCCCAAAAAAAAGCCATGACAGGGTCATGGCTTTTATCAATATATGGTGGTTATTTGACTTCTTCACCTGCCGCTTGGCGATCGGCGTGGTAGCTTGAACGAACCATAGGACCACATGCAGCATGGGAAAAGCCAATGGTCTTTGCAAATTCACCCAACTCATCAAACTCTGCTGGTGGCACGTAGCGCTTAACAGGGAAATGATGGCGACTGGGTTGCAAGTATTGGCCAAGTGTTAACATATCAACATCGTGGGCGCGCAGATCTTCTAACACCTTAGAAATTTCTTCATTAGTCTCACCCATACCCATCATTAAACCAGATTTAGTTGGAATTTCTGGATGTTGCGCCTTAAATTTCTTCAACAAATCGAGAGACCATTGATAGTTTGCGCCGGGTCGACACTCACGATACAGACGCGGAATCGTTTCTAGGTTGTGATTGAACACATCAGGTACACCGTTTTTGAAAATTTCTAGTGCCCTGTCCATTCTGCCACGGAAATCAGGGACCAATACTTCGATAGTCGTAGATGGGCTGTGTTCTCTAATTGCATTGATACAATCAACGAAATGTTGTGCTCCACCATCACGAAGGTCATCGCGATCTACAGAAGTGATGACGACGTACTTGAGTTTCATTTCAGCAATGGTTTTTGCCAGTTTTTCCGGTTCTTCAGCACTCGGAGGTAACGGTTTACCGTGAGCTACATCACAAAATGGGCAACGGCGCGTACAAATATCACCGAGAATCATAAAGGTGGCCGTACCGTGGTTAAAACATTCTGCTAGATTAGGGCAGCTTGCTTCTTCACAGACTGAGTGCAAATTGTTTTTTCGAAGTGTTTGCTTAATTTGATCAACACGCTCCGTTGTGCGGGGCAGTTTGATCTTAATCCATTCCGGCTTGCGTAACATTTCCTCTTTCTCGGTGGGGATAATCGTCACCGGGATATGTTTTACTTTGTCCGCGTCGCGGAGTTTCAAGCCTGCTTTAGGTCGTGGGTTACTCATCAAAGCCTTCTCTGTATTCTGTTTCGGTAATATCGAGTGCGTCTTTTAGCGTTGTTATTAGTGAGTTAGACGCTTCTGATAGCGTTTTGGGGCCGCCGAGTCTTGCTGTATCTACCATTTCTAGTTCAGCGTAACCACAAGGGTTTATCCGACTAAATGGTTCTAAATCCATATTAACGTTGAGTGCTAAACCGTGAAAAGAGCAGCCTTTTCTGATTCGTAGTCCGAGGGAGCAAACCTTCTTTTTGTCTACGTAAACGCCTGGGGCGTCTTTCCTCGGATACGCTTCAACACGGTATAGGCCAAGTGAAGCGACGACTGCTTCTTCAATAGCGGTAACCAACTGTCTAACACCAATTTTCATGCGTTTTATATCGAGCATGAGGTAGACAGTAAGTTGACCCGGGCCATGATAAGTGACTTGGCCGCCTCGGTCTACTTGGACCACTGGAATATCGCCAGGCATAAGAATGTGCTCTGCTTTGCCTGCTTGGCCTTGCGTGAAAACAGGTTGGTGCTCGACCAACCAGATTTCGTCTTGCGTTTGCTCACCACGGGTATCCGTAAGTGATTGCATGGCTTGCCAAACTGGTTCATAAGGTTGGAGACCCAGTTGTCTGATAATGACCTTCTGCGTATTCACTTACAGCACTACTCGTACAAGTTCTAATTTCGAAATTTCAGTATAGATTTCTTCCATATGCTCCTTGCTAGTTACGCGAACGCGCAGCGACAGAGAATGAAAGTTGCCTTTTGAACTGGGCTTTATGGTTGGCGTGTAATCGCCGGGCGCCAACTCTTGCAGGCGTGAAACGACTTGGTCTGGCAAATTATCATCGGCAACGCCCATGATTTTAAATGTTTGGAATGTGGGGAACTCGAGAAGTTCATCAAATCGGGTATCCATAGAGATATCCTTGCTGCTGATTCATACAAAAACGGCCAGATTGTATCAATCTGGCCGTACTAACACAAAAGGTTATAGCCTTATAACAGGCTAAATGGGGACTTATCCCTCGAATCCAAGCTTCAGCATCACGTAATCCATCATGCGGTCAAAGAAACCACCTTCTTTTACTTCTTGGAGTGTAACCAATGGATACTCAGCTACATCTTCACCTTCTAACTGAATAAACAGCTTCCCGACGACTTGTCCTTTAGCAAGGGGCGCCTCTAACTGTTGATCAAGCTCGAAGTTTGCTTGTAGATTTTTTGCTTGGCCGCGGGGAATCGTTAATGGTGTGGCAACATTAATACCCAAATCAACGGTTTCTCTATCACCCATGTAAATGCGGTGTGCGACGAAACTCTCACCTGCTTCATAAGGGGTAACTGTCTCGTAAAACCTAAAACCGTATCGCAATAGCTTCTTGTTTTCTTCCTTACGAGCACGCTCGCTTTCTGTGCCCATAACTACCGACACTAAACGCATATCACCTTGTGTCCCTGACGTGATCAAACTGTAACCCGCGTCTGACGTATGGCCAGTTTTGATACCGTCTACGTTCAAGCTCTTATCCCACAATAAACTGTTGCGGTTGTACTGTTTAATGCCATTGTAAGTAAACTCTTTTTCCGAGTATATCTTGTACATGTCAGGCGTTTCGCTGATCAGCGCTTGTGATAGTGTTGCCATGTCTCTCGGGCTGGTATAGTGATCAGGATCGTGTAAACCATGAGAATTGACAAAGTGGCTTGCGGTCATACCCAGTGCTTGAGCGTGGGCGTTCATCATACTGGCAAACGCACTTTCTGAACCCGCGATGTGTTCAGCCATGGCCACACAGGCGTCGTTACCAGATTGAACAACAATGCCCCGTAGCAAGTCTTTGACTTTAACTTTTGTGCCGACTTCGATGAACATCTTCGAAGAATCAGGGAAGTTTTTTGCCCAGGCATTCTCAGAAATCGTGACTTCGTCTTCCAAGCTAATATTGCCAGCCTCTAGTTCTTTACCAATAACGTACATTGTCATTATCTTGGTTAAGCTAGCAGGCGCCAGCTGCATGTCGGCATTCTGTTCAGTAATTAAGTGTCCGGTCTCATAGTCCATCAAAACGTGGCCCGCAGCGGCAACGTTGGGTGGAGGAGGAATTACAACTGCGCTTTGTGCACTAGCACAAGCGATTGACGCTGCTACCGCAAACGCCCATTTGCGGCAATGAGAAAGAAGAAACGGTTTAGCGCGTCTTGATTTATTATGCATTGTTTTACCGTATTTGAAGTGTTAAATGTGTTTCTTAAAGCTGAATTCTAACGTAAGCGAAAATGGATACCAAGGAAATACCGTATAGCGTTAGAGATTGGTTATCCGTCGTATAAAAGTTACTCCCAAAATTTTCACTACCATTTTCGTTGTCGGGTTACTGTCAGAAATCCGGTTGGAGTTGAACAAATTTCTTGTTGAGTGTTTTCGAACCAGCAAACGGGCAAAAAGTTCAAAAAAATTTTAGTTGATTTCGATTTGTTCAGTTACCGTGTATGCGCTGGGGTAGCCATTCTTTCTTAGGTCTTCTAGCAACATTTTTGCCTGATACTTGTCGTGAAGGGGGCCTAATCTCAGCTTGTATATGTTGTTTTCAATCGGTAACTGAGAAGGGACTTGATACAGTGTACTGAGAACGCTCGAAACCGATTTGGCACGGCTGAGGTCGCTTAGGGCTGCGACCTGGATAAAAAACGCATCCTTGTATACGGGCGCCGGCTCAGGCTCTATACCCATGTATTGCTGCCAAGAGACCGTTGGGCCTTTGCCTACGGTGACTTGTTCGTTAACGTCTACGTGAATAACTTCTAGTTTAACCCGAGCAGTGCCAGTCTTCTGATAACCTAATTTTTTTGCTGCCGCATAGGACAAATCGATAATACGGTTATCGTGAAATGGGCCTCTGTCATTTACCCTGACAATCGCTGTTTTATTATTGTCTAAATTAGTTACTCTGACATAGGAGGGCAATGGCAGCGTTTTGTGCGCCGCTGTCATAGCAAACATGTCATAGGTTTCGCCATTAGAGGTTTTGTGGCCATGAAACTTTTGTCCATACCAGGACGCTCTGCCTACTGCCTCATAGCCTTTACCCGTGAGAATGGGAAAGTAACGCTTACCGAGGACGGTATAAGGGCGGTGATTCAATTCACGGTAAGGTTCGTATTGGGGTTGCGCATCAGACAAATCGGGTTCTTTGTACACATAATTGGGCGCGGAATCAGTTTTTTGCGTGTAGCGACCAGTGGATTCACAAGCCGACAACAGGCATAAGAAAAACAGAAGTAGGGCATGCCTAATTTTGGTCATTAGCGCGACATTAATCTTTTTTGTGTACTTATAGACATTAGAATGCCAAAGCCTGCGAGCAATGTCACCATGGAAGTACCGCCATAACTAACTAAAGGCAAAGGTACGCCCACTACCGGTAGCAAACCAGATACCATGCCCATGTTTACAAAGACATACACAAAGAAGGTTAGGGTGATACTACCGGCCAATAATTTGCTATAGGCGTTTTGTGCCCTGACTGCGATCAGTAAACCCCGAGCAATAATAAACGTATAGATTGCGAGCAGACCTAATACACCGAGTAGGCCAAATTCTTCGCTAAAAACGGCAAAAATAAAATCGGTGTGGCGTTCAGGTAAGAATTCAAGTTGCGACTGAGTGCCTTGTAACCACCCTTTTCCTTCTACACCACCAGAGCCAATCGCGATTTTTGATTGGATGATATGGTAGCCCGCCCCTAGGGGATCGCTTTCGGGGTTGAGAAAGGTAATCACCCTCTGTTTTTGATAGGCTTGCATCAAGAAAAACCACATTATTGGCAGGAAAGCACTGCCCAACAATGCGACTATGCCAATCAGTTTCCAACTCATTCCCGCAAGGAAAAGCGCAAATATACCTGAACTGGCAACCAATAATGAGGTCCCAAGATCAGGTTGCTTTGAAATCAATACAGTAGGTACAGCTACCATAGCGAAACCCGTGATGATGTGAATCGTGCGCGGGGGCAGTGTAAATTTACTAATGTACCAAGCTACCATCATGGGGACGGCGAGTTTCATGATTTCAGAGGGTTGGAAACGCACGATATATAAGTCGAGCCAGCGTTGTGCCCCTTTTCCCATATCGCCAAACAACAATACGGCGACTAGCATAATGAGCCCAACCGCATACCCATAGACAGAAAGACGTCGGTATGCCATGGGAGGAATTTGGGCCATAACAAACATCACTGCCAAGGCCAAACCTAGTCGTATGAGTTGCCGCTGAATTAGACCTGCGTCTTGTCCTCCCGCGGAGTAGATAGTAAACAAGCCTACACCCATTAAGGTGAGCAAACCAACAAGTAAAATTCCATCGATATGAATTCGTTGTAATAGCGAGGGGCGGTTATGGCTTATTGCATCATTCATCAGCTTCGTCACCTATGCCCGCTGTTGTCGGTGCGTAATTAACAAAATAGTAATCCAACATGTTTCGTGCCATTGGCGCGGCGTTCGCACCACCAAACCCTGCGTTCTCTAATACAATGGTGATAGACACTTCAGGATCCTCGTAAGGTGCAAAGCCTACATACATAGCGTTATCTCGGAGTCGTTCCGCAACGTTTTCCGCTTTATACTTTTCGTTTTGACCGACCGAAAAAAGTTGTGCTGTTCCGGTTTTGCCCGCTGACACATAAGACGCGCCAGAGAAGGCCCGAAACCCAGAACCGTGGGATTTGTTGACAGTGCCGTGCATGGCATCAAGTACACTATCCCAATTTTTTTCGTCTTTAATTGCTATCGGCTTCAGTGTCTTCGGAGGCTCGACATCAACGCCGTATTCTGTTTTGAAACCAAGTAGTATTTGAGGGGCAATTTTTTCACCGTAATTTACTAGCGTATTGATCGACTGATTAAGCTGAAGAGGCGTGGTCGTCCAGTAACTTTGCCCGATACCAACGGGTATGGTATCTCCGATATACCAGGGTTGATTGAATCGAGCACGTTTCCAGCCTCGACTTGGCATGTTGGCGCTAGATTCCTCGTGTAAATCGATACTGGTGTAGTCCCCGAAGCCAAAGTCGGTCATCGCTCCACTAATGCGATCAATACCCAATCGATAGGCCAAATCGTAAAAGTAAGTGTCACAGGACACTTCTATTGCTTTAGTTAAATTAACTTCGCCATGGCCAATTTTTTTCCAGTCTCGCCAAATATGGGACACATTCGGTAAGCTGTATTTTCCGTTGTCCACAATGGTGTCGTCAATGGTGACTTCTCCCGACTCTAGCCCCAATAACGCGAGGTGAGGCTTTACCGTCGATGCAGGTGGATATTGGCCTTGAGTCGCTCGATTGATGAGCGGTCGGTCTGGCGAATTTAACAACGCCGAGTAGTTCTTCTGGCTGATACCATGGACAAACAAGTTTGGATCGTAACTCGGGCTGGAAAACATGGCTAAGACACCACCCGTTTTTGGTGAGGTGAGTACAATCGAACCTCTTTTACCCGCCAATAGTGACTTGGCATGTTGTTGTAAACGAACATCGATGTTTAACACCAAATCTCTGCCGGGGACGGGCGGTTCAACACTTAACACGCGAATGATTCGGCCCTGATTATTGACCTCAACTTGTTGATATCCCACTTCGCCATGCAAGTAGGATTCATGAAATTTTTCGATACCCAATTTGCCGATGTCATGGGTCGCGGCGTAATTCGCCTCTTGGCCCGCTTCGACCAGTTTTTGTAAGTCTTTTTTGTTGATCTTGGCAACATAACCCAATACGTGGGTAAGCGCATCTCCAAACGGGTAATGTCGCGCCAAACGAGCCTCAATGGAAACGCCTTCGAATCGGTGTTTTTGTGCGGAGAACAAAGCGACGTCCTCTTCACTCAACCGCGTACGCAATGCAACCGGCTTGAAGCGTCTTTGACGTTTTAACGCTTTTTTAAAGTCGTCAATCTCGTCATCAGAAATCCCCATGAGTGCTTGTAAGCTAATTAGGGTCTGATCGAGGTCTTCGACTTTCTCTGGGATGATTTCTAGGCTGAAAACAGGCTTGTTCTCAGCTAGTAGCACGCCATTCCTGTCGTAAATGAGCCCGCGATTTGGTGCAACGGGGAGCACTTTTATTCGGTTGCCATTTGAGCGAGTTTGATAAGCGTCATATTGCTTGACTTGCAACACGTATAAGTTGCTCAGCACAACACCCATTAATCCCACGACAATCAGTAACGCAATCACACTGCGGCGTGCAAACAAATTGGCTTCTGCAGTGTGATCACGGATATTTTGTCGTTTTATTGGCACCGAGCTATTCCCTGTGATAAGGGTGATTTTGAGTGACGGACCAAGCCCTGTAGAGGCTTTCGGTCACAATAACTCGAACCAAGGGATGGGGAAGGGTAAGAGGCGATAACGACCAGCGTTGTTCGGCGATTGCCGTGCATTCCGGTGCCAACCCCTCTGGCCCACCTATCAACAAACTGACGTCGCGACCGTCCATTTTCCAATTGTCTAGTTGTTTGGCAAGGGTAGGTGTATCCCAAGGCTTACCGAGCACCTCAAGCGTGACTATGCGATTACTTTTATTGATAGCCGCTAACATCTGTTCGCCTTCTTTGTGCAAGATGCGTTTGATGTCAGCGTTTTTGCCCCGTTTACCGGCTGGGATTTCGGTAAATGAGACAGGCATATCACTGGGGAAGCGACGAATGAATTCGTCAACACCAGTAGATACCCAAGCCGGCATTTTTGTTCCAACCGCTACTATTTGAATGCGCACGTATTTGTTACCTAACCGTCGTTACACAGGTGGCATCTAGTGATGACTATATGACCCTGTTCTTATTATTTTCGTCGTTTAGGGCTTGAATTAGGCCCAGAGTTTTTCTAATTGATAAAAATCTCGTGTTTCATCTTGCATGACGTGAACAATCACGTCGCCGAGGTCTACAAGGACCCATTCGCCTGATTCTTTTCCTTCAACACTCAATACGTCTATTCCTGTGTGCTTGGCTTCAAGCATGACGTTTTCGGCGATCGAGACTACGTGGCGTTTTGAGTTTCCAGAACAAATCACCATGGTATCTGTGATACTGGATTTGCCCTGAACGTCTATTTCAATTACGTCACGGCCTTTCATGTCGTCGATTTTATCGATAACAAATTGTTTGAGTTGCTGTAGCTCCAAAAGTTCTCCTTTTTGGTAAATCATTGGGTTATTGCTGTTCGTTTAGCGATATAACCGATAGTCATTGATATAGTGTAGTACTTGAGGTGAAAGCCACCTCTGAAGTCGCTTCTTATTGTCGCAGGTTTCCTGTTTAAATGCAGCCCTAAGCTCAGTTGATGAAATATCGAACATTTCTTGCTTTATGGTGTAAATAAAACCCGATGAGCGTGAAGTTAACGCCGAAGCCGATTCAACAAGACTGCGTCGCAATGTCGCTTCAACTTCCGCGCTGTAGGTTTGATAACCATTGCGCTGATAGACGACTAGATGTGTGAGAGACAACAGTTCTTGCCAGTGGTACCAAGAATCCAGCGAACTTAAGCTATCTCCACCAATCAAAAAGCAGATAGGGCGATCTGGGTGTTGTTTACGCAGCGCCTGTAGCGTTTTAACCGTGTAATTGGGGGCTGCTAGCGATTCTTCGATTGACTCAACATAAAGCGCCGGCTCGTTTGCGATAGCGAGTTCAACTAGCTGTTTCCGATGAGCGTAGCTTATCCCCAGTGTTTCTTTATGTGGCGGAATATAGGCTGGCATGATTCCCAGCTTGGCATCAGAAAAGAGTGAAATGGCGGCTTTAGCGACGTGAATGTGACCCATATGGGGTGGGTTAAAAGTACCACCGAACAAGATTAACGGTGTTTCATTGTCGCTCATGCTTCAAATGCCTGAATGCCTTGAAGTGGTATTCCCATGAAAAGACAGCACAAATGCGCTAGCTTGATATAGGGCTTGGCTAATACCGATTGCTTGAATGCCAAATCGGCAGCTTCTAACTCGGACTGAATGTTGTTGAGCAATGATGGGGACATTCGACTCAAGGCAGCATCATAAAAACCTTGCCGATTACGCCAAACGCCAAAACGTTGCCATTGTATAGGTTGCCCGGAACTTTTTAGTGCCACCAAACTCGATAGCGTTTTCCATTCTCTGATCAGTGCCCAGATAATGATATTTGGCTCGATCCCTTCACTTTCTAAACGGTACAGTATTTTGATGCAGCGTTTAGTATCTCCCGCCAGCATCACGTCTATTAGCTGAAACACATT
Organism: Alteromonas sp. 5NS40-0096; assembly: GCF_057544385.1. Lineage (NCBI taxonomy): Bacteria > Pseudomonadati > Pseudomonadota > Gammaproteobacteria > Alteromonadales > Alteromonadaceae > Alteromonas > Alteromonas sp. 5NS40-0096. The sequence goes on from NZ_BAAJLQ010000001.1 coordinate 413,506, forward strand.
AAATCGACTTTGATCGACTAAGCTAGCTTCGAGTTTCTCATTGTCTATCATTTGTCCGGGGTAAAGTAGCGCAAGCTTCACCAACTCTTGGTGGGCAGCCATCATGTTACCTTCGCTAAAACCCATGATAAACTGCACGCCGTTGTGATCGATTTGCACACCCTGAGCGTCTGCTTGTTGCTGAATCCAGCTGGCTAATGCTTTGCCTTCTAGTGGGTAGCAATGAACAAAAACACCGATATTATCCAGTGCTTTAAACCATTTGGTTTTTTGTACGTCCTTGCCAATTTTTGGCCCGTGAACTAACAAGATTGTGTCTTGAGAAAGGGACGAGGCGAGCTCAGTTAGGACTTTCCCACCTTCGGTACCCGGTTTGCCGGTTGGAAGTTCCAATTCAATGTACTGCTGCGAACTGAAAAGTGACAGGCTTTGTGTTGCTTCGATAAGCTGTTGCCACTGGAAATCACTATCCGCAACTAAGACAGTTCGTTCTTCATATCCATTTTCGCGGGCTTTGGTTCGCAATAATTCAATCGTTTCAAATTTTTGCTGTGGCTCATCGCCAAAAACGAGGTAACAATTACCCAGTCCTTTGGTCAGAGAGTCAGCGAAACGATTAGGATAAACTTGCATTACTACTCGTTGGCATAAGCAATGGTGGCTTGATTCGACAGCAAACGAATAATTCTATCTGCTGCATCTGCTCTCATTTCATCCAGCACAATATTCAGCTCTCTGGATTTAGCGAGAACGCGGTCGGGATCGTCTTGGTATTCTCGGGCCACTTCAAATTGATGCTCAAACGGCTCCTTATTTGGAAACCAAACGGTATAGCGAACTGAGTAAATTAATTCGTACTCGGCTACTTGGCCGGTTGAGAATACTGATAGCAAACGTCGGTCCAAGCTCTCTGGTGCAAGACTAATAAGTACAGTGTTTGCGTCCGGTGTTGCCGTTGCTGTACTCGATTGCAAGTCATACACGGGAAGCCGTTTGTTTAAGGCTCGAGCCATCAATGAGTGAGGTGCCGCTTGCACGGCAACTTGATTGATGTCGTGTGGCAGCGCTTGGCTGCCCCTTAACTTGAAGCCACAACTGCTAACCAGAGTGGTTAGCAGTAGCGTGATAGTCATCGCAGTGAGTCGTTTCATTAGTTTGCAACTATGTTGACGAGTTTACCGGGTACAACAATCACTTTTCTCACCGTTTTTCCATCTGTGTGAGAGGTGACATTGTTGTTGGCTAGCGCTTGAGCCTCAATTTCTTCTTTGCTCGCCGTCGCGGAAACGGTTATTTTTGCACGAACCTTTCCGTTGACCTGAACAATGATGAGTTTCTCGTCTTCGACCAATGCTTTCTGGTCAGCTACCGGCCAAGGTGTAGCTTCGATATCCGTTGTATGTCCTAGTGCCTGCCATAAGGTATGGCATATATGAGGCGTGATCGGGTTAAGCAGCTGTAGTAGCGCTTCAATACCTTCTCGCACAAGGGCAATATCGCTTTCACTCTCTTGTGGTGCTTTTTGTAAGTGATTCAACAATTCCATCGTTGCAGCAATTGCCGTGTTGAACGTTTGGCGACGCCCAAGGTCATCCGTCACTTTTTGGATAGTCTTGTGAATTTCTCTGCGCAAGCTTTGTTGATTTTTGCTTAGCGCGCTAATATCCAGTGCTGCAGTATCACCTTCGGATAAGCTATCTTGCGTTAGCTTCCAGATACGGCGCAAGAAACGGTTGGCGCCTTCTACACCTGAATCTACCCATTCTAGTGTTTGTTCTGGAGGAGCCGCGAACATGGTAAACAAACGAACAGTATCAGCGCCGTATTTATTGATGACTTCTTGAGGGTCGATACCGTTGTTTTTTGATTTTGACATCTTAGTCATGCCACCGTGTTCCACCGCTTCACCGGTAGCCGATAGCCAAGACTTAGTAATGCGACCTTTATCGTCTTTTTCCACACTCACTTCAGTGGGCGAATACCAAGTTTTCTTGCCAGCTTGATCTTCAGTGAAATAAGAGTCGGCTAATACCATTCCCTGACACAACAGGCGCTTGTATGGTTCATCAGACTCAACTAGCCCTTCGTCTCGAAGTAATTTATGGAAGAAACGAGAATAGAGTAGGTGCAAGATTGCGTGCTCAATGCCACCGATGTATTGGTCAACCGGCAACCAATAGTTAGCCTGTGAAGGGTCTAACATGCTGTCTTGATTTTGCGCGCAGGTATAACGTGCGTAGTACCAAGAAGATTCCATGAAGGTATCGAAAGTGTCAGTTTCACGAAGTGCATCCTGACCCTGATATTGCGTTTTTGCCCATTCAGGATCAGCTTTAATCGGAGACGTAACGCCGTTCATCTGCACGTCTTCAGGCAATACAACAGGTAGCTCATCAGAAGGCACAGGTACAGACTCACCATTTTCCAAGTTCAACATTGGAATTGGTGTTCCCCAATAGCGTTGGCGGCTAACTCCCCAATCTCGTAGACGGTAATTGATTTTGCGCTCTCCTTTGCCTAATTCGACAAGTTTGTCCGCGATGGCATCGAATGCCGCCTGAAAGTCTAAACCGTCGAATTGCTCAGAGTTGACTAGCTTGCCTTTTTCCGTATAGGCAGCTGCACTAAGATCACATTCGTCACCTTCATTGGCAGCAATCACTTGTTTGATTGGAAGGTCGTAGCGTTGTGCAAATTCGAAGTCTCTTTGGTCATGGCCAGGTACCGCCATCACTGCGCCTGAGCCGTAATCCATAAGCACGAAGTTGGCTACCCAAATCGCGACCTTTTCACCAGTGAGAGGGTGAATTGCATAGAGGCCTGTAGAGCACCCTTTCTTCTCCATCGTCGCCATTTCAGCTTCGGCTACTTTGGTATTTTTACATTCTTCAATAAATGCCGCGAGTTCAGGGTTGTTTTTAGCCGCAAATTCAGCGATGGGATGCTGCGCAGCCACGCCGACATAAGTGACACCCATAAAGGTATCGGGGCGGGTTGTATAAACGGTTAAATCGGTTTCTTCGCCCGCGGGTGAAGCGAGTTCAAATGTAATTTCAACGCCTTCAGAGCGACCAATCCAGTTGGCTTGCATTGCTCTGACTTGTTCTGGCCAATCTTCTAGCTGTTCTAAGTCACTGAGTAACTCTTCAGCATAATCGGTGATCTTAATGAACCACTGAGGAATCTCTTTTTGTTCAACGACAGCGCCAGAACGCCAACCGCGGCCATCGATAACTTGTTCGTTTGCCAAAACCGTTTGGTCTACAGGATCCCAGTTAACCGTTGCGTTTTTCTTATACACTAAGCCTTTTTCATATAGACGAGTGAAGAACCATTGCTCCCAACGGTAATAGTCAGATTTACACGTTGTGACTTCACGGTCCCAATCGTAGCCGAAGCCAAGCGATTTTAACTGACTTTTCATGTATTCGACGTTGGAATACGTCCACTTAGCCGGTGCTGTATTGTTATTGATTGCCGCATTCTCAGCCGGTAGGCCAAAGGCATCCCAACCCATAGGCTGCAACACATTTTTGCCTTGCATGCGTTGAAAACGGCTAATCACGTCACCGATAGTATAGTTTCTGACGTGGCCCATATGCAGGCGACCGCTGGGATACGGGAACATAGAGAGGCAATAGAATTTCTCTTTTGATTCGTCATCAGTCGCTTTGAATACTTGGTTGTTGTCCCAGTGCTGTTGGACGCTTTGTTCTATTTCTTGTGGGTTATACTGTGTATCGGCCATGAAAAAAGGGCTTCCGCAATCGTTCTATATTCTTTGTACTGATGGGCGCTTATCAAATATTGGCCTTCAGTACGACGTTTAGCCCCATAGAATACCCTAGGGGGCCATTTACAAACAACTTTCACGTGCTATTTGTCTGCACTTTTTTGCACAATATTTGTGAAAAAATAAGCGGCTGTTTAAATAAGCGTCAATTTGTGGGGTTTAGGTTGAGTACTCGTTGTTTGAATCCATTGATTTGCATCGATTGAACTTGGTCGACAATGTTGGCTAACTGTTCAAAATCGCCATCAAAAATTCCGTGCACGCTGTTGGTCATCGAGACTGTTGTGTGATTGTCCTTAGCGGTAAATTGGAAAGTTAACGCGCCTGTTAAACCCAAGCCTTGAAGTGGCCCTAAGGCGCCTGTCATCGTTAGGGTTTTCTGCGGGTCTACAAATACAATATGCATGTGCTCAGCACTGCGACTACCAGCTATTTCACAAAAACAACCACCGGCTTGAGCATCAATAGAAAACGTTCCTTCTTGACCCCACCAACTGTGATCTTTAGGCCACCATTTATCCACATCTGAGACAAAGATGGAGTAGGCTTGCTCAGCGTTTACAGGGACACTTACTTGATTTGTAACGACAAAGCCTATTTGACTGACTTGGGTCACTTCTGCGGCTGATATTGGGGAGTAAAGCAGTAAAGTCGCTAAGCCAATTACTAAGGTTTTTATTTTCATTTTTGCGTCAACTCGTTCGGAAATACCCTTGCTAATGTAAACTGATTTTAGATTTTCTCAATTCGATGCGCATGGAAATTGAGCAATCAGTTGTCAAAGGTTTGACAGCAATCGTTCACGAGCCCTAATATCTTTCACGTAACCGTTGGACATTCGTACGATTGAACCAATTTAGCGTCAGTCGTATTTTCTTGGCACCGAACCAAATGCCAGTTGTCGATAGACCTGTTTAATAGATGGTGGTTTGCCTTAATGGCTGAAAATCTTGTTATTGCGCCGCTGAGCGCAGATAAACTCTCCCCCAAAATTAACCGCAGAATTCTAAATGCGGCATTGAAAGACGACCAAGCAATGGAGGCGACATTCGTCGGCCAACAAAGAGCTAGGGACGCGTTGACATTTGGTTTGGGAATTGATGCGCCTGGATACAATTTATATGTCATGGGAGAGCAAGCGACAGGGCGCTTTACACTCGTCAAAGAATACATCGAACATCATGTAAGTGCATTACCGACACCTGATGACTTTTGCTACGTCAACAATTTCGAAGAAGAAAGAGAGCCGTTTTTATTACGCCTGCATCCGGGGGAAGGTCGCCAACTTCAAAAAGATTTGGAGCATTTTATCGATGAATTGCTCGACACCTTTCCCGCTGCTTTTGATAACCCCGGATATCAACGGAAAAAAGCGGCAATCGAGCGAAATTTTGAGCAACAGTATGACGCCGCGATTAATTCGGTTGAAGTCTTTGCTCAAGCCAATGGCGTCGCTATGTATGAGGAGGCGGGTACAATCTCGTTTGCTCCCATTATCGATGGTAAACCTATCAGTGACACTGACTTTGCTAAGCTATCGGAAGATAAACGAACTCATTTTTACGAATTGATTGATGAATTAGAGAACCGCCTGAGTGAAAGTCTACTGTCTTTACCCGTGTGGAAGCGCCAATCGTCCGAACAAGTTAGAGAGTTAAATAAGCAAACAGCAGAGCAGGGTATTAAGCCCATGCTCAAGTCATTGGAACACAAATACGCGTCTGATTTGGGCGTATTGAAATATTTAAAGCAGATGCGAACCCACGTGGTAAGCACAATTGTGACGTTGCTTGCAGAAGACAGCAAAGAAGAAAAGCTTGATGAAGCAGACAGACGCGCTTTATTTGAAGAGCACTTTTTACCCAATGTTGTCGCCGGCCACAGTGTTAATCAAGGGGCACCAGTAGTATACGAGGCAAACCCAACCTACCAAAACTTGTTTGGTAAAATTGAATACACCAGTGTTCACGGTGCCGTCTATACCAATTACCGCATGATTCGCCCTGGCGCTTTGCATCGAGCCAATGGTGGATATTTGGTACTGGATGTCGATCAATTATTGGAACAGCCCTACGTTTGGGACGCCTTAAAACAGGCGATTAAATTTGGTCAGTTGCGAATAGATTTCCCACAACAAGATGTGGGTATGGTAAATGCGATATCTTTGACGCCACAGCCAATTGAATTAAAAGTAAAAATCATTTTGTTGGGGTCACGTTCTCTCTACTATACCCTGCAAGACTACGATGATGAATTTACCGAATTGTTCAGGGTCCTTGTCGATTTTGATTTGGAAATTGGCATGAACAAACAAACCTTGAACGATTTTGTCGGGCGTGTCAGAGGACAATTAGCCAGCTTGGGTATCGAGGGTATCTCTTCAAAGGCGATGCATCGATTGGTCGAGTACTCACTTAGACGGGCCGAGCACCAAGAAAAGCTTTCTGCTCATTTTGCTGAGGTAATCGAATTGCTTCATGAAGCCAGATACTTTTGTTTCGAAGATCGCAAAACCCTGTTGGATTTCGACCATTTAGAGCGTGCGCTAGCAGCAAAAAAGCGGCGAACAGGTAGAGTAAGCCAAACACTGCTCAATGATATCAAAGAAGGTCAGGTGCTGATAGAAACCGACGGTCATGCTGTGGGTAAGGTGAATGGTCTCACTGTGTTAGACATTGGTGACGTTGCTTTCGGTACGCCAGCAAGAATTACGTCAACCGTTTATGCTGGCGCCAATGGGGTTGTCGATATTGAGCGAGAGGTGGAGCTAGGTCAGTCAATTCATTCAAAAGGGGTAATGCTGTTAACCGGATATTTGGGTCACAAATACGCCCAACATTTCCCGCTAACACTCAGTGCTAACATCGCACTGGAACAGTCATATGGGCATATCGATGGCGACAGTGCATCCTTAGGCGAACTGGTGGCGCTTATTTCGGCATTGACTGAGATCCCGACTACACAATCGTTGGCAGTGACGGGCTCGATAAACCAATATGGTGAAGTACAAGCGGTAGGTGGTGTAAACGAAAAAATCGAAGGCTTTTTTGATTTGTGTGAACACCGAGGTCTAACCGGAAAGCAAGGCGTTGTGATTCCGCATTCAAATCAAATCCACCTTGTACTGAATAACCGTGTAATCGATGCGGTAAAAAAAGGGCTGTTTCACATCTATACGGCTAAAACCGTTGATGAGGCTTTATCATTGTTGATGGAAAAAGACGCGGGTAACCTGAGTAGCAAAGGGCGTTATCCCAAAAACACGATCAATTATCACGCATTGAATCGCTTGTACAATATCGCGATGATCGTGAATGGTGGTGAAGAGTGATGGATACCAAAAACGCCGATGATAACGGCGTTTTTGGTTTAAGTTGACTAGGGTATTCGTTTATTTAGGCGGCATTCTCAGTGCACCGTCGAGGCGAAGTGTTTCGCCGTTCAAATAGGCGTTATCTACGATGTGCAACGCCAATTTTGCGAACTCTTCAGGTAAACCGAGGCGCTTTGGAAAAGGAACATTGGCTGATAAGGCGTCTTGCACTTTTTCTGGCATCGCTAACAGCATTGGCGTTCCCATGACGCCTGGCGCGATAGTATTCACCCGAATGCCGAGATTACTGAGGTCTCTCGCCATTGGGAGGGTGAGGCCAATAATTCCCGCTTTACTCGCGGCATAAGCCGTTTGGCCGATTTGACCTTCATAACCTGCGACAGAGGCGGTGTTGATGAGAACACCCCGTTGACCAGTTTCACCTGTCTCATTACTTGCCATGGCCGCGGCGGCTAATCGGCAAACGTTGAAACTGCCCACAAGATTAATATCAATTGTATTCTGGAACCCTGACAAAGGAACAGGCTCACCCTCGCGATTGAGCAGTCTTGCCGCAGGAGCAATACCCGCGCAATTGACGACAACATCGATCTTGCCAAAACGTGCGACCGTTCTTTCAATAGCAGATTGAACTTGGGTTTCTTCGCGAACATCAACGTTGTAAAACGACGTGTGTTCGGCACCAAACTCAGATACTCGTTGTGCACCGAGCTCTTCGTTCAAATCGAAAATAGAGAGGTTGTAACCAGCATTACGGAATGCAGTTGCTGTAGCATGGCCAAGGCCAGAGCAGCCGCCAGTGACAATTACAGTAGGGGAAGTTGTGTCCATCATCAGGTCCTTATCTTTTTTTTCATAGTAAAGCTAAGAGCCAGAACCTGACAATGGTCAAAGTCAAATTGCTTTTGCAATAAGTACTTATTTTGGCAACTGAATTTTACGCTCTTCAGAAGGACGGAAGATGACCAAAGTATGGCCAATCACTTGCAATTTGATAGATGACGTTTCGCGAACTATCGCGTCCATAATAAGCGCTTTTTCTTCTCTGTCATCGGTAGGCACTTTGACTTTGATTAACTCGTGAAAGCCGAGGGCGTTATCAATTTCCGCAACTACGCCTTCTGTTAATCCATTGGCGCCAAGTTGTACAACTGGCTTTAAAGGGTGCGCCAGTCCTTTGAGAAATTGCTTCTGTTTGTTTGAAAGTTTCATTTATTAGGTTTTCTTACAATTAAAATATTTATTACGTCTTGAAAAGCCGTATTCTAACGCCATCTTGATTACAATCCTAATTAGATTGTTCTTTATTGCTATTTTTTTGTTCAAAACTTTGGGTGGGTGGTGGTTTTATCGCCATTATTCAACGATTTATACGAATCTGAACAGATACGTCGTTGTTTGCGTATAAATATTACCAAGTAGCTTTGGACTGAGTAGTCTGTGCCAAGTTGGTTAGATTGAATAAAGAGCGAGCGTAGACTCTCATCGATGTGATAGCAGCGGTGGCTAGTCTTTATAAAGTGTAGTAATCTTTGGTTAACGTACGTCGGTACTAAACGGTTTCAGATGTTTTTGCGAAACTCACAAATGATTCGTAGATTCAGACGTTAAACGTTGGTTTATATAGAGGTTTTTAGCATTGAGCGACATGGCAAAAAATTTAATTTTATGGCTCGTCATCGCAGTAGTTTTGATGTCGGTGTTCCAGAGTTTTTCACCGGGTGAGTCCGCCAGAGCGCAGACGGATTACACAACTTTCCTTAAGGAAGTTAATCAAGGCAATATACGTGAAGTGAGAATCAATACTGACGCCCGCGAGATTCGCGGAACAAAGCGCAGTGGTGAGACTTTCGTCACCTACATCCCTTATTTCGATGAAGCGCTAATTAGTGATCTAGCGAAAAATGATGTTCGCATGATAGGCGAGCCCCCAGAGAAGCCATCGATTCTCGCTAATATCTTTATCTCATGGTTCCCAATGCTACTGCTAATTGGTGTGTGGATCTTCTTCATGCGTCAAATGCAAGGTGGCGGTGGTCGCGGTGCAATGTCGTTTGGTAAGAGTAAGGCGCGCCTGCTAGGTGAAGACCAAATCAAAACAACGTTTGCGGATGTTGCTGGCTGTGATGAGGCAAAAGAAGATGTTGCTGAGCTGGTTGATTTCCTTCGCGACCCTTCAAAGTTCCAAAAATTGGGCGGAAAAATCCCTAAAGGCGTGTTGATGGTGGGGCCTCCAGGTACCGGTAAAACATTAATTGCCAAGGCGATCGCTGGTGAAGCGAAAGTACCATTCTTCAGTATCTCCGGTTCTGATTTTGTTGAAATGTTTGTAGGTGTTGGTGCTTCTCGAGTCCGAGACATGTTTGAACAAGCCAAAAAATCTGCGCCTTGCATTATTTTCATTGATGAGATCGATGCCGTCGGTCGTCAGCGTGGTGCAGGTTTAGGTGGTGGTCATGATGAGCGTGAACAAACGCTAAACCAAATGTTGGTCGAGATGGATGGCTTTGAAGGTCATGAAGGCATCATTGTTATTGCCGCTACAAACCGACCAGATGTGCTTGACCCAGCGCTACTAAGACCTGGCCGATTCGACCGCCAAGTGGTGGTTGGGCTGCCTGACATCCGTGGTCGAGAGCAAATTCTTAAAGTCCACATTCGAAAAGTCCCTGTTGCAGATAACGTAGACCCTGCGGTAATCGCACGTGGTACACCGGGGTTCTCTGGAGCTGACTTGGCAAACCTGGTTAATGAGGCTGCGTTGTTTGCTGCTCGTTCAAATAAACGCCTTGTCGCTATGGAAGAGTTTGAAAAAGCAAAAGACAAAATCATGATGGGTGCAGAGCGCAAGTCTATGGTGATGTCTGAAGAAGAGAAAACCAACACGGCATATCACGAAGCAGGCCACGCTATTGTAGGTCGCTTAGTACCTGAACATGATCCGGTATACAAGGTGTCTATCATTCCGCGGGGCCGTGCTCTAGGTGTCACCATGTATCTTCCTGAGCAAGATAAGTACAGCCACAGTAAACAACAACTTGAGAGTATGATTTCAAGTCTATATGGTGGCCGAATCGCAGAAGAAATCACGTTGGGTGAAGCTGGTGTTACCACTGGTGCATCAAACGATATCGAACGCGCTTCTGACATTGCCAGAAAAATGGTAACGCAGTGGGGACTGTCCAATAAAATGGGACCGCTTCTTTATGCAGAAGAAGAAGGCGAAGTGTTCTTGGGCCGTTCATCTTCAAGCTCAATCCGTATGTCGAACCAAACGGCGTTAGCGATTGACGAAGAAGTGAAAGACATCATTAACCGCAACTATCAGCGTGCAGAGCAAATTTTAAAAGACAATATGGATATTTTGCATGCGATGAAAGATGCGCTAATGAAATATGAAACCATAGATGCTGGGCAAATTGATGACCTGATGGCGCGCAAGCCGGTCAGAGAACCCGCTGACTGGGATGACCGCAAGCCAAAAGGTGGTAGCAGTGCAAGCGGTGGGGCTACGGGTGAAGTAAAAGCGGATGTTACCCCGAGTAATGATACGCCAACAGGTTCTACCGGCGACCAAACGCACTAAAATCTTCTGTTTAATCATCAAGCGTCGCATCTGCGGCGCTTTTTTATATTCGCTGCAATTACAATGAAAATTAGAAACACAACCTTAGATTTATCGACGCCTCATGTGATGGGGATTTTAAATGTGACACCTGACTCGTTTTCAGATGGTGGAAAGAATTCGCAGGTCGACATAGCCGTGCATAATGCACTGACGATGGTTGAACAAGGGGCGACTTTCATCGATATCGGGGGGGAATCGACAAGGCCTGGGGCTTCAGAGGTAATGATTGCCGAGGAGCTCGACCGAGTAATTCCAGTGATTCAGGAAGTTAGGCGACAGAGCGACGTTTATATTTCTATCGACACAAGTAAACCAGAAGTCATGCGCGAAGCGGTTGAGAGCGGCGCCGATTTAATCAACGATGTTCGTGCGCTGTCAGTGCCAAGGGCAATCGAAGAAGCCGCTAAACTTCAGGTACCAGTTTGTCTGATGCATATGAAAGGTAAGCCCAGAGATATGCAAAATGCGCCGCAGTATCACAACGTTGTCACCGAGGTTTCAGAGTACTTATCTCAGAGAGTCAGCGATTGTTTGGATGCTGGTATTCATTCCGAGCATATCTCCCTCGACCCAGGTTTTGGGTTTGGCAAGTCACTTGAGCACAACTATGAATTGATAGCGCAGCTCGAAAAACTCCATGTTTTGGGTTACCCACTGTTAGTCGGTATGTCTAGAAAATCGATGATTGGTCAACTTTTAGAACGAGAAACAGACCAGCGACTGATAGGCAGTGTGACACTTGCGGCCATAGCTGCACAAAAAGGCGCACAAATCATACGTGTCCATGATGTACAAGAAACCGTGGATGCGGTTAGAATTGTCCAAAAAGTTTTATCAGTAGAATAAATTTCAAAAAAGGGAAGCGCGATGAGCGAACGTAAATATTTTGGGACTGACGGTATTCGAGGTAAAGTCGGTGAGAGCGCCATTAACCCAGAATTTGTCACTAAGTTAGGCTGGGCTGCGGGGAAAGTGCTAGCGGGCCATGGTACGAATAAAGTGCTAATTGGTAAGGATACACGTATTTCTGGTTATATGCTTGAGTCAGCACTTGAGGCGGGTTTATCTGCGGCGGGAATCAATATAGGTCTTTTGGGGCCTATGCCAACACCGGCTATCGCTTATTTAACCAAAACATTTCGTTCAGAAGCGGGTATTGTGATCAGTGCCTCGCACAATCCTTATTATGACAATGGTATTAAGTTTTTCTCAGCTGATGGTTTTAAATTAGATGACGATATTGAACTTGCCATTGAAAAAATGATGGAACAGCCAATGGAGTGTGTTGCTTCCGATGCGTTGGGTAAAGCAACTCGTGTAGACGATGCTGCTGGGCGCTATATCGAATTTTGTAAAGGTACTTTCCCTTCGGACTTGTCTTTAAAGGGCATGAAAATTGTCGTTGATTGTGCTCACGGCGCGACGTATCACATTGCACCAAACGTGCTTGGTGAATTGGGCGCAGAAGTCATCGAAATCGGTACTAAACCTGACGGTTTAAACATTAACCATCAGGTTGGTGCGACATCGATGAAAGCCATTGTCGAGAAAGTTAAGGAAACCAAAGCTGATCTTGGTTTTGCGTTAGACGGTGATGGCGATCGCATCATGATGGTAGACAATTTGGGCAATGTAATTGACGGTGACCAGATAATTTACATTATCGCTAGAGACGCGCTGCGAAGTGGTCGACTCCAAGGTGGCGTTGTCGGTACGCTGATGAGTAATTTAGGTTTAGAGCTTGCGCTGAACAAACTTGGGGTGCCATTTGCTCGGAGTAAAGTGGGAGACCGCTATGTAATGGAATTACTTCAGCAAAAAGGTTGGGTTATTGGCGGCGAAAACTCAGGGCATGTTCTCAATCTTAATGCGAGCTCGACAGGTGATGGAATCGTCGCAGGGCTGCAGGTGTTAACCGCGATGCTCCGTACAGGAATGACCTTGAATGACTTAGCGGACGGTTTCGAGAAATTCCCACAAACACTGATCAATGTTAGATATACAGAAGGAGCTGGCGCGCCACTAGAGCATGCTGATGTGATTGCTGCAGTTAAAACGGCGGAAGAAGGACTTGGAAAAACAGGTCGTGTGCTACTGCGAAAAAGTGGAACAGAGCCGCTCATTCGAGTGATGGTAGAGTCTAATGATGAAGCTGCATCATTGAAATGGGCTGAGTCTATCGCCGACGCTGTACGTAAAGTGGCCAGTTGATTACATTTTTGTGTATTTGCGCTTGTATATTGGTTTAGGAATCGTTAATATCACGCCCGCTTTGATGCAGGGCTAAGGCAGTAAAGTGAGTAAAAGTAAAAGACAGCCAATCGTGGCTGGAAATTGGAAAATGAATGGTTCTATTGCTCTAGCAGAGGAATTTGAACAAGGTTTAAAAGCAATCGACAACGTCACTGTAGTCGTGTGTGCACCAAGTCTTTACATTCATGGTTTTACTCAACCTCAGTTCGCATTAGGTGGGCAAGATTTAAGTCATTGCGATGATGGTGCTCACACCGGTGATATCTCCGCAAGAATGCTTAAAGAAGCAGGCTGCCAGTATGTTATTGTTGGTCATTCTGAGCGTCGAGATGACCATGGTGAAAGTAACGAGCTTGTCGCGCTGAAAGCTAAAAAAGCGCTTGAAGGTGGTTTGATTCCCATCATTTGCGTTGGGGAATCCCTTGAAACGCGCGAAGCGGGCGAAGTCAATTCGTTCATCAAAGCCCAACTCGATGCATTAACCGATGTGTTAAGTATTGAAGATTTGAATAACAGTGTGATTGCTTACGAGCCAATATGGGCAATCGGCACAGGTGTTACAGCGACACCAGAGCAGGCGCAGGAAGTGCACGAATTTATTCGACAGTACTTGTCAGGTGTCAGCACCCAACTATCACAAAGCATGAGAATTCTGTACGGTGGTAGTGTTAAACCTGACAATGCAGAAGCATTATTTAGTCAGGAAGATGTAGATGGCGGCCTAATCGGTGGCGCTAGCTTAAAAATGGAAGGTTTTAAAATAATCTGCCAAGCGGCAGGTTAGAGAGGCATTATGGCTATTTACGAAATACTTTTAATTGCATATCTGGTTGTTGCATTGCTTCTGATTGGTTTTGTACTGATCCAGCAAGGTAAAGGTGCTGACATGGGGGCGTCATTTGGCGCTGGCGGTTCAAATACCGTGTTCGGTTCTGGTGGTTCGGGTAATTTTATGACTCGCACAACTGCGTTCTTAGCGACAGGATTCTTTGGAATCAGCTTAGTGCTTGGTAGTTTGACTGCAAGTCGTGAGAAGCAGGGCGACGAGTGGGAAAACCTTGAGACTCCAGTTGTCGAGCAAGTTGTCCCTGGTGATTCTGACGTTCCAGTTAGTGCTCAACCTGAAGAACAGCCGTCTAACGACGTGCCAGATTAATTTTTTTTGCGGAAGTGGTGGAATTGGTAGACACGCCATCTTGAGGGGGTGGTGAGCATAGCTCGTGCGGGTTCAAGTCCCGCTTTCCGCACCAATCTAAAAAGCCAGCTTTTATAGCTGGCTTTTTTTATGCCTGTTTGGCTGTTATCTCAGCGAAGTTCAAAAGACGGCATTTTCAAGCTTGTCGATCTTGTCTCAGTCTCGCACTGGTCCAAATGTGCAAAAAAGGTCCAATCTTGTGTATCTTGCTGAACTTTATGGACAAAACGAGCTATAGTTGAGATAAGTCACTTGACGAATGAACTAGACAAAAATAATGTAGTCTAGGTTTGAGTCGTACCCGTGCCAAAGATAAGGAACCCTATGAAGGAAACGTCACTCCGACAGAGTATTTTTCGCGTCATACTCGGGGGGATTATCATTACCGCTGCTCTTGTGTTGTTCAACGTATGGGCAGGCACGGCACAACTTGCCAATGACCAAATCGAAAGGGATTTAGTCATTGCCGAGAATGTTTTTCAACGTGTACTCGATGGACGAAAAGAAGAAAAGCTGGGTAATGGGAAACTAGTGACCGATGACTTTGGGTTCAAAGATACCATTGCCAGTCGGGACGTACCTACCATCGATACCATGTTCCAAAATCACGGTCAGCGTGCTGAATCTGATTTTATGTTCGTTACCGAACTTAATGGCAATGTTATTACAAGTGTTCCAGCATTGTTTGAAGCTGGTGCGCCATTTCCTGACGAAAAACTGATTGATAGCGTATCTCGACAGCGTTCCTCCTATGGTTTTATTAAAGTAAACGACATACTTTACCAGCTAACATTGTTTCAGGTGAGGGCGCCTCGTCCCATTGCCTATACTGGCATTGGTTTTGCGATCGACGACGATTTTTTGAAACAAGTCGAACAGGTTGTACAGGCGGATATCATTGTTTATTCAGATGACCAATCTAAGCGAGTTGTACAATCTAGTCTTGAGCATGGGATTGCGCAAAACCTCGTGGACAAGGGTGACAGTGCACTAGAGTGGCGTGACCTGTTTACTTCAACAGGGCAAAAATATGGGTTGCGAACATTAAATGTTGAGGGCTTCGAAAACGCAGGTCTTACGGTAGCACTAGCGTCAGACCTTACACCCATCTATAACAGTGCCAAAAACCTACAGCTCAACGTGTTGAGTATCTCCATTGTTGCCATTGTTTTGTTATCTGGCGTAGCGTTGCTTCTTTCTCGTCGAGTCAGTCAACCGTTGGACATTTTAGTAGATGCGGTCGGCAGAATCTCTAAAGGGCAATACGATGAACAGATTCATGTAAAAGGCAGAATAAGAGAGATTTCTCACCTGGCTTCTGCTTTCGACACGATGAAAGAAAATATCAAAAATCGTGAAGAGAGAATTCGTTTCCAAGCGCAACACGATATGTTAACGGGGTTGTACAATCGCAATCACATCGAACAAGTCATATCCAGAAGATTGATGTCAGGCAGCCCATTACAGGTCATAGGCATTAATATTATTGGCTTCAGGACAATCAATGACCTATATGGTTATGCGAATGGTGATAGGTGCCTTAAATGTCTGGCTGAGCGTTTGACCCGTTGGGGAGGCGAGGCGGCAAGGCTGTCGGGTGGGGAGATCATTTGGCTATCTGACGTAATGAACCAAGAGCACCAGCTTGAGACATTACGACATATACTTGAACAGCCAGTCGAAATAGACGGAATTAATATCCCTATCAAAGTCGTTATGGCTGAAATTCATTGTCCAGAAGATGCTAAAACTACCGAAGAAGTATTCAGAAAACTCAATATCTTGATTGATGAAGGGCAAGCCCAAAATCAATGGCTGATGGGTTACAAAGAGGACTTTGAAAAACGTTACCTGCGACGCTTGAGTATTATCACAGAACTAAAACAAGCGTTGTCGATGGAACAATCAGAGTTATCAATGGTGTATCAACCCAAACTTGATTTGAAAACCATGAAAGTAATGGGTGTTGAAGCTTTACTTCGTTGGAATAGCGCTGCGTTAGGTTTCGTGCCGCCAGATGAATTTATTGCAATTGCAGAACAGGCGGGCTTGATTGACCAAGTTACTCTGTTTGTTGTGCAATCAACCGTCGCTGACTTATTGATTATGAGGCAGAATGGTTATGATATTGGAGCGGCAATCAACTTATCGTCTCGTGATATCCAAAACAAAGAATTACTCGAGAAGGTGCAAAAAATCCTCAGTGACGCTAGCCTTTCACCTTCAGACGTTTCTTTTGAAATTACCGAGAGCGACTTAGTAGAAGACGCTGCTCTAGCGGTTGAAAACCTCAATCACTTAAAATCATTAGGATTCAAACTTGCTATCGATGATTTTGGTACTGGCTATTCCTCGATGGCTTACCTCAAAACATTGCCGGCAGAAACTATCAAGATCGATAAAAGTTTTGTGCTAAACCTAGTCAGTGATAACGAGGACCAACAGATTGTTCATACCGTGCTGAGCCTGGCAAAAATTTTCAATCTCACCGTTGTTGCCGAGGGTATAGAGGATGAGGAAGCATTGAAACTCTTGGCCGATTGGGGATGTGATTATGGTCAGGGCTATTTCATTAGCCGTCCGTTAAAACTGGAAGACTTTATGACTTGGCTAACCGACAGTGACTACTATGTATCTGTCGCCCAATCTTCAGGTTCCACTGAAATGAGTTCGGACCCAACTCACTAGCACGTTGGCCACGATAAATGGGGTAAACAAGGCAAACACCGCCGCAATCGGCCCTTTTCTGTGGATCGTTACCAAAATGGCAACGCTGAACATTACGAGAAATGAAAACATCGTCATCATCGACTTACCTCCGAACAAAAACGTCTACTGTAGACTCTAGGACATTGCACTTGACGTGCCAATCGGGATTCTGCTTTTAAAATATCGCCTAATTAACTGATATATAAAAGAATGAATTTTCAATTTTGACTATATCAGAGCGTGGCTTGTGCATATTTTTCAGTAGGACACGCACTATCTGTTGCAAAATAGCAACATTTTTACTTGGCATATGCATTTTATTTAATCTAAGTTGATCGTCATTGTATTGATGTCGGTATATAGTTTGTCACCGAAAGGGAATGCGTAAATGAAAATGCTGCTCAATTTAAAAGTTATCAATTTTGTTTGGTTCCAATCGATCTGGTTTTTGGCAATACTGTTTCAATATGAGTATTTTTGGCTCATATCGCTGTTGGTCATTGGCTATTTTGTTTTTGTACCCAATCGCCAAGTTGAAATCTTAACAGTGCTTCCTGTTGCTATGGTGGGTTGCATGGCCGATATTGTTCTGGCGGTAACAGGTGTTTTCAATTTTACGAGTGAGATTTCAACCTTACCGATACCGTTTTGGTTAGTCTCACTGTGGATTGGTTTTGCAGCAACATTGAGACATAGTCTCGGTTACTTACAGAATCGGTTGATTATCGCGTCCATATTGGGCGCAATATCCGGGCCATTGAGCTACTTTGCAGGCTACCGCTTTGGTGCAGTTGATTTTCCCCTAGGCGTTACTGAAACCCTCGTCATACTCTCGTTTGTCTGGGCACTAATCATGCCCGCTTCTATGTTTTTTGTTCGTCGTCTTGCTGCCGAGATGCTAGACGATGACGACGATAGCAATCTGGCCAGAGAACTATAGTAAAAAGACGTCAGCATAGCCGCGGTTTACTCCATTTTTCTTATTGGTTTTGCCTTATGCATTATTGGCATTGCTAAATCATCCATAATCATTATTCTACGTACTTTGTTAGCAGAGACGACAGCTGCATTTCCCCGGCTAAAACAACAACAGCAATTCGGCCGAAATTAGTACTTGGAGCGATAATGAGTGTGATCACGACTTTGTGCCAGCAAACCGCCGAGGCGGCACGTGTATTGGCCGCTGTTGATACCGAAACCAAAAACTGTGTTTTACAAACAATGGCAAATCGAATTCGCCAATCTTCTGCGGCTTTGATCGAGAAGAATGCGAGTGAAGTAGCGCGTGCAATAGACAACAATTTGGCCCCATCTATGGTCGATAGATTAACGCTAACGACTGAGCGTGTTGAGGATATGGCTGCTGGTATAGAAACGCTCATTAAGTTAGATGATCCTGTTGGCAAAATACGACCATTTGGTACACGACCCAATGGGTTAGAAATCAAGAAAATGCGCATTCCACTTGGCGTTGTTGCCATGATATACGAGGCTCGTCCCAATGTTACAGCCGACGCGGGTGCTTTGTGTTTCAAGTCTGGTAATGCAGTCGTATTGCGGTGTGGCAAAGAAGCTTTGGACACAAGCCTTGCTATTGCTGAAGTTTTACATGGTGCGCTGCGTGAGCATCACTTACCTGAGAGCTTAATTTCCGTTGTGCCTGATCCCGACCGTGCTTTGATGCAAGAGTTGATGGAGCAGGTCGGTTACATCGATGTCATTATCCCAAGAGGGGGAGAGGGCTTGATTAACTATGTTACGCAAAATAGTAAAGTACCCGTTATTCAGCATTTTAAAGGGGTTTGCCACTTATACGTCGATGAGTTCGCTGATTTGGAAAAAGCGCTTGCGTTATTATTAAACGGTAAAACCCAGCGAACGGGTGTTTGTAATGCATTGGAAGGGTTAATCGTCCATCGCTCTGTTGCTTCAGACTTTTTACCAATGGTTGCGAAGGCGTTTGACACACATGACGTCAAAGTTCATATCAATGAGCCAGGTAAACCTTATTTTCCAAACGCAGAATTGATAGCCGAAGAGGCTTATGGACAAGAGTATCTTGGGCTTGAAATCGCTATTCGAGTCGTAGAAAGTGTGGATAGCGCATTAGACCATATCGCAGAATTTGGTAGTAATCACACTGAAGTGATATGTACTGAAAATGCGCAAAACGCCCAACGTTTTCTACAGGCAGTTGATGCCTCGGTTGTTATGCATAATGCGTCATCACGGTTTTCAGATGGTGGCCAACTTGGGCTGGGCGCGGAAATTGGTATTGCAACAACAAAGTTACATGCATACGGGCCAATGGGATTAGAATCCCTGACAACGGAAAAGTATATCGTTAAGGGTGACGGTCAAGTCAGGCCGTAAAAAGAGGGGCGCATGCCCCTTTTTTTATTCAGAAGTGGTGAGCCGTTTGGAGACCTGCTGGCCTAATCAATCTCAATCGCTAGAGGCCTATCATCCCGATGCATCCAATTCAGAGTTTATTGAAGACTTCTTTGCTCGTGTTTAACCATCGCTGATGTTAGTCGTCCCAATCTCGCCGATTGCTAAAATGCGAGCTTAAAAATGCCATTTGGTCACTCAATATGCGCCGATTCATCAGATAAAAACGCTCATAAATATTGGGCTTAAATGGTATCGCAAGCAGAGGCATTCCCGCTTCCTCTGGGGTCCTGGCCCCTTTGGCATGGTTGCATCTAGAACACGCAGTTACTACGTTAGTCCACACGTTTCGTCCTCCGCGCGAGCGGGGTATGACGTGGTCTCTGGTCAGTTTGGATGAAGGAAAGTGCTGCCCGCAATAGAGGCAAATATTCTTATCTCGCCTAAACAAGTAGGGGTTGCACAGTGCTATTTTGCCGGTTTCATCAATAATTTTTCCGTCACACGCAATGATGGATGACAAAGCCAGTTTGGACTGAATTCCCAGGTAGTTCCTACCGCCTCTCAATGTACAAGCTTCGGTGCCAAGTTCGAAAAGCACTTTTCCTTGTGCATACAAACGGGCCGCATGTTCAACATTTAGCCACTCTTGTGGCATGCCAGCTTTATTGAGTCGCAAAATCAGCATTATTTTTACCCTTTTTGAATGGGCTATTCGCCAGTGTCGTTACATCACCGTGTGTTAGTTTGTTTATGCGCTGATTAAGTTGCATAAACGGCTTACGAGCGACAACGGCATTACCCTTAGCGCATTTTTAAGGACTGTCTCATTCGTGTCCCACGTGTTTTTTGGGCTTTCTCAATTTAGACAACATCTACGTTGGCAGTGAAGTGTGTCACTATGATGAAAATATAGCCAATGTTTGACATTACTGCTTACATCGACAGGTTCTTTAATTTTTTTACAAGCTGCGAGATAGGGGACAAGGCGGCAAATTGGCGAGGTTTTGCTCGGTTTTTTGTGATTTACCTTAAGACTGCGAATTCGTTGGGAATAGTTAATGGATTTAATGGAATTCAAGCATTTTCATGGCTATACTATGCGCCGCGATAAATAGCGATCAATTTAAAAAGAAAAAGGACATATAGTGACTCCTATCACAAAATCTTTTCAGTATGGTCAGCATACTGTAACTCTAGAAACTGGTGTGATTGCGCGCCAAGCTTCAGCTGCTGTTATGGCAAGCATGGACGATACATCTGTACTTGTAACAGTTGTCGGTAAAAAAGAAGCAAAAGCGGATCAAGATTTCTTCCCTCTCACGGTAAATTACCAAGAGAAAACGTACGCTGCGGGTAAAATCCCTGGTGGTTTCTTCAAACGTGAGGGACGCCCTTCAGAAAACGAAACGCTTATTGCGCGTCTAATTGACCGCCCAATTCGTCCGCTTTTCCCTGATGGTTTCAAAAACGAAGTTCAAGTCGTTGTAACAGTGATGTCTGCAAACCCAGATATCCCAACTGACATCATTGCAATGATCGGTACATCAGCTGCTCTAGCAATTTCGGGTATTCCTTTTAACGGCCCAATTGGTGCGGCGCGAGTCGGTTACAAAGACGGTGCGTATATCCTTAATACGCGTGCTGAAGAACAAGCTGAAAGCGAACTTGACCTTGTTGTAGCAGGTACAGAAGGCGCGGTGCTTATGGTTGAATCAGAAGCCAGCGTGTTGTCTGAAGAAGTCATGCTAGGCGCTGTTATGTATGGCCACGAGCAAATGCAAGCGGTAGTGAATGCGGTTTCTGAATTCGCGGCAACTGTTGGTACAGAGCGCTGGGATTGGACTGCTGAAGCAGAAAACACTGTGCTTAAAGATAAGATCAAAGCGCTTGCTGAAGCAGGTATGACAGAAGCGTATCAAATCTCTGACAAATTGGCGCGTAAAGACGCGGTAACCGCTGTCACAGAAAAAGCGCTTGAGCAAATTCTTGCGGAAGATGCGGAGCAAGACACGAAAGAAGCACTCGATTTGCTTCACGATCTTGAGAGTGATGTAGTGCGTTCACGCATTCTAGCGGGCGAGCCGCGTATTGACGGCCGTGACCCAGCAATGATTCGAGCACTGAACGTTGGTACTGGTATTCTTCCTCGTACTCACGGTTCAGCACTATTTACACGTGGTGAAACACAGGCATTGGTTGTTGCAACGCTAGGTACTGAGCGCGATGCACAGATGATCGACGAGCTAGCAGGTAGACGTGATGACCGCTTTATGCTGCATTACAACTTCCCTCCATACTGTGTAGGTGAAACCGGTATGATTGGCTCGCCTAAGCGTCGTGAAATCGGTCACGGTCGACTCGCTAAGCGTGGTATTGCTGCCGTAATGCCGTCTGCTGAAGAGTTCCCGTACGTAGTCCGTGTGGTATCAGAGATTACAGAATCTAACGGTTCGTCTTCAATGGCTTCTGTTTGTGGTACGTCATTGGCATTGATGGATGCTGGTGTACCTATTAAATCTTCTGTAGCGGGTATCGCTATGGGTCTAGTGAAGAGCGATGATAACTTCGTCGTACTTTCAGACATCCTTGGTGATGAAGATCACTTGGGTGACATGGACTTTAAAGTAGCTGGTACAACTGAGGGTATTACTGCACTACAGATGGATATCAAGATTGAAGGTATCACAAAAGAGATCATGCAAATTGCCCTTAAGCAAGCAAAAGAAGCTCGCTTACACATCTTGAATGTAATGGATGAAGCAATTGGTGGGTCTCGTGAAGAGCTTAGCGAATTTGCTCCACGTATTTACACATTGAAGATTGACCAAGACAAGATTCGTGATGTTATCGGTAAAGGTGGTGCGATGATTCGCCAAATCACCGAAGAGTCTGATACCAACATCGAAATCGAAGATGACGGTACGATTAAGATCTTCGCAACCGAGCGTGCTAAGTCAGAAATTGCGATCAGCATGATCGAGCAAGTGACTGCAGAAATCGAAGTGGGTAAGACCTATAACGGTAAGATTACTCGTATCGTCGATTTCGGTGCATTCGTAGAAGTATTGCCAGGTAAAGAAGGCCTAGTTCACATTTCACAAATTGCTCACGAGCGCGTGAACAAGGTTACAGATTACCTTGAAGAAGGTCAGATGGTTGACGTGAAAGTGATGGAAATCGACCGTCAAAACCGTGTGCGTCTAAGCATCAAAGAGCTACTTGAAAAACCTGCGCCAAAAGAAGCGCCAGCGTCTGACGAGTAATTCATAACGTTGTTGTAAAAAGGGGCCGAGTGCCCCTTTTTCTTTTTAGAGGATAATTCGATGACCGAAGATCAAAAAACTCAGATAGAAGCCCAAGTGTTCCGTCGTTTGATTCAACATTTGGATGAACACAAAGAAGTTCAGAATATCGACCTTATGATACTTGCCGACTTCTGCCGTAACTGCCTTTCAAAATGGTACAGCGCTGCGGCACAAGAAGCGGGTGTTGAAATCGACTATGAAGCAGCGCGCGAAGTGGTGTATAAAATGCCTTACTCTGAGTGGAAAAATAATCACCAGCTACCAGCGACGGATGAGCAGTTAGCAGCACTAGCTAAGCGTCAAGAATCAAAATAACTAAAAAGAGCACATTTAATGTGCTCTTTTATTAATCCTATTTTTCTGTATCCAACTTGAATGCATACGGCAGTAGCTCGTCAATAGATACGGTTTTTTCGTTACCATTTTTCGTCACCATCGTGATAAGCGTTTGTGGGCCGGCGAATTCAGCAATCTTTTGTCGACAACCACCGCAAGGAAAGCAGTAGTCGTCATTGGGACTTGCTATCACAATGTGGTGAATATGCCTGTAACCCTCACTCACCATTTTCCCGATAGCCGTTGATTCTGCACATTGACCCAAAGGATAAGCTGCATTTTCTACATTTGCGCCGCTGAAAGTGTAGCCATCTTCAGTGATTAGCGATGCACCCACATGAAAAGACGAGTAGGGGGCATAGGCATGGCGTTGTACATCAAACGCTTGTTCTGTCAGTCGTTGTTTAATTGTTATATCCATTAATTTACCTCATTCGGCTTGTAGACCCTTTACATTTAGTTGCAAATACGACAATGTTGCGCCTAAATTAGGAAGTAAAGCGTCACCACACTCTCAATGTTGGGGTGAGGTCGTCTTATTCAAGTCCATTACATATCGAGTGCCTTTTACCCGTCATGCATAAAGCTATCAGTTTCATTTTTTTCTCTTCGTTGATGTTATCAGGTTGCGCCCAAACTACTTTGGTTCAGAATCAGCCCGCAGAAATGGGGAATTTACTTTTAGCTGAGCCAGCGCCAATTAACCCGCGCTCCGAAATCATGATTGCCAGATACAATCAAATTCTGACGTTGCCAGAGCTCAACGACGAAGAGCGAGCAGAGCTATTGTATCAACGCGGAATTTTGTACGACAGTGTCGGTCTTAATGGTTTAGCTAAGTTTGATTACGGCCAAGCAATTGAACTCAAGCCGGATATGGCCGCTGCCTACAATGCCATCGGTGTGCATTATGTAAGAGACAATCAGTTTATCGAAGCTTATGACGCTTTTGACGCGACACTCGATATTGACCCCGATTATGATTTTGCGTTACTTAACCGTGGAATTGCCTTGTATTATGGCGGCAGGCCAGACCTTGCTGTTTCGGATTTATCGTCGTTTGTTGACAAAGACACAACAGAGCCATTTCGAATCTTGTGGGCTTACTTTGCGATACAAGAAGTCGATAATGAACGTGCACTTGCGTATTTGGCACAAAAGCGCGATGCGATAGATGAACGACATTGGGCGGTTAGCCTTATCGATTTGTTTTTGGGTCAGCAAACTGAACGCTCGGTATTGACCAATTTAATCAATGGAATCGAAACGCAAAAACAGCTGACAGACCGTTTGTGCGAAGCCTATTTTTACCTCGGTAAATACCACAAATTACAAGGGCACAAAGGCACGGCTTCAAACTACTTCAAGCTGAGCCTAAGTACCAATGTCTATGATTACGTTGAGCATAGATATGCGCGCTTAGAACTCAATAGAATGCGCGGTCAAGCGAAGCAAAAAAGCAACTAAATGGCAAAGCGATATTTTTTGCTGTCGTTGCTGGCAACCTTATATCTTGCCTCGGATTCAGGCCGGGATATCCATCAGCTTTTGTTTAATGCAAGTCATTCTGCGCAACCCAGTTCTTTGCTGTGGGAAGCGGCAAGGCAAGGCGATCCGGTCGCTAGGACACGACTGGTTGATTACGCTGTAGCCAATGGGGAATCTTACTGGTTGCAAAAAGCGGTTAGCGAAGGTTCGCCTGAGGCAGCCTGGGCACTCTATCAATCTGAGTCGGGTAATTTAAAAAATTACTATCTGAAACTTGCAGCCCAAGGCGATGTTGCAGAAGCGCAGTATACTTTGGCGATGACGTCAGATACGCGCAGTGAGCGTGAAGCTTGGCTAGTACGTGCGGCAAACAATAATTTCCTCGACGCAAAAATAGCCTTAGTCAATTGGTATTTACTCAATCAACAGGTCGAATTAGCCGACCCTTGGCTGTCTGGGGTGGCAGACAGTGACAATGCCCTTGCCTTGGTTTATGGAAAACAGTTGTGGGCTCAAGGCCAGCATAACGAGGCTAAGCAGTGGATCGAAAAATCCGCTGAGCGCGGTCACAAGCCTGCTCAAGCGCTAGTTTCTGTTATTAATCAATATCGACCTATTGGCATGGAAGCCGTAAAGCCGACCGAATGGCCCAATCATTGCGCACAACGTGTTTCTATAGTTGCAACGTCACTAACGGCAATTGAACGAGCAGATGAATATTACCAATCTTTCAATAATGATAGCCGTTTAAACGCACTGCCAATATGTATGCGTAAACCGGTGTGGTTAAAACCCAACCTACTCACATGTAGTGAGCAGTGGCAAGGTCAGCATCGGCTCGGGTGCGACCTCACTGCGTTGTCGGGATTCGTTCGCAAGTCAAATTCTACCCACGTTGCTATCGTCGCGGATCAAGGTAAAGCTAATGTATTCAACGGCGCCATGTTTTTAGATGTAGGGGATACCTACAGCGTATTTGTGCATGAGCTAGCACACTGGGCAGGGTTTGTAGACGAATATCCATTGAGCGAGGGTTTGGCGCGCTTACATTGTCGGCAAACCACCGCCCCAAACTTGGTTTTCGACGGTAAGCTCACTTATGCTCCTTTGACAACAATTAATGAATGGCAAGAAGCCGACGGTGCGATGGTAATCGCGCCCTCTAGAACTTGTCGAAATGTGGGTAAACACGCTTACAAACCATCCAGCCGTATGACCTTTATGGAGTTTCACGATTCACAGCACATTCCGCAATTGTATCTATCTATGTGGAAAGCGCGATTGCAGCGTAAAGATTTGCAATATCCCATCTACATTAATTTACATGAGAGTTTTAGGGCATTAGGCAATGAGGAAGAAGCGAATTATTGGCAAAACCGTTACCAAACGTATTTGGTAACGGGCCAGTAGTTTTACCTAGGGTATTTGAGCTTCAGTTCATCTACCCACATTGCAGTGGCCCCACAGATGGCAACAGGCATCACGATAAAATTAACGATAGGGATTAAAGAGAAAATATTTACCATAAAACCAAAGCCAAATGCCTTGCTTTTATTGTCAGCGAGTTCTTGACGCATCGCTTTGAAAGGAATTTTGTGATTGTCGTAAGGATAATCGCAATATTGAATGGCCATCATCCAAGCACTAAACATGAACCAAATTGCTTGGCCGATAATAGGAACAAAAAGAAATATCAATAAAAAGCCCAACGCTCTTGGAAGGTAATAGCCCAATTTTACTAATTCTCTGCTTAGGGTTCGGGGGATATCTTTTACGACGTCCATAAAACTACCGCCTTGGTCAACTTGGCCGGTTAAATGCATCTCTACTTTTTCCGCAAGTAATCCATTAAATGGCGCCGCAATCCAGTTTGCGAGGGTACCGAACAGCAAGCCGAAAATGAGCAAAACGCTAATAAGTGCTAAAGGCCACAGCACGAACACGAGCGCGCTCTTTACCCATCCTAGCCATTCTGGAATCATTCCCATCAGCGCGGCAATACCGGCATCGATTTCACCAAATAGGAAGTAAAAAGCGGTTGAAAACAACAGTAGGTTGACGAACAAAGGAATAAAAACGAAGCGCTTTATGCCTTTCGTAGTGATCAATGAAAACCCTTGTGTAAAATAGCTAATTCCACTTTTTGATTGCATACATCCTCTTTAGAAAGACTCTTTTATTTTTCGCTTTGAATCTGAACGCCTTTTTCTAAAAATAAAGTTCATATTCACTTGGCTCGATATTGATTTGTAAACCTGATTCGCCCTGTCTTGCTATTACAACCGAGCGTAATACAAATGTAATTGGGCTAATTATATCCAAGTAATAACAACAATTTAAATCATAATTGTGACAGTTCGTTACTTCTGTTACATTGCTTTTATAAACACTTATAACGCAGTGCGCACAAGAGAACCTGTGATGCTTCCGACAGCAAAATACCATCAACAAGGTTTACGAGATACGACTTTCTTTACGCGCCCATTGCTTTACTGCAAGGGGTAGCACTTGTGCGTTTAAAAAAAATAAAGCTTGCTGGCTTCAAGTCTTTCGTTGATCCCACAACAATTCCTTTCCCTGGCGATATGACGGCAATCGTAGGACCCAATGGTTGCGGTAAGTCTAACGTGATCGATGCTGTACGATGGGTTCTAGGAGAAAGTTCGGCCAAGAATCTCCGTGGTGACGCCATGACAGACGTCATATTTAACGGTTCGTCTGCGAGAAAGCCGGTTGGCCAATGTAGTGTAGAACTGGTATTCGATAACAGTGCGGGACGGTTAGTTGGCGAATATGCCAATTATAATGAGTTGTCGGTTAAACGCATTGTCACTCGCGATGCTACGTCAACATATATGCTGAACGGCACAAAATGTCGCCGAAGAGATGTGACGGATCTCTTCCTCGGTACAGGATTGGGCCCGAGAAGCTACGCGATAATTGAACAGGGCATGATTTCCCGCCTTATCGAATCAAAACCTCAAGATCTGCGCGTATTTATCGAGGAAGCCGCAGGGATATCAAAATACAAAGAGCGTCGCCGAGAAACGGAAAATCGGATACGTCACACAGAGGATAACCTAGACAGGCTGGAAGATGTTCGCACAGAACTCGGACAACAGATAGAGAAACTGCAAAGGCAAGCTGCAGCGGCAAGACGTTATACTGTGTTAAAAGCATCTGAGCGTGAGTTAAAGTCGCAGCTGTCGGCAATTCGTTGGTTAAAACACTCAAAACAAATTGAAACGATTGAAAAAGAAATCAGTGATCATCAAGCTGACTTGGATGCGCTTGAAGCACAACAGGCAGGTGATGAAGCTGGTTTAATGGTGTACCAGTCCCAGCTCCAAGATTTAAAAAGTGAAAGTGAGACGTTGCAACAACGTATTTTCACCGTTGCCAATCAAATCACGCGGATTGAGCAGAACAAACAGCACAGTGAGCAGCGAAAAAAGCAAATACTCGAAGAAAGCGCCGTCGGCAACGAGCGCAAAACACAGTTAGCCCATGACGCTAACCTTCTCAGCGAGCAGTATGATCAGATCGAAGAACATATCAGTGCGGCTGAACCTGCTCTGGCGGTTCTTGAAGAAAAACTGTGGCAAGCCCAGCAAAATCGCGAACAGGCAGAAATGTCATTGGCGCAAACACAGGCGAAAAATCGCGATCTAGAACTCACTTACGCTAGCACTAAGCAAGAAATTCAGACTTCCCATAGCCAAGTCCAATCGACAATGGCGATGCAGTTACGCACGACCCAACGTATTGAAGAACTGAAATCAGAATTGGACGATTTGTCTCATGAAAATGATGCAGAGCGCTTGGAGTTGCTGCAGTTACAGTTAGAGGAGAGCGAAACGCATTTATTGGATGCCAAAGATCTTCACGAACAGGCTAAAATTGCTGTGCAGCAGCAAAGAATGAAGTTAACCGAGTCGGAGCAGGTGCTCAAAGCTGCGGAACAAGCCAGGCTCAATACAACTTCAACCCTAGCTGCACTGGATAAGCTACAGATGGCGAGTCACAGTGAGACAGGCATTGAAGGGTTGGCGCTGTGGCGTTCGCTAAAAGTCAAAGCGGGATTTGAGGCTCGAGTAGAAGCGGCATTAGGCCAACTCAATTCGCCTTTGGTAATCAATTCGATTGAAGAGTTAGTGCAAGATGGGGAATTAGCGTCTCACGGCGTTGATGCATTCTTGCAGCCCTGGATGTCCGACACCAAGCGCCAAAACAGTTTAGCCGAAGCATTGGAAAATGATTTCATTCCCAGCGTTTTCAATCGAATACTGCTCGCCAATTCGTTGGACGAGGCAATATCGCGCCGAGCAACCCTCAACCCTGGCGAGTGTTTTATGCTGCCAGATTGCTCAATAGTGGGACTAGATTGGGTAACAAAAGGCGTGGTTGATGAACAAGCTAAGGTGATTCAACGAGAACGTGAAATCCTTCAATTAAAGCAGCACTTATTAAAACTTGAGGAAGATGAAAACGCAGCGGCTGAGTCGGTAGAATCGGTGCGAGTCTCACTTAACGAAGCGCAAAGCCGTGTCGAAACATGCT
This sequence comes from Alteromonas sp. 5NS40-0096, assembly GCF_057544385.1. Classification (NCBI taxonomy): domain Bacteria; kingdom Pseudomonadati; phylum Pseudomonadota; class Gammaproteobacteria; order Alteromonadales; family Alteromonadaceae; genus Alteromonas; species Alteromonas sp. 5NS40-0096. The sequence goes on from NZ_BAAJLQ010000001.1 coordinate 442,501, forward strand.
ACGAAAGCGTTACTGAAGCACACGCGAAGCAACAGCATATTCATCAAACATTGGCACTCGCAAACAACCAACAAGCGCAAAATACACTTAAACACGAGCGCCTCACTCAAGAACTGGCGCGCCAACAAGGGCTCTTGGACAATGAAGTCCAGCAATTAGAAGAACTTTCAAACCGACTCGAGGTCCTTGAAGCTAGGTTACTCGAACAGGAATCAGCCGCATTAGAGAGCACGGAAATCAAAGAATCGCTGGAGAGAGAGGTGGCCAGTGAAAAAGCCATTGTTGAACGTCTTGTTGAAGAAAAACATGCCAGCGAACTCGCATTGCAACAACACGAGAGTCAAAAGGTATTGGTGGGTGAAAAGTTAGCAACGAGTCGCCAGGGTTTGGAGGATGTATCTGAACGTTTACTGCAATTGAACAGTGAATTGGAAACCTTAACCCAGCCCCAAGCCGTTCAAGAACATGAATTGCAAGACTTACTCGAAAGCCGCTCCACAGCTGAAGAGCAAAAACAAACCTTATTGCAAAAAATTAACGAAACTGAGGCCTTAATTAATGATGCTCAGAAAGGTAGCCAAGGGTTAGTGAATCAAATACAACAGCGAAAAACGAAATTAGACAGTTGCAAGATTGACTTGGAGGGGGCTCGTGTCAGAGCGATGGCTACTTTGGAATTGCTAGAGGAGACAGGAGACTCACTTAAAACAGTGCTATCAACTTTACCCGCGGATGCTGATGAATCCAAATGGCAAACGGAATTGGAGCGCACGACTTCAGCGGTGAGCCGTTTGGGTGCCGTTAACTTAGCGGCGGTAGAGGAGTTTGAAACTCAGTCTCAAAGAAAAGCACATTTAGACGAACAGCACGATGATTTGGAAACTGCACTAGAGACGCTAAGAAGTGCCATCCGCAAAATAGATAAAGAAACCCGAACCCGCTTTAGTGATACGTTTGAGCAAGTAAACAGTGATTTGAAAATGCTGTTCCCCAGAGTTTTTGGCGGTGGCTCGGCTTATCTCGCTCTGACCGATGATGACTTGCTGGAAACAGGTGTAACTATTATGGCTAGACCCCCCGGTAAGAAAAATAGCACCATTCATCTCTTAAGCGGTGGAGAAAAAGCGCTAACCGCTTTATCATTAGTGTTTGCAATTTTTAGACTAAACCCAGCACCGTTTTGCTTGTTAGACGAGGTGGATGCGCCTCTTGATGATGCAAACGTAGGGCGTTTTTGTAACCTAGTATCAGAAATGTCAAAATCGGTGCAGTTTATCTATATCACCCACAATAAGATTGCAATGGAAATGGCGAGCCATTTAACCGGTGTTACCATGGCTGAACCCGGCGTGTCACGAATGGTGGCAGTTGATGTTGAACAAGCTATTTCTTTTGTAGAAGCATAACAAAGGGCGACGACTATAAATGGAAGATGAATTACGTCTATCACTACTTGTACTTGGTGGCTGCTTTATCGTTGGTGTGTTGGTTCACGGCCTATGGGTAAGCCGCAAGAACAAACAACAAACGGTTCAACAGCAAAAGACTGAACCTTGGAGTGAAGACGCCGATGACAGCGACGACGATATTTCGTTTTCCGCGCAGGAAGAACCTGATCTTGATGAGTTAGATGAATTGGGCCTGGGTAAACCCAGAGTCGTTTCGTCTGCACCAGTCATTGAAGAAGAAGCTGATGAACAAACCGAAGAGGGCAATAGCGTTCAGCAACCAACCGATACGCTGTCAGAGGTATCCGAAGAAGAGGTGAAGGAGGAAGTGAAGTTGTACGGCTCAGTTGTCACTCAACCTAAGCCACACTTATCTCAGCATCGCTCAGAACCGGTCATTTCCAATGAGTCGATTCCAGAACCTCCCGGTTTTCTTTTGCACGAAGGCGAAGAGCCGACAATGGCCACGCAAAGTGAAAAGAGCGAAGCGAGCCAACCCAATATTGACGTCAGCGCTGAACCAGATTTCCAACTTGATACCCAGCCATCTGAACCAAAAGTAGCCAAAGACAATGTTGCGAGTTTTTCTGAACAGGCTAAAAAGTTGGTGACGCGCAAAAAGGCAAAACCTGCAAGTCGCAAGAGACAGGAACCTAAATTGGGCGAAGACCAAATGCACATTGACTTTAATGAGCCTCAGGTAGAAGAAAGCAAGCCCGAAGTGAGGGAAAATCAAAGTGCCGAACAAGAAGTCCTAGTACTCAATGTGAAAGCACCCGAGGACGCGCCCATTGCTGGTGCTGCGTTGCTACCTATGCTATTGACGTTAGGCTTTAAGTTTGGCGATCAAGATATATTTCATCGACATGTCAATTCCAACGGTAAAGGCCCCGTGTTATTTAGCTTGGCAAACATGTTTAAACCTGGTGTCTTTGATATTGATAATCTAGAGAATTTCACTACCCAGGGCGTTTCTTTGTTTATGATTTTACCAATCGATGATCCGCATCAGGTGTTTAATATGATGCATAACGCCGCGAGAAAAATTGCAGATGAATTCGGCGCCCAAGTGCTTGATGGTCGCCGTAGTGTGCTGACGAAGCAGGGCTTGCAGCAATACGTTGAGAAGATCAGAGATTTCGAACGTCGGCGGATGATAGCTCGATAACACCGACGCTGGACTCCTGAATACGGCAACCCCATTAGACAAGGAAGGGCACCTCAAGGGTGCCTTTTGTATTTCACCAACGAATAAGTGATATGACAGATATACAACAACAAGCTGAAGCATTGCGCAGTTTATTAAACGAATACAATTACCAGTATTATGTAATGGATAACCCGACTGTGCCCGACGCGGAATACGACCGTGTTTTCAAGGCATTACAGGCTCTAGAAGCGCAACAACCATCTATTGTTACACCAGATTCTCCGACTCAGAAAGTGGGTGGTGCCCCGTTAGACGCATTTGACCAAGTTACCCATGAGGTCCCCATGCTTTCTCTGGATAATGCGTTTGATGAAGATTCGCTACGTGCTTTCAACAAGCGAGTTGTCGATAGAATCATCACCTCAAGCGCTCTAAGTTACAGTTGCGAGCCAAAACTCGATGGCTTAGCCGTGAGTATTTTGTATGAAAATGGGCAACTCGTCAGAGCGGCAACGAGGGGAGATGGTCAAGTTGGGGAAAACATTACGCAAAATGTAAAAACAATTGGCAATGTTCCCTTGCGTTTACGTGGTGAAGACTATCCACAGCGTTTAGAAGTGCGCGGTGAAGTGTTTATGTCAAAAGCGGGTTTCCAAAAACTCAATGATGCTCAGAAAGAAAATGGCCAAAAAACGTTTGCCAATCCACGAAACGCCGCAGCGGGTAGCTTGCGTCAGCTAGATTCTCGGATTACCGCCAAACGTCCTCTGATGTTTTATGCCTACAGCTTAGGGGTTGTCGCCCCTGAAGGTTTTCCTTTGGCCTCACGCCACAGCGAAAGATTGCAACAACTAGCTCAATGGGGTTTACCGCTCTGTCCTGAGGTAGACACGGCAACGGGACCCGATGGTTGTTTGGGTTATTATGAAAAAATCGGAGAAATGAGAGATCGGCTTCCATATGACATCGACGGTGTTGTGTTTAAAGTAGATGATATCGAAAAACAACAGCGCTTGGGGTTTGTAGCGCGAGCGCCCCGTTGGGCAGTTGCACACAAATTTCCGGCACAAGAGGAAATTACTCAACTACTTGACGTTGAGTTTCAAGTAGGACGGACAGGTGCAATTACACCGGTAGCAAGACTTGCTCCAGTTTTTGTTGGCGGTGTCACTGTGTCTAATGCCACCTTACACAATCAAGATGAGATTGACAGATTGGGTGTCCACGTGGGTGATACCGTTGTGATTCGTCGAGCGGGCGACGTCATTCCTCAAGTGGTGTCTGTCGTGTTGGCTAAACGGCCTGATGACAGCAAAGCCATAGTATTTCCTAGCGTCTGTCCCGTGTGTGAATCCGCTGTCGAAAAAGTTGAGGGTGAAGCAGTTAGTCGCTGTACTGGCGGTTTAATTTGTGGTGCTCAGCGCAAACAAGCGCTTAAACATTTTGCATCTCGAAAGGCACTGGATATTGATGGACTTGGCGACAAATTAGTTGACCAACTCGTTGACGCCGACATGGTCAAAACGCCAGCAGATTTCTTTGATTTGACGGTGGCGACACTGGTATCTCTCGAGAGAATGGGGGAGAAGTCTGCCTCTAATCTAGTGGCGTCGATTGAAAAAGCCAAATCCACAACTTTGGCAAAGTTTATCTATTCCTTAGGCATTAGAGAAGTGGGAGAGGCCACGGCGGGTAATTTGGCCAATCATTTTGAAACGCTAGAGGGAGTAAAAACTGCAAGTTTAGAAGCGTTACAAGAAGTCAGTGATGTCGGCGAGGTCGTGGCTGCACACGTATTTAATTTCTTCAATGAAGAACACAACCAAACTGTTGTGACAGCGCTGCTCGAAGCGGGTGTGAAATGGCCAGCAGTAGAGAAACCTAGCCAAGGTAGTATGGTACTCGACGGCAAAACGTGCGTGATTACGGGTACGCTTTCTGCCTTGTCTCGTAATGATGCGAAGGCACTGATGCAACAATTAGGAGCGAAAGTGGCTGGTAGTGTGTCAGCAAAAACCGATTTCCTTATCGCAGGCGAAAAAGCGGGTTCAAAGCTTTCAAAAGCCCAAGATCTCGGTGTGGAAGTGTGGGATGAAACGAGGCTGGTTGACTTTTTAACGGTCAACAACATGATGCCCTAAATGGCACAGTGAGCGCTGCAAGCATGGCAGCGCTCGACCCTATTTTGTTACTTTTCTTGGCGTTGGGCTCGTGACGCTTTTCGCTGTTGCCATGCTTTGGCAACCGACCAACGCCATACCCAATTCAATCCGTAATATCCGATCACACCAAAAATAATAGAGCAAAGCCCACAGCCAACCAGAAATGCAGGGCCTATGGTGCTGATGCTGTTAACTACCCATTGCCAACTTAGTTCGAATTCAAAGTTTTGTGCCTTGGTACCCAGTACAGTCGATCCCAATTTGTATGCGCCATAAAATATAGGCGGCATGGTGAATGGATTAGTGATCCAAACCGTTGCAACCGACAGAGGCAAATTCACTCGCAGAGGAATGGCTGTCGCCGCAGAGAGCCACATTTGGAACGGAACCGGCCAGAAGGCAAAAAACAAACCGACACCGAAGGCGCCAGAAGCCGAGCGTCTGTTCAAGTGCCACAAATTTGGCTCATGCAGTATGGTGCCAAAGATGCGAAGTGCGCGTTGATTCTTAATGGTTTGATGATCGGGTAATAAACGCTTGATAAATTTTCTTGGCATATTTTCGAAAAAACCAACTGATACTCAAAGTTACCAACAAAAAGGCAATAGCGTTACGCTGTGGTGCACAGGTTTTACGCTTACCGCTCTGTCGTCAACGCACTGGCCAGATTTACCTTCAATACCGTCACTGGTTGCTGTAGCTATATTGGCTACAGCATGTTTGGTAATGGCGGCTTGCCCAATACGAGACAAAGTTTGCGATTGTGCTTTTTTGTCTCACTGTATTTCAAACCACAAAATTAACAGAGGCTTAATTTTGACGTCGGGAATACTTTTCGGATTGCTATGGATGGCGAGTGTAGGGCATTGTTACCGCTATTGGCAACTCCCATTCGATAAAATTCAACAAGATGTCACAATCTCGGGACGAATTGACAATGTAGATCAAAGTGCCAATGGTGAGTTGTCTCGATACATCGTTTCCGTTGTTTCCATGGGGCAATACCAATGGAAATGGCCAAGAAAAATCAGAGTCACCTGGTCTTCTCCCTCAAAGTACTTTTTGCCGGGACAGCAAGTTGTACTCAGAGTAAGGCTAAAACCCGCTTTTGGCACAGTCAACCCGCATACTTTCAATTATCACCAGTGGTTAGTGAGTCAAAAAATAGTAGCCACAGGATATGTCAAAGAACACCATAGTAATCGCTTAATTGAGCCAAATATCTCTTTGCGCCATCGGCTCATTTACCGTTTGAAGGCACTTGAACTAAAACAATTGAAATGGATAGAGGCGCTGATTTTTGGAGAGCGAGGCGGCTTTGACAAAGGTGACTGGGAGCTGCTTAAAAACACCGGGACAGCGCATCTTTTTGCAATATCAGGTTTGCATATTGGTATCGTACTAGGGTGGATTTGGCTAGTAGCCCGATTATGCATTTTTGCGGTCAGCAGTCTGCACCCAAAGCTCACACAATCAAACTCACTCACGGTAACTAAAGTGCTCGCGCTTTCAGGGGGAGGATTTTTTGTTGTAATGGCGGGAGCGCAGTTGCCTGTAGTGCGAGCTTTTGTTCTTGCGACTATCGCCGTATACCTGCTGACGAGTCGCCAGAGAATGGATGTGTTAGCGGCATTGGTCATGATGGCATTTATCTGTCTTTTGCTCTTTCCGTTTGCGGTGTACGGACAGAGTTTTTATCTGAGTTTCAGCGCCGTATCAGCAATTTGGTTACTCAACTGGTGGCTTGGCGGTGTGCCGTTGGGGTGGCGAGGGCGCATTTCGTATGCGATTAAAATGCAAGTCGGCTTATTTTTATTCATGCTACCCGTCGTCGCTAGTTTTACCGGTACCTTGTCGTATTCCGCACTGTTAACCAACCTCGTATTGATTCCCTTGTTTACCATTGTGATCGTGCCAGCTACGTCGTTGTTGTTGGTGTTTCTTTTCGTTAATGCCAAGCCTCCGGCACTTTTGCTTGAGGGTGTCGACACGTTGCTTCACTTGGTTATCGAGTTTTTGCGCCTTTTTCAGCGCTATGCCTCTTCTATCAGGATTGACCTGAGCATAGAGGCCGCGCTGTTGGCTATTGTGGCACTCGCTTTAATTGTGCTGCCCATCGCCATCAAACGGCGCTACCTAGCTGTTTTATTTGCTTTCGTAACTGCGCTTTTGCTTGTTGAGATTAAACGAGACGAGATGTGGTATTTACACATTTTTGACGTCGGGCAGGGCAATAGTGCTGCGATTCAACGGGGGAGTCACTTTATTGTGTTTGACACCGGCGCCAGTTCTCGGTTTGGCCCTTCTCATGCAGAACGTACCGTCATCCCCTTTATCCAATCGGAGCAAGAAGCATCCTTGGATTACTTGTTTTTGAGTCATTATGATGATGATCACGCGGGTGGGGCAGAAGACATTCTCGCCGCTTTTCCCGATGCAAACCTAATCAGTCCATCAGGTCTTTGTCGCCGAGGTTTTAGCCAACAATGGCGAGGATTAAACATCACCGCGCTGTGGCCGAACAAAGACGTTAAACACATAGATAACAACCAATCTTGTGTTCTTAGCGTATCCGATAGTAATAACTCTATTTTACTGCCCGGTGACATTGAACAAGCCAGCGAATGGCAACTTGTCAGGCAAGTAGCGTTAAAAAGCGATGTGTTGATTGCCTCACACCATGGGAGTAAAACATCGTCGACCTACGCATTTTTGCAGGCAGTATCGCCCAAATATGCGGTGTTGAGTTACGGCTTTAAAAACCGCTATATGATGCCAGACCCCAATGTTATCAATCGGTTATCAGCACAGCCACTAACATGCTTGTCGACAGTTGAACACGGCTACATTAAGTTCACTTTTTCAGCAACACAGCCGATAGCGGTTGATTCTATGAAACGATCTAGCGCCTCTAAGTGGTTTTATCCCAAAAAATCTTTGCCCTGTAGTAGAGGGTGATATGCCTTGAAATAACAAATTTAGTCGCTATTTCTCCTGAGCGAACGGGCAAAGACGCCTCCCAATCCGCTATTTTTACAATTACTCCTTCTCGGGCTAGGGTTATTTGGCAATAGGCGTTACAATAGTACGGTTACAAAATAAGGTGATAAAGATTAATGCAAGACGCTGATAATTCGTCAAATGTTCAACGGTTTCTGAGTTATCTCAAAGCGTTTAAACTCCCCTTTGCCATGGCTATAATAGGAATGATCGGTTATTCCTTAGTCGATACGTTTGTTCTGTCACAGTTACAGCCAATGATCGATGAGTCTTTGGGTAAAAATGATTACGATTATTTAAGACTCGCGGCATACGCCATTGTCCCTCTTTTTATCCTTCGCGGATTGTTTAATTTTATGGGTAGCTACACCCTTGCTTGGGTGGGTTCGCAAGTCGTTATGAAAATGCGACAAGAACTGTTTGAAAAATATATTTATTTGCCTGTGTCGTTCCATGACACCCACAGCGCCGGCGGATTGATCAGTAAAGTCACCTATGACACCGAACAAGTATCGAATGCGGCAGGCAGAGCGCTGCTGATTCTGGTGCGAGAAGGCGCCTTGGTTCTGGGGCTAATTGGTGTCATGTTTTACCATTCATGGCAATTGTCCCTCATTTTTATACTAATTGGCCCTGTGGTTGCGCTTATTGTTTCTTTCGTGAGCAAGCGCTTTAGGACCGTTAGCCGGAATATTCAACAAGCGATGGGCAATGTAACGTCTGCTGTAGAACAGGCGGTAAAAGGTCATAAAGTGGTGCTGATGTTCGGTGGCCAAGAAATAGAAAAACAGCGCTTTGCCCAACGTAATAATCACAATCGCCAACAGACAATGAAACTCATGGTTACCCAGATTCTCTCGGTATCGTCGATTCAAGTCATTGCCTCGATTGCATTGGCGTTTGTATTGTTTGTCGCAAGCCAACCAAACCTGTTAGATGCACTCACGCCAGGCGTGTTTATTAATGTAGTAATTTGTATGGTAATGCTGCTAAAACCGCTAAAACAGTTAACCACCGTAAACAATGAGTTCCAAAAAGGTATGGCCGCATGTTCAAGTATTTTTCAAATCCTTGATCAACTTGAAGAACCCAACACAGGGACGAAATCCATTGTTAAAGCGAAAGGTGGCGTCAGTTTCGACAATGTCACTTTTTCTTATCCGGGCAAAAATACCCCTGCTCTGATGGACGTCAGTTTTGATGCCAAACCTGGTGAAACCATAGCGCTTGTTGGCAAATCAGGTAGTGGAAAATCTACGATTTCTTCACTACTAACCCGTTTTTATATTCCTCAGCAGGGAACGATCTCCCTCGACGGCGACGACATTCAGGATATTGAATTGACGGCATTGCGAAAGCAATTTGCACTGGTGTCGCAAAACGTAACCTTATTCAACGACACCATTGCCAACAATATTGCCTATGGTGCGCGGAAAAACATCGATAGAGCAGCGATCGAAGAGGCTGCGAAAATGGCTCATGTGGTTGAATTTTCGCAAAACTTACCAGACGGTTTAGACACAGTGATTGGCGAAAATGGTTCGCAATTGTCGGGTGGTCAACGCCAAAGAATAGCGATTGCAAGAGCGATTCTGGTAGACGCCCCGGTATTGATTCTCGACGAGGCAACGTCAGCGCTCGATACTGAGTCTGAACGGTTTATACAAGAAGCGCTAGAGACGTTACAAAAAACTCGGACGAGCTTGGTTGTCGCTCACCGCCTATCTACGATTGAGAATGCCGATACCATCATGGTCGTGGACCAAGGAAAAATCATCGAGCGAGGCAAACACGACGCCTTGCTTGCCACTGGTGGGGCCTACTCACAGCTGCACGCTATGCAGTTTGGGGACAATAGTTGAAGTTTTTGACTGACAAGTGGTATCGCGGGCATTGGTCTTTGTGGTTGCTATCTCCACTGGCCCTGCTTTTTGGGTTTATCTCTTGGTTTCGGCGATTGTTGTTTTCTCTGAACGTCAAAGCCCAATACCGACCAGAAGCAAAAGTCATCGTAGTAGGAAACATTAGCGTTGGGGGAAATGGAAAAACCCCAATCGTTTTGAGTGTTGTAGATTATTTTGCATCACGAGGTTATCAGGTGGGCGTGTTAAGTCGCGGCTACGGTAGCAAAGCGCCTAACTACCCCCATGTAGTCAGCAGTGGTGACGACCCTTCGGTATCTGGTGACGAACCGTTATTACTGAAGCGCAGATTAAATGTGCCCGTTGTGATTGACCCTGTGAGGCGCCGCGGTGCTCGATTATTGGAAGGCGAATTTGGCTGTGACCTCATTGTTTGTGACGACGGCATGCAACATTACGCGTTGGCTAGAGATGTCGAAATTGTCGTGATGGATGATCGCCGGTGGGGAAATGGCTACTTACTGCCCATGGGGCCATTGAGAGAAGGTAAGTGGCGTTTAAACACCGTCGATGCAGTGCTATTTAATTCAGAACGAGATACAGAATCTGTTACCCAGCACAATGTGACATCCCCAGTGTTCAAAATGAACTTACTTCCCAGGCATTGGGTGAATGTGACTTCACCCGACAAAACCATGGATACACAGCAATTATTGACCGTGACACAACCCGTTTCCGCCATCGCAGGTATCGGTAATCCATCTCGCTTCTTTGACCAACTGAAACGCGATGGAATTACGCTGGCTTCTCAAACCGCGTTTGTCGACCATCATCATTACACCCCAGACGATGTGCCCAAGGGTATAGTGTTGATGACGGAAAAAGATGCAGTAAAGATTCAAAAATTCGCTCATGAGAATTGTTGGTTTCTACCTGTGGATGCTAAGGTATCTGATGCGTTTTACGCTCTGTTAGAAAATCGAATAAACGATAAGTTAATCGTTAAGTAGGAAAACAAATGGCATTTGATAGAAAGCTGTTAGACGTGATTGCCTGCCCAGTATGTAAAGGCAAGTTAGAATATGTAAAAGACGAACAATCGTTAGTGTGCCGTTTTGATAGATTGAGTTACCCGATTCGAGACGGGATCCCTTCTTTGATTGAGGAAGAGGCCAGCGCAATTTCGCTAGACGCACTGGAAGCCATTAAATAATGTCAGGGTCTTTCACTGTAATCATTCCCGCGCGTTTTGGTTCGACTCGCTTTGAAGGGAAGCCGTTGGCAAAAATTAATAGCAAGTCAATGATTTTACACGTTATTGACAGAGCTAAAGAAGCGGGTGCTAGTACTGTCATAGTGGCGACGGATGATCAGCGAATTGCCGATGAAGTCGGTGACGCTGCGCAGGTTTGCATGACTTCTCCTGATCATAATTCCGGTACGGAACGACTAGCGGAAGTCATTGAAGCGATGAATTTAGCAGACGATGATATTGTGGTGAACGTGCAAGGAGACGAGCCGTTTATTCCCGCTGAAAACATTCGACAAGTGGCGGCTAATCTAAAACGCAGCCGGGCTGAGATGGCGACACTGAGCACAAGTATTGAAACGGTTGACGATTTGTTTAACCCGAATATTGTAAAAGTAGTGCCTAATCGAGAATCTAAGGCATTGTATTTTTCACGCTCCGTTGTGCCTTTTGAACGCGATACTATGATGAAGGGCAAGCCAAAAGATTTGGATTTGAATCAGTTTCATCGCCATATTGGTATTTATGCTTACACCGCGGGTTATATCAAGCAGTATGTTAATTACGCCCCATCTGTACTTGAAGTTACGGAGTCGCTAGAGCAACTGCGCGCACTCTGGTATGGGGACGCAATACATATCGAACGCGCTGTCGCGCTTCCACCAATAGGCATTGATACGCCTGAAGATTTAGCAAACCTCTTAGCAAAACTGAATGAAGGTTAATGGAATGAATATTGTCATTACTGGAGCAAACCGAGGTATTGGTCTAGAACTGGTCAAACACTACTGTAATGCCGGCGCTAGCGTTACTGCGCTGTGTCGAAATAGCTCAGATCAATTAAACCAGACTGAGGCGACAGTGATAGACAAAGTCGATATGGCTAATCCTGATTCGATCAAAAATGCGGCTTTAGCGATAGGTTACCAACAAATAGACATACTGATTAACAATGCTGGTGTGTTAGGCAACGAATCTATTAATGATTGGGACCCAAACACGATTGACTATCAGTTTAGGGTGAATTCAATGGGACCGTTGTTGTTGACTCAGGTTCTTCAACCCAAACTTCTAGAAGGCGCAAAAGTCATTTTGGTAACAAGCCGGATGGGCTCGATGTCAGACAACATGTCAGGCGGATACTATGGCTATAGGATGTCGAAGGCCGCACTCAATGCTGCAGGGGTGAGTTTAGCGAATGACTTTAGGGATAAAAAAGTCAGTGTGTTGATGTTGCATCCGGGCTTCGTACAAACCGAAATGGTCAGCGGTAATGGCGATATCAGTGCAGAAGTCGCAGCGCGAACTATGTGTAATAGAATCGAACAACTCACCTTGGCAGATTCAGGCGCGTTTTGGCACGCAAATGGGGATAGTCTGCCGTGGTAAACACGTTGCTTGCCGGGCTGTTATTGGGCAATAGCTACGTGAACATGCCACCGCTACCCAACCCAATACAAGAAATATATCCCAGTGCGCATGGCAATGGAATTGTTGTTGCTGGCGGGCTGCGCCGCGATTCAGATACCGGTCCTTTGACCATAGACAGTGAAGTATGGTGGTGGAACAAGGGCAGTGATAACTGGGAGCCTTTCCCCCATTTACCCGCGCCTCGTCATCATGGAATGCTGGTGTCAGTTAACGATAATCTGTATCTATTTGGTGGATTTATCGAGCGCAATGGCCAGTGGTTTAACACCAATAGTTCTCTCTCATTAAGTGCCGACGAAAAGAGTTGGTATGACGTGCCCTCTATGCCAATGCCCTTAAGCGAAACGGTCTCAGCGGTTCACGGCAATGACATACACTTTGTTACCGGTCGCACGCCAAGCTCAGGGAAAAATGGCAGGTGGCAGGACAGCATTGATACTGCTCTCCACCTAATCTATACGGTTGATACTCAGACTTGGCGTGAAGGCGTTAGCGCGCCAACAGCGAGAAACAGTGCTTGTAGCGTATTGGTAAATGGCCAGTGGCATGTGATTGGAGGGAGAACGGTAAAGGGAGGGAATCTTCCTACTCATGAGGTTTATTCCTTCACTTCGAAGGCATGGACAACATTACCACCACTTCCCGAAGCCCGTGGTGGTTTAGCATGCAGTCAAGTCGACGAAATCATTTACGTATTTGGCGGTGAATTCTTTGATAATGGCGGTGGAGTCTATTCTACGGTATTTGCGTATGACACCGAGTCCAATAAGTGGCTTGATATTGGCGAGATGCCCGTGCCTAAACACGGATTAGGTTCGGTGAGTTTGGGAGGCGATATCTATCTCATTGGTGGTGCAGAACAAGCTGGTGCGCGAAACACCAGCCGTCAAGTTGAGCGTTTTCGCCCTTAGTCATCTTGCTCTTCGCTGAGCACGCCCCAAATATCGTGCTCGTTGGCGTGAATGATTTCAGCCCAAACCAAGTCACCTGGTTTAACGTCAAACACGCCGTTGAGATGGACGATTCCGTCAACCTCAGGAGCATCGGCATAGCATCTGCCGGTTGCGCCCTCAGCATCAACACCGTCAATCAAAATTTGATACTCTTTACCGATTCGCGTTTTCAATCGGGCAGCACTGATTTCGCTTTGCACTTCCATGAAACGCGCAAGCCTTTCTTGTTTTACAGCTTCAGGCACTGGATCCGGCAAGTCGTTGGCTTTAGCGCCTTCCACATCTGAATAGGCGAAACATCCAACTCGATCGAGTTGGGCTTCACGCATAAATTCTAGTAGCTCTTCAAATTCTTCTTCGGTTTCACCGGGAAAGCCGACGATAAAAGTAGAGCGTATGATCAGTTCAGGGCACTGTTCACGCCACATTTTGATGCGGTCTAATGTACGGTCTGCGCTGCCTGGTCGCTTCATTAGGCGCAGAATACGTTTGTTCGCGTGTTGAAAAGGAATATCGAGATAAGGTAGCACTTTACCTTGATTCATTAGCGGAATGAGATCATCCACGTGCGGGTAGGGGTAGACATAATGAAGTCTGACCCACATTCCCATTTCTCCGAGCTTTTCGCACAGTTGCTGCATGTGAGCTTTCACGGGCATGCCATCCCAAAACCCGGTTCTGTGTTTGGTATCCACTCCATATGCACTGGTATCTTGTGAAATTACCAGTAGTTCCTTCACCCCAGCGGCTTTCAAACGTTTGGCTTCGTCTAGAATATCTCCAACAGGACGACTCACTAGGTCTCCACGCATCGAGGGAATAATGCAGAAGGTACACCTGTGGTTACAGCCTTCCGATATTTTCAGGTAAGCATAATGCCTAGGCGTCAATTTGATACCATGGTCGGGCACAAGATGCTGAAAAGGATTGTGAACAGGTTTAGGTAAATGATCATGGACTTGTTCGACGACCGCTTCGTAGGCGTGTGGGCCCGTGATGGATAACACGTTGGGATGGACTTCTCTGATTTCGTCTTCTTTGATACCCAAGCAGCCCGTTACAATGACTTTACCGTTTTCTTTTAGCGCCTCACCTATGGTGTCCAGTGATTCTTGAACCGCAGCGTCAATAAAACCACAGGTATTGACGATGACGAGATCTGCGTCATTGTAAGTCGGTACGACGTCGTAGCCTTCTGTACGCAGCTGAGTCAGAATTCGCTCTGAATCAACGAGGTTTTTTGGACAGCCCAAACTCACGAATCCAATACGATTATTGCTTTGAATCGTTTGACTAGCAGATTGATTTTCCTTGACGATAATCGCCTGTTCCTCAATAACACGCTTAGGTGTATCCATCGTGGTAGTTTGTTTAGGGTCAAATTGATTAACGGTCATGGCTTGCCTTGGTACATGAAAAATAACTGGGATAAAAAAGCGGCGCGTAGTATACAGCAACCGTTCAGGCTTTTAAATTAGTATAGTGCCAAAGCAGATTTAAACCTGCCAATGGCGTGTTTATCGATAGTAGGGGTTTAAATTTGTAAAAAGGTTCGCAAATATAGGCCATTGATAAATTTACGATGGCGACAATTCGCCACTCGATGCAATAGGCAATTCGATGTTACCTTTGCCCCTACATTGTTATGACGACGCAGGTCGTGTGAAACCTCCCAGATGGCTGTATTGGTTGATATGTTTGGGGTGTCGAGATATTTTTCTCGTTTTGATGTCGCTGGTCTTTCCCGATCAAACAGAGATTTTATTGGGTTTACTTTATCAAGATGGCACCGAAATGTTGCTTAAAATCGGTTTCGCGTCGCCGTTTGTAGCCGTGTTGTTACTGATTAGCTATCACAGTGTCATGCTCAACAAACAATGGATTGCTTGGATACGCGTTCTGAAACCGCTATTGGTCATAGGCTTGTTGGCTTCTCTCTTTGAGATAATTGCCGACACTACCCTGTCTGGTGGGCACTTCTCTCTGTACGCCAGTTTCGGTATGTTGTTTAACAGTTTTGCGCTGGTGTGTATCGTTCGCTCGAGGCATTTAAAAATTATGCTAAACGATTGGAGAAAAGACGCGCGGGAATACCACGCGTCATAGGTAAGTTATTGTGTGTGTTGTGATAGCGCTTGATCGAAATAGTTCTTCACACTAATTTGGCTGTCGTTGACAAGTCGCTCATAACAAATACCTGCAAAGGCGTAAGACCTTTCACCTACATCGAGCAACACAAAAGGCGCATCAGGGTTGGAATCGTCATATCGCCATTTGCCATCGTGGACTCGCTTGTAAGTCTCGCCAATATAAGCGCCGTAGATATTACAAATGGTGAAGACTGCTTGGTCTTCCAGGGCTTTATCTTGATATTTATCGATAAATGCCAGCAATAAGTCATCTACCAGTGACACGCTTTGTGCCGAGTAGTCTAGTTCAATAGAAAACTCTTCCATTGAAGTCCTTATCGCATCTTCTGCACTCTCTGACATCAGTGTATTTAGTTCGTGTTGCTGCATGTGAGTCCTTGTTTTATATCGATGACCTGTTTATCGGCACCTGATTTTTAATCTGTAGTGTGTGTTGAATGCTTGTTTATCACACTTGCTGCGGCCAACATACCAAAAGTTGCTGTTACCGTCACCACTGCACCAAAGCCGCCCGCACAGTCAAGTCGAGTGCCGTCTGCCATTGCTGATTTATTATGACATACACTACCATCGGGTTGTGGGTAACGAAGTTGCTCCGTTGAGTATATACATTCAACGCCAAAACGTCGCTTGGGGTTTTTACTAAAACCATAGTTGCGTCTTAGCTCACTGCGCAGTTTTGCCGCGAGGGGGTCCTGTATGGTTTTGGCCAAGTCACCTTTTGTGATTTGTGATGGATCGATTTGACCACCTGCGCCGCCGACAGTCACTACGTGTATTTTATGCCGTTTGCAATGGTACACAATCTCGGCTTTTGCCTTAATGCTGTCAGTCGCGTCAATTACGGCGTTGTAGTCTCGCAAGATATAGTCTTTCACTGTGTCTGGGGTGACAAAATCTTCGATGACGGTGACATCACAATCGGGATTAATAAGACGAATACGTTCAGCCATGACATCGACTTTTGCCAAACCAACGGTGCCTTCTAGCGCATGAATCTGTCGATTGGTATTGGTCACGCAAATATCATCTAAGTCGATGAGGGTGAGTTTACCTACACCGCTGCGGGCCAATGCTTCGGCACTCCAAGAGCCGACACCGCCAATACCAGCGATACACACATGCAGGTTATTTAGTGAGTTTAGGCCAGTTTGGCCATAAAGGCGGGCAAGCCCACCGAATCTTTGTTTTTCTGTCATCTACTCTGGTTCGACTATCAAAATCTTGCTTGCGTGTCGCAGTTTACGGCTGCGCCGTCAGGGCTTGGTGACCGAACGTGGTTTCGCAATGTCAAGACGTGATCTATCATGTTCGCTGAAAATGAGTGTTGCAAATGGTATAACACTGTCGTCGAAAGCCAAAATAAATATCGAATTTTGGACAGGGGGAAAGTAGATTGATGAGGCTAAAAATTGCGCAGTCATTATGATTATTTAGTCATAGGTGCAGGCATTGTCGGTATGGCAACCGCATACCGGATAAAACAACGACAGCCTAACAGTACAATCGCCATTATTGATAAGGGGGCGGTTCCAGCCTCGTACCAAACTGGCCGCAACTCCGGGGTGATTCACGCTGGTGTTTACTATCCTCCCGGTAGTTTGAAAGCGCAGTATTGCAGAGAGGGCCTCGAGCAAACACTCGCTTTTTGCCAGCAGCACCAGTTGCCCTATAAACAGTGCGGCAAAATCATAGTTGCCACAGATGATAAAGAAATTTCAGGGTTAGAAACCTTAATATCTCGATGTGAAGCAAACGATTTGAAACCACAATCGTTGACAGGCGCTCAGATAAACGCTTTGGAACCAGCAATTCACGTCAAGGCAGGGTTCAAAGTCAAACAAACTGGTATCACAGATTATGGTGCAATGACTCGCTGCTTGCTAGAAAAGTGCAAAGGGCTTGGTCGCGTCGATTATTTTGCACAGACTGAGGTTATAGACATCAACGAAAATGTTGGTTCGGTAAAGCTAGACGTCTCTGCGGCTGGTCGTAGATTCAATATTCAAGGGGCCTTTTTGATATCCTGTGCGGGTGTATACGCAGATGCATTAATCCGAAAACAAGGCCTTAAGCCGGACTTTCGAATTGTTCCCTTTAAAGGTAGCTATTATCGCTTGCCTGACAAATATAACGATTTAACATCCCACCTTATTTATCCTGTACCTGATCCTAATATGCCTTTTCTTGGGGTGCATTTAACCAGAATGATCGGTGGGTATACCACTATCGGGCCTAATGCGGTGCTCAATGTTGGTAGGGAAACTTACAAGGGCTTATCGCTCTCGCCAAAAGAATGGGGACATACGTTTGGAAACATTGGGGTTTGGAAGCTGCTGCTTAAGCATCGA
Source organism: Alteromonas sp. 5NS40-0096 (assembly GCF_057544385.1). Classification (NCBI taxonomy): domain Bacteria; kingdom Pseudomonadati; phylum Pseudomonadota; class Gammaproteobacteria; order Alteromonadales; family Alteromonadaceae; genus Alteromonas; species Alteromonas sp. 5NS40-0096. The sequence continues at coordinate 460,257 of NZ_BAAJLQ010000001.1, forward strand.
CGCTATGCTTTTTCAGAAATCTCATCTGCAATGAGTAAACGTTTATATGCTGAAAAGGTAAAAAAATACTGCCCGTTGCTAGATGCAACGTCTTTTTTGCCATATCGGTCAGGAATCCGAGCGCAAGCTATATCACTGGAAGGTGAGTTAATTCACGATTTCAAGTTTGTTTCTACACCTTTGTCGGTTCACGTTGGGAATGCGCCATCTCCCGCAGCAACAAGCGCTTTTCCTATCGCTGATGCAATTGTGAGCAAAATATAAGGTATTGTAATCATTTACGTCATTTATTGATTGAATGGCGTATTGGCTTTATTTACTATTTTGGTCAGGAAGTATCGATTAGGACTCCTGTCCCAAAACAACTAGGATCAACAATGAAACCAGTCATTCTCGCCGGTGGAACGGGAAGCCGTCTTTGGCCAAAATCTCGTGCGGCCTTACCTAAACAATTCCTTGCTTTGGCTTCTGAACATTCGATGCTTCAAGATACAATTTCAAGGCTAAATGGTACATCAGCGGAAAAGCCTATCGTTATTTGTAATGACGCTCATAGGTTTCTTGTGGCTGAACAATTGCGCACTGCGAATGAAAAACACGGTGGCATCATACTCGAACCTGTAGGAAGAAATACAGCGCCCGCCATCGCATTGGCGGCGCTTCATGCTCTCAATGAAGGTGAAGATCCCGTGCTACTTGTGCTAGCAGCAGACCATTTAATCAAAGACCAAGCGTCATTTCATAAGGCGATAGCCAAGGCTAATGTTTTAGCGGGGGCGGGGAACTTGGTTACGTTTGGTATTGTTCCGCACCAAGCACATACTGGCTACGGTTATATAAAAGCTGGCGATAGTATTGCGAACGGCTACACCGTTGCTCAATTTGTTGAGAAACCTGACCTCGCGACTGCACAAAACTACGTCGATTCAGGCGATTACTTTTGGAATAGCGGTATGTTTATGTTCAAAGCAAGCCGCTATATTGAAGAGTTAGAAAAACACGCGCCTGATATTCTCAACGTATGTCGAGATGCCATTGATACAGAGCGCAATGATTTAGACTTTATCCGTATCGACCCTGAAGTGTTTGCGCAGTGTCGTGATGATTCAATCGACTATGCGGTCATGGAACAAACTGATAAAGCGGCGATGGTGCCACTTGATGCAGGTTGGTCTGATGTTGGTAGTTGGTCATCATTATGGGAAACGGCGGATAGTAAAGATGCTAATGGAAATGTGGTCGTTGGCGACGCGATTTTAGAAGGTGTAAATAATAGCTATATCAACGCTGAAGAGCGTCTGATATCAGTCATTGGCCTTGACGATGTGGTAGTTGTTGAGACTAAAGACGCGGTAATGGTCGCCCACAAAGATAAAGTTCAAGACATCAAAAATGTCGTCAATAAACTCAAGGGCGAAAAACGCCCAGAGTTTGAATTCCACAGAGAAGTGTTCAGACCATGGGGTAGTTATGACTCTATCGATAATGGCGAGCGTTTCCAAGTTAAGCGTATCACCGTAAAACCGGGTGAGAAGCTTTCTGTACAAATGCACCATCATAGAGCTGAACATTGGATTGTAGTATCCGGTACTGCCAGTGTCACAATCGGTGAGAGCACCGAATTGGTTGCTGAGAATGAATCCGTCTATATCCCTATCGGTGAAGTTCATGCACTCGAGAATCCGGGCAAAATTCCTTTGGAGTTGATTGAAGTCCAATCCGGGGCCTATTTAGGCGAAGACGATATTGTGCGTTTCTCTGATCGATATGGCCGTACACCGCAGAAGGGAAACAAGTAATGCCACACTCTGCCTTGACTTGTTTTAAAGCCTACGATATTCGCGGAGAACTACTAGAGCAATTAGATGAATCAGTTGCTTACCGCATCGGTTACGCTTTTGTCAAAGAACTTAGCGCGAACTCAGTTGTGGTCGGGGGCGATGTACGGTTGACGTCTGAACCGCTCAAACTTGCACTGAGTGCAGGTATGATTGATGCAGGAGCGAAAGTACTCGATATCGGCATGGCCGGAACCGAAGAGATCTATTTTGCCACTAAGCATTTAGGTGTAGACGGTGGTATCGAAGTGACAGCGAGCCACAATCCAATAAACTACAATGGTATGAAGCTTGTCAAAGCACAGTCTGTACCGATCAGTGGTGATACGGGGTTGTTTGCTATTCAAGCCGCAGCAGAAGCCATGTCAGAGGAGCAGGTCGCTCAAAATCTATCGCGATATGGCGATAAAGTGAGTAACCAAGCGTTTATCGAGGGGCAGGCTAGTGTTGACGTTGAGAAGCTTCAAGCGACGTCAAAGTATGAAGTAATCAGTGCGATGGATGCGTATGTTGAGCACTTGCTAACTTATGTTGATGTGAATAACTTCAAGCCTATCAAACTAGTAGTCAATGCCGGTAATGGAGCAGCGGGCAAAGCATTAGATGCTGTTGAAAGCGCACTTAAACAGAATTCGGTACCCATCGAGTTTATCAAAATCCACCATGAACCTGACGGTACTTTTCCTCATGGGATCCCCAATCCACTGCTCCCAGATAATAGAGCGGATACCGCAAATGCGGTGAAGGCTCATGGCGCTGACTTCGGTATTGCATGGGACGGTGATTTCGACCGTTGTTTTCTTTTTGACGCTGAAGGCGAATTTATTGAGGGTTACTACATCGTTGGTTTACTTGCTCAAGCGTTCTTGGCAAAAGACAGCAATGCAAAAATCATTTATGACCCTCGTGTATATTGGAACACTGAAGATATCGTCAATACTGAAGGTGGCCAGCCTATTAAGTCGAAAACAGGCCACGCTTTTATTAAAGAAAGAATGAGAGCAGAGGATGCAGTTTATGGCGGCGAAATGAGCGCACACCATTATTTCCGTGATTTTGCATACTGCGATTCGGGTATGATCCCTTGGTTGTTAGTAGCTGAACTCGTCTCGGTTTCTGGGCAAAGCTTGGCCTCAATGGTTGCAGAACGAATTGCAGCTTTCCCCTCCTCAGGAGAAATTAACAGCAAATTAAAAGACGCTGATGCCGCTCTAGCAAGAGTCTTAGCCGAATATGAACCTAAAGCCGATGTTATCGATAGCACCGATGGCGTGGGGTTAGAATTTGGCACTTGGCGCTTTAATTTGCGTAAGTCCAATACAGAGCCTGTGATTCGCCTAAATGTAGAAACAAAAGGTGATGTAGCCCTGATGGAACAAAAAACCAAAGAATTACTCGACCTAATTCGAGCTGAGTAATGACTATCTAATAAAAAAACGGGCATTAAGCCCGTTTTTTTATGACACGACAAAGCAGTTCTATTGAGAACTATCAGCGAGTTAATAAGAAAATCATCCAACCATGGGTTATTACAACAACGGTGGTTAACACCATTCGTAATTGGATGTATTGGATGATGTCGTCTTTCGTTAATACTAACGTAAATTTGTCATAAACCAACATTGCCAAGTAGCTGACTGACAGCACACCAAGTACCCTAACATCACCACTAAACACCAAACAAAGCCAACCAACAATCGTGGGTAACATAGCAACATACATCTGATGGTTGCGCTTATCATTCGATACTGCATCCCACCAATGAATGCCGCCAAAAAACGACAACAAAACCGCGGAATATTGAGTAAAGTAACGCGCTGACTCGCTCAAGCTCAACCATTCAACAGTTGGCGCTAAAGACGCCGCTAAGAAGGGTATGAGCCCCAACAACCCTAATAATTTTGCAGAACTAGACAAAGTTTACTCCTAAAAAAATAGCGCCTATAGGCGCTATTTTTGTACATCGTAACCGACAGAACAGATTACTTTTCAATCGGCTCGTATTTACGTTGATTTTCACCGGTATAAAGCTGACGAGGGCGGCCAATTTTTTGACCTGCTTGGCTCATCATTTCGTGCCAATGAGATATCCAGCCTACAGTACGTGATAGTGCGAATATACAGGTAAACATGTTAGTTGGAATACCGATCGCTTTGAGTACGATACCTGAGTAGAAATCTACGTTAGGGAACAGTTTCTTCTCAGCGAAATACGGGTCACTCAAGGCAATGCGCTCAAGCTCCATTGCTACATCAAGAAGTGGATCTTGAACGTTAAGTTCTTTCAAAACTTCGTGACAGCTTTCGCGCATAACCGTAGCACGTGGATCGTAGTTTTTGTATACACGGTGTCCAAAGCCCATTAGACGGAATGGGTCGCTCTTGTCTTTCGCTCGAGCGATGAATTCAGGGATACGGTCAACACTGCCGATTTCTTCAAGCATGTTAAGGCAAGCTTCGTTTGCACCACCGTGGGCAGGTCCCCATAGAGACGCTACACCAGCTGCAATACACGCATATGGATTTGCACCAGATGAGCCTGCAAGCCTTACTGTAGAAGTTGACGCATTCTGCTCGTGGTCTGCATGAAGCGTGAATATACGATCCATAGCGCGCTCTACAGCAGGGCTAATTTTGTATTCTTCAGCTGGAACAGAGAACATCATGTTCAAGAAGTTAGCCGCATAGCTCAAATCGTTACGTGGATAAACGAACGGCTGACCGATGTTGTACTTGTAGCACATTGCAACCAAGGTAGGCATTTTTGCAACCAATCGGTGTGCACTGCGAATACGTTGTTCAGGATTAGAAACGTCTAAATCACTGTGGTAGAAAGAAGACATTGCACCTACCGTGCCGCATAACATCGCCATTGGGTGGGCGTCGTTACGGAAACCATGGAAGAACATGTTAATTTGTTCATGAACCATAGTGTGGCGTGTGATAGTTTCTTTAAACTCTTGATACTGCTCTTTATTTGGAGCCGTTCCGTGTAGAAGCATGTGACATACTTCTAAGTAATCAGCATCACGAGCTAGCTCTTCAATTGGGTAACCTCGGTGTAGTAGTACACCCTTTGCACCATCAATGTAGGTGATTGATGATTCGCAAGATCCTGTCGCCATAAAACCTGGGTCAAAGGTAAAATAACCGTGAGCCCCTAGTGAACGTACATCAATTACGTCTTGTCCTGCTGTTCCGGACAAGATAGGAAGTTCGATTTCCTTATCGCCCGCTTTCAAAATGGCTTTTTGATCTGCCATACATTGCTCTCCTCAGAATGGTTCTGTTGGCCGCGAAACTGGCTAAATTTTTAGCGCTTCGTTGGGAAAAGTGGCGTAGTTTTACTTTATTATGCGGTAATAAGTCAATTTAAATGCATATATGCACAATAAATATTCTAGATTGGTACGAATTATACCCCAAAAATGTTTGAAATTAATCAAGCTGTCGAGATATTCCGTTTTTTCATCCGAAAATAACATCACTTTATGGGTTATACGCAATCTCATGCGACTTTGATTAAAGAATCAGCACTTAAATGAAAACCTTGCACAAGCCTATCGTGGTCCGCTTAACATGCTGATACACTACGGTCGCATTTGAGATATAGCAGTATTATTGAGCACAATTTTAACGTCTTAGGCTCAAAAAAAATGACCGATAAGACTAAAGTCCTAATTAGGCACAAAAAATTGTAATTATACTAGTCGCTGGATATACTCAAGCGTACTTGAAAAACAGAATAATTATCCTGTAAATCAAGTAATAATAAATTCACAAATTGTTAACAACTCATGGATTGAGGCTTTTAACAGGTAACAAACTCAATTGTTCTTGTAGGACACACAACAAACAAGAGCGATTAAATCCCTACGGATTAAAACAGGCATAAATTGTGAAAAAGCAAAGACCAGTAAATTTAGATCTTAATACAATCAAATTTCCGCCCTCTGCTATTTCCTCTATTCTTCACCGCGTGACTGGCGTAGCAATGTTTTTTGCATTGTTATTTGTGATCTGGGCTTGGGCTGTTTCGGTATCATCTCAAGACGGCTTCACTCTCGTTCAGTCATATCTTGATGGAGTGTTAGGGAAATTAGTCGCCATTGGTACGGCTTCAGCGCTTACATACCACATCCTAGGTGGCATTCGTCACGTGTTTATGGATATGGGTCACTTTGAAGAGCTCAAGTCAGGTAACGTCAGTGCCCAAATCATAATTGCATTGTGGGTTGTTCTGACCGTTGTATTAGGAATAGCACTATGGTAACCAATCAGGCATCTATTAAACGCGATGGTGTACAAGATTTTGTATCATTGCGTGCGACAGCATTTATAATTGCTGCATTCAGCCTATACATGACGTGGTTTTTCGTAACCACCGATACTATTACCTTCGAAGTATGGAGTGGTTTATTCTCCGGCATCGTAATGAAGGTTTTCACATTTGCTACGTTAGTAGCAGTCATGATTCACGTTCGTATTGGTCTATGGCAAGTTTTGACCGACTACGTTAAGGCGGCAAGCGTAAGAGCGCTTGTTCAGTATGTGTTAAACATCATCGCTTTTGCGTACGTAGCCGTAGGTCTGTTTGTTTTGTGGGGAGCATAATATGAGTTTACCAGTTCATGAGTATGATGCTGTTGTAATCGGGGCAGGTGGTGCAGGTATGCGCGCCGCGCTTCAGATTTCTCAGTCAGGTAAATCATGCGCATTATTATCTAAAGTATTTCCAACTCGTTCTCACACTGTGTCTGCACAGGGTGGTATTACCGTAGCACTAGGTAACTCTCACGAGGATAACTGGGAATGGCACATGTACGATACAGTTAAGGGTTCTGATTACATCGGTGACCAAGACGCTATCGAATATATGTGTAAAACCGGTCCAGAAGCGATCATTGAAATGGAAAACATGGGTCTTCCTTTCTCTCGTTTCGAAAACGGCAAAATTTATCAGCGTCCTTTCGGCGGCCAATCCAAGAACTTCGGTGGCGAGCAAGGCGCTCGAACTGCTGCAGCGGCGGACCGTACAGGGCACGCGCTTTTACACTTGTTGTACCAACAAAACGTTAAAAACAAAACTAAGGTCTTCAGCGAATGGTACGCTTTAGACTTAGTTAAAAACCAAGATGGCGATGTTGTTGGGTGTACTGCAATTGATATTGAAACTGGCGAGGTTGTCTATTTCAAATCGAAAGCGGTGGTACTAGCCACAGGTGGTGCAGGTCGTATTTATGCTTCAACTACCAACGCACACATCAATACGGGTGATGGCGTTGGTATGGCGCTCCGCGCTGGTGTAGCGGTACAAGATATGGAAATGTGGCAGTTCCACCCAACGGGTATAGCTGGTGCAGGTACTTTGGTGACCGAAGGTTGTCGTGGTGAGGGTGGTTATCTTCTGAATAAAGATGGTGAACGCTTCATGGAACGATACGCGCCAAATGCAAAAGACTTGGCTGGTCGTGATGTTGTTGCTCGTTCAATGATGACTGAAATCCGTGAAGGCCGCGGTTGTGAAGGCCCTTGGGGCACGCACATAAAACTGAAGTTGGACCACTTGGGCAAAGACGTTCTAGAATCTCGCCTACCGGGTATTCTTGAGCTTTCAAGAACGTTCGCTCACGTTGATCCGGTGAAAGAGCCCATTCCAGTAATTCCAACTTGTCACTACATGATGGGTGGTATTCCAACGAATGTTCATGGGCAGGCATTGACTGTTGATGAAAACGGTAATGATAAAGTCGTAAACGGCTTGTTTGCTTGTGGTGAGATTGCATGTGTATCTGTACACGGTGCGAACCGCCTAGGTGGAAACTCGCTGCTTGACTTAGTGGTATTCGGTCGTGCAACTGGCCTGCACCTCGGTGACAAGCTGGACGAAATCGCGCCAACGCGCGACGCGTCAGAGAGTGATCTAGATGCAGCAATGGCGCGTTTCAATCGCTGGGAAAACTCAGAAAAAGGTAAGGGCGAGGACCCTGTTCAAATCAAGAAAGATTTGCAGCAGTGTATGCAGCTTAATTTCTCTGTATTCCGTGAAGGTGATGCAATGGCCCAAGGCTTGGAAGAGCTTAAGACCATTCGTGAACGTCTACAGCATGCACGTCTCGACGACAAGAGTTCTGACTTCAATACCCAACGTATCGAGTGTTTAGAGCTGGATAACCTGATGGAAACGGCCTACAGCACAGCTGTTGCAGCTAACTTCCGTACGGAAAGTCGTGGTGCGCATAGCCGCTTTGACTATCCAGATCGCGATGATGAGAACTGGTTGTGCCACTCTATTTATCGCCCAGAATCTGAGTCTATGTTGAAACGTGAAGTCAATATGGCGCCTAAACTTCGTGAGGCCTTCCCTCCGAAAGTGCGTTCGTATTAAGAGGGCATTGACATGAAATTAAATTTTTCAGTTTATCGTTACAACCCAGAAGTTGATAACGCGCCGCGCATGCAAGACTATGCTATTGAGGTCGAAGAAGGCCAAGATATGATGGTGCTTGATGCACTTTTACTTTTGAAAGAGCAAGACCCGTCGTTGTCTTTCCGCCGCTCATGCCGTGAAGGTGTTTGTGGTTCGGATGGGATGAACATGAATGGTAAGAACGGTCTAGCTTGTATTACGCCACTATCCGCACTGGGTAAGGGTAAGATTGTCATTCGCCCATTGCCTGGTTTACCTGTTGTGCGTGACCTTGTCGTCGATATGACACAGTTCTACACACAATACGAAAAAGTAAAACCTTTCCTTATCAACGATGACAAACAGCCACCGGCAAGAGAGCACCTTCAGTCACCTGAAGATCGTGCTAAGCTAGATGGCTTGTATGAGTGCATCTTGTGTGCGTGTTGTTCAACATCATGCCCATCGTTCTGGTGGAACCCAGATAAGTTCATTGGCCCGGCAGGCTTACTGCACGCCTATCGATTCCTTATCGACAGCCGTGATACTGCAACAGATGAGCGTTTGAGCAACCTCGATGACGCGTTCAGCGTGTTCCGTTGTCACGGAATCATGAACTGCGTTAGCGTGTGTCCGAAAGGACTAAACCCGACAAAAGCGATTGGCCAAATCAAGTCAATGCTTTTACAACGGGCTGTTTAGTACTATATTTTTGTCATCTTCGATGACACAAATACAATACTGTAAATGGCCATCCGCTTCGGATGGCTATTTTATATATTAAAAAAACCGGTGATTTATTTACTTGAATTAATGTAAATACAACACCATATAGATTGAGTTTTTACTAAAGCGTAACAAGGCACAATATGCAAGATAGCGTGATGAAAGCATGGTGGGATTCGTCGCATATGGCAGGCGGTAACGCGGCCTATGTTGAAGAAATGTACGAAGCCTATCTTGATGACCCGCAAAGTGTGTCTGATTCATGGCGTCAAGTATTCGAAGGATTACCTAAAGTTGACGGCGTTGAATTAGAAACCAAACACTCTCTTATCCGAGAGCAATTTAAAAAGATGGCAGCGCTCGGCCCAGCCGCTAGAGTTTCAGCTGCACCGTCTCAAGCATCGACAACTTCTGATGGTAAGCAAGTAAAAGTATTACAGCTTATTAATGCCTATCGCTTCCGTGGTCATCAACATGCAAACCTCGATCCTCTAGGGCTTTGGCAGCAAGCTAGAGTAAGAGATCTTGAGTTGTCACATCACAGCTTATCTGAACAAGATTTCGATACGGTATTCAATGTAGGGTCTTACGCCATTGGTAAAGAAAATTTACCTCTGGGTGAGTTATATAAATCATTGAACCGTACATACTGTGGCTCAATTGGTGCAGAATATATGCACATTACGGACACAGAACAAAAGCGTTGGCTGCAGCAAAAGATTGAGTCAGTGCAAGCCAAACCTGAAATCAGTCGCGAAGAGAAGATTAATATCCTTAAGGGATTGACGGCTGCTGATGGTATGGAGAAATACCTTGGGGCGAAATTCCCTGGTGCCAAACGCTTCTCATTGGAAGGTGGCGACGCGCTGATTCCGATGTTGAAAGGGCTGATTACTGAAGCCGGTAAAGTAGGTACCAAAGAAGTCGTTGTCGGCATGGCACACCGTGGTCGTCTAAACGTACTTGTTAATGTGCTCGGCAAAAACCCATCCGTTCTGTTCGATGAATTTTCTGGTAAGCATGACGAGTCTCTTGGCGCAGGTGACGTTAAATATCACGCTGGTTACTCTTCTGACTTTGCGACGCCTGGCGGTAATGTGCACTTGGCACTCGCTTTCAACCCGTCTCACTTAGAAATCGTTAACCCGGTGGTGATGGGGTCTGTACGTGCTCGTCTTGAGCGTCGAGACAATGATACAAGTCAGGTACTGCCTATCACCATCCACGGTGATTCAGCTATCGCGGGGCAGGGTGTAGTGCAAGAGACGTTTAACATGTCTCAAACTCGCGGCTTTGCCGTTGGCGGTACGGTACGAATCGTTATCAATAACCAAGTTGGTTTTACAACGTCAAAAACCGAAGATACGCGCTCGACTCAGTACTGTACTGATATCGCGAAAATGGTTCAGGCGCCCATATTCCATGTTAATTCCGACGACCCAGAAGCGGTGTTGTTTGTTACCAAGTTGGCATTGGAATACAGAAACAAATTCAAACGCGACGTAATGATCGACTTAGTTTGTTATCGTCGTCATGGTCACAACGAAGCCGACGAGCCAAACGCGACTCAGCCGTTGATGTATCAAAAAATTAAAAAGCATCCAGTTCCACGCCAGATTTACGCAGATCAGCTAACTGCCGAGGGAACTATTGAAGCTCACGAAGTCGGAAAGCTACTAGATGACTACCGCGCTGCCCTTGATCATGGTGCATGCGTAGTAGAGGAGTGGCGCCCAATGACCGAACATTCGGTAGATTGGTCTCCGTATCTGGGCCACGATTGGGACATCGCCTATGACGGTTCAATTGCTGTCGAAAAGTTGAAGGCGTTAGCTGAGTCGATTACCCAGTATCCAGAAGACCTCAAGCTTCAATCTCGGGTCAACAAGCTTTACCAAGACAGAAAAGCAATGGCTGCAGGTGATAAGCCTCTAGACTGGGGTATGGCAGAGAACTTAGCCTATGCCACTATTATTAGCGAAGAAGGCAACAGCGTTAGGATGACTGGCCAGGACTCAGGTCGCGGTACGTTCTTCCACAGACACGCAGTCTTGCACAACCAAGTTGACGCTTCTGACTACATGCCGCTGCAACACATCAGCGACGATCAAGAGAAAATAGAGATTTATGACTCTGTTCTATCAGAAGCCGCGGTTATGGCATTTGAATATGGTTATGCGACGGCAGAGCCGACCTGCTTAACCATTTGGGAAGCGCAGTTCGGTGATTTTGCCAACGGTGCTCAGGTTGTATTTGACCAATTCTTGTGTTCTGGTGAAGCTAAGTGGGGACGTTTGTGTGGTTTGACTGTACTGCTTCCTCATGGTTACGAAGGACAAGGCCCAGAGCATAGTTCAGCGAGGCTTGAACGTTTCCTTCAGCTTTGTGCTGACCACAACTGGCAGGTTTGTGTGCCCTCAACACCAGCGCAAGTGTTTAATATGCTTCGTCGCCAAGTTGTGCGCCCAATGAGAAAGCCTCTGATTGTAATGTCGCCTAAGTCATTGTTGCGTCACCCGCTCGCAATCTCATCTATGGATGAACTAGCTGCAGGTGTCTTCCACAACGTGATTGGTGAAGTTGATGACCTCGATCCAGCCAAGGTAGAGCGTGTGGTCATGTGTTCTGGTAAAGTGTATTACGATTTGCTGGAACAACGCCGTAAAAATGAACAAGAGAACGTTGCAATCGTTCGTCTTGAGCAGCTTTATCCGTTCCCACAAGAGGAATGTGCAAAAATTGTTGCTCAGTACAGCCATGTTAAAGACTGGGTTTGGTGTCAAGAAGAGCCACAGAACCAAGGCGCATGGTATTGCAGCCAACATCACTTCTGGCAAGCCATTCCAGAGGGAGCAAAATTAACATACGCAGGCCGTGAGGCTTCAGCTTCTCCTGCGGTAGGTTACGTATCCGTTCACAACCAGCAACAAAAAGCACTGGTTGAAGACGCACTCACTATAAAATAAGGAACAACGATGACAATTGAGATAAAAGTTCCGGTTCTTCCCGAGTCAGTTGCCGATGCTACCGTTGCAACATGGCACGTAAAAACCGGGGACAGCGTAACGCGTGATCAGAACTTGGTCGATATTGAAACCGACAAAGTCGTACTAGAAGTAGTTGCACCGGCTGATGGTGTTATGGGTGAGATCTCTGATGGTGAGGGCGCAACTGTATTGGGCGAACAAGTAATCGGTTTGTTGCAGGATGGCGCAGCCGCTCCTGCGCCGGCAGCTTCAGCGCCAGCGGCAGCACCTGCAGCGGCTCCAGCTGGCAAATCCAGTGATGTTAAAGTGCCAGTTTTACCAGAATCAGTGGCTGATGCGACGATTGCAACTTGGCACGTTCAAGTAGGCGAAGCAGTGAGCCGCGATCAAAACTTAGTCGATATTGAAACCGATAAAGTAGTACTGGAAGTTGTTGCTCCTGCAGATGGTTCGTTGAGCGAAATCCTTGCTGAAGAGGGCGCAACGGTTACTGCTGAAGAAATCATCGCTAAATTTGTTGAAGGCGCCGCTGCGGCAGCAGCCCCAGCAGCAGCTGAGAGTGACGACGCGGTTGAGTCAGACGCACTTAGCCCATCCGTGAGACGCTTATTGGCTGAGAAAGGTGTTGACGCTTCTAAAGTGAAAGGTACTGGCAAAGGCGGTAGAATTACAAAAGAAGACGTTGAACAATATCTGAAAGGCGGTTCAGCTCCTGCACCGGCAGCTGCTAAAGAAGAAGCTGCGCCAGAGGTTTCTGCGGGAGAGCGCACAGAAAAACGCGTTCCGATGACGCGCTTGCGTAAAACAATTGCCAATCGCCTTCTTGAAGCGAAAAACTCAACGGCAATGTTGACTACCTTCAATGAAGTTAACATGAAGCCAATTATGGACCTTCGCAAGCAATATCAAGAAAGCTTTGAGAAACGTCACGGTATCCGTCTTGGTTTCATGTCTTTCTATGTCAAGGCAGTAACTGAAGCACTCAAGCGCTTCCCGGAAGTGAATGCTTCAATTGATGGCGACGATATCGTTTATCACAATTATTTTGATATCTCGATTGCCGTTTCAACACCTCGTGGCCTAGTAACCCCTGTTCTTAAGGACACGGATGCACTGGGAATGGCTGGTGTGGAAAAAGGCATCAAAGACCTAGCGATTAAAGGTCGCGATGGCAAGTTGTCAATGGCGGAACTACAAGGTGGTAATTTCACGATTACCAACGGTGGTGTATTTGGTTCATTGATGTCTACGCCTATCATTAACCCACCACAAAGCGCTATCTTGGGTATGCATAAGATTCAAGATCGTCCAATGGCGGTTAATGGTAAAGTTGAGATTTTGCCAATGATGTATTTGGCACTGTCTTACGACCACAGAATTATCGATGGCAAGGAGTCAGTTGGTTTCCTTGTTACCGTTAAAGAGATGCTCGAAGATCCTACTCGTCTGTTACTAGACGTGTAAGACTTTCGTCGCACGGAGCGTGTATAGGGGGAAACACAGTTATACTGGTTTCCCTTTGTCACATTGTTAGGTTCCTTTGAACCTAGCTTGTTTAACTAAGTCGCATGAGCGGCTTTTGTCTTAAATAAAATCGGATAGAAACACCATGAATTTGCATGAATATCAAGGTAAGCAGCTGTTCAAAGAATACGGCTTACCTGTTTCTGAAGGATACGCAGCAGATACTCCTCAAGAGGCTGTTGAAGCAGCTGACCGTATTGGCGGTAGCGAGTGGGTTGTAAAATGTCAGGTCCACGCAGGCGGTCGCGGTAAAGCCGGTGGCGTAAAATTGGTAAAAAGCAAAGATGACATCCGCGCATTTGCTGAAAATTGGTTAGGCAAAAACTTGGTGACCTTCCAGACTGACGAAAAAGGTCAGCCTGTAAGTAAGATTCTAGTTGAGTCGTGCACAGATATCGCCAATGAGCTTTATCTTGGTGCAGTTGTTGACCGTGGTACACGTCGAGTTGTGTTCATGGCTTCAACGGAAGGCGGTGTAGAAATCGAAACCGTTGCTGAAGAAACGCCAGAAAAGATCTTGAAAGCTGAAATCGACCCAATTGTTGGTGCTCAGCCTTACCAAGCTCGCGAAATGGCATTCAAACTAGGCCTTGAAGGCGTTCAGATCAAACAATTCGTACAAATCTTCATGGGTTTGGCTAAGATGTTTGAAGACCTTGACCTAGCATTGATCGAAATCAACCCACTAGTAATTAAAGATGACGGTAATCTTCACTGTCTAGATGCTAAGCTTGGTGTTGATGGTAACGCTTTGTATCGTCAGCCTAAAGTGAAAGAAATGCACGATCCATCTCAAGAAGATGCTCGTGAAGCTCACGCAGCGCAGTGGGAATTAAACTATGTCGCACTAGACGGAAACGTTGGTTGCATGGTTAACGGTGCTGGTCTTGCGATGGGTACAATGGATATCGTAAACCTACACGGTGGCAAGCCTGCTAACTTCCTAGACGTTGGTGGCGGTGCAACTAAAGAACGTGTTGCTGAAGCTTTCAAAATCATTTTGTCTGACGACAACGTGAAAGCGGTTCTGGTTAACATCTTCGGTGGTATTGTTCGTTGTGACATGATCGCAGAAGGTATTATCGGTGCCGTTAAAGAAGTCGGTGTTGAAGTGCCAGTTGTTGTGCGCCTAGAAGGTACAAACGCTGACCTTGGTCGTGAAGTGCTTGCCGGTTCTGACCTAGACATCATTGCAGCAGAATCGCTAACGGATGCAGCACAAAAAGTTGTTGCCGCAGCGGAGGGCAAATAATGTCAGTTTTAATTAATAAAGACACTAAGGTTATCTGTCAGGGTTTCACTGGCGGTCAGGGTACATTCCACTCTGAGCAAGCTATTGCTTACGGTACGCAAATGGTTGGTGGTGTTACACCAGGTAAAGGTGGTACAGAACACCTAGGTTTGCCAGTATTCAATACGGTACGCGAAGCAGTAGAAGCTACTGGCGCAACAGCGACAGTTATTTACGTACCAGCGCCTTTCTGTAAAGATTCAATTGTTGAAGCAGCAGATGCGGGTATCGAATTGATCGTATGTATCACTGAAGGTATCCCGACGATTGATATGCTTTACGCTAAAGAGTACGTCGAAGCAAAAGGCGTTCGCATGATTGGTCCAAACTGTCCAGGTGTTATCACGCCAGGAGAGTGTAAAATTGGTATCATGCCTGGTCACATTCACAAGCCTGGTAAAGTGGGTATTGTTTCACGCTCTGGCACATTGACCTACGAAGCAGTTAAGCAAACGACTGATGAAGGTTTCGGCCAGTCTACGTGTGTTGGTATCGGTGGTGACCCAATTCCAGGTTCTAACTTTATCGATATTCTTCAAATGTTCCAGGACGATCCAGCGACAGAAGCAATCGTTATGATTGGTGAAATTGGTGGTACCGCAGAAGAAGAAGCAGCAGCATTCATTAAAGAAAATGTAACTAAGCCTGTCGTTTCTTACATCGCAGGTGTTACTGCTCCTCCTGGCAAGCGTATGGGGCACGCTGGTGCAATCATCGCTGGCGGTAAAGGCACAGCTGACGAAAAATTTGCAGCACTAGAAGCAGCTGGCGTAAAAACAGTACGCTCTCTTGCTGACATCGGTGCAGCACTTCGCGAAATCACTGGTTGGTAAGCGATATCGAACTAAAAAAGCCCGCATCATGCGGGCTTTTTTGTATACGCAATGTGTTGTGTACAGTCCGGTCAGGCCCTTAATAGTTGCCCAATTCTCTCCACGGCTTTTCGTCTAGCGCCGACTACCGGGTGATTAAAACTGATTCGTAAATAATTGTCGAAATTATTGGTCGTTGAAAACAGGCTACCCGGGGTAATTATGATGCCTTCTTGTTTACATACGGCGTAACAAGACATCGTGTCTATGTGTTCAGGTAGCCCGAGCCAAACACAAAGACCTCCAACCGGCTCTGTCACCGTATACTCAAAGTCCCATGTTTGCTGAAGTGTTTCCAATAGCTGGTCCCGTTGGTGTAGTAGGTATTGACGCTGTTGTTGAAGATGCCGACGCCAATCGCCTGAACGAATGTAAGTGTTCAGTGCAACTTGTGGAGTTTGACTAATTGAGAGTTGATTAACCAACTTCGAGCGGATGATTTTGTCGTGCCAACGAGCGCCCATTACCCAGCCTATTCTCAAGTCCCTTGACAGAGATTTCGAAAAAGAAGAGCACGTGATGACGCGATTTTTTGTGTCGTAAAACTTAAGCGGTGTTGGACGGCGAGAAAAATACACCTCACCATAAATGTCATCTTCTATAAGTGCTATATCGTGTTCATTGGCAAGTTCAACCAATCGTTTCTTGTTAGCGTCAGGCATCAAAGCACCTGAGGGCGTTGCAAAAGATGGCGTAACAATACAGGCAGTGACATTGTGTTGTTTTAATGCCTGTGAGACCGAGTCAATATTGATTCCCGTACTCGGATCGGATGGGATTTCGATCACGTTGAGCTCAAGGTACTCAAGCAATTGTAGCGCACCATAAAATCCAGGGCTCTCAATAAGTACGGTATCGCCTTTACAACATGTCGCTTGAAGCGACAACGAGATGGCTTGCTGACAACCGGCGGTTATCACAATGTCATCGTAACTAATCCCGACGCCAAGCTGGACATAGTGCTGGGACAAGGCTTCTCGTAGGTTTTGATTTCCTTTTGGGTTGTCGTAGTACGCACTGTGAATGTGGCCTTGTTGTTTAACGGCTCTATTGAGATGTTTATGTAAATTTTTTATACCCGTCGATTCCACAATAGGCAGTTGATGGGGTAAGACGTCAAACGCTGCACTTTTGCGCATAATGTCATGCAGTACCGTGGGTATGTTTACGGCTTTGGGTTCTGAAGGAGTAGGTGCCGCTGGAGAATTAGTCTCTGTGGCGCGAGGCGATACATAGTAACCACGTCTCGCACTAGCTTGGACTAGACCAAAGCGCTCAAGCTGTTGCAACGCGTGAATAACGGTATTTTTTGCGACGTTGTGTTGGGTACATAAGGCTCTTATAGACGGCAGTTTTGAGCCAGGGCTAAGCAAACCCGCGTCTATCTGTTTACCCAAAATGTTAGCTAACTTTTGATATTGAAAATCGTTCATTGACTTTCTCATAGGTAAAATTCTGTACCCATTATAA
The DNA here is from genome assembly GCF_057544385.1 of Alteromonas sp. 5NS40-0096. Taxonomy (NCBI): domain Bacteria; kingdom Pseudomonadati; phylum Pseudomonadota; class Gammaproteobacteria; order Alteromonadales; family Alteromonadaceae; genus Alteromonas; species Alteromonas sp. 5NS40-0096. The sequence goes on from NZ_BAAJLQ010000001.1 coordinate 477,374, forward strand.
AACCAAAATGCTGTCTCTGTAACCAATTTATTTGATCGCTACAATCTGCGCCATCCCACTGCTGTTATAGGTTGACTGATGTCTAAATTTGCAGAGCTAGAAACGATTCCCGTTTATCAAAAATCGGAAGGAAAAATTTATGTAAGGGAGCAGTTTGGCAGGTTTCAAGCGATTCGACGAAAGTTGTCCAGTGTACTCTTAGCTATGTTTATATTGATTCCGTTTTTGCAATTTAATGGTGAACAAGCGGTATTGTTTGATGTTAAGCAACAAACGCTGACGTTGTTTTACTGGGTACTTTACCCACAAGATTTATTTATTTTTGCACTCGTCTTCATTGCCGCCGCCTACGGCCTTTTTTGGGTGACGCGAAAATATGGCCGAGTGTGGTGCGGTTATACCTGCCCTCAAACTATTTGGTCATTGATGTTTATGTGGGTAGAAAACCGAGTAATAGGTTCGAGAAACCAACAAATCTCACTTGATAAACAGCCATGGTCAGTGACTAAGCTGTCAAAGAAAAGTGCGGTTTACGTTATTTGGGCAATGATAGCCCTGTTTACCGCGTTGGTTTTTATGAGCTACTTCATTCCTGTGGGGCGTTTGTACCCAGGCTTTTTTAGCCTATCACTGACCGGGCTGGAAACAGGTTGGGTACTTTTTTTTGCTACCTGTACCTTTGTCAACGCGGGTTTTATTCGAGAGAAAATGTGTGAACACATGTGCCCGTATTCGCGGTTCCAGTCAGCGATGTTTCAACCAGAAACTCGCTTGGTGACGTACGATGTTTCTCGTGGTGAGGGCAGAGGCCCTAGACGCAGAAATCAGACCAAGCCCAATGGCATGGGCGATTGCGTAGACTGTAAGCTTTGTGTTCAGGTGTGCCCAGCGGGCATTGATATACGAGAAGGCCTTCAGGCCGAGTGCATCAACTGTGGATTGTGTGTCGATGCATGCAATGACGTCATGACCAATTTCGGTTATCAACCTAACCTGATTCGTTATCAGGCGCAGGCGCCTTCACTGCGTTCACCTAAGATGACCCTAGGCTATGCGGCTGGTGTTCTGTTAGTTGTTATTGCAATGGTGGCTTGGACACAAATTCGCTCGACTATGGAGTTGTCTGTACTTAGAGACCGTAATGCTTTATACCGCACAGATTATTTGGGCAATGTTGAAAATACCTACACTCTCAAGTTATTGAACAAATCAAGAAGTACTGAATTTGTTGAGCTAGTTGCCGTCAGAAGCGACGATGGAAAGGAGTTACTGCGCCAGGATTATGAAATCAATGCACAAGAGCAGCTGAGTGTTGCCACCGCACTGACGATGCATGATAGTGTTTTTGCACAAAACAATAAAACTGACGTGGTCTTCACCGTTACGGAAAAAGACAGCAACGAGGTGCTTAGCCGTAAACAAACGGTATTTTATGGTCCAAGCTTTAACTAAGATTTGCCGTGCAGTGCACGGCAACCTTAACTGATTTTAGGCGGTAACGATGATCTTGCCGTTGCGTTCTCCCTGTGCCGCTGCTCCTATGGCTTGTTTGATATCTTTAACGGAATAGGTACTGTCAACTGGTGTGGTTAATTGCCCGGTGGCAATGAGCTTGGTTAGCTCTCCATACAACGCCATTTGCTCTTCTCGCGTTGCCCGTTCAAACCATTTTGCGAGCCAAAAGCCTTTCACCGTGATCCCTTTGAACACCATAAGAGAAGCCGGCAACTCACACGGTACGCCACTCATCATGCCGTAGTTGACCAACGTAGCGTCATTGCCTAGACAGGCACCCAATCTAGCCGTTGCGGGACCACCAATGGCGTCGATTCCCAATTGGATATTGGCTTTTCCTGTGGCTTGTGCAACACGCTCATGTAAATCGTCACCATCGACAAGTACGACATCTGCACCTTGATCCAGTAGTGGTTGAACAAGTGATTCTCGACGAACAATATTTACGGTCCTAAGCCCACGCATTTTTGCCAGTTTGATTAGGTAATTACCAACGCCTGAATTGGCAGCATTTTGAATGACCCAGTCGCCTTCTTTTAAATCGACGAATTCACTGAGCATAAGCGATGCTGTGGGTGGGTTGATGGTTACCATTGAAAGCTGAATAGGATCAGCGTCATTGGGCAGAGGAACCAGTTTAGCTGCTGGTGCAACGATATGAGTCTGCCAAGTGCCGATGCCCACAGGCAATAATACGGTTTGTCCTATAGGTAAGTGCGTGACGCCAGGACCCGCTTCAATGACCTTAGCCACACCTTCGTTTCCGCCGATCGCGGGTAGAGGTGGCAATATGCCATATTGACCGGTAAGTGTAAGTACATCTGAAGGGTTGATAGGCGATGCCAGTAGTTCTAAAAGCACTTGTCCTTCACCGAGTTCCGGTGTCGTTGCTTCTACTGCTTCGATTACGTCAACGGGGTTTGGGCCGCGTTTGGTGTATTCTGCTTTTAACATAGTCTTTTCCGTCTTTTGACTGGTTTTATCATGGTCTTACGCTCGCAAGAAACCATGCACAATGCCAATCAATAATATTGATACACCCTTATTTGCTGATTCCTTAAACAGCTGGGGCGATAAGTACATTTTTTTGTTTAAAAACTCACAGGGTGACTTGTTGTATATCACGGGCTTTGGTACTTTCTGGCATACTTGTATTTAGTCAATTGAGCCAGTCAGTGTTCGAATTACAATCCCGAAGTTTAAAAGATAAAGTCTCGTTTGAAGAGTGGCAAACTCGTGTTGATCTCGCTGCGTGTTATCGTTTGGTGGCAGACATGCGTTGGGGCGACCTCATCTATACCCATATTTCAGCAAAGATACCCGGGACTCATGATTATTTGGTGAACGCATTTGGTCTCACTTTTGACGAAGTGACCGCGTCAAATTTAGTGAGAGTGAATTTAGCCGGTGACGTACTAGACGGCTCTGAATATGGCATTAATCCTGCGGGATTTACCATTCACAGTGCGATCCATGAAGTGAGAGAAGACGCTCAGTGTGTGATTCATTTACACACTAAAGAAACGATCGCCGTGGCGTCATTGGAAGGCGGGCTTCAACCTTGGAGCCAATACTCTTTATTTTCGCTTCCTTCGCTGAGTTATCATGAATATCAGGGGTTAGCGGTTGATGATAATGAACGAGAAATCCTGCAGCGGGACTTAGGTGATACCAATCACATGTTGCTGCCTAATCACGGTGGCTTAACACTAGGTCCTAGCGTTGGTGATGCTTTTATGCGTTTTTATGATTTGCAACGGGCTTGCGAAATCCAAATGTCATTAATGCAAAGCCAAGGCAGAGTAAAAGTAATCCCGCAACCGATTATCGATAATATATACGCACAAGCAAAAGTCGTACATTCAGGACAAACAGGTGGCCAAAAAGCCTGGCCTGCAATGCTGAGGAAGGCATATCGGCTAGACCCAAACTTTTGTAATTGATGCAGACCGATTGGCGAAATGTACGCCAACTCTCTAAGGATAAAAGAATGAAAATTAGTAAAGTCGAGATATTCGATATTGAATGTCCTAAACGTCCGGTTTGGAACCCTGTGTTTGTACGAATTCATACCGATGAAGGCCTAACCGGTGTTGGTGAAGCCGGTTTGGCATATGACTTAGGCCACAGTGCCGCTGCACATATGATAAAAGAAATTGCCGAGGCTATGTTGATTGGGTGGAACCCGTTCAACACTGAGGGCTTGTGGAACCGAATGCTCCGTGAGAGTTTTTGGGGACTAGGTGGCGGCCCAGTCATCTATGCTGCAATGAGTGCAATTGATACGGCGTTGTGGGACATTAAAGGCAAAGCGCTGAATTTGCCTGTCTATGAGTTATTGGGCGGGAAAACCAACGATAAACTTCGCTGTTATGCAAGCCAACTGCAATTTGACTGGGATAAAGAAGTCACTAAACTCAACGATCCTGCCGATTATGCTCGAGCCACCGAAAAAGCCATGAAAGAAGGCTATACAGCAGTGAAGGTGGATCCAATTGTATATGACAAAGATGGAGTAGGGCACTTCGACCGCACCAAATTGTTTACCACACCAGAGCTCAAGCTATTCAAGGCCAGACTGCAAGCTATCCGCGACACGCTAGGGGAAGACGGTGACATTATTTTCGAATGTCACAGTCTACCTGGTGCGACAACGGCGATTCAATTGGGAGAAATGGTAGAAGACATTGGCTGTATGTATTACGAGGAGCCGGTGAATTACCTCAACTCTAAGCTACATGACAAAGTTGCAAAACGGGTCAATGTGCCAATCGCTGGCGGTGAACGTCTTTACAATCGATGGGGCGTTAGGCCCTACTTAGAAGACCAATCTCTTGATGTATTGCAACCAGACGTCGGTTTATGTGGTGGCTTCACCGAGGCCAAGAAAGTGTGTGATTATGCGGATATCTATGATGTTCGCGTGCAAGCACACGTTTGCGGTGGCCCAGTTGCAACGGCTGCGAGTCTCCATCTCGAGACAGCAATTCCTAATTTCTTGATTCACGAACATCACACCTACGCCATTAAGGATTGGAACCGAGAGTTGTGTATTCAAGACCCGCAACCTGTTAATGGTTATATTGAGGCGCCTGACACCCCCGGAATTGGCATCGAACTCAACGACGAAGTGGTTTATCGCTCACCTAACATGTCAGTGACTGCACTAAAATAGAAAAGGGCCTGTGAGCCCTTTTTTAATGCTTGGTGTCTTGTTATTCGTCAATCGGAATCTGGTAGTAGTTTACAGCATTGCTTGCTAACAATTTCTGAGCGACGTCCAAACCAAACTCTGCGACAAGCTTCTCTGACCATTCTTGCCAATAGTCGGCGTAGTCTAAACGCCAAGTACAAAGTGGAAAATTACTTGCTAACATAACGCGAGTAGGCGAAAAGGTATTGAGTAAGGTAGTGAGTAGGTTCAGCGCCTTTTCCCATTGCCAATCTCTTTCAAGCATTTCTAAACCCGAAAATTTCACTGCAATATTGGGATTCTTCGCAACCTTGTTCAGTCCCTTTAGCCATGTTGTGTGATCTTGCTCTGTCAATGGAGGCCAACCACCATGGTTTAATATAAAGGATAGCCTCTTATGTGCCTTGGCTGTAGTGTCTAAAAGGTTGGCGAAACGCGTGTTGGCGATGGGTAATTGTGCTTCAAAGATCAGTTTCGCCTCTGCCAATATTGCGAGATTTTTTTGACAACATGGGCTACTGAGCTTTGTCTCTGTTTCCTCATCCAAAATGTCTCTTACACCGATAACAGACCGCCTTTTTTGCAATTCACTGAGCGTTAGTTCAAAGTCTTTGTCTAAAAGGTTGACGCCGGCGACGGTTCTAAGCGGTATCTCTACCGTCTTTTCCAACCAGTCTATTTCGCGCCAAGGGGCGTGATTATCATACCCCGCTTCTATATGTATCATGCCGGCAAGAGTCAAATTCCCAGAAAGCGTGACGTCAGTGGTGTCATAGTTTCGACAAAGGACTTGCTTGTCTGGCCAAAACGGCGGATTTTCTGGTTGCAACCATTGATACTGGCCCTCGGCTAGATTAAAAAAGTGAAGATGAGGATCGATTATTTTGAGCATTATTGGGCCGTATATCCGCCATCAATAACTTGTAAACTGCCCGTAATGAACTTGGCATTGTCACTTGCAAGAAAATATACAAGTTGTGCCACTTCATCAGCTTGACCCAGTCTTCCCAGTGGCTGTAAGGCGGCTTCTTCTGCATGGACAGAATCAGCATTTGCACCTGAGGCTTCAACATACCGGTTGATGGCGTTGTGATACAAAGGGGTTTCAATCGTACCAGGGCACACGGCATTTGCTCTGATACCATATTCTGCGTAGTCCAAAGCCGTTGTTTTTGCCATCGACGCTAAAGAGGCTTTGGAGAGATTGTACGCGAACGAATTGCGTTTACCGACAAGCGCTTGATCTGACGCCATCAGAATGATAGCGCCATGCTTACGCGCTTTCATTACAGGTAATACCGACTGAATAGCGGCGTAGGCGCCTTTGACGTTGATGGCTAATAGCTTATCTAGCAGTGCATCGTCGGTTTGTTCAATGTTTGCCGATACATGAATCCCTGCATTGGAAACCAAACAATCACATCGTCCAGTATTCTCTACTATCTCCGCAATAGCCGATCTCACGTCTGAAGTATTACTGACATCACATTTCACCCACTGGGCACCGGTCATAGGTGTCGCCCAGTCGCGGATGTCTAGGTTGTATACATGGTAACCCTTTTGGACAAAAAGGGACGTCGTTGCTAAACCTATCCCCAGCGAACCACCGGTAATAATGCAGATTGGTTTTTGTGTCATCGTGTTGTTGCTCGTCCTGTAATGCGTTTTCGATAAATGAATATCGTTAAAAATAACTCTGTTAGCGCATCATACAGCCAAAATAAATCATCTACAGTGATATCTTCGACCATATCGTATTGGTGGTCATATTTTGCACATTTACTGTGTTCTAGTGTTTTGCTAATGACTTAGATGTTGATCTATCAACTCATACTTTCGGCTATATTTACTGCAACAAATGGTATGAAAAAAACATGTTTAATATGTAATGAAATGGTTAAGGTGTGCATATTATTCACTTTTTGGTGTGAAGATAATGCAACCAAAAACACCGTTTTTAAAGCGAGTTGCCTGGGTTTAATTTGTAATAATTACATAGGGTTATGCTCCTTTTTACGTTGCTGATAAGTGTAAAAAATATGGGTGTGTATGTTAACGGAATGTGAGTTAATTTTTCTGAATACGTATGCAGATAATTGAGCATTCATACGCCAGTGGTTAGTATTCTTTCCGAATAACGGGCAAACCTCATTTGTACAAAACCGCCGTTTAGTTTCATTTTCGCGGATTTGGCATAAGTAGGTCGCTTATATAACCAGACGGGACACATACATGACACACTTTAAACCAAATTTGATAAAAGCCGCATTCATCTCTTGCGGTATTGCAAGTGCAATCCCTGCTGCCGCTTTCGCTCAAGAGAGTGCCAGTGAAGAAGATGGCGCAGTCGACTATGAAGTGATTCAAGTTGCAGGTATTCGCGGAAGTCTACAACGTGCTCAAGCCATAAAAATGGACAACACTTCAATCGTAGAGGCTTTGTCTGCGGAAGATATCGGTAAACTTCCAGATACGTCAATCGCAGAATCATTGGCACGTCTACCGGGCGTAGCAGGTGAGCGTCGCAACGGTCGTACAAGTGGTCTTTCTGTTCGTGGCTTTAACGAGAACTATGTTGGTACAACGCTAAATGGTCGTGAATTGCTCGGTATGGGTGATAACCGTGGTGTTGAATTTGACCTTTACCCAACTGAAATCGTTTCTAACATCCTAGTTTACAAAACACCAGAAGCCGGTCTAATGACACAAGGCATCGGTGGTACGATTGATATCCAAACGGTAAGCCCGTTGACGGCACAAGAAACGTTTGCAATCAATGCTAACTATGAAGTAAACCAAGAAGATTCTGGTAACCCTGACTTTGATAACAAAGGTCATCGCTTGTCGGTTAACTTCGTAGAAAAATTTGCGGATGATACATTGGGTGTAGCACTTGCCATTGCAAACCTTGAATCTCCTCGTCAAGAACAACATTTCCGCGGTTGGGGTTACGCTAATGCCAACCCAGCTAATGCTGCAGAAGGTGTTGAAGTACCAGAGGGTACGGTCATCCTTGGTGGCCACGATTCATTTACGCGTTCAGCGTTGCTAGAGCGTACTTCTGTTGCTGCGGTTGTAGAATATGCACCTTCAGATGATTTGAAAATTCAATTCGATGCCCTCTATATCGACTTCGAAGAAAACGATGTTCGTCGTGGTGTTGAAGAAGGTGGTGCTGAATGGGGTACAGGTGCTTATACAATCACTGGTGTAGAAAATGGTCTTGTGACGTCAGGTTACTACGATGGTTTCCTATCTGTAATCCGCAACGATTCAAGACGCCAGGAAGCAGAACTGACAACGTTCGGTTTGAACGTTGAATATGTTATTAACGATAACTGGACAGCGACTCTTGACGTATCAAGTGGTGATGTTGACAAAACGATTACCGACGTAGAGAGCTATTCTGGCGTGGGCCGCGCAGGTATTGATGGTCGTCCACTGACGCCACGTGCATGGACAATGACGTCGACGGGTGCGGTATACAGTGACCACCCAACCTTAGGCGGTGTTAACCTTGCGGATCCAGCACTTATTCAATTGGCTGGCCCACAAGCATGGGGTGGTTCTTTGACACCAGTGTCTCGTTTCCAAGGTGTTGATGGTTTCGGTCCGAACACAGCGCAAGATGGTTTTGTGAATGAGCCTATTTTTGACGAGAGCCTTGATGCTGTGCGCGTAGACCTAGAAGGTATCGTTGAGTGGGGTATCTTTACTAAACTGACTGCAGGTGTGAACTACCAAGAGCGTGAAAAGAGCAAAGCAAACACAGGTGCTTACTTGACGTCTCCTGATTGGCCAAACTCTTCTGCAGTGCCTAACCCAATTGGTTCTGCAGATCTTAGCTTCATTGGTATCGATGGTGTAATCGCTTATGACGGCCTTGGCTTGTACAACAGCGGTTACTACATCGAGACGCCAGCTGAAATTATTGAGAATGGTCGTTTAGGTGATTCATACCTTATCGAAGAAGAACTACTCACGGTTTACGCTAAACTCGATATCGAAACAGAGATTGGTGACGTACTAGTATTCGGTAACTTGGGCCTACAAATCGTAGACGTCGACCAAATGGGGTCTGGTTTCAACACGACTACTGGTCCAACGGGTTTCACGTCTGTTGACCCTGTTACAGATGGCACGTCTTACACAGACGTACTACCTACGCTAAACTTGAGTTTTGAAGTTGCTGAGAACCAGTTCATCCGTACTGCACTTGGTAAAGTCATCAGCCGTCCTCGCTTGGATGACATGAGACCAAACAACACGGTTTCGTTTAACTTCAACGACCAGCAAATCATTTCTACTGATGTTGCGAATGGCCCTTGGTCTGCGACTGCGGGTAATGCTCGATTGAACCCTCTTGAAGCGAATCAGTTCGACATTGCTTATGAAAACTATTTCGCGGATGCAGGTTTCTTTGCAGTTAGTTTCTTCTACAAAGACCTAACTAACTGGCACATCGCGGGTCAAACTGTAGGTGATTTCTCAGGTTCGTTTATCGAAGGTTTCCACCAAACTTCGGGTGAGACTGATATCAATAACGACGGTGTGTTGGACGCAAATGACGTAGTACCACCAGCAACGTTTAACGGTATCGTCAGCTTCCGTGAAGATGGTCTTGAAGGCTTTGTACGCGGCTGGGAAATCCAAGGTAGCTTGCCATTTGATTTAATCCACGAGTCACTTGAAGGCTTTGGTTTATTTGCAAGTGCTACATTCCTTGACGGCCAACTAGACAACGGTGACGCGGTACCTGGGCTTTCAGAAGAGTCTTACTCATTGACTGCTTTCTATGAGAAGAATGGCTTTGAGTTCCGTGTATCTGGTACTAAACGTGACCCATTCAGCACTGAAACTCGTGCAATTAGCCTATCGCTAGCGCAGATTGATGACCGTGGTGGTGAGCTATGGGATGCGCAAATTGGTTACGATTTCAGTGAATCGGGTATCGAATCTCTTGACGGATTGCGTATCACTCTGCAAGGTCAGAACTTAACTGACGAGCCGACTATCCAAGCTAACCCGGGTGATGCTCGTCAAATTACTCAGTTCCAACAGTTTGGACGTAACTTCTTGTTAGGTGTTAACTACACATTCTAATGTGACTGATGCGGCTCAATATGTTGAGTTGCATCAATGAGTACAAAAAACATTGAGTAATACAAAGCCCCAATTAGCTATACTGATTGGGGCTTTTATTTTAACAACGCCTTCTCATGATTACTTACTGAAAGTATTTTGGTTAGAGTGAGTATGACAAGTCGAAGTTGATGGATGGTAGTGGCAAACATATGGCAGCAAATACGGTGAAAAATGTAGTTATTGTGGGCGGCGGAACGGCAGGGTGGATTTCTGCAGCCGTGATCAAACGTCTATTGGGAGCCGAGGTCAACGTAAATCTCGTTGAGTCTGAAGACATAGGCACTGTGGGTGTGGGTGAAGCGACGATTCCGCCGATTATTCTTTTAAATAATATGCTTGGCCTCGATGAGAAAGAATTTTTAAAAGAGACTAACGCCACCATGAAGCTCGCCATTCGTTTTGAAAACTGGCGAGTGCAGGGAGAAAGTTACTATCACACCTTTGGCGCACCTGGAAAGAGTTACGCGTTTTGCCATTTTCATCATTACTTCAAAAGAGCTCAGCGCTTAGGTTTAAAAGATTCCATATGGGAATATGACCTGAATTATCTCGCTTGTGAAGCGGGGAAATTCGCGCATATCAAATCACCTGATCCCATTATCGAAATGCCCTATGCCTATCATTTCGATGCGTCCTTGTATGCTCGTTTTCTGCGCAAAAAATGTGAGCAAATGGGAGTAGTGCGGACCGAAGGTATTATTACTCAAGTAGAGCAGGACCCGCAGAGTGGTTTCATAAGCAGCGTTGTGCTCAAAGATGGACAGAAAATATCGGGTGACTTGTTTATCGACTGTTCAGGGTTCCGCGGTTTGTTGACTCAGCAAACATTGAACACTGGTTATGAAGACTGGTCCCATTGGCTTCCCTGCGATCGAGCGGTGGCAATGCCGTCTGAAAGGCATGAACAAACCAAACCTTACACGCGCTCCATCGCTCATTCTGCAGGCTGGCAATGGCGGATCCCATTGCAGCACAGGAATGGCAATGGTTTAGTGTACAGCAGCAATCACTATTCTGACGAGCAAGCGTTAGACATACTAACCAACAATATAGATACAAAGCCACTGGCCGACCCGAATTTCATTAAATTTAGGACTGGCCGTAGGCGTAAGCAATGGAATAAAAACGTTATTGCGGTAGGCTTGGCCAGTGGTTTTCTCGAACCATTGGAGTCGACGAGTATCCACCTTATCCAGTCCGCAGTGGTCAGATTGATTCACATGTTTCCTCATGCAGGAATTAATCAGAAACAAGTAGATGAATACAACCGTCAGTCACAAATTGAATTTGAGCAAATTCGCGATTTTATTATTCTGCATTATCACGTAAACGAGCGCACTGACAGCCAATTTTGGAAAGATGTAAGAGAAATGGAAGTCCCTGAAAGCTTGAGTCATAAAATAGCTTTGTTCAAAGAAACGGGTAACTTATTCAGGGAGCAAAATGACTTGTTCTTAGAAAGTTCATGGCTACAAGTACTGATGGGACAGGGCATAGAGGCAAGAGACTATCATCCACTTGCTAATGGTATGTCTGATACCAAGTTACTCGAACTCATGGCAAATATAAAGCGTATCAAGAATGAGCCCGTTGGGAAAATTGCAACCCACGATGACTTTTTGAAGCAAGTGTGTGGCATGTAACGGATTATGATTTCACCGAAACGAATTGTCATTGTTGGGGGCGGCACAGCCGGTTGGATAGCAGCAAACTTATTTGCATCTAAACTCGACCAAAAGACAACAGACATCACGCTTATTGAGTCTCCCAATGTAGGAATTATCGGGGTTGGCGAAGGTTCGACGCCAACACTCAAACGGTTTTTTGACGAGTTGGGTATTGCCGAGCGTGACTGGATGCCCAAGTGCAATGCGACCTATAAAACCAATATTCGGTTCGAGGGGTGGTCGCCAGAGAAAGGACCAAGTTCCTATAGCCACCCCTTTATCTCGCAGGTCGATACCTTTTCAGAACGCGCTTTTTTTGTTAATACTCGTACCCGTCGTCATGGGTTAGATACGCATGTCGCGCCAGAAGATTTTCTGCTCAATGGTTGGCTAGCTAAACATCAATTGGCACCGATTACGCCGCCTAATTTTCCGTTCCGGATGGAATATGGTTACCACTTTGATTCACATTTATTGGGTCAGTTTCTCGCTGAGCATGGTGTCAGTCTGGGGATCACCCATATAAGCGATGATGTTGTTGATGTGAGCTGCCATGACAATGGAGAAGTGGCGTCGGTCGTCACTAAGGACAATGGCATTGTCGAAGGGGATCTTTTCGTCGACTGTACCGGCTTTCATCAAGTTTTGATGGGCGAAACACTGGGAGTAAAGTTCCAGTCTTTCAAAGATAACTTATTCAATAACGCCGCAGTTGTCATTCCAACGCCAAGGGGCGAACAACTGCCCGTAGAAACACGTTCTGTAGCATTGAGCAATGGTTGGTGTTGGCACATTCCACTCGTCAACCGAACTGGCAACGGTTACGTCTACAGCGATGATTTTACAACCAGTGAAAAAGCTGAAATGGAACTACGGCAGCATTTAAAAGTTGCTGATGACGTTGAGGCTCGGCATCTAAAAATGCGAGTGGGGCAAGTCGAGCAACATTGGGTTAAAAACTGTGTTGCCGTTGGATTGTCGCAAGGCTTTATCGAACCTCTTGAGGCCACGGCATTGCACCTTGTGCAGATTGGCGTTGAGCTGTTTATTTCTCAATGGCAAAGTGGTGGTTACACCAATCAGCAGCAGGTTGAATACAATCGCTTAATTGCCGAGAGATTTGAACGTGTGCGCGATTATATTGTTGCACATTACAAGCTAAATACACGCACTGACAGTGAGTATTGGCGGGCGAATCGCGAGAATGAGCACTTATCCGACTCTCTCGTTAATATATTGAAAGTGTGGTTTGCTCGAGGAGAGGTGGAAAAGGAAATAGAACGGCAACAACTTGAATCCCATTTCGGTTCAACAAGTTGGCATTGTTTGCTTTCAGGTTACGGCCATTATCCACAAATGCACCCAAACCAGCCAAGGCAAGGAGATTTGTACAAAGAACAGAAAATTGCGTCTTTTATGAAAGGATGCGCCATGAACTTTTCCGATCACGAATCAACTCTTGCCAACTTAGCCATGTCGAGAACCGTCTAAAAATCACTATTTGTTCACAACTGGTGTTTCTCTTTCTAACAGCGTGCGGTTTACTGGCGCTGTTAACCTTAATGTTACGTTATTTTCATAAGTGGATGTCTATTCAGGTATCGCCAAATATCTATAAATTCCTGTTATTTCATGACTAATTCTCACGAAATTGTGACTTTTGTGAATAAAATGTTTCTTGATGTTAATGAATACGTATGCATGCCGTTGTTCGTTTAGTAGCCAAAGGTCTAATATTTACCGTTGAACAATAATAGGTTTTAGTGGCGTTTTTTACGCCCAAAAAACCGTAAAAACGGGAATGTGAAACACATGAAATTATTCAAACCCAGTTTGATAACGGCTGCGATGATAGCGAGTGGGATGTCGCTCATCAGCACACCACTGTATGCGCAAGAAGACGCCGCGGTGGAATCGCAGGAGGAAGACGCGATTGAGCGTATAGAAGTCAGGGGCTTCAGTACCAGCTTGATCAAATCGTTGAACCAAAAACGCTTCGGCGATACGGTATCGGAACAACTTTCAGCAGATGACCTTGGCGGGCTACCCGATGTGTCAATGGCTGATGCGTTGACAAGGTTGCCAGGTATCTCAGCTGTACGTACTGGTGGCCAAGCGGCGGAAATCAATATCCGTGGTTTGTCCGGCGACTTTGTATTTTCGACGCTAAACGGTCGTGAACAGGTATCAACCAGTGGTAGTCGTTCGATTGAGTTTGACCAATATCCCTCTGAGCTCATTAGCTCGGCAGCGGTATACAAGTCACCGAAAGCCTCTCTGATTGAAGGCGGTGTAGCGGGGACCGTTGAACTTACTACTGCCAGTGCTTTGGCCAACGAGAAGCAACACACTTTTAATGCCAATGTAAGAGGAATGTATAACGACCGCGCTGGGGAGGTTTCAGACGCGACTGAGTTTGGCCATCGTTTGAGTTTCTCCTACCAAGGCAAATTTTTAGAAGATACATTAGGTGTTTCTTTAGGATACGCAAGATTATTTCAACCGTCAGTGTCAACGCAATTTATCGGCTTGGCGTACAATGGTGAAGTTGATGTAGACGGCGTTGAAGGTGATACGGGTAATACCAACCCCAATTCTGATTGCCCTGAGTGCGAATTGATAAGCGAAGGCTTCGAAATGCAGCACAAGGGTGGTGAAGAAACCCGCGACGGCTACATGGCGTCAATTGAGTGGGCACCTGCTGATAACTTTAAGTTGAAGGCAGATGCGTTTATCTCTAAGTTTGATTCAGAGGAATTCGCTCGTGGTTTCAGGGTGAAGTTGGGTGGTATTAACGCTCAAATCACTAATCCCGTTGTCGTCAATAACAGCGTAATCGGCGGTACGTTTACTCGGACTAACCAGAGCTTTACACGTGTAGAGATCGTCAACGATGACAACCAAGATTTCGACCAAGTAGAGAGCTATGGTATCAACGCCGACTGGGACATCACCGATAATTTGTCTGCTCAGTTCGATATTGCTTTGTCCAAGGCAGAGAGTAACTTCCGCAATGGTTTGTTGTGGGCACTCGTTGGTGAAGATGCCAATGCAGCTAACCCTCGATTTGATGAAAACGTACAAATTTCTTATCAGTTAAACGGCTTAAACTTACCTGACTTGGCCTTTAATCAAGCCGATGCCTTTTCTGATATCGACCGAGTCATGGTCAGTAAATATGGAATCTATCCTTTTCAAAACCAAGATGAGCTAGATGCGTACCGTGTTGATTTCCAATATCAACTGGACAATGACTATTTTTCGTCTGTTGAGTTTGGCGCGCGTTATTCAGACCGTGAATACAACAACGACCGCTCGGTATTTGAATTTGGTAACGATTCCGCCTTTTCCGCTAGCGAGCCGCCACTGCGGTTGACACAAGACATGGTGGAAATCGTCAATTGGGAAGGGGATTTTAGTTATTTCCCTAGTTATCTTTCTATTGATTTAAACAGTGCGCTCAATGCGTGGTTCCCACAAGGCGTTCCGCAACCAGCTCAAACTTGGGGCCCTGGTGCAGCTGGCGTTATCAATGGTCCAGGTGTGGGTGCATCTACAGCATGGTCTATTCAAGAATCTGGCGACGTATACGAAACCGTTACCGCAGCCTATTTGATGGCAAATTTAGACACTGAGCTCGGCGGCATTCCGGTAACGGGTAACATCGGTGTGCGATATGTCGAATCAAAACAAAGTTCTACAACGTTACAACGTGCCACCCAGTTCATTACGGATCCGGAAACGGGTACGTCAGTTGAAGTGAGCGATCCCACGGCAGGCGCTCAAAACATTACTGATGAAACTGGCCTGATCAATAACTTCTACAGACCGACAGTGTTGACGCATACCTACGAAGATTGGTTGCCGTCACTTAACTTGAACTTTCAAGTCACTGACAACAGCCAAGTGCGTTTTGCTGCAGCCAAGGTCATGGGGCGTGCACCGATAGACCGCTTTGCCGCAAATGCGTCGACTAACGTAGAGGTAGTAACGGCAACTCAAGATCGAGACTCAGGTGAAATTACCTTGTCAACTCCGACAGCTCGGATTAACGGTTCTGCCAGAAATAGCCCTTACTTAGAGCCGTTTTATGCGACACAGTACGACTTGTCTTACGAATATTACTTCGAAGAGACGGATGGTGCGTTAATCATCGCTGGCTTCTATAAAAATATCGACTCGTTTATCGAGAATATTGCGATAGAACCCTATGACTTTGAAGGGAATGGCTTTATTGTGCCGTCTGAAATCCAGGTACCTGTATTCCTTGAAGCTGAGTTCTCTGGGCAGGCGCCCGAGCTGGCAAGAGACGCTGATGGCAACCCCACTTTCGTGACAGTACCGACAGAAAACGGTCGTTACGAAACGGCTATCAACAATGCCGAAGGGGGTTACATTCGGGGTATAGAGCTTGCCTATACACAAATCTATAGCTTCTTACCCGGTTTGTGGTCAGGGCTAGGAGCGAGTGCAAGTTATTCCTTCACAGAAAGTGAAATCCAACGGACTGTTGGCAATGGCGTTTTCGCTAGCAACTTACCGGGCTTATCGGAAAACGTTGCTACGTTAACCTTGTTCTGGGAGTACGAAGGGTTTGAGACCCGCGTCAGTGGTCGCTACCGCGACGCTTTCGTTTCAGAGCAGGTTGCCGTCAATGATCAGGTTGTTAACTTCGATTCCGAGCTTGTTATCGACTATCAAGCATCATACGACATTAACGACAATATGAGCGTGTTATTCCAAGTGAATAACGTCACGGATGAACCCACCAAAAGTTATTTCACATCGAGAGAGCAGACCGGAACAATCCAGTTCTTCGGTACGCAGTATTTCCTCGGTTTGACGTATTCACTGTGAGAACTAAAACGATGAACAGTTACGTCAGATCAAGAAATAGCAATACTTTGGAGCAACAATCTATGTTTAGTAAAACCAGAGCCTTTGGCTTGTTCGCCCTTGTTGTGTCAGCACTGTTGCTGTCAGGCTGTGGCGGTTCTGGGGTAGAATCAGGCAGCAACGCATTGCTTACCTGTGATGCCCCAAATGTACCAGACTCGTCGGGAAGCACCTGTGTGCCACCTCCGCCGATTCAATGTGATCCGCCCACTGTACCAAATGAAACCAATGATGCATGTGTCGTCGGTGCTGACCCGACGTTACCGATGCCAACGGTATTCCCAACAGACACTCAAGCTGTCTTGTATTACAATCGCGCTTCAGTTGATGCTGACAATTCGCCAAATGACCCATCTTATGAAGGGTGGCGTTTGCACACATGGAATAATGATACCTGTGACGCGTATGCTGACCCAGATACTGATTGGGCAAACGGCCGAGTTCACAATGGTGTAGATCCTAATTACGGGGCCTATTGGATACTGGACCTAAAAGATGGTTATGGCGATTGCCATAATTTTATCATTCACTTGGGTACAGATGATGCTGGCAAAGAAATGGGAGGTGGTGATTTCTTCGGGTCTTTAGTACAAGAAGATGAAACTTTCACTCGCACTAATTTCACGCTTTCTGGTGTGCCTACAGTCTTCGAATTCCCTTTGACTTCGCTTGGTCCTCAGCCTGTTTCAATTGAAGGACTATCAGCTCATTGGCTAGATGCTAACACCTTGCTGTGGGACGCGCCTGATAGCGTTGAATCCGTGAAGTTGCACTATTCTGCAACGGCAGATTTAGAAGCAACGGTAGAGACCGGCCTAAATGGCACCGCGCTCGACCTATCCGACGCAACATTGACCGAAGAGCAAAGTGCCATCGCGCCGCATCTGTCTGGATTACCAGCGTTCCAAGGTGAGTGGACAGCAGATGATGCCAAGACGGTTATCACAACCCAGGCGGTGCTAGCAGGGTACGATGCAGAAGGTGTACTGGTCGCTGCCACGGGCATTCAAATGGCGAATGCGATTGACCAGCTCTTTACTCTTGGAGAAGCCGATGCGAACGAAGCAGCGTTAGGGCCAATCTACAACGATGCTGGTATCACAGCATCCGTGTGGGCGCCAACAGCGCAGAGTGTTAATTTGTTGCGTTACAATGACAATAAGACATTGGCGTCTACTGAGGCGATGACAAAAGATGAGGCGTCTGGCGTTTGGACATACAACGGCAGTAGTGATCTTGATCGTACGCTTTATCGTTATGAAGTGACGGTTTATCACCCAAACACCTCTTCAATTGAGACGTTTGAAGTCACTGACCCTTACTCCGTTTCACTGAGCACAAATGGAAGATTCTCTCGCTTTGTGAATCTTGCAAACGACGACCTCAAACCCGAAGGGTGGGACGACCATACTATCCCGACTATTGTTAACCCAGAAGATGCCGTGATTTACGAAGGCCACATTCGCGACTTTAGTGCACGAGATGCGTCAACATCCGCTGCAAATCGCGGTAAATATTTGGCGTTTACTGAGGATGATACGGCTCCGGTCAATCACCTTAAATCTTTAGTTGAAGCGGGCTTAACTCACTTCCACATTCTTCCTGCAAACGACATTGCGACGATTGAAGAAGACCCTGCAGATACTATCGACTTATATGATACGGTAGGTGATTTATGCCGTCTGAATCGCGATGCACAAGTGTGTGACGAAGCGGACGCGTCGATGACACTTATCGACTTGTACAACAGTTATGATCCATTGTCAGAAGCGGGTAAAGCGCAAGAACTTGCACAACAAATCCGCGGTTTTGACGAATTTAACTGGGGTTACGATCCTCATCACTTCAATGCACCAGAAGGCAGTTATGCATCGAGCGCAGAAGGCGTAGAGCGTATTGTCGAGATGCGTGCGATGATCAAAGCACTTCATGACATGGGGCTTCGTGTCGCATTAGACGTGGTTTATAACCATACAAACGCGTCAGGTGTCTTCCCTAAATCTGTTCTAGACAAAGTCGTGCCAGGTTACTACCACCGTTATGAAGTGGATTCTGGCGCAATCGTACGCGAAACCTGTTGTGATGATACTGAGCCCCGTAATGTCATGATGGAAAAACTAATGTTGGATTCACTTGTGTTGTGGACCGAACATTACAAGTATGACTCATTCCGTTTTGACATTATGAGCCAGGCGTCAAAATCGACTATGGTTCGCCTACGTGACGCGGTACAGGCGATTGATCCTGATAACTATTTCTATGGCGAAGGTTGGACTCGAATTGACAGAGGTTACGAACAAGCCAATCAGTTGAACATGGCAGGTACCCAAATTGGTACTTTTAACGACCGTATTCGTGAGGCGATACGTCAAGGTCATATCTTTAATCCCAATAGCGATTCAGCACTCAGTGAACAAGATAGAGTGAAATCGAGCTTAGCGGGAACGTTAAGTGATTATGTTTTGGTCATGTCAACTGGTAACGCAACTAGTACGTCGAATGTCGGCGGTTATGCTCAAGATCCAGCCGACATCATTAACTATGTTTCAAAACACGATAACGAAACGCTGTGGGACCAGTTCAACTACACTTTGCCTTCCGATATTACGTTGGCACAGCGGGTCCGCGCGCAAAGTGTCGGTATCAATTTGCCCATGGTTTCCCAAGGCATTCCATTTTTGCAAATGGGTGGCGACTTACTGCGCTCCAAATCGATGGACCGCAACACCTATGACGCCGGTGATTGGTTCAATTATGTGGACTTCACTAAGCAAACTAATAACTGGAATGTCGGTTTACCGCTAGCAGAAGACAACGAAGGTAGATGGGCAGAAATGGGCGAATTTATTAATTCTCCCGAGCGCGCTGCGTCAATGAGCGATATCGAGTTTGCCGGAGAAGTCTTTAAAGAGTTCTTAGCAATTCGTACTTCTAGCCCGTTATTCCGCCTCACTGACATGCAAAGCGTGATTGACCGTGTTGGTTTCCACAATATTGGCACGCGTCAGCAAACGGGTTTGATCGCTATGAGTATTGATGATGGTGTCACACCTGATTCAGATGTGGTACTCGCTGATATCGATGCGTCATACGATGCCATTATGGTTATCGTCAACTCGGGCTACGAAGAGAAGTCTATTACCGTAAATACGGCAACAGGTTTCGAATTACATATGGTCCAGATGAATTCCGTTGACCCTGATGTGCGCGGCGCGTCTTTTAGCGAAGGCACTGGTGATGATGAAGGTAACGGTACCTTCACAGTACCTGCCATGACGATTGCAGTATTCGTTAAGCCTCAGATGGGCGCCCAGAACTATGGTTTGTCCGCCTATGCTACGGCTGGCGCGCCAGATGTGGTCCCATATGATGCGCCAGTATATTTACGTGGTGGTATGAATGGTTGGGGTACTGATGACGTTATGGTCTACAAAGGCAATGGTATTTACGAAGTTGCTGTCGATTTGACTGCTGACACTGAATACCAGTTTAAAGTGGCGTCAGAAGACTGGGATACCGTTAATTTAGGTGCGCCAGATGGCGAAGATGCTACGGTAATTGAAAATGAGGAAAAAGTACTTGCGACCAGCAACAACAACCTTATTTTTACGCCAGCTGATACCGCAACCTTCTTGTTCACTGTTGATGCCAGCGATACCGACGCGCCAATCTTAACGGTGCAAAACGAGGAGCCGTTCTTCGGTATACCTGTGTATTTACGTGGCGGCTTCAACGGTTGGGGTACGGATAACCAGTTCGATTATGACGGTGGCCGTATCTATTCAACAGCCCTTGAGCTAGGCACAGAAAGCTATGAATTCAAAGTAGCTTCTGAAGATTGGGCAGCAGTAAATCTTGGTGCCGTCTCAGGTGATGATGCCGATAGGGTCGTCAACCTGGGTCAAGATACGTTCTTGGCCACGACGGATAATAACTTGTCAATTGCCGTAGATTCGGCAGAAAGTTTTGTCTTTATCTTTGATATGACAACGTTGGAAGAGCCTAAACTACGTGTATTCAGAGAACAGTTCTTTGGTGCGACACCTGTTTACCTCCGAGGTGGCATGAATGGCTGGGGTACCGACAACGAGTTAGTGTACCAGGGTGATGGTGTCTACAGTGTGGACATCACAATCAGCGGGGCTAACGAGTTCAAGGTGGCGTCTGAAGATTGGGCGACAGTCAATCTTGGTAATCCAGATGATGCCTTGACCAATGTGGTAACTCCGGGAGAGCCCAAGGTACTGGCTACCAGCAACAACAATCTGACGATTGATGCTTCAGGGACTTTTGAATTCAGAGTCGAAGGTCCAGATGGCAATAGTCCGACGATTACAGTAATAGAGAAATAAACGCTGACTCATAAAAAACCCGGCAATAGCCGGGTTTTTTTATATTTGCGCCAAACTTTTGTCTACGGCTCATGATATTGTTAAAAGATTAAGGATAGGTAGCGAGGTATGCAGGGTGAAGCGAGTAGCAGTTGTCGGCGCAGGAATAGGCGGATTAGCCATTGCCACCTTGTTGGCAGAACAAGGGGATGAAGTCGTCGTTTATGAACAAGCGCCGTCTCCAAAGCCTGTTGGTGCGGGTTTTTTGTTGCAACCTCCAGGGCAGAGGGTACTTGCACATCTTGGGGTGTTAAATGACATTGCTAACGTGTCGATACCTATTAATTCGCTCCAATCAAAAACGATCAATGGTAAGACTTTACTCGATCTCAAGTACGCGAATCTAAAAGGTAAGCAACGCCAAGGGTTGGGTGTACAGCGTTCTACTATCCACACGGCTTTGCTCCAGCGCGCTCTTCAAAATAAAACCATCGAGTTTGTTTGGGGAGAAGAAGTCACTTCCTGTCAGAATCTGAATGATAGCGTCTGCGTGCAAACACCTAACGAAAAAGCGATGTACGATTTTTGCATTTTATCGTCTGGAGCGAGCAGCGACTTGGCACAATCACACTTTCCACAGCGGATAAAGCGGCCTTACGGGTGGGGCTGTTTGTGGACTACGATGTCATTACCGCCGTCATTGGCATCTGATGTTTTGCATCAACGTTGCTATCAAGCCGAAAACATGATGGGTATATTACCGGTCAAAAAAACAGAGCACGGCATTGAAGCAGCCTTGTATTGGAGTATGCCATCGTCGCAACTCACTCAGCTGAATACGGCTCGGTTTCGCCCTGTGCTACAAGAAATGAAATCGTTTTGGCCTGCCGCAGAAATGTCGTTAAGTGCGCTAAATTTCAGTGATTTTATCGCTGCTCATTATCACGATGTTTGGACACCAACACCTTATCATGGTCGTATAGTCGCGATTGGCGATGTATGTCACGGAACCAGTCCTCAATTGGGTCAAGGGTGTACGATGGCACTGCTCGATGCCTTGTCGTTAGCCAATACAATTGAACAATATAGTCTTTCACCAAAGGCATTGCAGATATGGTGGAAATCCCGTCGTGCACAACTTTACTATGTGCGACATTTGAGTCGAATTCTTACGCCTTTATTTCAGTCAAACAGTGTGGTTTGCGCCAAAGCGAGGGATTGGATTATGGCACCAGTAGGGCGCCTTTCGATGTTCCAACAGTTGCAGCTTAGGACCTTGGCATCCGATATCTTTCTCCCCACGCCATTGGGCTAATCACTGGATAAACATAAGGTTACAATTAGTGGCTGGTGTTTACCGAAATAGATAATACTGTAGGGGAGTATTATTAATCTTTACAAGGTTGTAGATATGGAAATGATCGTAGACGGGATCTTCTCTGGATTGTCCCGCGTTCTCAAGTTTTTTTTATTCGACATGTTGTTGGAGGGAGTGTGTTATTTTGTGGGCCGATTCACTCTATTGGCGTTTACGCTAGGACGCTATCCTAGAGGCCATAATGCAGAGTCGCATGAAGGTAGAATTACATTGTTTGGTTTCGTTGTTATCGTGATATTGCCACTCGTCTTTATTGCTATATCAAATTGAGTGCAAGGATGAATTGCTCTACTGCTTGATCTACTCGGTCAAGGTGTCGCTGTGAGACCAGTACATACAAATGGGCGTTCTGGCTAGTGACAGATGATTTTATTGTGTCGATCATTTAGTTCTAATTTTTTGTGTTAAATGACATGAACGACAACCAAACTGAGACAAGCCCAAACGCACCGGGAAAGTCGGGATAGCTCTCTGTGAAGATGTGAACGAGTGTCTGCACCCAGAGCTAAGCCAATCTATAAACACTCAAACCTCCGGCGGTTATAGACAATTCACAACTTCAAATATCAATCTTGCCGCTAATTTCGCGGTTCGCTGGTCAATATCATAGTCTGGGTTCATCTCTGCGATATCCAAAAGTTGCCACGCCACTTTATTGTCGACACAGTATTGATGGAGCCATTTTAGTACCCTGATGGTTTCGTTAACGTCGATTCCCAATGCTGATGGTGCACTTACCCCAGGTGCCCTATCTGCTGAAAAGCTATCTAGACACACGGTGACATACAGGACATCAAGCTTTATCAATTCAGCAGCCAATAGCGCACGTGCATTGTGAAAACTAAACTCAGTATCAAGCAAATAGCGTGTCCCAGTCATCTCAGCCATGTCGAACAAGGCTTTCGTATTGGCTGCCTTGCTTGCACCCAAGCAGAAATAGTGGAAGGTATCATCGGTATCTTCGCATGCCTGATAAGCTTGATAAAAAGGTGTTCCAGAGCTTGCACCTCGCGATGGCTTGCGCAGGTCAAAATGTGCATCAAAGTTGATAATGCCGACGTTTTTCCCCGTGTTAAGATTGGCGCGAGTCACCGCTTGATAGCTACCTAATGCGATATCGTGACCACCACCTAAACCAACGACAAAATGCCCTTGTTCTAGGAGTGTTTTGGCGCGTTCTGCATAGTCACTTTGACTGGAGGCTACCGATGTTGGTGGGTCGATATCTCCCGCGTCGTATAGGTTGAGCGGGTTGTGAATTGGCAATGGAGCCAAGGCAGAGCGAATGGCATTGGGCCCGAACCTGGCACCGTCTCTACCTTTATTTGCAATAACGCCTAAATCACTTGGGTAACCTAAAATGGCCACTCCGGGTTGTAAGTGAATGGCTTTTGTGGTGATGTGTTGGACTTGCTGATGCCACCGAAAACCCGCGACGCCATCCTCGTCATCTGTGCGGCCATGCCAGTTAAAGTGATGTTCAGACACATTTCCCTCCTACAACAATCATATCCGGTTTAAATCCACTGATTTCATAGACTAAACAAGCGGGCTCATCGATTGACCAAAGTGTGAGATCGGCATCATAACCCACTTTAATCTGTCCTTTGCGTGTTAATCCCAATGCCTGGGCGCCGCAGCGAGTAATACCCAACAACGCCTCTTCGGTTGTGAGCCCGAACATAACGCATGCCATGTTCGCTGCGGTCAGTAGAGACGCGAGTGGAGACGTGCCGGGATTATAATCGGTAGCCACCGCCATCGGCACTTGCAGACGCCGTAGCGCTTCGATAGGCGGTAACTGACTTTCTTTAAGATAATAGTAGGCGCCGGGTAATAGAGCAGCGACGGTGCCTGACTTTTTCAGTAGAGCCACATCATCGTCTGTTAAATATTCAATATGATCTACCGATAGCGCTTTGTATTTTGCAGCCATCGCCGCACCGCCCATATAGCTGAGTTGCTCTACGTGGGCCTTGATGTGCATGCCATATTGTTGGGCAGCAACAAATACCCGTTCACATTGTGTGGCACTAAACGCTATATTTTCACAGAATACATCGATATTTTTTGCCAATTGCCTTTTAGCGATTTCGGGGATCATCTGCGAGCAAACTGCATCGATATAGGCATCTGTCGATATCTCGCCTTCAGGCGGCATGGTATGGGCGCCGAGGAAAGTAGGAATGATATTAACAGGGTGCTGTTGGCCCAGCGTTTTTGCTACGTTTAACATTTTGATTTCAGTTTCAAGGTCGGCACCGTAACCGGATTTGACTTCAATCGTGGTGACACCCTCGGCGGCAAGGCGTCGCAACCTTCTGCTGGCGCTTTCGAGTAATGCTTCTTCAGTTGCCTCTCTCGTTTGAGAAACCGATTTTTTTATGCCTCCGCCACTTTGTGCAATCGATTGATAGCTCTCACCACGTAGTCGGCGTCTGAATTCGTCAGCGCGGTGTCCACCAAACACGAGGTGGGTATGTGAGTCCACAAATCCGGGCAGTAACCAACGTCCTTTGCCCTCTACAACGGGGATGTTCGAATCGGTTGAAAGGTCAGGACCAATTGCTGTGATGACGCCGTTCTGTATCAATACGTCACATTGGTATTGGATGCCAATATCATCCTCACCCGCGGCCATTGTGGCAAGGTTTACGTTTTGAAAAAGCAAATTACCCTTACTCTGATCATCCATTTGTATTTACCGTCAATATTTCTTAACAACTAATTTACCTGTCTATACTTGTATATACAAGTTGTCTTGTTTAGAGTGTTAAGAAATCGTAAAAATGAATGTACACAATGGAACCTAGATACAGAGCAATCAAATCGGCATTGATGGCGGCGATTGCTAAAGGGCAATTAAAGCCGGGACAAATGGTCGAATCAGAAAACAATTTGGCAGTGCGTTTTAACGTGAGTCGCATGACGGCAAGACGCGCTTTAACTGAATTGGTGGACGAGGGAATACTCGGTCGCTCACAGGGGTTGGGTACGTTTGTTTCCGATCATCGTCCCATGAGTTCGGTATTAACCATTCGCGGTATTGATGAGGAAATTAAAGCCCGTGGCCATGTTCATACTTGCCGAGTGTTACAAATGGAGGAGGCCTTTGCTTCGGTAGAAACGGCCAGTTGGCTTGGGATCGAATCTCAAGCTCCCGTGTATTTCTCGTCGGTGGTTCATTTTGAAAATGATATGGCCATTCAGCTTGAGCAACGCTTTGTCAACCCGAAATGGGCGCCCAAGTATTTGCGTCAAGACTTCACAAAGTCCACAGCCAATCACTACTTGAGTGATGTGGCACCGCTGACGCAGGCAGATCATTCCATCGATGCCATTAGCGCTGGGCGAGATATCGCTGAGGTGCTGAATGTCGAAGTAGGAAGCCCTTGTTTACGAATTCACAGAAGAACATACAGCGAGCAGGGCATTGTTAGCTTTGCCGTGCTAACCCATCCAGGTGAAAGATATCGTTTGGGTGGACATTTAGACTTCAACCAAAATTGAGCAAAATCATGAACAGAAACGACGCAAGCCGAGTCATTCGCGCACCACGAGGCACGACACTGAATGCAAAGAGCTGGTTAACAGAAGCGCCTTTACGCATGTTGATGAACAATCTGGACCCAGAAGTGGCGGAACATCCATCATCTCTCGTCGTGTACGGTGGTATTGGCCGTGCGGCAAGAGATTGGGAAAGTTTCGATAAGATCGTCGAAGTGCTAAAGCGTCTTGAAGACAACGAGACCTTATTGGTGCAGTCGGGTAAACCTGTTGGCGTTTTTCCGACACATGTGAATGCACCTCGGGTATTAATTGCTAACAGTAACCTAGTGCCGCACTGGGCTAACTGGGAACATTTTAATGAACTCGATAAAGCGGGCCTAATGATGTACGGTCAAATGACGGCTGGTTCATGGATTTATATTGGCTCGCAAGGCATTGTCCAAGGTACCTATGAAACCTTTGGCAGCGTTGCAAAAACCCATTTCGATGGAGATGCATCAGGGCGCTGGATCTTAACCGGCGGACTAGGCGGAATGGGAGGGGCACAGCCACTCGCTGCGACTATGGCTGGGTTTTCGATGCTGGCTGTCGAGGTTGATGAGTCTCGAATCGATTTTCGTTTAAAAACCGGTTATGTCGATAAAAAGACCAATTCACTGGATGAAGCTTTGGCGATAATCGAAGAGGCTAAAGTCGAAGGTAAACCCATTTCTGTGGGCTTACATGGCAATGCCGCAACTGTGTATACAGAGTTACTAGAGCGCGGTGTGATCCCCGATGTCGTCACTGACCAGACGAGTGCTCATGATCCACTAAATGGTTATTTGCCAGAAGGTTGGACACTAGAACAAGCAGAAAACAAAAGAGCTGAAGATGAGTCTGCCGTGGTTAGGGCAGCAAAAGCGTCTATGGCGGTACAAGTCAAAGCGATGTTGGGTTTCCAACAGGCAGGGGCTGCAACACTAGACTACGGTAACAACATTCGCCAGATGGCACTTGAGGTTGGTGTAGAAAAAGCCTTTGACTTCCCAGGCTTCGTGCCCGCCTATATTCGCCCCTTATTTTGTCAAGGGATTGGACCATTTAGGTGGGCGGCCTTGTCAGGTGACCCCGAGGATATCTACAAGACTGATGCAAAAGTCAAAGAGTTGATCCCCGATGATGCGCATCTTCACAATTGGCTAGACATGGCCAAAGAACGAATTCAATTCCAAGGGTTGCCTGCTCGTATTTGCTGGGTCGGGCTTGGCTATCGACAGAAGCTAGGGTTAGCGTTCAACGAAATGGTTCGCCGTGGCGAACTCTCTGCTCCTGTGGTGATAGGGCGCGACCACCTTGATTCTGGCTCTGTCGCGTCGCCTAACCGCGAGACAGAGAGTATGGCTGATGGCTCTGATGCCGTATCTGATTGGCCTTTGCTAAATGCCTTGCTTAACACGGCGGGTGGTGCTACTTGGGTCAGTTTACATCACGGTGGTGGTGTTGGTATGGGGTTCTCTCAACACTCTGGTGTAGTCATCGTATGTGACGGCTCTGATGAAGCGGCACAGCGTATTGCTCGTGTGCTACACAATGATCCCGCAACCGGAGTGATGCGACACGCAGACGCTGGGTATGACATTGCGAAAGATTGTGCGCGCGAACACGGTTTGGATTTACCCATGTTGGAGGGCAAATAATCGTGCAAGCATTCGAATTACAACCGGGCCAACTTTCTATTGAAGATTGCCGAACTTGCTATCGTGAAGGATTGACGATAACGCTAGCACAAGAAGCGATACCTGCTATCGATGCCGCGCACAATACGGTGATGAAGGTATTACAAGAGGGCCGCACTGTATACGGCATTAATACTGGGTTTGGACTACTTGCCAATACCAAGATTGCTGAAGATGAGCTTGAACTACTACAGCGAAGCATTGTGTTGTCTCATGCTGCGGGTATCGGCGAATTTATGTCGCCAGAAGTCGTTCGCTTATTAATGCTACTTAAAATTAATTCCCTAAGCCGAGGCTACTCGGGTATCCGTCTTAGCGTTATTGAAGCTTTGATAACGCTTTTGAATGCACAGGTGTTACCAGCGATTCCAGAAAAGGGTTCTGTCGGTGCGTCTGGCGACTTGGCACCGTTGGCTCACATGAGTGCGGTGTTACTTGGCGAAGGTCAGGTGATTTACCAAGGAAAAGTCATCGATGCCAAACTGGGGTTAGAATTAGCTGGGTTAAGCCCAATAACATTGGCACCTAAAGAAGGGTTGGCGTTATTAAACGGTACACAAGCGTCGACTGCATTCGCACTCCAAGGATTGTTTTTATCAGAAGCGGCACTCAAAAGCGCAACGGCAATCGGGGCATTGTCAGTCGAGGCTGCGTTGGGTTCAAGAGTCCCTTTTGACGAGCGTATACACTTGGCTCGCGGGCATCAAAGCCAAATCGATATCGCAACTGCTTACCGAACTTTGCTGACTGAGTCTGAGCTCGGCCAGTCGCATGTGCAGTGCGAAAAAGTGCAAGATCCCTATTCACTGCGCTGTCAGCCACAGGTGATGGGAGCGTGTTTGCAGCAGATGCGTTACGCTGCAGATACCTTGATTGTCGAAGCCAATGGTGTATCCGATAATCCTTTGGTGTTCAGTGAGCAAGACGATATTCTTTCTGGTGGTAATTTCCATGCAGAAACGGTTGCAATGGCAGCCGATATGTTGGCGATAGCGCTGTCAGAAATCGGCTCGCTTTCTGAACGGAGAATGGCACTGTTGATCGACAGCCATTTGAGCGGGCTGCCACCATTCTTAGTTGATAATGGCGGGGTCAATTCAGGCTTTATGATTGCCCAAGTTACAAGCGCGGCTTTGGCCAGTGAGAATAAAACACTCGCGCATCCTGCTTCTATAGATTCGTTACCCACGTCTGCCAATCAGGAAGATCACGTATCGATGGCGACATTTGCAGGGCGCCGCTTGCGCGATATTTTTGACAATGTTTCGGGCATTCTAGCGATTGAATGGTTGGCTGCGGGGCAGGGGATCGATTTTCGGTCACCTTTGAAAACCTCTCAACCGTTGCAAAAAGTCCATAGCTTATTGCGCAGTCGTGTCTCGTTCTACGACAAAGATCGTTACTTTGCGCCAGATATTGCTGACGCTAAATCATTGATCGATGAGTTTACGTTAGCCGATAGTTTGGATTTGACGCTGTTGTAACCCAAGCTTCGGGCGCGTTATTCAATAGATTGACTGACTAAGCCAGCTCTTTTTGCTCTTTTGTAATAGAAGCTGGCTTCTTTGTTTCTACCTGCTTTTTCAAGCTCACTTGCAGCTTGAGAATTAACCAAGGCGTCATGAGGCAAAGCATCGGCTAACAATAACGTAGTTTTTAACACCATCTGGTGGTTTTCCTTGGCTAGGTGGCGTTGCCGTATTTGCCTCATCATGGTCGACCAATTTATTTTCTTCTCAAAATAAGCCCTGCCCAACTGTTGTTGCCAGTCTTTTGGGGTGGGTAATCTTAGCGGTATCGGAGAATCAACAAAGGGGTAATCTGCTTTCAACGCCTGTACTTGAGCAAACCCGTAATATTCTTCTGACTGGGTTATTGGCCGGTGACGCCAGGCTAAGTCAGTCGATACTGGGTCGCTGATTGGTGCCAACTGGTGTTTTGAAATGCTAGTGTACACACTGTCTGCGATGACAAAGTAACCCGCAACATTAGGATGAAGGTGTTCCAGCATAAAATTGTTCCCAATAATCCCGTCAGGGCTACGGCTACTCAGGGCGTAGTCGGCATCATTCAGGTATACCCCATCTCTCAGCGCTAGAGTTCGGATTATCTTGTTGATGTCAGAAGGGGCTCTAAACCTCAACAAATCGTGATCTTTTGCCAGTTGAAAATGACGTAGCGCACGAACATTATTCCTTGCCACAAGTAAGCGTTTGGCAATGGCAAAATGCAGCTCAGCATCGGTATGGTTGACACTTTCATCAGCTAACTGTGCAATCGCACTGGCACTCAATGAATCGATATCAAGTGCACCTTTGCTCTCATTGGGTTGTGACATGAAAGGAGGTTGATCCTTTAAGTTACTCGCAATCGTCGAAATGAGAACCGGTACGCCAGCTTGGTGGTACTTTTCTACTAATCTTGTGAGATTGCGTTCAAATTGAATTAACCCCGCTTGATAAGTTGGGCTGTCTATTGTTATGGCTGTCTTTTTGGCAACCTGCGACATAAATGTTCGACGCATTGTGGCGCTTGTTGGGTTTTCGGGCGTCGGCGAGGGTAACAAATGGCGAATCGCATCGACAGTGGCATAGTCATGTAAGGATAAATAAGCGCTGGTTAATAGTGGCCCGCCAACGCCAAAGGAAGAGCCCACACCAAAAATACCAAGAAATTCATTGTGGCCAGCATAAATGACAACCAAATCTGGTGACTGGGCAATGATATCGTCAGCAATATCTAACAACAGATAGCTATTAACCGCTGACATTGCGGTATTGATGACTTCCACTTGTTTATTAGGCATAGATTGCTTCAAACGCTGATCCAACATACCGGCAAGTGACGCGCCTAAACCATAGGGGAAACCTGCTGCTGTCGAACCGCCTTGTACAAAGACACGATACCCATTTGCCGGTTTTTGTTTAAGGAAGAAGTTAGCTTCCATTGTGACTCTGGGTTGCTGCGACGTCGTAAAATATCGAGCCAAAATATCAGGGCGAGGTAACAGGTAGTCTGGATGCGTAGGGTTTTCAATGAATAGTGGATAAGGTTTGCCGAAACCAGCTATTCTCAGACTCGTTTCGATCAATAGCAGTATGCCCAATGGAATGAGCACGGCGATGATAGTAAACACTATTCGTTTCATGACGATGATATCAACCTGATGTAACCGGGCGCTTTTTTGTTGTTAGGATTAATCATTAACACGGTTTTTAAATCCTCAAGTGCCTGAGATTTGTTACCTTGCTTAAAATGAATTTCTGCTCGGGTTAACCAATAGTTTTCCACGTTCGACGCCAACTGAATTGCCTGATTCACATAGTATTGCGCGCCGTATGGGTCACCCGCTCTGAGAAGCAATGTCGCGGCGGTATGAGCGGTTTTATGCTCCCAAGGCAGTGCATCGAACAACATCGCCGCTGTTCTTGCCATTGCTGCGACATCACCTTGTTCGGCAAAATAGTCGAGCAACTCTGGTTGTTGAGATAGCCAGGGTTGTCCGTTTTCCCTAGTGATTGCAAAGGTAGTGATTGGCGTATTGGGCTTGATTGGGGAAACTATCACAGGGCTCGATTGAAAGGGGTAATCAGAGGTCAATCGGCGTATCTTCTGTCTTGCGATAACATGATCAACGGGGGATAGGGTGTATTTCGACCAGTCTTGTCGAAAAAACGATTCAGGTACCTTACGCCCTATTACGCGAGCCTCTTGAAGCCCAGCAATAAAGCTCTGTGCTATCAAGCTATACCCTTCACTGTTGGGGTGTAGGTGCTCTAGCATCAGTTCATTGCCAACGATTCCCGCTGGACTATGTGCTTCAAAACGCTCCTGCGTATCGGCTAAAAAGACAGCCTGTTCATCAATTTTCGATTCAATGACCACATTGATATCTTCGTGCGCTCGAAACCTAAGTTGATCTTTATTTACTGCTTCTCGAAACCACATTTTTGCAGACTTTGTATCACCCGAAGCAAGGTAGCATTGGGCAGTAAAAAACAGCGCACTTGCGTTACTACGATGAAAGTCAGTTGGATTCTGTTTACAGGATGTGGGTAGTGCCTTAGATGGCAAGGATAAAAAGGGAGTTTGGTCTTTTTCGTTCGCGACAATGTTGCTAATGACAACCGGAATGCCGCGCTCTTCAAAGGTTCGGATGACAGCTTGAATGTTGTCGTCAAACTGTCTAACGCCGGCCTCATAGGTAGCAGAGTTTTCCGGTATAGCTTGAGTCTGAGCGAGCTGCGCCATGAGAGAGCGTCCCTCGCCTGTAGGAAGAGGAGTCTCAGACCGCCACAATGATTGCAGTAGTTGAAACAGTCTTACTTGTTTAAGCGAGAGAAACGCTAAATTAGTTAGGTGACTCCCCGAACCTGACAATACTGAACCTGCCCCCATGACTCCCAAATATTCATTATGCCCAGCGTAAATCAAGACGGCGTCCGGTTCGATTAGCGCTACGTCTTTCGCGATGTCTCGTAAGGTATACGAGTTGACACTCGACATAGCGACATTGATTACATCGATATGTTTGTCTGGGTACAAGCGTATTAGCTGTTGCTTCACCATAGCGGACGGGGAACCAAAACGCCCGTAGGGAAAACCCGCGGCGGTAGACCCGCCCATGAGGACAAGCCGCAAACTGTTTTGGGGTTTCGTTTTCAAAAAATAGTCTGTATCAGGGCTGATCGTCGGTGTGGGGACGCCAATGTGAAAAAAACGCTTGATAAGATCGGGATTCGCCGTCAGATAATTAGGTCGACCTTTTGCCTCAACGAATACAGGGTTATCAGTGCCATAGCCAATAGCTCTTAATCCGAGCTCGACAATTGCCAACATCGCCAAAGGCAGTAAGATGGCGATGACATAAAAAATACGCTTCTTAATTAGGCTTGTTGACATCGATACAAATCGTTAACAAATCGTGACGTCAACCATACGTTTTAATCGAAAATCACGCAAGAGAACACAAGCCATAAGCGCTTGAATTTGTCTAAAATTATCGCTACATACGTATGCATAACTGTGATACCAACTAGACATAAAAATTTTCGATAGTATCGTAGAGCGAAAACATAAATTAACATAGTAGTAACATGGCGATGCGTCGAATCCTGGGGATCTCTTCTTTTTATCATGATAGTGCTGCAGCCATTGTCGTGGACGGTGAAATTATAGCCGCCGCCCAAGAAGAGCGATTTTCTCGTATTAAGCACGATCCGAGTTTTCCGTCCAGCGCGATACAGTATTGTTTAGAGGCAGCGAATCTTGGCATAACTGATTTGGACGGTGTGGTGTTCTACGATAAGCCGCTTTTGAAGTTTGAGCGGTTACTTGAGACCTTTATGGCACACGCACCAAAAGGGTTTTCTGGTTTTGTTAAAGCGATGCCTGTTTGGCTAAAAGAGAAGCTCTACCTCAAATCACTGTTAAGACGTGAGTTACTGGCTTTGTGTCCAGAAGGAACCAAAAAAGCGTCACTGCCGTCACTGAATTTTACTGAGCACCACCAAAGCCATGCGGCGTCTGCCTATTATCCTTCACCTTTTAATCATGCCGCCGTACTATGCATGGATGGCGTTGGAGAGTGGGCGACTACCTCTATCTGGTCGGGAAAAGGCAATCAACTCACTTGTATTGAAGAACTCCACTTTCCACACAGCTTGGGGCTGCTGTATTCCGCTTTTACGTATTATTGTGGGTTCAAAGTCAATAGTGGCGAGTACAAGCTGATGGGGTTAGCGCCTTACGGTAATCCTAGTTTCGTCGAGCAGATTTATCGGCATTTAATCGATGTCAAACCCGATGGCAGTTTTGCCCTTAACCTCGAATACTTTGACTTTCCCACCGGCCAGGTTATGACCAATAGCCAATTTCATCGCGTATTCGGTGGTGAACCTTATCCATTCGATGGTAAACCCGACCAACGATGTATGGATTTGGCCCGGTCGATTCAGGTCGTCGTTGAAGATGTAGTGGTTAAGTTGGCCCGGCACGCCATGCAAGTGACAGGTGCGCCAAACTTGTGTTTGGCTGGTGGAGTCGCTTTGAATTGCGTGGCAAACGGAAAACTACTCAAAGAGTCACTATTCGAAGATATTTGGATTCAACCTGCGGCGGGTGACGCTGGGGGGGCACTAGGTGCGGCGCTTGTCGCATGGTACGCCCACAACACGCAAGCCACGAAACGCGCTGTCGATTCAATGCAAGGAGCGTATCTAGGCCCTGCATACAGTGACGAAGACATAGTCAAGGCTGCGGATAAATGGAATGCCCCTTACACTCGATATGAACAGCCGTCTCTAATGTCCGCAGTTGCAGATTGGTTAGCCCAAGATAAAGTTGTCGGTTGGTTTCAAGGGCGAATGGAGTTCGGTCCAAGGGCACTGGGTAATCGAAGTATATTAGGGGATGCTCGTTCTCCTCACATGCAATCAGTGATGAATTTAAAAATCAAGCAACGGGAATCGTTTCGGCCGTTTGCTCCCGTTGTCGTAGCAGATAAAGTCCAAGATTATTTTGATATTGATTGTGCCAGCCCTTATATGCTGATGGTTGCTAATGTGCACGAGTCACTTGTCACACCAGTGATAGCGAGTGTAGGGGGATTGGAGCAAGTTCACGAAGTTCGTTCTTCGCTACCGGCGATTACCCACGTCGATAAAACGGCACGAATTCAAACCGTGTCGGCAGAAACTAACCCGAAACTTCATCAGTTATTGAACACTTTCGAGCAAAGATCGGGAGTACCGGTACTGATTAACACGTCTTTTAATGTCAGGGGAGAACCGCCTGTATGTTCACCTGATGAAGCAATTCGGGGATTTTTAGCAACGGATATGGACGTGTTGGTCATTGAAAATTATGTGTTGTTGAAATCAGAGCAAACCACTGAGTCTGTTGCATTGGCGAAGACCATTACGTTTGAGAAGGATTAACAGCTTGATAAATCGTATTCTTTTACCTGTTGCACCTATAGACGACGTGGCTAACTTGAAGTCGTTCGCTCGTGGCATGAGCGTAATTTTGGTTGTGTTATTTTGTGGTGTGTTGCCTTGGTTGTTTGAAAGAGCAATACCCATTTGGCCGTTGTATCCGGCTGCTTTATTGCTGATAGTTCAACTCATTTTTGTTAAAGCATTGTACCCGATTTATGTCGCGTGGATGTATGTTGCTAGTGTTTTGGGGTTTATTAATACACGTATCATACTGTTTGTAGCGTACTTTGGGTTGATAGCTCCGATTGGTATTGTCATGGGGTTATTAGGTAAACTGCAATATTCCAAGCAACCCTTGCCAAAGAACAATTCCTACTGGATCAAGCGCAATGATTCACCGAACCGTGAACGTTTAAAGGAACCTTTCTAATGGTTGAGTTTTTGACAGACCTCTGGGCATTTCTTCGCGTAAGAAAAAAAATTTGGCTATTGCCAATTGTGTTAGTACTGGCATTATTAGGCGCCCTAGTTGTCGCCACACAACAATCTTCATTGGCGACATTTATTTATACGTTGTTTTAAAGAGAGTGTTTTGAGCAGTTCAACAGAGTCTTATGTAAGCATCGGCCTGATTAACCCTAAATCAGCAGAAAATGTCGGTTCTATTTTGCGTGCCGCGGGTTGTTACGGTGTCAGCAGCGTGTTTTACACAGGGCAGCGCTATGGCTATGCGAAGGATTTTCGCGCCGATACCAAACAAATGCATAAACAAATTCCTACTATTGGTGTGGAAGATTTGATGATGGTGAAGCCACGTGGCGCACAAACCGTTGTCATAGAACTCGTTGAGGGCGCGCAGCCACTGCCGCATTTTACGCATCCAAGCAATGCTTACTACATTTTTGGCCCAGAGGATGGCAATGTATCAAAGACGATTGTTAGCCAAGCTGATCACGTTGTGTATGTGCCAACCAATTCGTGTATGAACCTTGCCGCTACTGCCAATGTTGTGCTGTATGACAGATTGGCGAAATCTGAGTTCGATTATGGCGATCACCTTATTCGCTCAAGTCGAGATAATAACAACAGAGCTAAAGTCAGGATTACTGAGTAAACCGAAAAACCTAACGCACCGCTTACCTCGTTTTTAAGTCATGTTATTAGGCCGTGATTTTTTCCACTGGCCTGAATACGTATGCAACTTCTTTAACATACTGTTAACGGTTATCCTTGAGAAAATCGTAAAAAACAGGAAGTGAATTTATGGCGTCTTTAGCCAAATTTGCCTATCGTCCACTATGTGTAGCGATAGGAATAGCTTGTATGACAGTATCATGTGCAAAAGTAACAGATACATCCACTAACCAAACTGCCGCGGTTGAACAGGTTGAAGAACAGCAGGCTG
The DNA here is from genome assembly GCF_057544385.1 of Alteromonas sp. 5NS40-0096. Lineage (NCBI taxonomy): Bacteria > Pseudomonadati > Pseudomonadota > Gammaproteobacteria > Alteromonadales > Alteromonadaceae > Alteromonas > Alteromonas sp. 5NS40-0096. The sequence continues at coordinate 513,070 of NZ_BAAJLQ010000001.1, forward strand.
CGATGGGCAAACCCGTTGTTTACCAAGTATTCACACGTCTTTTCGGGAACACTAATACGACCAATAAGCCCTGGGGTACGATCGACGAAAACGGGGTAGGGAAATTCAGTTCGTTTACCAATGAAGCGTTAAAAGAAATTAAGGAAATGGGCGTTTCGCACATCTGGTATACGGGGGTTCCACATCACGCGGTTGTTAACGACTACACCGAATATGGTATCAGTTTGGACGATCCCGACGTTGTAAAAGGTAGAGCTGGTTCCCCCTACGCGGTTAAGGATTATTACAATGTAAATCCAGATTTGGCTGATGATCCAAGTCGTCGACTTGAAGAGTTTGAAGCGCTTATCAAACGCACACATGACAATGGTATGAAGGTCATTATCGATATTGTACCCAATCATGTCGCTCGACGATATGAGTCTCTCTCGCTACCCGCAGGGCAAGAGAATTTTGGTGCCAGTGATGACACGTCCGTTGAATATGCAAGAGACAACAACTTTTACTATGTCGTAGGGCAAGATTTTGAAGTTCCCGACGGTATCGAAGGCTATCGACCTTTGGGAGGGGCGCCAAACCCGCTCTCTGATGGCAAATTTGTCGAATCTCCCGCCAAGTGGACAGGTAATGGGGCGAGGGATGCGAAGCCAAACGCTCATGATTGGTATGAAACCGTAAAGGTAAACTATGGCGTTAAACCCGATGGTACTTATGATTTTCCATCGTTACCCGAAGGGTATGATCAGCAGGATCACGCTCAACACTACGCATTTTGGCAGGGTAAAGACGTACCAGATTCATGGAAAAAGTTTGAAGCGATTGTCCATTACTGGTTGGACAAAGGCGTTGATGGGTTCCGTTACGATATGGCAGAAATGGTACCCGTTGAGTTTTGGTCATACCTCAATTCTTCGATCAAAGCGAAAAACCCTAATGCGTTCTTGCTCGCAGAGGTTTACCAGCCCCACCTTTACAGGGATTACATCCGCTTGGGTAAAATGGATTATCTGTACGACAAGGTGGAGTTTTACGACTCACTGAAACGTGTAATGCAAAACAAAGGAGATACCCAAGCACTAGAAGATATTCAAAATGGCATGGCAGATATTGAATCACATATGCTTCATTTTTTGGAGAACCACGACGAACAGCGTATTGCTAGCCCCGATTTCGCAGGGGATGCAGAAAAAGGTCGCCCAGCGTTGGTGGTCTCAGCCTTAATTAGCCGCTCTCCGACTATGTTGTATTTTGGTCAAGATGTGGGCGAAGACGGTAGTGAAGAAACGGGATTTGGCGACCCAACTCGCACCACAATTTTTGACTATGCTGGCGTACCGGCTCATCAACGCTGGATGAACAATGGAAAGTTTGACGGTGGTGAGTTAAGTGAAAGCGAACGATCGCTACACAATTACTATAAAACCGTTATGTCTATTTCTGCCAACCATCCGGCAATGCAAGGTGATTATCAAAGTTTACACAGTGCCAATACAGCGCTTGCCAAGGGATATACCGAACGCCAATTTGCATTTGCTCGTTGGACAGACAGCGACAAACTTATCGTTGCCTCTAATTTTTCAGATTTGCCAGTTACGTTTGACTTGAGCTTACCCGAATCTTTAGCACGCGAGTGGGGTTTGAGTGAAAGTAAAATTTTGTTAAACGACTTGCTGACTGAAAAAGAATTTAACTTGTTGCCGTCTGAAAATGGCTACGCGGTAACGATAACGTTAGCACCATTAGCCTCAGTTGTGTTGGAGGTTCAATAAAACATGGTATCCACCAAATTGTTAAGACAAACGGTAATTCACCAGTTTGCGCTCTTTTTGAGTTTACTCGCTGTTGCGTTTTCTTCCTATGCACAGCAATCGGTACAAAACTATCAACACGATGGAAAAACGTTGACGATTGCGCTGGAAGATACACAAGTAGAAATCTCTGCTCCGGCCGTCGGTACTTTCTCGGTATTTTATACAAAGTCAGGTATTAAGCAGTTGCCTGGGCAGGCGCTGGGCGAAAAGAGTGTGCCTAACGTAACGTCCTTGTCGGAGGGAGATGATAACCTGACTTTGACCTACGGTGACGCCAGTGTCATTGTTGAAAAATCGCCGTTCAAACTGAGTTTTGCTTATGCAGGACATGTGAAATTAGCCGAGGAAAGTGGACTATTTATTCAAGATACAGTTCGCGGTTTTCGGTTTAGTCTTGCTGAAGGTGAACAGCTTTATGGCGGCGGGCAGCGCGTGTTGGGAATGAATCGACGCGGCCATAGAATGCCTTTATACAATCGAGCGCACTATGGTTATACAACTGAATCGAATCAAATGTACTATGGATTGCCTGCGGTTATGTCGTCATCCAACTACGCACTGATTTTCGACAATAGCGCCAGTGGCTTTCTCGATATTGGAAAAACCGAGAGTGACGTACTTCAGTTTGAAGCGGTTGGCGGTAGAACGGCATACATAGTTGTAATGGCAGATTCCCAACAACATCTAGTGGAAGAGCTCGTACAAGCGACGGGTACGCAACCACTGCCTCCAAGATGGGCTTTGGGTAACTTTGCCTCACGTTTTGGGTATCGCAATCAGCAAGAAACGCTAGATGTTGTAAAAGCCTTTGAACAAGCTCAAATTCCTCTTGATGCAGTAGTTTTAGATTTGTACTGGTTCGGTAAAGACGTGCAAGGGCATATGGGTTCATTGAACTGGGATAAGGCGGCATTTCCAGACCCCGTTTCGATGCTTGATGCGCTAAAGTCTCAAAATATTAAAACCGTACTGATAACGGAACCGTTTATTTTATCGACCTCTTCACAATACGAAAGCGCGGTAGCGGCGGGTGCGCTGGCAAAAAATCATGCTGGTCATCCACGAATGTTCGATTTCTACTTCGGTCACACAGGTATAGTGGATATTTTCAATAACGTCGGTCGCGAATGGTTTTGGCAATATTACCAAGCTCTGTTGCAGCAAGGTGTCGATGGCTGGTGGGGAGACTTGGGGGAACCAGAGGTTCATCCTAGTGATACCATACATCTGTGGGACGATATTCAAGTGACAGGCGACGAGATCCATAACATCTATGGTCACCAGTGGGCAAAAATGGTCTTTAAAAATACGTTAGAAGCTGCACCTCAAAAGCGTCCATTTGTGTTGATGCGATCGGGTTTTATCGGTAGCCAGCGCTACGGCATTATTCCATGGACTGGCGACGTCAGTCGCAGTTGGGGTGGCCTGAAACCGCAAGTCGAACTCGCGCTACAAATGAGTGTGTTTGGTTTGGCTTATACCCACTCTGATTTGGGTGGTTTTGCCGGTGGTGACGTATTCGATCCCGATTTATACCTACGTTGGTTAAATATGGGGGTATTTAGTCCGGTTTTCCGGCCTCACGCGCAAGAAGACATAGCGCCTGAACCTGTTTTTCATGGGGCAAGCGTTGTCAATGCGGCCCGCGACATGATCTCGCTAAGGTATGCTATGTTGCCGTACAACTATTCATTGGCTTATCAAAACAGCTTGGAAGGTACACCTTTAATGCGTCCTTTGAGCTTTTATCACGAAGGTCCCAAATGGTTTAACAATACGTCTAGCTACATGTGGGGTGATGCTTTTTTGGTTAATCCGATCACTGTACCCGACGTAACGGCACAAGCAGTAGAATTGCCCGAAGGTGTTTGGTTCGATTTTAATCGTGGCAGTCGGGTACTGGGTAATCAAACGGTTACTGTCCCTGTTACCCAAGCGCAAATTCCCGTTTTCGTGAGAGCTGGCGCGATTGTCCCTATGACTCCAGGTTTGATGAATACGGCAGACTATACTGGTAGCTCACTGCAAGTTCACGCTTGGGTAGATCCATTGCAGGATGACGGCGAATTTACGCTTTACGAAGACAGTGGTAACAACCCCAATGCCATAAAAAACCGTGCTTATGCGACACTAACGTTCACTTCCAGCACAGACCAAAGCACAGTGTTGAAAATCAAGTCCCAAGGGAACTATGAAGGGATGCCGACGTCAAGAGCAATAGAGTGGGTTGTACATGGTTTAACCGTAAAGCCACAGCGAGTTACATTTGAAGACGGTACGATTCATGACGTTAATTTGTCACAAGGTCAGGTATACTGGCAGCAACAGGACAAAACTCTCAGAATAAAAACAACCGTTACACATGGGCAATTACACAGCGTGTCTATCGATTAATTGTAGTGCTCGAGAGGGCCGCAAATGAGCGCGCTCTCTCTAAGTTGGCAAGCACTGCTCTGGTGCTTGCTTCCTCTTCTGTCTGTAATCCTCATCCATTTAGTCTGGCTAAAGCAAGACGTTTTCGAATTACTTTACGCGTCTTTTCGCATGCTAATTCAACTTGTCATTGTGGGCTACTGTCTCGTCTGGCTTTTCGATAATCCAAATTTTGGGATTGCCTTGGCCATTGCCGTATTTATGCTCGTAGCTTCTGTATGGATTGCCATCAGACCGCTGCAATCGAGTTTACTTAGTCATCGGGCCACTATGTTTTGTGTGGCTGCGGGACTATCTGTCAGTGTGATGTCTCACTTGGTAGTGACTTTATGGCTAATTTTACCCGTTGAGCCTTGGTATAGCCCCAGCGTTATGGTACCGCTAATGGGGATGTATTTTGCTAATACCATGAACAGCATCAGTTTAGCGGGGGAGCGCTATTTTGCCGAGCGAGAGCAAGGTGTGGAGCCACCTGTGGCTAAAAGGCAAGCATACAAAACTGCTATGATTCCACAAATTAATGGGCTTTTGGCTGTAGGTCTTGTGGCGTTGCCCGGTATGATGACAGGTCAAGTTTTAGCGGGCGTTGACCCATTAATCGCGGTCAGATATCAGATATTAATTATGGTGATGATATTGGGGACAAGTGGCAGTGGCGCGGCGGTAATGTTGTCTTGTTTAGAGCAAAAAGAGAGCCGTAAAACGACTCTCGAATAGCAATCATGCTTCCCAATAAGCTTGCTCAAGGTTATTTTCTCGCTCGGGAAGGCCTCGAGATAAACGAGGAGAGTGCTGCATTAATACTTCGTAGCTAACACGGTTCGCGTACTTGCAAATCTGAGCAAATGACGAATAAGCCAGTGCCGGGTAATTCTGCTTTTCTGAAGCCTGTACATTCGCTCTGTGATACACATTGGCGGTAATATCATGCAGCAATGCGGCTAATGCACCATCTCCAGCGCCGTTGGTATTACTGATTTTATCCGGCCCTCCCATGTAAGGAGAGATATGCGAGTAAACCTTCTGTGGGCTAGCGCAGTCACGTTTGCGCATTGGGCGAGAAAACTCATAGCGGTTAAAATCAGGTATCGTGCCTGGCAATAATGGGTGGTGAGATTTTCTCAGGTGTTCTTCGTCGCAATACCCTGCAAGGAACAATCCCTGAGAGCCCGCGGTACACAATACAAGGTCCACCAAATCAAGTGCCGCCTCAGACGACAAAAGCGGATCTTCGAAGCCTGTTAGCGCCAGTCCTTCTTCTTCATTCATGGCTAAGATATTGACATGTTTATCAATAAACGAACGCCACCACTGCGGGTCTTGTTCGATTAAAAATTTTGTACCGGTTGTGAGTACTACGGGAACGTTAGCTTGATTGGCATACTCAACGGCTTTCATCGTAGCCTCTGGCATAGGCTCACCGTCTTCACAACGCATGAGATAAGCGCTGATCACGAGTGCTGCCGAATTCTGAATAAGGGCTTTATCTACGTACTGAGATTCTAGCCGATTACCCCAACCCGGGCTGAATGCAAAGGTTCGCTCTCCATCTTCAGTAATCAAGGTAAAGTTTCTACCAATAGGGCCTTCCACGGGTTGTAGGTGCTCTAAGTCCACGCGACTTGAAGTGTTGCATAAGTAGCGATAGGCATCACTTCCCATTTCTAATTGAGCGGTCATAATGCCCAACATTACCGAGCGATCATCGGCGAGTACGGAATAGTTGTGCAACGTGTTGCCAATAGTGCCGCCGGCAAAACGGTGATCTACCATGTTGTTTTCGGCCAGAATGCTCGTCAGTTTGGCAGCTGTTTCTTCGTCAATTACCTGAGACATGGCTTTTCTGAGATTAAAGCTTTCTAGGAACGCCATGTCGACATTGGCTTCAATATCGACCAGTGTTTGATCTATGCCAACGATATAAGGGTGTATCAGCTTAACTTCTTCAGATAAGCGATTAGTAAGGGGGCTTTTCTTTTCAATAGGGAAGTAGTGTTTATACTTTCGTCTTCCGGGAAATCGCATTGTGGTAAACCTTGATAGCCAGACTTAAAACAAGTTTGTACGCTACGTTCTGTTTCGAAAGCACAGAGGTATCGCAAAATTTCGGCGATTTTAACAGAAGTGTCATAAAAACGTAGGTTTTTATCCTAGAATTACCCAAGAGATCCAATAGTTATGTTGCCGAATAGGATACAAGCAAATAAAAAGGTGTGATAAATCTGACAATTAATGTTGGTTATCCGTATATGCATGAACGGTAATATGGTACAACTATAGCGGTTGTAAACGTTTTCAGAAAAGGTTGAAGTTATGCCAAAAGTCGGGATGGAGCCGTTGCGCCGCCGTCAGTTAATTGAAGCGACGATACAGGTAGTCGCTGAGGTAGGACTACATTCGACAACAATCAGTTTAATCAGTCAGTGCGCAGGATTATCGTCTGGCATTATCAGTCACTATTTCGGCAATAAACAGGGCTTGATAGAAGCGTCCGTCAGGCATTTATTGGGGGAGCTCAAGGTCAATTGTACCAATGCCAGCGCCAAGGATAGGTTGTATCACATAATATCGGTTAATTTCGCCAGTGGTTTACGTGCAAAAAATACCACGAAAACATGGTTGAGTTTCTGGGCTCAGTCTCTTCACGATCCCGAATTAGCGCGTTTACAAGAAGTGAATCGCCGACGATTACTATCAAATTTGCGCTATAGTTTTTCCCAAGTTTTACCGAGGGAACAAGCCATCGACTCAGCTGAACTACTCGCGGCGCTTATTGATGGGTTCTGGCTGCGATGTACTTTGAGTAGTGCTAATGACGCTGAATTTGACCATGCGATCAATCGATGCCAGCAATTCGTTAACGACATTCTCGGTGAACCCGTCAGTGTAGAATAAATTTTTATGACACGGTTTCAATATCGTGTCATTGCCACTACACTGTTGTTATTGATTAGTCGTTCAATAAAAATGGCCGATCTGGTTACAATTATCCTCTGTCATTAACATAGGGCTTAGAAGTGGAAACCCCTGTTCTCAAAAACTTTATCAATGGAGAATTTGTCGATTCTTCGTCACCGACATTCGACGTTATCTACCCAGCGACAGGAGAGTGCCTCTACTGTGTTGAAAGCGCGGATAACAACGTTTTACACCGTGCAATCAATAGTGCCGTTGAAGGGCAAAAAGCGTGGGCGAAATACAGTGCTTTAGAACGTAGTCGCATACTCCTGAAAGCGGCTCAATTGCTCAGAGACGCAAACGATGAGTTGGCAAAAATCGAGGTGTTAGATACTGGTAAGCCGTGGCAAGAAGCGAGTGTTGTTGACGTGCAAACCGGTGCCGATGCGATAGAATATTTTGCCAATGCCATTCCATCTTTGATGGGAACACAGCAACCTGTCGGTGAAGACTTCTTTTACACCAGGCGAGAGCCACTGGGGGTATGCGTTGGCATAGGTGCTTGGAACTATCCGCTTCAAATTGCTTGTTGGAAAGCTGCGCCAGCGCTAGCGGCCGGAAACAGTATGATATTCAAGCCATCTGAAGAAACCCCAAGAGGGGCAGTAGAGTTGGCTAAAATATTTAAAAAAGCAGGAGTGCCGGACGGGGTTTTTAACGTCATTCATGGTCGAGGGGATGTCGGTCAACAGTTGTCTGAGCATCCGTCGGTGGACAAAGTATCATTTACCGGCCAAGTGTCGACGGGTAAAAAAGTCATGGCGAGTGCGGCTAACTCGCTAAAAGATGTGACCATGGAATTAGGCGGAAAATCGCCACTCATTATTTTCGATGACGCCGATATTGAGGCTGCGGTTAGCGCTGCTATGCTGGGAAATTTCTACACTCAAGGTGAAATATGTACCAATGGTACTCGGGTGTTTTTGCACAATAAGGTTGTAGAGGCGTTTACGCGCCAATTGCTCGAACGTATAAAATGCAACGTGGTAATGGGTGACCCTCTCAATCCAGATGTCAACCTTGGTTCTCTCATCTCTCCAGCCCACAAATCAAAAGTGATGCATTATATTCGTAGCGGCATTGAAGAAGGGGCAACACTCTTGTGCGGTGGGCAAGGTAAAAACCCTGCTGATTGTCCCAGTGGGAGTTTTGTCGAACCCACGGTTTTCAGTGATTGTACCGACGATATGAAGATTGCTAGGGAAGAGATTTTCGGTCCTGTTATGGCGATTTTGACATTCGACGACGAAGATGAAGTCATTGAACGTGCAAACGATACCGAGTTAGGGCTGGCCGCAGGGGTCTTCACGAAAGACATCCAGCGGGCCCATCGCGTCATTAACCAAATTCAAGCGGGTATATGCTGGTTAAATGCTTACGGTAATTCACCTGTCGAAATGCCCGTTGGCGGTTATAAGTTATCGGGTATTGGACGAGAAAATGGCATAGAAACCCTCCATGCTTATACTCAGACAAAGTCGATTTATGTGGGAATGGTACCCCCAGAGAGCCCTTTTTGATGCGCGCTGCTAACACTTATGATTTCATCATTGTTGGCGCCGGATCAGCAGGTTGTGTACTCGCCAATCGTTTATCTGAAGAGCCGAGTAACCGCGTTCTGTTATTAGAAACCGGTGGGTCAGATCGCAGTCTATTTATACAGATGCCAACGGCACTCTCGATCCCAATGAACACGAATAAATATGCCTGGCAGTATCACACGGAACCTGAACCCTATTTAGACGGTAGAGTCATGCATTGCCCCCGTGGAAAGGTACTAGGTGGCTCTTCGTCTATAAATGGTATGGTCTACGTGCGAGGCCACGCTGAAGATTTTAATGAATGGGCTGAAGCAGGTGCCGAAGGTTGGGATTATGCGCACTGCTTACCGTATTTCAAGCGTGCCGACAATTGGATAGAAGATGCTAATGAATACCGAGCGAATGATGGCCCTCTCAATGTAAATCTTGGAAACAACTTAAAAAACCCGTTGTACTCGGCTTTTATTGAGGCAGGTAGTCAAGCAGGCTACCCCAAAACCCAAGATTATAACGGTTATCAGCAAGAAGGGTTTGGCCCAATGCAGATGACAATTAAAAACGGGTACAGGTGGTCTACGGCGAATGCTTATTTAAAACCCGTACTTTCTCGCCGGAATTTGACGGTCAAAACGGGTGTGATAGTCAGTCGTTTATTGTTTGAGAAGCAAAGAGCAATCGGTGTTGAGTTTCTGAAACGTGGACAAGCTCAACGCGCGATGAGTAATGCCGAGGTGATTCTTTGCGCCGGTTCAATCGGTTCTCCACAATTACTTCAATTATCGGGAGTGGGTGCTACCGCTGATCTGGAAACTGCAGGGGTAAAGACGGTTCACGATTTGCCTGGAGTGGGCAAAAATCTGCAAGACCACCTAGAATTTTATTTCCAATACCGCTGCAAACAACCCATCACCTTGAATGGGCACTTAGATTGGTACAGTAAAGGGCTAATCGGTGCCAAATGGTTGTTGACGAAAACGGGGCTTGGAGCGACCAATCATTTCGAGTCATGCGGTTTCATACGTTCAAAGGCTGGTGTTAAGTGGCCTGATATTCAATACCATTTCTTACCTGCGGCAATGCGATATGACGGTCGGTCTGCTTTTGATGGTCACGGTTTTCAATTGCACGTTGGTCATAACAAACCCAAAAGCCGGGGATTCGTGTCGATTAAAGATGATAAGCCCACCACGTCGCCTCGTATTCAGTTCAACTACTTACAGCATCCAGATGATATTCAAGGGTTTCGAGATGCGGTGCGTCTCAGTCGCGAAATTATTGCACAGCCCGCGATGGATATATATCGCGATACCGAAATACAACCTGGTGAAGCGGTTCAGACTGACGAGCAAATCGATGCCTTCATTCGACAGTCCGTTGAATCTGCCTATCATCCCTCTTGCAGCTGTAAAATGGGGGCAGAAAATGACGCCATGGCGGTTGTCGATAGCCAAACTCGAGTTCGTGGTTTAGAAGGCTTGCGAGTCGTTGATTCTTCGATATTTCCAACAATTCCCAATGGGAATTTGAATTCGCCGACGATTATGGTCGCCGAAAAGTCGGCGGATATCATTTTGGGTGAGACGCCACTTCAACCTATAGACGCACCTGTGTATCAAGATGACAACTGGCCAAGTGAACAGCGCAGTGGGCTACCATTGAGAGAAGTGAAGTAAACATGAGTGTATGGATCAGCATTGGAAACTTATTAGTCCTAACATTGCTGGTGTTGTTTTGGCTGTCTAAACCGAATCGACGATTAGAGAGCCCAAACCACGTATCTTGGTTTACTTTCGTTGCCATATTGTTTACATCGGGTTTAGATGTTGGTTTGATCATGTTTCCGCTAACCGAGTTTCCGGTCTACAGTGATATTGATGCTAATCCCGAATATGGTTTTGCCAACCCTCTAAGTATTGCCTTCGGATTCTGGGGCTTTTTAGTGTGGGGTATCTACTTTGTCACTTGCTATTACTTTGCCGTCGTAGAACCCAAATTGCGTTTTTTCGAAATCCCACTAATTAAAAATCTCAATAACGTGTTAATACTCGCCACTTGCGCATTCACAGCTTACTTACTATTGGTCAACCTGCCTTGGTACATTCCACAGTTAGAGGCCGCTAACGTCAGCAGTGTAGGCTTCCCATTAATCGTTATGGTGGTGGTATTACTCGCAGTGTTGTCGAGTACGAAATTGATTTTTCTGAAAGTCTTGAGCTTGAGCTCAGTCGGCTTGTTTTTTGCCCTCATCTTGATGATGGCGATAAATGCCAAGTTTGTCGAAGCGAATGCGATCTCGGTATGGCTGAATAATATATTAAATGTTAGTGACTATTTCTCGAATATTTCAGCTTTTGTGTTGCCCGTGAATGCCTACCATGAATTTTACCTTTATTGGTGGTTCGCTTGGAGCATTATGATTGGCCAATTCACAGCACGATTTGTACAAGGGATGTCCACTAATGGCTTGTTGGCTGCGATGCTGATTTTCCCATCGCTCACGATATTGGCTTGGTTCAGCTTGCTGTATACTTACTTTACTATGGATATCTCCACCATAGGGTTTGTTAACACTGCGATGGCAGCAGTAGGTATAGTGTTTGTTGTAAACTCGTTGGATTCTCTCATCCGCCTCTATTCAGACAATATGGGGTTGACCGTTGCAAAGCTGGGCCAATTTAAATACGTGACGATTCATTTTCTCTTGCTTTGTTTGCTCGTTGCGATTTTTTCCTTTGATTTTCTGCAAATACAATGGATTGGCGCTATCGTGATAGGGTTGTTTGTGGCCTGTATTGTCTATGGCATCCATCGCTTAAAAACAGTTAAACGAGATAGGGCCTAAACCCTATCTCAACACCTCGCTAGTTAGCTTTTAACACGGTATCGAGAAGTTGCTCGATTGGCACCGTCGGCCTTTGTAAAATCTGACTCAGCATTTTGCTATTGTCTTCTAACCATCCAAGCTCTGACTGTACTTCAGAATCTACTAACGCTCGGGCGAACACATCGGGTAACTTCGCGTCAAGTAAAGCCTCTAGCATGGACTCTTGCGTAACAGTAACATGTTTAAGCGGTTTCCCACTTGCGCGTACAATTTGCGATGCAAGTTCGGGTAAGGTGAAACTGTCGTCGCCTGCAAGTTCATAAATGGGTTGTTTGAGTAATATTGGTGAAGTGATTATCCTCGCGGCGGCCTCGGCATAGTCATCTCGCGGCGCAGTTGAATAGCGTCCAGTTTGACTGACACTGGTCATCAAACCTGTCTCTAAATAGAAAGGTAATTGTTGCAGGTAGTTCTCTGAGTACCAGCCGTTACGCAAGAACGTGTACTTTAGTCCCGACGCTTGAATGTAGGCTTCGGTGGCTTTGTGTTCTTCTGCCATTAGCATTGGAGTCGTATCGGCATTGAGAATGCTCGTATAAACAATATGCTTCACACCAGCTGACACGGCAGCATCGACAACATTTTGGTGCTGTTTCACACGTGCTCCGACCGCATTACTTGAAATCAATAACAAGGTAATTACACCTTCCAGTGCCGAGACTAACGTATCCGGTGCTTCATAATCTGCCTCACGCAGTAATACGTTTTTCGTGCCAAGATACTCACTTTGGCTTTTATTTCTAACGATACCGACTAGGCCATGTACATTTTCTAACTTCAAAAGATGTTGGATGACCAGTTTACCAAGTTGGCCATTTGCGCCTGTTACTGCAATCATATTGTTTCTCCACTAATTAAGTTGTGAAGTAGAATATAGTTCTGTAAGTGAGACGTTAAGTAGGGTATTGTCGATTTCATTGTTCTGAAATTGGTGACAATGAGTGAATTTAACCAACCTGAAACGATTGGCAGTTTTTGTTGAAGTTGTACAAAGCGGCAGTTTTGCTGAGGCAGCTCGACGCCTAATGTCCAGCCGCTCAAGAGTCAGTGAGCAAATCGCGGAATTGGAATCTTCTCTTGGTGTGAGGCTGCTGCATCGCTCGACCCGGGCACTAACCTTAACAGAGGAAGGGGCAAAGGTATTTGCGGAATCTCAATCTTTGTCTAGCGTTTTAGACAATGTTAATGCGGTAGTTGAGCAAAATGAACCAAAGGGAAGGGTAACCTTGTCTTTGAATCACGATATCGCGCATAGGTTTGTTTTGCCCATGTTGCCCAGTTTTTACGCTTTACATCCGTCGGTAAAAATTGATTTAGTTTTGGATGACGAAAAGTCGAACCTAGTATCTGAAGGTATTGATCTGGCTATCCGAATAGGGTTCTCGCCTGACTCTGCTTTCATTGCCCGTGTTATCCACGAGGAGCCATTTTTACTCTACGCCAGCCCCGAATTACTAAGGACATCTGGCCCTATCGAAGATATACAACAAGCGTTATCGCTATGTTGGATCAACACGGTTCAGTCCAATCCAACTGGCATTCATCGATTGCGTTTTCAAGGTAGTATTCATGATATCCTACCGACGAATTACGTGAGTTGTAACTCGCCAATGGCGGCACAAGCATTGGCGATGAACGGAATAGGTATTTGTCCGCTGTTGCCAACCACAATTCGCGATCACGTTGAGTCGGGTAAACTCATTCACATTTTGCCAGAATGGCAAAGCGATCCGCTGACTTTTAGCTTGATCTACCCGTCTAGAAAACTCCTGCCCCAGCGCACCCGTGTGTTGATTGATTATTTACTGCAAAACAATCCATTCAAATCAGCGATAGGCATTTAGTTACCATTGGAAATAACTAATTTGCGACCTTGTAGTTTCATTAGTGGCAGCAGCAATAACATCAACACGACGGCATACAACATGTTAAATCCGATGCCGATAAACATGCCGATACAGAATAGAACGCCCAAGTGAATTATCCATTTTGGACTGTGTGGCAATAGTTTATAGGCGGCTATCATAGCGGCGAGGTATATAATAGCGAATACGCCATTGACCCATGCGAGCATGTCTTCGAGTTCTAGGTGAAGGGCATGAGACAGGACTAAGACTGCAGCCATTAGGCTCAACAACCCTAACAAAGACCGTGTGGACACCCCAGCTGAATTCGTTTTAGAAAAGTAGCTTGGTAATACGCCTTGTTCGGCAAAACTGGTAATCAATCTTGTCAAACTCGCGGTGTAAACGTTAACCGTTGCCAAACCGCCAGCAACGCCTAGTAACCCGATGAGAAGATTACCGCCATGGCCAAACAAGACGTCAAATGCGCCTACCATGGCAAGTGACGTTTCGCTTGGAATTCTGATGAGCAAATAGGTGCAGCCCAGATAGATCAACCCTACTATTACAGTCCCAATAAGCATCGCTGGAACCAGATCTCTCCTTGGGTCTTTGAAGTCATCAGCCAAATGGGAAATGGCTTCTACACCAAGAAAGCTCCAAAACGCAATGCCTGCTGCTGTCATAATAGGTGTAATGGTCAATGGTTGGTCGAGTGGCGTGATTGGCGCCGATGGGGTAGAGAACCCAAGCGCAGTTAACATGGCAATCACAACACCAGTAATGAACAAAGTCAGTAGCAATTGTAGATTTGCAGAGAGTTGCAGACCACGGACATTGAGTGCAAATAGCAAAGGAATAAAGCCGAGTTGTACCCATATCGTCTTCGAATCGGGGATAGTGTAAACGCTAGCAACAAATTGATAGGTCATGATCAGCGCAGCGGGGGCTCCCAGTGGTACAATGCAAAGGAAAAGCATGCCGATAGTTCGCCCAGCGGTTGCACCGAACGCCAGTTCTGCAAAATAGGCTGGCCCGCCAGCATGGGGGTACTTGCCCGTCAATTTGGCAAATACCCATGCGACAGGCAATATACTTAAAGTGAGTCCCGCCCAAGCGATGAGCGCACCGTACCCGGCATTATCAATGGTCATTTGCGGCAAGATAAAAACACTTGTTCCAAGAAGGGTCGTTGATAATAAGCCTGCACCATGCCAGCGGCCGAGTTGCTTTTGATGAGTCACGAATGTCTTTCCGAAAATGAATATGAACAGGAAAGCGTATTATACGGAATATTCACAACGCGTTTTGCACAATATAAACGCCGTTTTGATTTTATCGCCGTCTATTCGCCTAAATTTTTTTAATTTTCCGACATTACGTCGGTGCGTATCGTATTAAGCTAGCGATTTTGTCATAATCAGAAATCGGAACTTTGGGGGGTAATCATGGACAAGTTTGATCAAGAAATACTGAACCTACTCAGGTGTAATGCGCGAATGCCTGTGTCACAAATTGCTAAAAGTGTCGCTTTATCAAGATCTTCTGTCAGTGAGCGAATCAAAAAACTAGAAGACAACAACGTGATACGGGGATATCAAGTTATCTTGTCTTCCTCACAAAAAGAGGGCGTGTCGGTATATTTCGAAATACAGCATCAATGCGCAAAATGTCGGGATATCATCCCCCATTTTAAAAAAATCCCCGAAGTGATCACTTGTCACGGTATTACCGGAGATATGGATCTACTGGTTTTAGTTGAAGCCGATTCTATGCGCAGAATTCATGAAATTAGGGAGTATTTGGACGCTCTCGATGAAATTATCAAAATTAAAACTCATGTTGTGATGAGTGAATGGATTGATAACCGACCTTAGCGACCTGTTTTTAAACAAACCGCTGTGCCCATTGTGTAATTTTTTGCGAAATGGCGTTTCGTTGCTGATAAGCGAGATGAGAATCGTCGTAATCCCCCGACGTGGTGTAATAATCATATCCCATTAATAAACAATACCAGGAAATAGGGGAGTAATAAGCCTGTAGTCCGTTACTGATAATGTATTTAATGATGTCGCCTCCTTGCCGCCATATATCTAATATATTGGCCAAAGGGGCTGGAATATCGTTGAGCGTTTGGTAATAACGCCAGTATTCCGTATCCGAACGATTGGAACATAAGTAATGGGCCAGTATGTAATCTCTAATTCCATCGAATCGCTGACTGATGAGGTGGTTGTATTGCTCTCGATGTTGTGAGGTTTGATTGCCTGCTTGATACGCTGAAACAAACTTTTCAACACTTTCCTGTACAAGGTGCAATGCGGTCGCCTCCAAGGGTTCAATAAACCCTTGGCTCAAGCCTACTGATAAGCAGTTTTGTACCCAGTTTGCCTCGAGCCGTCCTGGTTGAAAACCAATTTTTCTCGGCGTAAAACCTTTTGCGGCAGAACCGAGTTCTTGCAGCAGGGTTTGTTCTATAGCCTTATCGTCGGCGTACTCAGATGAGTACACATAACCGTTTCCTACCCGGTTTTGAAGTGGGATATGCCAAGTCCATCCGAAATCCTGTGCTATGGAGGTGGTTTGAGTCGCGAACGCAGAACTCTGCGTTGAAC
Organism: Alteromonas sp. 5NS40-0096; assembly: GCF_057544385.1. Classification (NCBI taxonomy): domain Bacteria; kingdom Pseudomonadati; phylum Pseudomonadota; class Gammaproteobacteria; order Alteromonadales; family Alteromonadaceae; genus Alteromonas; species Alteromonas sp. 5NS40-0096. Next base: position 529,156 of record NZ_BAAJLQ010000001.1, read on the forward strand.
CACATGCTATTGCACTATCGTTAAGCAGATGCTTTTTATAGCTCACATACGGGACTGCTAGAGCTTGTTTGATGAGTAAACCGTGAAAGCCTGTGCAATCGATAAAGAAGTCCGCGTTTATTTTTGCTGAGGCACTTAAAACCACACTGGCAATGTCGCCATTGTCGTTACGCGTAACTCGTATAACATTATCAGTGATGTGCTTAACGCCCTGTTTTTTCGCGTTATTTTTTAAAATGGTTGCGAGTTCAGCGGCATCAAAGTGGTAGCCGTAATTGAGTGGGGTATGAACGGCATTCGGCTTGGTTTTGGGAGATTTCCCTAACCGGGCTAGCGCGCCAGTAAGGAAATATTCGCTTGGGTTTATCCAAGGTCCAGCTCCTTTTCTATTTTCTTCACTCATGGCTAAAAAAGCTGGGGCAGTATTCTGGTCGATACCGGAACTAAATGGGTGAAAATAAGAGTCTGCCCGATGACTACTGGACCAACGCTCGAATGCAATCCCGTTTTTGTATGTGGCAAAGCACTGAGGCATCCATTCATTCTCAGCGATTCCCAAAGTACGAAACAACTGAACTAAGTGTGGCGTTGAACCTTCCCCGACACCAATGGTTGGGATATTCGGGGATTCGATTAATGTAATATTGTGGTCTTGCTTGAGACTGGCATTTAAGAGGTTGGCTGCAATCCAACCCGCCGTACCGCCGCCAACGATCACGATTTCTTTTTTAGTCATTTCGCACAAATTTGTTGAGTGTAAAACCGCCGGAAATCCCAGTAATGACTGCATATTCACTGTGAATACGTATGCAGTTTGTTGGTCTCAAGAGGCTACACAGTTACTATCAATATATCTTAACGTATTGTTAACAAGCCTGACGTTTGCTTGTCAACCTTAAGGATACTCAACGCTATGAAATCATTTGTTGCGACAGGGCTTGCCCTTAGCTTTCTGTCTACCTCGGCAGTTGCGGGTAGTGTGTCTCCTCCTTCATGGTGGGTTGGAATGGAATCGAAAGCATTGCAGTTGATGATTCATGAGCCAAATGTTGCTAACGCGACGGTGAAAGTGAAATACCCTGGTGTAGTGCTAAAAAGCAGTCATCGTTTAGATAGTGATAACTATCTATTCGTTGACCTCACTATCGGTGACAATGCAACAGAAGGTGAAGTCGACATTGAGCTGAGCTTTGCCGATGGCAGCCAAAAAATCCTACCCTACACGCTTTCAAAACGGCTGAAGAATTCAGCCCAACGTCAAGGCTTTACTGCCAAAGACGTGATTTATCTGATCACTCCCGATAGATTTGCAAACGGTAATCCTGAAAACGATGCTATCGAGGCGTTGGTAGACAAACCCAAGCGTGGTGAACCTGGTGGTCGGCATGGCGGCGATATTGCCGGCATCGAAAAACATCTACCCTATATGAAAGAAATGGGGTATACCCAAATTTGGACCATGCCCATGATGGAAAATGCCATGGACCGCTATTCTTATCATGGCTACGCGATCACGGATCATTATCGCGTTGACCCAAGATATGGTTCAAATGAAGAATATGCGGCACTGAGTAAAGCCGCGACAGACCAAGGGGTAGGAATCATAATCGACCTCGTGTTGAACCACATTGGTAGCAACCACCCTTGGATGAGTGATTTTCCGTCTGTAAATTGGATCAATAATGGCGGCGAGTTTTCGCCCACAACACACCGCAGAGAAGCTTTGCACGACCCCCACGGTACTAAAGTTGATGTCAATGCGTTTGCGGACGGTTGGTTTGTACCGACCATGCCAGATCTCAATCAGCGGGTACCTGAGCTCGCTAACTTTCTTACCCAACATGCTATTTGGTGGGTCGAATACGCCAATTTAAGTGGGATCAGAGTGGACACCTATTCGTATTCTGACAAGGCATTTTTATCGGATTGGACCAAACGGGTTATGCAAGAATATCCGTTACTTAACATAGTTGGTGAAGAGTGGTCGACGAATGCCAATATTACGGCTTACTGGCAAGCTGGAACAAAGCGCCATAATGACTACGTCAGTTATTTGCCGAGCGTGATGGATTTTCCACTTCAGGTCACGCTAATAAACGCGCTAAAACAAGAGGAGAGCTGGTCATCGGGTCTGCGCTCGCTTTACGAATTGTTAGCCGCCGACTTTGTCTACGGTGACCCGTATAATCTTGTTATTTTCAATGACAATCACGATATGAGTCGTGTATTCACACAGCTCGACGAAGATTATGCGTTGTGGGATATGGCAATGACAGTGCTACTCACAATGCGTGGTATTCCGCAAATTTTCTATGGTACGGAAATTTTGATGGCAAACCCCGGCACCGATGACCATGGCGTGATTCGTACTGACTTTCCCGGTGGTTGGGAAGGTGATAGCGTTAATGCATTCACCGGAGAGGGTCTATCTGCTAGCCAGATTAAAGCACAACAGAGAGTTAAAACACTGTTGGCGATGAGACGGGGTTCCAGTGCAATCACGCAGGGCGAATTCACTCAGTATGCGCCTAACAATGGGGTATACGTGTATTTTAGACATCATGAGAACGACAAAGTCATGGTGGTTGTCAATAAAAATGACAAAGATTTCGACTTATCACTGTCGCGATTTGATGAGATGTTAGACGGACATCAAACGGCAACGGCCATCGCCAGTGGTGAAACGCAAGACTTAGAGGGTGCATTTAGCATACCTGCTAAGAAGGCGATAGTGTACTCGATTAAATAGTGTTACCACACAACAATAACAAGAGAATGTTTATGCAAAAAACTCAACCTCAACTCAGTTTCTGGCAAATATGGAATGTCAGTTTTGGCTTCTTGGGCGTGCAATTTGGTTTTGCACTTCAAAATGCCAATGTGAGCCGTATTTTGTCTGACCTCGGTGCAGACCTTCACTCTTTGTCATTGTTTTGGCTCGTGGCGCCAATTATGGGGCTGATTGTACAGCCCATGGTAGGTAGCGCATCCGACCGAACTTGGAATAAGTTAGGACGTCGTCGACCGTTTATTTTGGCCGGTGCCGTTGCAGCCTGTATTGGTATGTTTCTGATGCCAAATGCGCCACTATTTGTGGCATTCATGGCCCCAATGTTGTTTGGAGCCATGATGTTGGCTTTAATGGATGCGTCTTTCAACGTGTGTTTCCAACCCTTCCGCTCTTTAGTTTCCGATATGGTGCCTGCTGAGCAGCGCAACGTTGGTTACTCAATTCAATCGTTGTTAATCAACATCGGTGCAGTGATTGGTTCAATTTTGCCTTTCGTATTGACCAATGTCGTTGGGTTAGACAATACAGCAGAAGTTGGCCAGGTCGCACCTTCCGTTGTGTGGGCATTCTACATTGGCGCAACTGTACTGTTGGGTACAGTGTTGTGGACGGTTTTTCGTACTAAGGAATATGCACCAAAAGACTACTATGCCTATAAAGGCATGGACGTAGAAGCAGTTGAAAAGCAGTTAGCAGTGAAAAAGTCGATGGGGCAAAAACTCGGCGAATTTTTCCAACTTGTCAAAGCGATGCCGACAACAATGCGTCAACTCGCTATCGTACAATTTTTCAGTTGGTTTGCTCTGTTTATAATGTGGGTTTACACCACACCGGCAATTACCCAACATATTTGGGGCGTTGAAGTTAAATGGTTTGATCCTGATTACATTGCATCAGTTGCAGAAGTGCCAGCCCATATCGCACAAGCTAAAGGTGCTGCGGGAGATTGGGTGGGTATATTGTTCGCTGCTTACTCAGTGTTTGCCGCTGTATTTTCAATTTTCTTGGCAAAATTGGCAGACAAGTTTGGTCGTAAATTAATTTACGCATCGGCTTTAGCTTTGGGTGGTGTCAGCTATATGAGTTTTATGTTGTTCCAAGATTTGACGCCAGTGGATGTCAACCTATTGATCACTGAAGTAACGGTGCCTGCGGGCGCACTCAATCTGGTATTGCCAATGATTGGTATTGGCATCGCTTGGGCGGCAATACTTGCCATGCCATATGCGATGCTAGCGGGTTCGCTGCCAGCTGATAAAACCGGTGTTTACATGGGGATTTTTAATTTCACTGTTGCTGCGCCTCAAATTGTTTCTGGCATTGCGTCTGGCTGGATCCTAAGCAGTATTTTCGACAATGAAGCCAAGTACATCATAGTGCTAGCTGGGGTATCTATGATACTCGGCGCCATTTCCGTGTTTTTCGTACGTGAAAACAAAGTACAGCCAGAAGCTGAACCAGCATAAGGAATATAGACAATGCAGTTTAAAAAAACCGTTATCGCCTCGACGTTACTCGGCCTATTAGCGGGTTGTGGTTCGACTCAGCCTTCTCAAGACCCGACAGTAGAGATTTACGGTACAAAAGAGCCATTCGCTAAAGAGGCGGTGTATTTTGTGATGACCGATCGCTTCGTTGATGGCGACCCGACTAACAACTATGAAGAACAAGGTGGTGATTACCCGACGTTTGGAGGCAGATTAGAAGGCGAGAATGGCCAATTTGCTAACGTTGGCTACATGGGTGGCGATTTACAAGGCGTGTTAGACAACGCAGCGTTTATTGCTGACATGGGTTTTACCGCCGTTTGGTTAACGCCAATCGTAGATAACCCTGATGAAGCGTTCGCTGGCGGCGAGCCCATCACGTTCGGCGGTGCGTTTAAAGATGGCGGAAAAACGGGGTATCACGGTTACTGGGCAAACAACTTCTATGTTGAAGATGAGCACTATGTCTCCGAAGGTCTAGATTACAAAGCTTACACTACAGCTATGCGAGAAAAGCATGGCTTAAAGAGCGTATTTGATATCGTTGGGAATCACGGGTCACCGAGCTTTACTATGCCAATTGACCAGCCAAAGTTTGGCGAGTTGTATGATATCAACAAAACGCTTGTTGCTGATCATCAAAACTTAAAACCTGAAGAGCTCGACCCAAACAATCCATTGCACGCGTTCTATCATAATTTTGAAGACATCATGCAGTTGTCCAATTTAAATGACCAAAATCCAGCCTTACGGGATTACATGATCGGCAGCTATTTACACTGGATAGAGCAGGGAGCAGATGCATTCAGAATTGATACGATCAAGCATGTTCCCCATGGTTTTTGGAAAGACGTTGCTGATCGCGTGAGAGCGAAACACCCAGAATTTTATATGTTTGGTGAGAGTTTTAGCTACGACGCTAACTTTATTGCGCAACATACGTTGCCAAAGAACGGCAGTATTAGTGTGTTAGATTTTCCAATGCAAAGCGCATTTATCGACGTATTCCAGAAGAATAGTGGCTATGAGCGCATGGCAGAGGTATTACACTTAACTCATGGTCCGTACAACAATCCCTATGATTTAACCACTTTCTACGACAATCACGATATGCCTCGTATGGATGGCGACGATAGTACTTTTATCAATGCCAACAATTGGCTCTTTACTGCCCGTGGTATTCCGGTTGTTTACCAAGGGTCAGAAATGGGCTTTATGCGTGGCACTGCGGAGCACGCAGGAAATCGTAATTTTTACGGCCAAGCAAACATTGAAGTGGCAAAAGAGCACGTTATTTTCGAAAACTTGAAAGAGATTGCGAACGTGCGCAAAACGACGCCGGCGTTGCAGCGTGGCCTGCAATGGAATCTTTCATTGAAGGGAGATAGCGCGAGTTTTTATCGCGTATTGCAAGAAAGTGACGTCGCACAGACGGCATTGGTGTTACTCAACAAAGGAAGCGAACCTTTGTCATTCGATGTAGCCGAGCATATGCAACCTGGTGAATGGGTAGAGCAATTGACTGGGGAAAAACGTCAGATCAGTGAAGGCGATAGTTTGAATTCGGTGGTCGACGCGAATGGCGTTCAAGTTTGGGTTAGAAACGGCAAACTCAGCGATGCTGCTTTTGAAGCTGAACTACTTGCGGCCATGGCGGTACAGTGACGATGTAAATGTGTATAAAAGGCCGCATTTAGCGGCCTTTTTTGATAATAGTGTGTCAGACTTTCTTCGCACTGCCACAAGATTGTCTAACTACGATTTCCGCAGGCATCAAATAATCTGTCACAGGTTGTTTGTTGATAGATTTTAATAGCGCTTTGACTAAAAGTTCCCCAGCACTGATCGTATTTTGATGTACTGTCGTTAACGCTGGTGTCGCATAAGCAGAAACCGGGATATTATCATAGCCCACCACGGCGATATCGCCGGGTACTGACAATGCCGTCGTTCTCAGCGCCTTCAACACACCCAATGCGATTAAATCTGACGCACATACCACAGCGTCGGGGACGTTCCCCTTTGCTAGCAGTTTTTCCATTGCCTCAAATCCCGATTCTTCAGTGGAAAATGCGTCGTATTGGGCCGTATCTTGGTCAATCAAGCCGTGTTTATTGAGCGCATCTAAATAACCTTGATGTCGAGCCATAAACTCTGGCGCATTGGCACCTGCCTCTCCGACAAAAGCAAACGTCTCATGGCCGAGAGAAATTAAATGCTCTGTAATATCAAAACCGCCCTGATAGTTGTCGCAACCGATAGATACGCCGGGATGCTCTGAGTCCTGAGCTCCCCAGCGAACAAAGTGTGTCCCTTGTTCTTCCAATTGCGTGAGCTTGGTGCGGTATTCTGTGTAGTCGCCATAGCCCAACAATATAATGCCGTCTGCTTTGTTGGAATCCTCATATTCTGCATGCCAATCGTCGGCGAGATTTTGGAAAGAGACGAGAAGGTCATACCCTTCGTTCGCGCAGGCTCTGGTAATACTACCCAGCATCGACAAGAAAAAGGGGTTAATCATAGAGTCGTCAGACGTTGGGTCTTCAAACAACAGTAACGCAATGGTATTACTTTTTTGTTTTCGCAAGTTACTGGCATTTTTGTCTACTTTGTAGTTAAGTTCTTGCGCAATTTTTTGGATTTTTTCTCGTGTGGCCTGATTCACCAGAGGGCTGTTACTCAACGCCCGTGATACAGTTGATTGCGAAACGCCTGCAATGTGGGCGATATCAAAAGAAGTGGCTTTATCTTTCATGAAACGGAAAAGGTCGCCTTAACGTTATAACTACCACTCTTATACCTTGACTCGCGAAGCAAGGCAAAAGCTTTTTCAATTAGTGTGACGTTATTGTGACAGTAAAGAATTCGATTTAAGTTATTGTTTTTTAGCTGTGCGACCGCATTTTAATCACTTAACATCTTTTATCTGATTAATTTCTGGGTTGTCTATAAATACCAGTGTTATACTTGCTCAGTTTTATACTAATTACATTAAATAGGGGACATGGCGAATGGCCGAGACAGAACACCGTCCGACCAATTTTATCCGGCAAATCATCGACAAAGATCTGGACTCGGGTCTTCATTCAACTGTAAAAACGCGTTTTCCACCGGAACCGAATGGTTTTCTGCACATTGGACACGCAAAATCTATCTGCCTGAATTTTGGCATTGCAGATGATTACCAGGGCACATGTAACCTCAGATTCGACGATACCAACCCAGCAAAAGAAGACATTGAGTTCGTAAACTCAATCAAAAACGATGTGAGCTGGCTTGGGTTCAATTGGGATGGGGATGAACGTTACTCATCTGATTATTTCGATATGTTGCACGGGTTTGCCGTTGAGCTTATCGAAAAGGGTCTAGCTTACGTTGACTTCTCAAGCCAAGAAGAAATGAGAGCTTTGCGTGGCAGCTTAACCGAGCCTGGAAAAAACAGTCCATACAGAGAAACCAGTGTCGATACAAACAAAGCTGAATTTGAAAAGATGACAGCTGGAGAGTATCAAGAAGGCGAGGTGTGCTTACGTGCCAAGATTGATATGGCTTCTCCCTTTATGTGTATGCGAGATCCGGTAATTTATCGCGTCAAGTTTGCTCACCACCATCAAACAGGTGATAAGTGGTGTGTTTATCCTATGTATGACTTCACGCATTGTATCTCTGACGCCATCGAAGGTATCACACATTCACTGTGTACGCTTGAGTTTCAAGATAACAGAAGACTGTATGACTGGGTTATTGAGAACATTTCTATCGAGACGACACCCCGTCAGTACGAGTTTTCTCGCTTGAACCTAGAATACACAGTATTGTCCAAGCGTCGCTTGATACAGTTAGTTGAGGAAAACCACGTTTCTGGCTGGGATGACCCAAGAATGCCTACTATAGCTGGATTGCGCCGCAGAGGCTATACACCAGAATCGGTACGTGAGTTTTGCAAACGCATTGGCGTGACCAAAATGGATAATATGGTCGAAATGGGGATGCTTGAAGCTTGTATTCGAGATGACTTAAACGTTAATTCGCCTCGTGCTATGGCGGTACTTGATCCAATCAAGTTGGTGATCGAAAACTATCCAGAAGGTGAGGGCGAAACCTTGGTTGCGCCGAATCATCCTAGCGATGAAAGCATGGGGACGCGAGAGCTACCGTTTGGTCGCGAGGTCTGGATTGAAGCAGACGACTTTAGAGAGTCTGCTAACAAGAAATTCAAACGTCTTGTCCTCGATAAAGAAGTTCGTCTGCGCAACGCTTATGTTGTCAAAGCGAACCGCGTTGAGAAAGACGAAGAAGGCAATGTAACCACAGTCTATTGTACTTACGACGACGAGACATTGGGTAAGGACCCGGCTGACGGTCGAAAAGTGAAGGGCGTGATTCACTGGGTTGACGCAATGCATGGTTTGCCAGCTGAGTTTAGGTTATACGATCGTTTGTTTAACGTACCTAACCCAGCAGCGGCTGAAGATTTCACTAGTGCAATTAACCCAGAATCTTTGACGTTAAAGGCAGGTTGGGTTGAACCGAGTCTAAATGGCGATGTGCCAGCGATAGGTGCATGGCAATTTGAGCGTACAGGGTATTTCTGTAAGGATGTAGATAGTGATGAGACTAAACTGGTATTTAACCAAACAGTTGGTCTGCGCGACACCTGGGCTAAAATTGGTGACAACTAATCGCTGTTTTGATGTTCATTAAAAAATCCCGGCACGTAGCCGGGATTTTTTTTGCTATTTCGGTTGGCAATCTAGTGATTCGCCATTCACGTTCAAGCTATCTTTACCCATGAGATACAAATACAGCGGCATAATCTCTTTAGGCGTTTTTAAATTGTCTGCATTTTCTGCGGGAAAGGCTTTCGATCGCATCTGAGTACGTGTCCCACCGGGGTTGATGCAATTAAAACGCACATTGCGATTTTCCCATTCGGCGGCTAACACTTGCATCATACCCTCTGTGGCAAACTTTGAAACACTGTAAGTGCCCCAAAACGCTCTGCCAACTCTACCAACGGAAGACGTTGTAAATACGACTGAAGCGGCCTCTGATAATTGCAAGACTGGCAGTAGTGCTTTGGTCATATAAGCTGCACTGTTGACGTTAATTTGCATTACATCTGCCCATTCTTCTGGTTTGATATCTGAAAACGGACTCAAATGACCTAAAATACTCGCGTTGTGAAGCACACCATCAAGTTGGCCAAACTGGTCTTTTATCGTCGCAGCCATTTGTACATAGTCGTCGGGAGTTGCACCTTTGAGATCGAGCGGCACAATGGCTGGCTGTGGATGACCAGCATCAACGATGGCATCGTAAACGGCTTCTAGTTTCTTGACGGTTCTTCCCAACAATATACAGGTTGCGCCGTGGGCCGCGTAGGTTTTGGCAGCTTCTGCGCCAATACCATCTCCCGCACCGGTGATCAAAATGGTTTTGCCGGCGAGTAAATCTTGAGGAGCTTGATAATTATTCATAATGGGTTGTTTTTCTTTAAAGCGTTAATGTAGCAACGTTTTCAATCGATTGACGCCGTACGATAGAACAAGGACAGTGATAATACCTGTGACGGAATATTTGTAAACTAGACCAGTAAAAAAACAGTGATTGCAAAAAATGGCTTACAAAAACTTAACAAACCTTTGCAAAGTGGCTACAAAGTCAATAAGATTGCGGTATATACAACTGGTCTAACATGTTTAATTTTCAACCGCTGTTCAGGTAATTAGCGAAGTTTACAGGGCTAACAGTGTATAGCGGACGGAATATTGGCAGACAATAACAACAAAGAATTGTAGGGAGATACAATGAAAAAACTGTTTATCAGTGCCAGCATAGCCATGGCTCTGGGTCTTACAGGCTGCGGTGGCGGTGAAACCATCGAAGATATTCAAGCAGAAACCCCTGTCGTAACGCCATTTTCGCGTATCGTTTTCGACCCGGCAGCAGGTAATTTGAATACGCCTAACGACTTGTTGATGCTTCCAGGTGATGATGGTTTCTTTGACTTCACGTTAAATATTCCAGTCGCTGATCCTACGGATTTCGGTGATCCCGTAAACGCACTAAATATCCTAGATGGATGGTCGACTCAGCAGCCGTTCGTCATTGATGTTGAAACGCCTACAGGTGTATCGTTAGATGCCTCAACACTGTCTGCTGGTGTTTTCTTATATGAAGCCACGCTTGGTCTAAACCAAGAGGATCCAGATTGTGCAGCAGTAACAATACCGTCTGCGGGTTGTAAGATTGGCGATCAACTCACCTTTGGTGAGGATTACGTATTAAGCCTTCTAGACGACAACACCATTTCCGTCGTGCCGCTTAAACCGTTGAAGTCAGCGCAGGGCTACATGTTGGTTATGACAACTGGATTACGCGACAGCAGTGGTAAGTCAGTACAGGGTTCAACAACATGGGATTCTGTCAGACAAGACATCAATACATTCCCGTTATCAAGTGAAGCACAGCTGTCTTTGCAAGGTTTGGTGAATAGCCTTGTCGCGCCGGTTATGGGCACGGGATTAAGCCGCGAAGACATTACATACGTATCTGCCTTTACAACACAATCAATTCCAAATGTGTTATCGACAGTCAAGCAACTGATGGTTGCGGAATTTGCTGCACGCGCAGCAGCTGGCGACCCAACAGCGGGAACAGCACTTCCTGCGATCGTGGTTGGCGATAATGCAGGTGCGCCTAACGCGATGGAAGCGTTGGGATTAGTTACCGCAGAAACAGTTGCAGGCGCCGTACAACTTGGTGTTGCAGGTCTTCCAGCAGAAGCAGCGCCTTTGATTCCAGTCATCGAAGCGACTGATTTCTCGGCGTTACAAACCTGTGATGGCCTCTTTGGTACCGCTTCAGGTGCGCTAGCGGGTGTATGGGGTCCAGTAAATGACTTTGCGGTTGGTGTGTCCCAAGGTATTCTTGCTCAAGCTGGCCCTTTCTGTGCGGCTACGCGTTTCGAGTCATCTATTACATTACCGCACTATTTAGCAACGCCGAGAGCGGAAAATCCGTTGGCACCAGTTAACGAATTCTGGAGTGCGGCGTGTGACAGCGGCATTGTGCTTGCAAACACACCTGCAGAAGTATTGGCGACTGCTACACCGGGTCCAAATGCAGCACTTTGTCAGCAAGTTGGTTTAGCTGATGTGCGAATCAATGGTGAGATGCTTGATGGTGCACGCAACTTGACTAAGTTTAGTCCTGTACCAAACACAAACGCTCTAGTTGATATCGATGTTCAAATCACGGTACCAAACCCAACGTTTGCAGCCGGTCTTGGTTTCCCAATTACCAAGCCAGACGCGGGTTGGCCTGTTGTGATACTTAACCACGGTATCACCGGAACCAAAGAGCAAATGATGGCCATTTCAGGCACATTGTCATTAGCGGGTATCGCGACTATCGCAATTGATCAGCCGCTACACGGTAGCCGAGGTTACGACCTAGACGGTGACGGTAACGATGATTTAAATGCAAGCACAGTATCCGTTACTCATTATATGAACTTGGCAAGCCTGCCAACAGCTCGAGACAACTTGCGCCAGAGCGTGAGTGATTTACTTGGTTTGCGTTTGGGCCTCAATGCGTTGATCGATGCCACTTCAACTCAAGTCGTTGATATCGATACCACTCGAGTGTCAGTCATGGGTGTGTCACTTGGAGCGATTACGGGAGTTAATTTTGCAGCACTAGCAAATACCACCATGGGCGGTGATCTGGCTGCACTAGATGGTATGTATGCTATTACGGCGGCGTCTCTGGAGTCTCCTGCTGGCGGTATCGCAAACTTCTTGTTAGAGTCACCAGAATTTGGTCCTGTAGTTAAAGGTCAATTGTTGTTGGCTTCGTCTGAAGAGTTCGTTGCTTTTGTCACAGAAAACTTTGGTTCTACGACTCTCACTAGTGCTCAATTGAGACAAGCTGTGCCTACGTTCCTTGATGCGCTAGCACCAGCACAACTTGCCGCGATTAACGCTGTATTTGCTGAGTTTACATTTGCTTCGCAAACTGTAATCGATGCCGGTGACCCAACTAACTACGGTACACTTTTGGGGTCTAATACACCTGTTCATATGTTGACAGTTGTAGGTGACGGTGGCGAAGTGAACCTACCTGACCAAGTTAACCCTGTTATGACGAGCTTACCTCTATCTGGACAAAATCCGTTAGCCGCTATTATCGGCTTGGATCAAGTCAGCACTACCGTTATGGGTGAAACGCCAGTTAGCGGGCAAGTACGCTTTACTGAGGGTGCGCACGCTTCAAGTCTTAGCCCAACAGCGAGCCCTGCTGCTACAGTTGAAATGCAAAGACAAGTCGCGGGTTATATTGCGTCTGATGCTCGTGTATTGCCAATCACCAATACCGACGTTATCGCTAACTAATCCGGTTTTAGATGAAGAAGCCAGCTCTTATAGCTGGCTTTTTTTTGTCTTCACGTTTTTACAGGACAACAAAAAGTCGTTTGTCGCAGCGTTCACTGATACTATACGTTGCTGCAATATGATGAAATTTGATTGGAGTTATCATTGGAATTTTTGTTTGAATATGGATTGTTTCTTGCGAAAGCAATCACAATTGTTGGGGCTTTCGTCGTTATCGTTGGTGTGATCGCCGGCGCTGCCATGAAACAAAAGCCCGCTAAAGGCCAGCTTGAATTTACGTCTCTTTCAGAGCAAATTGACGATCTGAAGCAATATGCGACGGAGATGCTACTGAATAAAGATGAGTTGAAAAAACAAAATAAAGAAAAAAAGAAAAAAGCAAAGCAAGACAAAAAGTCTGAAGAAAAGAAATCTCGCTTGTTTGTTATCGATTTTAATGGCTCTATGGATGCCAATGAAGTGGAATCTCTTCGTGAAGAAGTCACCGCGGTGCTATGCGCTGCTGACAAAGACGATGAAGTTCTTGTTCGATTAGAAAGTGGCGGCGGTGTAGTGCATGGTTATGGCTTGGCTGCTTCTCAATTACAGCGTTTCAAAGATAAATCACTCGCCTTGACCGTTTCAGTTGATAAAGTCGCTGCGAGTGGTGGATACATGATGGCATGTGTCGCTGACAATGTAATTGCAGCGCGCTTTGCAATTATCGGTTCGATTGGGGTCATTGCACAATTACCTAACTTCAACAAACTATTGAAAAAACACGATATTGAGTACGAACAACACACAGCGGGCCAGTTCAAACGTACCCTAACTGTGTTTGGTGAAAACAACGACGAAGGGCGTGAAAAGTTTCGCGAAGAACTCGAGGAAGTGCACGTTATGTTTAAGTCGTTTGTCAGCGACAATCGCCCAGACCTTGATATCGATAGCGTCGCAACGGGCGAATATTGGTACGGTGCTAAAGCCAAAGCGTTGGGACTTGTCGACCAAATTGGTACGTCAGATGACTATTTGCTTAGCAAAGTGGAAAGCCATGACATTTTCAGTGTTAAATACAAAACTCGTAAGAACGTCGCTGAAAAACTCGGCATTGCATCTGCAAACATAATTGAGCGAGTGACGTCACGCATGTGGGAAAAATCGCAACAGTGGTTCCGCTAGCCAATGGCGCAAGATACCAAAAATAAGATTTTAGATGCTGCAGAAACCCTGTTCTCACAACAGGGTTTCATGCAAACTTCTATGCGTGAAATTACGACATTGGCGGGCGTCAATCTAGCGTCTGTAAACTATCACTTCGGCAGTAAGAAAAACCTTATTCAATCGGTGCTGAAACGCTATTTGGACGTATTGATGCCGCAATTTGATACGATTTTGAACCATAGCGATAGCAACCTCGAATGCAACAATCTCGAAGGTTTTCTTGCGTCTTTAGTGCCGCCAATGATGACATTGCAAGATGTTAGTCCAAATGGCACCGAGAAGTTTGTTCAGTTGCTGGGAAAAGGTTACAACGAGACCCAAGGTCATCTACGCCGATTTATAATGAATGACTATGGTGTGACGATTTCGCGCCTAATTGAACACATTAAATTAAGCCTGCCATCGGTGAGCGAAGAAGTGTTGTTTTGGCGTTTACACTTCGCCATGGGAAGCTTTGTTTTTTCTATGGCGTCGAGTCAAGCGTTAAAAGAAATCGCGCAGTCGGATTTCAATTCATCTGTTGACGTTAGCGACGTCATCTTACAAATGGTACCGTTTGTTGCCCACGGTTTAGCAAGCGGGAGTTACGCTAACTAGCGCACTAATGCTGTCTCGTGGACGGCGAGTGATGTTCGGTTACGTCCAGACTTCTTTGCTTCATACAGTGCTTTATCTGCATTGGTAAACAGCAATGTAGGTGATAGGTCATGGGATGGCACTATGCAACCGACACCCGCACTAATTGTGAGCACCTTGGGTGATAACGCCAGTTGAGAAAGGCTGTGAGGGATAGCCAGCTCTTCTCTCACTCGGTTAATTATATCTTTGGCCAATTCATGGGCGTGCTCAGCGGAGCAATTCCCCAAAATAATGGCAAATTCTTCGCCACCATACCTAGCCAGAAAATCCGAAGGACGACGGACAAAATCCTCGCTTTGTAGAAATTGTGCTAGGGTAACTAGGCAATTGTCTCCCGCTTTGTGACCGTAAGTGTCGTTGTATTGTTTGAAGTAATCGACATCAAAAATAATCAAACACAATGGCGTTTTGTCTCTAGCGCAGCGTTGCCACTCTTGCTGTAAGCGGGTATCGTAAGCGCGCCGATTACCAATACCTGTCAGTGTGTCAGTCGATACTAGGGTAGAAAGGTGGTCGTTGGTTTCAATCAATTTTTCTTCGAGTTTGCGTCGATCGGTAATATCTCTAGCGACACCAACAATACCAAGTAGCTCTCCATCCTCGTCATACATAGGCGTTTTAATGGTTTCTGACAATATTGTATTGCCATTACTCTTTAAGGTCAGCCATTCTTCACTCGAGATAGAGCGGCCAAGTTCAATGGCTTGTAAGTCTTTTGCAATGAACGACTCTGCTGTAGATTGGTTGACTAGATCAAAATCCGTTTTCCCGACGATTTCTCTCTCGGGGTATCCAAAATAAGCTTCACACGCTTTATTGCAGGCGATGTAGACGCCATTCGTATCTTTGATGAAGATGTAATCGGGCAGCGTATCCAGTACGGTCCGAAACTGAATCGTCTTGGCTTTTAGTTTTGCTTCGAGCAGATGATTGATGGCGTCGGCAGGTTGGTCTAAGTTCATTGCTTCTGTGTGGTCATTGTTATTGTAGTTTTCCATACTGAACTCTAGTACAAAATGTGAAAAAGGAAAGGCTAAATAGCAACAATCTGTTTTATTTTTATAAATTTATGTATTTATTATAGTAATTTGGGTGAAAACCCTTTTCGCTATTATTAATCCTGGACAATAAAAGTAGTAAACTACGCAAAACTGTGTGGTTGATTGAACAAATATGAAAAGAAATGAATTGGTCAATACGCTTGACGTGTTGTTAGATAGCAGAAGTGTCAAAGATTATTGCCCCAATGGTTTGCAGGTCGAAGGCGCCGATAATATTGAAAAAGTCGTCACGGGTGTCACTGCTTCTCAAGCATTAATTGATGAGGCAATTGCACAAAATGCGGATGCTATTTTGGTGCATCACGGCTATTTTTGGAAAGGCGAGAATGCCACTATCACTGGGATCAAACGCAAGAGAATAGGGGCGTTGCTTGCCAACAACATCAACTTATTGGCGTATCACCTGCCCATCGATATTCACGAGTCTTTTGGCAATAATGTGCAGTTGGGCCAACGCTTAGGTTTTGAAAACCTTGAGCCGCTGGATGCGCTGAGCCCGCTCGGTATTGTCTATCAAGGACAACTGGCACAACCACAGCCTTTAAGTCAGATAGTTGATACCATAACGCAACGGTTAGACAGAGTACCGTTGGTTGAGGAAGTTGGCAATAAATTGGTGTCAACAGCAGCCTGGTGCACGGGTGGCGGACAAGGTTATATTGATGCGGCAATCGATGCCGGCGTCGACCTTTTCATCACTGGTGAAGTATCCGAGCAAACCATACATACCGCTAGGGAACGGGGCATTCACTTTATTGCTGCCGGACATCATGCCACCGAGCGATATGGTGTTAAAACTGTCGGTGAGTATTTGGCGAGTCAATACAATCTTGATGTGACATTCATCGATATCGACAACCCAGCATAACTATGGCCAGTTACGATCAAAACTTCGACGGAATGACTAAACGGTTTGTCAAAAACATCTATGGCACGTCAAAAGGAAAATTACGCCACACCATTTTGTGCGAGTTACTCGATATTTACCTCGCTCCGTTAGCAAACCAATCATTATCAATACTGGATATTGGCGGTGGTACGGGGGTGATGTCTAAACGCTTTGCTCTGCGAGGACACAAGGTAACCCTAGTCGACGCTTCTGGCGAAATTATCGAACACGCGAAAACAGAAATGAAGGGGCTTAACAATGTGACTTATCGGCAAGCTTCTCTTTATGAACTTGAGGATATAAACCAATACGATTTAGTGATCTGTCATGCCGTTCTTGAATGGCTTGATAAACCACTCGACGCGCTAAAACACATAGTGTCGCATCTTGGTGATGACGCCATGCTTAGTCTTAGCTTTTTCAATCGGGATGCCGCACTGTTTGGTAACGCGGTATATGGTAACTTTGAGTACATCGCAAAGGGTATGAAAGTCAAAAATCAGATCAAGCTCAATCCAAATAACCCCGTAGTTCCCAGAGACGTGATAAAAGTTGTTGAAGACAGCGGAGCGCAAGTTGAAGAGGTGGCAGGTGTTCGTTGTTTTCACGACTATCTTAAAAAGGTTATCGATTCTGAAGCAATGTACAATGAGTTACTTGAATTAGAACGCCAGTACTGCCGTCAAGAGCCTTATAAGTGGTTGGGGAAGTATCTTCATTTATTGATAAAGGCTTAAAATTATCGGTTAAAATTTGAACATTATGTGATAAGTGGTACAATCAGTTATGTGATGAGTGTAATTTGTAGTCGTAATTTACTGGAGTAGTTTAATTATGAAAATACGCGAATGGCTGATATCCGCTTTGTTTCTTTTCTCTTTTTCTTCTTCCGCCGCTTTGATTACAAACGGCAGTTTTGAGCAAAATGATGTCCGTAATAATGGATGGAAATGGTTTAACGCGTCCGATGTGAACGGCTGGGAAGGCGCCAATATTGAAATTTGGGACAGCCTGCAGCGGTTTGAGTCTTATGACGGCGATCAGCATGCAGAGCTTAATTCTCACGCATGGCGAGGAGAGTATAGTATTTATCAGACCTTTGACTCTGTTGCTTCTCAGCGCTACCTAGTTAGCTTTGCTTATGCAGCGCGTCGTAGAAGCGGTGAGTCCTTTCGATTTGATATAATTGACAGCAACGATCAGGTACTTTTCACTCAGACAGTAAATGACCATCTACAAAAGCAGTGGAAGACCTTTTTTACCTCTTTTTCTGCGACAACCTCGGACACCACCATTCGGTTTACCAGTCTCAATCGAGGGACTTATGGTAATTTTTTAGATGATATTCAAGTCGAAACACTGACGCCTTTGCGTCTAGCAAGAGCAGTAAGTTCGCCTGCTTCAGTGGGTATATTACTGCTAGCATGTACCATACTATATGTTAGACGCAGCCAAAAGCCTCACTAGCACGTTGTTCCATCTTGTTGAGTGTTATCTACCAATGGCGACGCATTCGACGTATAAAATAGCGTCATGAAATCGGCGCTGATCTTTTGTTGCAGCTCTTTTGCTTCATTGGTTGGGCAAAAGAGCGATACCTTAACCAGAATATTCGCAAATTCGTTAGTTTCAATTGTCACTTCTGGCTCAATTTCAATAAATTCCGCTTCTAAGCTTCGCTCTATTACCCCTTTATACCGTTCGGCAACGTCGCGAAAATGATCACAGTGAATACGTGCTCTTTCAAGCAACTGGGGTAAAAACTCATAAGCGTTAATTTTCGGCTCAATTACCAACTCAAAATTGTGCATGGTGTAGCGTCGCAAGAAGTTGAGGTTCTTGATGGTATGCGTCACTAGCCGACTGTTTGGTAAATAAATATGTTTGCCCGTGTATTCAAAGGAGTCGTGGTGCACCTCCAAGAGTGTTAGCTTGGCCCAGTCAATTTCCACTACTACGCCCATTTGGTGGTCGCCAGTTTCGATCCAGTCTCCAACACGAAAGGGTCGCGCTCCAAGATAGTAAATAAACCCGATAAAGCATTGTATAAAGTCTCGGGTTGCGATAACCATGGCGACGGACAAGGCCGCTATAGAAATGGCAAATTCTTGTGCCTCATCTGCCCATAAAAAAAGGACCAAAAATACGAGTAGTGCGTTGTACAGCTGTCGGAATTGATTAAGTTGATGCCGTCTATCTTCGCCCGTTGAAGAACTACGGTTTCTGACGAAACGTACAACAGAGCCTTTAAACCAAAGCAATACGGAAATTACCAGCAAGGTAGTGACGAATTTGTATTCGACACTCAATGCTAATGCCGTTTGCAATAGGGCCTCAAATTGCTTGAGGGATTCGACCATAATTTCCTCACCCGGTAATGATGTTAACGCTAGGCGACAATGCTCGCCACTAAGCTGCTGTCGCAAGTACAGTGCAAAATATTGTTAATTGTTGTCTGTGTTATTTGTTCCAAGGCTTCTTCAGTAAAGAAGCCTTGATGGCCTGTGATTAACACATTGTGGAAAGTGGACAATCGTTCGAATACATCATCTTGAATGACCTCAAGAGAATGGTCTTTAAAGAACAACTCGGATTCCATTTCATAGACATCTAAGCCAAGAAATCCTATGTGGCGAGATTTCAATCCGTTAATGACATCCACTGTGTTTATCAGACCACCTCGAGAGGTATTGATCAACATTACCCCTTGCTTCATTAATGCAATGGATTGCGCATTAATCAGGTGATGGCTGTCTGGTGTAAGTGGGCAGTGCAAAGTGATGATATCGCTTTGCTGCAAAAGTTCGTTCATCGATACGTACTCTACACCCCATGAGACTAAGTCTTTGTTAGGGTAGGGGTCAAAGCAAAGTACGCTGCAGCCAAATCCCAACAAAATCTTAGTCGTAGCTTGTCCGATGTTGCCTGTTCCTACCACACCCACGGTTTTGGCATGCAAAGTAAAACCCATTAAGCCGTTTAAATCGAAGTTGCTTTCACGTACGCGATTGTATGCTTTATGCAACTTTCGGTTTAACGTTAGCATTAATGCGATGGCGTGTTCAGCTACCGCTTGGGGAGAGTACGCAGGAACCCGTGAGACGGAAACACCTACAGCCTTCGCTTGGACAATATCGACGTTATTGTATCCCGCACATCTAAGGGCGATGTGTTGGCAGCCCAATGAATGCAATCGGTCAATGACCTTAGCGTTTAAGGTGTCGTTTACAAATACGCAAACCACGTCAAAGCCAGCCGCTAATTCAACGGTTTGTTCATTTAAATGCGCTTTAATGAAGGTAAAAGCAAGCCTCTGGTCTTTGTGTGCCGTAAAAAAGGCTTCATCGTATGGCTGCGCACTGAAACAGGCTACTCGAACAAGGTGTTGTGACATACAACGTCTATGCGTCTAGTAGTGAAACAATACTTGATTCGATATCTTCAGGTTTGGTGGTAGGCGCAAAGCGTCTTACCACTTGTCCCTCTTTGTTGACGAGGAATTTAGTGAAGTTCCACTTGATCCCCTTGCTTCCTAAAAAGCCGGGTGCAGCTGTTTTTAAGTGGTTGTAGAGTGGATGAGCGTTATCACCATTTACCTCAATCTTTTTGAACAACGGGAATTGTATGGAATAGTTCATATCACAAAACTGCTGTATTTCGTTATCGTCGCCCGGTTCTTGATGGCCAAATTGGTCACAGGGAAAGGCGAGAATTTCTAACCCCTTTTCTCTGTACTTTTTATACAAAGATTCCAAACCTTGATATTGGGGAGTGAATCCGCATCGGCTCGCAGTGTTGACGATGAGTACCACTTTTCCTTTGAGTCCGGCGAGCTCCAGTGCGTCACCGTTGTTTAATGTAGCGGTAAAATCGTGAACAGAACCAGACATAATAACTCCCGTTGTTTTGTAATCTTAAAAATGGTGTTTGCATCAGGTTCTAGCATACCGAGGTTTTTCGAATAAACCAATACAAGTCTATGACGTAAAAAGATTATCTCTACAATTTGGTAGTACGAACAGTTTAACTTACGTAAACACGCAAAATTAGATTTTTGGTTCAACATTCAAAGCATTGACTGCTAGTATAGCCCCAACAAAATAGTGGAGTGATAATCAGCTATGAAGAAAGTCAGTTTTTTAGGTCTAGGGGTAATGGGTTACCCGATGGCGGGTCATTTAGCAAATCATGGGTATGAGGTAACGGTTTACAATCGCACAACCCGTAAAGCTCAGGAGTGGCTTAACACCTATAGCGGTTCGCTTGCTGAAACACCAGCTACCGCAGCCAAAGGGGCAGACGTTGTTTTTTTATGTGTTGGTAATGATGATGACCTCCGTCAAGTCGTACTTGGCGATGAAGGTGTACTGTCAGAAATGAAAGAAGGTTCAGTGCTGGTTGACCATACTACCGCGTCAGCCAGTATCGCTAGAGAACTTCACCTTGCTTGTAAAGACAAAGGTATTGGGTTTATTGATGCCCCCGTATCAGGCGGCCAAGCCGGAGCGGAAAACGGACAACTTACCGTCATGTGCGGTGGTGACCAAGCTGATTTCGACGTTGTGCAGCCCGTAATGGACGCGTTCGCACGTCACAGTCAATTGTTAGGCGACGCCGGTAGTGGCCAATTGGCCAAAATGATGAACCAGATTTGTATCGCAGGTATTGTACAAGGCCTAGCCGAAGCCTTGCATTTTGGTCAACAAGCGGGGCTAGATTGTAACGCCGTAATCGATGTAATCAGCAAAGGTGCCGCACAGTCGTGGCAAATGGAAAATCGCGCTTCAACGATGATGGAAAATCAATATGAGTTTGGCTTTGCGGTTGATTGGATGCGTAAAGACTTAAACATTGCTTTGGACGAAGCTCGCCGCAATGGTTCTACTCTGGCGCTGACGGCGTTAGTCGACCAGTATTACGCAGACGTACAAAAGTCTGGCGGCGGTAGGTGGGATACATCTAGCTTGCTGACACGCTTGCATCGGGAATAATGTTTGCTTCGTTGGTCTGTGGCGGTGGCAAAAAGTATGCGGCCGCTGCTTCTATTTGCTGTCGCAAACGGTTAAACCTATCAAGGTTATTGCCTTCAAGTGGTGTCGACGTTAGGTGCTCTAATAACGTTTTTACCGTCATAGTGCGAAATGAATGGCGTTTAGCGTCAACTAAACAGTTGAGTAAATTTAACGCAAACGCCGCCGTGTTAGGCATGAGGTCATACGCGTCAAAGAAGTACGCCATGGCCTTGTTATAATCTTTAGCAACGAAGAGTTTTGTGCCCGTATCATTCAGGGCAAGTGCTCTGTCATCAGCCAAACCCATTTGACGTTCGCTTTCTTTCATGTGCTGAACATTGCTGACTTGGTCACTAATCGCCGTAAAATCTGAAAGTTTCTCTCGCACAAAATCCATATAGTCTGCGGCTTTTTCGGCCTCGCCCAAGCTTTTCCATACTTTTGCAGCGCAAATCAAAGTACTGGCATCGGCACGTGAAAGCTGTTCCATATTTTCTTGTGAAACCAGTTCTCTTGCGCGTTTAAAATCATTGTCCAACACGGCGGCATATGCCATGAGAAAATCGTGTTTTTGCGCGCCTAACGTGTCTGCAGTGCCACGACCCGCTATACCAATTAGTTTCCTAGCTTGACTGAGACTTTCTTCCCTTTGATTCACCGGGCTCTGTTCAGCAATGCTCAAATAAAACTCTGCTAACTCATAAGTAAATTCATCGAACCGCTCTCTGGTTGAGCGATTAAACTCCCGCTTTTTCTGCAGGAGCTCGATACCTTCGAGCACTCGGTTTTGTTTCTTGTAGGTCATTGATTTAAGCTTGGTGGCTGGCACGCTCAACTCACTATCATTGATGTGATTGAGGTAAAACTCAGCCTGAGTATAGGATTGCTCAAGAAACGACAAACTGGCCAGCCATTCAAATGCTTTATCACGAGATAAATTGCCGCTGACGAGTTGAGATAAATTATTCTTACAATGAGAAAATTGACCTTCGAGGTACTGGCATTTAATTTTGCCCCATTGTGCCCATAGCACTCGGTCTGAAGCGGCGAGTACTTGATCGTAGATACGTCGAGCTTGTGCATAAAAACCCGCCTGCATGAGTACTCTTGCGTGAAGCTTGTTGACTTCAGATAGCAGCTTCTTATTTGGATTGTTCAGTTTGACTTTTTCGATCTCGCGAATCGCCCGTTGAACATTGCCATTGTCTAAGTCTGACAGCACATTGTGAACTTCTCTTCTGAAGTTGACATATTGGGTCATGGCTCGGGTTAACGTTGCGATCGTGTAAGGTTTCAGCAATAACACATCAGGGTGAATATCTATGATGTGGCCAATAGTATGGGCAGCATGATCCGCAGTAATAAAAACGACACCGGTACTAGGCCGAATAAATTCTGCTTCCCTTAGATGTCTGACCCATTCAACGCCATTTTTACGTTGGCCCAGATGATAATCAAAAACCACGATATCAAAGTTTTGTTTTTTGAGTGCCGACTTCAACTCATTGCCATTGCTGAAGCTGAACACATCAAACAAGCCCACCGACAGTAAATGACTGCGTAAATTGGCGCGCGCGGTAGCATTATCTTCAACGACTGCAAGGCGGTACTGCAATGGAGTTGACCTATCGAGTAAAAGTGGACTTATATAACCATATCAGTTCGAAATAGTCACGTCTGGGAGCTTGGGAATCAAATTTAAAACAACCGTATTAATTGTGAATTCTTTACCTTGAGGTGCGCCGATCGCCTGTGTTTGATATGATTTACCTTAGTCTTTGAAAGTAGTGAAAAATTAATATGTGGCAATGCCCAATATGTGCCAAACCCTTGGCGTTAGCGAATAAGTCTTGGCGTTGTGAAAACAATCATACCTTTGATTGTGCCAAGAGCGGCTATGTCAATCTTTTACCCGTACAACAAAAAAAGTCGAAGCAGCCGGGTGATGACAAAACGATGGTACGAGCTCGCCAGCACTTTCATCAACAAGGTGGCTACCAGCCATTAATGAACTGGTTAGCTGATGAAATCAAATGTCACTTTGCAGCGCAAGACCATGTTCATATTTACGACGCCGGTTGCGGAGAGGGGAGTTATTTAGCGAGTATATGTAAACAGCTTCAAACTCAGGGTGTTCAAGTGACCGGTGCAGGCAGTGATATATCGAAAATCGCTGTAGAGCTGGCCTCTAAAGTATACAAGCAACAACACTTTGCTGTAGCAACCAGTGTGAATTTACCCGTCCCCGATAATTCTCTGGATGTCGTTATTCAAGTTTTCGCGCCGGGTAGTAGCAATGAATATTCGCGAGTGTTGAAAAAAGGTGGCTTGCTAGTGACGGTGGACCCTGCGGCTAAACACCTGTGGGAACTGAAAACGCAGATTTACGCTTCACCGGAACAGCACGATGAAACGCTCGAGACACGTGCAAATTTCGAATTAATTAAAGATGAACGTTTAGGCTTTGATGTCAAACTGTCCACTACACAACAACGCACCTCGTTGCTTCAAATGACGCCTTACTATTGGAAGTTAAACTCGCATCGGTGTGATTCGCTTATTCAGTCTCTTGAATCTGTGAGTGCCCAGTTTGCCATCCGCGTGTGGGAAAATAAGGCTTAAACTATGTTCAAAGCATTATTTCTAGACAGGGATGGCATTATCAATGTGGATAAAGGCTACGTTCACAAAATAGAAGATTTTGAGTTTATGGACGGTATTTTCGAACTGGTTTTGTCTTATTCAAGGGCGGGCTATGTCCCCGTTGTGGTGACCAATCAATCAGGAATTGGTCGAGGCTATTACACCGAGGATGACTTTTGGGTGTTGAGTGAATGGATGACATCACAGTTTCAAAATGCAGGTCTTGAGCGACTTCCCATATATTTTTGTCCTCACCATCCCCAAGCGGCAATTCAGGCCTATCGACAAGAATGTCACTGTCGCAAACCTAACCCCGGGATGTTGTTAGATGCCCAGCGTGATCTGAATTTGGATTTAGCGGCATCAGTCATGATTGGTGACAGCTGGAGAGATATCCAAGCCGCTTTTGCTTGCGGTGTGAAAAAGTACGTATATGTCTCAAACTCTGAACCTTCATCATACGATGACTACGCCCTTATAGCGCCTGGTCTTACCCATGTTTCTACTGTGCGTGAGATTGAGATCAAGTAACAAGGAATGAGGCCGCCTAACAGTAAGGCGGCTTTTCGTTAGCTTGAGAAGCGAGTCAGATGTTTAATCGCTCTGCTGAGTAAGTCCACATTTAAAGCTTCGTCACTGCGGTTGCTGGTATCTATATTTAGAATCTCGTAGCTACCATTACTCAGTACTTCTATCTGCTGACCTTCGTGTACCACAACGACCTTTTCTCCCGATGTGCTGACAATCCAATTTCTAGACGGAGACAGTAAGCTTTGGCCGGTCGAGTAGGTAGCTGGGTCGGCAGCGCAACCTAGCGCATCCATTACTGTAGGCGCGAGGTCTTCGATACTGGCTAGTGGCGTTTTAATGGCGAGATTGGTAAACAATTGTCCTTTGGAAACGGCGCTTTCACTGGGGTTAGTTCTTGTCGCTATTATTACGTCTGAGCTCGCGAGCTTGGACGGTGTAACAAAGTCATCGATGGCCTTTGCCGGCAAAAAAGCGATAGTTAAACCAGAGTTTGTAGATTGCGATTGAAAACGCTTATATCGCTCTAACAACGTTGAGTCTTCTGCAATGAGATTGACCGCCATACCTTGTGCTTGAGGAAGTGCTAGCAATACCGGTATTTGGGCGCGAATGCTCTCCATGTAAATTTCTGGGACGCCAAACAAAGTAGAGTCAACCAAAGCACCAGGCGTAGTAGCATTTGAGAAAAACGAATCGGTTTGTCTCAGGTCAAACATAGACATGTCAGATAGCGGTTGCGTATCCGTTTGCACAATGAGGTAGAGATTTCGGCTATTATCGATAGAACAATAGACCGGTGCCAACGGATAATTGAACTGATGCAACATGGGATCAAATTGCAATTGTTTACGTTCAAGGTAGCTATCGATATCCAACAATCCATAGCGAGACATCGTCGTTTTCGCCGTGGCTGGATAAGATAAGGGGAACATATTGTCTTGCTTGATAACCGGTTGATACAACTGAGCGTCAGCCCACACATGTATGGCGTGGCTGCTCACGAAACAAACAACAAAAAAGCTGCTCAAAGGAATACCTAGGCTGTAGTGCAGCAACCTATCAATTCTTTTCCAAATGGCGTTAGCCAAAATTAATTGAAATCCCAGCCACACGACAAAGAGTAAAAACAGAAAGCCCCATTGCTGCCACCCAAATTGCACGATTTGGTTTTGCGCTTCAGCTTTGAGTAAATCGGCAGAACTGAAACTGATGTGGAAGCCAGTTTTGTTATACAGCAGTGCATCAAAGGCCAAGAGGGCGAGTCCAATGGCGGCAATGATTGAACCCGCCGCTTTGACGACTCGGGAAGACGTCACAACATAACAAAGGGGCAAGACAAAAATCACAAAGCCGAAAAAGGTGACGAAGCTGATATGGCCTAACCAATTAGCAAACAGATAACCACCACCAAGGACGGTTGATGGAAAGGGCGACGAAAACACAAATATAGACGCAATAATGAGCGCAATAACTATATTGGCGAGTGCAAACCAATGCCCCCAATTTACCAGCTTTGTCACCCGTTGGCGGCGGGGAGATTCAGCTAAAATCATGGTCTTCGCTCTTAACCTTGAACGCTTTTTAGAAGGACACTTGAAAACTGTTCAGCCATCTTTTGACGCTGTTGTGCAGGTACTTGATTGTTGAGAATGTTGGTCACCAAGTTTCCTAAAATCATGAGTGAAAGATCGCGGTCGGCATTGTTTTCTTCAAGTACGACGATGATCTTGTTCATTAATGCTTCAAATTCTTGATTGCTATAGCGACTTGTTTGGGGCATTTGAACGCCTCTTTTGGTTTGTTCTTCATAAACAAAGGAATTACAGATAAAATGATTATAATCGTTGTGTGATTGATAACAATCATTCATTCATAAATCACCAATTTAACCCGTTTATCGAAGGTTACGGTGTTGAATTTGTAACCGAAAGGCCTTTATTTTACTAATGAGTGCGCTAATACATCACTTTGTCGTCCATCAGCTAGTTGTCAACGCTGATGACAAAATTACCGTTTTACCAAGACCCGACTGTCTGCCGGTGACAGCAGAAATAGAACACTTAGCCCATCTGATCAATCACAACTTCAATATTAAGCCCGGAAAAGGCGTGGGGCGATTCTTGGAAGAAGGCGATGAAAACGCAGACGAAAATACTGCCGCGTTTTCACAATCATTGTCGCAATTTCTCGAAACGTGGAAAGAGGATAAAACGGCTTCAGCAGACGCATTTCATCAATTGAGTGTCAGTGCAGCTAATCAACTGATCAAGGCTCTAGTTGACACAGGTACAGTAGAATCAGGCTTTCTCGTCTTCTCAATGTATGAGTTTCTAGCAACGGATTATTTGATGATTTCCCTTCTTAATACCAAATCTCATGTTGAGGTCAATCGAGAACTCGAGTTGTCGTCTAGAGAGCACCTTGATTTGGCTAAGATGCAGTTAGCTGTTCGAATTGACCTAACGCAATGGCAGATTCAACCTGAGTTACAGCGTTATATCAGTTTTATCAAAGGTAGAATGGGGCGCAAGGTTTCAGATTTCTTTATGCAATTTGTGGGATGTGAAGAGCTAGTAGATAACAAACAACAAAACAAGCAGCTGGTATCAACGGTAGATGCCTATCTCGCATCTGAGTCTTTAGACCCACAAGAAAAAAATGAACATCGCGAACAGGTAAAAAGTTACTTCAAAGAGAAAATCGATAGTGGAGAAACTGTCAGCGTAACGGAATTATCACAACAGCTACCGGTTAATAATGAGACCAGTCAAACCTTTGAACATTTTACCGCCAATATGGAAACGCCGTTTGAAAAAGAAATTCAACCTGATCCAGCGGCGTTAAAACAGTTGGCAAAGTTCACTGGTCAAGGCGGTGGTGTTTCATTAAGTTTTGATCGCAAACTACTTGGTGACCGAATTTCATATGACCCGAATACCGACACGTTAGTTATTCGCGGTATTCCCCCCAATTTAAAAGACCAACTCACTCGTAATAGTGGAATGAATTAAGTCTTTTCATCTTAATTATCAGGCGTCTCTTGCTAAATAGGGTATACTGTTGGCATTTGGCGCTTTACGTGTGCCTGTCGTTTTTAACGCTGTGTTTTTATTGAACACTGTCAATAGGTGGTTATTCACACTTTATGCAACTTTTTGTAAATGATTTAACAGTTATGGATTTCTCTTATTTGTGTCCTGAGCGTGGCATGGTAGGAGAAAGCTGGATTGTCGACGTTATCTTGGATGGAGATTTAAACGACGAAAGTATGATCCAGGATTTTGGTAAGGTTAAAAAAGACCTCAAACGCTTGATTGATGAATATGTCGATCACAAGCTCCTCGTTCCAGCAGAGCACGATGCAACGGCAGTGCGACACGAGACAAACAGTGACCACGTCGAAGTGAAATTTACGTTCTCGCAAGATAAACTCATTGCGCTGTACTGTCCCGCTGAAGCATATGCATTTATTTATGCCGATAAAGTGACGATGGCATCGGTACGTGATTATCTTCGAGAAGTGTTGGCAACGCACTTACCTGATAACGTCGATAACATTGAATTGTTGCTTCGTACAGAAGTGATAACGACACCGTTTTATCATTACACTCATGGTTTAAAGAAGCACGACGGCAACTGTCAACGGATTGCTCACGGCCATCGCTCTAAAATTGACATTTATACGAATGGCGAGAACGATTTAGCAAGTCAACAATATTGGGCTGAACGTTGGGCTGATATTTATATCGGCTCGGAAGAAGACTTGGTGCCAGTCGAGCAGCTCAAAATGACTTTGAACATTGCAAACGACAAGTACTACGCCTTTGCATATGAGTCATCACAAGGCTATTTTGAAATGGCGATTCCCAAGTCAGTAACCGAAATTATCAATACAGATTCGACCGTAGAGTGCTTAGCACAACACGTTCTCAATGTGCAATTAGACAGACAGCCGGGTACACAGAGTCGAATTCTCGCATATGAAGGCGTCGGTAAAGGCGCGATGATCACCAGTAAATAAGGAACAGTTTAGGGTGACTTTTTTATATAAATTCAGGTTTCATTTATTAATTGCCATCTTGGCACTGTTGTTTACCGCGCGTTTTGCCGCTGCGCAAACGACCCCGCAGCTGAAGTTAACGGGAGAAATCGTTCAGGGCAGTTTAGTCAGAGGGCAAGTGCCAAAGGGGACAAGTGTCTTGTTTGACGAAAAGGCGCTCTATGTTGATACTGACGGGCGCTTTGTGTTTGGCTTTTCACGTGATGACGAGAGCACGCATACTCTCGTGTGGGTAGACACTACTGGAAAACGTCATGAAAGAACGTTAACGCCCCAAAAAAGGCAATACAACATTCAGCATATAGATGGCTTGCCTCCAAAAATGGTAACTCCTCCGGAGGAGGTGCTTCAGCGTATACGCCGTGATTCATCGGTAGTTAG
The DNA here is from genome assembly GCF_057544385.1 of Alteromonas sp. 5NS40-0096. Classification (NCBI taxonomy): domain Bacteria; kingdom Pseudomonadati; phylum Pseudomonadota; class Gammaproteobacteria; order Alteromonadales; family Alteromonadaceae; genus Alteromonas; species Alteromonas sp. 5NS40-0096. The sequence continues at coordinate 558,252 of NZ_BAAJLQ010000001.1, forward strand.
AGAAGCCCGCAAACCAGTTAGTGATTACAGTGATGTGTTTGGCAATTTTATATGGCCGACAGAAGGCACAATTACCGGAGTTTATGGCAGCCAACGCGTGTTAAATGGCGAGCCACGTCGACCTCATTATGGAATAGATTTGGCAGCACCAGTTGGTACGCCGGTAATAGCGCCAGCGGGCGGGGTAATTACCATGGCCGAAAATGATCTCTATTATTCCGGTGGTACCATTATTTTGGACCACGGCGCCGGTGTGTTTTCGGCGTTTTTACACATGAGTAAACTTGATGTTAAGGTGGGTCAACGAATCGAACAGGGTCAGAAAATCGGTGAAGTTGGTGCAACGGGCCGTTCGACAGGCCCGCATTTAGATTGGCGAATAAACTGGCTAACCATGCGCTTAGACGCTGAACTATTGGTTCCAGCTCGCTAACCACTGTCGACAAATGTCCGCGTCCTTGACGAACACGCGACAAACATCGTCGGCGGCTTCAAGCACGGGCAGATAGAGTACTATTAGTCTGCCTTCTCGCAGTACACTCAACTTAACTGGATTGCTTTGATTGGAATGGACGAAGCGTTCGAAGAGGCTAGTCGTTACCTCGTAGTCCTCAACGGCGACAATCACATCCGCTACCATTAGCCCAGCTTGGCTTGCTGCAGTGTCTTCCCGGATTACCTTTACCTCCAATCCCTTTACATGAGTGGCAACGGTTAACCCAAGGCCATTACGCGGCATGATGGAATTCAGCTCTCCGCCTTTGTCATTGAGGCTTTGTTGTTGGCGGTAGTCAATCGCTAAGCCTGCAACGGGTAAGAGAGCTTGTAAGTCAACATCTTGTGTACCATAGACGACATCACTGAGGTAGCGACTCACGTCCACCTGAAAGTGCTCTAAGCAGAGGGTTTGAATGACATTCCATGGTGTGCCTGATTCATCCGCACCGTAGTGCGACCATAATAACCGCATTAAATCATCCAGATTGTAGGTACCTTCTGACGCGTTTCGTAGTAACAAATCTAAGCCCAATGCAACAATGCCGCCTTTGGCGTAGTAACTCACGATAACGTTTGTCGCGCTGGCATCTTGTTTGTAAAAGCGAGACCACGCATCAAAACTGGACTCGCTGATGGTTTGACGCTTTCTCCCTTTGTTTTGCTGTACTCGGGTAAAGGTTTTGCTTAGCAGTTGGCAATATTGTTGGGGGTCGATTAACCCGACTCGTGCCAAGGTGACTTCGTCGTAATAGCTGGTAAAGCCTTCATAAATCCATAGTTGGTCTGTGTATGTTTCCTTGCTTAGATCTGGAGTGACCATAACATCGGGTTTGATTCGCTTGACATGCCAGGTATGGAATAGCTCATGGCTACACAAACTTAAGAAATCGATGTAGCTGTCTGTTTTGTTGGCCCCTTCGTTTAAAAGAGGTAAGTCAAAACGGGGAAATAGCAATGCCGTTGAGTTTCGGTGTTCCAATCCACCGTAGCCTTTATCACTGAGCAGCGTCATAAACAAATACTCAGAAATCGGTGGCGTGTCTTTAAACATGCGCAAATGATGCTCGCATATTGGTACTAGGTCTTTAGCAATACGCGATATATCAATGGGATCATTGCCCGAGAAAAGCAGCGTAAAATCAACGCCCGATACCATGAACTTTTCGGTTTGGCAGACGCCGATAAAAATAGGGTGGTCGATAAGCGCTTCGTAATTTTTTGCTACGTAACCGCGCTCTTCGTCACCCAAGCTAGTATGTATGGACCACTGTGTTGGTATTGATTGACGTTCAAATACCACTTCACAGTTGAGTGATTTAAGCGATGGATCGCACAAAAATACACTCGTGCCATTGAGAAAAGCGTATTGATCATTGATAAAAGCAGAGCGCACTGATAGGTCGTTGGCATGGACAAGGTAGCAAACTTCGATTGCTTGTCCCGAAGTTTTGACTTCCCATGTTTGTTTGTCTGTCTTGCGCCAATTTACCGGTTCGCCTTGTTCGCTTGTCGCAGAAAATTCGATGATGCTCTTGGCAAAATCACGAATCATGTAGCTGCCCGGGATCCATGCTGGCAATGTCAAACTGAGTGAAGGTTTGGCGTGTTTAGGGATGTTGCATTTTACCGTAACAAGGTGGTCAGCAATCGATGTGACTGCGATTGAATACCGAAGCGCGGATTGGTGTGGCATAGAAAACTCATTGATAAACATTTGAAGGGCAAAGATAGCGAATAATCCATCGCACTTGCAATGGATAATTATCGCACGCTAAAGTGTACGGATAAACAATAAGCAAAAGAGAAGTCTAGAAGTGAATCAGGCGAATGTTTCATTAACTCGTGAACACATTGATTGCCTCAAAGCCCTAGTGCCAGGAACCAGTGTTGATTTACAGATATCTACTCCTACGTCACCCAAACGCGTAAAAACGACATATGTGGGCTTGATGATGTCGCAATGTGTGATTGTTCAAGTTCCCCAAGAAGCAAAGTTTGGCATGGTAAGAGATCTGCTCAACAACGGTGTTGATGTCGTTGTGAGATACGTATTAGAGGGCGATGCTGGTCAAGTTATTGCCTTTAAAGCACAGGTGATAAGGGTGTTATCAAATCCTGTGCCCATGTTATTGCTTACCTTTCCCAAGGTTGTTCAAACGATCGGATTGCGTGCAGAAAAGCGCTTGCCGCCTGGGATCGTCAGTACAATTGACATTGCGAATGAAGACAAGTCTCATCAAATCAACGGTTTGATCGTCGACGTGTCGAATACAGGTTGTCGACTAGCCATCGCAGTTGCGCCAGAAATGGACGGCTTAGCGGAAGAACAGCAAATCACGGTTACTATTCCCATCGAAGACGATGAGTTAAAAATTGCTGCAACCGTGAAAAACATAAAAAGGGATTTTGATTACGTTTATTACGGTTTGCATTTTGAAGAACAAGATAAACTGATTGATCAGCTAATGGAACGTTACTTTTTACAAGTAGAGTAGGTCAAGTCTCTATCGTCAATAATGCGAACCGTTCATCGTGATTTTTCGTGGTTCACTCTCACAGCGTGCGATAAGGATGACAGACAGTGCGACCAAACAGTGTTGGTCAGTCCACGTTTAGATTTATAATAGAAACAATTAGTAAAAATGAATTTGGGTTACAGTGATAAACTGGCAACGACTATTTGACAACAACGAACGGTTATTTTGGGTGCTGCACAGCGTTGGCTGGATAGGCTTTGCAATCATCTACTACATAGGTTCGTTCCTCCAAGACATGAGGCCCATTTGGGTCTTTATCATCGTTCTCAATGCTTATGCGGGTTGGCTACTTACGCTTCCTTTGCGCTATGTGTTCCGTTATGCAAGAGGACTGTCACTACCTAAGATGATTGTGATAGTACTAACAGCTTCATATGTTGTAGCCGCAGCTTGGGCGGTGATAAAAAACGTCAACTACTGGGAGATATACAAACATGGTTATCGCCCTGAGATGTGGTTTATGTACTTCCGCCACACAATTGATAGTTTAATTATGGTCGGCTGTTGGGCTGGCGGTTACTTCTGTATTAAAAACTTTCAAATGCTACAAAAGGAAAAACAAAACGCATTGAAAGCCTCCACGATGGCGCATCAGGCTCACGTGAAGATGTTGCGATATCAACTAAATCCCCATTTTTTGTTTAACACGCTCAACGCCATATCGACACTGGTGTTATTGAAAGAGAACAAAACGGCAGAAGCGATGGTTTCTAGATTGAGCGATTTCTTGCGTTATAGTCTCGACAATGACCCTATTAAGCGCGTTCCGCTGGGACAAGAGATTAAAGCCTTAAGGCTGTATTTAGAAATTGAAAAAGTCAGGTTTGACGACAGGCTAGAAGTCAATTGGGATATTCAAAGTGAATGTGAGTCTGCCCTTGTCCCCAGCATGATTTTACAGCCCATTATTGAAAATGCTATTAAGCATGCGATATCGAAAATGGAAAAAGGCGGGCAGATTGCGATAAGTGCCACTATCTTTGGTAATGACCTGTTAATGGACGTTGCCGACAATGGGCCAGGTGCAGACATCGTAGAAGGTCAGTTAAAACGGGAAAACGGCGTTGGTTTAGCAAATATTCGTGAGCGTCTACAGTCACTTTATCAGCGTAATTTCGCGTTTACGATAGAGCATAATCAGCCATCAGGTGTACGAGTAAGAATCAGAATTCCTTATGAAGTAAAGGACGCGTAAGCAATGGAAAAGAAAATAATAAGAACACTAGTTGTTGATGATGAGCCATTAGCTCGTAAGGGCTTGATGGTAAGACTACAGAGCCACGAGGATGTTGACGTTATCGCAGAGTGTCAAAACGGTTTGGATGCCGTCAGTGCAATATCCCAGCATCGACCTGATCTTGTCTTTCTCGATATTCAAATGCCGGGATTAAATGGCTTTCAGGTGATTCACAAGCTCAGAGAGCTAAAGCAGCCAATCCCGATGATAGTGTTCGTGACAGCCTATGACAGTTACGCTATCAAGGCTTTTGATGTGCACGCACTGGATTATCTGCTTAAGCCAGCTGACGACGAAAGGTTACAGGATGCACTAGACAAAGTGAGAGAGTACTTTTCGACCCAACACCAAGATGAGCAGTCTCGTAAATTGGTAAGCCTTGTTGCTGAGTTAACCGGTGACGATTGCGAGGAAATACTGAGAAAGCTAGCAGCAGGTGAAGCGGTAGAAACCAATCCGTACCCAGATGTACTCGCAATTAAAGATGGTTCTGAAGTTACTCGGGTCGCGGTTCAGGATATCCAGTGGATAGATGCGGCTGGTGACTACATGTGTGTACATGCATTGGATGGCATGCACATTATGCGGAAGACGATGAAAGAACTTGAGCAAGAACTCAATCCACAGTGGTTTGTTCGTGTGCACAGAAGCGCCATTGCCAATATTCGATTTGTGAAAAAATTGGTGAGCCATATCAGCGGCGAATACCATTTAATATTACAAAATGACACTGAACTCAAAGTGAGTCGCAGTCATAGAGATAAAGTCAAAGCGGCAATGAAAATGTAATTTCGACGGTGTAGCGTAACCGAATGGGATGGTTTTTGGTTACGCGTAACCGTTATTGAATCTTTGGTTTGGTCGCTATCATCGACTTAATTAATTGTTTAGGCAGTGGTTTTGTTTTTTCCCAAGTCGTAATTAACGGCACTTCAACGGATTCACTGTTTTCTTCACCAATCATGATGCCTGTTTGGCCTTGTTGAATAGCCTCCACTGCACCTACGCCTAATTTAGTGGCAAGCAGCCTGTCTTGACTCACTGGTGCGCCACCCCTTTGAACATGCCCGAGTATCACAGGGCGGACTTCACTGTTAGTTGTTTGTTCCAACGCGCTTACGAATGAATTAAGGCCGCCTGGCCAAACGTTTTCGGCGACAACAATGATAAAACTCACATGGCCTTGTTCATCTCGCTGTAGCGATAACTGGTTTCCTATTTCACTTAATGTGACCTCAATAGATTGAAAACGCTCGGGTAGGAGGACATAGTCAGAGGCCGAGGCAACTGCCGCACTGAGCGCCAGAAAACCAGCGTGCCGACCCATCACTTCTACAACGAAAATACGTTCAAAAGCGTCTGCCGTGTCTCTGACTTTATCTATCGATTCTACTGCGGTTTCAATCGCTGTGTAGTAACCAATGGTGGCGTCAGTACCATATATATCATTGTCAATGGTGCCAGGGAGCCCGATAATCTGCCCAGCCCAATAATTAGAGAGATGGTTTGCACCTCTGAATGATCCGTCTCCGCCGATAACCACAAGCGCGTCGATGTTAGCCATTTCTAAATTCCTTGCCGCTTTTTGTGCTGCGCTGGTTGACTTAAATTCAATGCATCTTGCGCTGTGTAAAATCGTGCCACCTCGTTGATTTAGGTTGTGAACGTCTTTATGTCCAAGGCGGACATATTCTTGGTTCAGGAGGCCATTGTATCCATGCAAGTAGCCAAGCGTCGTATAGCCAAGGCTCTCATTAGCCAAAACGATGGCCCTGATACATGCATTCATTCCAGGTGCGTCGCCACCAGACGTTAATACTGCAATTGTTTTTGACACAGATTGAAACCCTTTACTGATTTAAATTAATAGAACTTTTTTATAGTCTAGAACTCAATAGCTTACGTAATCTTGATAAGCATCAATGACACGGTGCGTTGGTGTATTGTTGGCCGCGTACAGACTGGGTTGGGCTACTGTTCAGTCGTTTAGGCTTTTTTCCAATATTTAGATTGGCAAATTTTCAGGTTTTATTCCACATGCAACGGGAAGAATGGAAGCATGAATAAAAAATTACTCATAATTGTTGCGATGACACTACTGCTATCCGCGTGTTCATCAAAGTTTGCGTACAACAACTTAGATTGGTTGGTACATTGGTATTTAGACGATTATATTGAATTGACCAAAGAGCAAGAGGACTTGTTTGATGGTTATTTTTCAAAATGGCATCAATGGCATAGAAGCGAGGAACTGGACAAATACGTTGCTCAACTAAAAGCGCTCAAACAAGACATTGAACAAGATGAACTTAACGCAGAGTCGATGGCCAGTCACCTCGATAGTGCGACAACACATTGGACTCGCTTGATCGATGAACTTGCTCCAGAACTGGCTGTACTAGCGAAAAACCTTGACGAAGAACAAGTTGAATCGCTTTTTGCCTCGTTAGAAGACGAAAACCTGAAAAGTGAAGAAAAACTGCTCAAAAACGCCGATTTGGATGAAAAAGAAAAGTTAGAAAAGCGCCAAGAAAGTTTGTATGACGATTTAAAAGAGAGAGTAGGGCGCCTATCAAAATCGCAAAAGGCAATTGTGGATAGCTACTCACCAAAGTTTGTTCCGACTGGTTTGCAAAACATCGAGTATCGTCGGAGGATTCAGCAAGCCGCGAAAACGTTATTTGAAAACAAAGATAGCAATGCCAACTTCGAACAAGACTTAGTGTATTTATTGACTCACACAGATGAATTTCGAGGCGAAAAATACATCGCAGATTCGGACCACAATAGAGCCTTGTATACTGCTATGATGAGTGATGTATTGCCCACGCTTTCTAGCAAGCAAAAACGCAAGCTAATCAAACAAATACAAGATATGATAGAGGACTTTGAAGACTTATCGGAAGCGTGATGCGTGTCTAATACCGTTCGGCCATTATTTGGATTTTCACTCTCACTGATTACAGCGGTGTTATGGGGAGTATTACCGCTGTTTCTCGCTATATGTTTACAAGTCATGGACAGCGCGACGATTACCGTTTATCGGTTTATTGTCGCTGGCCTGTTCGTACTTTGTGTGTTGATGGCCAAATCAGCAATGCCTCCTTTTCGGAAAATTGGTACATCGGCGTTGTTACTTGTTGGCGCTGCCACAATAATGCTAGTGGTAAATTACGTAACAAACGTGATTGGTTTGAAATACTTAAGCCCCGGAAGTGTGCAGGTGTTGATGCAACTTGCGCCGTTGGCGTTGATGCTCGGGGGGGTCTTTATCTACAAGGAACCCTATACGCGAATTCAGTTTATCGGTACCTGCGTTTTGCTGATAGGTTTAGGGTTATTCTTTAATCAACGACTGCCACAGATTTTGGCTTCTGAAACAGAAGACAGCTTGGGGATCATTATCATTATTGGGTCTGCCCTTGCTTGGGCAGGCTATGCGCTTTGTCAAAAAGTGCTGCTTCGGAAAATGACAGCCATGCAGTTAACCCTGTTCATATACCTGTTGGGGGCATTGATACTGGTTCCCTTTAGCGAGTTTTCGTTGATCATTGAACTCAACAGTGTGCAGTGGTGGTCACTTGGCTTTTGTTGTCTTAACACTATCATTGCTTATGGCGCTTTTACTGAGGCTTTGAGAATATGGCATGCCTCTAGAGTCAGTGCGGTTATTGCGCTAGCACCAATCTTTACATTTCTATCCATGTTAGTTGCAGAACACATTGCCCCTGATTGGTTTATTCAACCTGAAATGGGTGTCATGGCGTGGGCAGGAGCTGCCTTGGTGATTGGGGGTTCAATTATTACCGCACTAGGTAAAGCAAAGACATAAGTTGAAAGGTGGTTATCATGGATGTTAAGGCCTCATCTTGGCGTAAAAGAGCGGATGAAATAAAACCTTTCCGCTGCAAAAACACAGTTGTAGTGTTAGAAAACCCGATGGACGTCAAGAACATAGGTACAGCAATCCGTAATGCTAATGCCATGGGCGTGGATAAAATCTATGTAGTTGATAGTCAAAAGAAGCTGCCTGATGACTGGGAATCGATGCGCAATCGAAGGTCGCTGTCTAAAACCTCGGTATCGGCCATACGTTGGACTTTTGTAAAACGTTTTGATAGCACAGAGGCGTGTATTAGTCATTTACGCAAAAAGCGTTTTGTGTCGGTAGTGACTTCGCCTCATGTGAAAGGTAAGAAACACTGTAATCTGGAATCAGCGGATTTTACCCAAACGCGTTTGGCAATCTGGTTTGGCAATGAGTCTAGGGGTATTAGCAATGAGGCGCTGGCTCAAAGTGAGTTTTGTACCTCTATCCCGATGTTTGGAATGATTGAGAGCTTAAATTTGGGTACGACAACAGGCATTGTCTTATACGAAGTCACAAAACAACGCCGTGCATTTCAGGAAAAGTACAAGCGTGCTATTCGCCGCCCTAAAGTAAAAACGTAAAAAGCATTTTAAGGAGAAAATGAGATGGTCACCTGTTACTTAAAATATCAAATTGATCCCTATAAAATTGAAGAATTTGAGCACTACGCGAAGCTCTGGATCCCATTAGTCGAAAAATTTGGCGGGCAACATCACGGCTATTTTTTACCCTCGGAGGGGGCCAGTGACATTGCATTTGCACTGTTCACTTTTCCAAGCCTAGCGGAGTATGAATCCTACAGAGAAAGATCATTCGCTGACGCGGCGTGCTCGGCTGCGTTTGACTACGCCAAAAAGACTCGCTGTATATTGAGTTACGAGCGCAGTTTTTTACGACCTGTATTTAAATAGCATCAAGCAACAGTCGACAACGATTTAAGCGCCTGGAGTATAGGGCGCTTTTTTTTGCTTTTTTTCCGTCTTATACAATACTCAAGGTTATGTTTTTACTCGAAAGTTTTGGGGTAGACGAGTGAATTGCACCAGTCATCTTGTTTTTTCGTGTATTGCGCTAGGGGCTGTTAGCCCAATAGCAAGTGCCAATAATGAGCACCATGGTGGCATTGATCACAAAGCTCATCCGCATCATTTATCTGTACTTGTAGGTAATACCGATTTGGACAACGAAGGGAGCGGCTTTACACTGGGTATCGATTATGAGTACCGAGTAAATGACGTTCTCGGTCTCGGCGTTGTCGCTGAATACGCACGAGGAGATTTAGAAGCATGGACGTATTTACTCGTTGCCGATATTCATATTACCAACCAATGGATACTACAAGTCGGCCCAGGTACAGAACATACCGATAAACACGACTTGTTTGTGGCGCGGTTCGGTACGCTGTACGAATTTGAGTTTGAGGGTGGTTGGACACTTGCACCCCAAATACATTATGACTATCACGATGGAGGTGATGACGCTATCGTTTATGGAGTTGCATTGGGAATGGCGTTTTAAAGCTTAATCTGTTCGGATGTCACTGCCTCTACCAAATGACGTAGCCACTTGTGCGCTGGGTCTTGGTGGTTCCGGCGCAGCCAATACATATTCACATCATTACTTTGCAAAGACAATGGCGTGTCGAAACTCACGATAGGGTGGTGAAGACAACAAAATGCGAGGTATCTTGAAGGACCTGTCCAAATGACATCTGAACCAGCGAGAAAGTAAGGCGCGTTTGAGAAACTGAAATTGATCCCATGTAAACGCCGAGTACGCCCAATTTTGTCTAAGGCATTATCTACGACTGAACGCCTGCCATCATTGATACTAGACAGTAAATGCGGATAGTGCAGATAGTCATCTAACGTTTTATGTGTCTCTAAAATGGGATGATTGGCGTCGACACAAGACGTGAAGCCGTCTTGGTAAAGTTTCCTGTGTTTGATTCGAGAATCGTCAATCTCTCTTATGCCGATGGCTATGTCGAAAAGACCTTGTATCAGCCCTTCAGTAATCGTGTTGGCGTTGATTTTAACTAACTTGAGTGTCGCATTCGGCGCAAGTTGGCGAATTTGGTTCAACAACATTGGCCCATACATTTGTTCGAAAAAATCCGAGCAAGCGATTGCAAATGTTGTTTTCGTGGTATGCGGTTCAAAGACCGAGGGTTGAATAATGTTGTCAAGCTGAACCAACCATTGTTTTAATGCCGGGTACAAGCTCGCGGCCCGTTGGGTCATCTCCATTTTGTTGCCGTGGCGCACGAATAAATCATCTTTAAACGCCACTCTTAACTTTTTCAAGCTATGGCTAATCGCAGACTGCGAAAGATGAAGGACTTGCGCGGTGTTTGTTGTCGTGCCTGATTCGCACAAAACGACAAACAAGCGGATCAAACTAATACTGAGGTTATGATTTGTATTCATAGCAATAGGCAATCAATGTCATTACCTTCATATCCTAACGCCTTGTTAGCATGACGTCCATCAACACTAAGAAAGGCGAAATCATGAATATATTATTAACTGGCGGTTTAGGTGGATTTGGGATACTGATGACAAGGGAGCTTGTAAAGCGCGGGCACAAGGTCATCGCCACCACGCGACAACTCAACAGGCAATCGTCAGCACAAGCTGAACTCGAAAATTTAGGCGTCAGTGTTATTGAGATGGATGTCACTTGCTCCCACAGCGTAGAAGAAGCGATCGCACGTTGCTATACAGTGGTCGATAGACTTGACGTTGTCGTTAATAACGCGGGGCAGGGAGTCTTTGGGCTTCAAGAAGCCTTTTCAGCAAATGACTATTTTAGACTATTTGATATCAATCTATTTGGTGTTCAGCGAGTATTGAAACACGTGTTACCCCATTTACGCTCACAGCAAGGCGGCCTAGTTGTCAACGTGTCGAGCTTACTCGGCAGAGTCGTCTTACCTTTTCACGGTCCTTACAACGCATCTAAGTGGGCACTGGAAGCGATGACAGAAACGTATCGCTATGAGCTCTCGAGTTTTGGTATTGATGTCTGCTTACTTGAACCGGGCGGATACCCCACATCATTTGGAGCAAATTCGATGTCTGCAGAACAGGATTTAAGCGACCAGTACCAGGACTTATTGCCACAACCTCAATTTTTTGCCGATAGCTTTGCTACTGCATTAGCTAATAACCCTCAACAAGACCCGCTAGATGTTGCAATCGGGTTATGCGATTTGATTGACACTCCTCACGGACAGCGCCCACTGCGAACAGTCATCGATAAGCTAGGTATGGGTGACGCTGTCAACCCATTGAATGAGGCGAACGAGATGATGACTGACCAAATTTACAAGGCATTTCACATCGACCATATGAGGCGCTTGAACCGATAAATGAATAGACTTTTGTGTCATTGGTAAAAACAGCCACTTTACTGTCATCAATGCATAATTGACCCATTGAGAGTCGCTATTTTCGGTATAGGATTTAGTACGTCCAAAATAGGCTTCGTGAGGATACGAAGCCTAATGTAACGCTATTTGGTCGTATCATTCCTAAACTTTTGGAACCCTAGCCATCCTGCTCCAGCACTGATAGAGGTAATCACAATGCCCCATGCCCAATCTATCATGGCGATATTCAGGGGAAAGCCTTCAATAACACTGTAATTGGTAAGGTTATAGGTGCCATAGCTAGCGAGGCCGAGCAAAGCGCCATCGATACATGCATACAATAGAGACTGATCGCGATTGGCGACGACTGCTAGAACGAAAACCACGCCACCGTACAGCAAATAGAACACCAACCAAGGCCAGGTAATAATGTCGCTTCTAATAATGCTTGCCATAGCGTCTTGGTACCAACTTGAAGCGATAACACCCAGCCACAGGGCGTCAAGTAGTGCAAAGCACACAAATATACAGACGAGCGCCCCTGCGATACTAGGTGCGAAACGGATAATGTTTTTAAGCATGAGTAAATCCGACAATACAGCTAGGCCTATGAGCCTAGTCAAGTTCATGTTTTTTCATTGAGACACTGCTAAGTGCGGTTTAGACTGCTAATTCTGCTCTTCACGCTGACCGAGTGGTTTTTGATCACCTTTACATATGGTGTCGTAGTCGTCTCGGTAATAACGCAGTTCTTCACATTGAGACTCGTAGAGTTTTTTCGCAGTAAGGGCGCGTTGAGGATATTGATTATCTCTCATCGCTTTGGCCCAAGTCGCACACTCTCGCTCTTGTCGTTTTACTTCTAAAATGTCTTCGCAAGGGTTACTTGTTGCACATCCGGAAGTCGCGAGTGCAATCGATGCTATCAAGGCCGTAGATGGAATCCAGTGGTAACGCATATTATTTCCCCAAATATCGTTCAATATCTTCTTGCAAGCTTTTGAGCTTGTCTTGGTGTATTTGCCTCAGTGGCATACCATCTACCACCTTGTATATTCGCCGGCACTCTTTAACCAACAAAGGTTCCGGTTTCTTCCCTTTATCGAGTATTTTTAAAATACATTGAATTAAGTTTAGTGCAACGCCACTGTTTACGGGAGAAAATTCAAGCGCGAGGCTAAATTGCGCTTTTGCTTGCTCAAATTTACCCTGCTGATAAAGCTCAATACCTTCCTTGTTATGCTTGGTATAGTTAGCTTGACGTTCGGCGAGAAGTGCACTTTCGTGTTGTATGAGTTGTTGCGTATAAGTATCTAGGCCATCATCAGAGTCATTTAACTGTTTACCCAGTGATTGGGCCTCTTCCCACTCTCCAATGTCATACATCAGTTTTAAGCTATCGGGTGCAAAACTCGATGGAATCTTTCCAAATTTTCTCTCTATATGTTGTTGAGACACCATGAGTTGTTTTTTGGCATCGAGCATCTTGCCGTCTAATGCCGCAATACGCGCGTGAATCAACTCCTCGTAGATAGCAATATCAAATCTATCGGCATACCTAACAAGACTGTCGTCGTACTTGCCTCGCTGAACCAACAAGATCGCTTCTTGCTGGTAGCGATTCTTTTGGCTTTTATCCGTGGCATGTTCTGCGGCATCTAAGATGCTGCGCATATGATTACACCAATGAGACACATCTTGATGAACTGTGCGTTTAGATAGTTGCCATATTGACAGGCTTGCTTCTGTCAGGAGTGGGTAATCATTGTTTTGTTTAGCAATATTACATGCCGTCAAGTGCCGTTGTAGCGAGTAGGGTGATATCTTGATGGCTTGTTTTATTGCATCAATGGCCTCATCCCCTTTATCTAAATTATTTTGAGCCTCAGCCAATATGTCATAGGCTTCTGCACTAAAGCGGTTTGAACTGAGAATCGACACCGAGACCGCTTGCGCTTCTTCGAAACGTTGTAAATAGTTAAGCGTCTTACCTCGGGCCACTTGTGCCCAGAGCGGCGTTTTTTTTGTGATGTACTTTTCGATTAATGCGAGTGCTTTAGGGTAATCCGCTATATGCCAATAGAGTTCAACCAGTAACTGGTTCACATGGCGTTGCAAAGGAGTACTTTCAGAGGCTAGCAACTTTGCCTGCGTGATAGCATTGTCCCAGTTATCTTCGAGTATGGCGCTGTAAATGGGTAACATGTATTGCCGTTTGACCCATGCACGCTGCAGCCGACTTTTTAACTGTGCTTGAGAGAATGGCTTAACGATATAATCATCAGGCCGTCTTTCAATCGAACCAAGTACCACTGGTCTGGCACTGTCTGCACTGATAATTAGTAATATTGTCGCAGGCTTAACTAGTTTTCTTACTCGCAGCTCTTCTATCAGTTCGAAACCATTTTTCTTTTCATTGCCCAAGTGTAAGTCAGCAATGACGATATCAAATTTATGCTTCCTGCAACTTGCTACTGCTTGATCTGCATTACCGCAAATCACTACATCCGTTGCGCCCATTGAGTTGAGAAGGCCGCGCAGTAACATTAAGAACGGGCGCTGATCTTCAACGATTAAAATCCGTTTGTCAGCATATTTCATACAACATAATCCACACTGTTGATTCGCTATCGGTATGTTCTTTCATCTTGTCTTCGAAAACAAGAAAATACTAAATAATTCAGAGTGTCAGCCGAAAACAACTAGTAATAATAATGAGAGTTTCGAAGCATGGCACTACCTTCGGCAATAACGCCGATACAGCAAGCAGATTTAGAGTATAGCGGTAACCTGGCGCAAGCGACCGAGAGTGGTGCGCTCTTTTCACTGCTATTGGCGCTTCACTTTCGGCCAGCAAATGAGTACCTCAAAGGCGCTGATGACTCTCAACAAGAGGTAACAGATCCTGATTTCCCAGACCGCCTTAATCAATATCGTCGCCCAAAACTCAACGCCGATTTGGCTACGATAGCGGCAAACTACCACAGTGCTTCATTGCTGAATAAAGGCCTGTTAAAAGATTTGTCTTTACATCAAGCAATGCACCCAGATGCACTCGGTTTTAAACCCGAAGGTCAAATTCTCGGTGAGGACATCATATCGAATTGCGATTACGCTACCCAGCAAAGGTTGAAAAAGACCTCTGACCTAGACAATACCCTTCCTCTGGATTACACCAAACTGGCGGACATAGTACCTGTCGCGACACAAATGCTTTGACGTCTGTCACGGTTCTGGTATAGTCCGCGCCGCATTTTTGCACTGGTTTTACGTTCCAACTAGCAAAGGTAACAGTTAATGTCACACTATATTGTTTGCGCAATGTATAAGTTTGTTGCGCTTGAAAATTACAAAGAGATGCGTCAACCATTACATCAGGTAATGGAAGATAACGGAATAAAAGGCACATTATTGCTCGCAGAAGAGGGTATTAATGGCACGGTTTCCGGTAGCCGAGAAGGCATAGATACGCTGCTTGCCTATCTCAATTCAGATTCACGTATTAATCCCATTTCGTTTAAAGAATCGCTTCACGAAGAAAAGCCTTTCTATCGCACTAAAGTGAAATTGAAAAAAGAAATTGTCACTATGGGCGTGCAAGGTATAGATCCAACAAAAACAGTAGGGACTTACGTTAAGCCCAAAGATTGGAATGAATTGATTAGCGACCCTGAAGTTTTGTTGATCGATACGCGAAATGACTATGAGATTGAAATAGGCACATTCCAAAACGCGGTGAACCCAAACACCGAAACTTTCCGAGAGTTTCCACAGTACGTAAAAGACAACCTAGATCCAGAAAAACACAAAAAGGTTGCAATGTTTTGCACCGGTGGCATTCGATGTGAGAAGTCTACCGCCTATTTAAAAGAACAAGGTTTCGATGAGGTGTATCACCTTGAAGGTGGGATTTTACAGTATCTTGAAGATGTGCCGAAAGAAGACACGATGTGGGAAGGTGATTGCTTTGTGTTTGATAACCGCATTGCCGTAAATCACGATTTAGAGAAAAGTGTCTACGATCAGTGTTATGCATGTCGCCTTCCGATTACTGAAGAAGACAAACAAAGTGATAAATACGAAGCTGGTGTGAGCTGTCCTCATTGTTTTGGTAAACACTCCGAGCAACAAATTGCGCGTTTTAGAGAGCGTGAAAAGCAAGTCCAACTGGCCCAAGCCCGAAATGAAGAACACGTGGGCACAGAAGCACGCAACGCCATGGTTAATCGTCGCAAGCAAAAAGCCGAAGAGCAGCGTGAACGCGCGTTAGCTGCGAAGTCCAACCAGCAATCGTAGACAATAGTCATTGTTGGGCGTAAACTCTTGTCTATGGAAGCTTTTATTGAGGAGCGTATATGAGCGCCCAACTAACAGACGAGAAAATTGCTCAAATTAGGGATGACTTTGGATTCTTTGACAAAGATGGAAATGGTCAAATTGATCTACCTGAGTTTATTGAGCTCTTAACCGTGTTATCGCCAAAAACAAAGGCGGGAAATGTCGAGGAAGGTTTTAAGCTTATCGACAGCAATGACGACGGTTTTATCGACTTCGAAGAGTTCTTGTCGTGGTGGCAAGAATGCTGGTGGGAATACTAGTCCTTACATATTAAAAAGCCGCTATTAAGAGCGGCTTTTTTGTTGTTCAAGGACAATTAGCATAAGCATTTTGCTAAGACGTGTTTCTACTCTTCATCATCTGCTAACAGCTGGCGAGGCTTCCGCTTAACTGGTACAAAACCCACGTCCTCTCCTTGCATCGTATGTACGCGTTTAGTGTGTTTTTTGACGCCACTGGGTGAATTGGTTTTCTTTTTGCCTCCAGACTGAGCATTTGCCTTGCTCTTTATCTTAGAGGAATTTGATTTGAACCCCTTAAATTCAGCCGGTAAAGAAGGATGGGGAGCACACGCCAAATCGTAGTTTACGTGTCGACTGATCGCGACAAAACTCTTCCAATCTCGAGGCCCAACAAAGGATAGTGCCGTACCTTGCTGGCCTGCTCTGCCAGTCCGACCTATTCTATGAATATACTCATCAGATTGTTTCGGCAGGTCAAAATTGACAACCAACCCTACTTTATTGAGGTCTAAGCCTCGCGACGCTACGTCGGTTGTCACCAATACAGAATGTTGTCCACGACTAAACGACGTCATAATGCTTGCCCGCTGGTTTTGGGGCAAATCCCCACTTAACGCTATGGCATCCATATGCTTGGCATTTAATAGGGCGGTGAGGCGTTGGGTATCCTCTCGTGTAGCAGTAAATACGATGGCTTGGTTAAAGGACTGCTGTTCCAAACATGACACTAACATGTCATCTTTGTGACTGACATTATCCGCAAAATAGAGTGACTGTTCGATATCTCCGTGTTCGTCTGTGCTCGAACCTACGGATACTCTAACGGGGGATTGCAACAATTTTCTCGACATGTGTTTCAATTCAATATTATCGAGTGTCGCTGAAAACAACATCGTTTGTCGTTTTCGATGATCGGCAAAGCCATTAATCATCGTCAATTGGGGGGCAAAGCCCAAATCCATCATACGATCTGCTTCATCAAAAATAAGCAGCTCTAAGCCATTCAAAAAGAAAGATTTGTCTTCTAAATGGTCGGCAATTCGGCCTGCGGTACCTACGATGATATGAGGGCAGCGTTTGAGCGCTTTAACCTGATCATTATAGTTTTCACCACCGACGATAAGCTGGCATTGCACGCCTTGTTTCGTTGCCAACCATTTTGCTTCAAGAAAAACTTGTTTCGCTAATTCTCGGGTAGGGGCCAATATAAGTACACGAGGATCTTGTCGGCTAAGCGGCTTTGTGGTCATTAGACGATTCAGAGTAGGAATCAAAAACGCCAGTGTTTTACCTGACCCGGTTTTCGATGATGCAACAATGTCCTTGCCTTGAATGGCAGGTAGGATTGTCTTTTCTTGAATTTCGGTTAGCGTGGAAAAGCCTTTTTCCGAAAGACGGCTGATAATTTTGTGATGGACTGGTAAGTCGGTAATAAGCAAGGGATATACTCTAATAGCAAACTGGTGCCATTATCCCTGATTCGCGAAGGGAGATAAAGAGGCCATCAGCAAAAGCTACTGGCCTCAGTATCAAATCAGAATGTCATTTCGGGAACGTCGCCTTCAACAATAAGTTTACCCGCGGTTTTGTCTTGAATTTCTTCAATGGAAACTCCCGGCGCGCGTTCACGTAAATGAAAGGCTTGGTCTTTCACTTCTAGTACGGCTAAATCTGTGATGATTCGCGTGATACAGTTGACGCCCGTTAGTGGCAATGTGCAAGCTTCAAGTAACTTTGAATTACCACGCTTGTCTGCGTGCGTCATTGTCACAATGATATTTTTAGCACCGGCGACTAAATCCATTGCTCCACCCATGCCTTTTACCAGTTTCCCTGGGATCATCCATGAGGCAATGTTGCCGTTTACGTCCACTTCGAAGGCGCCAAGGACTGTAAAATCAACATGACCACCGCGAATCATGGCAAAGCTTTCCGCAGAATTGAAAATTGACGCACCAGTGATAGCTGTTACCGTCTCTTTTCCTGCATTGATCATATCTGCGTCAACGTCTTCTTCAGTCGGGTATGGGCCCATTCCGAGCAAACCATTTTCAGACTGCAGCATCACTTCAATGTCGTCAGGGACGTAATTCGCGGCTAGCGTAGGAATGCCGATACCAAGATTGACGTAATCACCATCTTTGAATTCTTGAGCCACGCGCATGGCAATTTGTTCTCTAGTCAAAGCCATTATGCACTCTCCTTATTCGACGTTACACGGCGTTCTATACGTTTTTCAAACTCGCCTTTAATTACACGATTTACGTATATGCCCGGTGTGTGAATTTGCGTCGGGTCTAATTCGCCCGGCTCGACGATTTCTTCTGCTTCTACAACGGTAATCTTGCCAGCGGTTGCAGCCATTGGGTTAAAGTTTTGCGCTGTGTGACGATAAACACAATTACCGTAACGGTCTGCTTTCCATGCCTTTACAATAGCGAAGTCGCCCGTGATGGCTTCTTCGAGAATGTACGGGCGACCGTTGAATTCTTTGACTTCTTTGCCTTCTCCAACGGGAGTGCCGTATCCTGTAGCAGTGTAGAATCCGGGTATACCTGCACCACCTGCTCGCATTTTTTCAGCAAGCGTACCTTGTGGAGTGAGTTCTACCTCTAATTCATTGTTCAATAACTGTTGCTCAAACAATGCGTTTTCACCAACGTAAGACGACACCATTTTCGCGACTTGTCTGTCTTCAAGTAGAATGCCCAAGCCGAATCCGTCAACGCCACAGTTGTTAGAAACGATTGTCAGCCCCTTGGTGCCCATGGTTTTTATCTGACTAATGAGCCCTTCCGGGATACCACAGAGGCCAAAACCTCCTGCAATAACGGTCATGTCATTTTCCAGACCCGCCATTGCTTGTGCGTAACTTGTCACAACTTTGTCAAAACCAGACATTACGTTCTCCTGTATTTACGCTGGTGATAATGTAAAAACCAGTATTGTATGATGCTAATGTTTTGTAAATTTGATTTAATATTACTATTGATAAAATTAATTTATTAATTGGTGCTTATGGTTTCCTATAAAAATATGCTCGCGTTCATACATGCTGCCGAGTCCACCACGTTTGCAGAGGCAGCAGAGAAACTCCATGTAACTCAACCCGCACTGTCTAGCGCTATAAAAAAAATGGAGCAACAAATTGGCGGCCTATTGTTTAGCCGAACGACGCGTAGAGTAGAGCTTACGCCGGAAGGGCAAACCTTTTTACCTACAGCAAAGCGTTTAGTCTCTGACTGGGATGAGGCTATTCAAGATATGCAGAACTTATTCGCGATGAATCAGGGAACCTTGAGAATTGCTGCTATGCCTTCTTTTGCTGAGTCTCGTCTACCAATTTCGTTAAAGCAATATCACAAACGTTGGCCCAATATTCGGATTCGCGTCATGGATGTGGTGATGGAAGATGTTATTGATGCCGTGCTTTCGGGAAGAGCCGAGCTAGGTTTTACCTTTGAACCCGACAACATGGATGGTCTTGAATTTAGTCCTATTGGGCAAGATCAGTTTATAGGCGTTGTACCACCCAACCATCCATTATCCTCGGCAGAAAGTGTAGACTGGAAAACCTTGTTGTCTTATCCATTCGTTGCTATGAATAGAGAATCCGCGGTTAGACGCTGGACAGAAGATATTGCACAAGCAGTAGGACCACTAAAAATCATCGCAGAAACCAGCCAACTTGGTTCATTGGGGCAGCTTATCGCTCAAGGATTGGGTATATCGGTTGTACCTGCACTGTGCCAACAGCAAATGGAGAGGAAAGGGTTATTGTGTTTACCCATAGATGATAAACAGCTGGTAAAAAGTGTTGGAATAATCAGACGGCAACGTGGCAGCGTGTCTATTGCGGCACAAGCACTATGGGATCAATGTCTGTAGTTTACTTTCCCATTAATAGACTGAGAATAGGAGAACACCTATGCAGTATGACGTAGATACGCCACAAGCGTACTTGGCAATGTTAGACGATGACTGGCGAAAGGAGTCCTTGCTGACATTAAGGCAGTTAATTTTAGACTGTGACACTCAAATCGTTGAATCTATTCAATATAAGATGTTGTGCTTTACCCTTGGTGACACCGATATTTTTCACCTCAATGCTCAAAAAGGTTACGTGAGTTTGTACTGTGGTGATACAAGTAAGGTCGATCCTGAACACCAATGGCTGGAAGGACTGAACAAAGGAAAAGGTTGTATTCGCTTTTCCAAAACCAAAGTGGTCTCTCAGACATTAATAGGTGACTTTATTAAAAAGGCGGTGTCTTTGGCGAAATCTGGGCACGATATCGGGTGCTAATTTCAGGAGAGTAACAAAGCCTTATTGCACAACTTTAAAATATCCGTAAACTCTCGCGGCTTCGTGCAGGAACAGAGGAATTGTTATATGAAGTTAAAGTGTGTCACATTGGCGTTAGTGGCCTGTTTGTCTAGTGGTTGCGCTTCGCTTTCCCACAAACGAGTAGACGACTTTCTAGATGGAGCGAATGCCAATGCAGAAAGTCGAGAAAAGCGCCAGACGACAAGACAAACCAAGGACAGAAGCTTAAAACAAGATTTGGCAGCGGATTCTATTGCAGGCATGCTCAATGCCCTGTTTAAAGGTATTTTTGATTCCGACGACAACGACTAACAAACACCACACTTTATTTTCTTGCCCTAAATCTATCTTCGCGCAGGCGATGAATTCAACTCATTATCTAAAAAATAGACGATGATTGGACATGGCTTGTGCGCGACATTCACTTTTGAGAAAACTAACTGTTTGGTCGTGTTTAATCATGGCGAGTGAGCGCAAGTTTACGTTTTTTGTTTTTACAATGAGGTAATTTCCTATCATCGCGGTTTCGACCTAGTACTTTGTTAGACTTTATTCAGTCTTATTGGAAGCTAGGGTTAGTTGATGAAAACCTTATTGAATTTTTGTCTCATCGTGTATTGTTTGATGACGCCATGTTCCACCTTCGCAAAATCTCCCTTTGCGCCCAAAGATGACAAAATTCTTGTCTTCATTGGCCAAGATAACCGCTCAATCGGTGCCAATGGCTTGTGGCGAGATGGCTATTCCGATCACATGGGTATTCCCGCGGGGATCTCGCACTACGTTTACTTTTCTGAGGGTAAAACCAACCAGTTTGGTTATCAATTTGATGTAGGTGCGGTTGACGGTCTGAATTCTACTACCCGTTGGGGAGCGGGCCCTAAGTGTTTACGCTGTTTATTAGAAACGCCCGCTTACAAAGAAACATTGGTTCATTTATCGATATCTATGGAGTTGGATGACGAGGGTGAAGTCGCAAGTGGCAATTATGACCATTTAATTCGAGAACTCGCGGACTTTTTAAAAGAATTTGACGACCACATTTTTTATCTGCGAATTGGCTACGAGTTCGACGGTAGTTGGAATCATTACGACCCTGAATTATTCAAACTTGCATGGCGACGTATTGTCGACCAGCTAAAAAGCCAGAACCTAACAAACTTTGCCACTGTGATGGGCGCTTCGCGATATTACGTTGACAAAAGCGTCTGGGAAACATATTGGCCCGGGGATGACTATGTTGATTGGCTTGGCTATTCCTATTGGCACAACGAAACTCGCGCTCCAGTAGTTTTTGATTTAGCGCGAGAAAAAGGACTGCCGGTCTTCATTGCCGAAATCACCCCCAGAGGTTTTTGGCTAAACCAAGTCGATGGCGATTTAATTTGGAATGACTGGTTTCAGTTGCTATTTGACCATGTTGACGCGAACCAAGACGTCATTAGAGCGATCTCCTACATCAATGCAAACTGGAACTCGGATCCAATGTGGCATGGGAAAGGGTGGGGAGATAGTCGCATTCAAATAAACACGCCGCTAAAACTGAAATGGCTTGAGAAAATGGCTACGGCTCAGTTCATTCACAACACTCAAAGTATAAACTTCGAATAGGTTAGACTGCACTGTGAAAACACTGACATTTCTCATCTATAGCAGTTTATTCAGTGCTTTTACTCTTGCTGACAACTTAGCGGTTGTGCCTACTGTTTTTCATCCTTCTGTACTGAGTATTGTTGACCCAGACCAGCCGTTTGAGGTTTTAGCCGAAGATATCGGTTGGGCAGAAGGCCCAGTTTGGTCCGATGAACTCAACGCATTGTTGTTCTCAGATATTGAGCGAAACACCATTTTAAAATGGAATGAAAATAAGGGACTAACAGAGTACCTATCGCCTTCGGGTAACAGTTTAGCACTTGGTAAACCCAAATGGGGTGGTGCGAACGGTTTGCTTATTAATAGGGACGGTTCCCTCGTGCTTGCACAGCAGGGTGGGCGAACACTTGCGAAAATGGTCAGCGATTTGGATAGTCCCACACCTGTTTTTCAGGTTATTGCAAGTACATATCTCGGACGTCGTTTGAATAGCCCAAATGATCTGGTCATGGACAGTGAAGGAACAATCTACTTTACCGACCCGCCTTACGGCCTTGAGGGCTTTGACAAAAGCCCTCTAATAGAATTGCCTTTTTCCGGTATTTTCGCGTTAAATGACAAAAAAACACTGACTGTCATCGATGACAGTTTACGCAAACCAAATGGTATTTTACTTACTAAGGACAACCGTTTTTTATTGGTTTCCGATTCTGAGCCTTCAGTTCATCGAATTTGGCGTTATGAGTTGAACAGAGAAGGGGGCGTTAAAGAGAAACGCTTGTTTTTCGACGCCTATGCAAATCGAATTGGAGACGAGGGTTCCGCTGACGGTTTGAAAGAACATAGCAGCGGACTGTTGTTTGTGACGTTGCCAGGTGGGATGGCGATACTCTCTGGTACAGGGGAACTGATGGCGACGTTCCCTATCGGTTTTACTTGTAATTTGGCATTCGATTCACGCTACCACTATATTTACATTACTCAGCCTCATCGATTACTGAGGCTCAGACTCCGTTACTCTGAACGTTGAATTAGAAGTCACTATGAAGCACTACTTTTACTCGTTGTTTGCCTTGTTCTGCCTGTTAGGGTGTGCCCAGCCTAATCCTGTAAGCCATATTGCTGTTTCGCAAACTAACAACACTTATGTGTTGACCAAAGATGGAGAAGAATATCAAGTAAAAGGCGCAGGCCTGAATACGATTGATGAGAACAAAATACGGGATTTGAAATTAGCGGGAGGAAATACATTTCGTACGTGGTCTACACAAAATGCCAAAACACACCTAACGCTGGCCCAAAAATACGATTTAATGGTACTGATGGGTATAGACTTAAAAAAAGAGTTACATGGGTTTGATTATAATGATGAGATCGCCGTCGAAGCTCAATTTGAATCGGTAAAAAGCCAGATACTCGCCTTTAAGGACCACCCCAATTTGTTGGGCTGGATCGTGGCGAATGAACCTAATTTGTTGTTTGATGAAAATGGTCAACTTATCGATGTTAACCCTAAGGTGTATGACGCGATATCGAAGATAACGGCCTTTATCCATGAAAACGACGGCAATCATCCGGTTACCTATAGCTTTGCGGGTGTAAACGAATCCCATATCAAAACGGCGTTAGCGCGCACTCCTAATATCGATTTTATTTCTGTACAAGTTTATGGAGAGCTTAATGACGTAAACGACGCCATCGTTAAACTTGATATAGATAAACCTTTTATGGTGACGGAATTTGGTCCTACGGGCCATTGGGAAGTACCCACGACTGAATGGGGGCGAGAGATTGAAGAGCCGAGTGGGGTGAAGGCGAATCGCTTAGCACAACGGTTAGATTCAACGTTTTTGACTAATCCGACTAACAAGAATATTGGGCACTTTGTTTTTTACTGGGGGCAAAAACAAGAACGCACGCCCACTTGGTATGGCATATACAACAAAGATGGCAATGCCAATGCTCGATTGGATGAAATGGCGAGGTTTTGGCAGGGAAACTATCCCGTTAATCGAGCGCCAAGTGTAAGTCGAATCACACTAGATGGCGTCTCTCCGGAATCCAGTTTGCGTGTAACACCGAATCAACGTGTAAACATCAGAGTTGAGTTTGTTGATCCAAACAACGATGAGGTGTCATTTCGCTGGGCGGTTTTAAAGGAAGTAAAAGAAAGAAGCCAAGGCGGGGCGTTTGAATTAGAACCTGAAGAGTTGGCAGTGACAATTCAAAAGCAAAGGCGCAAAATCAGCAGTGCAGGTAGTTCAGTTTCTGCCGAAATGATTGCGCCAGATGCTAAAGGTGAATACCGGTTGTTTTTTTACTGCTTTGATAATAATGGAAAAGTCGGAAATGCCAATTTTCCGTTTTACGTGGAATAGTATCGGCACTATCGCAAATTGATGTTTTTCGTTTTTTGAGTTCTCTGTTCAGAATAGACAAAGCTATATACAAAATTGAAAACGAACTTTGATAATTCAACGTTTCCAGCGTTTACCTTTAGAACCGCTCAGATCTGCAGGATAAGTCCACTAGGTTTGAGTTAGCCTTATACTAAGAGGTTGCCAAAACGCGGGGTAAGCCGTGGTTTTTGTGGCCGGGGTGATCTTTAGCAACTAGTTAGGGTTTTTAGCCATTCAATATATCCGTAGTCACTTGCCAAATATCTCCGGTATCGAACAGTATGCCAAAAAAAGAAGCAAAGACTTTGATTTGTTTTTCTTTCTCGTAAATTTGAACGGATAACTTAATTGTCTTTGCTGAATAATCTCCGTAGACCTTACCGCGTGAATGTGTGCCAGATTTAACTTTTTCAAAGCCGAGAACTTGTAATGCTCTCTCAATTTGTTCGGTAGGTTTGCTAAAAGTTGCTATATATTTTGGGAATAGCGAGAGTTTTGGTTTAGAAGCGCCATAAACCTTGAAAGGTAAGATTTTATATAAAGCTGTAAATCCAGCCACGCATACAACAACCAAAATCACTAATTCTTGAATTTCACTCATTACCTAATCCCTTTAGAAACTAACAATTTAACAAGGCGTATTTTGCGCGTTTTTCTGCCAAGCTACCGCTCGATTCAATCATACTGCCATGATTATAAAGTTTGTGGAAGTTGTACAAGATTCTGTCAGACGTGACCAAATCCTGTCATTGAGGTCGTGAGATTGATACTGGTTATATAGATAAAAAAACCGGCTTACGCCGGTTTTTGTGATTGATTGAATAGCCTTACCATTTTTTCTTGGGCGCAAACAATTCGTCCAGTTCGTCTCTTTCTTCTTCTTTTTTCTTGGCTCGGTCTTGCGCATTGACATTTTTGAGGTTGTCTTGAATCTGGCCAAGCTCTTTTTTCAATAATCCAATGCGGGATTTAATGTAGTCGTCGGCATTCGTTTGGTTTTCCAATGCATTCAATGCTTTTTCATAATATTGGCGTGCCGACCCAAGCATTCCAGTTTGAACCGCGCTTTTGCCTCTTTTCATTAAGGTTTCGACATTGACTTTTAATTGCAGTCTTTCAAGCAGTTTGTCTTCTTCTAAGTATGTTTTACTGTCGACTTTGCCCTTGCTGTGCTCTGATCTGAGCAAAACTCGGAGCTTTTTGATAGCCTGAATAAACTGAATGACGAGCTTGTCATTATCCGGCAGATTAAAATCTGATGGGGGTAATTCACCAATTTGAATTGTCTTAGTTCGTTCTTCTACATCAACAATGCGCTGTCGTAGTTCTGCCGAAGTAGGATTGAGTTCATAACACAGTTTAAGTGCATTCAACACACGGCCGTGCAATATATGAATCAATCGTTGAGAAATCGGCATTTGGCCCGCTGCCATGATGACATTTTCCGTTTCGTCGATAATGGCTTTTTGTTTGGCGGCTTCTGCGCGCTTCTCGGCTTCTACTTTGGCTCGGTGTTGTTGAAATGCATTGATGAAGATAGCTGCAATAAACAGTACCACTATCAATACGATAATTATTGTAAACGTCATTAATTCATTTCCTGCTCGCCCAATCTCTGTGGACCGGTTGCGCTGATGTACCTGTGTAAGTGTCTTTTATATTATCGGCTTTGTCCATGAAAACGCTAAGGTATTTTTACTTCAAACACACTACCTCCCAAACTTCCTCCATTTGTTAGAGAAATTTCACCGCATTCGGCATCTCGTGTATGCGCCGCAGCGATAAGCCTTGCAAAGAAAAGACCCAGCCCGGTGCGACCTTGGCTTACGTTAAATTCCGAGAGTTCAGTGTGGCTTTGGCTCAGCATGCGGTCTGGGTAACCTTCGCCATCGTCAGAAACTCGAATGACAAGACTATCTTGGTCTTCAAACGCCTCTATCGATATATTCTGCTTTCCATATCGCAGTGCGTTAACCACAGCATCATTGACTAACAGGTAGATGAGGTCTGCATCAAGGTACCAACTCAGTTCGTCTTGGCATTGGATATTTAAGGCGATGGCCTTTTGTTCTATATAAACGCGATTGGACGCAACAACGTCTGAAAATAGGTCACCAATAAAGCACTCATCAACGGTAATTGGTAGGCTCTCGAGCTGAGAGCGATACAGAGACAATATTTGCACGAGATTGGTATTTAACCGAGAGGCTTCGTAATGGACGTTAGCAACTTGTTCTCGAGACTCAGTCGCCTGTTCTGGAATAGCGTCGGAAAGCTGTTCAATGGATTGAATTAGTAAACACAAGCTATTTTTCATGTCGTGTACGGCGGCAGCCAGCACCGAAGAAAAATCAATTGCGGTGTCTCTTTCCTGATTCTTTTGCATGTAATTATCTTCGCTATTCAATCTGTCCTTATGCTAGTATCTATTAATATTTGAAATTTTTCACAATTTTTTGCATAAGATCCCGTAACTTGGTAAAAATAGGTGGCCACAGCGTCACATAGGGCCACAGTGCGATTTCGAGCACTATTACTTGGTCGGGTACACAACGGACGATTTCATGAAACTACAGCAGCTCCGCTATATCGTTGAAGTATTGAATAATAACCTCAACGTTTCTGCCACCGCAGAGAGTTTATACACCTCACAACCTGGTATAAGTAAACAGGTACGTATGCTTGAAGACGAACTCGGTGTACAAATTTTCGGACGAAGCGGAAAACATTTAACTCACGTTACTGACGCGGGTCACGATGTGATTAATATTTCACGAGAAATTTTAGCTAAAGTTGAGAGTATCAAAGCTGTCGCCCGTGAACACACGCTGCCTGATCAGGGTAAGTTGAACATTGCCACGACTCATACCCAAGCGCGATATGCCCTACCTGATGTCATTCAAGGTTTCATGAATAAATACCCAAAAGTATCGCTTCACATGCACCAAGGTACACCGTCTCAAATCAGTGACCTCGCGGCCAAAGGAGAGGCGGACTTTGCGATTGCTACCGAGGCCTTACATCTGTACAACGACCTTGTCATGTTACCTTGCTACCACTGGAATCGAAGTGTCATCGTCAACAAAGAGCATCCTTTAGCCAAGAAGGGGAGTATCGATATCGCAGATATTGCGAAATACCCCTTGGTAACTTACGTATTTGGTTTTACAGGGCGCTCAGAACTAGACCAAGCCTTTGACAAAGCCGGCCTTGAGCCCAAAATCGTGTTCACTGCCACTGATGCTGATGTAATTAAAACCTATGTCCGTTTAGGTGTTGGCATTGGGGTGATTGCTTCTATGGCAGTCAACGAGGAGCTCGATTCTGACCTAGTGAAAATTGATGCCAGCCACTTATTTGAATATAGCACGACAAAGATTGGTTTCAGAAAAGGCTCATTTTTGCGAAGCTATATGTATGACTTTATTGAACGTTTCGCCCCGCATTTAACACGCGATCGCGTTGAAAAGGCGATGATGCTTAAAAACAATGATGAAGTTGAGAAAATGTTTAAAGGGCACACTCTACCGGTCAAATAAAAAAGCGCCATTAAGGCGCTTTTTTTAGCATTCGATTATATTGACCGCGAGGCCTCCTCTGGCCGTTTCTTTATACTTGGTTTTCATATCGTTACCGGTATCGCGCATCGTTTTAATCACCTTGTCTAGTGAGACTTTATGGTCGCCAGTTCCACGTAATGCCAAGCGTGTGGCATTGATCGCTTTTATGGCACCCATGGCATTTCGCTCAATACACGGTACTTGTACTAATCCGCCAACGGGGTCACAAGTTAATCCCAAGTTGTGTTCCATCCCAATTTCCGCGGCATTCTCAACCGCTTCCACTGTGCCACCCATTATTTCACTCAGCGCCCCAGCTGCCATTGAACACGCCACGCCAACCTCACCTTGGCAACCCACTTCCGCACCGGAAATGGACGCGTTTTCCTTATAAAGGATGCCAATCGCGCCTGCGGTCAACAGGAAGCGGCTAGCAGTTTCTCGGTCTAACGGCTTTATGAATTTGTCGAAATAGTGCATGACGGCGGGGATGATTCCAGCGGCGCCATTAGTCGGCGCCGTCACTACACGGCCGCCCGCTGCATTTTCTTCGTTAACCGCTAAAGCGAACAAGTTTACCCAATCCATCGTTTGCATGGGATCGTTTGTGTTCTCAGTTTGCAAGCGTCGGTAAAGCGCGGGGGCTCTTCTTACCACTTTTAAACCACCTGGCAAGATGCCTTCACTATCGATACCGCGTTGAACACAAGCTTGCATCACTTTCCATATATCGAAAAGCGTATCTTTAATTGCTTCTGCATCTCTGTGAACCGACTCATTTTTCAGCATAAGAGAACTAATGCAAAGCCCATTCTCCTTGCATAGCGACAACAATTCGTTTGCGCTTTTAAATGGGTAGGGCACCTCAGATTGTGATTCTATGGCAACCTGCTTTACCTTATCGAAATCTTCGTCTGTTACGATGAAGCCACCACCAATTGAGTAGTAAGTTTGTTCACTCACTAACATGTCACCAGAATATGCGTAAAAGGTGAGGGCATTGGCGTGCTTGGGAAGTGTTTTACGACGGTGAAAAACAATGGCATCTTTTGCGGGAAACGCCACGTCATACTTACCAGATAAACTGAGTGTTTCTGACTCTCTTACATGCTTGAGTTTTGCATCAATTGTATTGACGTCGATGAGGTCTGGGAGTTCGCCTAAAAGACCCAAAATCACCGCTTTTCCGGTTCCATGCCCAATGCCAGTTTGCCCTAGGGAGCCAAACAGCTCTGTGGCAACTCGTGTTACCTGAGTATCGGAGTGACTCGTCACTCGTTTTGCAAATTCAGCGGCGGCTTTCATTGGCCCGACTGTATGGGAACTCGAAGGCCCGATCCCAACGCTGAACATATCGAATACGCTAATCATTATTATTTTTCCACGGTCTTACTTCATTTTATTTTGTACCGCGTAATGATTTCAGGCAAGAAATGAAAGTTAATGAGTTGGATTAGAAATAGTTATGACCTGTAAAACTATTGAAACAGGATTCTTGGTTATCGAATGATCAATCTATCGAGTCTATCTATTTTCTGAATGGATGAGGTGAGACAAATTTCGCAACATAGAAGCCGTTGCGCCCCAAATCAACTTATCTTGCCATGGAATAAAATAGATTGGCTGCTTGGTGCCTTTTCGCTCGGCGTAATGCACCTGATGATTATTTTGGTTTAGCAAAAATGGTAACGGGACTTCGAAGATAGATGACACTTCGTTTTCGTCGATGGCTACAGGGTAATTAGGTTCAATAAAACCTACAACGGGGGCGACGCAATAGCCACTTATGGTCCGAAAGTTGGGCAGAGCGCCAATCGTTGTTATTTGCCCTGTCGGAATGCCGACTTCTTCTTCGGTCTCTCTCATGGCGCCGTCGAAGATATTTTCTCCCTCGTTTAAACCGCCTCCCGGAAAACTGATTTGGCCTGGATGGTGTTTTAAATGTAATGCCCGCTGGGTAAAGAGGACAGTTAACTCATTACCGTAATCCACAAGTGGTATAAGTACAGCCGCGGGGCGGCCTTTACCTAGTAGAGGAAAGTCCTGTTCTTTATGGCGTGGTTGGTGCAGTAGAAACTGGGTGATGAATTGTTCGCGATTCACTTCTCACTCGCTAGTATTGGCAGAATTCGAGACACTTTGTCCAACGTCTCCTGATACTCATCTTTAGCATTCGAATCCAATACAATACCACCTCCTGCCCAACAATACAGGGTGTTGTTTTCCGCAAGGAGTGTACGTATGCATATACTTGAATCCATATCGCCGAAAATGCCAAGATAAACCATGCTACCACAATAGATATTTCGTTGGTGTGGTTCCAGTTCGTCGATAATTTCCATCGCACGAATTTTCGGCGCACCGGTAATCGAACCACCGGGGAACGCACCTGACAAAAGATCGAAGCAGGAAGAGGATGGCTTTAATTTACCCTTTACGGTGCTCACCATGTGATGCACAGCGTTATAGGATTCAAGCGAAAATAAGTGAGGCACAGTTACACTACCGGGTTCACAGTGTTTGCTGATGTCATTTCGCAATAAGTCGACTATCATCAAATTTTCTGCACGGTCTTTTTCGGCATTCAATAGCGCGTTAGCAAGCCTATTGTCTTCTTCTTTATTGTCAGAGCGAGGCCTTGTTCCTTTTATCGGCTTGGTTTCAACATCACCTTGTTTAGTGCTGATAAAACGCTCTGGAGAGATGCTTAAAATACATGATTCTGGCAAGCGCATAAAACTAGAAAACGGTGCTTTGTTGGCCTCGCGAAGCGACAAATAGGCTTGCCACTCACTACCTTCATAAGAAGCATTAAACCGTTGGGCAAAATTGATTTGGTAGCAATCGCCTGCGACTAAATAATCGTGTACGCGTGCCAGGTTTTGTGTGTACTGGCTTTGGGTCATATTTGACTGCCACTCACCGGTTAAAGCAAACGGCCTTTTGTTTTTATGGACGCCAACGTCATAGTCCAAAATGGACTGACACTCTGGCCGTTTAGTTTCAAAAATACGCCCCGTTAATGTGTCCTCAATCACACAATGTAAATAAATTCCCATCGCCATGTCTGGGCAGGCATATCCGCCTTCCGCCACGTTAGGCAAGGTTTCATAATAGCGACCCAAGTCATAACCACAGAGTCCAGCAGCGCCCACAATAAAGGGTAAACTCTCTAAATCCACATCTGTTTTATTGTTAATTTTGACAGTCTGTTTAAGGTTCTCCACTAACGCTGACACGGCGGCTAAAGGTTTGTCGTGTGACGTTTTATGTGAATTGTCTGTCGTATCAATAATACAAATAGTACCTTGTTGAGCAACAACCACTTTGGCTGGATTGACCATGATCATATTGAAGCGGCCATCGCTTTGTTTACTTTGAGAGGTATCAAATAACAGTGACCAAGGATTGGATTCAACACTCGCAAACAAACTCATAAATGTTTTGCCTGCAGGAAGTAACAGCTCGCTCAGTGTCAATGTTGTGGTTGTGTGTTGCATTAAAGGTAATTTCTCTACTTCTGACTGTGTTTCTGTCCGTTATTTGAACAAATTGTTCCCACCCACCAAAGTCTTAGCACAAGTTTCTATTAATTCTTGGTTCAAATAACGGGATTGCGCTAGTATACGGTCTTTATCCCAAAAACGTGCGATTAACCATGACTTTTTGTCACAAAAGTGGAGGGTTTTCTTGCCAAGTGGACAATAAACCGTCACTTTGTCTAAAACCTAGATCGCGCGGACACAAAGCCAATCCTACACATGAGAGGACGACATGACCGTTATCCGTCAACAAGACTTCATTGATAGCATCGAAGATGCACTTCAGTTTATTTCGTTTTACCACCCATTGGACTACGTAAAAGCGGTAGAACAGGCTTACTTAAGAGAAGAAAGCCAAGCCGCTAAAGATGCAATGGCGCAAATATTGATCAACTCCCGTATGTCTGCAGAGGGTAAACGCCCACTATGTCAAGATACGGGTATCGTAACTTGCTTTGTAAAAATCGGTATGGGAGTGACCTGGGATAAAACGGATATGACGGTTCAAGAAATGGTTGACGAGGGAACCCGTCGAGCCTACTTGAATGCTGACAACCCACTAAGGGCGTCAATCGTTGCCGACCCAGCCGGCGCGCGAAAAAACACAAAAGATAACACACCTGCTGTAGTGCACGTTGATACAGTAGCTGGCGACAAAATAGAAATTATGATCGCTGCCAAAGGTGGCGGTTCTGAAAACAAGTCCAAGATGGTCATGCTTAACCCTAGCGATGATATTGTCGATTGGGTGGTGAAAACGGTTCCCACAATGGGAGCCGGATGGTGCCCACCGGGTATGCTCGGCATAGGTATTGGTGGTACCGCTGAAAAAGCAGCGGTATTGGCAAAAGAAAGCTTGATGGACCCTGTCGATATTCAAGAACTTATCGAGCGTGGGCCACAAACAACGGAAGAGAAGCTTCGTGTCGATATTTTCAAAGCTGTGAACGACTTGGGAATAGGCGCACAAGGTTTGGGTGGTTTGACAACGGTTGTTGATATTAAAATCAAATCGCTACCGACACACGCGGCGTCTAAACCCGTTGCCATGATTCCAAATTGTGCGGCAACGCGTCACGCCCATTTCTATCTCGACGGCAGTGGCCCTGCAGAACTGACACCTCCCAAACTAGAAGATTGGCCTGAAGTGACCTGGGAAGTGAGTGAAAATACACGTCGCGTTAATTTGGATGATGTGACCAAAGAAGACATTCAAGAATGGAAAGTCGGCGAAACAGTGTTGTTGTCCGGCAAAATGTTGACGGGTCGAGATGCAGCTCACAAACGTATCCAAACCATGCTTCAAAATGGAGAAGGCTTGCCAGAGGGCGTAGACTTAACCAACAGGTTTATTTATTACGTTGGGCCTGTTGACGCAGTTGGTGACGAAGTAGTTGGCCCTGCAGGCCCTACAACAGCGACCCGCATGGACAAATTTACTGACATGATGCTAGAGGAAACTGGCTTGATTGGTATGATTGGTAAAGCCGAACGGGGTCCAGCGACGGTTGAGTCGATTGCAAAGCATAAGGCAGTCTACTTAATGGCAGTAGGCGGAGCCGCTTATCTAGTCTCCAAGGCGATCAAAAAGTCGCGAGTCGTTGCATTTGAAGACTTAGGTATGGAAGCCATTTATGAGTTTGAAGTGGAAGATATGCCTGTCACCGTCGCAGTTGATAGTACTGGCGCTAATGCTCACAAAACAGGCCCTGCCATTTGGAAAGCAAAAATTGCAGACTTAGACGCTGAGTTGTCAAAATAGTACCGTTATATAATGATTAGCAACGGGTACTTAGGTACCCGTTTTTGTTTAGGGACACAGAATATTTCATGATCACCATTGATCTCGCCACCACTGGATTATGCGCAGGCGCCGCCGGGTTAGGCGCTGTTATTACTTACTTGATTTGTAGTAAAAAAGCCTCGCAGCGGGTACAGCAGCTTACTCATGATTTCAAATTAGTAGAGCAGGGGCTAGAGCAGCGTTTGTCTCAGGCCGATGTCATTGCCGACCAGTTAAACAGTGATATTGTAGAAGCGAAGCGTCTTGAAACCTCCTTGAGGGAGGCTTTGACTCAAAGCCAACAAATTGCAGCCCTCACTCCACAGCTTGAAAAACAAGTAGAAACCTCGTCTGAAGAGCTAGCAGCATTGCGATCCTCGTTTACTCAGCTACAGGCGAATTATCAGTCTCAGCAGGCTGGCTTTCACGAAGCGCAAAAAGCCAATGAGGATAAAATTGCACTGCTAGAAGATACAGAAAAACGCCTAAATGAACAGTTTGAGAATCTAGCTAATCGAATTTTCGAACAAAAAAATGAGTCCTTCCTCAAACAAAACAAATCAGGCCTAGATGCGTTACTGACGCCGTTAAAAGAACAGATCGACGGATTCAAACGACAAGTTACCGACCAATACGTCAAAGAAGGTCAAGAGCGAGCATCGTTGAAGACCGAAATTTTGACGTTAAAAGAGCTTAACAAGCGTATTACAGATGAAGCTGCCGCTTTAACGATGGCATTGAAAGGAGATAACAAGCAACAGGGTAACTGGGGCGAGGTCGTACTAGAGCGCATCCTAAAAGAGTCAGGGCTACGGGAAGGTCATGAATTTGAAACACAAGTGTCAGTTAGGAACGAAAGCGGAAAGCTTCAGCAACCGGACGTTGTGGTACATCTTCCCAACGACAAAGACGTTATCATCGACTCTAAAGTGAGTTTGTCTGCTTATGAACGTTTCTTTAACGAGCAAGACGAAGTGGCGCGTCAGCTGCTGTTGAAAGAACATGTCAACTCAATCAAAGGCCACATTAAAGGGTTAGGGGCCAAAGATTATCAAGACTTGCCAGGAATCAGAACCCTTGATTATGTGTTGATGTTCATTCCTATAGAACCCGCCTTTTTGCTCGCGATTGAAGAAGACCCTGAATTGGTCACCCTTGCTTTAAATCACAATATCATGTTGGTGAGCCCAACTAATCTGTTGGTTGCTCTGCGTACCATTAACAATATTTGGCAATACGAATATCAAAATCAAAATGCGCAAAAGATTGCTCAGCACGGCGCTAAGCTCTATGACAAGTTTGTCGGATTCGTTACGGATATGGAAAAGGTCGGCAAATCCATTGAAGCTACACAAAAAAGTTATGAGGGTGCAATCAACAAGCTATCGACTGGACGAGGCAACTTGGTTAGGCAAGTAGAACAATTTCGGACGTTAGGGGTTCAACCGAGTAAAAAGCTACCTGATAGTATCGTCAACGAGCCTGATAGCGACTAATCTATACTGTGCCACAGGGTACTGTCGGAGGTTGGTGTGTCCTGTGGCAAGAACGGATTCTCTATGCGGTGCACGACACGTTTTGTGTTTTGCAGAAATTTTAGTGCTCGTTTATGTGATGGATATTGCTCGAAGTGCCGAGCAAACTCTCCACTTTTTATCATCGCTCTTAGGCCTGATTCCAACCTTTGTGCGAGTATTTCTTCATCTTTTTCGACGAAAAAGTACATCGCTGCCGGATAGTGAATCAACTGTGATGTGTCTATCATTAATTCATCATTGCCATAAAGGGCAAATTCAGCCCAAGCTTCTACAACAGAACGTGGAAAAAAATCCGCATAACCTCCTCGTACAGCAAGAAACATATTCTGCCACGTATTTTGTTCAAATACGGTAAAGCCTGCTTCCCGCATTATGAAGGTGTCTGGCCACCCTGGGCCTTGAATTGCAGTTAACGTTTTGAACTGTTCTAACGTAGCGATACGCTGGAATTTGGTCTTTGAGTTGCGGTGAATAATGGCAACTCGATAGCCTATCAATCCTTTCATCAGCGGGATTCTGACGGCTAAATAGTTCGCTTCGCGTTGCTTTGATGTCATCGTCCAGTATACGTCGATGATGTCACGATTAAGGCTAATCAACGCCCGATTTTGCAGCATTGGAAGGTGGACCGGATCGAGATTGAAGTTTCCAAACTCATGCCTTGAATTTTCTAATGCTTTGACAAAAAGGTTTTGGTAATAGAGCTTTTGGTGGTCGGCTGCCATGTTGTAAGTTGGATACTTGTACGTTGGAACCGGCACTGGCTTGTCTATCGCCATAATGAACGGGGAGAGTATGGTGCAAAAGGTAAAAACAAGCGTTCTTATCAACATAACTAATTATTGCAGTGCTTTGAGTTCTGTTTTTATATCTGCTCTGATTACGTCAATTTGCGCGGTCAATTGATCGACGCTGTCGCGCTCATCAAAAACATTTTCCCACTCGTTGCTCCATAACTGTTTTAGCTTAGTTGATTCATTTTCTACATCTTCACTAATCAGTGTGCTCATATCCACAATTAAACCAACCTTAACCCAGCCGATCCTTGGGCTACCTTCAACAGGATTACTGTCATAGTAGGCAGCGAATATGTTTTGTTCAAATTCTGAAAGTAAGGTCAAGACCGCAAATGAAGCGGTGCGAATGTTGTTATTGTCTTCTGTCACTTCTAGCCGCCAAGTGTTGTACGTAAAGCCAGCAACGGCAAAAACTAAACTAAAAATAGCGGTTAAATAATAACTTGTGAGTTTTTGATTTTGGTTTTCTAAAGGCGATATCATGGTAATACTTTCAATGTTCGTCTCGTCTAGTTTGTGATCAAATGGTGGCGAACGCAAATTTAAACAGAGAACGATTTATGTGTGGACGTTTGAACGTGATTGATAGTCCTGAGCTTAGGACGTTATGCGAACAGCTTGAAATTGCAATTTATCCAAAGTCAGGGCTCAGAACCGGGCGATTCAAGTCCGTCGCCAATGAGATTTCTATTGTCTACCAAAGTGGCAGTGAAATGATAATGGACGATGCACTGTGGTGGCTATTGGTTGAGCCGAACCGTGATCCAAACAACCCATTAAAACCGTCTCGCTACACGTCTTTTAATACCCGTTATGACAAGTTGAATGTACCAAGAAGTGCAGGGTTTGTCGCTTTCAGAGAAACGCGGTGTGTCATGCCTGTGTCTGGTTTTGGTGAATCACAAAAAGAGGGCACTGACACGCGTTATACCGATTTTATTGCTACACGTGGAGCGATGCTGCTAGGAGGGCTGTATCGTGAGTGGGCAGTAAATGTCGGAGAAGGTCAAATTGTGAATAAATTGTCTTGCTCAGTAGTGACATTACCGGCGCATGACAAAATTGCACCTTACCACACTAAAGCTAGCCCTCTAATGTTGAGCTTAGAAGACGGAAGCGCTCAAACATGGTTGGATACCTCACGGCCACTAAAGGACGTTGAGAGTTTACTCAAACCTACGGTTCGAGAAACACTGAATGCTCAGCCAATTGATAAGCCGTCGCTCTATAACCCCATTGGCGATTCTGCACTAATTGACAGAGACGGCTAGCACCAGCTTGTTAACCTTATTCGAGATAATAAAAAGGCCGCTACAAGAGCGGCCTTTTTTTGTGCTTTAACAGCTATCTTACTTTGTACGGCGTCTTAGGAACGCGATAGGAGCAAGAAGAAGTGTTAACCAACCCATAGAACCACCTGAACTGCGAGGAGGATCAACCGGCGTTGGAGTAGGCGCAGGCGGCTGTTCGCTTGCTTCGTCTGCTAGGTTGTTGATAGCAATTGTAACCTGTGCAGGCTCTGATACGTTACCAGCAGTATCGATTGCTACTACGTCCATAGACACTGACTGAAGACCAGCGTCGTAGTCTAGCAGCTCAGAGTTAGCAACAGTAATCACACCGTCACGAGACACTGAGAATGCAACAGATGTTGAAGACTGTACGAAGAACTCAGATACCGGACTTGTGATGCCGTCAGCATCACTAGCGACTAGTGTACCAACAACAGTGTCGTTAGCAGTGTTTTCGTCGATTGCGAAAGACTGAGCTTCGATAGTTGGCGCGTTATCGCCATCTACAGCGATGCTAGTTGCAACTGCACCTGCCTGACCTAGGAAAGTAAATCCGCCTTGGCCAACACCGTTAAGGTAAGCTTTTTCACCCGGCGCTAGTGTTGCAACCGCTTCACCCGCAGCGTCTGTTACCGTAGGTGCTGCTACTAGTGGGAACGAGTAGTTTGTTACTACTAGATCATCATCGTAAGCCACTGAAGGGAAGAAGTCGAAAGCACTATCTTCAACACGGAATGCTACGTTAGCAGAAGCATTGTTCAAATCAGCAATCTCAAGACCTAAATCGTCGATACAGCTAACCATAGAAAGTACGTTACTGCCTGGCTCGTGAATCGTGCCGAACAATGAACCAGAAAGGGCGCTGAACGGACGCGTGAACGTCAATACCGCAGAAGAATCACGACCGAACGCAGACTCATTTAGCGTTTGCGCTGTGAAATCCATTACGCCGTCACCATCAGCATCAACATCCATGAACCAACCGTTTGCATGAAGCGTAGCAATTGGGTCACGCATAGTGATGTTGGTAAAGACAATCGCTTCACCTTCACATGTTGCAGCAGGAACTGGTAGATATTCAAGAGACGTGTTAACAATGTCAAATTGCTTGTCTTCATCGATACCACTGTCAATCATAGTCGGAACAAGCGCAGTAGAAACAGCAGTAGTACCTGTGTTTGTTACTGTTCTCATTACGCCATCAGCAGTGATCTCACTACCCAGTGTGACTGAACCGTATGCTTTAGGCAGTACGTGATAAACCAAGTGCATTGTTTGGTCGTTGCTGTCGGTTA
The DNA here is from genome assembly GCF_057544385.1 of Alteromonas sp. 5NS40-0096. NCBI lineage: Bacteria > Pseudomonadati > Pseudomonadota > Gammaproteobacteria > Alteromonadales > Alteromonadaceae > Alteromonas > Alteromonas sp. 5NS40-0096. The sequence continues at coordinate 596,474 of NZ_BAAJLQ010000001.1, forward strand.
GTACCAAGGCACCATCATATTCAACGGTTGTTAGGTCAGCGGATTCAGACGGTGCATTAGATTCGTCTAATGTCCACTCTGGTAGGTTAGCTGGATCGATAGTCGCCGTTACGTCAAACGTTACTGTTTGACCTGGGCCTACAGTAACAGTAGCTGGGTAAGCCATTGTCAACGCGCCAGTAGCAGTGTCGTTTGCGAAGCGTGCTTCATCAGAAAGTGTGTAAGTTTTCGCTTCAGTCGAGAAGTTTTTAAGCGTGATAGTCTTAGTAATTGACGCTGTTTCGCTTAAGCCTAGTAGACCGAAAGAAAGCGCTGCTTGTAGCGTTTCGCTATCCCAAGCTGCTGTAGTAGACTGAGATGCTTTCTCTACGTCAACAAGACCTGCACCAATGTAGCTGATTGGAGCCAACTCTGTGTCAGGGTGTGTAGAACGTGGGTTAAGCGTTACGTCTAGGTTTGCGTTGTTCATGATCGTTGCTTTCAATTCGAAAGCGTTACGATTTGGGAACACCTCAGCTAACATAGCCATCGCACCAGCCGTAATTGGGCTAGAGAATGATGTACCGCTAATAGGTGTTGTACCTGTACCTGTACCAACTTCAGCTGTATCGATAGCAGTACCTGGCGCAGTGATTTCAGGCTTAAGCATGCCGTCTAGAGAAGGACCACGAGACGTAAACGTCGCGATTGCGCCTTCTTTAACGAACAACTCAGAATCAAATGCGAATGCTACCGTGTCAGAGTCGATAAGCGCTTTAAGTGCTGCACCGTCTTCGAACGATACCATCACAGAGTTGATGCCGATCGGCGCTGTTGGTGTACCACCCATAGTGAATGCACCATCGCCAGCAACATTGTTTGCTACGATAACGAAATCAGCACCTGCGGCCTCAGCGTTTTGAATTTTAGTTGTAAACGCACAACCACCACGGTCGATTAGGGCAACCGAGCCAGTCAAATCAGTCGTGTAAGCGGCACAGCCAGTTTCGTTGGTACCAACTTCTGCATACATTAATGGCGTAGTGCTATCAACACTAAACTCAGGCTCTGGGTTAAATGCAGCTGCAACTGCAGTAACGTCTGCACCGCCGATGCTACCAGAAACTTCAGCTGATTCTGCAGTTGGGTGAGTCATTGCGCCAACAGACAACGCATTTGCTGTTGTACTTGGGCCACCAACGATGAATGGAGTAGGGCCATCGTTACCAGCAGAAATTGCTACTACCACACCAAGCTCTACAGCTTGATTGATAAGTTCTGCTACAGCACCACCGCGGCTTGTACCAAAATCACCACCCAGTGACATGTTGATTACGTCGACACGGTCAGAAATGTCGCCATCGCCATTCGGGTCCATAGACGCTTCAAGGCCAGCAAGTTGAGCTGCACCTGGGCAAGTTCTGTCACAAACTGTGTATGCATAAACTTGCGCGTCTGGGGCAACACCTAGTACAGAGTGAGCTACGTGTGTACCGTGGTTGTTGTTATCCATCGGATCTGGGTCGCCATTGAAGAAGTCGAAACCACCAATAACGTTGCCGATTGGCCATGCAGGCGTGTCTGCGAGGTCAGCTGTTGCTTCTGCAAACGCTTCTGCTGTACCAGGACCACCTACTGCAGCGTGAGTGTAATCGAGACCTGAGTCAAGAATTGCAACGCGTGTACCATTACCGCTTGCAACACCACCTGTTACGAGTTGAGTCGCGTTGATGTATTCAGCACTCTCGGCTACATCAAGTGTACGGTTGTAAACTGGTAATACGCTTTCTACGCCACTTAGTTTTTTGATCTCTGCAACTGCCGCCGTAGAACCATCGATAACCAAGCCTGCGACTAGGTTAGACGTGCGCGACATGATTGTTACGTCAATGTCTAAGGCTTCGATTTGTGCTTGAAGCTGGTCTAAGCCCGCGTCTGAATCAACGCTAGATTTTGCGGCTAGACCTTGCTTACTAAGGATAGCAGCTTCAGCTTTTGATAATGCAGTATTGCTAGAGGCCTTAACCAACCACGTAGTACCAGCAGTCTCAAGCGCAGAGCTTGCTACTGTTGCTTCTTTAACTTGGCTTTCAAGGATAGTGTCTAAATTAATTCTGTCTGTTGCAGCAACGGATGTCGCCGATAGTGCCAGCACGATAGCTGCACTTAGATTTGTCTTTTTCATATTAGTTCTCGTATGAATAATTCCCTGGGTCCCAGCAACTTTTTTGTATCAATGACCAAAGGTCATTCGCCTTTTTTAAAGCATATTTCGTCGCTTGGGAGTTCGACAGTAACACACTTTTTTTGCTTTTGTAATGATTCTGTAGCATTAATCGGATCAAAGGTTTTACTGCAATATAAGTAGCTAAATACAAGAATTTACTAAAATTAATATTAGAAAATTACTATTTGCCGACAGCTCTGATTGATTTTTATGCACCTAGAACGTTTAAGGTGATTACAAAAAAAGCGCAAGGACATTTATCTACAATAAAATGACCAAGGTAAATAGTTAGCCGTTTATTGTTGTTAATGCAATGTAAAATTTAATATACATTTTGTTATCGGGCTCGGAAAATAGCGGTTTCTTTGCGCTTGTAAGCTAAATCAGGGTTATTTTGTAAAAGAAATATTCAGTTTTAACTAGAAATTCGCTCAAATTTTACATTGATTTTACTTTGTTAGGATGATTGTCACGTTTTTCAGCTTGCAATGAGTATGATTGTTTCAAACACACCTGATTTTTCGTTTTAATTAAAAAGACACTCCGTCCCGCACTCCACTAGCATAGACAGCTCAAATAATTAGCGATTAACCCTCATTGCTAAGGGGAAGGTTAGTGAAAGACAGAAATCATTTGGCTGAAGTAAAAACAACAAGTCAGGTAGAAATCATCACAAAAGGGGTAGTGGATATCCCTATGCTGCAAATTTTATCAGCCTCAGGTGAGCTGATAGAGAACGCGTCTGCACCAGAGATGACACAAGAAGAAGCCGTAAAAATCTTCAAGACTATGGAATATATTCGCGTGCTAGATGAGCGTATGGTGGCAGCACAACGACAAGGTCGTATTAGCTTCTATCTGGCCAGTACCGGTGAAGAGGCCGCATCTGTTGCGAGCGCTGCTGCGTTGAAGTCGCAGGACATGATTATGAGTCAGTATCGCGAGCAAGGTTCTCTCGCTTACCGTGGCTATTCGACTAAGCAGTTCATGAACCAAATGTTCAGCAATAAGGATGACCCAAATAAAGGTCGTCAGATGCCAATCCACTATGGTGACAAGCCTCTCAACTTCATGACCATTTCTTCACCGCTCGGCACACAAATCCCGCAAGCAGCGGGTTATGCCTATGGCCAAAAGATGGCCGGGCAGGACGCGGTGACAATTTGTTATTTTGGAGAAGGTGCTGCGTCGGAGGGTGATTTTCACGCCGGTGTAAACATGGCGGCCGTATTAAATTGCCCGACAATCTTTTTCTGTCGTAACAATGGCTACGCTATATCTACACCTGCCGAGGAACAATTTGCTGGTGACGGCATCGCATCCCGAGGGATAGGTTACGGTGTGAAAACTATTCGCGTTGACGGCAACGATGTATTTGCTGTGTTTGCTGCGACAAAACTCGCCCGCGAAACCGCACTAAAAGACAATTGTCCTGTACTCATTGAGGCTATGACATATCGCTTAGCTGCGCATTCTACATCCGACGACCCAACCGGTTATCGCTCACGTGATGAAGAAGACAAATGGCGTGCAAAAGATCCAATTGTTCGATTTGGGAATTGGCTAAATTCACAGGGGTGGATTGACACCGACGCCCATGAAAAATGGGTAGAACAGCAGCGCCAAGAAGTGCTCGCTGCACTCAAAGAAGCCGAAAAGATCGATGTCGCTCCAGTTGAAGATATCGTTAACGACGTATACGACGAAGTGCCTTGGCATCTGCAAGCCCAACTTGATGAATTGAAGTCTCATATTAAGAAGTATCCGAATGACTATCCAAAAACCGCTGGGAGAGTGAAGTAATGGCTCAGTTAAATCTTTTACAAGCGATAAATAGCGCGTTACAAATCTCAATGGAAAAAGATGAACGTGTGATGGTATTCGGAGAGGATGTTGGACACTTCGGCGGAGTATTTAGAGCAACGAGTCACTTACAGGAAAAGTTTGGACGCGATAGATGTTTTAACACGCCTCTAACAGAGCAAGGTATTATTGGTTTTGCCAATGGCCTTGCCTCCCAGGGGTCGGTTCCCGTTGCTGAAATTCAATTTGGCGATTACATCTTCCCCGCGTTTGACCAAATCGTTAATGAGACCGCTAAATGGCGTTACCGCTCGGGCGGCCAATTTAGCTGTGGCACCCTGACGATCAGAACGCCATATGGTGGAGGCATTGCGGGCGGCCATTATCACAGCCAGTCTCCAGAAGCGTTTTTTGCTCACGTTCCAGGATTAAAGATAGTGATTCCCCGCAATCCGTATCAGGCCAAAGGGCTACTTCTCTCTGCGATTAGAGACGATAACCCAGTCTTGTTTATGGAGCCGAAACGTCTCTATCGCGCTTCAGTTAGTGATGTACCTGAAGAGGATTACATGTTGCCTTTGGGCAAAGCCGACTTAGTACAAGAAGGCAATGATATCACTCTGGTTGGATGGGGTGCGCAAATTGAGATTCTTCAAAAAGCGTCTGATATGGCCCTCGAGCAAGGTGTGTCATGCGAAATCATTGATCTACAGTCGATCCTACCATGGGATGCGGAAGCAGTTTGCGAATCGGTAATGAAAACAGGACGTTTGTTGGTAAACCACGAAGCACCGCTAACGGGCGGTTTTGCTAGTGAGATTGCAGCCACAATACAAGACAAATGCTTTTTGTACTTGGAAGCGCCTGTAGCTCGAGTCTGTGGATTGGACACGCCTTATCCGCTGGCGCACGAAAAAGAATATATGCCAGACCACTTGAAGACGTATGAAGCGATCATGCGCACTATGCATTACTAAAGGGGCAGATCATGACAATAGACTTTATATTGCCAGATATCGGTGAAGGAATTGTTGAGTGTGAATTGCTTGAATGGTTAATTGCAGAAGGCGATGTCATTGAAGAAGATCAACCTGTTGCTGAGGTCATGACAGACAAAGCAACAGTACAGATTCCGGCTATGCACGCGGGCACGGTACGTAAACTTCATTATCAGGTAGGTGAGATTGCAAAAGTGCATAGTCCTTTGTTTTCAATGGACACCTTAGAGCAAACAAACCAGCCAGAAGAACAAACTGTGTCTACCGAGGAGCTAGCGGTAGATGATGCTGCGCAGGAGCAGGAGCCAACCAGTTCGACTAGCAAGGCTTCTACTAGTGCGGCTGAAGATTTTATTCTGCCTGACATTGGCGAAGGTATCGTTGAATGTGAGATTGTTAAGTGGCACGTAAACGAAGGTGATGCGATTGAAGAAGATCAGGTCGTCGTTGAAGTGATGACTGATAAGGCGGTTGTTGAAATACCGGCTAAGCACAGTGGTGTCGTATCAAAGCTTTATCACGGTGAAGGCGAAATCGCGAAAGTACACACTCCACTGTTTGCATTAGTATCAAACCATCAAGCAGAGGTTGTAACGGAAACCGAAAAAGCGTCGGTTGCCCCTGTGTCAGAAAATAGCATAACGCATTCTAGTGATAAGGAATCAAAATTTGCAGATGGCGCTTATGAGCCACCTGTTGCCATTGATGGCAAAGTATTAGCGAGCCCAGCAATTCGTCGAATGGCGAGAGAACGCAATATCGATCTCAGTCAAGTGCAAGGTAGCGGCAAAAAAGGGCGTATCCTAAAGCGAGATTTGGCAGTCGCTGTGTCTAATCAGCAGCAAACCTCAACTATTGAGAATGAGAAACCAGTACCAACCTCGAAACATGCGGCAAACATAGCGATAGGCGGTATTCGTACGGAACCTATGCGCGGAATTCGAGCTGCGATGGCGAAACAAATGTCGGCGTCGGTGAATACTATTCCTCATTTTACCGTCACTGATGAACTCAATATGGACGCACTGATCGCCCTAAGGAAATCATTGAAGCCGGAATTTGAAGCGAAAGGCACCAAGTTGAGTTTCATGCCATTTTTCGTAAAAGCGTTATCACTAGCCTTGAGTGAATTTCCAATTATCAACACTCAACTGAATGACGACGCAAGTGAGCTCACGTATTTCGACGACCACAATATTGGCTTTGCAGTAGATTCTAAGATTGGTTTGATGGTGCCCAATATTAAACGGGTTCAAGACAAATCATTGTTAGACATTGCCCAAGAGATGCAAACGATTATCGATTCAGCGAGAGAGGGCCGCTTGGCATCCGATATGATGACTGGGGGGACTATCAGTATCTCAAACATTGGTGCTATAGGTGGGATGGTAGCAACACCTGTCATCAATAAACCAGAGGCTGCGATAGTGGCGTTAGGGAAAACTCAGACGTTACCCAGGTTCGATGAAAGTGGCGAAGTCACGGCGGTGAATCTAATGACCGTGAATTGGTCAGGCGATCACCGAATTATTGATGGGGCCACTATGGTGAGGTTCAACAATCTTTGGATGGATTATCTACAACACCCAACCAAGATGTTGATGCATTTGAAATAAAAGTTGGATGCGAAAAAACGCCAGTTCAGAAATGACCTGGCGTTTTTTATTTTCACCTGTCTTTTCTCGCTATGACTTGTGGTTTGCGCTCGCGTCGTTAAAATTAACCCTAACTCAGAATTTGTAGATGAATTAGATTGTTAAGTTATAAACACGGATTTCACGCTGGTAACCATGCCGATGTGCTCAAACACTTAGTTTGGGTCGCGCTTATTACAAAACTCAAAGAGAAAGAGAAGCCTTTTGTCTTGTTTGATACCCACAGTGGAGCAGGGCTTTATGACTTAAATTCGTCAGAGTCTCAAAAGAACAAAGAGCACGAAACGGGTGTTGGGAAAGTGGATTTTTCGCAACTAGATGACCCTCTCATTCAAGCCTATAACCAAATAATTGCGCCTTTTTTTGCCGAATATCAATATCCTGGTTCACCCGCTATTGCATTGTCTTCGCTACGAGATGGCGACAAGATGCACCTTATCGAGCTCCACCCCAATGAATTCGATGTCTTGCGAAGCAACTGTCGAAGTGTTGGGAGCCTAGGTAATTACAAGTTTCACAAACGCGATGGATTGGAGGCGTTGATTGGTATGACGCCACCTAAACCGAATCGCGGAGCCGTATTGATAGACCCGCCCTATGAGAGGTTCGAAGAATACGCTGAAGTTATCGCTGCGGTAAAAGCGACCTTAGCCCGGTGGCGTAACGGTCAGATTGCTATCTGGTATCCCTTGTTGTCTGAAAGAGCGGGAAAGAAATCCGGTCAAAGCGAGAAAATGGTAGATACGCTGGCGAAACTCGGCAGTACTGCTTGGAAAGCTGAATTTTGTATTGACGAGAAAGCTTCTGACACGGGAATGTATGGCTCTGGCATGTTAGTCATAAATCCAAGTTGGCAAATGGATGAGAAGGTATCGCGAAGCATGCGCTTAATTCAAAATCAAATCGACGGTTCAACAGATTTTGAATTAACGTGGTTGAAAACAGAGGGCTCATGAACCAAGCGAGGGAGCTAAAGCACTTTTACATCCCAGAAGAACAATCCATTTACTTGTTGTCGAGTTCTGACGCAAAAAAATTGAGAGATTGGGTTGACCTTTGTATCAGTGAATTGGAAAGTTTGGGTTACCAAGATATAGAAATGATCGGCAAAGGGGCCTATGGTTTTGCCTTTGCTGGCCATACCGCCGATGGCACTCAGCTCGTTTTTAAGTTTTCCCGCATAAATTTACCTCAGCATGTTCAAGATAGATTAGAAGAGGAGGCCTACATGCTTAGGCATGTCGTACATCCTCTCGTGCCTCCTTATTTTGAATATCAACAAATCAAACGTCAGAGTATCTTGGTGATGGGGCGAGCGATGGGTGAAGATTTAGAGCAATACAGCTTAAGGCACGGACCATTATCGCCTCGATTAGTCGTAAAAATAGCGGTTCAACTTGGTGATATCCTGCTTTACCTTCGGCAATTTAAAAAAGGGGGGGCAGACTCTCCCATCGTACATGGTGATATTAAACCCTCTAACATTGTCTTTGATGAATCTCGGGAAACCATTGGATTGATAGATTGGGGGTCATCTGTATTTGCCCAAATCGATGAGTCCGGTCAAGTGGTTGGCAGTAACGTTATGGACTTGATGTCTGGTGATTTACAAAATACCAACGCGCGATTAGGAGACGTATATTTTATTGGTGAAGACCAGCTTAACGGTGGTCTGTCGACGCCTAGGTTTGATGAACAAGGAATGGCAGGGACCTTGTACGCTCTCGCGTCAGGTCAATCATGTCGATTTGGAACCAAGGTGATTACGCCCGAATCATTGGGGTTGCCAAAGTTGCTGGCCAGCGTGTTGAGTTACATGCTAAGCGACGACCCGGTCAAAAGAAGGCAGGGTGGCGATTATTTTTTTAACCACCTTCATGTCCTTCGTCAAACGGTGTTTGTTGCGGACAAGCCATTAGAATACACACCTAGCATTCCAACATGGCTCGGTTACCACAGTGAATCAATTGAGACGGTGGTGTACAGTTCAAGAAAATCGTTTTTGCGTCAACAAGGCCACCACATTGCCGAAGACCTCAATTATCTAAATGACGCTCAGTTTGACCGATATTACAAACAGTACCTACAAGGAATGGGCGCGACGGAAAAGGCCTTCATCGCTGCAGTCTCTCGATTAGGGAGGTTCCCTGTCGTAGGGGGGATGGCAATTCGTTGGGAGCCTGAGGGGATTTATGTCGATTCAAGTTTGAACCTTTATGATCACGATTTAAAAATCGCTTTCGAATTATCCGTCAATACCATTATCGATTTAGCGAGAGCCATACATCGCCCTGGTATCTTTAAGTGTTGTCTGTTCAACGCAAAGGATACACTGCATATAGAGCGGGAAGACCCGACAATACCCTTTACGCCTACATCAGCGTGTCGCATTCCTTTCGAATTGAGTAGAGCGTCTGTCTCTACAGATGAATCCAGAATGCACTCATACTTTGAAGATGGTGATGACCCAGACGAGCTACTCGCATTACCCAGTGACATCATGCGCTGTATCGAAGCGTTAAACGATATACATCATACGGGGTGTATCATCTTCGAGGCGTTACCCAACCATCTGAAAATTCACAGTTATTACATGTTGCTAGATCACAAATCAGAAACACAATTCCGAGCATTACTCGATGAGATTGTAGAACATATACCGAAAATAACGGGTGTGGGTATTTCAGGATTTATGAAATTACCGTATAAAGACACACGAATTTTTGAGCACCGAGCGCACCTACCTGAAAAGTACTATCCCCGGAATCCAAGGGCTGAAGTAGGACTGTAGCGCCCCATTTAAGGTGGTCAATCGCAAGAGGATTAATGATGAAAGATGTAAAAATAGCGTCGCTATTTGAATTGGAAAATATTGAATCAGGCCTGTACCGAGGCGACAGTTGGGACTTGGGTTTTCGCGCCTTGTTTGGTGGTCAAGTCCTAGGCCAAGCGTTGACATCTGCCTATCGCACCGTCGCTGACGATCTATTTGCTCATTCATTTCATACGTATTTTTTGCTTCCCGGTGATGCTAAAAAACCGGTTGTCTACGATGTTGAGGTAGTCCGGGATGGCCGCAGCTTCTGTACTCGAAGAGTGAAAGCCGTACAAAATGGTAAAACTATTTTTTACATGACGGCATCGTTCCAACGAGCAGAGAATGGGTTGTCGCACCAATTCGCCCAAATGCCGACAGTGCCTGGCCCAGATGATGTAGAGTCAGATATCAGTTTTTACGAAGATAATTTCGATAAAATTACCCCGAGAATGCAAGAAGCGCTGAGCTACCACAAACCTATCGACATCCGCACAGTCGACGCCGCACATTCATTTCGTGCACAGAAACGCGATCCAGTTCGCTATGTATGGATGAGGGCAAAAGAAGGACTAAGTCAATCTATTCCATTACATCAAGCAACCATGGCGTATGCCTCGGATTACCATTTTCTCAGTACTTCCGTTCAACCCCATGGTATCTCCATGACTGATAAGTCGTTGCGAATGGCAACCATTGACCATGCCATGTGGTTCCATAAGCCCTTTGATATGAACGAATGGCTTCTATACGTCATGGATAGTCCGTTTAGTGGCAACGCCAGAGGCATTGTAAAAGGGCAGTTTTTCAATAAGCAGGGCGAACTCGTGGCTTCCGCCATGCAAGAGGGTTTGATGCGTCAAATACAGTCTAAGGAAGAGTGATCATGGTTTATCAACTGGGCGAACTTGCCCCTAAAATTGCGCCGGACACTTATGTAGCGCCTGGCGCACATGTCATCGGCAACGTGGTGATCGAAAAAGAGTCCAGCGTGTGGTTTAACGCGGTTATCCGTGGTGACAACGAATGTATCCAAATTGGTGAGCAAACCAATATTCAAGATGGAAGTGTGTTACACAGTGATGACGGTTCCCCTCTAACAATAGGCAATGGCGTGACAGTCGGGCACAAAGTGATGCTTCACGGCTGTACAATTGGTGATTACACCCTTGTGGGAATCAACGCCGTCATACTAAACGGGGCAAAAGTCGGGCGCTATTGCGTGATTGGAGCCAATGCCTTGATTACTGAAAACATGGAAATCCCCGATTATTCAGTAGTAATGGGTAGTCCAGGAAAAATTGTAAAAACGTTAAATGAAAATATGGGTAAACAGCTCGAGCTTTCAGCGCAGCACTATGCGAATAATGCAAAGCGCTTTTCAAGTGAATTAAAACCCGTATAGCGCTGAACTTATCCTTTCGCCCAATAAAAAATGCCCAGAACTAAGGAGTTCCGGGCCTAGGGGAATGGCTCATTGCTGAGCCGTGCGCTAACTTTTCACCTCAACGGGAGGGAGTTCATCAAAATTACTAGATGGACAATAATAATAGAACAAAAGCGCTCAAAATATAAACAATTTTTTTGAAATATTTTAATTTCATAAATTCAGGCACTTAAATCAGAGTTGTGAACAAATTTCACACAATTCTGGCGATAAAACAAATTCATTTGTTTTAAATGTGAACATAGCGTCTGTTTTATCTACAGATTGTTCACGGTTTATCCACAGTGTATTTTCTCTTTTCCTATTCACGAGATTTATGTTGAGGATGACACCTTGTAGTTTGATGAATATGTTGTGACAATCGAGATTCAACGCGTAGATTGGAGATTTAATCATGCAAACTTATCAAACCTTTACTCCGCCCATTCGAACGTTAATGGGGCCGGGGCCTTCTGACGTCAGTCCGCGCGTACTCAATGCTATGTGCCGCCCAACCTTGGGCCACCTCGATCCTATGTTTATCCAGTTAATGGACGACACTAAAGCGCTATTGCAATACGCATTTCAAACCGAAAACGCACTGACAATGCCGATATCTGCTCCTGGCTCGGCGGCAATGGAGGCATGTTTTGTTAATTTAGTGGAACCTGGTGACACTGTTGTTGTGTGTATTAACGGCGTCTTTGGTACACGTATGGTTGAAAATGTTGAACGATGTGGCGGTAAGGCGATCAAAGTCGAAGATACTTGGGGAACGCAGACAACGCCAGAAAAACTAGAGGATGCACTTCGTTCAAATCCAGAGGCTAAATTTGTTGCATTCGTGCATGCCGAAACTTCTACAGGTGTGCGCAATGACGCCAAACTGTTGTGTGAAATTGCGCAACAATACAACTGTTACACCATCGTTGATGCAGTAACATCGCTAGCGGGTATCGAAATTGATGTTGACGGTTGGGGTATCGATGCGATTTATTCAGGCTCACAAAAGTGCCTGTCGTGTGTACCTGGTATAGCTCCCGTGTCATTCAGCGATAAAGCTGTAGAACTCATACAAAACCGTAAAACCAAAGTGCAAAGTTGGTTCTTAGACATGAATCTTATCGTTGGGTACTGGGGTAAAGGCGGTAAAAGAGCCTACCACCATACTGCACCGGTCAATACTGTGTATGCCTTGTACGAGAGTTTAGTTATGCTCCAAGAGGAAGGCTTACAGAACAGTTGGGAACGACATAGTGCAACACACAAGAAACTGGCGTCAGGGTTGGCTGAATTAGGCTTAGAGTTTGCCGTAGAAGAACATTGTAGGTTACCTCAACTCAATGCCGTCAGAATTCCTGATGGTATTGATGATGCTCAGGTTCGAAGCACCTTGCTCAACGACTATAATCTAGAAATTGGCGCTGGGCTCGGTGCATTGGCTGGAAAAGTCTGGCGTATCGGTTTAATGGGCCATGGTTGTACCGACAAAAACGTCGATTATTGTTTATCAAGCCTCAAAAAGGTCCTCAAATAGTGACAAGCGCCCTCGAAACGAGGGCGTTTTCCTTTCATCAGTTCCTGTTATGGCAAAGACCATCTTCAAAACCTTTTGAAAGTCATTGATGACAATCGAAAAATTACTTATCTTGCCCATATAAGAACTCATTACCACACACCCTATGCTCAATAAAATTTGGATGAGCTTTATCCTCATCGCGTTCGTTGTTGTCTCAATACAAGCCCTATTTTCGGGTGACGGGGCGGGCTTTGAAGCCGCGATGACGGCTATGACGTCGATGGCAAAATTGAGTGTTGAAATCGCAATAGGACTAATTGGATTACTCGCTTTTTGGTTGGGCATTTTTAAAATCGCAGAGCATACTGGTCTCGTTGAAAAAGTGGCCTATGGCCTCAGCCCGCTGTTCTGCCGGTTGATGCCAGACGTACCGAAGCGCCATCCAGCAGTTGGTTCGATGACCATGAATATGTCGGCTAATTTCCTCGGGTTAGATATCGCAGCCACGCCTTTTGGCATCAAAGCGATGGAAGATTTACAGTCTTTGAATAAAGACAAACAGACAATCACCAACAGCCAAATACTGTTTTTGGTCCTCAATACGTCTTCCGTGACTTTGTTTCCCATTGCCGTATTTTTATATCGCGCTGAAGCGGGGGCTGCTCAACCCACAGATGTTTTCGTACCAATTTTATTGGCAACCTCAGCGTCGACACTGACAGGTTTATTAGTCACTTGCGCCATACAACGGATAAATCTCTTCAATCGCGTTATTTTCCTGTATGCCGTATTAGCGTTAAGTTTACTTGCTTCCGTTGTCTTGTATTTTTCATATTTATCGAGTGAATTACTGGCGACCCATTCCTCAGTCTTTGCTAATGGGTTGTTGTTTGCTTTTATTGCTCTAGTACTCGCGTCGGCTTGGCGTAAAGGCGTGGATGCCTACAGTTTGTTTGTCGAGGGTGCAAAAAAAGGCTTCGATGTCGCTATTATGTTAATACCTTATTTGGTTGCTATGTTGATTGCTATTGCTGCGCTGCGGGCGAGTGGTGTGTTGGATTCGATTATCGGAGGCATCGCTTGGTTGGTTGGTATCTTGGGCGTTGACGCACGATTTGTCGATGGCCTGCCTACAGCATTGATGAAACCACTCAGTGGTAGTGGCGCTCGAGCCTTAATGATAGAGACAATGCAACACCATGGCGCTGATAGTTTTGCCGGTAGATTAGCATCAGTATTGCAGGGGAGTACTGAAACGACTTTCTACGTGTTAGCAGTGTATTTGGGCGCCGTAGGTATTAAATATTCCCGTTACGCGTTACCGTGCTGTCTGGCGGCCGACCTCGGCGGAATTTCTATGGCGGTGCTAGTGTCATATTGGTTTTTCGGATAGCCAATCTCGTTCAGCTTGGATTAACCCAGTGGTTATTAGGCTTATGGATAAAACCTAATTATCAGCGGAGTGAAAAATGAAACAGTTTTTGGGAATTGCAATTGGCCTTTTGTTAACTTACAGCGCAGGAGTCGCAGCACAACAAACCGATAGAGAGACGATTTCTGTTACCGCCTCTGGTGCCGTTGAGCTTGTACCCAATGCCTTTGCGTTTGACGTAGTCATAGAAGAACGCGGTGAGCGAGTCTCTGATTTGAATCAAAAAGCATCAGCGAGTGTTCAGCGTATTGTTCGGTTTCTAGTCACACGAGGCGTGAATGAAAATAGCATCACATCTATGGATGTTAATTTACAACCGTGGATAGAACACAGCCAATCCAAAGGTCGTGAAAACAAAGGATATATTCTGACCCGAGTTGTTTCTGTGACACATGACAACATCGAAGATTTTGACAACATTATTGATGGTGTGACAAAAAATAGTATAAATCGTGTGCAATCGTTCAAGTTATTGCACAAAAGCGAAGAAAATTATGCCCATCAAGCCTTGATAAATGCTGTGAAAGAAGCAAAATTGAAGGCATCACTGGTGGCTAATGAACTCGATGTGAAGCTCGGTGCAGTTGTGGCGGTAAATTTACTCAATGCAAACTCGCCTAGTCCAATGTTCGAAACCAAAGCGTTCAGTGATATTGCACAGGCATCATTGCCCGGCACTCAAACTCACACTGCTGATGTGGCAGTGGTGTTTGAAATACAAAACTAACGATAGAGAATACAGATTTGAGTTACTCCCCAATCGGCACCCTTGTCGAACAAGCAAGGGCTCTCGTACATGGCGAGCCAGATATGATTGCCAATATGGCGAACATCAGTGCATTGCTGTTTAATCAATTAGAAGAAGTCAATTGGGCAGGTTTTTATCTGTACAAAGATGACCAACTCGTACTCGGGCCGTTCCAAGGCTTGCCTGCTTGTATACGGATCCCAATGGGAAAGGGCGTATGCGGTACAGCAGCTCAGACTGGTGAAGTACAACGCATCGCCGACGTCCATGCGTTTGAAGGGCACATTGCTTGTGATGCGGCGTCCAATTCAGAAATTGTTATTCCTTTGAAAAAAGATGGTAGACTGCTGGGCGTGTTGGACATTGACAGTCCGGTTCACGATCGCTTTACAGAACAAGACCAAGCTAAACTTGAGTCTATCGTTTCGCTACTTATCGAAAGTATTTCATGAAACAGAATGTCGATATCCATGTCGCGTTGGCGACATTTGCAGACATGGAGGATTATCACGATGATCCAGATGGCGCAGCTGAGCAATTAAATCTCATTTTGCACCTGATGTATGATCGTGCTGATGAAGATATTGATACCCAAAGGCTGGAAAAATTATTGGGCCTTGTATGGGAAACGTGGCATCAAGACCTTCACCTCGTCGATTTGGATGAGGGAGAATTGCTAGATTGGGTTGACCAGCAGCTAGCAACTTGGGATGATGCCGATACTGAAGAAACACACTAATTACCACTGAATTATTGATGGAACCAACAGAAAAGTTTACAAATAGCAAAGACGTTATCGCATTTTTAGCCGAGTCATTCCCAAACTGCTTTAGTGTAGAAGGTGATGCAAAACCTTTAAAAATCGGTATTTTTCAGGATCTTGCAACTCGTTTAGAGAACGAGGAAAGGGTAAGTAAGACGCTTTTGCGCTCTACTTTGCGTCATTACACAAACAGCTGGCGCTACCTCCACAGCGTTAAAGAAGGTGTGTTTCGTGTTGATTTAGACGGCAACAATGACGCTCAAATTGAAAAAGAGCACGCAGACCACGCACAACAGCAGCTTGAAGAGAGCAAAGCAAAAGCAGCTGAAAAGCGCAAAGCGCAGCAAAAAGAAAGCCGTAAAAACGATAAACGTCCGCCCCGTCGAAGCCAAAAGCCCGGCGCAGAAGGTCAAAAGAAATTTACGTCTTCGGGAACTAAATCAAATTCTCACAGACAAAATAGAGTACCGCCCGCGAAATTAACAGACGCGGATTTAAAAAACGGGACAAAAGTCACAGTAAAACTGGGCAAATCACCAATGCCTGCCATAATTACTGAAGTTGCCAAAGATGGTGTCCATGTGCAATTGGACACAGGGATGGTTGTCAAAGTCGCTCCTGAGACTTTACGTCTAGCTCGTTCCAAGAGGTCGTAGTATGAAAGATATCCTTCGAATTTCCGTAGCAAGTGCATTCTTAACACTGAGCGTTGGCGCCAGTGCTGGTTCATCAACCACTGAAGTAGAACAACTCCCCGTTCTCAAGCAAGAGACCCAGCATGCGGTGTCTGCAAAGCGCGTAAGTGCCTTGTTTACCCGTGCACACTACAAGGAAATTTCGTTGGATGATGAACTATCAAGCATAATGTACGACCGTTACTTACGGTCGCTTGATAGTAATAAGCAAGTATTCTTGGCTTCAGACATTAAAGAGTTTGAAAGCTACGAATTGGCATTTGACGATGCAATGGCCAAGGGAAACCTTGAGCTGGCATACGTTATGTACAACCGCATGTTAGAACGTCGCGTTGAGCGGTTTGAATACGCGTTATCCTTGTTGGACAAGGGCTTTGATTTCGAAAAAGCAGATGACAAATTCTACTACGACCGCGAAGACGCTGCATGGCCTGCTACTGAAGCCGAGCTCAATGAGCTGTGGCGCCAAAGAGTTAAATACGATGGCTTGAACTTAGTCATTGCGGGTAAAACCTGGGAAGAAGCCAAAACGCTTTTGGATAAGCGTTATACTCGGGCTATCAAACGCCTGAAACAAACTAAAAGTGAAGACGTTTTCCAAACGGCTATGAACGCCTTCGCTCGTTCCATTGAAGCCCATACCAGTTACCTATCACCGCGCAACGCTGATCGTTTCAAGATGGAAATGAATTTGTCTTTCGAAGGAATAGGCGCAGTACTGCAAAGTGAAGACGATTACACGGTAATTCAACGTATTGTCCCTGGTGGTCCAGCGGACGCATCGAAAGCGCTGAAGCCCGAAGATAAAATTGTAGGTGTAGCACAAGATGACGAAGATTTTGTTGATGTCATTGGTTGGCGCCTAGACGAAGTCGTCGAACTGATCAAAGGTCCGAAGGGAAGCGTAGTTCGATTACAAGTCGAGAAGGGCTCTACTGACAGTAAATCGACATCGGTTGTGAGCCTGACTCGTGACAAAATTAAGCTAGAAGATCGCGCAGCAAAAGCCGAAGTCTTTGTCCCCGAAACGGGGCCTTTCCAAGGCGAAAAAGTTGGCGTAATCGACATTCCTAGTTTCTACAATAATTTGCATGCTGATGTGAAGAAGGAATTAGACGTACTTAAAGCCGAAGACGTCAAAGGTGTCATTATCGATTTAAGAGGTAATGGTGGTGGTTCGTTAACTGAAGCGACGCTATTAACCGGTCTTTTCATCGACAAAGGCCCAGTGGTTCAGATTCGTTACGGTGAAGGTCGCGTCAGTGTTAATCGTGACACCGACGGCATGATTGCTTATGACGGTCCGTTGACGGTACTAGTAGACCGTTATAGTGCATCGGCATCTGAAATTTTTGCCGCGGCAATGCAAGATTATAATCGTGCGTTGATCATCGGTGAACAAACATTTGGTAAGGGTACGGTGCAGCAGCACAGGGGCCTAGGTCGAATCTATGACCTATATGAGAACCCTCTCGGCTCGGTTCAATTTACCATTGCGAAGTTCTACCGTATTAATGGCACCAGTACTCAGCACTTGGGTGTTGTTCCGGACATTTTGTACCCGTCTGCGATTAATCCTGACGAGTGGGGCGAAAGCCAAGAAGAGAATGCGTTACCTTACGACAGCATCAACCGCGCGAATTACATGACATTTGCCGATACGACTGAAACGTTGGACGTATTAACTGCTAAACACCAAGCTCGAGTGTTAAAAGACCCAGAGTTTGATTATATTTATCAAGACATCGAAGAGTACAAAAAGAACAAGGATAAAGACTTTATTTCTCTTGTGAAATCTGAGCGAGAAGCTGAAGATAAGCAACAGGAAACGGATGCACTAACAAGAGTAAATGAAAGACTAGAACGTATGGGTATGGAAAAAGTAACGACACTTGACGATGTACCTGAAGAGCTAGAAGAGATTGACCCGTTCCTAGCAGAAGCGGCTAATATCACTTTCGACCTAATCGAAACTGGCAAATACGCGATTCGACGAAACTAGTTAGAATACGAAAAAGGGGCTGGCATGCATCGTCAGCCCCTTTTTTATGTCTAGCGACAGAAAACACAATAAAACAATAATAAAGGGAAAAATCATGGCACTGAGAGGTGAATTCTCTTCACGAATTGGCTTCATACTCGCTGCTGCAGGCTCTGCAGTTGGATTGGGTAATATTTGGGGCTTTCCTACACAAGTCGCAAGTAATGGTGGGGCGGCATTCGTTCTCGTCTACTTAATTCTTGCATTCGCGTTAGCGTATCCCGTACTCATGGCTGAGCTGATTATCGGTAGAGCAACTCGCTCGAATATGGTCGATGCGCTCGGCAAAATCAGTAATGGTAATCCGGCCGGCACCCTTACCGGTATTTGGGGCGGCATTACGGTTTCACTCATACTGGCATTTTACGCCATTGTCGGTGGATGGATGTTTGCCTACTTCACCGAGTCATCGGTGCGCGCAGTCGGTATTGGCAGTGCATCCGATTGGTTACTTGGTTTTTCAAACACGCGAAATTGGATTTTCTGTGCAATTTTCATCTCGATGACGGCGCTAATTGTCACAGGTGGCGTAAAAGAAGGCATTGAAAAATGGTCAGTCAGACTTATGCCTACGCTCGTGATCATCATCGTGGCTTTGATTGTTTATGTGAGTTTTCAACCGGGTGCTATCGATGGTTGGAAAGCGTATCTCGTTCCTGACTTCTCAGCATTGCTAAACCCAGAGCTATTAATCAGTGCGATGGGGCAGGCGTTCTTCTCTATGTCTCTAGGTGTCGGTACTATGCTGGTGTATGGTTCTTATGTCAGTAAAAATGAAAACCTACCTTCAATTGGTGCTTCAGTGGCACTTGTGGACATCGGTGTTGCAATTATAGCGGGTATGCTAATCATCCCAGCAATGTATGTTGCATTGAATAATGGTGTAGAGATATTTACCGCCGAAGGCGTACTAATCGAAGGCGACCAGCTCATTTTCACTGTGCTACCGGCATTGTTCGAGACCATTGGTAGCGTTGGTGTATTTGTGTCTTTTGCTTTCTTTGCACTGATGGCCATCGCGGCTCTCACTTCTTCAATCTCAATGCTGGAAGTGCCCGTCGCTTATCTAGTAGAAAGTAAAGGGATGGCTCGCAAAAAGGCAGTATGGACTATGGCAGCCATTATATTGGCTACAAGCTCTTTGATTATATTCAATTTTGGCGCGCTCTTTGGCTTCGTTATTACCCTGACAACTGAGTATAGTCAGCCGCTTCTCGGCCTTGTATTGTGTATTTTTGCCGGATGGGTATGGAAACGTAATGCCATTTTAGAAGAATTAAAATCTGGCTTTGAAAATGCTGAGCAGTCGATGTTTTGGAAAATTTGGCCTTGGTATGTCAAGTTTGTCTGCCCAGTGGTGATTCTAATCATGTTCATCCGTTCAGTTATGTAGTCGTAAGGTGAAAAACATGACAACACAAATAAAAGAACCAACGGTATTAGACGTCGTTATCCCAATAGTTTCACTCATCGTTATGATGGGGACCGCAGTTTGGTTGTTCGAAGATAATTCGTCATATGGGCCTAACCAAATTGCCTTGCTAATCGGTATGGGCTTGGCCTCCATCATTGGCCTTAAAAATGGCTACAGCTGGAAAGCGATTGAGGAAGGTATTGTTAAAGGTATCTCAATGTCATTGGGAGCCTGCCTAATTTTACTTGCTGTCGGTTCATTGATCGGCACTTGGATGCTTGCGGGTACCGTACCAACCTTGATTTATTACGGCCTCGAATTGCTAAACCCATCGATGTTTTATGCGGCCGCCTGCTTAATTTGTGCTGTTGTTGCTATGAGTATCGGCAGTAGTTGGACAACGGCGGCAACCGTTGGTGTTGCACTCATGGGCGTTTCATCAGGGATGGATTTATCAGCAGCTGTAACCGCCGGTGCCGTGGTCTCTGGGGCGTATTTCGGTGATAAAATTAGTCCGCTATCTGAAACAACAAACTTAGCACCAGCGGTCGCAGGAACTGACTTGTTTGACCATATTCGCTATATGTTATGGACAACAATTCCTAGCTTCGTATTGACGCTAATCCTATTTCTTCTTTTAGGCTTCTCGGAGGACACATCACAAACGGTTTCTCGTATTGAGGAAATGCAGTCAGTATTGAATTCCTCTTTTGAACTTGGGCCTATTTTACTTGTTCCATTGGTAGTCCTACTGACGATGGCTATCAAAAAAGTCCCAGCGTTTCCGGCGGTATTTATCGGTGCTTTGCTAGGGGGATTATGGGCGGTACTGTTCCAAGGTAATGTCGTGATTAGTATGGGCGCGGAAGGGGATTCTGAAACAATCCGAACAGTCAAAGTGGTTTGGGCAGCACTTTTTGATGGCGTGAGTTTTTCAACGTCTGATGAAAAACTCAATGACTTGTTAAGCCGTGGTGGTATGTCGAGCATGCTCAATACGATTTGGTTAATTATTTGTGCAATGTCATTTGGCGCGGTACTAGAGAAAGTCGGCTTGCTCAAACGCGCAGTCGCATTAATTTTGCGCGGTGCAAAGTCTGCAGGTTCAATGGTAACGCGCACAATCCTCACGTGTATCGGTACAAATATCTTCACCGCTGACCAATATATTTCTATTGTGATGCCGGGTAGGATGTATAAAGAAGAATTCAAAAAGCGTGGATTAGACCAACTAAACCTAAGTCGAAGCCTAGAAGACGGTGGGACGCTAACCTCGCCACTGATTCCGTGGAATACATGCGGTGCCTACATGCACGGCGTTTTAGCAGTAAACCCACTTGATTATTTGTTCTATGCTTTCTTTAATTTAATTAATCCAGTTTTAGCCGTGATTTACGCCTATCTTGGTATCAAAATTTTGCGCTTAGAACCGCCTTTCGATACACAAGAAGAAACGAATAAAGCATAATTTTTAGCAACACTCCCTTAGGCAATGTGCAGTGAATGTGCTGCAATAAGGGATAGGGCGATACAGAACCAAGAGTAACGTGTAATACGGTGCCGAAATGGCAGTGACGAAGCTCTTGGTTTTTATTTTCGACTCATTATCCGGGCCAAGCCTAAGCGTTGGGTATAAGCATCATTCAGAGAGGCTTACATGTCTGACCTAGTCAAAAGACGTTTAGATTATACGTCACCGTCTTTCCTTATTCCTTCCGTTGATTTAACCGTTCATTTGCATGACCAAAAAACGCTGGTCACATCAGCATTAAAAGTAGTTCGTAACGGAGACAACGATGCGCCATTGATTTTAGATGGCCAAAATATAGAGCTTGTGAGTGCCAAAATTCATGACGCTCCGGTTCACCACTATAAATTAACTGACGAACAACTTGTTATTGCCGATGTACCGGATGAGTTTGAGCTGGTTATTGTAACTCGGTTAGACCCGTCGCAAAACAAAGCGCTCGAAGGCTTGTATTTGAGTAATGGGGTTTTTTGTACGCAATGTGAAGCGGAAGGTTTTAGGCGGATTACCTACTTCATTGACCGGCCAGATATCCTGAGTGTGTATACCGTCACTGTCATTGGTGATAGGGCGTCATTGCCCACTTTACTGTCCAACGGTAACGCAATCGCGCGCGGGGATGATGGCGATGAGCATTGGGTGACTTGGCACGACCCGCACCCAAAACCCTGCTATCTGTTCGCGCTTGTGGCAGGTGAGTTTGACCGACTCGATGATAGTTTCACTACATGCTCTGGTAGAGACGTCAAACTTGAGCTTTTCGTTGACAAAGGCATGAAGGATAAAGGGGTCTTTGCACTTGAAAGCCTGAAACGTGCAATGGCTTGGGACGAGCAAGTGTACGGTCTCGAGTACGATCTCGATATCTATATGGTTGTGGCAGTAGATTTCTTCAATATGGGGGCGATGGAAAATAAAGGCCTCAATATCTTTAACAGTAAATTCGTATTGGCAGACCAAGCTAGCGCGACAGATGAAGACTTTTTTCATATCGAATCAGTGATTGCTCATGAATATTTTCACAATTGGTCGGGCAACAGAGTGACATGTCGTGACTGGTTCCAACTGAGTTTGAAAGAGGGACTGACCGTATTTAGAGACCAACAGTTTAGTGCCGATATGACGTCTCCACTTAGTACGCGAATTTCGCAAGTAAGGGTGATGCGAGAACATCAATTTGCGGAAGACGCGAGTGCGATGAGTCATCCTATCCGACCCGATGAAGTAATGGAAATGAATAATTTCTATACGGTAACTGTGTACGACAAAGGTGCGGAAGTTATCCGGATGATGCATACGTTGTTGGGTAGTGAAACCTATCGCAAAGGAATGGATGTGTATTTTGAACGTCACGATGGCCAAGCGGTTACCTGTGACGATTTTGTTGCTGCGATGCAAAGTGTAACTGATATTGACTTGTCACAATTTGCGCTCTGGTACTCTCAGTCCGGTACGCCATGTGTCAAAGTAGAACGAGAATGGGATGTAACTTCAGGTAAAGCTACATTGACTTTGCATCAACATACACCATCTACCGCAGACCAAAAACAAAAACAAAATTTGCACATACCTGTGGGTATTTATTGCCTGAATGAAAATGGCGAAATACTGAAGGATGACCATGGCAAAATTCAAGACAACATGATTCAACTCTGTGAATCCAAGATAGAATTGTCCTTCTCAGAGTGCAATCAGCAACCGGTACCTGTGCTACTAGCAAACTTTTCAGCTCCCGTAAGGCTAGACAACCCATTGACGCCCCATGAGTTACTGGCGATTTTCAATTCAGCACCAGACAATTTTAATCGATGGGATGCTATCCAACAGCTTTATGATTTGTGTATTGCTACTATCGAAGCCGAAGGTATTGACGCAATAGATGAACAAATTTGGACTGGTTTATCTTCTGCACTGCTCAAAGAACGAGATAACCATGAGTTGTTGGGAGAGTGTCTTGTTATTCCAAGCTTCGAAACCCTTTGCCAAAGCCGCAAAGACATAGTGCCTGCAGCATTGCTCAAAGCAAGGGACGTCTTTTGTAGGACTTTATGTGAAAAGTTACATGATGAGCTTGTTTCAATCTATAACAGCATCTCAAACGATACGTATCAATATGAGCAAAGCGCAATACAAGGGCGACGCTGCAAAAATCAAGTGCTTAAGTTGCTTGCGGTAGACACCACTTGCGCACAACGCATTGAAGCGCATTTCAATGCAGCAGACAACATGACCGATAAACTCGGCGCACTGAAGGCTGCACAGTTGTGTGATTTATCCTTGTTTGACAATCTGATGTCTCGTTTTGAACAAGATTGGCGCGATGATGCTCTGGTGATGGACAAATGGTTTGGCTTACAAGCCACAACTCATCGCACTGACATACTATCTCAGGTTCAGTTGGTGCAAGAACATCCAGCATTCAAAGGCGATAACCCTAATCGCGTTAGAGCACTGTTAGGGAGCTTTGCCTTTTATAACACTTCGGGTTTTCATGAACCATCGGGGGCAGGGTACCGCTATGTCACCGATTATTTGATAAAACTGGATAAAGCTAACCCTCAAGTGGCATCACGTATTGTAACACCACTAACCCAGTGGCAACGTTTCTCAACAGAACATCAAGAGTTAATGAAGGGGCAGTTGAGTCGTCTACTATCTCAATCTGACTTGAGCAAAGACTTATTCGAAAAAGTGAGTAAAAGCTTGTCTTATGAGCATAAATCAGAGTGATACTCAGTATTTTTTTAGTCTTGGAATCGATTATGGCGAGTGTGGAGTGCTTTACCAACAATCATCCAGTTCGGTGATTTTGACATCTGAATGTGGCAGACGCGTACAAATACCCGCTACGCGCCTGCGCCCGTTTGTCACTAGCCTAGGAATAAAGGGTCGATTTCGAATGACTGTCAACCGAGCCAATAAAATTATCGCATTTGAAAAAATGCGTTAAGAATTAAGGCCAAAGACTAAAAAACCATCAATAATTATTATTTAATTCAAATACGTACTTTAATTGTGTTAACTGGTACGATTAGTTCTTGCGATTCGCTTAAAATGATGTAATCATTTTGTTAAATCAAAATGGTTGGTCTTTACGTCTTCGCAGGTATCGCGTCGACAAGGGAGAATAAAAATTATGACAAATAGACCTAGTGCGTTTAAAAAGTCACCAATTGCAGCTGGCGTTATTGCTATATTGAGCGCAGCAGCATTGCCGGCATCTGCGGCAAATTGGGATTTTGGCGACGTTAGCGTCACGCTAGATTCAAGCTTCACCTTCGCTACAAGTTTCCGTGTGGAAGACAGAGACTTGAACCTCATCGGTAAAAGTAACCAAGCCCAATTTGATTGGAGTGGTTACAATGCGGCGACCAACGTTATCTATCCAAGTGGAGACGTTTGGAGTCTAGCTGAAGTCGGTGGTTATTCTGCGAACGGTGATTTAGGTAACTTGCTTCACGATCCAGGAAAAGCCTTTTCAACTCAGATTTCAGGTACCCATGAACTAGATATCAAGTACGGTGATTTCGGTTTCTTTGCTCGAGGTTTCTGGTTCTACGATTTTGAGCAAGCAGATGGTAATCGCGATTGGAACAACCCAATCACTGGCCAAAGCTATGACTTGTGTGCTGCACCTGAAGCTAACGACCTACTTTGCTCTGATATCCGTCTTTATGACGCATTCTTCTACGCTGACCTTTGGGTTGGTGACAAGCCATTAACCGTTCGTATCGGTGACCAAGTAATCAGCTGGGGTGAAAGTACATTCATCCAACACGGTATCAACACAACAAACCCGGTTGATGTTAACCGCGCGCAAGCACCAGGCGCAGAACTAAGAGAAGTATTTCTACCCGTTGGAATGGTCTTCGCGTCATTGGGTTTAACCGAAAACCTCAGTGTTTCTGGTTACTACCAGTACGAGTGGCAAGAAAGTTGGTTGCCAGTTGCGGGTAGCTACTTGGCGACGAATGACTTCGCTGGTGAAGGTGGTCAGGCAAATAATATTCAGCTTGGCTTCACAGGTAACCCTGATATTGACCTAGCTCACTTAATGGCGTCCTTAAACGGCTTGGGTGATGCATTAAGAGCCGGCGCTGACGCCGCAACAATCTCACAAGCGTACCTTGCTTATCCGACGCGTGTAGCGGTTCGCGATTTCAGTAGTGCTGCGCACAATGATGCTGATGATCAAGGCCAATACGGTCTGCGTATGACGTACTTTGCAGAGGCATTGAACGAAACTGAGATCAGTCTTTACCATATCAACTACCACAGTCAACGTCCTTTGATTTCGGGTATCACGTCTAACTTCACACAGGAAGGGATTGCTGCTGATATTGCTTTCTTGGCCCAAAATGAAATTACTCGTGACAACATTGCTCAACTTGACGCCTTTACTGAGGCTCAATTCTTCTACCCAGAAGACATCAAACTATACGGTTTGAGTTTTAACACCAATATCGGCCAAACTGCACTTGCTGGTGAAATTGCATATCGTCAAGATGAACCGCTTCAAATAGATGATGTTGAATTACTTTACATGGGTATGCCTGAGCAGTTAGCAAACGCAGGTTTACGCCCAGACCTAGCCGGTATTTCTCAATTGAATAACATCGGCCGTGGTGTAGGACCGGGCGAAACTGCTGAAGGTTTTGTTTTCTCCGATACTACACAGGTGCAATTTACGGTATCGCATGTATTCGGTCCTGCATTGGGCACGGATAACCTAGTGTTACTTGGTGAAGCAGGTTACGTTAAAATTAACGATTTCCCTGACCCCAACGTGCTTCGCCTGAATGCACCAGGTACTGCGCGTACGCCATCACTAGAGCCAACCCCAGACGGCAACCCGCGTACAGGACTCCATACTGCATTGTCAGATGGACCTGAAACAAACCCATTCGCGACTGATGATTCTTGGGGCTATCGATTATTGATGGTTGCCGATCACAACAACATTTTCTCGGGTATCAACTTACGTACACGTGCAACGTTCGCACACGATGTAAGCGGTACTACACCTGATCCACTGTTCTTGTTTATCGAGGATCGTAAATCAGCGAATCTTTCATTCACGTTTGATTACTTAAGCAAGTGGTCAGCAACGGCATCATACAGTGCCTTCTGGGGTGGAATCGGTACAACTAACCAATTAGCAGACCGCGATTTCGTTTCTTTCAACGTCAGGTATGCAATCTAGAGAGTAGTAATTATGATGAAAAAATTTGGAATAGTTGCTGCAGCGCTTTCAATTGCGCTTGCAGGCACAGCAGCACAAGCTAAGGTCTCAGATGCAGATGCGGCGAGACTGGGCGCTGATTTAACACCATTGGGTGGCGAAAAAGCAGCAAACGCAGACGGTTCAATTCCGGCATGGGACGGCGGTATCACAACCGCTCCTGCAGGCTACACGGTAGGTGATTTCCATCCTGATCCATTTGCGGCAGACAAGCCTTTGTTCACTATCACTGGTGCAAACTACAAAGAGCATGAAGCGTTTCTTGCGCCTGGCCAAATTAAAATGTTTGAAGCGTATCCTGATACCTTCAAGATGCCGGTATATCCGACACGCCGTTCGGCATCTAACCCACAGTCCATTTATGATGCGACTAAAGTCAACGCCACACGAGCGGAACTATTAGATGGTGGTAACGGCATTAAAGGAGCGGCGATTGGTATCCCATTCCCACTTCCTCAAAATGGCTTAGAAGCAATTTGGAACCACATCTTGCGTTATCGCGGTGAAGCGGTTCAACGTAACGGTGGCCAGGCTGCTGTGACATCTGGCGGTGATTACAACGTTATCGGGTTTGATGAAAAACTCATTCTGAAATACTCTGAGCCTGATGCGACACCTGAAAGCCTACTAGATGACAACATTTTGTTCATGTTTAAGCAGAAGGTGACAAAACCTGCTCGTCTTGCAGGTACGGCTTTGTTGGTTCATGAAACGGTTGACCAAATCAAAGAACCACGTAAGGCTTGGACCTACAACACTGGTCAGCGCCGTGTGCGCCTAGCGCCAAACATCGCTTATGATACACCGGGAACGGCAGCTGATGGTCTGCGTACTACCGACGACTTCGACATGTTCAATGGTTCACCAAACCGTTATAACTGGGAGTTGAAAGGCAAGCGCGAGATGTATGTTGCATACAATAACTATGCACTACACAGCGACAATGCTAAGTATGCGGACATTCTACAGCCTAACCACATCAACCCTGATTTAACGCGTTGGGAAAAGCACCGTGTGTGGGTGGTAGAAGCCACATTAAAAGAAGGCTTCCGTCACGTATACCAAAAGCGTGTCTTCTTTATTGACGAGGACAGCTGGCAAATTCAAGAAGCGGACATGTATGATAACCGCGGTGAAATGTACCGAGTTGCGTTTGCTTACGGTGTGAACTACTACGAAGTTCCGACAGCATGGTCTACACTAGATGTTTACCATGACTTAAACTCACGTCGTTACCTAGCGATTGGCTTGGATAACGAAGAAGAGATGTACGACTTCACAATACGCCCAAGAGACGTTGAGTTTACGCCTCAGGCCCTGCGCCGAGAAGGTATGCGTTAATCGAAGAATAACGGTTGGCCTTGCCAACCGTTTTTGTTTCCCACCTAAGAAATACGAGGAATAATTCGCGTATGAGAAAATCCCTTGCGACAGTTGTCGCCGCTGCGCTCAGCTTTTCTGCAGTAGCAGAGAATGCTTTCCAAGCTCGACTCGTAGAGCAATCCACCTTACTTGATGCAGCAGCGTCTGAATTTGTAGTTATTGTCGGCGAACGCGGCCATATTCTTACGTCACTCGACGGTGAATCTTTCAAACAAGCTGACGTACCAGCTCAATCAACGCTGACTGCCGTTGATGTAGTTGGAGACAAGATATGGGCAGTAGGCCATGATGCCACTATTTTGCACTCCGCAGATAAAGGCGAAACTTGGACAACTCAGTTGTACAACCCCGATATTGAACGTCCTTTTCTAGATGTCAGTTTTTTTGATGACAAACACGGTATTGCTGTAGGCGCATATGGTTTGTTTTATCGCACAACAGACGGTGGTAAAAACTGGACCGCTGAGCGTCACGCTGAGTTGTTAAATCCCTACGATTTAGAGTACCTCGAAGAAATCCGTGAAGAGGACGAAGAGTTTTATCTCATGGAACTCGATTCCATCCTTCCTCATATCAATCGTGTTAATCAATCTGGCGACAAATTGTTCCTTGCTGGCGAGGCGGGGTTACTTGCGCACAGTGAAGACCAGGGTAAAACATGGGCTCGCTATGAACTGGATTACGAAGGCTCTTTCTTTGACATTCGAGCGATTGATAATGAAAACGTTTTAGCTGCGGGTTTGCGCGGCAATATGTATGTAAAAAGTGGAGAAGGGCGTTGGAAAAGTGTTACGACCTGCAATACCTCAACGCTGAATTCAGTACACATTAGTGACGATTTCATTACTGCTATGGGTAACAATGGCATTTTAGTGAAAGCAACGTTGCCGTTGCCAACAGTCGATTATCCATCGTACGGCGCGATATGCGAAACACCTGAAGGTGTAGAAGTCAGTCAAATTCAAGATAAGAGTGCCATTCTTACTGCGTTTTCTTTCAACGGGAAAACGATAGCGGTAACGGCTAATGGCATTCAAACGCTCAACTTGGAACCATAAGTCTTCATGTCTAAAGCAACTCATTTTATAGAAAGATTAGTCTTCAACAATCGACTCTTTGTCGTCGGTGTTTTCTTATTAGCGACATTGTTTTTAGGGTTTAAAGCATCACAGATGAAGATGGATGCGGGTTTCGAAAAGAATATTCCGCTGAATCATCCGTATATGCAAACGTACGTAGAACACCAAAAAGATTTTGGTGGTGCCAACAATATTTTGGTCTCTGTATGTGATGCAAGCGGCAATATTTACAATCAAAACTTCTTTGATACGTTAAAAAACGTGCATGATCAGTTGTTCTTTATCAACGGTGTCAACCGCTCATTGGTTGTGTCTTTGTTTTCGCCGTCTACTCGATTCACCGAGATTGTAGAAGGAGGTTTTGCTGGCGGTCCTGTCATACCTGCTGATTTTAATTCTTCAAATCCTCAGGCCCTAGAGCTCGTTGCTGCTAATGTGGAAAAGGCTAATATTGTTGGTCGCCAAGTGGCAACCGATTATAGTTGTGCAATGGTCACTGCACAGTTACTCGACCTTGATCCCAAGACAGGTGAGCAGCTCAATACCCTGGCGCTAGCACAGGAATTAGAAGATCAATTACGCGGTCAATTTGAGAACGACCAAATTACTGTCCATGTAATCGGTTTCGCTAAAATGATTGGTGACGTTGCAAACGGAGCAAAAGACGTTGTCTTGTTCTTTGCTATTGCCTTTGTTATCACTGGTATCATGGTGTACTTCTTCTCTCGAAACATCATGTTAACTGTCCTTCCACTGCTTTGTTCTGTTATCGCAGTTGTGTGGCAATTAGGTCTACTCACAGTTATCGGTTTTGGTATGGATCCAATGTCCATATTGGTGCCATTCTTGGTTTTTGCCATCGGTGTGAGTCATGGCGTACAAATGATTAACGCGGTAGAAAAGAAAGCCGTTGAAGGTTTGTGTGCTAAAGAGGGTTCCAAAGCGGCATTTAGAAACTTATTGATTCCAGGTGGTATTGCATTGTTGTCTGATACCGTCGGTTTCATGACTCTATTGGTTATTGATATTGGCATTATCCGCGAGTTGGCAATCACCGCGAGTATGGGTGTGGCTGTTATCATCTTAACGAACCTAGTGCTTTTACCTGTATTAATGAGTTTCCTAAAACTGAAGCCAAGTTATGTGGAGCGATTTGCCAAAAAAGAAAGTGAAAATACCAATGCGTGGCGATTCGTCGATAAGTGCGCTGAGAAGAAAACGGCAACCGTTATTCTAGCTGTTACTGCGCTGTTATTTGTATTGGGATACTTCCAATCTCAGCAAATGAAGATTGGTGATCTACATGCCGGTGCGCCAGCGCTCCATGAAGATTCACGTTACAACCAGGATACATTCCTGATCACAGATAAATACGAGGTGACGGTAGATTACATTTCGGTGTTGGTTGAAACAACCTCTGAGGCCTGTACAGATTACGGTGTGATGCGAGCGATTGACGATTTCCAATGGAAAATGGAAAACGTTGAAGGTGTGCAATCTGCAGTCTCTTTGGCAGCAGTGGCTAAAATCGTAAACGCCGGTTACAACGAGGGTAATGTAAAATGGCAGGTGTTGCCACGTAACCAACAAACCCTCGTACAAGCCATTTCACGTGTTCCAACGTCTTCAGGTTTGTTGAACGGTGACTGTTCAGTAATGCCGATAATCTTGTTTATGGAAGACCACAAAGCAGAGACCATTTCTACCGTTGTTGATGCTGTGAAAGATTACCGAGACGCTTACCAAACTGACGATATGAAGTTCAGCTTAGCGTCAGGCCCGGTCGGCGTAATGGCGGCGACAAACGAAGCCGTTAAAGCCGCGCAAGACCCAATGATGGTTTACGTATTCGGTGCCGTTATCATTTTGTGTCTGCTAAGTTTCCGCTCATTACGTGCAACACTTTCGGTTGTCGTACCGCTATACGTCGTTTCAGTGTTAGCGCAAGCCCTGATGACCTTCTTACAAATTGGTCTTACGGTTTCAACGCTACCTGTTATTGCATTAGGTGTGGGTATCGGTGTCGATTACGGTATTTACATTCTTTCAACAATGAGTCACAAGTTGAAAGAGGGAAGCAACGTTAAAGAAGCTTATTTGGAAGCACTAAAAGAACGTGGAAGCGCAGTACTATTTACCGGTATTACCCTTGCAATTGGTGTGAGTACTTGGGTTTTCTCTTCGTTAAAATTCCAGATGGACATGGGAATTCTGCTGACATTTATGTTCTTGGTCAACATGCTTGGTGCAATTATTGTACTACCGGCACTCGCTCGCGTACTTTGGTACAAACGAGGCGAGTGATCGGAGCAGATATTTTTGCATAGCTAGTCGATTTTAAGGGCCGAAAGGCCCTTTTTTTATGCGTTTTCTGCATAGTTATCTATTCTGTTAAAAAAGCGTTAAATTTACTCTTTTATTAGTGTCATTTATTAGCGAAAATAGCTTGTGAAACTGGACACTTACGACAGGAATAAGGTGTATACATGACCGCTACCTCGCAACGTCATTCCGTATTATTAGAAAACGTCTTTGCCTTAATAGAAAAAAAAGTCGATGCCAAGCAGCAAGCTTTAGTGCAGCAGTTTGGCCGTCAACTGTTTAAAAACATTTCAAACGAAGACTTAGTGAACCGTACCGACAGTGATTTATATGGTGCAACTCTGAGTTTGTGGAATGTTCTCGAAAAGTTCGACAAGTCCAAGCCCTACATTCGCGTATTCAACCCTGAGATAGCCAAGCACGGCTGGAATTCTAGCCATACGATTGTAGAGCTGATTGTCGAAGACATGCCATTTTTGGTTGATTCCATCCGCATGGCGCTGACGCGTTTAGGCATCACTGCCCATTTGTTATTACACAGTCCCATCGCCATCAAACGAGATAAACAATGTAAGCTGGTTGAATTCAGTGAACTTGGTAATGGCAAGAATAAAGATTCAAAAGAGACTGTCTTCCTGATCGAGGTTGACCGTCAGACGTCTAAATCAGACATAGAAGCCATCACCGATGAGCTACAATCGGTAGTTGACGAAGTATCTTTGGCTGTTGCCGATTGGTTGCCAATGTGTGACAAGCTCAATGCGATTATCAAATCTGTGCCTAAGGCTAATTTTCCCGGTGGCGATAAATCGAGAGAGCAAACGAATACGTTTTTGAGTTGGTTAGCTGACCACAATTTTACACTGATGGGTTATCGCTATTACTCAGTGTCACCGATTGAGGGTGATCACCGTTGGACGCCAGACAATGACTCAAGTTTGGGGTTGATGAAAAACTCAATTAGCGACAGACCTCGCTTATTGTCGAATTTGCCAGCAAATTCACGTCAAGTGGCATTGAGTGAAGAACCGTTGTTGTTGACCAAGACCAATACTCGTGCACGTGTGCATCGTCCTGCTTACATGGATTATATTGGCTTGAAAGAGTTTAACAAAGAAGGGCAGGTTATTGGTGAACATCGATTTATTGGCCTGTACTCTGCCTCTTTCTATAACAGCAGTGCAACCGATTTACCCATT
Source organism: Alteromonas sp. 5NS40-0096 (assembly GCF_057544385.1). Classification (NCBI taxonomy): domain Bacteria; kingdom Pseudomonadati; phylum Pseudomonadota; class Gammaproteobacteria; order Alteromonadales; family Alteromonadaceae; genus Alteromonas; species Alteromonas sp. 5NS40-0096. Next base: position 628,742 of record NZ_BAAJLQ010000001.1, read on the forward strand.
CTCAAAGACAAAATTGACCGGGTTTGTGAGTTATCTGAGTTTGCTCCAGGCACACATGCTTATAAAGCGTTTCTGAATATTGTAGAAACTTATCCTCGTGATGAGATTCTTCAAACACCCGCACAAGAGCTTGTAGAAATTATTCGCGGCATATTTTTGATGCAAGAACGCGGGATTTCTCGTTTGTTCGTCAGAAAAGACTTGTTCGGTCGTTTTTACTCAATCATGGTGTTCGTGCCCAGAGAGCGATACAACACACAGCTTCGTAAAGAAACTCAGGCCCTGTTTAAACACTATTTCTCAACAGAAGAAGAAGTGGAGTTCACAACGTACTTCTCAGAATCTGTATATGCAAGAACTCACTATATTGCGCGCGTACGTGATAATGGTGCCGAAGTAGACGTGAAGGAAATTGAGAAGAACATGGTGGAATTGACTAAGACTTGGAATGACAGACTGGCGACAGCGATTACGTCAGCATACGGTGAGGCGAAAGGTAAAGCGGTAGAGCGCAAGTATACGAATGCTTTCTCACGCAGTTACATGGAACACAATTTGCCAAGTGCCGCATTAGTTGACATCGAAAAACTCGAAAAATTAGGCGACGACCACACATTAGACATGTTGTTCTATCGCCCTCAAGAAGAACAATCTGACAGCCATATCGTTAAACTCAAGCTGTTTCACAAAGACGTGCCCATTCACTTGTCTGATGTTTTGCCAATGTTGGAAAACTTTGGCCTTCGCGTGATTGATGAAAGCCCATACAAAATCACCTGTGCAGAAGGTTCTGTGAATTGGGTGATGGATTTCACCATGTTGCACAAAAGTGGCAACGATATGGATATGGAGCAAGCACAAGCACTTTTCCAAGGTGCATTTGCCAAGGTTTGGCATAGTGAATTAGAGGATGATGCGTTTAACCGCCTTATTTTGGGAGCGGGGCTTCCAGGTCGCAACGTGACGATATTACGTGCGTTCGCCAAATATATGCGTCAAACGGGAAGTTCGTTTAGTCATGATTATATTGCTAACGCGCTATCCAATTACCCAGATATTGCCATCTTGCTAATTGACTTCTTTAACCAGCGTTTCAACCCTTCAATCAAGCGAAGTGAAAAGAAAGAAGCGGCGCTATTAGAAACCATCAAAACACAGTTAGACAACGTTAACAATCTGGATGAAGATAGAATTATCCGTCGTTACTTGGATATGATCCAAGCGACCTTGCGGACTAACTTTTATCAACCGTCTGCAGATGGCAGTGATAAACCATACGTATCGTTCAAGCTACAACCTGAATTGATTCCAGATATGCCGTTGCCATTGCCAAAATTTGAAATCTTCGTCTACAGCCCACGAGTAGAAGGGGTTCACTTGAGAGGGGGCAAAGTCGCCCGTGGTGGATTGCGTTGGTCTGACCGACAAGAGGATTTCAGAACAGAAATATTGGGCTTGGTAAAAGCACAGCAAGTTAAAAACACCGTTATCGTGCCAGTTGGAGCGAAGGGTGGTTTTGTTTGTAAGAAACTACCGACAGAAGGCGGACGAGCGGCATTCTTTGCTGAAGGTCAAGAGTGTTACCGCATTTTCATTCGCAGCTTGCTCGATATTACAGACAACATTGTCGACGGCAAGATTATTCACCCAGAGCACGTTGTTCGAATGGATGAAGATGATCCCTACTTAGTTGTCGCTGCGGACAAAGGTACGGCAACATTCTCGGATATTGCGAACGGTATTTCTGAAGAGTTTAATTTCTGGTTGGGTGACGCGTTCGCTTCAGGTGGCAGTATTGGTTATGACCATAAGAAAATGGGTATTACTGCACGTGGTGCATGGGAATCGGTTAAACGCCATTTCCGTGAAGTGGGAATTGATTGCCAAACTACTGAGTTCACTGCGGCCGGTGTCGGTGATATGGCTGGTGACGTTTTCGGTAATGGCATGCTGTTGTCCGAGAAAACGCGTCTGGTAGCTGCTTTCAACCATCTTCATATTTTCTTCGACCCGAACCCTAACGCAGAAAAGACATATAAAGAGCGTCAGCGCTTATTCGAGAACCCGAGCTTAACTTGGAATGACTACGATAAGTCTCTCATTTCTAAGGGCGGTGGTATCTTCGAACGTTCAGCGAAATCGATCAAATTGACCCCAGAAATGAAGAAATGGCTGGGTACTCGCCAAGCAACTATGACACCAAATGAATTGATCAATGGTATTTTAAAAATGCCAGTTGACCTGATTTGGAATGGCGGTATTGGTACTTATGTTAAAAGTACAAAAGAAACCCACGGTGAAGTCGGAGACCGCGCCAACGATGATTTGCGAGTAAACGGAAATGAAGTTCAAGCCAAAATCATAGGCGAGGGCGGTAACCTAGGTTTGACACAGCTTGGTCGTATTGAATATGCGGCGAATGGTGGTCGCGTCAATACCGACTTTATCGATAACGTCGGTGGTGTTGATTGTTCGGATAATGAAGTCAACATCAAAATCTTGCTTAACAGCTTGGTGAATAAGGGTGATCTCACCGTTAAACAACGCAACGAGCTACTTTATGATATGACAGACGACGTAGCAGAACTCGTTCTTGAAGATTGTTACCGTCAAACACAATCAATATCTATAACCGAACGTCTTGGCGGTGCCTTATTAAAAGAACAATTGCGTTTTATCCACGGCCTTGAGCGTTCAGGTTCATTGAATCGCGAACTCGAGTTCTTACCGTCTGACGATGAGATCTCTGACCGTCAGGCCAATGGTAAAGGGTTTACTCGTCCAGAACTGAGTGTACTCATTGCCTATGGCAAGATGGTACTGAAAGATGAGCTCAACATACCGGAAATTACGCAAAACCCATTCCACGGGGAATTACTCGTCGGCGCCTTCCCTAAAGTATTGCGTGAGCGCTTTAGTGAGCAAATGGAAGAGCACCCACTACGCGGCGAGATCATAGCCACTAAATTAACCAATAACATGGTTAACGATATGGGCCTCAATTTTGTGTTTAGAATGCAAGAAGAGACCGGCGCAACCGTATCTGAAATAGCAGATTCTTACGCCATTGTACGTGGTATTTTCAAAATTGATGAACTGTGGCGCAGTATCGAAGCATTGGATAATAAGATTGATGCTGATTTACAATTAGAATTACTTGAAAATGCGCGCCGTACAATGCGTCGAGCGTCGCGTTGGTATATTAGACACGGCAGTAAAGTCGAAGGCATTCAGGCTGCTATTGATATGTTCAGACCGACGTTCGAGATTCTGTCTAAAAATCTTGAACATTACCTGGTTGAAGAAGAATACGCGCAGTTGGAGTCAGTCACTACTCGTTACGTCAAAGAAGGCGTGCCTGCGGATGTAGCTTACCAAGTGGCCAGCTTTAGCAATATGTTCTCGTCAATGGATTTAGCCCATATTGTCAATGACATCAAGCAAAAGCCAGAAGTTGCCGCGCGTTTGTACTTCCAGTTAGGGTCTCGTTTAGAGTTGCACTGGTTCTTGGATCAAATTACCAAGCAAACTGTGACAAACCACTGGCAAGCCCTAGCGCGTGCGTCTTATCGAGAAGAGCTAGACTGGCAACAACGTTCAATCGCTTTGAATTTGTTACTCAGCTATCCTGACATGACAGACTCAGATGCCATTCTTGAGTGTTGGATGGAGAAGAACGAAGTCTTGTTAAACCGTTGGTATCACATGATGTCGGAGTTCAAAACGAGCTCAACCCACGAATTTGCGAAATTTTCTGTCGCTTTACGTGAATTGATGCTTTTAAGCGTGAAGTCTAACCATTAAAATACCCGGTTAGAATTTAGGTCAGTTTTCAAAAGCCCTGTTTTACAGGGCTTTTTATTAGCGGAATGAACATGCACGAAATTATTCAAAAATTATTGTTACAGTGTGAGCCAGAGAAAAGCCACGACTTCACTATCAACTGGTTACACAAAACGCAGCATTCATTTTTGAAGTCATTGTACAGTGAACCGCTTATTTCTCACCCGGTGACCGTTGCCGGATTGACCTTCGACAACCCAGTGGGATTGGCTGCAGGCTTAGACAAAAATGGCGAATGTATTGATGCATTTGCCGCAATGGGTTTCGGTTTTATCGAAGTCGGCACTGTCACACCGCGGCCGCAACCGGGAAACCCTAAGCCAAGATTATTTAGATTACCTGAAGCAAAAGCCATTATTAATCGAATGGGGTTTAACAATAAAGGCGTCGATTATCTGGTAGAGCAGGTTAAAAATAGCCGTTATCAGGGTACGTTAGGTATCAATATTGGTAAAAATAAAGATACCCCAGAAGAGAATGCCCTAGACGATTATCTAATTTGTCTGAATAAAGTTTATCAGTATGCAAGTTATGTCACCGTTAACATTTCATCTCCCAACACGCCTGGATTACGCAATCTACAGTATGGTGAAGCGCTGGATAATTTGCTTGTTGGATTAAAAGCGGCACAGGAAACCCTAACTCAAGCACACAGCAAATATGTGCCACTTTTTATCAAAATAGCGCCTGACTTGAGCGACGAAGAAATTGAGAGCATTGCGCAATCCCTGATTAATGCAAAAATGGATGGCGTAATAGCGACTAACACCACGTTAGACAGAAACAAAGTCAAAGGCCTACCACATGCTGAAGAAGCCGGCGGACTGAGTGGCTCCGTACTCACTGAAGCGAGTCTAGAGGTGAATCGCAAGTTAGCAACTGCGCTGGATGGTGCGCTGCCAATCATTGGCGTCGGCGGTATAGACAGCCCTCAAGCAGCAAAAGATAGGCTTAATGCAGGCGCATCTTTGGTTCAGGTCTATTCTTCGTTCATCTACCAAGGACCAGCCTTGGTAAAAAATATACTGAAATCTCTCTAAAATTTGACACGCCAGAGTGAGAAACTCGGGCTGGGAAACTTAATGAATACAATACTTGTCACGACAAGTCGTGGCTTAGATGAGCTGCTTCAACAAGAAATTAGTCGTCTTTGTCCAACAGTAGTAACTAAACTCTCACCAGGCGTGGTACACGTCTCTGGTACACTCGCTGATGCTTATCGTATTTGCTTGTGGTCGCGATTAGCAAACCGAGTTATCTGGCAACTCGATGTTATTGATGCGTCGAGCAGCGACAGCCTCTACGACGGGGCGAAAGCGATTCAGTGGGACAACCATTTTACCCATAACAATACGATCAGTGTTCAATTCAACGGTACCAATCGCGCTATCAACAATTCACAGTTTGGCGCTGTACGTATCAAAGATGCCGTCGTCGATTACTTTGTTGAATTGGAAGATGCTCGTCCATCAGTCGATAAGCAAGCCGCGGATATTCTGATTAACGTAAGGTGTCATCGAGACAAAGCAATAGTTGGTATCGATTTAAGCGGTGGTAGTTTGCATCAACGAGCATACCGACAAGAAACCGGACAGGCACCGCTCAAAGAGCACCTCGCTTGTGCGATGCTAATGCGCAGTGGCTGGGCAGACAATACCGACAAGCCCCTCGTCGATTTAATGTGTGGTTCAGGTACGGTAGCAATAGAAGCGGCATATATCGCAAAAAATATTGCGCCAGCACTAAAACGTGACAGGTGGGGGTTTACCCATTGGTTGGGGCATAATCAACAACAATGGGACGCCTTAGTCAGCCATGCAATTGATGTGCAAAAACCCGTAACGACGACCATCTCTGCAAGTGATATTGACCGCAGATTAATAGCGATAGCAAAAAAGAATGCCGACAACGCAGGCGTTTTTTCAGACATCACCTTTTCTCAGGTCGATGCGTTAAAAGCCACACCACCTAACTCAACATCAACAGGTTATATTGTCTCCAATCCGCCTTATGGTGAACGTCTTGGCGAATTGACTGAGTTGTTACCGTTTTTTAGTAGCTTAGGGCAGAGTTTAAAAGCGCATTGGGCCAACTGGCAGATTGCACTACTCAGCAGCAACCGTGAGTTACTTCGTGTACTCAAGCTAAGAGCTGACCGCGAATACAGCATGAATAACGGAAAATTAGCCTGTAAATTTGTGCTGTATACGATGAACGACGCTAACTGCCAACAATTTGGTGATGACGCTCAAAATCACGAGTTTGCTAATCGACTGCGTAAAAATCTCAAGAAAATTAAACCATGGCTTAAGCAGCAAGATACAGATTGCTATCGTATTTATGATGCAGATTTACCCGATTACAACGTGGCTATCGATAAGTATGGTGAGTGGCTAGTGGTGCAAGAATATGCGCCACCAAAGACTATTGAGGCAGATAAATCTCAACGAAGACTGCAAGAAGTGTTGTTACACCTACCTGCGGTTACTGGCGTGTCACCTAAGAAAATTACACTAAAAGTTCGCAGCCAACAAAAAGGTAAGAACCAATACGAAAAATACGAGCAAACTGGACAACGTCTGCAAGTATGGGAAAACGGGGCCCGATTGCTCGTAAACTTAACGGACTACTTGGACACGGGTTTGTTTTTAGATCACCGCGAGACTCGTCTCAAAGTCAAACACATGGCCAAGGGTAAGGACGTGCTTAATCTGTTCTCTTACACTGGTAGCGTCTCTGTGTCTGCAGCAATGGGTGGCGCAAAGTCGGTAACAACCGTCGATATGTCCAAAACCTATTTAGATTGGGCAAAAGACAATTTCAAACTCAATAAGCTCAATGGTGCCTATCAGTTTATCCAAGCTGACTGTACAACCTGGTTAAATGATCACAAAGCTAAATATGATTTGATCTTTATCGATCCACCTTCATTTTCAAATTCCAAGAGAATGCAAACGACTTGGGATGTGCAACGGGACCATGTCGCAATGCTTACCCACGCCAAGCGATGTTTGAGGGAGGGTGGCACCATTATATTTTCCAATAATAGAAGGGGCTTTAAACTTGATCATGAGGCGCTTTCGAACTTGGGCTTAACCGCTAACGATATCACTAGTGCAACCATACCCGGAGACTTCGCGAGAAACTCGAATATCCATAAGTGTTGGTTGATATCTGCATGAAGGTAATTTTTTATACTGGCCCAAATTGCCAGTTGTGTGATGTAGCTAACGCCTTGATTTCGTCGAGTAACTTTGCTTTAGCGTGTGATTGGCAAGTAGTCAATGTCAGAGACGACGTGGATTTGTATCACATGTACGGAGCAAGAATACCCGTTTTACAACGTCAGGATACGTTAGCTACCTTGTTTTGGCCTTTTGATCTTCACGCACTGGAGCAGTTTTTGTCGTGAGCATTTTACAGTTAAAAGATATCTCCGTTATTTTTGGTCACCCGCCAGTGCTTGACGGAGTCGACTTGGTTGTACAACCCAAAGAGCGGGTGTGTTTAGTAGGGCGAAACGGCAGCGGTAAATCCACGTTAATGAAGGTGATAGCAGGGGATATTGTTGCTGATGATGGCCAACGCATAATTGACAACAGTGTTGTTGTAGCTAGGTTGGAACAAGACCCACCAGAAACAACCGAAATGACATTGTTCGATTACGTTGCAGGCGGGTTATCAGAAGTCGGCGAAACGTTAAAAGATTACTTCAAGCAGACTAAATTGGTGGCTCAAGACCCATCAGAGTCTAATTTAAACCAGTTACAAAGATTGCAAGAAGAACTTGAACATCAAGACGCTTGGCAATTTGAGCAACAAATAGAACAAGTGTTGACCATGCTGAAGCTCGATGCCGATGTGATGCTGTCAAACTTGTCGGGCGGATGGCGTCGTAAAGCGGCGTTGGCTAGGGCACTGGTGCGGTCGCCCGACTTATTACTGTTAGACGAACCAACAAACCATCTTGATGTAGATATGATTCGGTGGCTCGAGCAAAGCTTGCAAAACTATCAAGGGGCGATAGTTTTTGTCAGCCATGATAGGGCGTTTATTCGAAATATGGCGACACGAATCGTTGACTTAGACCGCGGGCAATTAACCAGTTACCCAGGTAATTATGCAAGTTACTTAGAAAAAAAAGCCCATGATTTAGAGGTCGAAGCTACGCAAAATGCAGAGTTTGATAAGAAGCTTGCTCAAGAAGAAGTCTGGATTCGACAAGGCATCAAGGCACGAAGAACCAGAAATGAGGGCCGAGTACGCGCCCTCAAGAAGTTGAGGGAAGAACGAAAAGCGCGACGTCAGCTTCAAGGCAACGTGCTTGCCGCGCAATCTACTGCCCCTCGTTCTGGAAAAATGGTATTTGAAGTCAAAGATCTTAACTACACCATTGAAGGTAATGTCATTGTTAAGGACTTTAGTGCGACGATTTTACGTGGAGACAAAATTGCGCTGATCGGTCCAAATGGTTGTGGTAAAAGTACGTTAATTAAGTTGATGCTTGGTCAGTTGGAAGCTAATTCCGGTAAAACCAAACGTGGAACGAATTTAGAAGTTGCCTATTTTGATCAACATCGACAAGCCCTTGATCTAGACAAATCCGTCATTGACGTTGTTGGCGACGGTAAACGAGACCTTATGGTTAACGGCCACCCACGACATGTGATCAGTTATCTTCAAGATTACTTGTTTACGCCAGATAGAGTGAATGCGCCAGTACGCTCTTTGTCGGGTGGTGAGAAAAATCGCTTAATGCTAGCGAAGTTGATGCTAAAACCTAGCAATCTATTGGTATTGGATGAACCGACCAATGATTTAGATGTCGAAACCTTAGAGATGCTAGAAACCCTCTTAGCGAGTTATGAGGGTACGGTACTATTAGTCAGTCATGATAGGGAGTTTGTCGATAACGTAGTTAATTCCAGTATGATGTTCGAAGGTCAGGGTAACATCAAGGAATTCATTGGCGGCTACAGTGATGTCAAACAATGGTACGATGAACAAACGAAGCTAGCGAAGCAAAAAGACGCGCAAAAGCCAAAAAATGAAACTAATTCACTATCTGACAGTCGTAATGCTAAATCTTCGGCTTCACCACGTAAGACGAAGAAGTTATCATATAAAGATCAACGGGAACTTGACGGGCTACCTGAAAAGATAGAACAGCTAGAAACTGAACTTGCGGTTTTGCAAGAAACGGTGAATAGCCCTGATTTCTTTAAACAAAACAATGATTCGACGACAAAAACACTCGCCGAACTAGAACAAGTAGAAACCGAGTTGTCTCACTGTTATTCTCGCTGGGATGAACTTGAAAGTATGCTGGAAGATAACCAGTAGTAAACAGGATTTTTAATGAAATTAAAACAGCTTGCAACCGCAGTAATTCTTGCAACTGGTAGTTGTGCCACATTAGCAGCAACTTACTCAGTCACTCCTCTTGTTACCAATGACTCAGGCCAGAATGGTTTCGCTCAGTCTATCGATAATGCCGGCACAACAATCATGGCAATTCAGGACGAATTTCGTCCGCCGATTGATGTAACCTTATTTGATGAGGACTTCTTCACCGATAACGCGAACCTCACTGATCCCGATGCAGCGGCAGAAGGGAATTTCAATGATGATGACTACCTGTTCATGATTGGGGTGTTACAAACATCACGAGCTAACAATGCAAGTCAGGTACAACGTCTCGCTGAATTCAGAAGCTATGCACAGTCAGGTAACGCCGATGACGTTATTCCCGGTTTAGATGTGGTTAGTGCTTCTACTGGCAACTTATCCCAGTCTGTGAGGACGATTGCCAGAGATTCAGTGGATGGCAATTATTTTGTCGGCGCCTCTGAGTCACCGTATCTCCCGTTGATTTACACCAACGGGGAAGGTAATGAGATTCGCTATATTTTGAGTGACATACGTCAGTCTGCGTTTGTTCAGGTTAATGACAACACGGTACGATTAGCGCCAACAGATACAACATTAAGTGGTTACAGTGAAGCGTTTGGTGTCAACACCAACTTTCAAGTAGCGGGCTTTGGTACTGTTGATTTTTCAGATGGTATTGATGAGGCCATAGCCAATTGTGAAGACGAAGAAGAGCGCGGTGATGTACCGGTCGAGCTATGTTTCAGAAACCTTCGCCTCGCAGGTTCGTTTTTCATTCCAACAGATGCACCAACACAGGCTAGTGCTGCGGCGATGACGTTTCAGGCGACGTTCAATGTCTCCTCCTCGACGATCAACGCTACCATCTGGAATCTGAATGCGTCAGGTCAAGTAGTGTCAACGGATACATACGGTGTCCCATTTACACCAGAAGCGGATGATGAAACTCGTTACCAAACTCGTGCATTTGATATTAATAACAATGGAATCGCAGTGGGAGACAGCCACACAGGTGAAGTCGTAGATGTCACTTATGCCGGTGAGAACCAAGCGCGTCGCGGCTATCAATATCAAGCAGCTACCTTTAGTAACGACACTACGACTATCATTTTACAAGACGAAGAGAACTTAAATAGCTCTGCGATTGCGGTAAATGATAATAATTGGGTTGCTGGTATGGTTACACGTGCGCCGAATGAAATTGCGCGTAACCGTTTGTTTGTTCACAACCTGGATACTGGCGAAACCCGCTATCCTAGCGGATTTTTTACTAGCTCGAGCGTCACAGCGCGCAACATCAACAACAATAACATTGTTGTGGGTGAAGCAGATATCGAAGCAACGAATGAAGCGATTCGCCAGCGCCATGCGTTTATGTATGACATCAACACAGAAGAGTTTATTAACCTCAATACACTAATCTCTTGCGATAGTCCTTATACATTGATCAATGCGGTAGATATCAACGATGATAATGAGATCATTGTGAACGCTAGAATTGAGAGCGAAGCAAAAGATGGATTAGGCAACGACATTATTGAAACAGACAGCTCTACGCGCATGGTAGACAAAGTCGTTGCATTGAAACTTACGCCTATTCCAAACGGTGAGCTTGAGGATTGTAGCACCGATGTTGTTGACCCGCCTCGAGAGCGTCAGGGTGCGAGCATGCATTGGATTTCAATCGCTTTATTATCGGTGTTTGGTTTGGTTAGAAGACGCAAGCACTAAGCGAGTTGATTGGAAATTTAAAAAGCGGCATTTAGCCGCTTTTTTTGTATCTGTTACTCAATCGCCTTTTATAGCTTTTTGTTATCTACATGAAATATTTATGCAAAAAAAATGTAACATTAAATCTATATTGCTTTCATGCGGTTATTAATTGTCAATAGGTTGAAATTAATTTTTCTCTTGAACCGAAAAGCGCTTTGCACTATCGATATATAGGTGACGACAAAATCGGTGTCTCAATAGTTCAAATAGTAGATGTGAGTAAGCCAGTTTTCTTCGCCACGTTAACAACAAAAGAGGCTATTCAATGAAAAGACAAAAAAGAGATAAATTGACACGCGCCCATGCAAAGGGCTACCAAGCAGGAATAAGCGGTCGTTCAAAGGAATTTTGTCCATTCCAAGCTCAAGAAGCGAGGAGTCAATGGCTGGGAGGCTGGCGAGAAGCGATGGAAGACCGTCAATTAGGTCTCAGTAGGTAAACACTCTTTTTAGAATCAAATTCAGAGGACTGGCCCCGCAAGTTGCGGGGCTTTTTCATTTTAGAATGAAGAGGTATCTTGGAATAAGCCCACTTTCAAATCTTTCGCCGTATAAATAACGCGTCCATCAACTTCGACACAACCGTCCGCAAGACCCATAAAGAGTTTACGCTTTACTACGCGCTTCATTTGAATTTTGTAGGTAACTTTTTTCGCCGTTGGTAAAATTTGACCTGTGAATTTCACTTCACCCACACCCAATGCTCTACCTTTACCGGGACCACCACACCAGCCTAAGAAGAAACCAACAAGCTGCCACATAGCGTCTAAGCCAAGACAACCAGGCATTACAGGGTCACCCGGGAAATGGCATTCAAAGAACCAAAGATCAGGATTGATATCGAGTTCAGCGACAATTTCGCCTTTGCCAAATTCGCCGCCTTCTTCACTGATATGCGCGATGCGATCCATCATTAACATATTGGGAGCAGGTAGTTGGCTATTTCCGGGGCCGAACATTTCGCCGCGGCTACACGCTAAAAGGTCTTCTTTTGTAAAGCTATTTTGTTGAATTGACATAATTTCTCTATTGAATTTTTTGAGCTGGCCTAATTTAGCGAACACTTGTACGCTAAACAACTCTGAACAGTGATTTTTTAACATTCTTGGTCATGATAGACTGACAATATGACTATTCGACGACGATGTTATGGCTGACAAAAAAAATACACCCAACGCCAACGCAGAAAAGCAAAAACGCTATCGAGAACGGCAAAAAGAAGCAGGTAAAAAGCTAGTAAGGGGATACGTGTCTCCTGAAGCTATGGCTTGTTACGATGAGATCAGAGAGAAAACCGGCTGGAGTGACAATGAAGTACTGTCAAATTCCATTCGCGTAATGTATGCCGCCTACCGCTGCGGACAGATTAAGTTGCTTAACGATTGGCTGAAAAATCACAAGATGTAGTTTATCGGGCTGCTTGCTTATGCGATGGACTAGAGGGGAGCGTGTGGCGGTTTAAAATCCGTCGCGCTTCTCGTTTAACGTCGCTGTGTTTCCGCCACGACCAGAGTCTGTCTCTTGCTTCTCGTGCAGCCTGTTCAAGGTCGAGAATGGGGGCAGGATAATCTCGGCCGATCTCGGTTTCATACATGACCTCTTCCATCGCACTCATATCCCATGGTCTATGTAGTAAGGGAAGAGGCACTTTTTTCAATTCAGGTACCCATTGACGAATGAATACCCCTTCGGGATCTTTGTCTTCAGACTGTTTTATTGGATTGTAAAGCCTTATGGTATTTGTGCCTGTCACCCCAGCCTGCATCTGAATTTGAGGGAAGTGAATTCCCGGTTCAAAATCGAGAAACTGCTGTGCAAGAAACTCCGCTGCTAAACGCCAATCTACATTATACAAATGACAAAGTGTACTAACCAATAGTGCCCGCATTCGAAAATTGATATAGCCTGTTGCCACTAAAGCGCGAACACAAGCATCAACAAGGGGGATGCCAGTCTTACCAGAAGACCATAGGTGAAAGCGTCTTTGTGCTTCAGGGCCAGTTTCATAAGGAAAATCGATATAACCTCGATTAATGGGCCGGAACTCCATTTTATGTTCACTTTCAAATTTTTGAATAAAATGACAGTGCCAGTGCAATCGAGATTGCATCGCCTTGATGGCTCTCGTAGACGAAGCATACAACCGGTAGTGTTTCGTTTTCTGGTAAACCTGCCTCAGTGATATGTTTCCCCAAGCAAGATAGGGGGACAAACGGCTACAACTTTTTCTGGCATTCGAAGGAGAAGAAATATCTAGGTGATAGCGTTCAACTCGCGATGCTAAAAAATGATTAAGCGTATACCAAGCACGTTTTTCCCCACCTTGTTGACGTCCGTGTTCAGTTTTGGGCGATGGGACTTGTTGCTTGCTGCCAACGGTTTCGTTTTCAACCCATTTTATACGGTTTAAATCGGGGTCATCGCAAGGCGCTTCCATAACCTGGTACCAGTGCTGTTGCCAGCCTTTTCTGTTTTCTCTTGGACGTGTCACCGCACCATAAGGAAACTCTTGCCATGTTACTTGGTTATCATCAAAAAGCGTTTTTAAGGCCTTGTCCCGTTCAAATGTTGCTTCGACACCAATTTCTTCATAGCTCAAAACGGTTTGAATAGGGTAGTGTGATATCAAATCGGCAAACACCTTAACGGCACTTTCATAGAAATAGGTCACTGCAGGTTTTGATAGCTCGTGCAATTGTTGGTTTAGATCGAACAGAGACTGATATACAAATTGGTGGTGCCGGTCGCTGTAGCAAGGGTGGCGATGCAGCATAGGTTCATCAACATACAGCAGTAGCGTGCGGTGGCCTAGTTCTTGAGCCATTTTCAACGGCTTATGATCTCGCAAGCGTAAATCGCGCTTTAGCCAGACAATATTAATTGGGTTCATTTAAGATAAGACAGACACAACTTAACACAACACATCGATACGAATATTTGGAAAAAATAGTTCAACAAAACTAATCCGAACTCGTTAATTCAACCGTAAATTAGGCAACGAAATTAATTAAGGAACACTCACTTGGCGGAAACGACAACGCTAGTCTGGCTGAGAAATGATCTCAGGATGGCTGATAATCCCGCGCTCCATTTTGCCGCAGAACAGGGCACGGTTATTCCTTTATACATTATCGATGATAGTGGCCAAACTCGGCCATTAGGCGAGGCATCTAACTGGTGGCTTCATCACAGCCTCTCATCTTTAAATACGGCACTCAGTGATAGCTTAGTTATCAAAAAAGGCGACCCGTTGTCTATCATCAACGAGCTTTGTAGCCGCTATAACGTCAATACAGTGGTATGGAACCGCAATTACTCTGGGCAAGATATTAGCCGCGACAGTAAGATCAAAGCGGCGTTGGCCGAGCAAGATATCCAATGCAAAAGTTTTAACGGGAATTTACTGTGGGAACCTATGAGCGTACTGAAAAAAGACGGTACGCCGTACAAGGTATTTACTCCCTATTATCGAAAGGGGTGCTTGGCGGCTGCGCCTCCTCGTTTCCCGTTACCCGCCCCCAAAGCGTTGTCGTTATGTCAATTGCAGGCCAGCGACAAAGTACCATTGGCGGATTTTGGCTTACTCCCTTCAATCAATTGGGACGCCAGTTTTACCAAGCATTGGGAACCAGGCGAGGCCGGCGGGCACAAATCACTTGAATCCTTCGTAAAAAAACGCGCAGTGTTGTATAAGCAGAAGCGTGATTTCCCGTCGTCCCTCGGCACATCAAAGCTTTCTCCTCATTTGCGTTTTGGCGAGGTTTCACCGAATCAAATTTGGTACAGTGTATTGGACAACACGCCCGGGCTCGACAACCCTGACACAGATTGTTATCTGAGCGAACTGGGTTGGCGAGAGTTTAGTTATTATTTACTTCACCATTTCCCCACGATGACCGAAGAAAACTTTAATCCGAAGTTCAATGTCTTCCCGTGGAAAAAGAATGAATCACACCTATCAGCTTGGCAGAAAGGGCAAACTGGTATCCCAATTGTCGACGCTGGCATGCGCGAATTATGGCAAACGGGATACATGCACAATCGAGTTCGAATGATTGTAGGATCGTTTCTGGTTAAGAACCTTCTGACCCATTGGCGAGAGGGCGAAGCGTGGTTTTGGGATACGTTGCTTGATGCTGATTTATCTAGTAACACCGCAAGTTGGCAATGGGTGGCAGGCACAGGGGCCGATGCCGCGCCTTATTTTAGAATTTTTAACCCAATACTCCAGGGTGAAAAATTCGATAAACAAGGAGAATACGTAAAAACCTATTGTCCCGAATTGAGACGCTTGCCAGACAAGTTTATACACAAGCCATGGGAAGCGCCGAGCAATATCTTACAGTACGCCAAAGTCGTACTGGGTAAAACATATCCCAAGCCAGTAGTCGATTTAAAGTTGTCACGACAACACGCTCTCGATGCGTTCGCACAAACAAAAGAGGGCAATTGAGATGGCCACTTTGTGCTTAGTTCTGGGAGACCAATTAAATACCGCAATCAGTAGTATTCAGGCAATCGATAAAACTACAGATACTATTCTGCTCGCTGAAGTGGCGGAAGAAGCGACATACGTCCCGCACCACAAAGTCAAACTCGTTTTTGTGTTTTCTGCTATGCGTCATTTCGCCAAAAAACTAAAAGATGATGGTTACAATGTGGTGTATCACACACTTGAGGAAACGCGAGAAGGGGCCGGCTTAGTTGACAGTGTTAAAAACCTGGTTAAACAACATGAATTCCAACAACTCATAGTCGCTAAGCCAGCTGAGTATCGGTTATTCCAAGCGATGTCAAACTGGCAACAGGAATTGAACCTCCCGGTCAAAATAGTGCAAGACAATCGATTTATTGTCGACGAAGCATTTTTTCAAAAGTGGGCAAGCGGTCGTAAACAGTTACGTATGGAGTACTTCTATCGTGAGCTTCGCAAACTGACAGGGATTTTGATGGATGGCAACAAGCCAATTGGTGGTAAATGGAACTATGACCACGATAATCGTCATCCAATAAAAGATAAGATAAATATTCCAGAACCAACACGTATCGAACCAGATGATACCACTCAAGCGGTCATAGCAATGGTCAATGAACGCTTTGAAACGAATATGGGAGCGACGGATAGTTTTCATTTCGCAGTGACACGTGAGAAGGCATTGCAGGTCTTAGACATTTTTATCAGCCAACGTTTGCCTTTGTTTGGTAAATACCAAGATGCCATGTTGGAAGGAAACCCTTGGCTTTTTCACAGTCATATCTCCATGTATTTAAATGCGGGTTTATTAGGCGCAAAGGAAGTGATTAAAGCTGCATTAAACGCTTACGAAAGTGGACATGCGCCAATCAACGCCGTTGAGGGTTTTATACGCCAAATTTTGGGCTGGCGTGAATATGTTAGAGGCTTGTATTGGTTTGCTATGCCTGAGTTAGCCACGAGCAACTTTCTGCGCGCTGAGAACCCGTTACCCGGTTATTTTTGGACCGCTGATACCAAGATGAATTGCGTAAAACAAGCGGTGCAAGACACCATTGACCACGCGTATGCCCATCACATTCAGCGTCTGATGATCATCGGTAACTTCAGTTTACTGGCCGGATTAAAACCACAAGAAGTGGAAAACTGGTTTCTCGCCGTATATGCAGACGCTTATGAATGGGTGGAATTGCCTAACGTGGCAAGTATGGCGCTTTTTGCTGACGGCGGTATGCTCGCCAGTAAACCCTATATCGCCAGTGCGAATTACATCAATAAAATGAGTAATTACTGCAAAGGGTGTTGTTATGACAATAAAGCGCGCACGGGCAACAATGCTTGTCCTTTCAACGTTTTTTACTGGTCATTTTTACTCCGGAACCAAAACGAATTAGGCGGGAATCCTCGCATGGGAATTGTCTACAAATCGCTAGCTAAGATGGATGCGGAACTGATTGACCAAATAAAAACCCAATCTGATACTTATCTACTGAATTTAGAGAGTCTATAGTTCGTTTTTTTGGCTGTCTTAGGCTATGGTTTCTAATACTCGTTTGCGCATCGCGCGATAACTAGGACAGAAACTTTGCGACAGACACAAGTCGTGTATCGGATTAACAAAGAAGCCAATCTAATTTTGGCCAAAGCATTCGACGAAGTGCCCTTTGAAGATGTACTTTTATTTGTCCAGTGCTTGCTTGCTGACCCTGATTACCGAGACGGCATGAACCTGTTATACGACGCAAGATGTGTCACGGGCATGAAAGGCGAAATTACGTCTTATCAGGCAGCTGCGACGATAGTCAGTGATCAGACGTTATTAACCGTGCCAGCCCGTACAGCGGTTCTTGTTGTCAACGATGATCCTAGGTTAATGGCATATGTCGATGGCTATGCGCTTATGGCGTCTTCTTCAATGGTTGAGCACAAAGGGTTCGAAGAGAGGCAAATTGGAGCGTTAGTAGCGTATTTGCAGTTAAATGAATTTCCAGAAGCAGAGCTAACGGCGTTGTCTCTGTCAAGAGACAACGCCAATCAGCATCTAGGGTAGGCGTTCGCCACGAGCCGTGACGTATAAATCGTACCATTGTTCCCTTGATAGCTTCACTTTTTCAAACTCAGAACAAGCACGAATACGAGAGGGGTTCGTTGTACCAATAACAGGCTGTATCCTACTGGGGTGACGACACAACCAGCTCAACACTATGGCTTCTTCACTAACACCAAATTGCTGTGCATAAGCTTTTACTTTTTGTGCCGTTTTCACTACGTTTTCTGACTCACCGTCAAGGTTTCTACCGCTGAGTTTACCTTGCGCAAGCGATCCCCACGCTTGAAGTTGTATACCGCGTGTTTGGCTCTGTTCAATAACACCCGGTGAAAAGTGCGTATTGGCGCCACTGGGCATGCCTGCGGTTACACTCTCATCTAGCCAGTGGGTATGTAATAAACTCATTTCTAATTGATGGGCGATAATAGGCTGGCCGATCGCCGATTGGATATAATTCACTTGATGTGCATGCATATTCGATACACCAAAGTGCTTTACCTTTCCGTCAGCGATCAAACGGTCAAACGCTTTTACGACTTCATCAATTTCCATTAACGGGTCAGGGCGATGCAAAATAAGGATATCCAAGCACTCAATTCCCAGACGTGACAAAGAGCCTTCGGTGGAATTTACAATCCAGTCATAGGAAAAATCATAGCGGCCCGGACCAAGCTCGTCTTCAAAACGAATGCCGCATTTGCTTTGAATCACCATGTTATCCCTGAACGAAGGTGTATGTTTCAGCACCTCACCAAATACGGACTCTGCTTTTGAATGAGTGTAGATATCCGCGTGATCAAAAACGGTGATACCAGACTCTAACGCTGCATTAATAGCAATTTCTGCGTGTTTAACGTGAGTCGATTCATAATTTGAAGATGTCCAATCGCCACCTAGCCCCATACAGCCAAAAACTAACTGACTCGCGTGCTCAAAATAGTGTTGAACCAGTAAATGTGCTGCCATTACGCCATTCCCCATAAACCAATGTTGTCGAAATATACGCGCTTAGGTTGTTGTAACAAAAAAGCCACTGTTTGTGCTAAGTCTTCCGGTTGTAACCAACCCGGTGTCATTTCGGCTTGTGTAGCCACTTGTGGCACTTGAACAAGGCCTGGGCACAAGCTGTGCACTTTAATTCCAAACTCTCGTACTTCTTCTTGTAATGCCAAACCGAAACCAAGTACACCAAACTTTGCTGCACAATAGGGAGCCGTGCGGTCGTAACCATTTTTGGCCGCCTGTGAAGCAATATTGATAATAAACCCATCTCGCTTTTTCTGCAGGGTAGGTAAGACAGCTTGTGTCATCAAGAAAGTGCCTTTGGTGCAAGTTTCTAACACCATATCCCAATCTTCTTCTGAACAATCAATGACTTTATCTTGGACGCCTAAGCCAGCGTTGTTTATCAGGACATCAAGGGTACCAAATTTCGCTAATGTCGCTGCAACGACGCTTTCCACTTCTGATTTATTTCGCACGTTGCATGGTAGCGCGTATACGGACTCTTCGTTTTGATTTAGTTGCTGTGCTTGTTTACAAAGGTTTGCTTCATCTCTAGACGTGATAACGACTTTCATGCCCAATGAGATCAAAGTTTGCGTGATGGCTAGGCCTATGCCCGTTCCACCGCCAGTTACGATTGCGACTTTATCTTTTAAATCGACCATGTATTATCTCAACTCTATAAAAACTGGCGGTATTATGCGGCATTAGATTGTGCAGCGTAACATTGTCCTCTCTAAGATTTCGAACTTTAGTTCGAGGGGGAATATGTCTAACTTTGCAGAACGTTTGTCAACTTTAATCGGGAACACGCCGGTTACCACTTTCGCGTCAAAAGTGGGACTAAGCGAAGCGCTTATCAGAAAATACCTCAAGGGATCGGAGCCCAGTCTCGCAAAAGCCAATCAAATAGCCGTAGCTGCTAATTGTTCATTGGAATGGTTAGCAACAGGCTGTGGTTATCAATATCGACAATCTGAGGTAGTTGATATGAAGGCCCTAGAAATGGCAGTAAACGTCGTTATGGATAACTTTAAGACACCTGCGATCGACCACGCACAGTTGAGCGACCTAAAACCAATCATTGTCGCTTATCAACATTTACGCGCACATAAAAAGCCAGACGGCTACTTTGATACCAAGCTAACAGAAAACTTTTTAAAAACTGTTAAGGTAAATTGTTAACTTTTTGTTTTAACGCCTAGCTGGTTTATTTATTTAAAATACAATGGCTTAAAAAATATCCCATCTCTTTCGACTCTGCTACTAATACGCTTGCAGTAAAATATTTGTTAATTTTTCTGGCGGAAATTTTTGCTTATCTCGTCCTTAACAACGATGCCACGCATCACTGAATACAATCATTAATCAACAACAAAGAGCCTGGTACCACTCTGCGTTGTTTTCAACGCTTAATCACTGACTGTTTTGTGTGATGGCGTCATTGATTCATAGGACAGAGAACATGTATAAAAAGTCTAAACTTGCTTCAGCGGTACTAGCTGTATTAGCAACGTCGACAACAACTACCGTGGTAGCTCAAGAAGACAAAGACTTCGAGCAAATCCAAGTCACGGGAATTCGTGCGAGTATGTCTCGTGCGATGGACGTTAAAAAAGATTCAAGTGGTGTGGTCGATGCCATATCAGCAGAAGACATTGGTAAATTCCCTGATACCAATCTTGCGGAATCCCTACAGAGAATAACAGGTGTTTCAATTGACCGTTCGGGTGGTGAAGGTCAGCTCATCACCGTTAGGGGATTTGGACCTCAGTTCAACACGGTACTTGTCAACGGACGTCAAATCGCTTCAGAAAATAGCAGTCGTGCTTTCAGCTTTGATACCGTCGCCTCTGAATTGGTTAGCAGCTTGGATGTCCATAAAACGTCTACTGCCACGATGCAGTCTGGCGGTGTTGGTTCAACGATCAATATCAACACGGCACGGCCCTTTGCCATCCGAGGCTTTAAAGTTGCAGGTAGCGTCAAAGGGGTGTATGACGAAAATAGTGAAGAAACCACACCTCAGTTTTCAGGCCTGATCAGCAACACATTTAATGATGATACTTTTGGTGTGTTGTTCGCAGTATCACATCAAGAACGACAAACACGTTTAAATCAAGCACAAATGGATGGTTGGTTAGAAAACGTGGGCGTGCCCAACCCTCAGACTGCTGATGGTCAAGACTGGACAGGCAACGTTTTCTCACCAAGAAACTACGATCACAAAGTTACCTTTGAAGAACGTACCAGAACCAATGCTAACTTAGTTTTACAATACGCCCCTTCAGATTCTGTCGTCATTACGGGTGATGTGCTTTACTCAGATTTTGATGTAGAGACAGATGCGACCTCTTACGGCCATTGGTTTACTGCACCAAATATACAGGGCATTGGCGATGATGGCAGCCTTTTTGATGCTAACGGCAATCGCCGCCGCGCGACAGTGGATGCCAACGGTACGGTTGTCGACCTATACCAAGAGGTGGGATTGGCAACAGATATGCACGCCAAGAAATTCGACCGTTTAACTGAGAGCACGTCAGTCGGCTTTAACGTAGATTGGGACGTAAACGACAGTTTGAATTTGAGTTTCGATGCTCATCACTCAGAAGCTGAACGCGAAGCCAACAATGGCCGTGGAAACCAGTTATCTCTGATTGGTTATGCTAACCGCGTTCGATTCCAAGTAGACGATAATATTCTGCCACTTGCCAGCTTCTTCGCAGATGCAAACCCTAACATTTACAGCGGTCAGCAGGAGATCGACGGCGCCATTACTACGGCATCAGATGGATTTGCAGCGTATGACCCAGCAATTACCCCAGCGGGTGTAAGCAACCACCTTGATACCGCGAATAGTCGAGCTCACGTAATGTTGAGACGTGGCTGGGCGGTTGAAGATGAGGTGTCCCAATTCAGAATCGATGGCACATTTGTCGACGGTTCAAACGGTTTTGTGGAAGCCCGTTTCGGTACGCAATATTCGAAAGAAACAAAGACGTTAACCCGTTGGGATAACGAAGGAGTAGGGATACACTGTACGTATTGTGGTTACCCAGATTTGCCAGTTATTCCAGCCTCGTCTCAGTATGTATTTGATGCAGGCAGCGATTTCCTCTCATCTGTTAGCGGCAGCGGAAGAATGCCAACGCAATGGTTAGCACATGACGGAGAAGCGCATTTTGCGTTCCTTGAGAACTACTATCAAAGTGTGAACGGCGACAGTATTTCCTTTGATGCCGTGCGTCGAAACAATAGCTTTGAAGTACAAGAAGAAACATTAGCAGCTTATTTGGAGTTGGACTTTGAAGGCGAAATTGCTGGTATGCCAATCTTCACCACTGGGGGCGTGCGTCTTGAAACCACAGATGTCACAGTCGTAGGAACGGAAGCGCCAATTCAGGGCCTAACAATTCTCGATCAAACTGAAATGCTAGCGCAATTTGGTGAAGCACAAGCCTTTAGTGTCGATAACGACTACGACGCTATATTGCCCAATATGAGCATTAAGTTAGAAATCACTGACGATCTTATTGCGCGAGTTGCAGCATCGAAAACAATTACTCGCCCTACACTTGAGAGTATGTCGCCGGTTACCGTGATCACGACAACTCGCCAAGGTGGTGATTTGACATCAACGTCGGGTAATCCAGAATTGCAACCGTTTGAATCAGACAATTTCGATATGTCTTTGGAGTGGTATTACGGAGAAGCCAGCTATATTTCATTAGGCTATTTCAAAAAAGATGTAGCTAACTTTATCGTCAATTCACAAGAAGATAGAACATTTGAGCTAGCAAGCGGTGGCGAACTAACTGATCCATCAACCGGTAGTGATACCAGTGCGCCAGATAGTGCAGACAGCGTTGCGGTATTTACCAATACCCTGCCTAACAATGGTGAATCTGCTAGCGTAGATGGTTTTGAGTTTGCAGCGCAACATTCGTTTGACTCGGGTTTTGGTTTCCTTGCTAATGCAACATTTGTCGACAGCGATGCAGATTTAGACCCTGCCGATATCAATCAGGTCTTCGCAGTGACTGGATTGAGCGATTCGTTAAACTTGGTCGCTTTTTATGAGCAAGGGCCATTCCAAACGCGCTTGGCCTGGAACTGGCGTGATTCGTTTGTACAGTCGTTAACTCAAGTTCAAGGTGACGGTCCAACGATCGTAGAGGAATACCATCAACTTGATATCAGTGGTAGTTATGACATTACGGAAAACATGTCAGTGTTCTTCGAAGGTATAAACTTAACTGAGGAATTTGTACACAAACGTGGTCGTTTCGCCAATCATCTATTGCTTGCAGAAGACAGTGGAAGACGATGGGCATTCGGCATTAGAGGTTCTTTCTAGTAAGGTGCTTGCGGTGGCCATATCCTGTGTCCCTGTGTGGCCACCGCGTTTTTAGGAGACAAGAGATGAATCAAGCAATACACAATATTATCGTTGTTGGTGGTGGCACAGCGGGTTGGTTGACTGCCGGTACAATTGCCGCTGAGCACAAAAACAATGAACAAATAAAAGTCACTCTCGTGGAATCTCCAAACGTTCCCATCGTGGGTGTGGGCGAGGGTACATGGCCGACTATGCGTTCTACACTTATCAAATTAGGGATCAGGGAAGACGAGTTTATTCGTCATTGTGATGTGGGTTTTAAACAGGGAGCTAAATTTGCACAGTGGGTAAAAAATGACCCAAATGAGTATTACTACCACCCTTTAGTCTTGCCTCAAGGTTTTGCAAAAATCAATCTTGTGTCTCATTGGCAACAACAAGTTGAAACACAATCCTTTTCAGATAGTGTTTGTTTTCAAGAAGCAATATGCGAAAAGGGTCTTGCGCCCAAAATGATAACTAACCCCCAATACGGCGCAGTAGCAAACTACGCGTATCACTTGAACGCCGGTAAATTTTCGTCGTTTTTGCAACAGCACTGTACAGCGCAATTGGGAGTCGAACATGTGCTTGCTGACGTAACAGAAGTTGTTGAGGACGAATTTGGTGATATCAGCAAAGTCGTCACTCAGCAGGCTGGTGCAATTGCTGGGGATTTGTTTATCGATTGTACTGGCTTCAGTGGTTTATTGATAAAACAGCATTACAACATCGACAGTGTACCGTGCTCTGATGTACTTTTTGTTGACCGTGCGCTGGCGGTTCAGGTCCCCTATGAGCGCGAAGATTCACCGATGGCCTCCCACACAATTTCTACAGGTCAAGAAGCGGGCTGGATTTGGGATATCGGCTTACAACATCGCAAAGGCATAGGTCATGTCTTCTCGTCTCGTTACATGACCGAAGATGCTGCATTACAAACACTGAGTCGATATGTTGGTCAAGATGTAGCCAATATGGATATCAAAAACATCAAATTTAACAGTGGTTATTTGAAAAAATTCTGGCATCGAAATTGTGTTGCGGTTGGCCTATCCGCTGGCTTTGTTGAGCCTCTCGAGGCCTCGTCCTTGGTACTTGTAGAACTTTCTGCACAGATGATCGCTGAACAATTACCAGCATGCCGCAGTGTGATGGACATTATTGGTAAACGTTTTAACGACACCTTTGAATATCGCTGGCACCGCATTATCGATTTTTTAAAGCTTCACTATGTATTGAGTCAACGAGAAGAGCCGTTTTGGGCGGCTAACCGTGACAGCAACAGTATTCCTGATTCGCTACAAGAGCTGCTGCACCTTTGGCGCTATCATCCGCCTTACGATCACGACTTTACGAGTAATAATGAGGTATTCCCAGCAGCAAGCTACCAGTATGTGTTGTATGGGATGGGATTTAAAACCGATTTTTCTTTTCAACATCCACAACCAGATGCGACAGCGTTAGCACATCAACAATTCAAACAAAACCAACAAAATATTGAAAAAGCGCTGGGCATGCTTCCCAAACATCGGGACCTGATCAATAAAATTAAAACGTTTGGCTTACAAACCGTTTAGGAGCTTCGTATGACATCTTTAGTTGCACTCGATTCCAACACTCATCGGTCACTTCGAGTGATATCTAACAAAGTAGAGGAGGTGGGCGCTGACCTTAATATGGTGCCTGTCGTCGTATCAGAATTCACTAAATTGGTGGTACAGTTTCCCATTCTTTTCACCAAGAACAGTGAAACAGGCCAGTTTTCGTGCGTCAGTTTATTGGGGCTTGATGAAGGCGAAAATTTGTTTTGGCAGGATGCGCGTTTTAACGCCTTATATTTGCCGCTACATATTTCGCGTCAACCTTTTTTCGTTGGTGAAGATGAGACTGGGGCGAGAGATTACCTGTTGTGTATTAATCAAGAGAGTGACTGCTTATCTGAACAATCTGGTGAACGTATTTTCAATGACGATGGTACGCCAGGAAACGTGCTCAAGCAGGCTCAAGCAGACTTATCGCAATTACTGGCAGGAGAGCGCCAGACCGTTGAATTGATAAAACATTTGGTCGAATTAAACTTGTTGGTGCCGCTCACTCTAGAAATTACACTCGCTTCTGGGCAAACAAAAAAGATTAACGGGCTGTACAGTGTTGATGAAGAAAAGATGAAGTCGCTCTCTGCAGATCAACTGTTTCTATTGAATACTAATGGCAACTTGCAAGCGATTTATACCCACTTGGCTTCGCTGAGTCATATTTATTCCCTTATCGATCTCAAGAATAAAAAAGATGCTGACAACCCTTGGTTCCAATAATGATTTGGCGGTGGCCACGGTATCGGTAATAGGCAACGAATGTTTTCCGCTGGTAGTGATAGACAATTTGCTACCCGATCCTGAGCAATGGCGAAATCGTGCAATACACAGCCAATTTGAAATACAACATAATGGCGACCTGTATCCGGGGAAACGGGCCACAACAGGTTGTGCCTATCAAAACGCGATTTCAGATATTATCGCTAGGTTACTGCCGAACGCATTGAGTCGCCATTGCGGAGCCAATGTCACTATTCTAAACAAGCGTATTCACACTGTTTACTCAAACGCGAACGCCAAAGCCGCTGAACTTAAACCCATTCAGCATATCCCTCATTTCGATTCACTGGACGCTACTACGTGGGCGATGGTGCATTACCTGTTTGAGGAAGATTTAGGCGGTACCGGTTTTTTTCGCCACAAGCGATCTGGTTTTGAAAGCGTAAACCATGAACGAAAGCACAAATATCAAAGAATGCTTAACGATGACTTAGCAGAGTTTGGCTTACCGCAAACTCGCTTTATCGTCGGCGATACGGATACCTTTGAGATGACGCATCATGCTGAAGCCCGATTCAATCGCGCCATTTTCTACCCGTCAAATGTCCTACATTCTGGGCTGTTGAATGAGGCTGACATTGCGTCTTCGACTCATTCCAGACTCACTGGAAATGCACTTTTCACATTAGTTTTCGGCGACTAAAAGGTACCACGCAAGCCCAGAGAATATCGTGCACCGGGAGATTGTGCTAACAGCAGTTGGTTGTCGAATCTACCGTGTTTAAAGACTGAAGCTTCGGTAATATTAATACCTTCAACAAACACACTGAAATGTTTTGATAGGGCATAGCTGGCGCTCGCATCAAGTTGTTCGTAGCGTTCAACAAACGTTGGTTCACTGCTTTGACGCTGATTCAGTGACTGAAGGAAATCACCTCGTTGATTCCATGCAAGTCTAATTTGGAATGGGTAACTGTCATAATACACGATGATGTTTTGAGTATCACTCAGGCCAGTTAAGGCGAACTTTTGGCTAATATTGCTTGTGTCTAACTCAGCATTACTGTCGATGAGAGTCATGTTAGCCAATATGCCAAAACCGTTGCTGAACTGATGTTGATAGGCCAATTCAATTCCTTCAACGACCGCGGTTTCAGAATTGTTTGGGCGAGTCACATCAAAAACGGCTGTTTCATCTTGTGGATCTGGGGAAGAGGCATCTAAGCCTGAACTGGGGTCTGTTACGTTTTCAAATTCAATTGGGGTGACCGTACTGACGATAAAGTTACCAACTGACTTCCTAAAATAAGCCATTGATGCATAATTATTATCTGATAAGTACCATTCTAGAGATACATCTACACTGGTAGATTCAAAGGGTTGTAATTGGGGGTTGCCTTGGCTTGCTCTCAAATCGCCTCCTTGACGAGTGGTGTTAAACACTAGGCTCGGAGCTAATTCAGTCAAGGTCGGTCGGGTGAGGTTTTTCGCTATACCCAATCTCAGCACTAAGTCATCGGTCAGCTCAACGCGGGTTTGGATGCTAGGCAGCCAGTGATCATAGTTATTATGGTATTCACTTGGCCTCGTATTCGCCGTGATTGGAGCAAGCTCAGTTTGGTCCAAGATATCTAATCGAATCAGATCCGATTCAAGACCTCGGGCTTTCGTTCTTGTATTTTCGTAGCGCAAACCAATCTGTGTCAATACATCGGCGCCCCATACAGTAGAATCAAATCTAAACTCTGTATACAACCCCGATACCAATTCGTTAACAGAGAAAGAACTATCTCTGAGAACCGGATCAAAATTGACGCCATCAACGCCCTCTAGATATTGAAAAAGCTGATTGCCGTCGTGACGCAACCAGGTGTTTGGTACGTGTTCGCTACCAGAAATACCACTCAGGAATTCACTGCCTGCATGAAACACAGTTTGAAAGCTGTCGGGAATATCAGGGGAACGAAAATAGCCACAATAAGTGCAATGCACCGCATTAAACTCATTGTCCCATCGGTTGTTTTGCTTTTCTTGTTCAATGAAAAAGGCACCAAAATAGACATCAAATGGTTGATGATTGTTATGCCAAATACCATCTATGCGAAATTGGTCAATGCTATCCTCTATTTGCCAGCCACGCCTTAACATCACATGTGCCCGACCATTAGAAGGGTCAAGATAGTGGGCCACGCCTTCACGTTCGCCCTCAGCATTGAGAATGGCATCGTTGGCTTGCTCGAAACCGCTAATCACAGGCAAGCGAAATCCATCTGTGTGATCAAACTCAGAACGATTGAGGTAGCCGATTAACGTCAGCGCATTGGCGGCTCCCCGTGTATCGTTTATCGTCGTTTTGGCTGTACCCAAATCTGCAGAGAGCGACAAATCTTTGGAAATGCGCCAATCCATATTGAGACCAATAGAATTGAGTTTTGATGGACGGTCAAACGTTCTGGCGTGAAAATCGGTTGCATGACCAACACGCTGTTGAAAGTGAATGGCACTGCCATTGTCGTCAGTCAACACATCTTCTAAGTTGCTGGAGGTAAACCAATGTCCCATCGACGTGGATTGGGTTTTCACATCAAAAGAAGAAGCGACATAATCAAAGGTTAAATCGAAATCCTCATTGGGTCGATATTGCATTACCACGGTACCGCTAGTGCGCTTACGGGTATCAAACCGAACCCTGTGATCGTAGTTTCGAGGAACAAAAATGTTGTTGCTCGAGGCGACGAGTTGATCTTCAGGAATATCGGTATTTAACAGCCAGCCATCTATCTGTGCTTCGTCAATCCTAGCATCTCGTCTTTGATGGGACAGGGACATCAGCCATCCGAAACGCTGGTTACTATGACTAACGAGTAGGGCACCTTGGGGCGCAGTCTCCGAACTATTTGTGTCATATATTGCTTTGACATGCCCATTCACTTTGAAACCTCTCGCTTGCATAGGCCGTGCAGTTTCAATGTCGATAATTGAGCCAATACCACCAGCAATTTGGTCGGCAGTTCGACTTTTGAACACTGATACTCCACTCACGAGCTCGGATGGCAAGGTATCAAAGCTAAACTCTCGTCCGAGATTATCCGTAGGCAGTTTCCTTCCATTAATTGTAACGGTGTTGAATTCGGGCCCAAATCCCCTGACAGTGACGAATTGTCCTTCACCTTCTGAGCGATCAATCGATACACCTGTGACACGCTGCAAGGATTCGGCTAAATTCAAATCTGGAAATTTGCCAATTTCTTCTGCCTGAATAGAGTCGATAATGCCCAACGCATGGTATTTGACGTCTTTGGAACGTTGAATACTCGCCTTGATTCCCCTGACTTTGACATATTCTATTTTAGGTGGAGACGGCTCAGGTGTTGTAATAAAACGGTCGCCATCTTCAGTAAACAATGACGCTATACCTTCTAAAAAGCCTTTGGGTTCCTCTTTAGTTTTGGCCTCAACGCTGATTGAAATACTGCCTTTTTTATTAAATTGCGCAGTTAATCCTGTATCCTTGAGTAAGATTGCGAGCGCCTCTTCAACCGAATATTTTCCAGAAATTGCATTAGCACTTACGTTTTGAACGCGTTCAAATGGAAAAATTACGGTTAAATTGGCTTGTTGCGCAAAAAGAATGAGTGACTGATCTGCACTTTGTTTATCAATGACAAAGGTTAGGTTTTCTCCGTTTTCGTCACCAAAACTAAGGGAGGAACAAAAAGCAAGATGCAAGCACAGTAGTGGCAATTTCTTGCTTTTTACAGGCATCTTAGGTGTTTTATTGTGCTTTTTGCGTTTCATTACTTTTGCGTTCTAATCGTTTTAATTTTTTGAACCAAGTGAATGTATATTGTTGTGAAATACACTATTTCGACGCCGACCTTAGCAAAATTTACATTATAATTACAAACTTGGTTCTATTTGGCCGATTATGTGGTGAAAGTTAACTGGGTTGTTCTTGATTAGCGTTGTTTTTTATAGTTTTTTTCACCCGCAGCTCTTTGTTAACGAAAGATTTTTCAAAAAATACGCATTTTTTTTACAATTGGTTGGCGGAAATTTGTTTGTAGTTCGTCATAACTGGCAAGAGAGCGTTAGAATTAGCCAATAATGCATAATAAAAATTCACAACACACCACAATGCATCACGTCTTCGTTGCCGCGAAAGATAGCCTTGTGCGTATGGTTTCACGACTCGTTCCACCAAAAGAAATTGAAGATATCGTGCAGGAAACCTATGTGCGAATTTGCCAAATAGAGCATCACGATGAAATTCAGCAGCCTCGATCATTTTTAATGAAAACGGCAAAAAATTTGGCGATAGACCATTTGAAAAAGTCAGAAACAAGATTGTCTGACGATGTCGGCGAAGAATGGTTGTTCAGTCACGACAGCGAAGAGAGTGACGGTGTGTTCGAACAGGTCGCCAGCTGCGAAGAATTTGGACATTTTTGTGAAGCCATTAGGCAGCTTCCTGTGCAATGCAGAAAAGTTTTTGTATTGAAGAAGGTTTATGGCTACTCGCAAAAAGAAATCGCAAAAAAAATGAACATTAGTGAAAATACAGTTGAAAAGCATATATCTACAGGCTTTAAACGGTGCGCAAGTCATATGTTGCAGTTTGAAAGTTCAACATTCAGCCAGAGTAAAAAAGGTCGCCAGCAACACGGAGCGCAATTATGAATAATGTCGTTCATATCCAGTCACAGGAACAAGTGATCGACCAAGCGGTTGGCTGGATTACAAAAATCGACCGGGGTTTATCATCAGAAGAGAAACGCCTGTTTCTAGAATGGTTGAAATCATCTGCCAGACATCGTGAAGTTTTTATTCAGTATGCACAGCTATGGGATAAAATGGACGCTGTCAGCATGCTTGGCGAATTGTTCCCCGAGCCAGAAGATGCGAAGCCCGCCATCTTTTCTGGATACAGGGCAATTGCGGCCAGTGTTGTTGGCGCTGCCATCGTTGGCACTGCGTTGATAAACGCAGGGTGGGTTGCAGACATGTTTGGGCCGGCTCAAACGATTGTGGTTCAACAAGAGTTCTCAACGGATGTGGGCGAACGAGCCACGTTTTATATGCAGGACAAAACTAAAGTTGAACTCAATACCAACAGTAAGTTACGCGTTACCTACACTGATAAACAGCGCTTGTTTGAGCTAGAGCATGGGGAGCTCCACGTTACCGTCGCACACAATGACCAATTGCCACTCTCAGTTTATGCCGATGGACAAGTCATTCAGGCTGTGGGCACGGCATTCAACGTAGAAGTAAAACACGAAGGCGTTGAGTTGATAGTGACTGATGGTAAGGTTTTGGTTGCCGACCAGCCTGAGCAGAATCCTCTATCACTACGCGACGTGAGACTACCTCAAGATGCGACTTCCGTTTCTAAAGGCCAATGGTTGCAGTTTGGTCAGGCAAACGAGAAGGTAACAAACATTGCACAACATGATGAACAAGCCCTACTGTCTTGGCAAAGTGGTGAACTTATCTTTAGAGGAGAGCCGTTAGTCGAAGCGCTAATGGAGGTCGAAAGGTATACGCATTATCAATTTCGTTACACTAACGACGCACTGAAACAGATCAAAGTAGCAGGCCTATTCAAAACAGATGATCTCGATAGTCTATTAGTGGCGCTTGAGGACAACTTTAGCGTGGAACACCATAAGCTTGCTGACAATATTATTCAGTTAAGCCCAGCCACCCTGTAATTAACCCCCCTGACAAACTCTCAATATCGGCGTTGGCT
Organism: Alteromonas sp. 5NS40-0096; assembly: GCF_057544385.1. Lineage (NCBI taxonomy): Bacteria > Pseudomonadati > Pseudomonadota > Gammaproteobacteria > Alteromonadales > Alteromonadaceae > Alteromonas > Alteromonas sp. 5NS40-0096. The sequence goes on from NZ_BAAJLQ010000001.1 coordinate 659,728, forward strand.
GAGGGGTTGTCACATCCACAGTTTAAAGGAGTATTTGTGACTCAGTCTAAGACAAATATGCAGTTTGTGTTGTTTATCACTATTGTTGCCACAATCGGCGGCTTTCTTTTTGGTTTCGATAGTGGAGTGATCAACGGTACAGTAGAGGGGCTTCAAAAAGCCTTTAATTCAGATTCTGCGGGAACAGGCTTTAATGTCGCCAGCATGCTTTTAGGCTGTGCCGTGGGGGCTTTTTTCGCGGGAAAGTTAGCTGATGAATTTGGACGAAAACGAATCTTACAAATTTCTGCAGTGCTCTTTGTTATTAGTGCGTTTGGCTCTGGAATAGCCGATTCAAGCACAGCGTTCGTCCTTTATCGAATCATTGGTGGTATTGCCGTGGGCGCCGCATCTGTAATAACGCCGGCTTACATCAGTGAAATTGCACCAGAACAATATCGCGGTCGCCTCTCAAGTATCCAGCAAATCGCTATTATCATTGGGCTGTTTGCGGCTTTTATCAGCAACTACTGGGTAGCGAATGTAGCGGGCCATTCTACCGCTGTGTTATGGCTAGAAATGGAAGCATGGCGATGGATGTTTTGGGTAGAACTGATCCCCGCCGTCGCCTTTTTGGGGTTGCTTGTGTTCATACCAGAAAGTCCAAGGTTTTTAGTCGCTACAGGCCAGAAGCAGAGAGCCAATCAAGTCTTAAATCATCTTTATGGCAGTGAGACAGCAGCTGACCGTTTCAATCAAATTAGCGCATCACTGAATCACACTCCAAAAACCTCTGTTTTCAGTTTCCAAGGGTTGTTCAGTGGCAGAAAGCTCAAACCTGTTGTTTGGATTGGCCTGGGGCTAGCGACATTTCAGCAATTGGTCGGAATTAACGTAGTGTTTTACTACGGCGCTGTACTGTGGCAGGCAGTGGGTTTTAATGAAGCTGACGCCTTAATGATAAATATAATCAGTGGCGGGGTTAGCATAGCTGCTTGCTTATTTACTCTCGTTCTTATCGATAAATGGGGCAGGAAACCCTTTCTTATCATCGGCTCTATCGGTATGTCCCTAAGTCTTGGGCTCTTAGTTATTCTTTTCTTGAATGCAGAACTCACAACCGATGGGACCCTAATACTGGGGGATAACGGGCCATTCGCGCTCATAGCAGCGAACGCCTATGTATTCTTTTTTAATCTTTCATGGGGCCCAGTGATGTGGGTAATGTTAGGCGAAATGTTCCCAAACAATATGCGTGGTACGGCATTGTCGGTCAGTGGCCTAGCCCAGTGGGGAAGTAACTTTGTTATAACCATTAGCTTCCCGGTGATGCTCTCCAATATTGGCTTGGCAGGGGCGTATGGAATCTACTTCGTATTTGCCAGTTTATCCGTGGTCTTCGTAGCCAAGTTTGTTCGAGAAACCAAAGGGAAATCGCTGGAGGCAATGACGGAGTAGAAGTCACGCAACTATTCTTTCTTGAAATGGGTAAATCCTTGACTAAGCAGTGTTATTTGTTATTTTCTTAATATTCCCTAAACACAGGATTGTTTATGAAAAAATCAGCAGGATTTACCCTTATCGAGCTCATCATTGTTATCGTCATTTTGGGCATATTAGCGGTCACGGCAGCTCCACGCTTTATTGATATCAGCGAAGATGCAGAAATTGCGGCCTTCCGCGGTACGGCATCCGCATTCGAAGCGGGTGTAGAACTCGTTCATCTTGCTTGGTTAGTAAGAGGTAATGGTCAAGCGGTTCAAGACCTGATTCCAATTGATGACCCAGCTGTTGGTGGTGACTTAAGTGTCAATGCTAATGGTTATCCCGCTGATACCAGAGGTTCCAGCCTGACGATGAATTCGGAAGGTGACTGCCTCGATGTATGGCGCGCTGTATTGGTAAGTAGTGACGCTGATGTGTCGGGCGATGACTCTGCGGTATACGAAGCCACGTACAATGGTGATTTTACTTGTACCTATTCACTGGTTAGTAATCCAGCTCTCACGGTAGACTATGATTCCAACACAGGTGTAGTTGCGATTAATTTTTAAGGTCTCCTACTGTCTAGATAAGCGGCGTTAATCCCATAGCGCCGCGTCAAACTTGCCCATGCGATTTCTGACTCAAACAGGTCTTTCGCATTAGAACGCAGATAGCTCCCTTACTTCACTATTCAAAAAAATCGATTTAAGTTATCGATTTTTCGACCTTTTCTATTCTTTCAATCTGAGAAATATTAAATGCACTTAATGGGTCTATACTCAAACACGACCCAGATCATTACCTAGCCAAGGAGCTTACATGAAAGCATCAGATCTATTTGTCAAAGCGTTAGAAGCAGAGGGCGTTGAGTACGTTTTTGGTATTCCCGGAGAGGAAAATTTAGACTTGTTAGAATCGTTGCGTAACTCTTCAATCAAGCTCATTCTGACCCGACATGAGCAAGGGGCAGGGTTCATGGCTGCAACTTATGGCAGATTGACGGGCAAAGTGGGAGTTTGTTTATCTACGCTTGGGCCTGGTGCGACTAACTTAGTCACACCCGCTGCTTATGCGCAGCTCGGCGCAATGCCAATGCTGATGATCACCGGACAAAAACCGATTAAAACCAGTAAACAAGGGCGTTTCCAAGTGATAGACGTTGTCGATATGATGCGCCCCATTACCAAGTACACCTCTCAAGTTGTCAGCGGGGACCGAATTCCTTCAGTCGTCAGGGAAGCCTTTAGAATTGCTTATGAAGAGCGTCCTGGTGCAGTCCATATTGAACTACCAGAAGATATTGCGGCAGAGCAAACTACTATGCCATTACTTGAGGCGAGTACGGTAAGGCGTCCTATAGCAGAATACAAAGCAATCAATAAAGCGGTGAATATGATCGAAACCGCAAAACGCCCACTGCTATTGATTGGCGCAGGAGCCAATCGAAAACTCACCAGTAAAATGTTGAAAGAGTTTGTTGGGAAAACCGAAATTCCTTATGTCACGACTCAAATGGGGAAAGGGGTGCTAGACGAGCATGACGAGCGCTTCTTAGGTAACACCGCGTTGTCTGATGGCGATTTTGTGCATCGTGCAATCAATGCCGCAGACCTAATTATTAACGTCGGCCATGACGTAGTAGAGAAACCGCCATTTTTCATGAAACCGGATGGCCAGCAAGTTATCCACGTAAATTTCGACTCTGCTGCGGTTGACCCTGTTTATTTCCCTCAACTCGAAGTCGTGGGCGATATTGCTAATTCTATTTGGCAGATTAAAGAACAAATAAAACCGCAAGATTGGGACTTCTCATTCTTCCAACACGTGAACGAAGCTTATGTTTCCCACAGACAAGAGTCGGAAAATGACAATCGATTCCCCATTTTACCTGAGCGTTTTGTCCATGATATTCGCCAAGCTATGCCGAAGGATGGCATTGTTACACTAGATAACGGTGTGTATAAGATTTGGTTTGCGCGAAATTACCCTGCAGCATTCCCGAATACGCTTTTGTTGGATAACGCCCTTGCAACAATGGGAGCTGGACTACCGTCGGCGATGGCAGCAAAAATGGTACATCCCGATAAACCGGTTATCACGGTGTGTGGTGATGGCGGTTTCATGATGAACAGTCAGGAATTGGAGACAGCAGTACGGCTTAACCTTCATATCGTTGTGATCATTTTGCGAGATGATGCCTACGGCATGATTAAGTGGAAACAAGCAAACATGCACTTTGACAATTTTGGTCTAGATTACGGCAATCCTGATTTTGTTAAGTACGTTGAGAGTTATGGTGGTAAAGGGTGGCGAGTTGACTCAGCAGAAGCCTTGTTACCAACGGTCCAAGCTTGTTTAAATGAGCCTAATGTGCACTTAATTGACGTGCCTGTAGACTACAGTCTCAATGACGAAACGCTGAACAACACGATCAAAACGCTGAGCGCAAAGCTTTAAGGATAAAACAATGTCTGAATTGAAATTAGCCGAATCCTATCCCTATTATTTAGCCAATGAAGCGGTCTATGCGAATACCGATTTACAGGTAACCAATAAATACACTGGTGAAGTGGCCACCAGTGTTGCCTTGGCGGATGCCGTTGTTATCGACCAAGCTATTGCGGCGGCAGAAGCAAGCCAAGAGGCTTTGCTTGCGATGGCGCCTTATGAACGCCAAGCAATATTAAATCACTGTGTGAAGCGATTTGAAGAGCGCTTTGAAGAACTCGCTTATGCATTATGTATCGAAGCGGGCAAGCCCATCAAAGACGCTAGGGGCGAAGTCACTCGTTTAATCGACACCTTTAGAATTGCCGCCGAAGAGTCAGTCAGAATCAGCGGTGAAGTAATGAACCTTGAAGTAACACCCCGCGCGAAAGGGTATCAAGGTATGTATAAACGCGTACCTATCGGTCCTTGTTCATTCATTTCACCTTTTAATTTTCCGTTGAACTTGGCCGCTCACAAGGTTGCTCCCGCATTGGCTGTTGGTTGCCCGTTTGTGCTAAAGCCAGCGAGCCGCACGCCCATAGGTTCAATAATTATTGGCGAAATTCTCGCAGAAACAGACTTACCCAAAGGCGCATTTTCAATTTTGCCTTGTAGTCGTGATGGGGCGGATTTGTTTACCGTCGATGATAGATTTAAGTTACTCAGCTTCACAGGGTCTCCCGGCGTAGGTTGGGATCTCAAAGCCAAGTCTGGCAAAAAACCAGTGGTATTAGAACTCGGTGGCAATGCCGCATGTATTGTTGATGAGGATGCTGATTTAGACGACGCTATCGAGCGCATAATCTTTGGTGCCTACTACCAATCGGGTCAAAGTTGTATCAGCGTACAACGTGTTTTGGTACACAGTTCATTGTACGAACGCTTCAAACAAACGTACGTCGAAAAGGTCTCAAATTTGGTCCATGGCGACCCACTTGATGAAAACACCTTTATTGGGCCTATGATTTCTGAATCAGAGGCCAAGCGACTTGAGGGTTGGATCGAAGAGGCTAAAGCTCAAGGTGCCGATGTGTTATGCGGCGGGCAAAGAAATGGCGCTATGCTGCAAGCCACCGTGATTGAAGGTGCGCCGTCTAGCAGTAATATCAACGCAGAAGAAGCGTTTGGCCCTGTATCGCTGATAAGCCCTTTCGATAGTTACGACGACGCGTTAAAAGAAGTCAATAATAGCCAATTTGGCCTGCAAGCAGGCATCTTTACCCGTGACCTTTACAAGGCCCACAAAGCTTGGAATACGTTAGATGTGGGTGGTGTTGTCATCGGTGATGTGCCCAGTTGGCGTGTGGACAACATGCCTTATGGTGGGGTCAAGGAGTCCGGTCTCGGGCGTGAAGGAATCAAGTTTGCGATGGAAGACATGACCGAGCTCAGATTAATGGTGATCCGCACACCTCAATAAGCGCTTGGCGGTGTTGAAATACACCGCTTTTTTTACTCTTCAAGACCGGATGTACTATGGCTAATTTGTTTAAAAAATTTGCATTGATTGCACCAATAACTGTGATTTTGATTGGCATGATATGGCCAGGATTTCTTTACCTTTTGTTGGTAATACTTCCCATAATTGCCGTTGGTTATCACGATTTAAATCAAACAAAACACGCCTTGAGACGCAATTTCCCTGTAGTGGGAAGGATGCGTTGGGTAATGGAAGCGGTGAGACCATTTTTACGCCAATATTTATTCGAGTCAGAAACCGACGGTGCTCCGGTAAACCGCATGTTTCGCTCGGTTATATACCAAAGAGCCAAGGGAGATAGAGATACCACGCCTTATGGTACCAAGTTAGATACCCAGCAAGAGGGTTATGAATGGGTAGGCCATTCAATGGCAGCAATTCATTATGACAGTAAGCAACCCCAACCAAGAGTCATTGTTGGGGGGCCAGATTGCACACAACCGTATGCTGCCTCGATTTTTAATGTGTCGGCAATGAGTTATGGGGCTTTGAGCCACAACGCTATTCGCGCACTCAATAAGGGAGCATTACAAGGCGGTTTTTACCACAATACGGGCGAGGGAAGCATTAGCCCTTACCACCTTGAGAACGGTGGAGATTTAGTATGGCAAATTGGGACGGGGTATTTTGGTTGTCGCGATGACAAGGGCGACTTTTGTCCTTCATCGTTTCAAAAAAGTGCGACCAAACCAAACGTAAAAATGATAGAAATTAAGCTCTCGCAAGGGGCGAAACCAGGCCACGGCGGAATTCTACCTGCAGACAAAAACACCATTGAGATTGCAGAAATTCGCCATGTTGAAGCTGGAACACAAGTAAATTCACCGCCAACGCATTCTGCGTTTTCAACGCCATTAGAGCTAATGGCATTCATACAAAAATTGCGGAGTTTGTCAGACGGGAAACCGATTGGTTTTAAACTGTGTCTTGGTAGAGGAAGTGAATTTATTGCACTGTGTAAAGCGATGGTTGAGACCGGAGTCAAACCCGATTTTATTACCGTCGATGGCGGCGAGGGCGGCACAGGCGCAGCGCCTTTGGAGTACTCCAATGCCGTCGGGATGCCCTTAAGAGATGCATTGGCTTTTGTCACTGACGCATTGGTTGGGTTTGATTTGAAAAAAGATGTCACCGTGATCGCCAGCGGTAAAGTATTCACAGGCTTCCACTTGGCTAAGAATTTGGCCTTGGGCGCAGATATCTGCAACAGTGCAAGGGGCATGATGATCGCGTTAGGTTGCGTACAGTCTTTAGTGTGTAACACCAATGAGTGCCCAACGGGTATCGCCACTCAAGATCCTGAATTAGCCAAAGCCATTGACGTAGGTGATAAGTCGCAACGCATAGCGCGGTATCATGCTGAAACCGTCAAGGCCACGATGGAACTAATTGGTTCGGCGGGATTAATCGGCACGCATGATTTGAATCGCTCACATATTTATCGCAGGGTAAGTCAAACGGAAGTGAAACGTTACGACCAGATATACCCAAATATGCTCCCCGGCGAGCTACTAACCGAGCAGGTGCCAAGCCGCTTTGAACAAGAGATGAAAGAAGCGTCTGTACATTGCTTTGTGCCCCAGTCTTTTGTACAAGAGTGCAGTTCTGGGGTACATTAGCCGCATAGCGACAAGGAGCTGTGCGTAATGAATCTAGAAAAACTAGCGACTCGGCTAGGGCTACTAATTAGCCTTAGCCTCACTATCTGCCTCACCATCGCAATTCAAGCGGTGGCTTATGCCTATCAATTACCTTTGCTGGATATGCTAGTTGAACAAAATGAGATAGACACTGCTTTACAATCGATGTCCGATACGCAACTTTCCGCTCATATTGTCGTGACCGCAACGCTCGATGTTGTCTATCCACTTGCTTTTACCGCTTTGTTTATTGGTTCGATTATCGTAGGGCTACCCCACCAATATAAACGCTACGTATACGCACTTTTGCTGATCGTTCCTATTGATTGGCTAGAAGGAGTGGTACAAATAATGATGCTTACGGGTAGTCAAGATGTCATGTGGCTAAAATTGCTACTCACCCCCGTTAAGTTCATGTTGGTGTTATTGGGAATACTCTTTAGCTTGTATGCTTGGGGTAGGTTTGGTTATAGAAAGTGGCTAGTCGCCACCATTGCAGCATCAGTGAATAAGAAGCCTTAAAAGAAAAAATCAACGCCAGACAAGATGTTACTGTCTGGCGCTTTTTGTCTTTACAACTGGTCTAGGCCAGTCAATCCGCTTTCAGCGAGTTTCTTATTCAAAGGCGCAACCTCTTCACTGAATAAGGTCTCCAACTCGCTCCTGTATTGGCTCCACGTACTCTCGAGATCATTTAATCGCTCTACTGCACCCGCTTGAGCAGGGGCGCCTGTACGATCAAAGTTATCCATCAAGAAACGTATCTGACGGTCCAGCATATTCGGCCAATTAATGTCATCTTCAAACGTTTGATGCTTGGGCTGAATCACAAGAGATTCCCAACCATCAATAGACTTGATGATGCGATCAATAGATGCTGAGACATCACTTGCAAGTACGAGATTACTGCGCCTTACATCGTGCAGTTTAGCACGTACATTTCTTGCCTTTTGTAGATGACCAAATAGTTCGTTGAGCATATTGGTGCTTGCTTGAATGCTCTGTTCAACGATTTGTAGTTGTGCGGAATTAGTCTCTTCTCGAGGGTCAGGAAGCACTGAGAATTCTCGGCTCTGACTAGTACCCGCAACATTGATAGTCGCTTTGTAATCACCCGGCATGACGCGAGCGCCATTCCAACCACCAAACAGTTTTACATTCTCAATACAGTTAAGTGGGGTCCTGCGCAAATCCCAAACAAATTCGTTATAGCCCGCTTTGGTCGACGGGTGTTTAAACTTAATGGGGCTACGCACATCTTCATTGCCCTTTGCACATTTTTCAAAATCACTTGGCGACGAAGACAGACTGCGCACTAAGCTGCCATTTTTATCGTAAATATCGATAGTCAGTTTTTGATCTTCTGGTAGATCGTCTTTTAAGTAATACCTAAAGGTCGCTCCTCGAGGTGGATTTTTAGCCTGTGGCATACCACTTCCGCCACCGCCACCCAACAATCGAATACCGTCTATCGCTGAATAATGGAAAAAGTCTTCTTTCGCCAAAGACGATGTCACTTCGCGCAGGGGTGTTAAATCATCGAGAATCCAAAAGCCTCTTCCTTGAGTGGCGATAACAAGATCATCACCTTTAACTTGCATATCTGTAATCGCAACCGGCGGTAAGTTCAACGACAGCTTTTGCCAGTGCTTGCCATCATCAAAACTAATAAACATGCCACTTTCCGTGCCAGCGTAAAGCATACCTTGTCGCTCCGTATCTTCGCGAACAACGCGTACGAAAGCCTCTTCAGGTAAGCCTTTGTCAATCCGCTTCCAGCGCTTGCCATAGTTTTCCGTTTTATAAATGTACGGTGTGTAGTCATTCAACTTGTAGCCAGTTACCGCGACATAAGCTTTACCTGGCTGATGTACACTCAGATCAATCGCATTAACTTGGGCTTCGGCTTTATGAGGTGTAATATCTTGCCAAGACTTGCCCTCATTGCGCGTTATATGCAACTTACCATCGTCAGCGCCTACCCATAGTTCACCAGGCGTGGTTTGGGATTCCGCTATGTAAAAAATGGTATTGTAATATTCTGCCCCGGCTTGCTCATTTGTAATGGGGCCGCCGTTCAACCCTTGTTTATTTGGGTCATTTCGAGTCAGATCAGGGCTAATTTCTTGCCAATTAACACCGCGATCACCGGTCTTTAAAACTTTCTGGGTGCCATAATAAACGGTATTGGCATTATGCTTAGACACCAGCACGGGGGCATTCCAATTAGTCCGGTATTTTTGGTCTTTGGCGTTGCGGCCGAACACATACTCAGGGTAGGGCATAATCGGCCTAACGCGGCCGGTACTGCGTGTATATTCCGTCAATGTCGCATTAATGGTAGTAGCATAGATTAATTCAGGACTATCAGCATCAAACGCTATATGAGCACTTTCGCCACCGCCGACAGCAAATTGTTCCTCAAAACCAATACCGCTGTCGTAAGTGGCAGATGGAATTGCCAGCGTGGTATTGTCTTGCTGACCACCATAGACATTGTATGGCTCGAGATTGTCCGTTACAACACGGTAAAACTGCGCCGTGGGCTGGTTGTATATACTCGACCAGCTTTTGCCACCATCAAAACTAACCGTTGCTCCACCATCATTGGCGTTAATCATATTATTGCTATCGCTCGGGTTAATCCACATGTCATGGGTATCACCGTGAGGTAGGGATTGCTTTTCAAAGTGTTTGCCGCCATCGATAGATTTATGCAGTTGTACGTTCATGACGTAAACCGTATTTTCATCATTTGGATCGGCTTTGATGTGGTTGTAATACCAAGCTCTCGCCTTGAGAATATTGTCGCCGTTTAATAACTTCCAGGTTTTACCGGCGTTATCGCTTCGGTATAGGCCGCCTTTTTCTGCTTCAACAATTGCATAAATACGTTCTGGGTTAGCGGGGGATACGTCGACACCTACCTTACCAATAAGGGTAGGCAAGCCGCCCTCTAATTGCTTCCAGGTTTCACCGCCGTCTGTCGTTTTATAAATACCACCACCTTCACCACCAGATTTGATAAACCAAGGGGTGCGGCCATGGTGCCAAAGACTGGCATACATGATTCTGGGATTGCTTGGATCCATTGTAAGGTCAGCAGCACCAGTATCACTATTAACTTTCAGTACATGTTTCCAGCTCTTACCCCCATCGACGGATTTAAATACGCCACGGTTTTCGTTCGGCGCCCAAATGTTGCCTTGCACTGCTGCCCACAAGATATCTGGATTCGAAGGATGAACTTTGATTTTCGGAATTTGCCCACGAGTCGCTAACCCTATAGAAGTCCATGTTTTGCCTCCGTCTGTGGATTTGTATACACCTTTACCGTGACTCGTTGTCACACCGCGAATAGGACCTTCACCTGTGCCCACGTAAATCACATTTGGGTCTGAAGGGGCGACAGCAATGGAACCAATCGAACCGACAGCAAAAGCTTTGTCTGAGATGGGTTTCCACGTTTGGCCAGCGTTAGTGGTTTTCCATACGCCGCCGCCGGCAGTGCCCATGTAATACAACATTGGGTTCCCTTCAACACCTGTTACCGCAACAGAGCGTCCGCCTCGATATGGCCCAATAAAGCGGTACTTCATTTTTTCAAACAGTGCAGGGTCGATGGTTTCTTCTAACGCGTGGGACATACTCGAAAAACTGAGCGCCGTCGTTAATAAAGCGGCATAGCCGATGCGTTTTCTCAATGACATGTTCATGGTAAGCCTTGTTGTGATGTTTTTATTGTGCAAGTTATTATTTTTACTAGTTAACTTCCCATTACCGCACAATAAACGCTCGATATGCAAACTATACGACAAAGTGCGCAATTTTGTGGATGAGCTAGCATTCGAGGATATCAGACCAGTCACACTTCTAAATCGATTATGCTCGAGGCTTACTGATTGTCTGTTCAATTAAATAAAAAACGTAATTTGTCGATAAAAATGAGACGAATACAAAGGAACGCCTATGTTTGATTTTTTGAAACGCCAGCAAGACGGTTTTGATAATAGAACATCAGCCGCTATTACAGAGGCACTGGATAAGTCTCATGCGGTTATCGAATTCACACCTCAAGGAAAGATAGTTAAAGCCAATCAAAACTTCCTTTCCGCCATGCAGTACAGTCTCTCAGAAATTGTTGGTCAGCATCACAGTATGTTTGTTGACGCAAATGAGCGAAATTCAGAAGACTATCGCCAATTTTGGCCAAGCTTAGCTCGTGGAGACTTCAAACAATCTGAGTACAAAAGGATAAAGAAAAGTGGTGAAGTCATTTGGCTCCAAGCCACCTATAACCCGATAAGGGATAGCAATGGCAATGTTGTTAAAGTCGTGAAATTTGCGACTGACATATCAAAAGACAAACTGCGTAATATTGATTATGAAGGAAAGCTTGCGGCTATCTCTAAGTCTCAAGCGGTTATCGAATTCAATCCAGACGGCACTATCATTGTTGCCAACGACAATTTTTGCGGTGCAGTAGGTTATCGCTTAGACGAAATTGTGGGAAAACATCACTCGATGTTTGTCTCAGCAGAAGAAAAAGCATCCACGCAGTACAAACAGTTTTGGGATGCGTTAAGACGAGGTGAGTATCAAGCCGCGAGATACAAGCGGTTTGCGAAAGGAGGCAGGGAAGTTTGGATTGAAGCGACTTACAATCCGATTATTTCGCCAGACGGTGAGGTATTAAAAATTGTTAAGTTTGCGACTGATATTACCAAAAGTGTTGAGGACGAAAAGCGCTTTGCTGAGTTGTCTCTGGTTGCCAATGAAACTGACAACTCCGTAATTATTACCGATGCTCGTGGCATCATTGAGTACGTTAACCCTGGGTTTTGTAAACTCACAGGTTATTCAGAAAGCGAAGCGATTGGTCAGAAGCCAGGTACTATTTTACAAGGCCAACATACTGACAAAGGTACAACTCAACGCATTCGTGAAAAGCTTGATGCGCAAGTACCATTTTATGAAGAAATTCTAAATTACGACCGTCATGGCAACGCCTATTGGATCAGTTTGGCAATCAACCCGGTGTTCGATGACGCTGGCCAACTTGTTAAGTTTGTATCAATTCAAACTAACATCAACAAAACTAAAACTCGTGTACTCGAGAACGATGTAAGGCTTGAGGCGATTAATCAAAGTAACTTAGTTTTTGAGTTTAATCCCAATGGCGATATGAATGCCGCGAATACGTTAGCTATGCGTGCATTTGGGTGTACGGAGCTCTCGCAAGCAGCGAAAACCTTTGAAAGTTTGCGTTCTCGATTGGGTAAAGATGACTGGGCAAAGATAGAGTCTGGCCAAGTAGTCAGCAGTAATATCAACATTCCATTATCTTCAGGCGACACACTGAGCTTAGCAATGAGTATTTCTCCAGTGTTTGATGTTGACGGAAAGATAAGTAAAGTCTTGGCGTATGGCGCAGATGTATCAGAGCGAAACAGTGTAATCGCTCAAACCCATGATGCGATGTCACAAGTTCTCGATAGAATCGGCAGCATCATTCAAACAATCAACGGTATTTCCGACCAGACTAATCTACTGGCGTTAAACGCAGCAATCGAGTCAGCAAGGGCGGGAGAAGCGGGTAGAGGCTTTGCGGTGGTCGCCGAGGAAGTAAGAAACTTAGCGTTTTCAACCACCGAATCCGCCAAAGAAATATCTACATTAATTGATGAAACCAAAGGACATGTGGATGTGCTGTCTGAGTTTATGGGCGACTAGTAACGCACTATTTGAGATAAACTTGGCATTATACTAAAGACTAATATAGAAAAAGAGTCTAACATTGTCATAGCGCCGCACTATTTTAGTGCAGGGAATGGACACCAAATAAAGGATTTCGCTATGACAATAAAGGCACGCCTTCTCTTTATTCTCGCTCTTATTATTGTGTTGCTAGCTGGCACAATCATCGCTAAAAACATCGCTTATCAACGCTTTGAACAACAAACACAAAGTGGTGATAAGCGTTATTTATCATATTTACTTGCTGATGAGTTTAGACAAAGCTCAATGGATCTTACGCGCTTGTGCCGGACTTTTGTTGCAACGGGTGATAGTAAGTACTGGGATGCGTATTGGTACATCGTGAATTGGCGCAATGGTGACGTAGCTAGACCGGCGACTATGGACAAAGGTTTGTACCCAAATTCGCAAAAAAAGCAACGAGACATCATGGCTGAATTGGACTTCTCTGCACGTGAATTTACGCTTTTAAATGAAGCCAGTAATAACTCAGATGCCCTCATCGCCACTGAAGACCAAGCTATGCGCTCTATTCGGCAGGGACGAATCGTAGAGGGCCCACATCAAGCATTGCCGGGCGAGTCGGTAAAAGACTTTGCGGTGCGTATTGTGTTTGATCAAACCTACCATGACGAGGTGACCGGTATCATGACACCTGTGAATGCGTTTTTTGCTGCGTTGGACAAACGTACAGCGGATGAACTCAATGCCTCTCGAAGTAGCGCAGAACGCTGGTTAACCATCAGTTTAGCCCTGCAATTGGCGATGGCAGTATTAGTTGTTGTCCTAGCCGTATTTACATTGCAAAAGTTATTCAAGCCACTGCAATTTGCCATTGATGCCATGCTGAATATCGGTGACGGTGAAGGGGACCTTACTAAACGCTTAGAGCAGCGAGGGAACAATGAAATCACTGCTCTTGCCCGTGGCTTCAATCTATTTGCCAGCCACATTCAAAATGTGATTATTGAATTGCGACATGCAGTAGAAGAAATTGCACATTCCTCTGCCGAGCTCAATTCCACCGCTAACTCCACGGACCAAGCGTTACTCAAGCAAAAACAAGGTATTGAGCAAGTACTCGTATCGATTTCCCAAATATTACCCGCCGTAGAAGAGGTGGCGAAAAACGCCAGTGAAGGGCTCGATCAGGCATCGCTTGCAGATACTGCTGCTTCAGAGGGATTGCGAGTCGTCAATGAGGTAAACGGCAGTATCAGTGAGCTCGAAATAGATATGGATAATGCTTCACGGGTCATTTCAAAACTGGCTAAAGATACCGAAGAAATTGGTTCTATTTTAGATGTGATACGAGGCGTTGCAGACCAAACTAATTTACTAGCGCTGAATGCTGCCATCGAAGCAGCGAGAGCAGGGGAGCAAGGTCGGGGTTTTGCGGTGGTCGCTGACGAGGTCCGCACCCTGGCACAGCGTACACAAGACTCAACAGCAGAAATACACACCATGATAGAAAAACTTCAAACTGGGGCGCAAAATGCTGTAGAAGTCATAAACCAAAGTAAAGCGCGTACTGACGCCTGTGTTGAAAATAGTCAAACCGCGTCTCAAGCATTGCAGGAGATATCGGCCTCGGTGAACGCTATTAATGCTATCAGTCAGCATATTGCTGCGGCGACTGAAGAACAAACTGCCGCCATCGCTAGTATTCAAGATAGTGTGGATAGTATTAACCAAGAAGTCGAGAATACATCCGCAGCCTCACAACAGACATCAGGAACGAGTGAAGGAACATCTAAGCTAGCCGGCCACTTACAAGGCCTAGTGAGCCAATTCAAAGCGTAAATTCTAACGAAGCTAGCACGCAGATTTAGCGTGCTAGTGCGTTCAAATTCAACCAGTCGTTACCGTTAAACGAAGTAAGCAATTTAATCAATACTGCCCTCAAGCATTTGAATTCTTAATAATATACCTATGCGGAACGCTTATGAAATTTGACGTGTGGAAGCATTCTTTAACTCAATGAATCTGTTCCAGACTTCAATAGTGCCTCTGAATTCGATTTAAATACTGCAATACCTGATGAATATTTATTAGTATTATCGAATGCAAAGATAAATGGTTTAAACAGATACGTAACGATATGGACATTACGACAAAACGCGGCGAAACCTTTTTATTTACGCCCTTTGAAAAACAGTACGCAGAACGTTTAAGCGCGTTTTTCGAATCACTTAGTGATGATACTCGGTCCAAATTTGGCCCCCATCCACTCACTCGAGATTATGTATTCGAACACCTTGCCAAAACGACTAAGAATAGGAACATCGAGCGTTTTGTAATGTCATCACAAACAAAAATAATCGGCTATTTCATTGTCGATTATCGAGAGTTTGCTGAAGAAAAACAGCGTTACCACGATTACGGTATCGATTTAGATTTCACAACCAATCCCGTATTTGCACCGTGCATTGCAGATGCTTATCAAAGCCAAGGGATTGCGAGTCAGGCGTTAAAGGCACTTTTGGTCCACCTTCATCAACAGAATATCGAGAGTTTGATTCTAATGGGTGGGACACAAGCCCCGAATAAGCAGGCAAGACAGTTCTACAAAAAAATGGGATTCGAAGAATTAGGTGAGTTTTATACCCAGCATAATCAACTCAACAATGTTGATATGAGGCTGTTGTTAAACCCATAAAGATGCAATGGTGTGAGCTTCTTGATTGTAATAATGTGCATAAATAGACTCTTTATGAACATCACAATGATGTTCTCGTTTTAAACAACATTGCAGCCTTATCTCATCAACTCTAAACAACGAAAAATACTGCAGAAAAACAAGGATTTCTGAATGCAACTAAAGAAATACGCTTTGCCAATGTTACTGGCATTTTTACTTTTCACTGGTGCAATGATCACTATTAACATCGTGACTTACGAATACAAAATAGCGGACTGCGTTAAAGTAAGAACAAAGATAGAGTCAGTTTTCGGCGGCACAGAGGAATCGGCACGGCACGCCTGTATACAAATGCAACCTGGTAGTTAAGAAGAGCCACTGTAGCGTTTAGATATAGCCAAATAGAAAGCAACTGAAACGATGAAATCGTTCATCACAACCACTAAGGTGTTATTGTGTTTCTGCGTCATTTACTACGTTGTTAGTGCGATTGCTATCTCTGCCTTTTTATCAAATTTCGTTTTCCAACGAGTCGAAGTACGAGCGACATCCGAAGTACGCAGAGATGAATTTTTTAGTCATGATAGCTCTGTTATAGATAGAATATACGGTGAGCAAATCAACGAAAAATGCATTATTTTCTTTCCTGGCAGGCAAGGGGGCATTTACCACTATCAAGACACGCTATTTCCGACGTTTGTTCAATCTGGTTATACAGTGCATGCGCTTTCATATCCAGGTTACGAAGGCGCGAAAGGCTCGACAAGCCTCGCAGAAATCACCGATATTTTGGCAAACGCTATTGAACAAGTAACCAGTATTCACAACTGCGATGATAAACACCTTGTCTATATTGGCCGCTCTTTAGGAGCATCAATAGCGCTGGCCGTTGCCAAGGAAATACCGCCAACTTTAATCATTATCGATTCACTCGGTGGGAGTTTAACTTCGGCACTTCAACACCGGAT
Source organism: Alteromonas sp. 5NS40-0096 (assembly GCF_057544385.1). Taxonomy (NCBI): domain Bacteria; kingdom Pseudomonadati; phylum Pseudomonadota; class Gammaproteobacteria; order Alteromonadales; family Alteromonadaceae; genus Alteromonas; species Alteromonas sp. 5NS40-0096. The sequence continues at coordinate 676,168 of NZ_BAAJLQ010000001.1, forward strand.
TCGCCAACAATGGTATCTGAGACCACTAGAAATCCTGCCATTACAGTATTTAGTTAACGACATTGACTCAGTTGATTTAATAACCAAAACATATCCAGTCCCAATAAAGGTGTTCCAAGGGACACAAGACAAACTGACCCCAATTAATGAATTGTCGGCTATTCAATATCTAAATCACGTTGAGTTGATTCCAATAGCCGGAGCCACACATGCAACAACAGCGGAAGAATCACTGCATTTGTACCAACGTTATTTGTCTGCACTTTAAAACGTTTGATAGAGAAAATTCTTGCAGGCAAATTATTGGGTCCGTTAGTAGGAACATGTTGCGGTGCTCATCAGACTTTGACCCAAAACTACGATAAACAAGAAGGTGACGCTGTGTGAATGAAACAGTAGTTAGGGTCGAAAAGTTTAAAACCATTCACGTAGCGCACGATTCTAAAAAGCGCCTTAATAAACCCAGTTTGTAAACGAGAGAATAATAGAGAAAGCCTGAAAATATGTGCACACGGCCGCCCTAATCCGCCACATAGTTAATTTCCCATAATGTATATTATGTTAAATAAGGTGTATTTAAGTAATTGATAGTATTGGAGGTTTCTCCAGTTCCACATTAGTTGAGAATTTCTGCCCTTCGCGAGAATTTTGGTAATTAGAAATTATGCGTGAAAACGCTGTTACCTTGGTTTAAGTATTATTAGTTTGAGGTGTATGTGAAATCGTGCGCTACGTGCGTGAAATTAAATTTTGTGGGTACTTTGTTTGCTTCATTCACGTAGCGTTACATTTTGTGTTCGAGTGCTTTAGAAAGCTTAAAATGAGTTTTAACTCTTTCAACATTGTGTGACTACATTGAAGCCTTAGGTTTATTTGACATTCCATCCTTTTATTTGGTTTCAATGTGGCACACAATAGTAATTGTATTATAAAGAATCAGTGTGAAATGGAGAATTCATGCAGTCTGATTACGGTAGAAAAATAAAACTAATAATTCCGTATTACTTGATAGTGTCTGTGCTAGCACTAGTAATCCCTCTTTCTCTTCGGTGGTTATTTGAGGCAAAACTAGGAATGGATCCATTACATCTGGAAGCTTGGGAAATGTGGATCCCGATGGCCTTTCCTTTTGTATTTATATACCTGTTATTAAGACCAAAGCTAGCGTTACTAAAGTTTAAAAACTCAAACGGCCGTTCTTTCTTTCAGTTCTTGGCAGGTTTCGCTATTGCTATGCCGGGCATATTCACTCAGCACCTCTATACGACAGCGGTTACGAACTTGTAACACTAAGCTCAGTAGAGAAATATGAATCATCTGACAAATCCCGGTATTACTTGATTGATGATTTCAGGATTCGGGGCAATGAAGTTGGTACTCATGTCGATGTAAGAACTGCTGGTGATAAAAACCAAGACTTACAGTTACGCATGTTTACAGCCGTTCCTTTCGTTGTTTTATCAGGAACTGGCAATGAACAACGAAAATATTGGTTAGCAATAGTCCAATATGAAAGAATTAGTAACCGTATATCTCAAGTAGAGAAAGAACGCCTCTACCAAAAATTTATACAAAATTCCTGGGCAAAACTTGAAGAGTATGACTTCGAAGGTATCACCTACTTCGAAAAATTGGGTAAATCTTCTGATAGAAAGTTTTTCGTTAAAGCCATATACAGATCTCTAAAGTCAGAGCCTAGAGAAGATCTAGTTATGATGGCTCCAAAATTTGATAAATTTGACGAAAGAAATGGTGAAAAGCTTTATTGGGCAAAGTTATCCTACGGGATAGGTTCATTAGTTTTCTTGTTAGCGCTTTGGTTTCCACCTCTTTGTTCTGAATCACTGCAAAACTATAAATCGGGTAACCATAAGATAAACAATTCGTTTCTGGATATGCTTCAGATCCTTATTCCCAATAGAATTTATTTCGTTACTCCAATACTAGTAAACATTAACCTGCTCGTCTTTCTCATCGTTTGGCTGTCTGGCGTTGACGCTTTAAACCCAAATGCAGCTGAACTACTAGAATGGGGGGCAAATAGGCGCTCCGATACTATGGGTGGCGAATGGTGGAGACTCCTTACTAGTATGTTCTTGCATGGCGGTATCATGCATCTCTTATTAAACATATACGGCCTAATCATCGCTTCAATATATATCGAGCCCATCTTTGGTAAATGGAGAACCGCGTTGCTTTATTTTGTGTCAGGAATCTGCGGAAGCGTGGCAAGTATCTTCTGGTATGAAAACACGACGAGTGTCGGTGCTTCAGGTGCTATATTTGGGTTATTTGGGGCCATCTTGGCGTTGTTACCAACTAGCATTTTCTTAAAAGAAGTCAGAATGCCAATACTCACGTTGTTTGGGACGTATATAGGGATATCGCTCATTATCGGGCTGGCCGGCGGTATTGATAATGCGGCACATATAGGTGGTTTGATTTCAGGAGCCATTGCGGCGCTAATCATTTATGTAATAGACAGAAAGAAATCGAGAGCTTAATGGACCCGTTAGAAAGGCTTGCAGAGAAAAACAAAAAACACTCTGAGTTGTTAAAAAACGATCAAAAGTCTTACTTAAAAATGCTCCCCTTCATGTTTGTAGGACTTTTTACATATTTTGGTGTAATTGCTTTAGTGATCGATTTTAATGGTGTTGTCAAACCTTCTGAACTAACCGAAATGACACAACAAGTTTGGCTTCTTTCAATGATGTTGACGTTTGGTGTAAGTGTTCTTTGTGTTGCAAATAGTTTTGTATACGCAGTTTACCTTGAAGCACTTGCAAAAGAGCTTGGAACAAAAGTAAAAACCTTTAATGTCGTTTCCTCGTGTATGAGAAGGTTATTAGTAGGTGCGGCTTTCTCTTTTGCCGGGGTGTGGTTAGACAATATTATTACGACGAACAAAACAGAGATCGCAAGGTACATGCGGTTCGGATTTGACTACACGCCTGGAATAATTGAAATGATATCCAATGGCTTAATCATATTGGTAGGGTTGATCATTTCTTTCGCTTTTATCGGTATGTTTTCCTTGCCTAAACTAGCCCGCAAACATGCTGAGGAGATTAAAAATGAAGGACTTGTTTGAATATCTCTCAGCTGAGTTTTATGAAAATGACGGTTGGTTCAACATAGTTGGTACTGATAGTTATGGAAACGAAATGCGTGTCGACATCTCCGTTTCGCCAAGCGAAGATTCGCAAAACCATTTATGGGAAATTACTTGTGATCAAGTGTTCGAAGATCAAATAAACAGCGATATTGGCGAAGAATTAGAACTACTTGATGAACATCCTTTGTTGTTGGAATACTTAGAGCCTTCAATACATATTGCATTCAGTGAAAACAATGTCACACCTACCGAGCTGTATGGTGTTATTGCCTCGTCATGCATAGAGCTTATGAGCGAAAAACGATTATCAAAGTACATTAATCAAAAGCCTGTGATCGACGGTATATGTAGTACGAAATTTGGCATTTTAGGCCGTTTTCCAGAAAGCGTAGCAAATCTTATAGCTACAAAACTTAAGGATAAAAACATAAACATCAATCTGCTTGAAAAGCATAGTCCCGAGTATTGGGATGGCGAAAAGTATGTTCCCTATCCGAAGGATTTAAAAGTGCTGCTTGTCGGTAGATCTTACATCATCGGAAGTGGTTTTGAAGCTGTCAGAGCGTAAGTGGAATTGAATGGAAGAAACAATAAGCATACAGGGTGCCGAATCCATAGAGGATTTAAAAGAACTAGACGGCAATCAGTGTCGCAAGTTATCAATAACGGGTTTAAGACAAGAAAGTTTTGATTTCTTGGTTGATAACTATGGAAATCAATTCGACGAAATTGATTTCTTTAAATGCCCCTTGGTTACCGATTTTCAAAAAATGGAGCAGTTGAGAGATATTAAGAGAATATCCTACTTCTGGAACCAAAGAGTAACCAAGCTATGGGATCTTTCCAGAAACGACTCGCTTAAGTACTTGTCTATTGATGATTTTACCAGGCTAAAAGATTTTGATGATTTGCCACGCTCCAAGACAATCGAAGAGTTTGATTTCGGAAACAAAGTGTGGTCGACTTTTGTGCTGGATACACTCGCGCCAATAGCTGACCTTGTGTCATTGAAGAGGTTGTCATTTAGTGCAAAGAAGATTGTTGATGGCGATATTTCACCATTAGCAGAGATTTCAAATCTTAAAGAGCTTCATTTCCCCACAAATTTATTTACTACTGAACAAGTAGCTTGGCTAACAGCAAAGATTGGTGACAAGGTTAAATCTAAAGTCTTAGCACCATTGGTCAAGCATTCAAAATACGTTTACATCATTGGAAAACGTAAGCCAAGTTTTGATATTGGTACCAATCATGAGCGTGTTGAGAAGTACCAAACGAAATTCAAAGAACTTGTTGAATACTATAAAGCCAATCCTTGCGTAGAGGCCCCTACCCCACAGACTAAGTCAAAGGCTTTATAGCATGAGAATTCCTACAGCTGTCTCTCTATCAATTGGTATAGCCGGAGTCGGAATCTGGGGATTCTTGATGCTCATATCAATTGCTTTTGTGATCTATGACCAACCCTTGTCATTTTCAGACGAAAAGTTCCTGCTCTATTTCATGATCAAGTACTACCCGCTGCTAATGCTCGGAATGTTCCTTGTTGCAGTTAAGTTTAAAGACGATAAAGGTTACATACCTTTCTCAGCAGTAGTACTTCCTTCACTGCTTCTTGTTTTTTTAATCCACGACATGATCCGTGTGTCGATTATCGATTGGGATGACTTTGAAACTCCTGAACAAAAACAGTTCATTTACGAATCTGCATTTGGTTCTGAGAAAAGCCTGGAGAGACTTCTTCCTCAAGTAAAAACTGTAAACTTTATGGGGGAAGCTGGTCTCACCCCTCTGTTAGCAGCTTACAAAGGTAGAAATGAAGAAACATTTAAGTATCTTTTAGACAATGGGGCAAATGTTAACTTCATGCCTAAAGGTTCGCTTCAGTACAATGTGGCAGATTACATTATCAGTGACTTTAACCATGACGGAAGTAGCCAAGAATATTTTGAGGAACTAACTCAAAGAGGCTTAGATATACACATTGGCACCAAGCTCTCACACCTCCTTCAATCTGCTGCGACAAGTGACAACCAGTGGTATTTAAAGTACTTGCTAGATAATGGAGCGGACCCCAATAGAAAAGGAACTATCTTCTTACCGGCGATTGCCTTGGCTACATTGCATCAGCATTGGGAAAACGCTCTATTTTTAGTTCCCCACTCAAATAATGAAGGTTTGCAAGAGGCTGCCGCCATTTTCTATGAAGAGAGCGAACGCGGAATGTACTGGAATGAAGATCCCGCAAGAGATGCACTTGAGCAAGCGTTACTAGATAAAGATGTCGACTTTAAAAAGGCCTTCAAAGTCAAAGATGCCGAGCGGCAAAAACGTTTAGATAATATTTATAAAAAGGACAACCAATGACCTGGTCTAGGGAACGGTACTCGCCATCAAATCAGCAAATATTTGCATACTTTGTAGTGTTTGGTGACTTTTCTGACGAAGTGAGCATTTCAGCGTCAAAGTACAATTTCACAGAACTACCAGCCAATACAGACATTGTGAAGTACCGCGACGGCGCAGCCGCTGAATTTCGAGACCAATACAAAACAGGTTACCTCTGGGACAGACTTTGCCTAGAAATTCCTGAGCTAGCAGATGCTATTGATAACTCTCCAGCCTGCATGGTCATTCAAACAGAAATAGAAGACCAATTAACTCTAGATTACTTAAGAAATCTAATCGGCTTGGTTACTTATTTTTTGGATGATGGTGGAGTCTGCGTCTTCGAGCCTCTGAATTCTAAATGGTGGTCAAAGGATGAATGGTCTAAGAAAATCTTCCAGCCAAAAGAGCCAAAGATTTACCGTCATGTACAAATACTTTCTTCAGAACAAGATGATGATAATTCATGGCTACACACTCGCGGCATGAGACTGTTTGGCCGACCCGATATCAGTATTCACGATGTCCCAGAAAAACACTTTGATATTGTCTGTGAAATGATTAACCGCTTTATCGAATTACAAGCGTTAGGCGGTATAATTGAAGACGGTCAAAGTATTAACATGGAGGGGTTGCCTGAGGGAATGTGGTGCGAGAATAAAGGCGACCTTGATGATCCCGACTTTAATAATGTTCATCTTGAAATACATTGGGGCTAGGTAAGCAAAATGGAAATATTAGTAAGCATACATACTTACAATACTTACGGAGGCCATTCTACTCTGACACTTGTTGGGAAGTACCTTGAGCTGGGTGCACCAGACTTTGGAGAGGCTATCGAGACACTCGACATCCACGTGTATTTTTCTGGAGGTAAAATTAGCAGACATCTGGAGTCGCTATCTGACCAATATCACAGTTATCTCGCTGAGTTACCCAGTACCAAGTTTTACCGAAAAAAAGCCAAGTTTGAACTCAATTTTGTCAGTGATTTGGGTAGTGCTGACTTGGTTTCTGGTTATGGACCACCTGACCTAACACTATTTACCAGCAGCGTAAAAGAAGTTGCCTCTTCTCTACAAATATTGAAGTCCAAGTTAAAACAATCAGATGATTTTCTACTTGAAGAGTTTTTTGCTTTTCTTCAACTAAAGGTTAAGGAGATCCCTTCAGATGAAGAAATGTTTGCTTCGCTACAAGCAGAAATAGAAAACGATGATGCCAGAAAACATGAGTCCATGGATGAGTGGGATAAATTAGGTATAGAATGGGAAGATTATCATCCGAAGTCTCGTGAGCTCCTTAACTCTCCTTTCTTCTGGAGCGCCACAGACGACTTTTCTCCGAACGGCAACGATACCGGTGCAGACGTACTTGAATTGTATCGAGATTGGATGGAGGAAAACCCGAAAGTAGGAGTAACAGAATTCCTAGATAATTTGATGGATGATTGGGGTATTGAAAGACCTTTTAATGATGATGACGAATTTTCCAGAACAACGTATGAAGAAATGGTGTTGGGTCTTAGTTTTGCGCAAATAAAACTGAAAGGCGTCTGTGAAGAAAAGATCAGAAACTTAGCTTTGAAAGCAGTCAATGATACTCGTTACAGGGTTAAAACCAACCACAAAGATTGGGAACACTATAAAGAAAGGCTAAGAACGCTTGACGAAATTGAAGATAAACTATCTGAAAAATGAAACAGCATTTAGCGTCGGCAAATAATCTATTACTCGAATTAACATAGCTTTCTAAAAGGAAGAAACTTGAACACTGAAAACACATGGAAACCATCAAAACCTTTAGCAATTCTATTAGGTCTTTTCTTCCAGCAATTTGCTTTCTTATACGTTAATAAAGCCAAACTATTCTGGGGTTATTTGGTTATAGCCTTGGCAATAGGATTTGCCAGTATCACTGTTGGCAATGACACTGATCTAAAGCAATGGATTGAATCAGGCTATATAACAATTGCTTTTGCACTTATCTGCTCGATCCATGCGTTTCTTTTAGCAAAAAGTTACAGCGATGAAATTAGAAACTGGTATGCAAAATGGTGGATGGTGCTCGTTATCGCAATATCTGTACTGGCGATAATAGTGTTTGTCAGAGGCTTCTTTATAGAACCATTTGCAATCCCCTCTTCAGCGATGAGTCCTACTTTTAAACCCGGTGATCATGTAATCGTTGGGAAGGTTGGTTTTGGAAACTATCGTTATAGTGGTATTCAGCTTCATAAAACCGAACCCAGCGAATTTCCTCTTAGAGGCGAAGTCATAGTATTTCAATATCCACAGGATCCAAGTATCGATTACATTAAACGAGTCGTTGGCCTTCCTGGTGACTCAATCATCTATCGAAACAAAACTATTTTCATCAAGGAACGATGCGAGTCTGGTAGTACAGATTGCCCCAGCTATAAAGCAATAGAAAAAGTTGAAGTTTCAACTTCGAATTCGGGCGAGCCGATTGACGTTTTTAGCGAATCGATCGGCCAAACTACATACAACATTTCTATTCACAATAAGCGTTCGGCACTGGCATCTCATTACTTTAGTCAACCTGGAACTCAGCAGGATGAGTGGATAGTACCGGACGGACATTATTTTGTCTTAGGTGACAATCGTGATAACAGTTTGGATAGTCGTTATTGGGGCTTCGTCCCATCTGAAAACGTGATTGGCAGAGTAATTTTCAGGTGGTGAGAATGGATTCGGCATCACACGTTATAGAGCCAAAGTTATTAAAATCATTGACGTTCGGCTTAAAGGTCTATGGTATCTAAAGTGATTAAGGAGGCTTCAATGCGTTTGATGGTGGTTGTATTTGGTTTGCTCGGTTTGATTTGCACCTTACACTTGCGAGCAGAGGTATCAATCGATGTTTCTTCACTAAAACCTGGTGAGTACAAAGTTGTCACCTGGTTCAATCAAGTACCAGTACTCGTATACAAAAGACTGAACAAGCCAAAAGCTGTCTCATCTCAAATTAACCTAGACGAAACGGCTGAATTAACGTCTTCACTAACAAACATGGCCAGGATGAATGGCAACAAACTTGCCAGTCTGTTGCTGTTTTCCCAAGCGTCATTTGATAAAAGTATTTCAAGATCTTTTAGGCAAGATGTTCTTGTTGTGTTGCGTCTCTCTACACGTTTTGGATGCGCAATACATGTAATGCCAGACACTGATCAATTTATCGATCCATGCTCGAACGCTATATATGACAACAACGGGCGTATTCTGGAAAAAAACAGCAGAGAAAATTATCATTTGCTGATCCCTCCCCATAAATTTGAGGGAGACAACCTGATCTTAATAGACGACTTAACGCCTCAACAACAGTTAATCGATTTCAGTCCAGATATTGAAAACGCAAATGTATCTGTTGGTGAAAAGCTGATGTTCGCCATTGAGTGGAGAAAATGGGATCTTGCAAAGCAGTATGCAATTGAAGAATCATCTAAAGACTACTTAAACCCGCACAAGTCTAGTGCATTGCACGTTGCGGCATATAAAGCCCCTAAAGAAGTTCTGGAAGTCATGTTAGAAAATGGCTTTGATGTTAACCAGATAAACTCAAGCAAATATACTCCAATCCACATGGCGATTATGGCAGACAATTCTGCTAACGCAGTTTTACTACTTAAACATGGAGCAACTCTTGAAAAAGTTTGCACAGGTAAAACGTGTTCATTTGAAGCCGCAGATATTATCAAGCATTACTTCGAGCCAGGCAGCGACAAGGTAGATTCCTATTTGAAACAACTGGAAGCGGAAGCAAAGAAGTAAATGTAAAGGGATAAACGATGAAATCAATCAATAAGTACGAAACCTCAGTTGGAGATTTTTGTATAGCCCAATCAAGTGATGGACGATTTCGCCCCGTCTATGATGGGGAAAGTTTGGGTTGCTATGCTAAACCATGGCAAGCTGCAGAAGACCTAGCCGGAGGCCATACGTTTTCTCCCTCTAATGGAGTCGATACAAGTTCTCTTGGGATAGCTGAGCATCATTCTGAGTTGGAGTTAATTTGTGAGTAGCGAAGAGCAAGTTGTACTGTCTAAAGAAGACGACAAAGAAATGGATGCGGCCTGTAAAAAGGCACAGGAAACATTTAAATACTTTTGGAGAGAAGCATACTGGGACAGCAGGCGCATTATCCCCGCCCTAGAAGTGGCGTCAGTTAAAATCATTTTCACTGACAAAGAACCAGAAACAAATCAACCAAACGTTGAGCATATGTGGATCAATCAAGTGGATTTTGATGGAACATATATAACAGGTTTTTTAATGAACAAGCCAAATTGGCTGAGGAATATTAGCCAAGGCGATTATGTGAAGGCCAAGCTATCTGAAGTTAGTGACTGGATGTTTGCTATAGAGGGTAAAGCTTACGGCGCGTTCACAGTTAATCTATTGCGATCACGCATGAGTCCAAGTGAAAGAATTGATCATGACAATGCGTGGCAATTGGATTTCGGCAACCCTAATAGTATCAGACTCGTCTATTTTGAAGAAAAGAAAGGATTTCTTTCCAAACTATTTGGCTCAAACGATGAAAAGGAAAAAGAGGCGATGGTTGAGCACCCAATGAGCATAAACATGGGGGAATCCCTGTTGGATGAACTTCAGGAATCTGACGAGTTACTCACAACTACAGATGATTTAGGTTGGACCCCTTTACACCGTGAAGCGCTCGCGGGTAATGCTACTTCTGTCAGTATTTTAATCGATCATGGTGCCGACAAGAATCTAACTACTCACAACGGTGAAACACCTCTAGACTTGGCTAAAAAGCTAAACTGGGACCATGTAATAGAAATTCTGTTATAGCGCAGAGACAAAAATTACGTGCTGGGGTTTAACAATAATCGAGCAGAAGCGACTCGCGTAAAGGCAATAAATAGATAAGTGCATTGAGCGCCCTACTCTATTTCTGAGCAGTAGTAGTGGCCTGTAGGTTTATGCGGTGAGCTCTCGGATAAGCTCACCGGATTTGAGGATACTTATTCGTAGGTACGTTCCATCCACATCAACTTCATTCTGAGTTCTTGAATCTCTTTTTTAGCGGCAGCTAGCTCTTCAACCATAGATGGGTTTGCCATGACGTTTTCTTCAGATGTGTTATGTAGGGCGTTGCTATCGTGTTGTACCATCGTGTTCACCATGTAATTCGTTGGTTCATGAATGAGTTGTAACTTACTCTGTAATATTACAAGTTAACTTACATAAACGCAAAAAACGGTACCGATATCCGCCATAATTTTAGAAAATAGTTGTAAAGTAAAAAGAACAAAAGTGCTTAAAATCAATAGTTAAGCTGATTGGGAGTAAACCTAGATTGCAGCTGTTTGACTACGTAAAATGTTACGAATTACCAATCACAAAGCCAATCGGCTGCAGTGCCCTCTGTCATTTTTAAATACGCTTGCACACTGCTTTGCTTCTTGGCGAGGTCTAAGAAATACACTGGTAATTTCGCCTTTGCGGAGTAATTCGCCTTGTCGCTATTAAACTCGTCAAGCTCTTCAATCACTTTCTCAGGAATCGCTAATCTAGTCGCCAAGAATATGTGTTTGGACATTCTTGCCTGTTTTATATCGTCTAAATAAAACACATCGAATACGATGGTTTTCGTTTTGTTTTTTTCGTAGCGCAAGAGGTATTCAGATACAATTAACACTGAGATGGCATTCGATTCAACTTCATCTAATTCCTCGTTTAAATATAGGTAGGCCTGCACTTCATCAGCTTGATGTCGGATGATGGCTTTGTCGTTCATCGCAACTCGCTCAATGACAAATCCAAGGTGTTCGATAAGTTTGGGTATATCAATCAGAGCGTCGTCGCTTTGGCTGCAGAACGGAATACACTTCTTTATGTAAAGAGGAAAGTTTTGTTGGCCATACTTAAAAATACTAAACAAAGGGCTGTCCTTTTGTAATGTGCGACTCGTAACACCAGCCTGTAACATCACGGTGTTAAACAAGAAAAGTGGCGTGTAAGCCACTCTTTTTCCTACTCGTCTTTTTCACGCTTTTTAGCGTTCCATTGCGCTTTTAGTGCTGATATAAACTCAACGTCTTTGCCAGCTTCGCCTGATACGTAAAGAATAAACTCAGTACCGTCGAGAAGCATTACGGTTATAACCGCCATGCCGTCTTCTTTTTCAGATGTAATCTTTTTGATTTGTGAATACGTGGCTGAGTCAACAGAGACGGCGTCACTATCTTCAAAATAGGAAAAAACTACCTGATCGGTAAAACCATTGCCGTCCGCTTTAAAGTCTAATGCCGCGTCACTATAGAAGTAGCGTATCTCGTCATCCACTTCCAATCCAACAGTCTCATAAATAAAGTCAGTTTGGTGGGACCAGAGACGCTCCCCCTCTATCACTTCTGCAGGAGGGATTAAGGCTGTTGTTTGTCCGATGTAAATAAGCAATAGAGGCAAGCTCGCCAATCCTGTTCCAATATGGCGGAAGCCGATTTTAGAGCCCTTTGAATAAGGAGCAGAGCCTTTAGGATAGAGTCGGTTGATAAAATCAATAAATGGAATAAAGCACAGTGGTAAAAGAAATAGCACAGCGATGGCCAAGATTTCTTGGTCAAACAAGATATTGATAGTACACAGAACAAAATAGTTAAATGCGACCAATGCAGCTAATTGCGCAGAGAACATTCGCTTGGGTGATTCGCTTAGTTGATTGTACGATACAAGCTCTTTGTGAAGTGGGAACACCCAAAACACCGAGAATATAGCGCGTGCTATTGGCCAACTGCCGCGATTTTGATGCTTTTCTACTAACATCCAATTGCGGTAAATCCAATAGCAAATATAAAGCCCAAATGTGAGTACCGATAGTGTGTAAAACTTCGTAAATGATATAGGCTGAAAGCGCATTTGATTTGCATCATTGCGTTTTCTGGCGTAGACAACCCAATCTAAACACGCAACTAAAATAGCCACGATAAAAGCGAGCGACAGCCAAACCAGAATCAATATTTCCGATCCTAAATCTTCCTCAGTATCTTGTAGGCTGTTACCTTCATCCGGTTTGTATTTAATGATGCTATATGAAGTGCTTTCTAATGCCCGTTCTCTTGCGTTCAAATACGCTTGAATCTGGTCAGCGGGAACATGGTCTTGCTTCGCTTCGTATTCGTAATCTAAGGTCAACGTATTATTCTTATACGTTGCGTTGTAAACCAACTGAAAGAAAGGGTTATCTTCGATTACTTCCTCGTTATCAAATTCCCAACCCGACTCTTCAAATTCAACAATAATTTGTGTTCCCAATGATTTGGGATAATTTAAAACGAATGGCGTATTACGATTTACTACGTCTGGCTCACCGAGCTCGTTAATGATGTCATTCGCTTCAAAATAAACCGTATATCCGTCGTCTTCTTCAGTGAACACTTCCGCTATTTCATAGTTTTCTTCTATCGTAACCGTCCCTGCTTCACTGTTTATGTCGACTACCAACGGGCTTGTGTTTTTTGCAGATGGAAACGAACGCTGATAGAACTCGAGATATTGTTCAGTGATGCTGGCCAAACCGTTGCCTTGTATACGCGACTGCATTTTTTGTGCTTGCCATCCTTTGAATGTAGTTTCCACATTCAGCGTTGCTGCTCCTTCTACGCTCTCAGGGATCGTGTAATGCTCCTGAATATTGAAATCCGTAATGTCAACTGCATTCATAGCGGTAAGCGCACTCTGCCCTTTTTTCACTACGAGGCCATAACCGAAATCAGGTTGGTAGATATTGTTTAACGTTCCAACCTGGTTTGTCATCGTTGGGTCTAGCCAATAAGATGTGTCACTGACCTTTGCATTGACTATGACGTGATCAAAACGTGAAACAGAAGGAATCAATTCGTTTAATGCTTTTCCAATACTGGAATTAACCAATACCGGGTAACCTTCGATATCCAACTCACGCATTATTGCCAGTAGCAGTAGAGATTTGTCTTTGCAATCGCCATATTTTAACCGTAGCGTCTCATCGACGGGTGTTGGCAAATGCGAGTTCTCACCTAATTGGATGGCTACATAGCGTATTTTTTCTTGCACATAATCCAATGCCAAACTGAGTTGCTCAGTTTTATTTTCAGTTTGTTCACGAATACTACTAGCGATGTTTGCAATGTTTTCACTGGTATTGGGTAGCTCAAATAACCCAAGCGCCCACGTATTTACCGCATGCCAACTCGGTGTTTCTGTGTAGTAAACAACTGTGTATGGCAAATTCCAATCTGGCGCTTGGCTTGAAAAACGAGAAGGTTCTGCCATATGGACATGAACGCTATACTCAACGCCCGAAGATAGTATGTTTTCTTCAATGGTAAATTCACCATTGCGCATTTCACTGTGAAGGGGATGGGGCTTTTTCCATACTACTCTATGGTATTGATCTTGAACGGGGATTGACCACACTAGCGTTCTAGATGTACTAAACAACCCTTGATAAACCGGGTTTGTGCCTATTATGGAATAGCTGTAATCTATGGTGTCGCCAACGGCGATATCGTTTAAGATCGCACTGAACATCACCTCGCCATTATAAACTCTGCTTTCGAAACTATCCTCACTACGAAAAACCGATTTATCGGCACTTTCATAGCGGTCACTTATGGTGTCGCCGCGGATAACATTAATGTCATGAATAACGAGAGATTGATAGGTTGGATCAAAGGCAATTTCAATCTGTGATGATGAATCCAGCCCCTTCTGATTAACAACAGTTTGGGAAATTCGGAAGTAATATGCCTGATCACCATTCTCTTCAACCTTATACTGGTCATCAACTAAACGATAAAATGTGCCGTTAGAAATACCCTCCGAAGGTATCTCTATACTGGTATTCAACTGGTGCTCTGTAACCCAAGTCGGGGTTTCGGCTCTCGTGTATTGCTCTTGCGAATGGACGGTTTGAGTGACAAGGACAATAGCGCAGGCTATGGCAAATACAATTGACTTCATGAATTCCGTTTCTGTTACATCATTTGGAGATACTATACACAAATTTTAACGTTCTGATCAGTATCGAGTTCAACCTGCTCAACGACCTTAATCTCTACTATCACTGACCCCTATTACCATTATTTAGACATTAGACTAGGCAATAATACAAAAAACACTATACTTAGTATTGAAACCATAATTTTCAGCAATGGCGCATTGACGGTAGCCGTTATTTTAGGTATGGTAATTCCTGACCAATTGGTCAATTTATTTTTAATTTTATTCGTTAGTCTAGATTGGAGAGCCCAACCACTAAGGGAAACGATACAGCTGGAGGTACAATTCTATGAAATTGTTCAACATCAAAATAAAGAAAAAGCACCCCTATACTATTTGTTCATACATTGGCAGAAAAAATGTAGAGAACATCCTCGAGTGTAAAATCAAAAAGCGAAAGAAACTCTCATAGAGTTTAGCTTCAAGCGCTATAGTACAGCGCTAAAAAAGAGTAGCCCTGTAAACCTCAGGTCTCAAAAGTCATCCTATCTGACTTGTAGACGATAAGAATCTTAGTGTTTTTCAATATGTTGTGGCATGCTTACGCCTGCAATATTCATCACTAAGTGAAGATTTTACTCAATGTCGTCAACCAATGTTCGCCGTCCAGAACTGGACGTATTTCGCGGCTTCGCTATTTTTGGGATATTTTTCGTCAATATCACCATAATGCACAGTGTCATGCTGTTCCAAGATGGCTATTTAGCACAGTTTACTGATCCGCTATCAGAATTTGCGACAAGAACACTACAGCTCTTTTTTTACAACAAGTTCTTTCCGATCTTCTCATTCCTTTTTGGACTGGGTTTGAGCATGCAAATGCGTGCCAAAATGAACAAGTCCCAACCTTATGTCGCGTTTTTTGTGCGCAGAATGCTGTTGCTTTTCATTGTTGGCATGATGCATGTTGGGTTCTTGTGGTCAGGTGACGTACTTCACCTATACGCCATCCTAGGTATTCTTTGTATAGTCGTAATTCAATTGCCTATTAAATGGCTGCTCGTGGCGAGCATTTTACTACTCACCTTCCCTTTTTATGACAATATGCTAATCGCCTTTAGCGGTCTTTTTGATGGTGGCCCTGAGCACGCCATGGTGAAACTGGGTAGTGAAGGTGTCGCCGACATTGTTAAACAAGGGACGCTTGTCGATATCATTCAATTGCATGTTACAGACTATGTAGCAAGTTTACCCATGGTGCTTTTTTATTTAGCGCCGATGGCCTTGTCAATGTTTTTACTGGGGATTTGCGTCGGCAAAAGCCATGACGCATTTGGCTCTGAGCAATGGGTGATATCATTTAAACGCGTCGCCCTATGGGTTTTCATTGCCACCACTGTTTATCGAATAACATTTTTATGGGTGTTACCCGAATTCCCGATTTACCGCAATGAAATGCTGAGACCCTTGTGGTTCAAACTCATGTTTTTGAGTGATATTGCATTTGGTTTATGGTACTTGTGGTTAATGGCATGGTTGTGGCACTTCACTCGTGTGAAGCGGCTATTGGTAATGTTTGAGGCAGTGGGTCGCATGGCATTAACCAACTACTTACTACAAAGTATGATAGGCCTAGTGCTATTCACAAGCGTTGGCTTTTCGCTTTACGAGTCCTTAAGCCCAATTACGTGTTTGGTCATTGCGTTCGCTAGTTTTATATTGCAGTCTATTTTTAGTCGATTATGGCTTAGCCATTTTCAATACGGTCCGTTTGAATGGCTATGGCGTTGTGGTTCGTATATGCGTTGGTACCCGTTAAAAAAGCATTAACACGGGTTGATTAGCGATTTCGCGCCCTCGCCTTTTCCAACGCTGTAACAAAATTATCAACCCAAATGTCGATCACGTTTTTTAGTGCTTGGATGTTTCCTTCCATGCCCTTATCTACCGTCAAATCGAGTTGCTTTACACTCGTCATCGCGAAAACCACGTTGTCTTCGGTATCCAGCGTGAACTCGACTTCGATACCAGCCTCAGTAACGAGATCCTGTTGACCTGTTGCTTCGAGATAAGCAAGGTTTCCGGCATTCATTACCACCTTGAAAGGCAACACGTCTGTCGGCGACATCCCTGGGGAGGTTAACGATACATTCGTAAATGCCCCTCGAATACCAAGTGTATTCTCTTCCATCGCTTCGACTATGGTGTAATGTACGCCCAATTTCGCACGCAATTGTTGATGAAAATAAGCCGTTGCAAGGGGCATTTGTTGACTCCCCAAAAAGGTGAGCGCTTCGGGCTTTAACCAAATCTCAAAAGGATAGATGTAGACATTATCTAAGTTGCCAAAACGCGCTTTATCAAATGTGGGAGACACATAAATTCGGGCATCTGGGTATTCTTTTGACGCCTCCAACTGTTCGTAACTGGTCAAAAAGCCGGACTGGGTATGATTTGGTGTCGAATTACACCCTGTAAGCGCTGCGCTGCACAGCAAGACTAAAAAGCAGTATTTCATGTATTGTCCCTGAACACCTTAGTATTAAGAACATAGACATACAATAAAAGAACGTCCACTTTTGACGTTAGTTATTCCTTGCGGCTTCTAACACCAGTTCTGCAATTTTTAAATCTTGCACTGCAACGCCAGTCAGATCACAAACCGTAATATCAGAGTCGCCTCGAGGATAGGAGCTAGTTAATAACGTTCCTAATTCAACCACATCATCTTGATTGATGTCCCCAGCTTGCAAGGCATGGGCAATCTCCCCTCGCAATTTACATTGCGAAACGCTATCTGCAATAACGAGTGAGGCTTTTCCAAGCAGTGCCGTTTCGAGTTCCTGTTTATCAGGCGTATCTGAACCTACGGCATTGATGTGGGTGCCATCCTGTATCCATTTTGCGTTAATCAATGGTTCTCGGGCAGGTGTAGTCGTCACGATTAAATTGCTATCTCGACACAGGTCCTCTAAGCATGCGTTGACGCTCGCTTCGAGGCCCATTTCGGACAATGCAGTTTTAAGCGCACGCGCTTGTTCCTCTCTCCTACCCCATATTCTAAAATGTTTGATACCCAGATATCGGTTGAGGTGAAGCGCTTGTAGTTTCGCTTGTGTACCAGTGCCGACAATGGCGGCATGGGTGATGTCCTTTCGAGCAAAATGTGCAGCACAAACAGCGCCAGCAATGGCGGTTCTGTGATCAGTTAACGCCCCTTCATCCAAAATAATTGCACTTAATTCTCCTGTATCTTGGCGAAAAACCTGCATTAGTCCATTGCTTGAAGGTAAACCCAAAGCTGGGTTGTTGTAAAAACCAGACGCTATCTTTACAACGTAATATTGCTGGTCACGAATGTAACCATATTTAATATGCACTTCACCGGCATCTAACAATAACTCGCCTACGGGCGGTACCACGCAGTCTCCGTTACTGTAGGCGATAAACCCTTGTGTAATCGCCTCATACCCATCCAAAGTTCGGACAATTTCATCGATTTGTGGTTTAGAAATTAGTCTCATTAGCTAGCTTACTCGACGGTGTTGATTAGTTGGTATCGACGCAATTGGGAATGAGACATCCAATGCATGCCGTCTACAGGTGCTGCTTCCAATGTAAACCAATAGAATGCCGACGGAATTCCCATATCCTGATAATAGTCTGTGTAAATCTTATGTACCTGATCACTCGGTGCGAAATCGTTCGCACTCATGTGACCTTCTCCCCAAGCATGTACACCGAATTTGGCCGAAGGGTGAGCGCTGCGTCTCACACCCGAAACAAACAAGTCAGTGCCTCCAGATGCCACCCAACCGCCCTCAGGTACATGGGTATTGATACCTCTGAGACGAATCTCACGAGCGGCAAGCAGATTTACGTCATCGTCAATCGAACCCGGTACTTCTATCATTACCAAGGTCTCAATTTGAGGGTTGGCTTCGAGTACGGCAACTAAATCGTTCAGTGTATTGCTATATATAACACCATTCATTAGTAGCTCACTGGGTTTATCGGCGTTGACGTTAAATGTCGCAACCTGATCGCCTTCAGCTTCTAACATGGCCTTTTGCTCTTCCGGCGTTTGCCAACCTTGATGGCAACTCGCTACAAAAAGTATCGTAAAGAGTACAACAACAAAACGAACCACAAACATCGGTATTCCTACAAGTACTTGGTTTTTACATAGTGTGAAATTCGCTTCAAACCTTCCTCAAGGTGAGCAGCTGGCGCGCCAATTCCCACTCGAAAATAACCATCCATGCCATACACATCGCCAGGTAGTACAAATACACTCAAGTGCTCCCTAAATTCATGGGCAAGCGTTGTAGAATTGACATCTAACTCGTATTTAATAAACGCCATGCCTCCGGCTTTCGGTGGCACAAACGATACCCAGTCTTGATTGTCATTGACCCATTGCTGGGTAATAGCAAGGTTCTCTAAAAGAAGTGTTTTACTTCGTTGCAACACCTGTTTACGCATATCAGGTTGCAACACAAGATTGGCGACATATTCGCTCACACTAGACGTCGTGATACTCGTATAGTCTTTACTTTGCCAAGTCCGATAAATGTCTTTGGCGGGACCAACTAACCATCCCAGCCGTAATCCTGGCATCGCCATCGCCTTAGACAAACCGCAGGTAACTATTGCTTTGTGATACAAATCAGCAAAACTCGGTAACTCTTTGCCATCAAACTCTGCCCCTTTGTAGACTTCGTCCGCATGCAAATAAATATCATGTTTCTTGGCAAACTCGACAAGCTTGTGAATTTGTTCGACAGGCAACGTCGAGCCCGTTGGATTATTGGGATGACATATTGTTAGCATTTTGGTGTTCGGCGTAATTTGCTTATCCAACGCGTCTAAGTCTGGCAACCATCCCAGTGATTGAATTAATGGCGCTTCTATCACTTTTACACCAATAGCTTTTGCCCAACCGGCAATTTGCAAATAGTTAGGCACGACAACGATGAGTTCATCACCGGGTTCTAAAACGCTCATTGTCATCAAAAAGTTAGCTTCAGCAGAACCGTTGGTAACGATTACCTCGTCGCTAGTGCGATCCTCGTACAAATTAGCAATCGTTTGACGTAGTTCGGTAAAACCATTAGTCCAGCCGTAGCCTAGCTCAAGTTCTAACACGGCTTCTTGTTGCTCTGCATTCAAAAGCTCATTGAGTTTGTATGGATGAACGCCACTATCTGATAAATTCAGTTCTACTAAGTTCTCATACAGCGATTGGATTCGTTCAAGTGTAAACTCTTCTAGTTTCATAATACGGGCTCTCAAAACGATGTGAATTCATTACCATGATAGGCTGCTTCACGATAGAATCGAATGATGAAACTTTAGAAATCGCTATCGTTTACTTTAGAAAATAACGAAATACATGCCACTGGCCTTAGGATCGAAAGTTGGACAAAATAAATCAAAAAATCTTATCAATTTTGCAAAGTAACGGGCGCATTCCTTTCGCCGCGTTAGCAAAACAAGTTCATCTTTCAGCTCCGGCTGTAGCAGAGCGAGTTAAACGCCTCGAAGAATCCGGTGTAATTAAGGGGTACGCTGCACAAGTCGACTTAGATGCTGTGGGTTTACCGATTGTTGCCCATATTCAAGCGCGTGTATTCCTAGGTAAAGAAAAAGACTTTATCTCTCTTGTTAGAGCCACACCTTGTATTGTGGAATGCGACAATGTCACTGGAGAAAAAGCGTTCATCATGAAAGTGGCGGTTGCAACAATGAAAGCTCTCGACAGCTTGTTAGAAGAATTTTCAGAAATATCTGAGACAAACTCGATGATTGTGTTGTCTTCGATAATAGAAAAGACGTGATGTTGTTTAACGCGATGAAAGTGAATTGCGCGCTAGGTGTACGAATTCAAATACGTGAGTTACACTGAAAGTAGTTTTGCTGTCATCGACAGGGATTATGCAAATTTTTAAACACATTCTTTTGTTCGTCTTTTCGTTCTATCTGACGGCGCTTTCGGTAGCTGCGGTAGCAGATTCGGGGGAACTAACGATAGTAACCGATGACGGCCCACCACACATGATAAAGCGGTCCGATTCTGGTATCGATATTGATATCGCCCGAGATGTGTTAAGACTTGCCGGTTATGAAACCAAAGTGACATACGCCCCCCTCGGCAGAGCATCAATGATGGTCAAGGACAAACAAGCCGACGTTGTTATCCCGACGTTTCTAGATAGTGACAGTAAACTGTTTATGTCAGAACCTTTCATCCAATACCGTCCTACCGTGTTTACACTGGCAGATTCAAACATTAATTTACAATCTCTGGACGATTTAAAAGGCCTTCGAATCTGTACCTTTCAAGGCGCGACAGGTTATTTCGGTACTGAATTTTCTGCCAATGCTTCTGGTCCTATGTACCGAGAAATGCACGATATGTCCAAACTGCCTAGCATGTTATTTAAAGGACGCGCGGATGTTGTGGTGCTTGATTATTATATTTTCCATTACTATGCCAAACAAAACATTGACGACTACAACCGCCAACTGGTCGTATCAAATGCCATCATCCCTGAAGTCAACGCGTATGCGGGCTTTCATGACCCAGCAGTAAGGGATGCATTCAACCGAGCTCTACTCCAGTACCAAGCTGAAAGCCGCGATTTAGAAGTCATAGAAAGCTATATCGGCAACGCACACTAGGTGTATTGCTACTCCCTTTTTTGCCTAAACGTTCTCTTGATCAGAAGGCGTTGATCTAACGGTACTGGCTTTACAAAACAGAAATTCGCACTAAACCCAACAGATTCGACACACGCTAATTTGCAGGCGTCTGTTGAGCTTGCCACAATGAAAACCCTCTTTGCAGAGCTTCAATCACGCGGGACTCTGAGTTTATGTTGAGCGCAATACAATGTTCATTTTTGTTTTTGCGATGAATTTCATGGAGGATTTTGAATTTTGAGAAAGGCACGCCGATGATGTCAGCGCGGTAAGTCAAAGATGGTTCGGTTTGAACGATAGCATCAATACGCCCCGCCGCTAAATTAATAACGTTATCCAGCGGTCTGCCCACTACATCTAAATTGAGTCCATCGGTAAAACCTTTCTTTAACAGATAATTATGACTATTGTCTTTGCGAGTAACACCAATCACTTTGCTTTTGAGTTGTTCTAACGATGTAATCTCCAAATTATCGCTCGCCAGCCCAAATATAAACACTGGCGTTGCCGGATATATCGGGCAAAACCAGTGATACAAAGGTTCACGGTCAGGTGTGCGATAGATGGGATAAATTAATGTGTTGGCCTCTGTTGTAGCTTTGTGCATCGCCCTAGCCCACGGATACATATGAATATCGTAGTCTAAGTTGGCCAAGGTAAGAATCTCAACGACGCGCTCGGTGGCAATACCCACGTATTGCCCCTGCTTTTGATAACTAAAGGGAGGAAAGTCTTCGGTCATTACCTGCACTTGGGTCTTAGCAGCACAAGGCGTGCTCAAAGCACCAAACGCCAAACACATACTCCAAAAACGCATTGTTACCTCTTTTGATCTGGCTAACTCGTTAGGGTTGAGACCTCAACAAACACTATTAGTGTAGTGTTTAGCTTGCCATAAACCTATTAGACTTTGGAGCTAGCACTGTTTGGAATTACAGCTCAATTTCCGCTTTTTGTGCTGTAATTCCCAAGTGTAAGTAACCTCTAATTTAAGTTATTTTGAGTGCGGAGTGTTTGTGGCAATTGGCTACCGACATACTCATTGCAACCGGGTTTTAGTGTATTGTTTGCCAAGATACAACTGTCAATCGACCGCCCCGTGAATCGGCACAGTGTAGCCACATCTAGAGCGACATTCCCGATCAAGGAAATCTGTTTTATGTCCGATGTTGCAGCGATATTGTGGCGATAGATTTCTGCAAATTCCGCACTTGGTGTTGCCCCCATTACTACGTTGTTATCAATGGAGACGTTTTCAATGTCTTTACCGTTGCTAAATGACACATAAATAAAAACAAACTTCGGATTAGTCTCTCCATGTGACACTTGGTTGTCTGGATTACTCAGGTTTATCACGGTATTACTAGAAATTCGCGTTTGGCTTGATGGTTGTACAAGTTTAAAAGCAAATGGATATTGAATATCTCGAACTGTGTTGTTCATTATGACATTGTTCATTGGTATTTTATCTTGCAGGTCATAAGACTCGTAAACCCAACAAGCAGGTGAACGTAAACCAATAAAATCATTGTCAGTAACAGTAAAATTATGTCCAGTATATATTTTTATCACGCTATCTAGATCATACGAGGTCACACCCGATTGGTCGAAAAGGTTACCCTTAATCATGTGGTTCCCCTTCGATACACCTTTATCATGAATCCAAGCTTCAGTGCCATGTGCGTTGTAGCAAAGGTTTCCAGTGCACATGAGATCACCACTGCGAAGATACACCAAATTTGCCGCGGTACTGGTGTAAAGATCCCTTACTTCATTGTTTAATACAATCACAGTATCCATCGCGTCAACTTGGACGACCCTAGCAGCAACCGAAGTATCAGACAATGTTCTGTTCATTCCGATGATGCGGTTGTTTAGCACCGTGACTTGCTTGGGCGCCAAAGTCCCTGATGCTAATGCTCTGACAATAAAGCGCACAGCGTCTTTCATTGTGTTGTTTTGAAAGAAAATTTCGCCACCGTTTAGCCCATTCCCGTATATCCCGGACATATACAGTGTCGTGTTGTTTTCAACAACGAGTTTAGAAAATTGTAATGGCACATCTTTGGTTGTTACTACATATTGGTTTAACGAGTCAGGTAGACCAGTCAGTTGGCAATGTGAAATAAGCATCTGGTTAAAGTCGCTTTTTGCTTCCACGAGAGTAACGCCTGTTGTAACAATATTGGTTATCTGCAAATCATTTGCGTGGCTGACAAATAAGGTGTCTAGACCCTGTGTACTGAAAGTACTCGATGAGCCTTGCGAGCTAATCGCGATACTGTTGTTTAGTAATAATGACTCTGTCACTCTGTGGTTAGAGCCAAGTAACAGTGTTTTGTTTTGCATACCCGCGCTGTCTATAGCGGCTTGCAAGCTTTGAGTATCATCTGCGATCCCATCACCGATTGCGCCATAATCAGAGGCAAACACGAAACCTGAAGTGGATGAAGTAATGGAACTGGCCACCGCTGTACTGGCGACAGATGCTCCTGCAAGTCCTATTGCCGCCTTCGTGATAAAAGCTCTTCGATTGTTTTGTAACATAAATTCCCTTACTTAAATTATTGTTTTAGTTGTAACTTCCAAGAAAGCCGATTCACAAGATATAATAGAATTGTTTAACTACAACCCAATCAGGGCTATATTGCTACGAAAGTATAAAGGACGGGTTTATGCGTATTTTTTTATTGTTTTTCATCCTAGTCACTGCCGGTTGCACAACCACGTCGAACTTGATTGTCGATGACCAAATCGATTTCCAGTCGCTAAAAACGTTTTCCGTCAAACCTGTTAATGCGCCTGTGGAATTACCCTCGCAAACGCTATTTCTCGATCTTATTGCTCAATCAATGGTTGAAAAAGGGTTACGTCCGGTAAGCGATGGCGGCGATATCGTTGTGCGATATTCTCTTTATTTTGGCGAAGAACAAGACCCAAGTACGCTATCGATAGGGTTAGGAACAGGCAGCGTCAGTCGTTCTGGTTCTATTTCTATTGGATCTATATTTTCTGTACCCGTGGGCAATGACCTCATCGCACCTTTAATCTTAAATGTCAGCATGACAAAAGAAGGCAAGGAGATCTGGTTTAACGCCGATAGAGTCAACATCAATAAAAACGATCTTGCAAACTATCCCGAACAACAAAAAGCCCTAGTAGAAAAAGTCTTAGCGCCTTTCCCGTTAATACAGAGGAATTAGGCATCAATTATATGCGAGTTACTCGGCTACTTATACTGGTTACTTTGCTCTGTATGTCCGCAAGCATAGCGGCAAAAGAGACGATAAGAATCGCTGTTGCGTCCAACTTTATTGGGCCGATGAAACAGATCAAACAAGCCTACGAAAAAGAACATGATACACAACTTATCCTGGCGTTCGGCAGCTCAGGGAAACTGTATGCTCAAATTCTTCATGGCGCACCATACGATGTATTTTTGTCCGCCGATTCTGAAAAACCTGCAAAACTTGTCCAAAACAACTTAGCGCAACAAGGTAGCCAAGCCACCTATGCAAAGGGGAAAGTGGTGTTGTTAAGTCGCAAAATTGTCGACCCAAAGCTAGCCCTACTAGCGGGTGACTTTAATCGAGTTGCCGTGGCAAACCCCAAACTGGCCCCCTATGGCAGTGCCGCAATAGCGGTGATGCAAGGCATTGGGGCCTACTCCCCAGACAAACTTGTCAAAGGCGAAAATATCTCCCAAAGCTATCAATTTACAATTACAGGACACGCAGACTTAGGGTTTGTTGCTTATTCCCAAGTCCTCGCGAATAAAGCACTAGCTCAACGTCAATACTGGGTTGTCCCTACAGACCTTTATGAGCCGATTGCCCAAGACCTGGTGGTATTAGCACCGAGTCCTGCAGCAACATCCTTTGTCGATTTCTTGTTATCTCAAGAGTCTCAAGCGTTAATCAAAACTTTAGGATACGAATGAATTTAGCTTACGATGATTGGCAAGCCATTGTCTTATCGATAAAACTGGCACTGGTCGTTACGTCATTGCTTATCATTATTAGTACGCCATTAGCTTGGTGGTTAGCCAATACAAAGAGTCGATTTGCTACGTTTATTAATGCCGTAGTGGCGTTACCACTCGTATTGCCCCCCACAGTCCTTGGCTTTTACGTTCTTCTACTGTTGAGCCCACAGAATAGCGTTGGGCAATTCCTAGCTTCGATTGGCTTAGGCCCATTTGCGTTTACCTTTACGGGGTTAGTGATAGCGTCAATGCTTTATTCTCTTCCGTTTGTGGTGCAGCCTATTCAAAATGCATTTAGTCAGATTGATAAAGGCGCTATTGAAGCCGGTATGACATTGAGAGCTGGCCCGATAGATCGTTTATTCAATCTTGTATTACCAATGGCGAGACCGGGTTACATTACTGCTTTTGTACTGGGTTTTGCCCATACTATTGGTGAATTCGGCGTGATTTTGATGATTGGTGGGAATATCCCCGGCGAAACTCAGGTAGTGTCAGTAAAAATCTACGAACACGTAGAAGCACTCGAATATTCAAAGGCTCACGGATTGGCAGGGTTCATGGTCGCCTTTGCTTTTGTGGTATTACTCGTCATGTATCGTCGTTCCGGCAAGCCAGGGCTATTTAGAGGGCCGGGTAAATGACTAATGGGATTCAAGCAAAAATCGATATTCGTCGAGCGTCCGGATTTGCCTTGTCTGTTAACCTGAATTTACCCAATACAGGCTTAACCGCTATTTTTGGCCAATCAGGATCGGGAAAAACGACCCTTCTGCGATGTATTGCGGGGCTGGAAGACAACGTCACCGCCAATATCATTGTTAATGATACCGTATGGCACAATGACAAAGGGGCTATGGCTGCGCACAACAGGCCGTTAGGCTTCGTCTTTCAACAAGCCAACCTGTTTCCACACTTGAATGTCGCGAAGAACTTGGCGTTTGCAGTAAACCGCAACAAGCGCAATGATCCACATTTCAATATTGACGATATTGTTTCTCTTCTCGAGATTGGCCACTTACTCGATAAACAAACAGACTCTCTCTCTGGTGGCGAAAAGCAGCGAGTCGCCATTGCTCGTGCCCTATTGATTCAACCAGATGTCCTTTTAATGGATGAACCTCTGTCGTCACTCGATATCACGATGAAACAAGGCTTGTTGCCGTTTATTCAAAAAATAAAGGATGAGCTTATCATTCCGATTTTGTACGTGACTCACGACATTGATGAAATCGTGCGGCTAGCCGATCATATGGTGGTGTTACAAGATGGCAAAGCGATATGCCAAGGTGAAGTCAACTCAACACTAGCCAACCTTGATTTACCGATCGATTTTGGTTCTCAGTTGGGCGTGGTATTGCGCGGTGTTGCAGGTCAATACTGCGAGCAATGGTCACTTAACGAAGTGCAAGTCGAGCGCCAATCAATTTTCATTTTAGGGAATCCCGACATTCAGCAAACAAAAGTAGGGCTTCGCATTTTAGCTCAAGATGTCAGCATCGCATTGACGCCTTCTGACGCTTCGAGTATCCAAAACCGTCTATCGTGCCAAGTAGTGGAAATTAAGCCTGATCAACACCCTGCACTTTTGATAGTGAAATTACAAATTGGAAACCAGTTTTTACTGTCGAGAATTACCAGAAAAGCGGCAAATGATTTAAACCTCAATACCGGTATGTTGGTGTTTGCTCAAATTAAGTCAGCGGTGCTCCTCAGTTAATCTGTCACTCTCACCGACTTTTCAACAACTACCCCAAGTCGTTTTGCTAAGCGCATTAGATTGGCTCGGTCATGGCTCAACGAAGACGCGGCTTTTGCCCAATTCCCCTTATGTTGGGATAAAGCTCGCATGATTTGCTGCCGCTGGAAGGACTCTGTCATTGTTTTCAGACTCTGACCTTCCCACTCTGCATCGTTCTCAGATGGTGAATCCAACGAATTAGTGCTAGCCAATCTGCCTCCCTGTAGTTCAAGCAAATCATCTCTAATCACAACAATGTCGTTTTGTCCTTGTGACGCTTTTGCATTGAGAGATGCTCGACTGATCATGTGTTCTAGTTCCCTAACATTACCCGGCCACACATATGAAACCAAGCGTTCCGACGCTTCTGGCGAGAGTTTGAGTTGCCGTAATCCTAAATTTCTGCGCGTACGCTCTATAAAATAGCCCGCGATTAGCACTGCATCTGTATCCCTCTCCCTCAATGCAGGAACATGAATCGGGTACACTGCTAAGCGATGATACAAATCTGCCCTAAACCGACCTAACTCCACCTCTTGTTCTAGGTTTCGATTCGTCGCTGCCACCACTCTGACGTTGACGTAGGATACTTTATCTTCGCCTACTCTCTGAATTTCGCCACTTTGGATAGAGCGAAGCAATTTACTCTGAATGCTCAGCGGCAGCTCTCCCACTTCGTCTAAAAAGAGTGTGCCATTGTCAGCCAGCTTAAATTTGCCTTCTCTTGCCGTATCTGCGCCGGTAAACGCGCCTTTTGTATGACCAAACAGTTCAGCCTCTGCAAGCGATTCTGTTAACGCTGCGCAATTAACGTGCACAAGAGGTGCCATGCGGCGGTTTGATTGATGATGCAATGTTCGCGCGACGAGTTCTTTACCGACGCCCGTTTCGCCTGTGATCAATACATTGAACTCTGAACCAGCGACCAGGCTTACATCTTGTTTTAGTTTAATGATTGACCTGCTCGCTCCTATGATCTCGCCACCACCACTAAACAGTGCTTCCTCATTCAGCTCTTGAACTATGGTTTGCGCGGTATCCGCTTGTGTTTTCAAAGTGTCGACAAGACGAGCATTTAACAGTGCCTGAGTGCCTAAATTTGCAATAACTTCTAGCGTTTTATGGGATATGCTAGAAAAAGCCTCAGTATCGAGGCTGTCTATCGTAATGAGTCCGATTAAATCGTCTCCTTTGCGAAGTGGAATCCCAAGGCAAGAATGGACTGGCAGATCACCACTCCTCGACATCAAAAGCCCATCGTAAGGATCCGGTAGTTCACAATCAGGTGGAAAAACGTAAGGACTTTTTGCTTTGCACAATACGGCAAAGCGCGGATGTTCAGATATCGCAAATCGCCTACCAAGCGTATCGAGAGAAAGGCCCTGCGCCGCTTTGGGCACAAGTGAATCATCCTTCGCATCGAGTATTGCGATAGCGTCGCAAGGCACCAGCTTTCTCACCGCACTGATTAGCTCTTGTTCAGTGTCCTGCGCTCGAACACTCTTTGAAAAGTCGAGAGCCATTTCAATCAATAAACTTAAGTTCTCTGAAGACATATTTTACCCATACGTGTCATATCGACACAATTATAGATGAGTCAAATTGACACTTCAAATCTAACAAAGAAAATAAAACTCATATAAAACAAACAGATAAAGATTGGCATATATCCTGATATGTAAAAGTGAATTAAACAGGAGTGTAAACCATGCAACTACAACCGATTCAGCCTGAAATGAGTTCTTTGTCTGCAGTAGCTCTGCTAAAAGGCGCCAATACTGCTCTTGCACTGTTTTTTGCCATTTTTTGCCTAACGATCGTGGTCTGTTACCCCCTAGAAAGTATGTTTTCTATCAATCAGTTGGTAATCGGGCATATGACAATGATATTCAGCGCAACCTTTATCAAAATCGCTTATGTCACGCGATGTGTAGCCTTAAAACAACTCAATCGCGAGGTAGCATGAAATCTCGCTTTCACTTTCATTATTTATTCAGTAGCCCGTTTCGCAGTTTTTTCCTTCTCGCTGGTGTTGGGGCAATTAGCCTGATAATGGTTTGGTTGTCTATTTTGTATTTGCAACTACCCGCTCCAGGCCAAATGCCCCCAAGGCTTTGGCATATGCATGAAATGTTGTTTGGCTTTTTGGGCGCTGCCATCGCAGGCTTCTTGCTCACTGCGGTGCCGAATTGGACAAACACCAATCCAATATCGCCCGTAAAAGTTGCTATGTTAACGGCTATTTGGATACTCAACCGTTTTTTACCTTGGCTTTTTGGTGACAGTCCAATGCACTTTTATCAAACTGCGCTACAAGGCCTATTCTGGTTGACGTTATTCGTTTTTATCACCCTCCCAATAGCCGTAACGCGTAACCAGAAAAACCTCATTTTCCCTATTATTATTATTGCGATAGGAAGTTTGAACGTGGCTTCATCCGCATCAGCAATAATTGGACAGGCCAATCAAGCAATACTGTTGAATAAGGTCTCACTACTCGTCATCTTGCTCTTGACTGGATTAATCAGCACCAGGGTCATCCCGTTCTTTATCTCAAGACAAACAGGTTTGGCAATATCTACATCTCCGACGCTTAATTTCGCAATTACTATAGCCTCTGTTCTTGGTATCGCCGGTTTATTACTGTCTCAACTCGACACCGTTTTACCTAACCCAGGTTGGATGATGTGTCTTGTAGGAGTCCTTCATGGCATTAGGCTAATGACATGGGTCAAGAAAGCGGTATTCAACTATCCGTTACTTTGGTCGTTACTGTTGCCCTATTGTGTTTTGTCCTTGGGCCTAATTTGGCTAGGAGCAAGCCATATAGGCAGTCTCAATACAAGCGGACCTATTCATTTGCTAGCGATAAGCTGCCTTTCTGCCATGGTCATCGCGATTGCAACTCGTGTCTCTCTCGGCCATTCGGGTCGTGAGCTGGTCGCGCCTAGAGGTTTCGCCGTTTATTTTCTTTGTATCGTACTCGCCGGATTAGTCAGGTCATTAGGCCACTGGCTTATCCCCTATCCTCAAACACTATTACTCAGTGGTGCGCTTTGGTCGCTGGGCTTTGCCGTGTTTGTTTATCTTTTTACACCTATCTATTTTTCTCAACGCGTTAATAAGTGAGGTTTTTAATCTATGTTGTCTCAAGACACCATCGCTGCAGTAAAATCAACTATTCCTGTTCTTGCCAATGCAGGCGTAGCAGTCACGCAACATTTCTATGACAGAATGTTCAAGCACAACCCAGAATTAAAGCACGTCTTTAATATGTCCAACCAACAAGGCGGTGCACAACCATTCGCCTTGTTTAATGCATTAGCCGCTTACGCTACTTACATTGACGATCTTGATAAATTAGCGTCTATGGTTTCTAGAATTGCGAATAAGCATGTGAGCCTTGATATCCAAGCAGAGCATTACCCTATCGTTGGTAAACATCTACTCGCAACCTTAGGAGAATTGGCACCTGAGACATTTGATGGCCCCACGCTGGCAGCATGGGAGCAAGCATATCAATTTCTCGCTAATGCCTTTATCGACGTCGAATCAACGATGTATCACGCACAAAAAGAAAAGGCTGGTGGCTGGAATGGGCGTCGTCAGTTTGAAATAGTCAATAAAGTGAAGGAGTCAGAATTAGTCACGAGTTTTTATTTTAAGCCCACTGACGGAGAAGGTATAAGTGACTTTAGCCCAGGTCAATTCATCACAGTTAACATTGACAAATCAGCTTTTGAATACGAACAGAAACGGCAATACTCCTTATCGCAGTACAAAGATAAATCGCAATACCGGATCTCTGTCAAACGTGAACTTACTGAGCCATTAGGCTTGGTTTCAAACTTTTTGCACGACCAGGTGGAAATTGGAAGTGTCATTGAATTGATATCGCCCGCCGGTGATTTTGTGCTTAAGGACCCGATGGCCGACAATGTATTTATCTCTGCTGGCGTCGGTATCACGCCGATGTTAGCCATGTTAGAAGCGACGTTACAACACAATACAAACGTGACGTTTTTACACGCCTGTATCAACGATGCACATCATGCGTTTAAACGTCAGTTGGCAGCATTAAACGAAAACCATGAACAGTTACAGTACCACTATTGGTATGAACAGGTGGGCCGAGATTTGGATGCAAAAAGCGGATTCATCAATGTCAAAGACAAGGAATTAAAGCTGCCAATTAAAACAGGAGAATTTTATTTGTGTGGTCCCATCCCATTCATGCGTTTTTGTCGTGACCAACTCGTCGATTTAGGGGTAACCAAAGACCGAATCCACTACGAAGTCTTTGGCCCTCACAACGAATTGTAAAACCAATGCCCAAGCGCTTAAACCTTTGTGTATGAGCGCTTAGGTTGAAAGGCTTCACATAGACGCACCCAACCACAATATTGAAACCCAGGTTGCTAAGGCGATTAAAATACTGATGAATACAGCGGCAGAGCCAATATCCTTGGCTTTTCCGCTCAATTCATGTTGATCAAAACTCACTCTGTCGACAACGGTTTCCACTGCGGTATTCAGTAACTCGACTATCAGAACCAAGAACATAGTAAGTATTAAAAGCAGGCGCTCGACCAGAGTAACGTCGGCTAAAATGGCGATCGGTAGTAGCACTGCGATTGCGAAACACTCTTGTCGTATTGCCGCTTCACTTTTAAAAGCCGCTTTCAAACCTTTCAATGAATACCACGTTGCCATCACAATACGCTTGATCCCAGTGTTCTTTGCTTGCATTTCTTTTGTTCCTTGTGATTAAAAACCATATTTTTGCAGCGAATGACGCAGTCTAGCAGGCGAATATGACAAACCTGAGCCAATCACCAAAATATTGCGTTACTGATTTTTAATCACTCACCCTCACGGCAAGCAAATCACTCTTTATCCCGTGTAAGACCGAGCTACAAGTTGAACCCATAATAAGTTGAATTCCACTGGTACCGTGGGTGCCCAATACGATTAGATCTGCGCCAATTTTATCGGCTGCATGACGTATCTCCTCTGCCGCCGCGCCAATTTCAACGTGAACATGGTGCTTGGGAATACCATTGGCATGAGCAATAGATTCAAGTTTTATTTTGGCTTGTTCGCGAATTTCCTCTGAAAAGTCACGCTCTAAAAACAAACCATAAGGTTCGAAATTGGTTTGAGGATGAGCAACGTAAAGCAGCGTAATCTTTACTGGATTTCCCGCTACCTTCATTGCCCTTTCAATGATGGGTTGATAATCAGAGAAAACATCTACCGCGACGAGTATGGTTTCGTAATCTTGCATTGGTCACTCCGAAATATAGGCTTTGTTATGACCTAAACTCACAATTTAGGTCGACACGCACTAGAAAAAACGAATTCAGTATAAGTAGAGTTTAGCCTTAATTTAAAACCCGTGTTTGATTCCAATCAAATGATATCTATACCGTTATTCGACATTTCACTGGTTCCCTTGAATGTTGGTTCATCTTATAATGGACACCAGCGTAATAAGGAGTAGGTTTTCATGTGGATTTTGCTAATTTTTTTGGTGCTAGTGATCGCCGTTTATCTATACACCTATCCTCGCGCGGGAATCTATCTTCAAGCTTTCGATAATTACATCCACTGTCGGCGAGCTTCACTGACCAAGCATGCCACTGTAGTCAAAGGTAAAAATCTTGTTTGGTATGACAATCTTCAATATCAACAGATCGATGACAGACCGGTTTTGCTATTGTTACATGGCTTTACGGCTGATAAGCAAGTTTGGTTAAAGGCGGCTGTGCAACTCAGTCATCATTTTCGTTTGGTTATCCCTGATATGCCCGGACATGGTGACTCAGAAACACCAAATTATGATTCATTCTCCCTCGACGCTTTAGCTGAGTGCTTTATCGACCTGATGGAGCAAATCCGAGTAGAACATTATTTTGTTACCGGTAATTCTCTCGGCGGTTTAACCGCTGCAAAAATGGGTACGATGGTACCTGACACTATTTTAGGCAACGTATTGATTAATCCCGCGGGGATCGCGAATGAAAGCGAACCTACGCCATTCATGGCGATGATGAAAAACGGCGTCAATCCGTTTTTTACCCGTTCTAGGCAACAATTCAGCACATTATTTACGTTGTCAATGGCAAGACCACCGCTGATGCCAAAAGTCGTTGTCGACGCACTTGCTGACAACCACATCGCCAGTAGTGCAAACTACGAATCGTTCTTCGCTTGTTGTTTTAATGACGCATCAATATTCAACGACAAGATTGAAACTATGACAGTGCCTACGCTACTTATATTTGGCATGAAAGACGACATCATCTCCACCGCTACTATCGATTTCTGGCGACAATCAGACGCTGTCGAATTCCAGCCATTTTATGATGCAGGCCACATGCCAATGATGGAAATTCCTGCGCGGACCAGTTTTGCCATTCAATTTTTTATCGAAAAATTAAAGTCATAGACAAAAGTAGAATTTTTTTTACTGTAGAAATCGCATAAACTCTGCCGTATTGTAGTAATAGGCTGTATAAAAAACACACAAAGCGATGGAAAAGGTCGATATTGTAAAACGCTTAATCCGAGCGAACAATTATGAACAATGTGATCGAACATTCGAGCAATGTGTCGAGCTTGGGATACAGGTAAACCGTGTAGCCCTAGGTCGTTTTGCAGCGAAACTAGAGCTCATAGACAAAGCCGAGCGTCAGCGCAATCGTCGTAACGCTAGCAAACCTCAGGCCCAAGCTAAACCGCAAACTACACGCGCTCCGACGCAGAGGCAACCCGCAGCAAAACCCAACACATCGCCACGTTACGAGCAAGCATCAAACTTGGAGATTGCCGCGTCACCAGCACAACAACGAAGTGCTGAAACGCCACGTTCGCAACCACGAGAAATCGTCAGTAATGCAGAACTCAACATGGCTTTACAACAAGACGCCCTTGCTGAGATGCCACAAGTTATTGAATCTGCGCTTAACGAGTTGAAAGCAAATGCGCCTAGCATGCCGGTGTTGCCGGAAGAAATGACCTATGAACAAGTCAAACAACGGGAAGCAGAAATTACGTTTGAACTGGGTTCAATGAAAATCCGTGAACACGCCCTACTTCAAGAGCTCAACGCCCTCTCAGAAAAACTCGGTGGTAACCGCCACTAATCAAGCAGTGTTGTCTTGCACTGTCCACAATAATTAACGTACATACAAGCGCTTCTTTAAATCCCAGAATAGACACTCACCCTAGCATCCAGATCAAAAACCCACGTTTCAACAGTTTGTAATTGTGACATAAGATGTTAACGTCATGGCAATTGCAACCAGTTGTATCTCAATCACACTCAATATGGATATTTCGATTCTTTTAGTTGCCTTTGGCTTCGGGCTCGTTTTTAAGCAATTCAATGTTCCACCGCTTGTTGGTTACCTCGTTGCTGGCTTTGTGCTTAATTTCGCTGGCTATACGCTAAGCCCCACACTTCAAGAGATCGCTGATCTTGGCATTACGATCATGCTGTTTACCATTGGTTTGAAACTAAATGTGCGAGACTTGGCAAAGGTAGAAATATGGGGGGTTTGTGCCAGCTTCACCGTTGTGTGGATAGCGGCCATTTCTCTGGCTATCGGCGGATTAAGTGTTGCCGTCCCTGTGATATTCCCCAGTATTTCAATGCAAGAGTCTATCCTGATCGGCTTTATGCTCAGTTTTTCAAGCACAGTTTGTGTAGTGAAAGTGCTTGAGGAAAGTGGCGAATTGAAAACGCGACATGGTCGTCTGGCAATTGGTATTTTAGTGATGCAAGATATTCTTGCAGTTGTCTATCTCGTGGTAGCAACCGGTAAGATACCCAGTTTGTATTCCCCCGCACTACTATTGCTTCTGCCACTTACACCTATTTTCAAGCGAATTCTCGCGAAGTCTGGTCATGGTGAACTACTACCACTAACAGGGTTCGTATTTGCATTAGGAAGCTATCATCTATTCGAGTTACTCTCCGTCAAAGGTGATTTGGGCGCGTTAATCGCAGGCGTTTTACTCGCGTCTGATAAAAAGGCATCAGAGCTGTCAAAGTCATTACTTGCCTTCAAAGATCTCTTTTTAATTGGTTTTTTCTTAAGCATAGGGCTTACCGCCTTGCCGAGCTTCGATATGGTCGGCGCGGCGCTGGTGCTGTGCGTTTTTATCGCGCTAAAAGCAAGTTTATATTTTGGTTTAGGTACATTGTTAGGTTTGCGCGCGAGAACAGCGTTCCTCAGTAGCATTGTGTTGAGTAATTTTAGTGAGTTTGGGCTTATCGTCGGCGCACTTGCTGTGAGTGTAGGTGCACTCAATGAGTACTGGCTGGTGACGATCGCCCTCGCCGTTTCATTCTCATTCGTTTTTACTAGCATCGTTTATCGCAGTTCACACAACCAATACGCGAAACGAAAACGCGTTCTCAAACAGTACGAGAAACCGAAGCGTTTAAAAGAAGACATTTACCCTACCTTGCCAAACGTCGAATTTCTCGTTGTGGGTATGGGGCGCGTTGGTACCGGGGCCTATTCTTCACTCACTCGAGTCGTCGGCGACAAAGTATGGGGAATGGACGCTGACACTAGAAAAGTTGCCAAACTTAATAACAAAGGCATTAAAACAATTACGGGTGACGGTGAAGACATTGATTTGTGGGACAACATTGATATTCACAATATTAAACTGGTTTTGCTCGCCCTGCCTTCAATTGAAGATGCAGCTAATATCACCAAGCAGCTTTCGATCGCGGGATATACAGGTAAAGTCGCAGCGATTGCTCGGTATGAAGACGAGGTGACGGAGCTCCTTGAGCGTGGCGTAGACAAAGTATTTAACTTCTTTGCTGAAGCCGGAGTCGGCTTTGCAGAAGAGAGCTTACAGTTTGTTGGCATTAACAACAAAACAAACAATAACAAAGGTTAAAGTGAGAACCATTAACATTTGTATACCATTGTTTTATAAAGATTTTTTTGATTTAAATCAAAATATGTACTAGACTCCTGTTCACAGTCGAAAAATCAGGTAAATAACATGCAAGGTGATAAACAAGTCGTTGCCAAACTGAATGAGGTTCTGACAAGTGAACTAACGTCTATTAACCAGTACTTTCTGCATGCAAGAATGTTTAAGAACTGGGGTTTAACAGAGCTCAACGAAAAGAATTATAAGAAATCAATCAAAGACATGAAGCAAGCAGATGCTTTGATTGAACGCATCCTCTTTTTAGAAGGGCTGCCCAACCTACAAGCGCTTGGGAAGCTTTATATCGGCGAAGAAACCAAAGAAATGCTGTCTTGCGATGCGAAATTTCAATTGGAAGCCATACCTTTGCTAAAAGACGCGATCGCGTTGTGTGAACAGCAGCAAGACTACGTCAGCCGTGAATTACTCGCTGACATTCTAGAATACGAAGAAGAGCATCTTGATTGGATTGAAACCCAAGAGTATCAAATCGACAACATGGGCATCGAGAACTATCTTCAAGCACAAATGATGGAGACTGAATAATGAAAGGCAATCAGTTAATTATCGACTCATTGAATGAATTACTCGCCTACGAACTGGCTGCAATGGACCAGTATTTCATTCACTCTCAAATGTACCTGGATTGGGGCCTCAACAAACTTTACGAGCGTATAAATCACGAGTTTGATGACGAAAAAGGTCATGCGACCAAGCTAATCGAACGCATGCTGTTCTTGGAAGGCACCCCTAATATGGAAAAGCGCGTTGGCTACAAAGTCGGTACGGACGTCCCCTCTATGTTAGAAAGTGATCTTCGTGTGGAAATTGAGGTTGATACCAAACTCAAAGAAGTCATTGCACTATGCGAGCAACACGAAGACTTTGTTACACGTGATATGCTAGTGACCCTGCTTGATGACACAGAGATGGATCACGCATATTGGTTAGAACAACAACTGCGTTTAATAAAAATGCTGGGGTTGCCGAACTACTTGCAGTCTCAAATGTAGCGCTAAAGCTGCGTACTAAACCATATAAAGGCTGGGGTTTCCCGGCCTTTGATGTTTATGGTCATCCGCCATTGCATTTTTGGCTCTGAGCAAGCCCCTAACATGAACCATCCTTTTTGTGTATCAGGCTCGACGGTTTCCAACAACAATGGCACCTTACCCATGAACATATTCACCCCCTCTACCCACGCGCTTTCAATTTCGATACCCGGGCTTGTGGTAAATTCAATATCAATTGCCTCTTCAATAGTAATGGTCTGATTCACTTTGACGTCGATGCGCAGCCCATCACTGATGAACACCTGGCACGCAGTGCCTTCTAATACACACGCTCCCTCACTTTCAGCCGTACTATAAGCGTCGCTTTTGACATCCGCGAATTGCGATACGGTAAAAACCAAAATCGCAGCTAAAATAACACTGATCACAGGAAAGGCTTTTTGTAATTTATGTGTATTGTTTGACATACAATTTTTTAACATTTTGTAAATTATTTGTGTGAGTTTTTGACCAAGATCAAGTCCGCACAGTTTAAGGTATCTTTTTGCTTTTAAAAACCTTATTATCCGCGTACCAATTGGCCTGAGTCACAAGAATTAGTCAAAATTCAGGCATCATGTGAAGCCGCAATCACGTGATAACTCGCTATACTGAAGCAATTGGATAAACTTTTCATTTGAAGTGGAAGATTCATAAAAATGAGTGAAATAAGCCAAGCACGACCTGACTACAAC
Source organism: Alteromonas sp. 5NS40-0096 (assembly GCF_057544385.1). NCBI lineage: Bacteria > Pseudomonadati > Pseudomonadota > Gammaproteobacteria > Alteromonadales > Alteromonadaceae > Alteromonas > Alteromonas sp. 5NS40-0096. The sequence goes on from NZ_BAAJLQ010000001.1 coordinate 713,785, forward strand.
TACAAAGTAGTTAGGCAGTTTACCGTAATGACCATTATATGGGGTATCATTGGTATGGGCCTTGGGGTGTTTATTGCAGCGCAGTTGTTTGCCCCAGCGCTTAACTTCGATATTCCGTGGTTAACCTACTCCCGACTACGTCCTCTACACACAAACGCCGTTATTTTTGCCTTCGGTGGCTGTGCGTTGTTCGCGACGTCTTACTATATTGTTCAACGTACATGCCAAGTACGCCTATTTAGTGACAAGCTAGCGGCTTTCACTTTCTGGGGTTGGCAGGCTGTTATCGTTGCCGCTGTCGTTTCTTTGCCATTTGGTATCACCAGTAGTAAAGAATACGCTGAGCTAGAATGGCCAATCGATATCCTGATCACCTTGGTTTGGGTGGCGTACATCATCAACTTCTTTGGAACACTGGTTATTCGTAAAACCTCTCACATTTACGTAGCAAACTGGTTCCTTGGTGCCTTTATGTTGACAGTTGCGGTCCTTCATATCGGTAACAGTATGGCAATTCCTGTTTCATTCACTAAGTCATATTCGCTATACGCGGGTGCTGTGGATGCAATGATGCAATGGTGGTACGGTCACAACGCTGTAGGTTTCTTCTTAACAGCAGGCTTCTTGGGTATGATGTATTACTTCGTTCCTAAGCAAGCAGGTCGCCCTGTTTACTCATATCGCCTATCAATCGTTCACTTCTGGGCTTTGATTTCTTTGTATATTTGGGCTGGTCCTCACCACCTTCACTATACGGCGCTTCCAGACTGGACGCAGTCATTGGGTATGGTGATGTCGGTGATTCTATTTGTGCCATCCTGGGGTGGTATGATTAACGGTATCATGACCCTATCGGGTGCGTGGCATAAACTTCGCACAGACCCCGTACTTCGATTCCTAATCGTTTCATTGTCTTTCTACGGTATGTCTACCTTTGAAGGTCCAATGATGGCGATTAAAACAGTAAACGCGCTTTCTCATTACACGGATTGGACTATTGGTCACGTACACTCTGGCGCATTAGGCTGGGTTGCGATGGTATCAATCGGTTCGGTATACCACTTGATCCCTATTCTTTTCGGTCAACCTAAAATGTACAGCACTAAGTTAGTTAACGTACATTTCTGGTTCGCGACGATTGGCGTAGTGCTATACATAGTTGCTATGTGGATGTCTGGTGTACTTCAAGGTCTGATGTGGCGTGCAATCAATGCTGACGGTACGTTGACTTACAGCTTCGTAGAAGCACTAGAAGCATCTAAGCCTTTCTATGTAGTACGCTTTATTGGTGGCCTATTTGTTGTAGCTGGTATGCTTATCATGGCTTACAACACGTACAAAACCATTCGCGCTCCAAAAGGTAGCATCGCCGCTGAGCCAGAAGCTCAAGCAGCATAAGGAGACGAACAATGAGAAATCCACACGAGATTATTGAAAAAAATGTCGGCCTACTGACGATTCTTATCCTTATTGCGATCAGTTTCGGGGCTATGGTGCAAATCACACCGCTTATGTTTCAACAAGAAACACTTGAACCGGTGAAAGGATTGAGACCGTATACGGCATTGGAACTTGAAGGCCGCGATATCTACATTCGTGAAGGTTGTGTAGGTTGTCACAGCCAGATGATTCGCCCATTCCGCTCTGAAACAGAGCGTTATGGCCACTACAGTGTAGCTGGTGAATCCGTATGGGAGCACCCTTTCCTTTGGGGCTCAAAGCGTACTGGTCCTGACCTAGCGCGTGTTGGCGGTCGTTACAGTGATGAATGGCATAGAGTACACCTTATCAACCCAAGAGACGTTGTTCCTGAATCGAACATGCCTGGTTACCCATGGCTTGCAGAGAACAAACTCGATGGCAAGTTGACAGCAGGTAAAATGGAAGTCTTCCGTGATTTTGGCGTGCCTTACACAGATGAAGACATCGCAGGTGCTCAGGCGGCAGTAGAGGGTAAAACTGAAATTGAAGCCCTAATTGCTTACCTACAATCTCTAGGGACACATTTTAAATAATGGACCAGGGAATTATAGGCAGCATTTTTACTGTCATCGTCTTCGTCGCTTTCGCAGGAATCGTTTGGTGGGCGTTTAGTAAACGCAACAAAGACAGATTCGACGAAGCAGCAAATCTAGTATTTGCCGACGAAGACAAACAAGAATCACAAAAAGATAAGCAGGAGTCTTAAACTAATGAGTATGTTTTGGACAATCTGGATCTCAGTTATCACACTGGGCTCCATTATCGGTTGCTACCTGTTACTACGTTGGTGCTTGAGTAACCAAACAGGTATTCCCGAAGGCGAGGAAATGGACCACGAGTTCGATGGTATCGTTGAAATTAACAACGGCTTACCTAAGTGGTGGACTATCCTTTTCATCATCACAATTATTTGGGGTTTCTTCTACCTGGCGCTCTACCCAGGCTTAGGGTCTTTCCAAGGCTTTTTTGGCTGGAAGAGTTCAAACCAAGGTGTGTTAACCCGTGCAGAGTCGGAACAAGCGCGTAAAGACGCAGCAGAAAATGGTTTGTTGGTACAATATGACCGCGAGCTAGATTTCGCCGCCGAGCGTTTTGACCCAATCTTCGCAGATTACGCTAAGGTCCCTGTAGAAGAACTTGTTCACAATGAAGAAGCAGTAAAAGTAGGCCAGCGTTTGTTCCTACAAAACTGTGCTCAGTGTCACGGTTCTGATGCAAGAGGCCAAAATGGTGGTTTCCCTAACCTCACTGACAACGATTGGTTGTACGGTGGTTCAGGCGACAAGATCAAGGAAACGCTACTTCTTGGTCGTACGCCAGCTATGCCTGCATGGTTAGATGCATTCGGCGAGCAAGGTGTGAAAGAAGTTGCACATTACGTAATGAGTTTGAGCGGACGAGAAGATGCTGACGCTAACCTTGCAGCAGCAGGTAAAACGAAATTCGCAGCGTGTGCAGCCTGTCACGGTATGGATGGAAAAGGTAATCAACTTCTTGGTGCCCCTAACCTAACAGATAATATCTGGCTATATGGCGGCAGTGAGCGTGCGATTATCGAAACGCTAAATTATGGCCGTAACGGTGTGATGCCTTCGTTCAAGAAAACCTTGGGTGAAGACAAAATCCACGTGGTGGCGACATACGTATATAGCTTGTCGAATTAAGCCATCGGCAATGTATCTTGAAAAGAGCCCCGCATCGTCGGGGCTTTTTTACCCTAGACACCAGTGAATTATTACTAGTTTTTTCGTAGCAAAAATTGCTAATAGTTCATTTGGACACCCTGTTAACCCAGGTTGTCACCCTAACCAAAGTAGTGTGAGTTTGATGAAAGTAGTACCTTGGTATAAACAGTTTTGGCCTTGGTTTTTAATTGCCATTCCTACTAGCTCCTTTATTGTGGGCTATATTGTTATTAGCCTGTCAATTGATACTTCAGACAGCTTAGTGGTCGATGATTACTACAAAGAAGGCAAGGCAATTAACGCCAAATTAGACAAAGTGTATGAAGCACAGCGTTTGCGTATCACAACGGAACTCATGATTGATAATGGCGCAGTCGCGCTAAAGTTTCACTCAGGTATTCCACAAGACGGCACGGCACTTAAACTGGCGTTTTATCACACGACGATAGAAGACAGAGACACCAGTGTTTTGCTCTCTCGTGATGCCAATGGCGTTTATCGCGGCTTTGTCGAAGCCTCGTTAGAGGGTAAATGGCAGATCACACTTACTCCACTTGATGAAAGCTGGAAAGTACAGCGCACTCTCGGCCTGCCCAGAACAGGTTGGTTTACCTTTAATCCCTAGCGCTTATGGCTGTCGTCGATTGTTATCATTGCGGTTTACCCGCCGAAACGCACGATAATTTCCGTGCTACCGTTCTCGACGAAGAACGGGTGATGTGCTGCCCTGGCTGCAAGGCTGTGGCTGAAACGATAGTGGCAAATGGCTTAGAAGATTATTATCGTTTCCGCACGGCGCCTGCAGAACAAGGTGATCAAGCTCTTGATGACACGCTAGCTAAGTTAGCGATTTATGATGAGCCTGCATTGCAAGAAGAGTTTGTTCATGATCAAGGCGAGCTCAAGGAGATTCAACTTACCGTCGAAGGCATCACGTGCGCTGCATGTGGCTGGTTGATTGAAAAACAATTATCTCGAGTTGAAGGCATCAGCCAAGTTGCTGTAAATGTTGCAGAACGACGCGCTATGGTAGCTTGGAATGACAATTCGGTTAACCTCTCTGGTGTACTCAAGGCTTTAAACAAAATTGGCTACCCTTCTTTGCCGTTCCAACCCGATCAGCATGAGTCACTGTACAAGAAAGAGCAAAAAACATATCTCAAAAAACTTGGCTTAGCGGGTTTAATGACGATGCAAGTCATGATGTTAATGGCGGGCATGTATTTTGATTTGTTTGGTGCCATTGAAAATGAGACCAAACAATTCTTCCATTGGATCGCGGCAGTTCTCACTACGCCTGTTGTCTTGTATTCGGGAAGTGTTTTCTATGTTGGAGCGTCCAAGGCACTGTCAGCACGTACGGTCAATATGGATGTTCCGGTCACGATCGCGATTTTTGGAACCTATGTAGCGGGTATTAAGTCAGTCCTAAGCGAGTCTGGTGACGTCTATTTTGAATCGATTTGCATGTTCGTATTCTTGTTATTACTCAGCCGCTACCTAGAACACCGTTCAAGACACAAAGCCGCTCAAATCTCCGCAAATATGATGCAGCATATGCCTGTCACGGCCACGTTGGTCTCTGACAATGGCAATTTAGATCAGTGTTTAGCAAAACAGCTACAAACAGGGCAAACCGTACTGGTTAAAGCAGGGGAAATCATCCCTGTCGATGGGCAAGTCATTGATGGAATCAGTGCGGTCGATGAGTCTATGCTAACAGGCGAGTTCAAACCGGTGTCCAAATCGCGTGGTGACGCGGTGTACGGTGGCACAGTGTCGCAGACTGGTGCATTAACAATCGAAGTGACCCAAACCTTAAAAAATGCATTAGTAAGTCAAATCATCAGATTGCAGTCTTCTGCAATGGCAACCAAGCCCAAAGTCGCGGCGACAGCCGATACCTTCTCACGTTACTTTGTTATGGCGGTGCTAGGATTATCCGCCCTCACCTTCGGATTTTGGTCGTTTCAGGGTAGTAGTGACGCATTTTGGATCACGATTTCAGTGCTAGTTGCCACCTGCCCTTGCGCTTTGGGTCTTGCAACGCCTTCGGCGTTGACATGTGCTATGGCAAAACTCAATCGCGGTGGGGTTTTACTCAAGCGAGCCGACGCACTCGAACAGCTCACTGCGATAGATACTATTGCACTCGATAAAACGGGAACGTTAACGCAAGGAAAGTTCTCAGTGACAAAAGCCTGGTATGCCGACGGTACTGACAGCGCTTTGCTTTACGACATTGTTTGTACTTTAGAAGCGCGCTCAGAACACCCCATTGCCAGCGCATTTACCTCACAAAATGCTTTACCTCAGCTTTTAGACTTCAAGGTTGTGCCAGGAAAAGGCGTTGAGGGTAGTATCGGCCAAGAGAAATACCGATTGGGGTCAAAGCATTTTGCAGGCGCGAAAACCGAACAGCACTGGGGAAATGTCTATCTGTGTAATGAACAAAACCAATGCCTTGCCGTTTTTGAAGTCACAGACAATATCAAAGACGGTATTGCAGAGGTGTTGAAAAGCCTAGACGCTTACACACTATGCTTGATAAGCGGTGATACTCAACAACACGTTTCATCAGTCGCCAATACACTCAATATCGACACCTTGTTCGCCGAGCAAACCCCCGAGGACAAGTACAAAACGGTAAAAGCGCTACAGGCCAAAGGGCACAATGTAATGATGTTAGGCGATGGTATCAATGATGCGCCTGTTCTCGCGAGTGCTGATGTCTCGGTTGCCGTCGGCAACGCTACTGACGTAGCGAAGAATGCTGCAGATGTTATCTTGCTGTCTAATGAACTAGATAACGTCCCCGAACTTCTAGAAACTGCTCGCGCCACTAAGCTAAAAATCAAGCAGAACATTGCATGGGCAGTTGGGTATAATGTACTGATATTACCTTTCGCTGTATCTGGCATGCTGACACCATGGCTCGCAGTGATTGGCATGTCATTGAGTAGTATTATTGTCGTTTCAAACTCGACCCGTTTGTTAAAATAGGGCTAGCATAGTGAGTATTATTTACGTATTGATCCCTCTGGCTGTCATTATCGTGGCAATTGCGATTGGCGTCTTTTTTTGGGCTGTTAAATCAAACCAATTTGAAGACTTAGAGCGTCAGGGATATAGCATTTTGTTCGACGACGACCTACCAAAAGAACAAAGACGACAGCCCGACGTACAGCAGCCGGACTCTCAAACCAAGAATGACTGACTTTAACGTATTCTCTGCGTTTCTTATTGGTGTAGCAGGCGGCGTACATTGCGTTGGTATGTGTGGTGGTATTGCTACGGCGTTTGGCGCAACGATTCCGTCTCATCACCCTAAGAACGCTTATATCGCGTTATACAACCTCGGTAGAATATTAAGTTACACGGTTGCTGGAGGCATCACCGGCTTTTTGGGAGGCGTTGTATCGCTGTCACTGCGTAATGGATTAGTTTATCTATCTATTGTAAGCGGCATTATACTCTTGCTACTCGCTTGTTACTTGGGTAACTGGTGGCGAATATTAACCGCAATCGAAGCGCTCGGTTCTCGGGTCTGGAAGCGAATCCAGCCTTTGTCTAAACGGTTTTTGCCAGTTGATTCCTATGGTAAAGCGTTGGGTTACGGCATGATCTGGGGTTGGCTACCGTGTGGGCTGGTTTACTCTACACTGACATGGTCAATGGCGTCTGGCGATGCCCTAAACGGCGCTGCCATCATGCTAGCGTTCGGCTTGGGCACGCTGCCAACACTCTTTGCAGCCAGTTTATCCGCACAATGGTTGGTCAAAGGTTTTCGGCACCCCGTTGTTAAACAATGCATTGCCACTTTAGTCGCAATATATGCAGTTTTCTTGATTTATAATGGTTACAATAGTATCTATAACGCTTAGGCAAAGGACCCGGAACGACTATGAGCAAGACCAGCGATTTTTCAATACATTGTCAAAACTGTAGTTTCAGTCACCTGTGTTTACCAGTTGCGCTCAATAAAACAGAAATTGAGTCATTGGACGACATTGTTGAACGAAAAAAGCCACTGCATAAAAATGATAAGTTAATTCGTTCTGGTGACAGCTTCACAGCCTTGTACGCGGTGAGAAGCGGTTCGTTCAAATCGTTCGTCAGTGCCAAAGATGGCGAAGAGCAAATCATAGGGTTTCATTTTCCTGGTGACATTATTGGCTTTGATGCGCTGCGCAACAATACCCATGAAAGCTACACCCAAGCCCTAGAAACCGCCATGGTCTGCGAATTGCCCTACGACACATTAGACAAAATGTCGGTACAACTACCTAAGCTGCGCCACCAAATCATGAGTTTTATGAGTGCAGAGATAAAGCAAGACAATGAAATGATGATGTTGTTAAACAAGCGTACCGCAGAAGAACGCTTGATCTATTTTATCGCGCAATTGTCGCAACGTTTTGAAGAACGGGGCTTCTCATCTCGAGAATTTAATTTATCAATGACCCGAAACGAGATTGGAAACTACTTGGGTCTTACGGTCGAAACGATTTCCCGTTTACTTACGCGTTTTCAAAAAGAAGGCATTATTCAGGTTGACGGTAAGCTTATTACCATCACGGATTTCGACGCGATGGAAGACAAACTCAACAATATGGGCGTGCAAACAAAAGAGGTGATTTAAGCCTCTTTTTGATCCAAAACAAATCACATTTTTCTATATTCGACCTACACTTATGTAAAGAGGCAACACTAACGTTGGTTCGTTGTGTTTAATGACTATTGCATTAGGGAAGGTCGCATATGATTAACTACAATCACTTACTCGCTATCATTGAGCCTGATAGAGACAATCAACCTGCCCTATCCCGGGCGATCGAACTTGCCGAAAAGACGGAAGCCAGCATTACGGCATACATGGTGATCTACGATTTCTCGTACGAAATGACAACCATGCTCTCATCAGATGAACGAGAAGCCATGCGAGAAGCCGTAATCAAAGATCGTCAAGCTTGGTTGGAGGATGAGTTAAAACACTACAAAAGTAACGCAGCAATAAAGGTGGTTGTTGAATGGCACAATCGCGCCTATGAATCCATTATACGCTTTGCCATGGCACACAGCTGTGACATCGTTGTAAAGGCCACAAAACCTCACGATGATCTGACTTCAGTCATTTTTACGCCTACGGATTGGCATTTGTTACGCAAATGTCCTTCTCCGGTGTTGTTAGTAAAAGACCACGATTGGCCTGAGGATGGTAACATTATTGCAGCCGTCAACGTCGGCACCGAAGACAGAGAGCATGCGCAGCTCAACGACAAACTCACCGTGATTGCGAAAGACTATGCAGACTTGCTGATTGGCAAGGTTAACTTGGTTAACTGCTACCCCAGTACACCGCTCAACATCGCGATAGAGGTCCCAGAGTTTGACCCAACGACTTACAATGATTCTGTGCGAAATCATCATCTACAAGAGATAGAACGTCACTCTAATCGATACGATATTCCGCTTGAACGATGTCACGTAAAAGAAGGCTTGCCGGAAAGCGTGATACCACAAATTGCAGACGCCGTTGATGCGGAACTCGTCATCATAGGCACCGTGGGTCGCGTTGGTCTATCAGCGGCGTTAATTGGCAACACCGCTGAGCATGTAATCGATAGTTTGCAGTGTGACGTGCTTGCGATCAAACCCGACGGTTTCCAATCCCCAATACGCTAATATCCAATGGATAAACGCGCTGACTCTGTTTAGAACTAAGGCTATGCGCAGGTGCGGGCATTTTGTATAATGCCCGCTTTTCGAGTAATAGAGCACGTTTCGCGCATGAATCAGAACGCAGTAGAAGCCAAGTTGACAGAATCCGGCTCAACCAGTTCACAACAAAAAGCCAAGTACAACTTCAATAAATTACAAAAACGCCTACGACGAAATGTCGGTAAAGCGATTGAAGACTTTGGCATGATTGAAGCAAACGATAGAATCATGGTTTGTCTTTCCGGAGGAAAAGACAGCTACACCATGCTCGATATCCTCATGTTCTTGCGTAAGATAGCTCCTATCGACTTTGATATCGTCGCGGTCAACTTAGACCAGAAGCAACCGGGCTTCCCAGAACATATTCTGCCCCAATACCTCGAGAGTGTCGGTGTTGAATACAAGATCGTAGAAGAAGATACCTACTCTATTGTCAAAGACAAGATCCCGGAAGGTAAGACTACCTGTTCTTTGTGTTCTCGATTGCGCCGAGGCATTTTGTACCGAACGGCTACCGAATTAGGCGCAACCAAAATTGCGCTGGGACATCACAGGGACGATATGTTAGAAACCCTGTTTTTGAATATGTTTCACGGTGGCAAACTGAAATCAATGCCGCCTAAATTAGTCAGTGATGATGGTAAACATATCGTAATCCGCCCTTTGGCTTACTGCAGCGAAAAGGATATTGTTAAATACTCAAACATTGCCGATTTTCCTATCATCCCGTGCAACCTTTGTGGTTCACAAGAAAATTTGCAAAGAAAACATATCAAAGCGATGTTGCAAGACTGGGACAAACGGTTCCCTGGCCGCATTGAATCCATGTTTCGCTCTATTCAGAACGTGGCACCTACACACCTTGCAGATAAAAACTTACACGACTTTAAAAGCATTGAAACTACTGGAGCGCCGGTAAAAGATGGTGACATAGGTTTTGATGCACCAACATTTGAAGTTGCACAAGAAAACATGGAAGATGCTATTCCAATCGTCAATATCATGGAAGCAAAACAGTAATGAAAATAGGCCTAGCTTTAGGTGCGGGCGCAGCTCGCGGATGGACCCACATTGGCATCATAAAGGCACTTGAAGAGCTGGGTATTAAAATCGACGTAGTGGCAGGTTGCTCCATCGGCGCTTACGTCGGTGCAGCGTATGCCAGCGGCAAACTAGAAGCATTGCAGGAATGGGCGTTCTCGCTTTCCGAATGGCAGGTACTCTCCCTTATGGGTGTTGGTATCCGAAAAGGGGGAATTGCGAGTGGCCAGAAAGTATTTGATAAACTGATAGAAGACTTCAGTGCGCCGACATTTGAGTCGATGGATTTACCATTTGGTTGCGTCGCGACTGATCTTTCGACAGGCAGAGAAGTGATCTTTAAAAAAGGTGACGTAGGGGAACCTGTCAAAGCTTCTTGTGCGATTCCCGCCCTGTTTTCTCCCGTCGCAAAGGACGGTAAGTGGTTGGTAGATGGTGCGGTAGTCAATCCCGTTCCGGTTAATTTGTGCCGCCAACTTGGGGCAGATTTTGTTATCGCCGTCAATTTAAATGCTGACTTTAGACCACAGCGTTTGGTACAAACTCGCCTTGAGCACGAAGCAGCGAATCGCAAGACAGACGATTTTTTCTCAAAAAGTCAAAACGTGCTACGCCAGTGGTTTTCACCTGAGACAACTGCAGAGAAGAACGAAAATCCACCTGGTATCTTCAGTGTGATGAGCAGTGCACTAGAAATTCTTCAAGCGCGTGTCACCCGCTCTCGTTTAGCAGGCGATCCGCCGGATATATTGCTCGAACCGCAACTCACTGACGTGGGTATCATGGAATTTCATCGTGCCGAAGACTTGTTTGAAAAAGGCAAACAAACGGTGTCTCGTATCGAAGAGCAGATTCGCTACCAGTTGTTACTGAGTTAAGCCCGAAAATGTGTGGTGCTGTCGAGCAAAAAGTCGATAAGCACCCTCACCCGCCTCGCTTTTTGCGAGTTTTGCATGAAGTAAATGTACAAACCTGGGTATTCATCCCAGTATTGCTCTAGTAATGGCGACAACTGCCCCTCAGTAAATTGATTTTCAATCATCGGTGTGACGATCCTTCCGATACCAAGACCTTTAATTGCAGCGTCTATCATTGCATCAGTGTCATTGACAATTAACGCGGTTTTTCCTCTAACGGTATGCTGTTGTCCATTATCATTGAGTAATAGTGGCGCTATTTGATTAGAACCAATAAAGCGGTACTGAATAAACTTGTGTTCACTGACGTCTGAGAGTGTTTTCGGTAAGCCGTATTTCGCCAAATAATCCTTAGAAGCAAACAGTGCTTCTTTCATTGGCGATGTTAACGGTCTTGCCACCATTCCATCTTGAATACGATGACCAAAACGAATACCCACATCAAAACCTTCATCCAAAATATTGACAACTTTGTCGCTAATCGATATTTCCAGTTCAATGTCGGGGTAAAGATGACAGAATTGGGCGTAGTAAGGCTTGAGCAAAAAATCGTAAACAAACTTTGGAAGCGTAATGCGAACGCGGCCTGAAGGTGCCTTATTGAGATCTTGCAGGCTATCGACTGCGAGTTCTAGACTCGACAGATGATCACCAATACGCTCGTATAACAGTTGTCCAGCCTGCGTTAATTCTATTCGCCTCGTACTTCGGCTAAATAGAGGCATGCCTATCTTTGCCTCAAGCGACTTGAGTGATTGACTGACCGAGGGTGCGGCAATTTCAAGCTGTCTCGCCGCCCCTCGAATACTGCCTTCTTTTACGATTGTACTGAAAACCGCCAATTGATTGTACGTTGCGCCTTTCACACGCACCTCATTGTAAACATTAACCTAACAGACTTAGTTAATTTAACCGCCTAAAAACTATTAGTGTCAAGGAGTAAACTACACAGACTTTAAATTGAATCACCTACGAGGACACGATGAGTAAGGTATTAGTTATTTCTGGTCACCCTGATCTAGCCCATTCATACACCAATTCTGCGATCATAAAGCAGTTAGAGGGCTCCTTATCAAGTACAGAAATTCGTAGACTCGATACACTGTACCCCGATTACCAAATCGATATAGAGCAAGAGCAGAAAGCACTGATTAACGCTGATATCATTATTCTTCAATTTCCATTTTACTGGTACTCAGTACCTGCGTTATTGAAAAAATGGATTGATGATGTTTTTAGCTATGATTTTGCGTTTGGTGCAAAAGGCGACAAACTCAAAGGTAAAGATTTCATTTTGTCGTTTACTGTTGGTGGGCCGGAATCCTCGTATACGCCCCTCGGATACAATCATTTCCCAATTGGCGATCTAGTCAAACCGTTGCAGCAGACAGCCTATTTGGCCGGTATGGTATACCACCAACCGGTATATACCCACCAAATGGTTTACATACCAGGTGTATATAATGAGCTAGAAGATGTGATAGGCAGAGCTAACGATCACGCCAACCGATTAATTGATCAAATAAAATCTATCCAGTCAGACAAAACCAATTTGTTGACCAAGTTTGTTCATCAGTGGTTTTCAGAATTTGACGTGTTACCTGAAGATGCGGGTTATTTTCTGTCGTTTCTCGCTGAAGATATTCATTGGGAGATGGGAGCTGATACCTTCACAGGCCACGCAGGTTTCAACGATTGGTACCAGATTGCCAGAAACACTTTTCTGCCAGGCCCACAACACATTGTGGAACAAGTGGAAGTTGAGCCAATAGAAAACGACCCAAATGGTTCGCAATACCAATTAAACCTCAGAATCCGTTTCATCGCTGAAACTGCGCCTATGTCAGAATTCAAAGGTAACTCACTAAATGTTTTAGTTAACGAAACCTGGACTGTATCAGTGGATGAGAATGACAAACCAACGATACATCGCTACCTAGCCTCTCCCGTTGAATCATAAAGGTAGCATGACTTTAGCAGGCACACCTCTATGTGCCTGCTCGTTTTACGCTAGGTGGCCTGATAGCAACGTACTAACTTTGTCTTCCAATTCAGCAATTAAATCCTCGTCCATGTATTGATATTCATCGGGAATATCCAATACAAAAAGAGGAGTTGAACCGAGCGAGTGACCAAACTCAGCGCGCAAACGACTTTTGTGTTTTTTCTCCATGACAAAAATCATGTCAGCCCAAATAACGTCGGCTTCGCTTACCGTTTTTTTAGCCTTTGAGCTCGTCCCCGCCGAGCGTGCGTGATAGCCAATGCGTTTTCGCCAGACAGCTTCGGCAGTGGGACTACGCCATTGGTTTTTGCTACAAATAAACAATAAATGCGTGTGCTGTTTCATGTATTCAATTGATTAACTGATTAACAGTCGCGCTCCCAATGGTCTTACTAGCGTTAAAACAGAATGACAGAGCGACCATATTCACTCAGTGCCATAAGCTAGTTAAAATTCGCTGAATGCCACATCTATATTGACTTTACTTGGACGTGAGTGCGGTTACGCGTAACGGCTTACGAGGTAAAACCAAAGGTTTGCCCTTTTCCAACCATTCTTCATCTATCAGCATCGTGCCTTTATTGATAGCTGGCGCCCCTTCTACGAGTGCATCATAGTGTAAGTCTTCGAAATGAATCATCAAACCTGACACGCTGGGCATCATAAATGACAAAAAGCTGCCCATTTCATTAAAGAACGAAGAGTACTGCTGGTGAATGAATGCAAGGTCTTGCGGGGAATACTCTTGCTTTAACCATTCGGGCTTCGTTTCTAATTGTACCGACATATCGCATTGGTTAGAGGGCTGTTCAAGGTCAATCGTTACCTTGGCATCCGCTAAGTTAAGTGCGCGCTCTGCCGGTACCGTAAATCGGTATTCTGGTGTAACTTCCAAAGGAATTGTTTTCTTCTGGGTAACGATATCTGCCTTATTGATAGTGCACAGCGTTTTATTTGTCACATGCATAAATCCAAAGGCAAATTGTAAACCCTGGGTATCATCGTCATTGAGCTTTCTTACATGACTGTAGAAACGCTTGTATTCCACTTCAATGGTATCGGAAAACGCCGCTGGGCAACTTAGTAACAAGCCCATTGCTGCGCTTATTGTCATTCTATTTTTCAATTTAAATACTCTTTGTTATAGCGCATCATCGTTTGCAACTCTTCCACATAGGCCGCCCCGCGCTCAGAATAATGAATTAACCCTTCAGCTAACGCGTAGCCACTTATCGGTTTTTGATTTTCTCTAAGTGATCGCCTGATCTCGCGCAATTCGCGGTATGCATCATGACGATTTAGGTTGCGCATATAGGTATAGGTTGATCTTGACGCATTATTAAATTTCGCCACTTCGTGTTTCGCACCTGAATTCCGCCTAGCGGGTACAAACCCACAGCCTTTCTGGTAACACCACAGTCCATAAAAGTTATAGCCCTCTTGGGCAAAACGGCTTGTCCCCCAAGCAGACTCGTTAGCAGCCTGCACTAACACGAGCTCAGCAGGTATAATATCGACCTTAACAAGAAGTTGCGCTACCTGCTCTTTTGGAACAAGTTCCTTGTCAACTCGGTACTCGCTGATCAACCAATCAAATTGTTCGCGGTCGTGATCGTCTAGCGGGGTATTATTTTGTATTTTTCGCTGAAGCTCTAGTAAATAATGACGTAGGGTCAACAAATACAGATTTTGTTGATCGACCTCAGGTTTTAGATAGGAAAAAAACGCGGTTTTCTTTTCCTTTACATCGCTTATCTCACCAAATTTAGGAACGGGTAATGCGGAGGATGGCGTTTCCGGCACATCTAGCACATCAGGTTCTTGGGTTGTTACTCGCCATGCAAACACAACAATAATAGCGATAACGACCAACATAGTGACAACGATCGCCGTCGTCTCCCTTTTGTGCATATAACCTTATCTCCTACAGACGCGACATTGGCTTAGAAGTCGAAACGCCCTCACCATACCCAAACAGCTCTACATAAATCAAGCCCAACACGCAATAATAAAACGGAACAACCCATAAAAGCACAACACCAAAAGTGGCAAACGCCAGCATACTCAAAGCAAAGAACATCATAAACAGCAAAACAAATTGCCCCAAGTAACGATTAACAGTGGTGATGGATAAAAGAATTGATGCGAAAATACCACAGTTTCGCTCTGCAACTAACGGCATAGCAAACGCTGTTGCAATCAGTAAATACAAGCCAGGCAATACCAACAGTAATAGCCCAATTGACACCAGCCAAATGACAATGAGTTGTACCAATGCCAAACCCAATATCGAAGGTAAACAACCGACAATATCTAGCGTGGCAATAGATTGGTTTTGAGCGCACCGAATTCCCATTTGGTAGATACCTGCAGTGAAAGGCGCTAATAAGACAGCACACAAATAACTTATCACCAAGCCATCTGAAAAGCTGAGATTGGCCAATGCTTCAATACTGATTAGCCTTGATAACGTCAATACTACAATGGCGACTACCAACAAGAATACGCTAGCCGCCAATGACCAAGTTACGAAGTTATCCTGCGTTTTTTCATTCGCTTGGGCCAAAATACGGCTGAGATTAAAAGCTCGCTTTGGCCGTTTTGGGGAGAATGACTGTTTTGGGTAAGAGTTAGTCATAAAAGGGCGTGTTTAACAACAGCGCCTCACATTGATGATTCTCATTCGAGTATAGTTGAATACTCTGCTAGCCCCAAAGTAGTTTGATGGCCAATGCAATCAACAATACGCCCATTGCCCTATCCAACCAATACCCTTTCGCGCCAATAAAATTGGCAACTTTTGCACTGCTGACGATATATGACAAAAAACAGAACCAGGCAGCTGTTGCGCCCGCGAGATAAAAGCCGTAACCAAGCTTCACCATAAAGGGTGTCTCTACACTGATGATTGCAGTAAACAAAGACAGGAAAAACAAGGTTGCCTTTGGATTAAGGCCATTGGTTAAAAAGCCATTCCAAAAGGCTTTCTTAGCGCTAATCGCTGATTTGTGCTGATCATCGAACGTTTCTTCGTTGTCTGGTGGACCGCTTCGCAACGCTCCATAAGCGAGGTACAACAAATAAGCGGCAGCTAAGTAGCTAAACAACTTAAACAACCATGGGGTCGTTTGAATAAGGACGCTCAGTCCCAATAGAGAATAGGCTACGTGCAGTAAAATACCGGCACCAACACCAATACTGGTAATAAGGGCAATACGACGACCATATGCAATACTGTTGCGAACTACAATCGCAAAGTCAGGCCCAGGGCTGGCAACGGCAATAAGATGCACCACCGCCATCGTTATAAATTCTTCTAAATACAAGGTTTGATTTCCTGTTAAAGCGCAGTAATTAGCTGATTGACGTATGCGGGTACCACTTTTGTTGCGGGGCCATTGACGACCTCATCAAAAAAACTCGCACCGTGACTCGGTTCAAGATTAAGTTCGACCGTTTTTGCTCCATTTGCAGCAGCAATTTGGTAAAAGTTAGCGGCGGGATAGACTTGGCCGGAGGTGCCGATGGCGATGAATAATGTGGCTTTAGCTAAGTGTTGAAAAATCGTTTCCATTGCCAAAGGCATTTCGCCAAACCAAACTATATCAGGCCTTAATTGGCTTGGTGGATGGCAGCATTGACACTCAGTATTTGCATCAAAGCTTGCGTTAGCTGGCAGAGTCTTACCGCTCTTGACACATCGTGCAGAGAGTAATTCGCCATGCATATGAATGACCTGTTTGCTGCCAGCTCGCTCATGCAAATCATCGACATTTTGCGTAACAAGAACAAAACGATCACCGAGTGCTTGTTCGAGCCTTACTAGCACATCGTGAGCCAGGTTGGGATTGACGTCTCCACTTACCAGTTGAGCTCGTCTTTCGTTGTAAAACCGATAAACCAAATCTGGATTCGCCTCGAACGCTTCAGGCGTTGCGACCTCTTCCACCCGATGATTTTCCCAAAGACCATCGTTTTCGCGAAAGGTTTTTAGCCCAGATTCAGCCGATACGCCCGCGCCAGTGAGCACAACTACATAGGGACTAGGCACTTTCTACCTCCACTGGGTATTCTAGATTACTTCCCCACTCTGTCCATGATCCATCGTAGATCTTCACGTTTTGAGCCCCCAACTGCAAAGCTGCCATACCAATGACACAAGCCGTAATACCTGAACCACAGCTGGTGATAATCGTTTGGGATAAATCAACACCAGCTTCATCAAACACTTGTTTTAGAACAGACGAATCTGCCAAACGTCCATTTTCTAACAAGTTCGTGTAAGGCAGGTTAATGGCGCCGGGCATATGGCCACTTCTGACGCCAGCTCTAGGTTCTTTTACTCGCCCGAGAAAGCGCCCAGCGGCTCTTGCATCAAGAATTTGCTGTTGATTGTTAATGGCCGTTACAACCTCATCAGCGTCAACAAACCGTGTTAGTTCTGGTGCAGGTGCAGATTCGTATACAGTAGGTTCACATTGGTCGTTAGCGTTGTTGTCTTCGACTGTGTGACCTTCCCCAATATATGCAGGCAGTCCACCGTCTATTACGAAAGCGTTTTGATGACCCAGCATTTTGAGCATAAACCACAGCCTTGGGGCGCAAAATATGCCAAAGTTGTCGTATACATACACGGTGTCTTTGCTAGTAATACCCAGCTTACCCAATAACGCAGCAAACGCTGTGGTTGTGAGTCGTCGGTGTGGCGCGGCAAAACTATGATCGCTACCTTCTTTATCTAGATCAATAGTCACAGCACCCGGAATAAAGCCTTTGGGTGTAGTTGTAGTCGCTCCAGATACTGGGTTAACCATTTCCACATGAATGACTTTTACACTGTGATCACGCAGGGCATGCATCGCAGTTTTAACATCAACAAACATAAGTTTCACACCAAATTAGAATAGTGAAAACAGTAACATAGAAATATTGACATCACTAGGCAGGCAGCGATGCCACAATATCAACAATAATGGGTTTTAGCCCCGCAACGATAAATTCGACGGCAATAACCATAATGATTAATCCCATCAGTCGCATCATGACTTTGATACCAGTTTCCCCCAGCAGTTTGATAATGGCACTAGAGAAAAACAATACCCAATAGGTAATAAACAATACCAAAAAGACACTGGCAAACAATACGAACTCTTTATCAAGGGTAACGGCATCTTCCATAAGAACGATAGCATTCGTTAATGCGCCGGGCCCACAGATCATTGGGATGGCTAAGGGCGTCACGGAGATATCCTCAACGTAACTTTTCACCTCATGCTCCGCGACCTTCATTCTTGCAAGTCGCGCTTGCAACATATCCATTCCCATGATCAAAAAGATGATACCGCCAACTATGCGAAAACTATTGACCGAAATATGGAAGAATGAAAACAACAATTGACCAGCCATTGCAAAAACGACAATCGTGATAAACGACACAATTAGGGCTTTACGGGCCGTTTTGATTCGCTGTTTGGGATCCAGTTCACTGGTTAACGTCATAAAAATAGGCATCACCCCTAGCGGATTGATCAGCGTAAAGAATGACGTGAAACACAGTAAAGCAAAAGGCAATAATTCCTGCATGGCTATCTCATTACTATCGTTTTTTGCTATTTTAACACAAGCGCTGGCAATGCTGCTTTGCGCTAGGCAAAATGGCGTCTATTTTTATTGCCACTATCTAGCAGAGAAGGAGATGTCATGAAATCTAGTGTTGGTTTCATCACGATATTAAGCGTTTTACCTTGGTTGGTCGCCGCATCAGACAACTCCCACCCTGCAATAAAAGAAGCCCTAGAACGCATTGTCGATCACCCTGAAAATTACATCTACGACCTCGGTGACGTTGGTCTATACAAAATCAACAAGGCATATTTTAGTGACGACAAAACCTTTGTATTTCATCACGAATATCTAAATGGCATAGTTACCCTCGATGAATTTGACGGTGATACCATGGTCGTTGAAGGCAGTTATCAAACCGATGAAAACAGCGGCAGTATTACCCTTAGCCTACAGGCAGATGGGAGTGCATCTGGAGAATGGCATTATTTCTTTTTCGATGGGCCGGTGAGGATTATCAACATTCGTCCTTAACAAAAAATTTTATTTTACAAAGACATACTTGCGATTTGCGTAGGGCTTAATTTTTCAATGGCATAACGCCACGTCGATTTGCGTATCTTGTTCTTGTTGGTTATCAGGTAGTCAATCACAGATTCCGGTTGGGTTTTGGATAGGGTTTTTAACAACCAGCCAATGGCTTTTTGCACGTAGTCGTCACCATCGCTTAGCCCTCTGTCACATTGTGCGTATATAAAATCAACTGGTAGTTGGTAGGTCTGTTTACCGATTTTCTGATGTACGAACTTCAGCCAAACCACATACGCCGCGCGGCGGCACCATGGGCTGTTAGACTCTAACCATACATCGAGTGTCATGACTTCATTGAGGTTTTTAATCAAGTAACGGTTTAAGGTTTTCATCGCGAGGCTATCAACTTGAGCCCAATTGCTAACGTGATGCTCTAACCAATGCCGAGCCAATAACAGCACCTCACTACCTTGAGCCTTACCTATTACTTTGTTGAGCAAAGCAAATGCGAGTAAGACTTCCTCGTGGTATTGATGGTGCACAATTATCCAATTGGAAAGGGCTATTACCTCTTCGACACTCTGTTGAGAGTTCTCCTTATGGAAACGCGTTGCAAGCTCATCGATAGGTTTAGCCGATACACCCAGAGCCTTGATTGGCGTCGGAAAAAAGCGCTGCATACTCGTTGCTACACTTACATCTTTTTGCGCCGCCAACTGAGCGATTATCAATTCATAATGTTTGGGTTTTTGCGGCATTATTGTGAAGTAACTTTTGTGTAAGTACCGTCAAACAAAGTCGACCATGAATCTTGGCCACGCAACCGCATTTGCCAATGTTGTCGGACGGTTCCGTCACTATTGCTCGACCAGGTGATTTGATGGTCGACATCCCTACCCTGCGCATCTTTTCCAACACCACTTAGCACCATTGCGCCGTCTTTGAATTGGCCCGCTAAACGCAATACTAACCCAGAATTATCCATCCAGGTTTGTACCCATTCTTGGCGTTGCTTGTCATATCCATTGAGGCTGCGTCCCTCGAAACCCGAAGGGGTGACATAATGTTCGGCGACAACACAACCGTTTAGAATAGCGGTGATGTTATTTTGGCCCGCAATCTGACCATTTGCCCCAGTAACATTCCATTTTCCTAACCAAAAATCGAATTGTCGATGTTCTGGAATATCGCAAGCACTTTGGGCGAACGCTAGCTCACTCAGCAGTAAAGATAACAGCAGGATGATAATTTTGCGTTTCATTTCTAGCTTCTCAATCGATTTGGCATCACCCCACTATAGCGTATCTACGCGGTGGTGATGACAATATCGACGGATAAGCGAACTTTTCAGACTAGGTGTAAAGTAAACGGCTAAGTCTCTATCGCAAACCTTAACAATGCGTAGTAACTAAATCACTTTAGCGCCATCTAAAATCGACTGTCGACAGCGTTTTGGTGAGATATAACATCATCCTCTAGTAACCAACTTTGATAAAAACCGCTGATCTTTTTTTTCCTTTCGGCTACCACCACGTCGTTAACTGCGTTAATGACCTGTCTCCCCAGATGTGAATTAGAGCACCCAACATAACCGAGTAAATACTCATCGCTCCCAGAAATAGGATAACTCTTCAATTCATTTGCAAGAGATGAATTGGGTTGTTTGTGAAATTTGTTCTCTATGGGTAGCCCCAAAAAGCCGTCAAGCCTCGTGCTTTTCTTCAGCATTGCCGACAAGCCAGAGTAATGATCGATGGCAGAACGAAAGACTAAATTGTCTTGGCTTGACGAAAGGTTGAGTATCTCGTCAACCGACTCCCCATACTTAGCACCACTGCTAACACCAAGCATAAAACGTTCATTAGCCAATAATCCCTCCAAATCAACGCTACCATCAGCAGACAGGTAACCTGCAAGCTGGGTGTCGTTACCTTTTCTGACAAACAATTGATTCGAACCTAAGACGTAAGCTGGTTCACTGTATATTACAAAAGCCTCTCTGTCGGGTGTTTTTAACAAAGCGGCATGGCAGACATTTTCATGCTCTTTAATCTCGTTTAAGCTTCTTTTATAGTTGGCTGGTACTTTGACGTGATGGTAATTGGTAAGCCTATCCATCAATAATTGCATGGTCTGGTCGGCGTAGCCTGTGTTGTTGTGCTCCCCCTGCTGTATATATGCTGGAGGCATTTCGGAATAAAACCAATATACGGTTTTTAGTGGTTCAGCACAGGTAAGAAAAGGGACGTAGAGTACTAATAATAAGCCTAATAATCTCACACGCTTTGCTCCTAACTATTTTCAACCGTTTGCTAACAACAGTGAAGTAATAGCGATCGACGTTATAACTGCTAAGTGTGTTCTGGTAAGACAGCCAGCGCAAGTCATAATCCATTTTCTAGACTAAAGAACTAACATTATGACTAACGTGTATTTCATCAGATAGACTCAACACAATTCAGCCTCAATGCTGAGTGACTAGCGACATGATATTGAGGCGCGACAAGCTAGTCACCTGCAGAGCCAGCGTTGCTGCTATCTCGAGGGCCACCGCCGAAAAGTTTCGTCTGTTTTGGGGGTTGGCTTTGGCTGTGGTTAAACAACCATAGCCCAATAGCGCCAATAAATGGGATTATCCACACCAAGATTATTTGTGCGCCTTTCTGAAAAGCATCGAGTTCATCGCTTTTTACCAGTAATACCGTGACTATCAAATTCAACAACAGTGCTGTAGCGAGAGCAACATGCCATATTTCAATATTCATACCAGCCTCTATTTTTACCTGCCATTCTTGAGGTGCAGTCATAGCGCATAACGACAGCAATCAACACACGTTTGATCCCTGAGCAAATTATAGAGATATAGTCACTTAACCACTTCAATAAGTATCCCTTTGCCGTTTCGTTCGCACTCAGTGCCTACTGGTAAAGTCAAAAAGGGAACGATATCAGAATCGTAGTTTGCAATAGTATTAGTATCAAACATTGCTAAGTTCTCTGAATCATCCAGATATGTTTGAGATTCATTGCCTGACAGAAATATCCAACCATTGAAAGGGCTATTAGGTTCATCACGATACATATAACCCACCTTGCATCCTTCAACAGCAATCATGTTGAATGCAATGCACGCACCATGGCCCTGCGCCACGTCGACAATCTGGTCTTTTGTTAGCATGTAATCATTTCGCATTAACACAAACTCCAATTGGGGGTAATGTTGAAGCATCGGTACATTGCAATATATCACACTGGATAAACAGTTCATCGTGAGCATATTGTAAAATCTACGTACCTCTGTTGTTTTATAAAAAAGAATATTTAAAGTCGCCAATTGACCGTCAGATGAAGCAATATTTGCTATTGGTCGATCAATATAAAAGGAATGCTTATGTGTGATGAATGGACAGAAAAGGACAATAAGAAATTCTTACTAAACAAAGGAAAAATCAATCGTCGCGAGTTTAATAAGTTGAGTGTCACAGCTTTATTGGCGGGTTTAATGCCTCAAACGGCGTTTGCGGGCTCAGTTTCAGAAATGACCGTAGACGTGCGAACACCTGACGGTATTGCTGATTGTTATTTTGCCCACCCAGCTAAAGGAAAGTACCCGGGAATCCTCATGTGGACGGATATAAAAGGTCGCAGGCCGATATACGAAGCAATAGCGAAGCGACTGGCTGAAATTGGTTATGCAGTCTTGCTAGTGAACCCGTATTATCGGGATGCAAAGGCGCCAGTAGTTGATCCGGGTGCGCGTCTTGGTAATCCCGATACAATGGAACGATTATGGGCTATGTCTGACAAACTCACTCGACAAGCCGTAATGTCTGACGCAACAGCTTATTTACACTTTCTCGATAATCACCCTAGCGTTGATATCAAGCGCAAAGCGGGTACGTTTGGCTATTGTATGGCGGGCGAGCTCGTTGTTCTGACAGCCGCTTCTTGTCCAAATCGTGTCGGAGCTATAGCATCTTTTCATGGTAGTAGAAGCATCGTTAGTGATGGACCTGAAAGCCCACACCTTCTCATATCAAAGTCGTCCGCACAGGCGTTTCATGCTGTCGCGGAAAAGGACGATCAAAGGTCTCCTGAAACCAAAAATATAATTAGAAAAGCGTACGAGACTGCAGGACTTGCAGCTGAAATAGAGGTATACGAGAACACGCTTCATGGATGGTGTACCCCAGACTTCCATGGCTATCATGCAGTACAAGCCGAAAGAGCATGGAGCCGAATGTTACACTTGTTTAAAAACGCTTTAGCCTGACCTGTTGGGCCAAAGTGGATAGCGGACAAACAAACATAGATTCGGCAACGAGGTAGAAAAGGTGCTTCGTGTCTTCGAGACTCATTGCTATCGTTTTCTTACGAAGTACTATTTTCTCGATTTTCAATACAAACTTATTGTATCGCCTATCTAAAAACTGTTGATTCAAACTAAAAACTATTAACAAAAACCATTGCCGAAACGGAAACAGATTTAAAAAATACGAGGAGATAATTGAAAACTGACTGTTGATAGCGCTTCCCTTATCATTTTTGCTAGTTTTGGTCTATTGAAAAATAAATGGTGCCCAATAGCGAATCTAAGTCGAACTATAGTGTTAAAGATTTTGCTGTTTTATTTGCAACACTAGCTAACTAAGAGAGTATTTTAAAAGGAGCCTACCCTGCTCCAAAATAAACCATATTAAGCCTGTATCTTGGCCACTTTTGGTTCAATTCCCTTTTGATGAATTGAACGAAGAGCTATTTCTGTCTCAAAAATAAATTTTCCAATTTATCGTGAAGGAAGTCTCAATAAACTGGCTGAGTCGAATGAATATTTAGAAGAGAGATAGAGGAAAACATGACAACGGCTTTAAAACGAATGTTAACTGCGCATAGAACGTAAAAACTAAAAATAACGCCCTTAATATTAGAGCGTTATTCAACCAGAAATTTGACTAATTTTCACCGGCCAGTTTTTTCTGTAGCTCTGCAATTGTTACTCTAAGTTGAAGTATTTCAGATTGTTGTCGCAATAAGTCTGCCTGAGTAGGTGGCGTGGGCGGTGCTTTGAGGCCTGCAAGTATTTCTTGCTGCTGCAGTAATTCCACTTCTGTCCTAATAATATCGATTTCCGACATTTGAGCTGGGTTGTTAAATTTATTCAGTTCTGCTTGTGCTTTTAGCATTTCAAGTTCTGCTTTTAGGCGGGCAGTATTACTTGCCAGTTCTGGGTTAGTACTCGCAATTTTTTGTCTGGACTCAAGTAACGCATATTGCGCATCCAGAACGGCCTTTTTCCGTACCATTTCATCAGTTGCATCAATGCCATCTAACGCAATCTGTTCTTCAAGTAACTGCTTATCAAGCTTGATTTGTTCTAACCTAGCTTTGTCCGAAGCTATTGCCAACTCTGCTTCTTTTGTTTTTATTGCGCTTACACTGGTCAAAGTTTCCTGGTAAGCTGTCAGTCCACTTTTCAACGCTTCGTCCAATGATTGAGCCAACACATCTGCGCCGCCACCTTCGGTCGCGACTACTTTTTCTACTGCGCCATTGTCGGTGAATACTAGTTCTAAACTCTGTTTTTCCCACACATTTTTATCTAACACGTGTAAATTGGCTGCAGAGTTGGCAACAAACACATTTATTGGTGCAGCTGATTTTACAGCTGAAACCGTTTTAGCAGAACCACCGTCAAAATCTGGTAGCGAAGTAGCTTCGATGATTTCCAGACGCATAGGGACCGGTGTGCGAGAAACTATGGCTAATGCCTTATTTGTACTCTTTACTTTCACTTCGTCAGGTGTTGGTGCACTACCAGCCGAAAAAGTTGACGATACAATAAGCCTTGGCACTGAACCCGAGCAATCCCAAAGCTCTTGTAAAGAAGAAAGTGGTTCTTCACATAAACCCAGATCTATAGCTTGTTCTATTTTTGGTGCAGCTAAATCGACTTCAGCAAAACTAAGTAATTCATTGGCAGTAAACTGCTTTTTGCGGTTAATTGTTGTTCTTTGACTGCGAATTTTTTTGGAAGCTTTAAACTGCGTAAATGCAGCTTCTTTCAATGCTTTGGTCCTAGTCAATTCTTTCTCAAGTTGCGCAGTAACATTTTCCAGAATTGATACTTGTTTTAAAGCATTAGTAGCAGCCAGTTGATTATCGACTTCTGCGTCAATAGATTTCAGCAGAGCAATACGGCCATTTCGTGCATTTTCCAGCGCATCATTAAGTTCCTTAAGACGATTTGTCAGGGGCTTGCTTCCGTCATCTTTTTCAAAAACTTCGTCAAACCAGATTTTTGCATTCGCTTCTGCCTTATCTGGCGAATTACACGCAGCATTAAAATCATAAACTGATTTTGCCTTTTCCCCACTCAACACACCTGTGAGGAAAGGCAGGACACGGCCTACAAAAGAGCCTATAGAGGTGAGAAAACTACCTGCTTTGCCGCTTGAAGTGGAGTTGATACCGGCAAGGCGGCCATCTTCAGTAAAATTGATTGTGTACTCAAGTTGGTTGAAGAAGCTTGAGTGTGGATTCAGTTCATAATAATGGCTTGTGTCAGCTACAGTAATAGGAGTTATAGCTACAGCTTTATCAACCATCCATTGAACTTTACAGGAATCCGCTCTCCAATGAAGAACTCCTGAGTCGTCTTTTTCTTTAAAAGCCACACTACGTTGTTCAAACGTTAAAGACGCTTCAGCGTTAAACGCCGTAGCAGGCAGGTAGTAACCCATTTGCTTAAATTTTGTCACTTCTTTTGGCGTCTCTTGCTCGTCATCCTTTTCTTGCTTTTGATCAGGAGTTGAAGCACAACTCATGACACTGATAACAGACAGACTCAGCAATGCTAATTTTACTGGTTTCACAATCTTTCCTTCTTTGCATTTATTCAGATAATCAATATGTTTTTAACCGCGTCGTGTATTGCTTCTATTTCTGTTTTAAACCGTTCATCGGTCAGACGACCAATTAATGCAGTATTAATAATATTCAGTGCCGTTTCCTGAGCATTCCGCATGGCAGCAACACCACCTGTTTCAGCGGCAGCTCGACATAGTGTACCGTCAATTGTTTGCCACAGTGTGAGTCCTTCTGATGTATTCCATTTGGGAGAGTCCTGAAAAGCAGTCACAGAAACAGCTCCAGCTTTTTTGAGGGAGCGAAGTAAAGTTGCTTCACCTTGAGCTACTTTGCACGCACAAATATAAATGTCTCTGCCATGGGCAATAAGTTCTAAATCGCCTTGATCAAGGTCAGGTGACAAAAGTACTTTATGTTCAGAAGGGGCCGAAACATCACCTGTATGTGACAATAAAACCGTGTCAGGTAAGCCATGGCTAAGAATTAGCAAAGCTTGACTTTTGCCATGTTCATTGTCTTTTGCATCAATCCCTCTGATGAACTGTGCCTGACTCGTTAGTCTTTCAAACGAACCTGGTAAACGAAAATATCTAGTATTTTCACCGTTGATCAGATGTTGATTTCTTCCACTTGCCAGCTGGCGTAAATTCCCGTCATAGGTCATGTTAGTTATTAAAGCGTAGCGCATAACGAATCTCTATTTAGTTGACAACATATTTTTGCGCCTCAACTGATTCAACAATTTTCATGGCAGTTGCAATGTCACTTTTTACTAATGCTTCTCTGGCTTTTTTCAACTCAAGTAAGTGTCGTCGGGATTCTTCAGGAGAGATAGACTCTGACATAATGATTTCATAATTAAGCAGTTCTATTTCTTCCATGATTAGAGCCGTCTGGTTGCCTGAGACTGATTCTTTAATCTTAGATTGCAATAGCTTTGGCAATTCAAATTTATTGCCAAAATAATAGCCCGAAAGACTGGAAACCAATGCTATAAGTGCGCCAAACAATAAGTCTAACTGATCACTTAAATCAGGAGCTGACTTACGGGTTATATACACTTCTTCATAATATTCTCCAATTAGTTTTCCCTCATTAAGCACCTGAATTTCCGGGTTTCTTTCAAGTAATTGCAAACGTTCTGCACTGACATTTTTGTATATCTCAGTTTTATAAGGGGACGTCGACGCATCAGTAACGACTACGATCGCTGACACAAAAGTGATAATAACCATTAAAGCCAGTATTGCTCTAACACTGCCTTTCGGTAACCCTAGAGACTGGTCTGGGGCCTGTAAACGAAAAACGCTCAAATAAATGAGCAGCAAAAAAAATACACCGCCAATCAGTATGAGTGCACTTTCCATTTTTACTCCTGGTACTGTAAAAATCATTAGTATCAATTGTTTACTTATCATACTGTCAGAAAGTGATTTTAATGTACATTTTCTCTCACCATGCAAAGCTTTTCTCTGTCGAAATATTGCATAATATTCAGCGATGTGCGCTTACAAAGTATTTTGTTGGCAATGAGAGATAGATAGATAGATAGATAGATAGATAGATAGATAGATAGATAGATATGTAACGTTTTTAACTGGGTAAATGTGTGGATTAAATTACTTTTTAAAATATTTTCAATAAGTTAACTTGGTAAATCTATTCGTAAAGACCTTTTGCAAAACGAAGGTAAAAAGCTTAACGAGAACAACGAAAACCTCCAGCAAGAGTTTCAACAACGTGAAGGTGATACAAATATTGCCCTATCTTGCATGGTTGAATCAAACAGCCCAGTTGTAATTGGAGCATATGAAAAACGCATAGATTCATTGGAAACATGTAAGCTAATATTCAAAGAAAAAATAGCAAAATGCAGTACACAAATAACCCATATTATGAAATGTATCGAACTTCTTTAGAATTCCTAAATTAGTGGCTCAATTTAGGGTTTTGAACGGAATAAAGAAATGGCTTTTATGGGGTAGAACCCGATTTTATAAAATGGTGCCCGGGGCCGGACTTGAACCGGCACGCTGTTACCAGCGAGGGATTTTAAATCCCTTGTGTCTACCAATTTCACCACCCGGGCAGGGATATCGATTTAACGATAGGTGTGGGTTGGAACCCTACTCTCTTTCGAGAAGATGGAGGCGGAACCCGGAGTCGAACCGAGATCCACGGATTTGCAATCCGCTGCATAGCCATTCTGCCATTCCGCCAAATTGACTTTCGTCGTCATTCAAGAAATTGGAGCGGGAAACGAGATTCGAACTCGCGACCCCAACCTTGGCAAGGTTGTGCTCTACCAGCTGAGCTATTCCCGCGTATTTCTTTGAAACTGTAACTCGCGTTTGCTGTGTTACTGCCTCGTCGAATGTGGGGTGCATTCTACCGACACGAATGAAACTGTCAACACCAAAAACGCCTTAAATGTCGAGAATTCTTCCTTTTTTGAATCGTTTGCAGCTTTTTTATTCGGTTTGATTATGCCTTAACCAATAAGCGGATTAATTGCTTCCCTTTAAGGTTTGCCATGCGGCTTTTGTATAAACCAACATTGACCACATTGACAACACAGAGGCGATATACAACAGCCCATAACCCAAGGTTACCCAATAAATAGGGAAACCCATAAAGGTTTCTAACCCCGATAATAATCCAATCAAGGCTAACATTTGGGCCATGGTTTTCGCTTTTCCAATGAAAGAGACTTTCACTGTGTCGCGCATTCCTTGTTGTCCCATCCATTCGCGCAACGCTGAAACGTAAATTTCGCGAATCAACAAGACTATCGCAGGGGCGGTAATCCAAAGAGTGTTGTATGAATGGGTAATCATTAACAGGGCCGCCGCTACAATTAATTTATCGGCAACGGGATCTAAGAAGGCACCGAAAGGTGTCGACTGCTTGAGCTTTCGCGCAAGATAACCATCAAACCAGTCTGTTATTGCAGCGAGCCAAAAAATAAAGGCGCCCGCTTCATGAGCCCATTTCCAATCTAAAAAATATACAATGACGAATACCGGAATAAGCACGACTCGGAACATTGTTATGATATTGGGTATCGTCCACATAAATTACTTCTCTATCAGGGCACTAACGCAAAACAGCGCTTATTGTGCCATCGGGAACGGGTTGTGACTACCGTTATTAATGATGAAGGTGATCGTAGATCACTTCAGCGAGCTCGTCGCTTATCCCAGGCACGTTGGCAATTTCATCTTTGCTGGCTTTTTTGAGACCTTGCAAGCCCCCCATAAATTTCAACAATGATTGCCTGCGTTTGGCCCCTACTCCAGGAATACTCTCCAATGTGGAAGTGGTTTTGACTTTCTGTCTACGGTTTCTGTGCCCAGAAATGGCAAACCGGTGTGATTCGTCGCGTATGTGCTGGACCAAATGAATTGCCGGTGAGTCACTCGCCACTGGCAAGGTCTCATGAGAACCACCGAGAATTAAGGTTTCTAATCCAGGTTTACGGGTCGTGCCTTTCGCTACGCCGATCAAAAATGGCTTTTTATTGCCTTGCCATTCATCGAAAAAGTTCTCAGCTTGCGCGAGTTGCCCTTTACCACCGTCAATGAACAAGATATCTGGCATCTTATCGTCGTCAGAGGATGGCTTGTAACGCCGTTTTAAAGCCTGTGCCATTGCGGCATAGTCATCACCGGGCGTGATACCTTCAATATTATAACGACGGTAGTCAGATTTTAATGGGCCTTCGCGATTAAACACCACACATGAGGCCACGGTTTGCTGGCCAGAGGTATGGGAAATATCGAAACACTCCATACGTTTTATCGGTTCATCCCAATTTAACGCCTCTTCTAGAGCAAGGTATCGGCCGTGTACTGATTTCTTTTCGATGTATTGGGCATCTAATGCATTTTGGGCGTTGGCATTGGCAAGCTGCAGATAACGGCGTTTTTCATCTCGCGCACCTTTGAATAACTGCACTTTGTGATTGGCTTCAGCACTGAGTAAGTCACTAATACTATTTTCATCTTCTAATTCCATTGGCATGACGATTTGCTTTGGAATTCGCTTGTTGCCCGCCAAGTAAAACTGCAGAAAAAATGACTCAAAAATTTCATTTTCTGACAAGGTATTAGGCACTTTTGGAAAGAAAGACTTACTGCCCAATAACTGGCTATCGCGAATAAACATGACTTGTACACACACCATGCCACCTTTTGTCGCAACACCAAACACATCCATTTCTTCTTGAGTACCCGCGACAAACTGGCGCTCTTGTACTTGCCTCAAGGCATTGATTTGGTCGCGATAACGCGCCGCAGCTTCAAAATTGAGCAATTCACTGGCGTTTTCCATTTTCTCAACCAAAGATCCAATGACTTGCTGGTTCTTACCTTTCAAAAATAGTCGTGCATAATTGACTTGTTCTCGGTACTCGTCGTCCGATACATAGCCGGGCACACAAGGTGCACTGCAACGTTTCATTTGATATTGCAAACAAGGGCGGCTTCTCGCGCGATAATAGCTGTCTTCACACTGACGAATGGGGAAAATCTTTTGCATCGTACGCAAACTTTCCCGAACCGCCCAAGAATTGGGATAAGGCCCAAAATACTCACCCTTGAGCCTTTGTGGACCGCGATGAAACGCTAGCCTTGGATGATCGTGGCCTGATAGAAAGATAAAAGGATAAGATTTGTCATCCCGCAATAGAACGTTGTACTTGGGCTTGTATTTCTTGATGAAATTGTTTTCGAGTAAAAACGCTTCGGTTTCACTATTTACCACCGTAACATCAATATTCGCAATTTGTGCCACCAAGGCCTTGGTTTTAGCACTGTCTACTTGCTTTCGAAAGTAACTAGAGACCCGCTTCTTGAGATTTTTTGCTTTGCCGACGTAGATTACCTCTTCGTCGGCGTTGTACATGCGGTAAACACCTGGCTGTTGCGTGAGGTGTTTTAGAAACGACGTTACGTCGAAATCACTCATCGATTATAGGTAATCCGTGGTGATAAGTTTGTGGCGCAGCGCTAAGTGAGTCAGCTCTACATCGGTAGTGACACCCAGTTTGTCAAACATTCGGTAGCGGTATGTGTTAACCGTTTTGGCGCTAATGTTTAAGTTGGATGCGATATCAGGAACCTTTTCGCCTTGCGTCAAACGCATCGCGATGTTGAGTTCCCGTGTCGACAATGAATCAAAGGGATTGTCTGCTTTGGTTAGCTTGGTCAGTGCAATAGATTGCGCAAGATCACTAGGCAAATAGCGTTGGCCACTATGCACCTTATAAATGGCATCAATCATGTCGTTTGGATCAGCGTCTTTAGTTATAAAGCCTGTAGCGCCTTCTTCCATAACTTGCGCGGGCACTGGGTGCTCTTTCACCATGGATAAACAGAGCACTTTCATGTTCTCACCCATACGCAAGATTTGTTTAGTTGCTTCTAGCCCGCCCATGCCCGGCATATTAACATCCATTAATATTACGTCGGGGTTAAGCTTTCTAGCTAGTTTGACGGCATCCTCTCCATCGTTAGCTTCGCCTACAACTGTAAAGTCGCTTACGTCTTCTAGAATTCTACGAACGCCATTTCTAACGAGTTCGTGGTCATCGGCTAACAATATTTTTATCACGTGTGTTGCTCACTACTTTTTATAATCGTTCTAAACTACACAAGTGCGTTTAGGGACAGAATTATACCACGTCAATTTTCGTCTTAGAACAAATATAGCCTGTATTCGAATTTGTTCGATTACTATTTGCCCACCGACGATGCCATATTAATAGACGTAATATCAGTATCTTAACAAGTTTTTACGGTGTCTGGACTGCAAATCACATAGAAAAGCAGGAAAATACGTATGCAACACATGTCGTGCGTAACAAGACCAAAATAAAAAGAACCGTTAATTCGAAATTGAATTGGAAACGAAAAAGCCCACGCATTTGCGTGGGCTTTTTCTCAATATGGCGGAGAGTGAGGGATTCGAACCCCCGGAAGGTTTGACCCTTCGCTTGATTTCAAGTCAAGTGCATTCAACCGGACTCTGCCAACTCTCCTGAAGTGCTGCGTATAATAATGATTATTTTGATGCTGTAAAGCCCTAAATAACCTGTTTGCTTATTCTGTGATCAAATTGCGACTGTTCGCTCACATATCCATCAAAATGCTCAAATTTTAAATGAGCATTGCTATTTATCGTTGAATTGTCATTTCTTAAATTAGCGACGTTGGTTTTACCTGTGCACTAGCAAAACGACAAAGAGACCTCAAACACGTCATCGATAGCAAGAAATAACGATATGGATTTATTCGTGATATGGTGGACGCACGAGCGCTTTTTAGTCCACTACAGGTTTACACGATTCTGAAACGAAAAAGCCCACGCATTTGCGTGGGCTTTCTCTTAATATGGCGGAGAGTGAGGGATTCGAACCCCCGGAAGGTTTGACCCTTCGCTTGATTTCAAGTCAAGTGCATTCAACCGGACTCTGCCAACTCTCCTGAAGTGTTGCGTATAGTAATGATAATTTTATCGATGTAAAGCATAAATATTAAAAAAGTGATTAAGCGCCTGATATTTAAACGATCGCGAGCAAAAATTACGCGAAATCGACAAAGTATCACCAATCCCTTGTTAGATATCGCAAAACTACTTGAAAAATTGAACCAAAAGCCATACAACTACCCTAATATATAAGTGAGTATCTTACTCAGATTGACTTTTCCTATTGGAGGGAACAATGGATCCACGTTCAATGTACTCTAGTGCATCTCAACCGTCTGTTCTACAGACGAATAAGGTGCTTCGTAGCACATATATGTTGTTAGCAATGACGCTTCTTTTCAGTGCTGTGTGTGCTGGCATCGCAATGGCTGTTGGCATCAGCCCGATTATGTCTCTGGGCATGACAATTGGTGCCTTCGTAACACTGTTTATTTTAAATAAAACAGCGGAATCCGCATCCGGTATCGCATGGGTGTTTGTGTTCACTGGTTTGTTAGGCGGTTCATTAGGCTACACCCTTAATTACTACGTTGGTGTTGGTGGCCCTGGTCTAATAATGGAAGCACTTGGTGCAACGGCTATCGTGTTCTTTGCACTTTCAGGCTATGTACTCACGACCAAAAAAGACTTTTCTTTTATGGGCGGCTTTTTGGTTGTCGGTTTGGTGATGGCCATTATTGCGATGTTCGCTAACATTTTCTTCCAAGTACCTGCGGTTTCACTTGCACTTAACGCTGTGATTGTGTTCCTTATGTCTGGCTTTATCCTTTATGACACAAGCCGTATCATCAATGGCGGTGAAACGAATTACATTCGTGCAACAGTCTCTATGTACCTTAACCTGTACAACTTGTTCACTTCGTTACTACACCTTCTGGGTGCGTTCGGTGGCGACGACTAATCACTATCAAAAGTAATTAGAGACGCACCCCGCTATTGCGGGGTGTTTTGTTTATATGGCACATTATTCACTACTTATTACCTCCTCTCCCTTTGACCAAACGAGTGGTACGTCCCCTATTGAGTTTGCGCAAGCCCTCATTGAAGCTGACCATACACTCGATCAAATCTTCTTTTACCAAGCAGGTGTATATCACGCGAATGAATTTGCTCATGAGCCGGGTAACCAATCAAATCAGTACCAGCGTTGGGTAGAGTTGAAAGCCCAACTCGATGTACCTTTGTGGGTGTGTGTTACAGCCGCGGCTAAGCGGGGTGTCATATCTGAACATGAAGCGCAAGAACTGGGTAAATCTGGGTTTAATATTACCGCGCCTTTCGAACAAGTTGGCATCGGCGAGTTTTTTGCGAAGCTTCATCAAAGCGACCACTTGGTGCAATTTTAATATGAGCAATATTCTCGTACAGTTTACACAACCGCCCTACTCAGGCAGTGATGCCGAAGACGGTTTAGACTTTGTGCTGGCAGCGACCAATTATGGCCATGACGTTGCGGTTTTATTTACAGGCGATGGCGTTTATCAATTACATGTTGAGCAGACGCCTTCTTTCGCAAAGAATCACGCTAAACGGTTAAAGATGATGCCCTTGTATGACATTGAGGACGTATACATAAGTAAGCCATGCCTTGAATCCAGACACTTGTCGCCTGACAACCTTGTGAATGTCGATGGGGTAACACTAAGCCACCAACAGGTAACAGACCTGATCAATCAAGCCAAACACGTGGTAACTTTCTGATGCTATTGTTTGTTCGTACTTTACCTATTGATCCATCACGTTTGCATTCATTGTCTGCAACCGACGTTGTCGTGCTCGGCGAAAATGCAACGTATAAACTCGCAGAGGTGTTATCAAACGTTGGTAAAGCCAAAGTCTACGTGATGGAAGAAGACGCTCGAGCTCGAGGCTTAACAACTGAAATGACAATTACACAATCACAACTCGTCGCATTGACGACTGCGCATAACCCATGGGTAACATTATAAATGAGTGAGTCTTTTTCTATTGAATGGCAGGGTAAAACCTTAGCCACCGATAAACAGGGTTATCTGTTAAATCATACAGATTGGGATGAATCGTTAGTGCCTTTTCTCGCCGAGCGAGAAAACATCACGTTGACTGATGCTCACTGGGAAGTGGTGCGTTTTGTCCGAGCCTTCTATTTAGAATTTGACACCAGTCCAGCAATTCGAGCGTTGGTCAAAGCCATGGCCAACAAGTTTGGTCCAGAAAAAGGCAATAGCCGCTATTTACACAGGCTATTTCCCAAAGGCCCAGCAAAACAAGCGACAAAGCTAGCAGGCTTGCCTAAGCCGGCTAAGTGCTTGTAATTGAGTATTGGATTGTCAAAAAAAAGCCCCTTTCGGGGCTTTTTCAATTTTGCTCTTAGGCTTTTAATTCAGTAACACCGCCCATGTAATTCACCAAGGCTTCTGGCACTTTGATACTGCCATCGGCCTGCTGATAATTCTCTAATATAGCGACTAGTGTTCTACCTACGGCTAAACCAGAACCATTTAAGGTATGAACGAGTTCAGGCTTATTCGTTTCTGGGTTGCGATAGCGCGCTTGCATTCTTCGCGCTTGGAAATCCAACATATTTGAACAAGAAGAAATTTCGCGATACGTATCTTGTGCTGGCAACCACACTTCCAAGTCATAGGTTTTGCATGAACCAAAGCCCATATCACCAGTGCATAGTAGGACTTTACGGTAAGCTAGACCAAGGCGTTGCAGAATGACTTCGGCATGGCCAGTCAATGCTTCAAGTGCATCAAAGCTGTCTTCAGGCTTAACGATTTGCACCAGTTCAACTTTTTCGAATTGGTGGTTACGGATCAAGCCTCGAGTATCTCTACCGTACGACCCAGCTTCACTACGGAAGCACGGTGTATGTGCGGTCATTTTTACCGGTAGTTGGTTAGCGGCAATGATTTCGTCGCGAACAATGTTGGTCAATGGAACTTCCGCAGTCGGGATCAAAGATAAACCTTGGCCTTCCTCGGTTGCAGGTTTAGTGTGGAACAAATCCTCACCAAACTTAGGCAACTGGCCCGTACCATATAGGCTATCTTCATTCACCAGTAACGGTACGTAAGTTTCTTGATAACCGTGTTCTTGCGTATGAATATCCAACATAAATTGAGCGAGTGCGCGGTGCAGTTTTGCTACTTGACCATGCATAACCACAAAACGGCTACCAGATAACTTCACGCCTGTTTCAAAATCCAAGCCTTTATTTAAGCCATCAGCCAAATCAACATGGTCTCGCACTTCAAAGTCAAACGAAGGTGGTGTTCCCCACTTGCTGACTTCCACGTTGTCTTCTTCATCTTTACCTGAAGGAACAGACTCGTTAGGTAAGTTTGGTATTTGTTGAGTAAACGCCGTAATCTCAGCCAGAACAACATCCAACTCTTGTTTCGCTGCGTCTAAATCGTCTCCTAACTGGCCTACTTCCGCTAACAATGGTGCAATATCTTGGCCTTGTGCTTTCGCTTTACCTATGGACTTACTTCGCACGTTTCTTTCATTTTGTAATTCTTGCGTTTTGATCTGCAAGGATTTGCGCTTTTCCTCAAGCGCGTTGAAAGTTTCAACATCCAGCGTATAGCCTCGTGTTGCCAGGCGAGCGGCGGTATTTTCTATGTCGCTACGCAAAAACTTTGGATCTAACATGCGATTATTCTTATCCTTTCATTAATTCAACTGCGAGCCATGCGGCCAACAGGCAAGTACCAACATTCAACAAAACATTCAGTAAAGCTCGTTGCCAAAGGCCATTTTCGAGCAACGCTAAAGTTTCAACGGAGAATGTAGAAAACGTCGTAAACGCGCCTAATAGCCCCACCCCGATTAAAGCGCGATAGGGAAATTCGGCTAAATCACCACGTTCAATAAAACCATAAAGTAGCGCGAGGCAAAACGACCCCACAACATTGACGGTAAGTGTACCAAACGGCAGCGGTTTTCCAAACCAAGAATCGATTGTCGTGGTAAAGAAATAACGCAAACAAGCACCCAGAGCACCGCCAGTGCCAATAAAGAGATAGAGCATCCATGTTTGTTGCATAAAATTACCGTTTTAGCTGACTATTTTGATTCAAATTATCGAGGAATTCGCGTTTGGCTTTCAATTGTTTTTCCAACCCTCGGTCAGTGGGTTGATACAAGCGTGTTTCGGCCAATTCAGGCGGGAAATAACATTCTCCTGCGGCGAATGCATGAGCCTCATTATGGGCGTAGCGGTATTCTGCTCCCATCCCCATCTCTTTCATTAAGGCTGTTGGGGCATTACGTAGGTGATTTGGCACCGGGTAGTCTGGCGCAGACTTGGCAAGTGCCATTGCAGATTTAAAGGCGTCATATACTGCATTGCTTTTAGGTGCCAAAGCACAATATACCGCGGCCTGCGCAATTGCGCGTTCGCCTTCTGCTGGACCAACTCGGTGAAAGACGTCCCAAGCATTAACGCACAATTGCATTGCCCTGGGGTCCGCATTACCGATATCCTCAGATGCAATAGCCAACAAACGGCGAGCAACATACAAGGGTTCTCCACCGCCGTTTAAAATGCGCGCAAACCAATACAAAGCCGCGTCGGGGTCTGACCCTCGAACGGATTTGTGAAATGCCGATATCAAATCGTAAAACGCGTCGCCTTGTTTGTCATAGGCCGCGACTTTTTCACCAACAGCCTGCTCGACATCACTCAAGGCGATCTGATTGGAACTGGTAAAATCTGATGCGAGCTCAAGATAGGTTAATAATCGTCTCGCGTCGCCGCCGCATAACCCAATCAAAGCGTTTTGCGCATCTTGGGTCAATGAGAGTTGACGTTCACCCAGTCCTTTAGTCTCGTCCGTCAGAGCGCGTTGCAGCAGCCCGGCTAAATCACCTTCGGTCAGTGATTGCAGCACATAAACCCTCACCCGCGACAACAAGGCATTATTGAGCTCAAAAGACGGGTTTTCGGTCGTGGCACCAATGAAGGTGACGACGCCGGATTCAACGAACGGCAATAAAGCGTCTTGCTGGCTCTTGTTGAAGCGATGGACTTCGTCAACAAATAACAGGGTTCGTTGATTGTATCTCGCATCCGCTTCAGCCTGATCCATTGCTTGGCGGATATCTTTGACACCGGCAGTTACCGCAGAAATCCGCAATACATTAGCTTCGGCGTAATTGGCGATGAGTTCTGCCAATGTGGTTTTACCTGTACCCGGCGGCCCCCACAATACCATAGAGTGGCTCGCGCCTGCTTCGAGCATTTTTCGCAACGGTTTATTCGGGCCAAGTAAATGTTGTTGCCCTACGTATTCATCTACCGTTGACGGCCGCATCCGAGCGGCTAAGGGTGCATGTGCACTAATCGTCATTGACGTTGATCGTCCACGATAAAGCCATCTGGGATGTTTGGCGTAAACAACTCACTTTTTGGAATTGTTGAGGTGTCGATATCAGAAAATGCCAATGCACTTTTTTGCTCTTGCGCATCAAACATTTCCAAAGACACTAAAGTATTATCTCTAATGTGCAATGTCAGTGATTGAATTTGGCCACCTTCCTCTAACGGCGTTATCACAAACGTATTGTTACCACCTTCATTAACGGTTTGCTCAATAGTAAACGAAGACCAAGTGTCTTTATCACTCGTCGTTAACAGAATAAACGGGTTGTTTGCTATCGAGGCGTTTTGTTCGAAAACCGTAACTTGCTCAACAAAGTTGTCGATATTCCACACGGCATTGCCATCGGCAATTAACAATGATTCTTCAGGAAACGCCGTTTCCCAACGCATTTTATTTGGGCGAGCGAGCCAAAGTTGACCTTCAGCTTCGTTGACAAGGTCTCCTTCAACATCCGTCACAACTTGCGTAAAACTCGCTTGGTAGTTCGCCATTGATTCGAGTTGTGTTTGCAGTGCCAATTGACTCGACTCATCAGCAAAAGCCATTGTTGGTAAAAACGCACTGACAGTTAACATGGTTAAAAGACGTTTCTTCATACTACTAATCCTTAGGCGGTGGTGGCGCCAATACTTCTCGGTTGCCGTTATGACCCGGTGAACTTACGACACCACTTTGTTCCATCTGTTCCACCAATCGCGCCGCGCGATTGTAACCAATTCTGAATTTGCGTTGCACGCTTGACACACTTGCCCGACGAGTTTCCGTAACAAAAGCCACTGCTTCATCGTAAAACGCATCGAATTCTTGGTCTGCACCTTCTGGCTGTTCGCCTGGAAGCAAGACTTCGGCTGTCGCCTCGCCATTGAGAATTTCATCAATGTATTCAGGTTCACCACGCTTTTTCCAGTCTGCCACAACCGCGTGAACCTCGTGATCGTCTACAAATGCGCCGTGAACACGGGTAGGAACTGGGCTGCCAGGTGGTAAATACAACATATCGCCCATACCCAATAGCGCTTCCGCTCCTTGTTGGTCGAGTATGGTTCTCGAATCGATTTTACTCGAAACTTGGAATGCGATGCGCGTCGGTATATTGGCTTTAATAAGTCCGGTGATTACATCGACAGAGGGTCGTTGAGTCGCCAACACCAGATGAATTCCCGCCGCTCGTGCTTTTTGTGCGATACGCGCAATTAACTCTTCTACCTTTTTGCCTACAATCATCATCATATCGGCAAATTCGTCCACTACCACAACAATACTAGGTAGCTTCTCTAGGTCTGGCGCTTCTGGTTCCATACTCTCTTCCGAGCGCCACAACGGGTCTTTTATTGGCTCACCATCGGCAATAGCTTGCATAATTTTGGCGTTATAACCTTTTAAGTTACGCACACCCAATTCAGCCATTAATTTATAACGACGTTCCATCTCTCCAACACACCATCGCAGGGCATTGGCAGCCTCTTTCATGTCGGTAACAACTTCTGCTAATAGGTGCGGAATACCTTCATACACAGATAATTCGAGCATTTTCGGGTCGATCATTATCATGCGAACATCTTCTGGCGTCGACTTGTACAGCAAACTCAGAATCATGACGTTCACGCCGACTGATTTACCCGACCCCGTTGTACCAGCCACAAGTAAGTGAGGCATTTTTGCCAAATCGACGACTACTGGCTTGCCGCTGATGTCAGCGCCCAGCACCATGGTTAAATTAGACGCGTTTGATTGAAAGCTATCGCAACTGATCACTTCACTTAAGCGCACCATCTCACGGTGTTTATTTGGTAATTCGAGTCCAATCACTGACTTACCTGGAATCACTTCTACTACTCGCACAGAGATAGCAGACATCGCTCTGGCTAAATCTTTAGACAAGGACGTAATTTTGCTGACCTTCACACCTGGTGCGAGGTCTAATTCGAATCGGGTAATGACAGGTCCTGGGAATACTCCCACCACTTTCGCCTCGATATTAAAATCAGCCAGTTTGACCTCGACCAAGCGCGAAATCGCCTCCAATTCTTCGGGACTAATCGGGTTTTCTTTTTTGTCTGCGCGATCGAGTAACTCAAAAGATGGCATAGGGCCTTCTGCCGGCTCTGCGCCCTCCCCTTTCACCGGAGACAAAACCGTTTTTGGCTTTTCAACCTTTGATTTAGGCTGAGTTTTCGCTGGTATTGGCGCCATAGGCACCGGTTCATCTTCGATATTCATCGTAGGCACGACCGGCTCTGAAGGCTGTACGTCAAACGGCGGGGCTTCGTCGTCAAACACATCGTCCGGTATTGTCATCGTTGGCTCTTGGCGATCATTGGCGGTGAAAGACACTTCTTGCGCTTCCTGGCTAACCTCGTCTTCCGGCAATGGCTCTACTCGCAAGCTTGTTATGTTAAGTTCATCAGAAGCGTCATTGCTTGACGGTTGGCTGCTTTTGTTGGTCAAAGCCAGCTGAGGCATATTCCAATCCCCCAATAAACGGGGAGCTTCAATGACTTTGCGCCCCGTCCATAGCGTCATACCGCCCAAGCCATCAATAATTGTCAGCCAAGACACGCCTGTCATCAGCGTGAAACCCGTACAGAAGAAACAAAGCAGCAACAAAATGGTGCCTGCGGTATTGAAATAAGGAATGAGTGCGGCACTGATTACATCACCAACAAAGCCGCCTGCGGAAAAATTAAATAGGTCATCAAAGTTGATACTCGCGATACCAGTGAGGCCCAACACGAGTAATAAGGCGCCAATAATGCGAAGCCCTATTGTCAGGTAATCTAATTCAGTCAGCGTACGAATATGTTGAAAGGCAAACCAACCAACAAAAGCGCATGTAAAGGGCAATGCCCAAGCAAGGTAGCCAAACGTAAAAAACAGCAGATCGGCTACCCAAGCCCCCGTAGAGCCAACCCAGTTGTGAACGTCGTGTTGAAGGCCCGCTTGACTCCAGCCGGGATCACCGGGATGAAAAGAAGCGAGAGCTAAAAGTAGAAAAAATGCGAAAGCACAGGCTAACATCATGCCCGTTTCCCACAAACGTTGAATTCCAGATAATCGCGCCATAACCCTAAATAACTTACAGTGGCTCTGTTCCAAACGACCCAGAGCGATGCCGTGTCATACTCTTATTCAAGAGCATAATGACTTTTTATTATTGTATAACTAAGCCTAACATAAGCTGAATAGCAGACCTATTTTTATGTCTACTTTGGTTGAATTCTCAACGCCGTCGTACTTTTTACCTCTTCCATCACCACGTAAGTGCGTGATTCACTTACACCAGGGAGCCGCAACAGAGTATCACCGAGCAGTTTGCGATAACTCCCCATATCGGCCACGCGGGCTTTTAACAAGAAATCAAAATTACCCGATACCAGATGGCATTCCTGAATGTCGGGATGGTCTTGCACAGCAGCAGAAAATTCGGCAAAGATATCAACTGATGTTTTAGTCAGCGTAATCTCAACAAAAACCAACATAGCGGCACCGAGCTTCTCTGGGTCTACAGTCGCATGATATCCAGTAATATAGCCTTGTTGCTCAAGCCTCTTTACGCGTTCGAGACAAGGGCTCGCACTTAACCCTACATTTTTCGCCAGTTCAACATTCGATATTTTTCCATTTTTTTGTAGTTCTATCAGAATGTTACGGTCTATTCTGTCGAGATGTTTCGGGGTCTTTATCAGCATATAATATTCTTCCAAACTAACTATCTGCGATATTATATTCCACACTTTAGTAAACTTCAGCAGATAGTTTGCTGTTTCTTCACCTATACTGCTT
Source organism: Alteromonas sp. 5NS40-0096 (assembly GCF_057544385.1). NCBI lineage: Bacteria > Pseudomonadati > Pseudomonadota > Gammaproteobacteria > Alteromonadales > Alteromonadaceae > Alteromonas > Alteromonas sp. 5NS40-0096. The sequence goes on from NZ_BAAJLQ010000001.1 coordinate 755,243, forward strand.
CGCAATTCTTCGTTAACAAAACGTAAATAGAGGCAGCTATGCAAATTGGTGTACCAAAAGAAATAAAAAACCATGAATACCGTGTCGGCTTAACCCCTGCAGCCGTAAAAGAATTCACAACTCACGGCCACTCCGTGCTAGTAGAGACGAATGCTGGTGCTGCTATCGGTTTTGATGACGACATGTATGTCGCTGCTGGTGCAACGATCGCACCCAATGCAGAAGCCGTATTTGAAGCTGCTGAAATGATAGTGAAAGTAAAAGAACCACAACCAAACGAATGTAAAATGCTTCGTGAAGGTCAAACACTTTACACCTATCTGCACTTAGCTCCTGACCCAACTCAAACGAAACTGTTAGTTGAGTCTGGTGCGACTTGTATCGCTTATGAAACGGTGACAGATAACTTTGGCGGTCTGCCACTGCTTGCCCCTATGAGTGAAGTCGCTGGTCGCATGTCAGTGCAAGCGGGCGCACATTACTTAGAAAAAGCCCACGGTGGAAGCGGTACGCTTCTTGGTGGTGTGCCTGGCGTTGCTCCGGGTAAAGTACTTGTCATCGGTGGTGGCGTCGTTGGGACTAACGCTGCCAAAATGGCACTCGGTTTAGGTGCTGACGTCACGATTCTAGACCGCTCGTTACCTCGCCTACGCCAGCTAGACGATATTTTCGGTGGTCAAGTAAAAACGGTTTTTTCTACGGTTGACGCGATTGAGCATTACTCAGCGAAAGCAGACCTTGTTGTTGGCGCAGTATTGATTCCAGGTGCAGCGGCGCCGAAGCTTCTTACTGAAGAACACATCAAAAATATGAAGAAAGGCTCTGTTGTTGTTGATGTCGCAATCGACCAGGGTGGCTGTTTTGCAACGGCGAAAGCAACGACCCATCAAGACCCTGTATACGTAATCGACGATGTGGTTCACTACTGTGTGGCAAACATGCCTGGCGGTGTAGCTCGTACATCAACCATGGCTCTCAACAATGCAACATTGCCTTTCGGTCTTGCGCTTGCGAATAAAGGCCCAGAAAAAGCCATGTTAGAAGACAAGCATTTACTTAACGGCTTGAACGTACACAAAGGTATGGTGACATACAAAGCTGTAGTTGATGCCCTAGGCGACGAGCTAGGTCTAACCTACACGCCGGCTGAAGAAGCACTCGCACAATAAGCGGTAATATGACGAAAAAAGGGCCGTAAAGGCCCTTTTTTGTTCTTATTGAAATGTCTTACTACGTGATTTAATTGGGGATGGGTAAATTGTGAGCTTTGAGAAAACTCAGCTTATCCCAGTAACCACGCTGGTTTTGGATAAGGCCGTTTTTCACTTCAAAGAAACCGCATCCCCTCAGGCCAAGTGGGTCTTTCCATTCTAGAATCGCCCAATCGCCGTCCTCGAATATGTGTTCAACAATACAGACCATTTCGGCACTCGCAAACTCCTGAGAAAACATGTCAAAAATAGCCTTTCGTCCAACCACAGGCTCGTTTGCGACTTGGTGATTCACCGCATCTTCAGCGTAAAATGATGCCAACGTGTTAGCATCAGCTCGGTTAAATGCGTCAACCCACGACTCGACAATACGTTTCGGGCTCATGTTTTTCTCGGTGTTAAGCAATACTTTCGTTGACGGCTTTCAGCACATCAAGAGGAATATCAGCTTGTGTGATTGGTCTACCCATTACGAGGTAACTAACGCCTGCATCCATTGCATCTTTGGGTGTCATTACCCTTTTTTGGTCGCCTTTGTCACTGCCCTCGGGGCGTATCCCTGGCGTCACAAGTAGAAAACGTTGATCGAACTGCTCTCTCAACATGATGGCTTCTTGAGCTGAGCATACGATACCGTCTAACCCAGCCTCTCTGGTTAGGTGTGCAAGCTTCTTCACTTGATCAGCAGGCTCTATATTGGGCACAACGTCATTCAACTGATTTTTGTCCATACTGGTTAGGACGGTGACGGCAATCAATTTGGTATTGGGATGCGCACTTTCGGCAATGCCTTGTTTGGCCGCCATCATCATTTCTTTTCCGCCAGAAGCATGTACATTCACCATCCATACGCCAAGGTTTGCGGCCGCTTTACAGGCCTTGCGAACAGTATTGGGAATATCGTGGAATTTTAGGTCCAAAAAAACGTCAAAGCCTTTCGCTACAATACGTTTGACAAACTCAGGACCGAATAAAGTGAACATTTCTTTGCCGATCTTCAGTTTACATTGTGCCGGATCTACCGTATCAATAAATGACAATGCCACTTCCGCATCATCAAAATCCAGAGCAATAACGACTTTTGGGTCTTGCATATGGGGATTACTCTCCGTCTAAGCCTTTTATGGGTTTTACCGTGTCCCACTTTTTACAGGATGGGCACAGCCAGTATAATTTGCGCCCAGACAAACCACAGCTGTTGCAACGGTATTTGGGGCGTTGTTGTATTTGTTCTTCAACCAGAGACTTCAATAACCTCAAGCTTTCGGCTGAAGTTTCATCCATCTGATCGTCAATATATAAGCCAACTAGAGTCTTGAACCCTTTCATTGTTGGTGTTTTTCGAATTTGCTCTAACAAAAACTCTCTAGCGTCTTCCATCCTACCTTGATGAACGTATACGTTGACTAAGGCAATATAGGATGTCGCGCATTGTTGCCAATGGCTTTTTAGACTCTGTTCTAATCCATCCCAATCGTCTGTCGCTTCAGCAATTTGCTCAAGCATGGGGATAGCTTCGCTGAACCACTTTAAATCGCGGTTAGCGACTTCTTCGAGATAACGCACGGCGTCTTTTAAATGGCCTTGAGAAAATGCGAGTGAGCCTAGCATTAACCAAGGACGAACGGCATGCTCTTCTGCGTTTACGGCTTTTTGAAGCAATTCACTTGCGTTGCCAATATTATTGTTATCGAGCTCTTTTTGCGCTTCTTCGCAATAAAAGTGTGCAAGCCGACTGCTGACGTCGTCATTGTCGCCATGACATTCCACCATGCGCTCAGCCAACTCAATCGCTCTATCCCACTCTTTCGTGGTTTGATAGATACTGAACAGTTGCTGTTGCGCAACTAGGTAGTGCTTTTCGCTGTTTAACAGTTGAAGGTAAGCATTTTCAGCCCGTTCTAAGAAACCGGCTTGCGTATAGTCCATTCCCAGTTCTTTCAATGCCGTTTCGCGCTGACTGGGCTGAATCTCTTCACGACTAACTAAACTCTGGTGAACTTTAATTGCTCTGTCTATTTCACCGCGATGACGGAAAAAATTCCCCATTGCAATGTGAGTCTCAACCGTATCGCTATTGATGTTAATCATCTTAATAAGCGTATCGACAGCTTTGTCTGGCTGGTCAGAAAGGAGAAAGTTGAGGCCTTTGTAGTAGTGTTTCGAGAGAATACTCGACTGCTTGCGCTGCGCTTGGCGCACGCTATTTCGCCCCATTACCCAACCATAACCTGCTGCTACGGGTAAAAGTAAAAACAACAGTTCAAGCATGTTTAAGCGTCTTTGGTCACGTTTTTAAGTTTAGATTTGAGGCCGGCTACCTGTACACGCATCGCTAACCACGTGGTGGTCATTAACAAGAATCCAATCAGAATTCCCATCGCAAGGACAATAGCGATTAAGGTAGATATCCGTATATCCGCTTGGGCAATCACATAATTTACTGTGATCACGGCGTCATTTTGCGACCCGACGACGAGCGCTACAAGTAACAAAAACAATATTACTATAAAAGAAATGATGCGTTTCAATCCATCAACCCTTGCTTCCTCAGTATGCACTGAGAATACCAAAAAGTAACACAGGATTATATCTAGAAATAAAAAAAGACACTGTAAAAACAGTGCCTTCTTCTTAACTTATTGACTCATTCACGCGATCACGAAGTTCTTTGCCAGGTTTGAAGTGTGGTACATATTTACCATCAAGTTCAACCTGTTCACCCGTTTTGGGGTTACGGCCCACTCTAGGTGCACGATAATGCAAAGAAAAACTACCAAACCCTCGAATTTCAATGCGATCACCCTTTTGAAGAGTTTGCGCCATTTGTTCAAGAATTTCTTTGATAGCAGACTCCAATTCCTTCGCGGGAATGTGACGAGCCTGATCCGCGAGCCGCTCAATTAGTTCCGACTTGGTCATGTAAACCTCGATGTCAAAAATTAATCCAAACAGCTACAACGTTAACGAGGTGCGCTAATGCACACCTCATAGGCTAAATTACTCGCCTTTAGCAGCTTTGAAAGCTTCAGCCATAGCGTTAGCGAAGCCAGCGTCTTCTTGCTGGTTCACTTTGTCAATAGCTTCTTTCTCGTCAGCTTGGTCTTTCGCTTTAACAGACAAGTTAACTACGCGATTCTTACGGTCAACGCCCATAAATTTCGCTTCGATGCTATCACCAACGCTTACTTCTTCAGAAGCATCTTCTACGCGGTCGCGAGAAAGATCAGCTACGCGTACGTAACCTTCAACTTCTTCAGCCAAGCTAACTGTAACGCCTTTAGCGTCAACAGCTGTAACTGTACCAGTAACGATAGCACCTTTCTTGTTATCTGTCAGATACTTGTTGAAAGGATCTTCTTCAATTTGCTTAACGCCTAGAGAAATACGCTCACGCTCTGGGTCGACTTGTAGTACAACTGCAGAGATTTCGTCGCCTTTCTTATAGTCACGTACCGCTTCTTCACCTGCTTTGTTCCAAGAGATGTCAGAAAGGTGTACAAGACCATCGATACCACCGTCAAGACCGATGAAGATACCGAAGTCAGTGATTGACTTGATCTTACCAGACACTTTGTCACCTTTTTCGTGTGACTCAGCGAATGTTTCCCAAGGGTTAGCAATACATTGCTTAAGACCAAGAGAAATACGACGACGTTCTTCGTCGATTTCAAGAACCATAACTTCAACGTTGTCGCCAAGGTTAACCACTTTAGATGGGTGGATGTTCTTGTTAGTCCAGTCCATTTCAGAAACGTGAACAAGACCTTCAACACCGTCTTCGATTTCAACGAAGCAACCGTAGTCAGTAAGGTTAGTTACTGAACCGCTAAGCTTAGTGCCTTCTGGGTAGCGTGCAGCAATTTCTTGCCATGGATCGCTGCCCATTTGCTTCATACCAAGAGAAACGCGTTGCTTCTCTTTGTCGAACTTCAATACTTTAACATTGATTTCGTCACCAACATTTACGATTTCACTTGGGTGCTTAACGCGCTTCCAAGCCATGTCAGTGATGTGAAGAAGACCGTCTACGCCGCCAAGGTCAACGAACGCACCGTAGTCAGTAAGGTTCTTAACGATACCTTTGATTTCATGACCTTCTTCAAGGTTCGCTAGCAACGTATCACGTTCTGCGCTGCTTTCAGCTTCGATAACTGCACGACGTGAAACAACAACGTTGTTACGCTTAGCGTCAAGCTTGATAACTTTGAACTCAAGCTCTTTGCCTTCAAGGTGAGCAGTATCACGTACTGGGCGAACATCAACCAAAGAACCAGGTAGGAACGCACGTACACTGTTAACTTCAACAGTGAAACCGCCTTTAACCTTACCGTTAATAACACCTTTGATTGTTTCTTTTTCTTCGTAAGCTTTTTCAAGCTCAACCCAAGCTTCATGACGCTTAGCTTTTTCGCGAGAAAGGATAGTCTCACCGAAGCCGTCTTCAACTGCGTCTAGCGCTACGTCTACAGTATCGCCAATTTCAATTTCAAGCGCGCCTTCAGCGTTCTTGAACTGTTCTGCTGGGATCGCACTTTCTGATTTAAGACCCGCATCAACAAGAACGATATCTTTATCAATTGATACAACAGTACCTTTAACAATCGCGCCTGGGCGTGTTTCTAGTTCCTGTAGGCTTTCTTCAAAAAGTTGTGCAAAATTTTCAGTCATAAGTAATTTAATTCAAAATATATACATCCACATCACTGTCCTGCTAATGTGGGGTTATTGTTCACTATCAGCTCATCCTGTGCTGACTTGGTTCGAAAATACGAAGTCTGCCGTTGCGCCAAGGCGTTTTTACGACACTCGCGACTTAATAATTTCCATTGCTTTTTCAAACACTTGGTTAATATCCATGTGCGTTGAATCGAGTGTTACAGCGTCTTCTGCTGGTACCAATGGCGCAACACTTCGTTGCGTATCTCGCTCGTCGCGAGCCTTGATATCGGTCAAAAGGCGCGCAATGTTAACATCCATCCCTTTTTCTTTCAACTGAGCATACCGGCGCTCAGCCCTAGCTTCTGCGCTAGCTGTAAGGAAGATTTTCACAATCGCGTCAGGAAAAACAACCGTTCCCATGTCTCGACCATCTGCTACTAAGCCAGGCTCTTGTTGAAATGCTCGCTGCCTTCTCAACAATGCTTCTCTTACTCGCGGCAACGCCGCAATCTTAGATGCCACAGCGCCAACTTGCTCCGTGCGGATGTCGTCAGTTACGTCTTCACCTTCTAAGATGATTCTCGTGCCGTTCGAATCGGTGTTGAAACTCACATCTAAGCCGGTTGCTAAAGGCACAATGGCTTCTTCGTCTTCAATAGGCAAATCATGATGTAGCGTTGCTACCGCCAACACGCGATAAATGGCACCGCTGTCCAAAAAGTGCCAACCTAACTGCTCGGCCAACAAACTGCTCAGTGTACCTTTACCGGCACCACTGGGACCGTCTACCGTGACCACGGGAATTGGATGCATACCTGCTCCACATAAATGTTAAACAAAAAAATCGCGCGCAATTATACGCCACAGAAATGAATAAGCAATGCCGAACCACTTGTGTTCAGCATTGCCTTTGATTTAACGAGGTTAATTTTTGATAACCTGGGTTAGCCGTTATGGCAGATCGTTTCAAATCGTTGGAAATAATCAGGGAACGTCTTTGCAGTACAACCAGGGTCATTGATTGTCACCGGTGTATCACTTAATGCGACCAGAGAAAAACACATCGCAATTCTATGGTCGTTATAGGTATCAATCGCAGCGTGTTTGAGTTCAACTGGCGGTGTTACCGTAATGTAATCGTGACCTTCCTCTACCGTCGCGCCAACTTTACGCAATTCGGTAGCCATGGCGAACAAACGGTCAGTTTCCTTCACGCGCCAATTGTAGATATTGCGTATTGTGGTCGTGCCCTTTGCGAACAACGCCGCGGTTGCAATTGTCATCGCCGCATCCGGTATATGATTGAGATCTAGGTCTACGCCTTTGAGAGGCCGCCCTGTGACTTCAACATACTCGTCGTGCCACGTAACCAGCGCGCCCATTTTTTCCAACACTTCAGCAAAGCGAATATCACCTTGAATACTGCCTTTACCGATGCCAGTCACTCGCACAGTGCCACCTTTAACAGCGCCGGCGGCAAGGAAATACGACGCAGATGAGGCATCACCTTCTACCATGAATCGCCCGGGTGACTGATATACCTGCCCGCCAGTGACTTCGAAAGACGAGTAATCATTATTTGTCACTTGGATGCCGAATTTCGACATTGTGTCCAAGGTAATGTCGATATACGGTTTAGACACAAGCTCGCCTTTAATACGTATAACAGAATCGCCAACGAACAAAGGCGCAGCCATCAATAGTGCAGTTAAAAACTGACTAGAAACGCTACCGTCAACTTCAATTTCGCCACCGACAAGGGATTTACCTTGAATACTTAGAGGCGGATAACCTTCATTTTTTAAATAGGTGATATCCGCGCCAGCTTGTCTCAATGAATCGACTTGATCACCAATGGGCCGCTCTTCCATTCGAGGTTCGCCGGTCAAAGTAACAGACACATCTGATGCAGCTAATACGGCACACAATGGACGCATTGCTGTACCCGCATTACCCAAGAACAGCTCGATATCGCCTTGTGCTTTAAACGCGCCTCCACAACCGACAACACGACATTCAGTTTTATCTTCAGAAAGACTCACTGAAACACCGAGCTGCCCTAGCGCTTTGAGCATGTGGCGAATATCGTCACTGTCGAGTAAATTGGTTAAAACCGTTTCGCCTTCTGCTAACGCAGCCAGCAATAATGCGCGGTTCGATAAACTCTTCGAACCCGGTACATTGACGACACCATCAACGTTGTGAATAGGTGAAAGTGTTAATTGTTCAACTGTCATTTATCCATTTACCCTTTCGAATTCCTGCATGAAAGATACTAGGGTTTGCACACCCTCAAGCTCCATAGCATTGTAGATACTCGCTCGCATGCCACCGACACTGCGGTGACCCTTGAGCGCCAACAAACCCGCCTGTTCGGCTTGTGATAAGAACAAACCATCTAGTTCAGGGTTAGCAAGCTGAAAAGGTACGTTCATCTTTGAACGATTCTCTGGATGTATACTGTTGTTATAAAATGAAGAGGCGTCGATCGCTGCATAAAGCGTTTGCGCTTTTTCTGCATTGCGCTTTGCCATCCCTTCAGTACCGCCATTGGCTTTCAACCATTTAAACACCAATCCTGCGAGATACCATGAGTATGTCGGTGGTGTGTTATACATTGAGTCAGCATTCGCGGCCTTGGCGTAGTCAAAAATAGAAGGCGTAACCGATTGCGCTTTGCCAATCAGGTCGTCCCTAACAATCACGACTGCAAGACCACTTGGCCCGATGTTCTTCTGTGCTCCCGCATAAATGACACCATGGGCAGCAACGTCGAGAGGTTGAGATAAAATAGTTGACGACATATCCGACACCAAAGGTACCGAGCCAGCTTCTGGAAGCCAGTCAAAGGCCACGCCATCGACGGTTTCATTGGGACAAAAATGCAAATAAGCTGCGGTTTGGTCTACATCGGCCTCAGTGACTTTAGGAACGTAACGCAGCCCCTCTTTTAACGTCGACTCGCCAATCACTTTCGCTTGATTGTATTTATTTGCTTCCGCTACCGCGCCTTTCGACCAAGACCCCGTTACCAAGTGCAATGATGTATCGGTTGGCTGAGACAGATTAAGGGGAACGGAGGCGAATTGCCCACGACCACCACCCTGCAAAAACAAGACTTTATAGTTATCAGGTACAGCCAGTAAGTCTCGCAAATCTTGCTCGGCTTCCGCCGCCACGGCGATGAAGTCTTTACCTCGGTGGCTAACTTCCATGATAGAGTTACCTGTACCATGCCAGTCAACAAATTCACCTTGTGCTTGTTGCATGACTTCAGCGGGTAGCATCGCAGGACCTGCGCTAAAGTTGAAATTTTTTTCCATGAATTTTTCGACACTGTTAGTAAAACAAGCGGCATATAGCCGCTTGTTTAATGACTTAAACTAGATGAAGGCCACCGGAGCAGCCCTCAGCTTACTCTTCTGTCGTCGTTTCGTTATCGTTGTTGTCCACTGAATTGTCTTCAGTGGCTTCTGCAGTAACGGTGTTTTCCCCGTTTTCTTCTGCTTCATCTTCTATAAATTCATCGGTTTCGACTTCTTCAATTTTCTGAAGACCAACAACGTGTTCGTCTTCAGCCGTTCGAATCAGTCTGACACCTTGGGTATTTCGGCCAACGGTAGAGACTTCGTTGACTCGCGTACGCACTAGAGTGCCTTGGTCACTGATGAGCATGATTTCGTGCTCTTCGTCAACTTGTACTGCACCAACGACTTTACCGTTTCGGTCAGATACCTTGATCGACACGACACCTTGCGTTGCCCTGCTCTTCGCTGGATATTCGCTTATTGGTGTGCGCTTACCGAAACCGTTTTCGGTCGCAGTCAGGATAGCACCATCACCTTTCGGCACGATGAGAGAGACAACTTTTTGCCCGTCCTGAAGCTTAATACCACGTACACCCGTCGCAGTCCGCCCCATCGCACGAAGTGCATAAAGCTCTTCACCGGTTTCAGGATCGCGCTTAACTTCACCCGTTTCAGCGTCTTTTTGCTTCTCATTAAAGCGAACAACTTTACCCGCATCTGAGAACAACATGATGTCATCGTTACCATCAGTGATGTCAACACCGATAAGCTCGTCGCCATCATTTAAGTTGAGTGCAATAATACCGCTAGAACGAGGACGTGAGTATGAACTTAGATCGGTCTTTTTCACCACACCGTTTGCCGTAGCCATCAGCACATATTTGCCTTCTTCGAATTCTTTAATTGGAAGAATAGCGGTGATGCGCTCATCTTGCTCAAGTGGCAAAATATTCACTATTGGGCGGCCTCGCGCATTGCGGCTCGCCAATGGTAACTGATAAACCTTGAGCCAATACAATCGGCCTCGGGTTGAGAAACACAAGATATGATCATGAGTATTAGCAACTAACAGCTTTTCAATGAAATCTTCTTCTTTCATTTTGGTAGCTGATTTACCTTTACCGCCACGACGCTGTGCTTCGTATTCACTTAGCTTCTGATATTTGACGTAACCTTCACGAGACAAGGTTACAACAACGTCTTCTTGTTCGATCAAATCTTCAATATCTATATCGTGGCTTGCCGCCGTAATTTCAGTACGGCGCTCGTCGCCGAATTCATCACGCACAGCTTCCAGCTCTTCACGGATAACTTCCATCAAGCGCTCGGCGCTAGCCAGAATGTGAAGCAGCTCGGCGATGATGTCTAGCAATTGCTTATATTCGTCTAGAATTTTTTCGTGTTCTAGACCAGTAAGCTTGTGCAGACGAAGGTCTAGAATCGCTTGAGCTTGTTGTTCGGTCAGATAGTACTTACCGTCGCGGATCCCAAACTCAGGCTCTAGCCAATCAGGACGTGCTGCATCGTCACCGGCACGTTCAAGCATGTCTGATACATCACCAAGATTCCAACCTTGAGCGACAAGCGCCTGTTTCGCTTCCGCTGGACTAGGAGACGCTTTAATCAACTCGATAATCGGGTCGATATTCGCCAGAGCAATTGCCAAGCCTTCAAGAATGTGAGCGCGGTCTCTAGCTTTACGCAATTCAAAGACAGTACGTCTGGTGACCACTTCGCGGCGGTGCAGTACAAAGGCTTCTAGTGCCTCTTTAAGATTAAAAATCTTTGGCTGGCCATTATCTAGCGCAACCATATTGATTCCGAATACCGTCTGCAATTGGGTATTGGCATACAAATGGTTCAGTAACACTTCACCTGACTCGTTGCGCTTCACTTCAATAACGATGCGCATACCGTCTTTATCAGATTCATCCCGCAACGCAGAAACGCCTTCAATGCGTTTTTCTTTTACCAGTTCAGCGATCTTTTCAATCAGACGCGCTTTGTTAACTTGGTATGGGATTTCGTGAACGATAATCGTTTCTTTGCCATTTTTGTCCGTTTCGATTTCCGCTTTCGCGCGCAGGTATATTTTGCCTCGGCCTGTGCGGTAAGCTTCTTCGATACCTTTGCGGCCACTAATCAATGCGGCGGTCGGGAAGTCGGGACCGGGAATGTATTCCATCAGCTCATCAATCGCCATATCAGGGTTGTTGATAAGCGCAATACAACCGTTGATAACTTCTGTTAGGTTGTGCGGAGGAATATTTGTTGCCATACCAACGGCGATACCGGAAGAACCATTTACAAGAAGGTTTGGCACCTTGGTAGGCAATACCTCTGGGATCTGCTCTTGGTTATCGTAGTTAGGTACGAAATTAACGGTTTCTTTGTCAAGGTCTGCCAATAACTCATGGGCAATCTTGGCCATTCTAATTTCGGTGTAACGCATTGCCGCCGCTGAGTCACCGTCAATCGAACCAAAGTTACCTTGGCCATCAACAAGCATGTAGCGAAGAGAAAACGGCTGTGCCATACGAACGATAGTGTCGTATACCGCTGAGTCACCGTGCGGGTGATATTTACCAATAACGTCACCGACTACACGAGCCGACTTTTTGTATGGTTTATTGAAGTCGTTTTTAAGTTCGTTCATGGCGAACAGAACGCGGCGGTGAACCGGTTTTAAGCCATCACGTACATCGGGCAAGGCGCGCCCAACAATAACGCTCATCGCATAATCGAGGTAAGACGTTTTGAGTTCTTCCTCTATATTAACGGGGAGTATTTCGTTAGCGTTATCAGTCATAAACTGGTTAGTCCCTTTATCTTGGTTTATTGCGCGAAGAACAGAGATGGATTACATTCTGCGCCCTCACACTCTTTATATGGGTCGTTGTGTAACACTTGATACTACCACCAGTATTACAAATAATGTAGCGCTTAATGCGATTATCGGCCGCGGATCTCGACAAGCGGCGAAAAAACGCGCAACCAGTCATCAAATTTCGCTTTTGCCGTGCCAATAAGTGTCAATCTGAGTTAACCTTTCCTTCTTTATATAAGAACGTGAACAATAAATGTAGCGCCCATGGAAACTAGCACTCAAAACGTAGACCACAATGAAATCAACAAATTCGCTGAATTAGCGAACCGCTGGTGGGATATGGAAGGGGAATTCAAACCACTTCATGCCATCAACCCACTAAGACTTGATTTTATACAACAACACACAGGTGGCTTACATGGGTTAACTGCAATAGATGTGGGCTGTGGTGGTGGCATTCTGGCCGAAGCTATGGCGAAGATGGGGGCTGATGTCACCGGTATTGATATGGCAGAAGCTTCGCTGGAAGTGGCAAAGCTGCATGGGTTAGAGTCCGGCATTCAAGTGAATTATGAGCAAACGACTGCGGAAGCCTACGCGCAAAGCCACGAAGGTAAATTTGATGTCGTCACGTGCATGGAGATGTTAGAGCATGTGCCTGATCCAGCTTCCGTCGTCGCTGCGTGTGCGAAGCTCGTAAAACCGGGTGGGCATGTGTTCTTTTCCACTTTGAACCGCAATATCAAGTCTTATCTGTTTGCCATAGTGGGTGCAGAGTACATCATGAATCTCGTTCCCAAAGGCACACACCAACACGAACGTTTTATTAAGCCCGCCGAACTGATCGATATGGCAGATCGCGCCGATCTACTAACCAGGCATGCGACTGGCTTGCACATGCATCCTTTGAATCAAACCTTCTATTTATCTGACTCGAATATCGATGTGAACTATTTGTTACATTGCGAGCCCGCACTGTAACAAACACAACATCTAGTGTTGCCTTATCAAAATAGACACTAGATGTTTCCCCTTAACCATTTTTCGTTAGAAAGACAAGCAAAATAATTTTTTGTTTTTTTATTGCATTAAAACTACTTGCATTCGCTAAAAATGGCGAAATTTGATTGCTGTTAGGTGAGTCAGTACTAACCTATTTTTTAACCGCCCCAGATCGATGGTTTTAGCACCAGATATTGGGTTGCAATATGATCAAAACCTCACTATCTTGTGTCTTATCCGACGCATTTCTGTCAACGATCTGTCATAAAAACGCAACAACATTAGATCGCGATCGTGCGTTTGGATATTTGCACACACACAAGTGCTTAAAATAGATAGCAAAACAAAAAAATGGGTAACAAACCCACGCTTCAAGCGCTAACAGACAACATGGTCAGTATCAATGAATAATAATCTATACGTCACCAAGCGTAATGGTGAAAAAGAATCCATCGATCTGGATAAAATTCACAAGGTCGTAGAATGGGCCGCCAAAGGATTGAATAACGTATCGGTTTCACAGGTTGAAATCAAAGCTCAGATCCAGTTTTACGACGGTATCAAAACTGAAGACATCCACGAGACATTGATCAAATCTGCGTCAGATCTCATTTCAACGGACGCACCAGATTACCAATACCTAGCCGCTCGCTTAGCCATTTTCCACCTTCGCAAAAAAGCGTATGGCCAGTTTGAGCCACCAGCTCTATTTGATCACGTTAAGAAAATGGTCGAAATGGCCAAGTACGATGAACACTTACTCGCCGATTACACGCAGGCTGAATTTGCGGAAATGGACGAGTATATTGACCATTGGCGCGACATGAACTTTAGCTATGCAGCGGTTAAGCAGCTAGAAGGAAAATACCTAGTCCAGAATCGCGTAACGGGTGAAATCTACGAAAGTGCCCAGTTCTTGTATATTTTGGTTGCGGCGTGTCTGTTCGCTAAGTACCCAAAAGCCGAGCGACTGAATTACATTAAGCGCTTTTACGACGCGGCTTCGACTTTTAAGCTATCTCTACCTACCCCAATCATGGCAGGTGTACGTACGCCAACTCGTCAGTTCAGCTCATGTGTCCTGATTGAGACTGGTGATAGCCTTGATTCTATCAATGCTACTGCAAGCGCCATTGTAAAATACGTTAGCCAACGCGCAGGTATTGGTGTAAACGCAGGCCGTATCCGTGCGCTTGGTAGCCCCATTCGCGGTGGTGAAGCATTCCACACGGGTTGTATTCCGTTTTATAAATACTTCCAGACAGCGGTTAAGAGCTGTTCGCAAGGTGGTGTTCGCGGCGGTGCAGCTACCCTCTTCTACCCGCTATGGCATATGGAAGTCGAGTCATTACTAGTACTCAAGAACAACCGTGGTGTTGAAGAAAACCGTGTGCGTCACCTCGATTATGGTGTGCAATTTAACAAGCTCATGTATCAGCGCATGATGAAAGACGATTACATCACATTGTTCAGCCCGTCTGACTGCCCAGGACTGTACGATGCTTTCTTCGCTGACCAAGACAAGTTTGAAGCCTTGTATGTGAAATACGAGCAAGATGAAAGCATTCGCAAGAAACGCATCAAAGCGATGGAACTGTTCAGCTTGTTCATGCAGGAACGCGCTAGCACAGGTCGCATTTATCTCCAAAATGTCGACCACTGTAATACGCATAGCCCGTTCAACCCTGAAGTGGCACCGGTTCGTCAAAGCAACTTATGCTTAGAAATTGCCCTGCCAACCAAGCCATTGCAACACGTTAATGACGAGAATGGTGAGATTGCATTATGTACATTGTCAGCATTTAACTTAGGCGCCATCGAGTCTTTAGACGATTTCGAAGAGCTAGCGGATCTTGCCGTACGAGCCCTCGATAGCCTATTGGATTATCAAGATTATCCGGTGCCAGCGGCGTACCACGCGACCATGAATCGTCGTACGCTAGGTGTTGGTGTTATTAACTTTGCTTACTACCTCGCCAAAAATGGTGTGAAGTATTCCGACTTCAGTGCAAATGGGCTTATCCACCGCACATTTGAAGCGATGCAATACTACTTGCTGAAGGCGTCGAACAACTTGGCGAAGGAGAAAGGGGCATGTCCTAAGTTTGATGAGACAACCTATTCTCAGGGCGTATTACCGATTGATTCGTACAAAAAAGATTTGGACAAAGTTTGCAATGAGCCTCTGCATTACGATTGGGAAGGCTTGAGAAAGGACATATTAGAGCACGGTTTGCGTAACTCTACGCTGTCTGCCTTGATGCCTTCAGAAACCTCATCGCAAATCTCAAATGCAACAAATGGTATTGAACCACCACGTGGCCATATCAGTATTAAATCGAGTAAAGATGGCGTTCTGAAACAAGTCGTTCCAGATTACGAAAACTTAAAAGACAAATACGAGTTGTTGTGGGATATTCCGTCAAATGACGGCTACCTGCAGCTAGTGGGTATTATGCAAAAGTTTGTGGACCAAACTATTTCGGCAAACACTAGTTACGACCCAAGCAAGTATGAAAACAACAAGGTTCCAATGAAGTTGTTGTTAAAAGACTTGCTGACAACGTACAAACTCGGTGTCAAAACGCTTTATTATCACAACACGCGTGATGGTGCAGCTGATGCCTCTTCACTTGAAGTAAAACAACAAGCACAACAACCTCAAGCGCAAGAGGTTGTGATTGAAGAAGATGATGGTTGTGAAGGCGGTGCATGCAAAATTTAGCATGCACCCCAAATTGAGAAACGCAGCAAGAACTCCTATAACAAGCGATTCGTTTTAAAGTGGTCAGTCGATGAGATACACAACATTTAACCAAAAAAGCATTAATCCTTTGGCCGAGCCAATGTTCTTCGGTAATCCGGTCAACGTTGCTAGGTACGATCAGCAAAAGCACTCAATTTTTGAGAAGTTAATCGAAAAGCAAATCAGTTTCTTCTGGCGACCAGAGGAAGTTGACGTATCGAAAGATCGCGTAGACTTTCAAGGTTTGACTGAGTCAGAGAAGCATATATTTATCTCTAACCTTAAGTATCAAACTCTGTTGGATTCGGTACAAGGCCGTAGCCCGAATATCGCGCTGCTACCTATTGTATCACTGCCCGAGCTTGAAACTTGGATTGAGACTTGGTCGTTCTTCGAAACGATTCACTCTCGTTCTTACACGCATATTTTGCGAAACCTGTTTAGCGATCCGAGCGATATATTTGAAGATATCGTTGTTAACGACGAAATCAAACGCCGTGCAACGGACATCTCTCAGTATTACGATGACCTTATTCTTGCAACGCAGTTGTGGCAAACACGTGGGGAAGGCACGCACGAAGTTGATGGCCAACCCTACTTGGTAACAAAACGCGAACTGAAGAAGAAATTGTATTTGTGCATGAATTCAGTCAACGCACTTGAAGCGATCCGATTCTACGTGTCTTTCGCATGTACCTTTGCTTTTGCAGAACGCGAGTTGATGGAAGGCAATTCGAAAATCATTCGATTGATTGCACGTGACGAAAATCTTCACTTAACCTCTACTCAACACATCCTCAATATTTGGGCCAAGGGCAAAGATGACCCAGAAATGGCAGAAATAGCAGAAGAGTGTAAAGAAGAAGCGTTGGCAATCTTCATGAAGGCGGTAGAGCAAGAAAAAGAATGGGCAGATTACCTGTTCCAGAACGGTTCAATGATCGGTCTTAACCGCGACATCCTTTGCCAATACGTTGAATATATCGCAAATCAACGCATGGCAGCTATCGGTTTGGGTCAGCCTTTCGATATTAGTAGTAATCCCCTTCCTTGGATGAATAACTACTTAAATTCAGACAATGTACAAGTTGCACCACAAGAGTCAGAAATCAGCTCTTATCTCGTTGGGCAAATTGATGCAGCTGTCAGTGAAGAAGATTTCGCAGACTTCGAACTCTAAACACCCCATTCATGAGCAAATCAGATGATGCTTTCCACATCGATATTATTGATGTGGGAAGCATAGATGCTACTCAAAACAAAACATTGCTCGAGAGCCTGGAGGATAATGGTATACACATCCACTATCACTGCAGAGAAGGGTTTTGTGGCGCCTGTCGTTCTACCCTCGTAGAGGGGGAAGTAGAATACACCACAGATCCCCTAGCCTACTTTGATGATGACGAAGTCCTCCCTTGCTGCTGCGTCCCCTCTTCAAATATCAAGATTAAAGTACAACAGTAATCCGCTACTGAATGTCACCACCTACTGGAAGTCCACTTGGAACGGTGTCGGGAATGTGCCGATAAAACCCAGTGCTATCAAGCGTGTTTAAAAACCTCTCAATATCGCCAAAATCTCCCTCACCAAGGGTAACCTGTAGGTCACCGCGGTCCTCATAAGCGGCAATTGCATCGCGTAGCGACAAACGAGAACCATCATGCATAAAAGGCGCTGTTATCGCTAAATTACGCATCGTTGGTGTTCGGACAACTTGCTCCCCTACAACTCTTTCACCCTCGTGAATTTGATTGTCCGCTAACATAGGGCCTGAATGACACCGTGCACATCCCCCGTCGATGAATTTGTTCAAGCCAATAATTTCAGCTTCTGTTAACGCCGACGTGTTACCACTTAAAAACGCATCAAAACGAGTTTGGTTTGAGACGACTTGACGTTCAAAGGTGGCAATCGCTTTTACCAGGTTTTCGATAGTAACTGGGTCGCTTCCCCCAAACGCGTCGGTAAATCGTTGCACATACTCGGGATTCGACTTCAACCTTGTCAGCACCTCCTCTACAATCTGTGACTCGCTCACATTAAAACCACGCATTTCGATATCGCTCAATATCGGCTGAAGTGCTTGAGCCTCTAGCGTGTTGGCTCTTAAATCCCAAAAATAGCCACCAGATTCAAAATCCTCTGTTACTGTATTCACTGTCAACCCCGCAAACGCCACATTCAAAATCGTCGGTGAATGCATGTCGGTTAGTTGATTTCCAAATCGGTTCGGCCCTAACCCAATACCATCAGAACCAATTGATGTTTGACGCCCGTCAGCCCAGCCAAAGTCTGGATGGTGACATGTTGCACAAGCGACATTCTGATCGCCCGAAAGAATCGGGTCCCAGAATAACAACTCACCCAGTTCCGATTTTGCCACTGAGAAAGGATTACTCTCAGGGTAAATCGACTCACTTGGCAAAGGGGTAAATGTACTCGAATAATCTCTCAACACAGGATCTGCTGGAATACCGTCGTCATTACACCCACTTAACAGCGACACCAATGTCACACCAATATATAAGCTTCGCATTACCATTCCTCAAGAAACAACGAGCAGATAGCGTCTCACATAGGGTGTCCCAAAAATGTCAGGCAACACTGTGTCGTCGACGTAGTCTTGTTATACGTCTTGTGTTGAGCAGTTATGTATAATGTTTTTGCGGATTTGTATATTCAAAACCCAATAGATGTCACGCATACTAGTGCTCGTTAAACTTTGCGGTTCAGGTTTGTTCACTACGGCTGATGCACAGAGTACGAGGAAAACAAAAATGATAGCTAAACATCACTTTGACAACTTGCACGACTACCATACGTTCTTGGGTTTAGGTGCGCCGGAACACCCACAGTTTTCTATTACTGTCCTAAAAGCCAATGTCGCTGGTGACAGTCTTGCATGTTTAAATGGCAATATGGAAATTAGCAGTGATTTTTACGCGATTAGCTTAAAGCATATACTGAGCGGTGAAATTCATTACGGTAGAACCAAGTATGATTTCCGCTCGGGTAGTCTCATTTGCACCTCCCCCCGACAAACCGTGCTTTTAAACGGTATTGAAGCAAAAGCCGATGCGATTTTAATACTGATTCATGAGGATTTTATTCGCAATACGGCAATTCAGTCTACCCTTGAAAATGCGAGTTATTTCTCCTATGCCATACACGAAGCATTGCACCTTTCACCTAAAGAAGAAATGGTTGTGAGGCAAGTCTTCGATACCTTAATGATGGAGTATCAACAACATCACGATGCCTTTAGTAAGGATATTATGGTTTCACAGCTCAATACGCTGCTGACATACGCTGAACGCTTTTATCGCAGGCAATTTCAGCAAAGAATGGAGACAGGCGAAACCACACTTCGAGAACGCTTTTTATCCCAGCTAAAAAGCATATCCAATGATCACATTCCCACTGTCGAGTACGTAGCCAAAACGCTCAATGTTACACCGCGCTACTTGAGTGATGGTTTGAAAATTGAAACAGGCAAAACCGCATTGGAAAACATCCATGAATTCCAAATTGAACGCGCCAAAAATCTATTGCTTGGCTCAGACGATTCCGTCGCGACCATTGCTTACGCGTTGGGTTTCGAGTACCCGCAATACTTCTCTAGACTGTTTAAAAATAAAGTCGGTATGACTCCGACCCAATACCGCAATCACTGATTATAAGGTGATTTATTAGAGGTTGACGTCTCACTGACGGACACTTGGCGGCGAACTGTCGTGGTGGTAAATCGAGAATTAAGTCAGCGTTAGTGCACCAGAAATACCGGAGACAAAACGATGCCAGTCACTCCAGAAAAGATTGTATACATGCGTAAGCACCGAGGATGGTCGCAGGAAAAACTCTCTGCGATGAGTGGTGTGAGCGAACGTACAATTCAACGAGTAGAAAAAGGCGGGAACTGCTCTCTTGACACTCAACTTGCCCTTGCTAGCGCTTTCGATGTACCTCCCGCTGACATTGCAAGCCAACCACTAGATGAGAATCAAGATGTCAAGATGCACAACGATTGGACAGGTGCAGTAGTCCTGTTTCTCTTTGCATTGGCTTTTGTGTGCATTGTGTTGTTTACGGGCACGAATGGAATGTGGGAATTAATTAGCTTTTTCACGGTTATGGGGTTAACGGTTGCCCTATCATTAGTATCAAATGGCATTAGGGAGACTTATCGTCTATTTGATAAAACGTCTTGGATTGTCCGTTACCCTGTGTACGCTAACAATTTACCCACATTAATTCGCCAAGCTCATACTTTGATCAAACACGCTTACACGGTGGGCACAATTGCAATGTTCTTCAGTGCGATCACTTTGTTAGTCCATGCTCGTGACATGAGTGAGGACACGGCTTGGTTTATCACGGTTACTGCCAAACCACTCTTGTATGCAGTATGCTTTGTCGAGTTATGGTTCCGCCCATTTAGACGTAAAATGGAGCGAATGTTACGAATACAATCGGCGAATCAAAGCGTGTAAAAGCCAAACCGAGACAATCAATGCAAACGCAGAGGCGGCATCACTGAGACGAACTAGGTTTCATTTTTAACACGAGAAAAATACCACCAAGTACGGCGGTACTCGATATGACAAGGTCAAAAGTAATTGATTCATCGAGAAATAGCACGCCACCAAGCACTGCAATGACTGGCACACTGAGCTGCAATGTCGCTGCAACATTAACACTAAGCTTAGGTAATACCGTATACCAAATTGCGTACCCGATACCCGATGTTATGATTCCGGAGGCGATAGCCAAGTAGATACCCACGGCTTTTGCATTTACACCCTGATGAGAGAACCATAGAGCAAAAGCAAGCATCGCAAATGGAGTACTCCATACAAAATTCTGGCTAGTTTCCAGAATGGGATCTCGCGCCCCTTTGCCAATGAGCGTGTAAGCCGCCCACGCCACTGCTGCAATTATCATAGAAAAGACAGAGGAGAATGTAATCGGCATTTGCGCTGATTGAGAATGAGGATATAGCAACCATGTAACTCCGAATACGGCGATCCCAAATCCCCCCCACTGCCATAAGTTGAACCTTTCTTTGTTGAGCATCGCCCAGCTCAACATACTAATTTGGACGAAACCGAACAACAGTAACGCACCTAATCCAGCGGGTAATGACACATAAGCCAATGAAAACCCAAACGCATAAATAAACAAAGAAAATGCGCCGGCTAGTGTTTTCGTTGTCGGTTTTGACCAAGTGCTTTGCCCTTTCATCACTATTAGAGCACTTAGAAAGAGCGCTCCGCTGATGAGCCGTATCAAGCTGAAACTCACGGGGTCAATAGATTCGTCTGCAAGAGCAAGCCGACAAAGAATGGAATTCCCGGCAAATGCGATTAATGAGAGTAAAATGAGGGACTGCTGGTACAAACTCAAAAGACAACCTATTGTGTAAAATTGGGCACTTGAATAGACACGTTACATAGCGTGTTTTCTTTCAATAAAACAAGTAATTTGCTCGAGCATAGAATGGCATTCACTTATTGCTTGCGGAAATGCTCACCAACTTCCATACCCCAGAATGCTTTGACCATACTTGGGTGCCTCCACCACTGAAATTGACAAGCTCACCCGAACGCAATGTCACCGTTTGCTCATACTCATTAACAAGTATCGCAGTATTGCTGTCTATTACTGAAACCTTCACGTTGGTGAAGTCGAGCCAATTGACACGCTCTATGGCATTGAACCCTGAATTGACAAGCTCCCGAAGCGCACCGGCATTGTTAAAATTAGTGCCATCACTGTTTAGGCCAATAAACTTTTCTTCGTCAATGAGCTCAAAATACGCCTCGATATCTCGTCGTTTGGATGCAACAACCAGTTGTTCAAATGCTGCGACAACTTCAAGTTCTGTCTGAGGTATATCAGAAGCCTCTGAACTTTTACCGACGAGAATTAACGCCAACACCATCCACATTTTGAGTTCGACTTTCACACTACATTTCCTTTTCAATATTTGTCACTAATTGACGAATACGGCTCATCTCGGCAATACAGCCGCTCTGTTCAAAATGCGGGGACAGAGCGTTCATAAAGCCATGCAAATACGGGACTTGAGACACTGTGACATTATTCAATTTGCGCAAACATTCAATTACATCTTGAACATCAAAATGCACCTCATATTTAGGAAAAACAAAATCCACTGGTACACAAGGCCTTAATTCAAGAGCATTGCGAATTTGCGAACCATAGTACCCTATACCCGCGACTATCCATTGTGGGTGTTGTGCACTCAGGTGCCACAGGGCGGAGGCGCCAACGCTGAAACCAACGATAAAAGCGGCTTTACCGCTGTTCTCAAGAAACGACTGAACTTTGGCTGCATAATCTATGACGTTGGTCTGCTGGCTAAAATACGTATAAGCCTTGGTTTCATCCGTAAATACCACTTCGTCACTATCATACGGCCCAATGACAATGGCGTCTTTGTGAATAGACTGAGCAAGGCGCCTAAACGCCTCGGTCAAGCCATAAATATCGGAAAGCACGATTACCAAGTTGCTACCGTTATGTTCAATTGCAAGCTCCTTTACAGCAACACTACAGCCTTTTTAAAGCTTTAGCTTATCATTCAATAGCGCACCATCTTACCGTTTAAAAATCCGATATACACGAATCCGGCGTGTATTTTTTAATAAGCGCCCGCGCTATAAATCAATTCATAGCTGTGGCTATAGATTTCTAAAATGTTGCCAAAAGGGTCTTCCATATAAATCATGCGGTAAGGCTTCTCTCCCGGATAGTAGTACCGAGGTTTTTCCATTCTTTTTTTACCGCCATGAGCGACAATTTTTTCTGCTAGCCCTTCTACATCTGGATCCTGAACACAGAAATGAAAAATACCAGTTTTCCAATACTCAAAGTTATCTTCAGGGTTTTCTTGATTCTTGAACTCAAAAAGCTCAACACCAATTCGGTCACCAGTTGATAAATGGGCAATTTTAAATTTTTCCCACCCCGCCCCAAACACGTCAGTACACATTTCACCAATGGCACTGTCATCTTCTTCAATCAATGTTGGCTCCATTATCAAATACCAACCTAGAACCTGAGTGTAAAACGCCACAGCCTTTTCTAGATCAGGCACTGATATCCCGATGTGAGAAAAGGTTCTTGGGTAAACGTTATTCATAATTCGCTCCGTAGTGCAGTTGAAATAATAGATTACAAGCTCAAACACATAACGTAAAATTATCTATAATTATTAAAATGAGTATAAATCGTTATGATTAATCCCGTTTTTTTGAAAACGTTTTGTACACTAGTAGAGACAAATCACTTCACTCAAACAGCTGAAAAACTGCACATGACGCAATCAGGTGTCAGCCAACATATAAAGAAATTGGAGCAGCATCTCGCACTACCACTACTCGAACGACACGGTAAACAATTTACACTTACCCATGCGGGACGACAGTTGTATCAGTCGTCTTTGGCGATTCTTGCCTCACTCGAAAAAATCGAACTTGAAGTAAAAAATGACGATCCATTTACCGGTTTGGTCAGTCTTGTTTTGCCTGGGAGCGTTGGCTTAACAATTTACCCCGCTCTCCTTTCGATTCAAACTCAACACAAAGGGTTCGTTGTCGATTGCCGGTTTACGTCAAATCAGGGAGTGGAACAAGCGGTAATCAACGCAAAAGCGGATTTCGGTTTTACCACTGCGCAACCTCTGGCACCAGAAGTGATATACGAGACAGTCGCTACTGCGCCGCTTTGCTTGGTCACTCCTGATTTCGTAGAACACGCCGATTGGCAGACACTATTATCATTAGGATTAATCAATCACCCTGACGGCCGACACCATGTGACACAATTTCTATCACAAAACTACGAAGAGTTTGATGGGTTTAGCCAACTACCCATAACAGGGTTTTCGAATCAAATCAGCTTAATTCTCGATCCGGTGGCTCAGGGACTAGGCTTTACTGTGTTGCCACAAAACGCGGTTTCTGCCTACGCTGATCACACCAGAATAAAAGTATGGCCGCTTCGCCACAGTGTTAGCGAGACCATCTACTTACTCAAACGTTCAGATCATCCTGTGCCGCCTCACGTAAACACCGCCATCCACGCTTGTATAGAGGTATTGCAATAAAAACAATTAACAGGCAAAGCCTAGAGACTACTGCGTGCTCTCTGGCACAGGTTTTGGTTCCATATACAATTAATTGTTCTGCATCTGTTGTGTGCTAACCTGACAAGGTAGATGCATCATATTCCCGATTAAATAATTGGGTCCTGCAATTAGCAGTTAACAACTCGTCGACAAAAAATGTAAATGGAAATGCGGGCAACCGCACCAGCTAGGAAGTGAAATTTGAGGATTTTTATACGTTTTATCGCTTTACTATTTTCTTTAACCTCATTATACGCAACGTCGGAAACAAAGGTTTGCTCAACTTTAAACGAATGCAAGAACGCAATAATAGAACAAGGGTTAAAAAGAGAAGCAGACAAGTATGGTATGTCACGGGTAGATTCAAGTATCGCTAAAGCGACGCGAAGCTTGGATTCAGATGTTACTGAAATGCTCGTCCAATTACTTAAACATCGCTCGTTTGGGGTGAGAAGACTCGCTGGTTATACGCTACAAGGCGTCAACCAAATCGATCCAAAATATCTCACCGACATAAAAGGGGCAATTGATACCACACCTTGGTTAGTCAGAGCGCTTGGACGTGTAAGCTCTCCAGAAGCCGCATATGAGGCCGTCAAAAGGTATTCAGTATCAAGTAGTGCGCCTCACAATGGAGAGGCTTATGCGGTAAAGCTTTCGCGAGAGAGAGCCGTACCTTTTATAATGGATTTTATTCGATGCAAAGCTGACTGCCCAGAGAACTACGTTTATAACTTCGGGGTTTTGATTTCCGAACTAGAAGTCGAAAAAAGCTCTCTAGTGCAGGCATTAAAAGAAGTAATTTCTGATGCATCTATCACTGATCATGCAATTATGGGGGCAATCGATATACTCGCATTTATGGAAAACGATGCGTTAAGCGCTGAACCATTCTTGACTCGTCTCTTAGAAGAAAAGCCTGAACTTGAGCAAACTCTAAACAGAGCCTTCATTCGAATAGGAACAGATAGAGGTATCGAGTTACTCATAGACGCTATAGAAAAGGAACCTACCCCGTACATGGTATTTGAACTTGCAAAGTACGGGCATCGAGCAAAATCTGCCGCACCAGTGCTTTTAGAGCTGTTAAAACTCGAAAGTTTTGAACTAAAGCGGGTCATCGTTAGAACGCTTGGACTCCTGGGCAATCTCATTGCTGAAGAACACTTAATATCAATGCTCAATAATGACAATGATGTAGTAATAAGTATTTTTTCTGCTCAATCGTTGGCGGTTTTAAAGTCAAAAAAGGCGCTGGCACCACTTGCATTAATTCAAGATAGTCATTGGTATCCACCAGTGAGAATGGCAGCCAAAGACGCGATCGAAATGATTAATGAGCAAGCAAGCGTTCCGGAAAACATGTCAAACTTCCGCTCATATTACTCATTGACGCAATCTGAATATTTAACTCAAAACATCTGCAACAATGTCCCGCTAACAAAACTAGAGGAACTCAATAGCGTAAAGTTGTATCAAACAAACCACTCAGATGATTTAAAACGCCTTAGTTATGACACACATGTTTTAAGTTATGGAGCAAGTGACGAAACGAACCAGATACTTAGTGGTAAAGAGGTGATAGAAGTTACTCCTGAAAATATAATCGAACACAAAACCTCGCTAGAACAAGTTCCAGATCTGGCCCTACGAGTAGAGGGAGGATGGCTCGTAGGTTCCAATAGAGGTGAATGGGGAGGAGAATTAGTGTTCATAGGCGATGACGGCGCAAAAGTCAGAGTTCTCTCTGCGAACATAGAGGACATCTATCAACTAGGAGATGAAATCATAGCCACTACGGGTCTAGCACATTTGGGAAGCAACAGTGGCATGATTTTCAAACTTTTCTACGACAAAAATAGTGGCTGGACAGCACAAGAATGGATAAAACTACCGGGGTCTCCTCAATCTTCGTGGTTTGTTGAGACAAGAGAGTTGTTAATAAATGTATTGAGAGGTGGTTCAATACTCTTGTCTAAAGACGGAACGATGAGAATAGCTCCCTGTAACGAAATTTGAGCACTAAACCTACAATTGCAATTAGTAACAGTGCTGACCTGCGATACATTTATCCTCTGCTAGATTAATTTGTAGTTCAGCGTTCACTCCATTTTGAAACAAAAAAAGCCTTACAGTTTCCTGTAAGGCTTTAGCGAATAAAGTCAGATTTAGACCTATGCTTGCTGTTCTACTGTTTGGTTGATTTGGCCAAAGATGCTTTGACCTTCGCCATCAAACATCTCAATAGTAATATGGTCACCGAACGCCATAAATGGTGTGCTTGGCTTACCATTTTGGATAGTCTCGATCATTCTGACTTCGGCAATACAGCTATAGCCAACGCCGCCTTCAGCAACAGGTTTTCCTGGACCGCCATCGAGCTTGTTAGACACCGTACCTGAACCTATGATTGTGCCAGCACACAATGGGCGCGTTTTCGCCGCATGTGCAACGAGTTGACCAAAGTTAAAGGTCATGTCGACGCCAGCGTTTGGCTCACCAAATTTGTCGCCATTCAAATGAGAAACCAATGGCAAATGAAGAACACCGTCTTTCCACGCATCACCTAAGCTATCAGGTGTCACACAAACGGGTGAAAACGCACTTGATGGCTTTGATTGGAAAAAGCCAAAGCCTTTCGCTAGTTCACCGGGGATTAAACCACGCAAAGAAACGTCATTCACTATCATTACCAATTGAATGTACTTTAGCGCCTCTTCGGCAGAAACGCCCATAGGCACATCACCTGTCACTACGGCAACTTCCGCTTCAAAGTCAATACCGAAACCTTCGGCCTGTGGCATGACGATAGGAGCTCTTGGTGCTAGGAAACTATCAGAGCCCCCTTGATACATCAAAGGATCCGTCCAAAAACTCTCAGGCATTTCAGCATTGCGCGCTTTACGAACTAGTTCAACATGGTTGACATATGCACTTCCATCAGCCCATTGATAAGCTCTTGGCAAAGGAGACGCACAAGCTTCTTGGTTAAAAACATCACCGGCGATTACACCACTGTTTAACTCGTTGGCTAGCGCATGAAGCTGATCTTCTACTTCTATCCAGTTGTCCAACGCTTGCTGCATAGTCGCTGCAATCGAATCAGCGCTGACCATTCTCGAAAGATCATCGGAAACCACAACCAGTTTGCCGTCTCTACCCTGGTTTAAACTCGCTAACTTCATTCTTCACTCCCGTTAAAGCCTTCTCCGTTGTGCAGCCAATCAGCGTGCTTGGGGGCTTTCTTAGTCACAGCCCATTCATCAAGCATATCGGGGGCCACACGTTTAAGTTCTTTCATCATAGCAGGCGTGCTGGTGTTTGTGGCCAACTCGATTCTATGCCCGTTAGGATCAAAGAAATAAATCGATTGAAAAATCGTATGATCAACAGGCCCCAATACTTCAAGCCCTGCTTCCTCAAGTGTCGCTTTGGCACTGCGCAGCGCGTCCATGTCTTCGACTTCCATCGCAATGTGCTGAACCCATTGGGGGGTATTACCATCTCGGCCCATTTCAGGTGAATTAGGCAACTCGAAAAATGCCAACACATTACCCATTCCTGCATCTAAAAAAACGTGCATGTAGGGATCAGGCGCCTTAGTCGAAGGCACTTGATTCTCAGCGATAGCCAGTTGGAAATCCATGTTCAAAAGGCCATTGTAGAATTGCACGGTTTCTTTGGCATCCTTGCAGCGGTAGGCCACATGGTGGATACGTTTAATGTCCATTAGGCTACCTCATCACCGTTGTCGCCGATAACTCCGCGAGCCAATTGGTCTCTCTCGATAGATTCAAATAAGGCTTTAAAATTACCTTCACCAAATCCTTCGTCCTGCTTGCGCTGAATGAATTCAAAAAACACAGGACCAAGTAAAGTGTCAGAGAAAATTTGCAGAAGCAAACGAGGTTGGCCGCCGTCGGTCGTGCCGTCTAACAAAATGCCTCGGGCTTGCAGCTCATCAGTTGGTTCGCCATGTCCAGGGAGACGCTCTTCAAGCATTTCGTAGTAGGTCGCAGGCGGCGCCGTCATGAACTTCATTCCTTTCGCCTTCAAACGGTCCCAACACGCAGGAAGGTCATCACAGGCGAACGCGATGTGCTGAATACCCTCACCGTTGTATTTCATCAAGAATTCTTCGATTTGACCACCGCCGCCAGCAGCTTCTTCATTTAATGGAATGCGGATTTTACCATCCGGTGCTGTCATAGCTTTAGACAACAAGCCTGTGTATTCGCCCTTGATATCAAAATAGCGGATTTCGCGGAAGTTGAATAAAGTCTCATAGAAATTCGCCCAATAATCCATACGACCGCGATAAACATTGTGCGTAAGGTGATCAAGTGTATGGAATCCGCAACCTTCAGGATGACGATCTACGCCTTCGATCCAATCGAAATCGATATCATAGATTGTCTTACCTTCTTCATAGCGATCAATTAGATATAACGTTGCACCACCGATACCCTTAATGGCGGGTAGCCTCAGCTCCATCGGTCCAGTATTCACTTCAATTGGCTGAGCGCCTTTTTCGAGTACTTCAGCGTAAGCCTTTTGTGCATTCTTTACGCGAAACGCCATGCCACATGCAGATGGGCCATGCTCTTCAGCATAGTAATGGGCTGGGCTATCCTTTTCATAGTTAGTGATAAAATTAATATCGCCCTGGCGCCAAAGCTCCACTGCCTTAGATTTATGTACCGCTACTTTGGTAAATCCCATCGCTTCAAACACAGGCTCTAAAATGCCCTTCTCTGGTGCGGTAAACTCAACAAACTCAAAGCCATCAAGTCCAGCTGGGTTTTCAAATAAATCTGCCATGGAAACGGTCTCCTTAAACGTGCGCTGATGTACAGTTGCGCATTTAGTTGTAATTGCAACTAATTTAGTTGCAACTACAACTATTGTCAATTGATTAACATTCAAGGCACAATATTCACAACGTCTGCCACAGGAAAACTGTTCACAAATATGGACACCAAAACACTCCAACTAGAAAATTACTTTCCCTATCGTCTCTCGATTTTATCGAACCGCGTCAGTGGAACCATTGCTGAAACCTATAAGAACAAGTTCGCCCTATCAGTAACGGAGTGGAGGATTATGGCTGTGTTAGGTGAGTATCCGGGCATTTCGGCAGATGATGTGTCTGCCAAAACCCAAATTGAAAAATCCATACTCAGTCGTTCTGTAAACAAGTTATTGAGCAGAACGTTAATTGAAAGAGACATTGCGGAAAACGACAGACGGCGGTCTATTTTGCACTTGTCGGAACTTGGGCAATCCGTTTATCGAGATATCGTACCCATTTCTTTGGCGTATCAGGAAAAATTAATGAGTTGCTTCAGTGAGGAAGAAAAAGCGCAGTTTGACGAATATTTAAACCGTTTGTACCAACACGCAGAGAAGACTGGTATTGATAAGGCATAAATTGCAAATAACCCGTCTGAAAGTAAAAAAGCGCTACCTAAGTAGCGCTTTTTTCGTATATATGGGATTAGAGAGAGAGGCCTAGGCGTTCTGCAACTTCAATGTAGGTCTCTACCACTGAACCCAAGCCTTGACGAAAACGGTCTTTGTCCATTTTCTTCTTGGTCTCTTTGTCCCATAGACGACAGCCATCAGGCGTAAACTCATCGCCAAGTACGATGTTGCCATCAACGTCGACACCAAACTCTAGCTTGTAATCTACCAAGATCATACCGGCATCATCGAACATCGCTTTGAGCACATCATTCACTTTAAACGTGAGCGCCTTCATTTCGGCAATCTGCGCCTCGGTGGCCCAGCCGAATGAAACGATGTGATAATCGTTTACCATCGGGTCATGTAACTCATCGTTCTTAAGGAAGAATTCAAACAATGGCGGGGTCAGTTCTAGACCATCCTCAATACCAAGACGGCGAACCAATGAGCCAGACGCCACATTTCTCACCACACACTCAACAGGAATCATATCCAGCTTTTTAACTACGCTTTCTGTATCTGAGATCAATGACTCTACTTGCGTCTTGATTCCAGCCTCTTCCAGCTTAGTCATAATAAAATGATTGAACTTGTTGTTTACCTCACCTTTGCGGTCAAGCTGTTCGATTTTTTGACCATCAAATGCTGAGGTATCATTGCGAAAATGCAAAATCAATTTATTCTCATCATCGGTAAAATAAACCGTTTTTGCTTTACCGCGGTAAAGTTCTTGCCTTTTTTCCATTGTGTGTGCTTCTCGTGTGTTTAGATATCTAAGTTATCTTCTGACATGATTTCAGAGAATGGCTCAAATAGATCAACAACTTGGTTGGCTCCAAACGGCTGACTCTCTTCATTCATGAAAGTAATTGACGTTTTCGCGCCTAAATCGCGAACCCGCAATCGGTAATCGCTTTCATCGAGCAATTTATCATCGCTCGACCAAAAGTTATTCCACCAACTCGACTCTTCTCCAATGTATGAGACGAACAAAAGTCCAGTCGATTTATCAAGATCCTTTACGTTAAAGCCCAATTTACGCAACACCAGCAGCAAACGAGGCCATGCGATGTCATATTTAGCATTGACCACGAAGGCTGGCTCACCATTGTCATCGAAGCCCATCTCAGTACGGATACCTTGACGTATTTCTGCGATACGACTTATAGCTTCTTGGCGTATTTGGTTCTCGTAGTGACCAATGACTTTATTTAAAATTTCGATTTCTTGGCGACGGGTTTGTAGCGCATTGAGGTCAGTTTTGATTTCTCTGCTGCCCGACTGCTCTTCATGGTCAAGTAATTCTGAGTTAAGTGCTGCAGAGCGCCCGTGGGATTTAACATCCATCGTAAACTTAAAGCGGCTTCTGGTTACTCGTTCAATATCGGTAAACGTGTACCATGACGAGCTCACGACTTCTCTGAATTCAATCCAATCTGTCACTAATTCTCTTTTGGTTTCATCAAACGACACAACACCAACATTGTTTTTGTCCAAGTAGCTCAGCAAGGAGTTCCAAATAGCTCTGTCCAAAGGTTGGCTATCGTCGACTTGGTCAAATGAAACCGTAGCGTTTTGCGTCCCTTCTGTTACAAATGACCCAGATACAACCGGCAAAACAAGGTTTGGCGATTGAACATAAACCGCTCTACCTACTAAGCTTTTATCGGCACTTTCGCCGACAGAAGGGATATCATATTCGTCGGAAAATTCCGGTGAATCTACCGATTCCGGTACAACAAAAGACGCACGTTCTTGAGTTTCTAGGTAAGTAAACTCACCTGATGCCGTCTTATTTTCTACCTGGCTTGCACAACCTGCAAGTGTTACAGCGGCGATGCCACTTACCAGTGCCAGTGTTCTTTTCATAATTATCCTTTATCAGCCTTCAAGCAGCCCATATTCTTTTAATATGTCTTCGATATGTTTTTGGCTATTTAGTTCCGGCAATACCATAGGTAATCGCAATTCAGGCGAAGCCATCAAACCCATTTTGTAAAGTGCCCACTTAGGCAAGACCGGGCTGGACTCTACGAACAAGCCACTGTGAAGCTTTTCGATCGTTGCATCGAGTGCTCGACAAGCATCAAAATCTTTAGCAAATGCCGCTTCACACATTTTTGACATCACGGCCGGTGCTATGTTTGCAGTCACCGATATGACACCGTGTCCGCCCATACACATGAACTCCGCACCGGTTGAATCGTCACCGCTAAATTGCAGAAAATCGCTAGGCACCAACGCTTGGGTTTGTTGCAAACGCGAAAGATCACCAGTGGCGTCTTTAATACCAATGATGTTTTTATGTTCAGCGAGCTTGGCCACCGTTTCTGGCATCATGTCAGCGACAGTTCTACCAGGCACATTGTAGAGAATTACCGGGATGTCAGTTGCATTGGCTACCGCTTCAAAATGGGCAACCATACCGGCTTGTTGCGGTTTGTTGTAATACGGGACGACACTCAAAAAGCCATCGACACCTAGCGGTGCGATTTTTTCTGTTAGAAAGATGGCCTCAGCGGTCGAGTTCGCGCCACTACCGGCGATAACTGGTATTTTTCCGTCGGCAATTTCAACAGTGCGTTTCACTACTTCAATGTGTTCATCAAAAGGTAATGTTGCTGACTCACCGGTTGTACCAACTGATACAATTCCGTGAGTGCCCTGATCTATATGAAATTGCACTAACTTAGCTAGTGCGGAATAATCGATATTGCCGTTAACGTCCATTGGCGTAACGAGCGCTACATAACTACCAGTAAACATAGTCTCTCCGCATTTTGTGAGCGCACATATTAGAGTTGTATCCCTCTAAACTCAAGTCACCTTTAGGGTTAAACCGCTTTTATTTTTCGTTCTTTTTTTAATATTGGAAATTAAGGCGCAAAATTGCGCATTTTATGCGCAAGACGGTAGCCACTCAGCGTAGTTTTTCGCTGGTTAGAAAGATAAAACTACATTGAAAAACAAACATTTTTGCCCATCGTGTAGCGAATAAGTTAAATTTGGCTTAATATGCGCCGTTTTATTGGTAAAGATTGGCGCTGCAGTAAGCGGTCCTCGAGAGCAATCATGACACCACAACTTATCGTGACCATACTTGGCACAGATCAAACGGGTATTTTGAGTGAGATCGCCAAACTGGTCTCTGAGAATCAATGCAATATTCTAGACAGTCGCCAAGCTGTTTATGGCAAAGAATTCAGCCTCACTATGATAATCGAAGGTTCTCAGCCAGCCATCACACGCGTCGAATGCTCTATCCCGACTTTTTGTCAGCAATTTGATCTGCTCTCCATGATGAAACGTACCAGCCAACACGAAAAACAAAATCTCGAAGTGTTATTGGATGTGGAGTTTAGCGGTGTCGATGCGGCTGGCCTCATATCAACGGTTTCGAGCTTCTTTGCAACACGCAGTGCTTCCATCAGTGCATTTAGACAAAAGACCTTCCCCTGCCCAGCAACGGGAAACGAAATGATGCGCTGTAAGCTAGTCGTCAATGTCCCTCAAAGCGGCGATATTGAAGGTATAGCAAACGATTTCAATGGGCTTCTAGGCGAACTCGGCCTAGAAGGAAAAATCACGGTGAAACATCAAAAGGATTCTCATGAACATGCTTCAAGCTGGTAACCCAGCCCCTCAATTCACACTTCCTGACCAAGACGGCAACCCTGTTGCTTTAACAGACCTCGCGGGTAAGAAAGTACTGGTTTATTTTTACCCAAAAGCAATGACACCTGGTTGTACAACGCAGGCTCAATGTCTTCGTGACAGCAAAGATGCCCTTGATGAACGCAATGTTGTTGTTTTGGGTGTAAGTCCAGACGCCGTTAAACGTCTTCCAAAATTCATCGAGAAAGAAAATCTCAATTTCACGCTACTGTCTGACGAGGATCATGCGGTCGCTGACGCGTTTGGCGTTTGGGGTCCTAAGAAGTTTATGGGTAAGGAATACGATGGTATTCACCGCATCAGTTTTCTTATCGATGAAAATGGTACGGTAGAACACGTTTTCAACAAGTTTAAGACTAAAGACCATCACCAAGTCGTATTAGATTATCTCAATCAATAAGAAAAAAGGACCGTTCGCGGTCCTTTTTACTGTCTCTGTTTAGTCAGCTAGAGCTTACCGTCAATCTTGCAGTAATTCGTGTGGGTTGAGGTAAAACATGCGCTTCCATCCGTGAGTTTGCGTTGTTATTTCCCAAGGTATCGGAATCAAAGAGACAACGGAAAAATGTAAATGGGGTGCTTTTCCTCTCGCATTACCACTATCACCTAATGTCGCAATTTTTTGCTTCTTTGCTACCCATTGCCACGCTGAGACATCTGTTTGTTGTAGGTGAGAATAGTAATGTATTCGCCATTTGGGGCCGAGAACAACAATGATATTGCCGCCTTTCGATAAGGTGCCAACATAGAGCACGATACCGCGCTCCGCAGCGATAACACTTTGCCCCTTGTCACCAAAGATATCTATGCCTTTGTGCACAATCGAACTGCCCCAAGGCTCATACCAAAAGGTGTTGTGATTCCAATCAGACGACGTCGCATCACTGACAGGGATCACCATTTTTTGAGGAAGGAATAGTCCAACAACGAGAAGAAATAGCAACAACAGTAATGAGTATTTTAACGCACGCAATGCCTTTCCTTTATCTCTGAGCACAAACTTACACAAGAGCGTATCGGGCACTGGCTTTACAAGTGCCCTCTCCTGTTATGCAGTATGTTCTTCTGGTGGCGTTGAAGACCAAGCGGTAATCACAGCCTTTACTAAGGTCGCAAGTGGAATCGCGAAGAATACGCCCCAGAACCCCCACATGCCTCCAAAGACTAACACGGCAACAATAATGTAAAGCGGATGCAGGCTGACGGCCTCAGAAAACAAAATGGGAACCAGAACGTTGCCATCTAAAGCTTGAATGATGCCGTACGCTACCATCAGATAACCAAACTCTGAGGTAATCCCCCATTGAAACATTGCTACCACAGCGACAGGTATCGTAACTACTGCTGCACCAATGTATGGAATTAGTACCGACAAGCCTACCAACACGCCAAGTAACAACGCGTAGCGCAGGTCCATCAGGGCGAAGGTAATACAAGACACTACACCGACAATGACGATCTCTATCACCTTGCCACGAATATAATTGGCCACTTGAGAGTTCATTTCTTGACCCACTTGAGTGATAAGTCGGCGCTCCTTTGGCAAAACACGGGAAATGCTCTGAAAGAAATACTCTTTGTCTTTTAGCATGAAAAAGACCATTAACGGGACAAGGATAGAATAAACGAGCAATGCCGCTAATCCACCAATTGAGCTGAACGACGCAGATATAATTTGTTCGCCTAGCAATACCATTTTTTCATTCAAGCCAGCCATCATGGTTTGTATTTGGTCCGCGTGAACGTAATCTGGGTATTTCTCAGGCAGTGTCGCTACCCACTCTTGCGCCTCTTGCCAAATGAGAGGCGTCTCCTGAATCAGGTTAATACCCTGTTTAGACATGACCGGAATCAGGCCTATCAGGATAAAGGTCACGACCAATAAGAAGGCGGTTAGCACGAGTCCACACGCTGCGCCCCGCCCCATACCGAGACGACTCAACTGCGAAACAGGCCAATCCAACAGATAGGCAATGACCGCCGCCACCAGAACAGGCATGATAAGCTCACCCCAAATCAAAACAATGGCAGAAGATACGGTTATCAATACCAATAACATGGCTGAATCCGGATCAGAGAATTTGCGTCGGTACCAACGACCAAACACATTGAGCATAGTTACTTCCTATCCTTTAGGTCACCTAACAGATTGACTTATTGTTTGGAAAACTTCACTGTCACCAAATCAAAACGCCGACATATTAGGTATCTGAATTTACAACAAAGACAATATTAAAAAACACGGTACAAGTAACAAAGCGTGTTTAATACAAAAACACTGACATTTTACAAAACCGCATTTAGGGTATCGAACCACGATTGATAACACTGCGTATTTATGTGACATTATCCACATATGCATGTTGAATTTATTACAATTTATCCCGATATACACTAGGTAATGAAAATAAATTGTAATGTGTGAGATACATCGCACAAATAATACGATAAAAAATGAAACTCAGTGGTCTAAGCTTAGTTCTAAGTAGGTGAATTAGTGCAATTAACAAAAAAGAGTTCAATGACATTAAAAAAGCCCACTCGGATAAAAGCGCTTGCATTGTTGGCCGCTGTCGCTTTTTCAGCAGCGTCCCAAGAAACGCCTTACAACGACAAAAACGCACTGCCTGAAATTGGCGTTGTGGCGTCTGAAGCCATCTCTCTGGATAAAGAAGTTCTGATCGGTGATGCGGTTATGCGTCAAATGCGCAGCCAGTCACCGCTCGTCAATGATCCTGTGCTTACTGAATACCTTCAAGATCTCGGTAATCGACTGGTAGCCAACGCGGACAACGTGAAGTTTCCCTTTGAATTTTTCTGGGTTAACAACAAAGCAATCAATGCCTTTGCCTTTTTCGGTGGCCATATAGGTGTACATACGGGCTTGATATACCGCTCAGAAAACGAAAGTGAATTAGCATCGGTTTTGGCTCACGAGGTTGCGCACGTAACTCAGCGCCACATCGCCCGTCGGGTATTAGCACAACAAAAAGCCTCGCCTTTACAACTTGCCTCGCTGTTAGGTGGGCTACTAGTTGCAGTTGCCAACCCCCAGGCAGGATTAGCCGCGATTTCGGCTGGTCAAGCGGCAAATGCGCAACTGTCTATCGATTACACCCGCTCTAACGAAAAAGAGGCTGACAGAATAGGTATCGCCATGCTCGCCCGCTCCGGTTTTGACCCGAATGGTGCGGCAACATTTTTCGGTACGCTCGCTGAACAATATCGATTGGTTTCTAGACCCCCAGCCAGGCTACTCTCTCACCCGTTGACCGAAACAAGGATTGCAGACGCTAGGTCACGAGCGCGAAACTTTCAGCCAGTTAACTTGCCGCCAAGTGAATCGTTTCATTTGGCTCGCGCAAGAGTAAAGGCCAATTATGTCTTTAGTGACAAATATGCGGTCGAATACTTCGAAGCGGCTGTTAGCAGTAAAAGCTATCCATTGCCTCAAGCCGCAAAATACGGTCTAGCAGCCGCTTATCTGAAAAACGACCAGCCTGAAAAGGCGGAAGCCTTGATTTCAGAATTACTCGCTACATCGCCAAATAACTTGTTCTATTTGGATACAGCAACCGATGTCTCAATCGCGCTTGAAAAATATGATGAAGCTATAACGCGCCTACAGAAGCCGCTGGCGGTAAAGCCAAGAAACGCGACCTTGGTGTTAAACTTGTCCAACGCGTACATCTCGGCTGAACGCTACGAAGAGGCGATCAGTACGCTTAAAGATTATATTCTTGTGAAAGATGACGATTTGCTTGCCTATCAACTGATCGCTGATGCCTATAAATACGCAAAACAGCCTCTGGATATGCATCAAGCAAATGCAGAGGTCTATGCGCTCTATGGTGCCTACGGCAGAGCGATTGACGAAATGCAACACGCTTACAATTTTACTGGGGATAGTTATCTGTCCAAACAGCGCATCAGAGCCCGGATCAAGCAGTTCCGAGAGGAACAAGAGCGTTTACAACGACTTTAAGTAGATTCTGTTTCTTGTAAGGCCTTTAAGGTGGTCATGAGTGATTGTGCGGTCTGCTCGCCAAACAATTCCATCGCAACGCCACCTTGAGGGTTTATGATAAAAGTGGCCGGTAAGAAACGCGGATGCGTGTTTGGCATCACCACGTTGTCACTGGGCACTATGATGGGAACACTAATTTTGTATTCTTGTTGTATGGACGTGAGCTCTTGAGCCGATAACGGGTCATAACTGACCATAAACATAGCCACACCATCCCCTTGACTGGCTTCATAAAACGCATTCAATTCAGGGACTTCTCGTAAACAAGGGGCACACCATTTGGCGAAATAGTTGACCACAACCCAATCACCTTTTAATTCATTCCACGTATATTTTTGATCATCTAGGGTTTTAAAATCGTAAGTGGTAATACGATAAGTAAACACGCCCGCCAAAGCCGCCAGTAATATCACACACCATGTGAGCAAAGAACGAACATTAGCTTGTTGGCGGCCTGATAATTGCGATACTGCTGCGTTTTTCACTTGATAAAACCTGTTAGATCTGGATTATACGACGGCAAATATAACAACATAATGAGCGACTCCATGTCTAGTATTACCATTCTTCACAATCCTCGTTGTTCGAAAAGCCGACAAACCCTTGCGTTGTTGGAAGAACAAGGTATTTCACCCACTGTTGTCGAGTATCTGAAAACACCTTTGAACCGCGACGACATAACGTCACTTTTTCAAAAGCTAGGCATTGAAAGCGCGCATCACATGATCCGTCCCAAAGAAGCTGAGTTTAAAGAAGCCGGCTTGAGCAAAGCCAGCTCAAATGAAGAGGTTTTTGACGCACTGGTTTCCTACCCTAAACTGCTTGAGCGACCTGTGGTCATCAATGGCAACAAAGCAAAAATTGGTCGCCCACCTGAGTCAGTTTTGGATATTCTCTAATGCAACCTATTTTAGTGTTGTATTACAGTCGCGAAGGCGCGACTAAACAACTAGCTGAACATATTGCACGGGGTATTGAATCTACGGGGGTTGAGGCGATGATTCGCACAGTCCCCCCCGTAGGCACAGGAATCGATGACGCCAAAGCGATACCTGAACAAGGTGCGCCGTACGTCAGTATTGATGATTTAAAAAACTGTAGTGGATTAGCGCTTGGTAGCCCCACTCGATTTGGTAACATGGCGGCCCCCCTGAAACACTTTATTGATTCAACCTCAAAAGAGTGGTTGGCAGGCAGTTTAATCAATAAGCCTGCCTGCGCCTTTACCAGTACGGGAAGCATGCATGGTGGACAAGAAACCACCTTATTGACGATGATGTTACCCCTCTTGCACCACGGCATGGTGATCCTGGGCTTGCCTTATTCCGAGCCAACGCTTCACACCACAACAAGTGGAGGAACGCCATACGGCGTATCGCATACGGCAACCAATGGCCCACAAATTACTGAAGACGAAGCCAAGTTGTGTCATGTACAAGGCGTCAGGCTAGCAGAATTTGCCCGCGCCGCTTCAGCAACGAAATTTTCTAGTTAGGAAACCTGTCATGTTTAAAGATGTAAAGTTTTACCGTTATCTCGCACTTTCAGGTTTTTTAGGCCTACTAGTCTGGATGACACTATGGCAATTTGTTTTTGAACAAGATGCGAAGTACGGCCAATGGTTGGGTGTCGCATTATACGTGGTACCTCTGCTGTTCCCCTTCTGGGGTATAGTCAAAGGCAAACCCTACACTCATGCTTGGGCGAACTTTGTTGTACTTCTGTATTTTTTGCACAGCCTAACAGTGATGTATGCAGAGCCAAGTGAATTTTGGTACGGCGTTGTCGAACTGATTCTGGCCACTATGATGTTTGTCGGCTGTAGCCTTTACGCTCGGTTGAAAGGTCGAGAATTAGGTATAGGTCTGAAGAAATTAAAAGAAGAAATGCAGGAAGAAAAGCAACGATTTGAAGGGGACTAGCGATGAAGCGAATTTCACTGATCTCGGCAATGTTATTGGGGCTCTCCGCCTGTGGTGGAGGTGGAGGCGGTGGTGGCGGAAATGGCAGCATAACAGCACCGCCTTCTACACCAACCCCACCGACTCCAGCACCATCTCCAGATGCTGTTACACCGATTCTCAGTGAAAACGGTCTACTTGTTTTTGGCCAGCTCAGTGCTCAAGTTGGCGAAGCGGTCGGCTTTGCCTTGCGTAGTGATGATGGCACAGCCGTTCGGTCAATCAATTGGTCGACGACAAATACGACAGTCAATATCTTGGCCCCTCACACGCAAGCTATTGGTTTTGATGTCAGTGATGTAGGACAGATCCCGCTAACAGCAAACGTTACCCTAGCCAACAACCAACAGCACACGCTTAATTTTACACTAGACGTAGTGGCGCCATCCGATCCTGACGTTGATATTCGTTTAGATCATGCGGCAACCGAGGGAGGTCGGGTCTCGTTAAGGGTTGATAGCTCGGAGACTTCGGCAATATCCAATGTTGTATGGCAACAGATATCTGGCCCAACACCAACCAATATCCGCTTTGGGTCTGACTCTAATGACGGACCTCAACAAAGTTTGTTCTTCGACGCGCCCCGGGTATCAAGAGATGAAGTCATTGTTTACGAGGCAGAGGTAACGTTCGAAGATGGGTCCACCGGTTCGGATTTGTCGTTTTTGATGGTGAAAGATAGCAATATTAACGATGAAGGCTTCTTTCCAAGTGCGGCAAACAATATTGTCACGGCTGATATGATGCCTTACAACGCCGACAGCCCCTATGCCAGAGCTTTACAGGAATGCGTTTACAATAACGTCATTGAACAAACTTGTTCGTTCGGTCGCTTGCCGCTGATTGGCCAAGTGACGGCCAATCCCACCATTGATGATATTTTGGACCGCACTTTAGTCTCCCATCAATGGATGGGCGATAGGTTCAAAGCATTTTTGGAAACTTCTGCCACCAGTGAAGATATGTTGCAACTACTCGGTGCCACTACAGCGATTGTCATTTCTTATGATGTCCGACCGTCATTCTACTGGGTCGCCACTGGCGCAATCTACTTAGATGGCAATAACTTTTGGCAAACACCAGAAGAACGAGACACGTTAAATACGGCCCCTGATTTTCGCAGTAACTTCGGCAACGACCTCCAGTTTGGTATCTTTTGGCGATACGTGCGAGATAATGTTTATTATTTTCCTCAGCGCGGATTAACCGCCGCTAGCAGGCAGTCTCGGACTAGTGCACAAACCGAAGCAGCACTGGCTTGGTTGATGTATCACGAACTCGCTCACGCTAATGATTTTTTTGATTATACAAAATGGGCGTCGTTGAGTGATGCCGATAACCCGTTGAGTAACTTTCGAAGTAATGCCCCTCGTTCAGATGAGATGACGGCATTGTATCCGTTACAGTCTCAAGAACTTGATGGCCTCGCCCAAGTCGCATTTGGCGGTACGGATGCTACTGCCGTTCAGCGGGCCTATACTGCCGATGACGCTGCGAGCTTTTTCGTCACGGATCAAGCGCCTGCGTTTTATTCTTATTTTACCGAAAGAGAAGACTACGCCACCTTGTTTGAACGCTTCATGATGCTTCATCGACTTGGCGTAAGTGCGGATGTTGGTGTTATTGCCGACGGTACAGATATAGTGACATGGGGGCAAAGAGATCGGATTAGCGACCCACTTTTGGACGCCAGAACGGCATTTACTGTGCGCAATATTTTACCATCCATCAATCTAAATACTGCGCAGGCTGCGTTACCCGCTCCGGAACAACTGACTCCTGGCCGTTCATGGTTTGACTTTGCATCTTTCGAACAGCCCCCCACTCCATTAAAGTCTACAGTCGAGCAAGCTCAACCTATCGGAATTCCGCTCAGTGAACACCACAGGTGGCACCCAAATCACCTCAAATTAACCAATTAAGTTCGAACGGCCTCAATCAGAGGCCGTTTTCTATCCAATACCGATCCTTTCCTGGTTTATTTGCATATAGGAATAACAGGCACTTAGTGAAAGGACATCATCGTGATCAGATACCTATCTCACCTCCTTGTTTTATGGGCGTTGTTTACCATCCAAACCGACGCAAGCGAAAATGAGGTAGACCATTCCCAATCGGTGTTAACAGATGCCCAATCTGACCCCAAACACCTTGGGTTAATGCAAGGCTTTCCACCCCCTCAAAACAAGCGTGTAACGCTACCCGATTCAGTGTTTTTCAGCTTTCCCAACCTGAGATGGTCGGTATGCCACATGAGAGAACTGTTACCAACAGCAGCGATTCAGCGTGCGCCTGATACATTTACGCCTCTTTCAAAGAAGGTCGATGAGAAAATCGATGGGATCACTTTCAAGCCTTTAAATAGTAAAACGTCAATGACATGGAAAGACAGCCTAGCGGCCAATTACACGGATGGCATATTGATTTTGCACAAAGGTCATATCGTATACGAGGATTATCGAGGTTGTTTGACACCACAGACTAACCACGCGGCAATGTCGATGACGAAGTCGTTAACTGGGTTAATCGCCGAAGTTTTGATTGCACAAGGCCAGTTAGATGAAAATGCGTCTGTGTCCACTATCATTCCTGAACTTCAACGTTCGGCTTTTGCGGATGCATCCGTCAGGCAGGTTATGGATATGACCACATCGCTGGATTACAACGAACACTACGCCGACCCAAATGCCGATATTTGGAAATATAGTTACGCCGCCAACCCATTGCCAAAACCCAAAGATTACACTGGCCCAGTAGGCTATTTTGAATACCTACAAAACGTCAAAAAGTTAGGCGAGCACGGTTCGAATTTCGGTTATAAAACGGTAAATTCCGATGTATTGGGTTGGCTAATTGCTAAGTCTTCAGGCAAGCCATACAACCATGTCGCCAGTGAATTAATATGGCAACCTATTGGCGCTGCCTATGGTGCTGATATCACGGTCGACGGATTAGGGACACCCTTTGCCGGCGGTGGACTAAGCGCTACATTGAGAGATTTGGCACGCTTAGGACTTACGGTATTAAATATGGGGCAAATAAATGGCAAGCAAGTTTTGCCTGCGCGTGCCGTCGCCAGTATCCGAACACCCGGCAGCCAAGATGCCTTTCGCGCTGCAGGTTTTAGCACGATGCCAAATGGCAGCTACAGAAGCATGTGGTGGCACTTCCACAATGCTCATGGCGCGTTCGCAGCCAGAGGGGTGCACGGGCAAACCATCTATATCGACCCAACCGCTGAAATGGTAATTGTCAGATTCGCTTCACATCCAAGTGCCGCTAATGGCGTAATCGATCCTACCTCTTTGCCAGCTTATGAGGCTGTAGGTCGTTACCTGTTGAGTATAAGTGAAGATAAGCAATAAAAACACAATACGCCCTAAAATCACGACTACACTTTTTGAGTGTTGAGTAACGAGTATGAAAAACAGGGTACAATATGAAAAAACAAAGACTTAGGCCAATATTGACACTTTGGTTAACCACGCTGTTTTTTGTTGCGATGACAACATCGTCTGCATACGGGCAAACGCCACCGACCACAGATATTGACAACAGCAATGAGGCCAGCGTCAATCAAAATGACTCGCCCAGGCATGCGGTAAGAGAAATGTTAAGCGTGATGTCAGGCGCATCGGCCATCCCCATGACCATGTTTTTT
Organism: Alteromonas sp. 5NS40-0096; assembly: GCF_057544385.1. Taxonomy (NCBI): domain Bacteria; kingdom Pseudomonadati; phylum Pseudomonadota; class Gammaproteobacteria; order Alteromonadales; family Alteromonadaceae; genus Alteromonas; species Alteromonas sp. 5NS40-0096. The sequence goes on from NZ_BAAJLQ010000001.1 coordinate 797,941, forward strand.
GATTTGCGCCCGACGTTCAAATTGAAGCAAGTCAACGCTCCTCTGGTTATCGATCGCTTTGCGACACTCCTAGATACTCAAGGCGGACTGCAGCCAATTGGTTTAATTTCTGATAAACCTGAAGGATCGCAAAATCCACAGTATGGCTTAGACAAAGAAAAAATTGGGACATTTAGGATTGAAGACCGACAATTCGACATCTTATTGGAGCGAGTTTCTGTCAGCCAAAATGAAAAAAAATGGCTCATTTCTCAAGACACCATAGTGTTGCTTTCCCAAGCCGTTGAAGCGCTAGACACTTCTAAAATCGACCAGTTATTGCCCAGCGCGTTAAAAACGCCTGAGTGGCGTGGTGCCAATATCGGCCAGTGGATTGCCGCTGCACTACTTTCAATTGTCGCCGCTGTACTGGGTTGGCTGGTGGTTAAGCTAGGCCGACTAGCCACTACCGCCTATCTCAATAAACATCCCGATTCGAAAATAGCACAAGCATCTACCGCGCTATCGATACCTGCCGGTTTAACGTTCGCTGCCTTTAGTTTTCTGTTTGTTGAGCGTTACTTAGAGTTTTCTATTTTGATCAGGCAAGACTTCAGTTTTGCCATCATAACTGTTTTGTGGGTCGCCCTATTTGTCTTTTTGTGGTCTTTGATCGACACCCTATCCAGTCGCGGGGAGAAAATCCTCAGAGAACGAAACCGCGTCGGTAGCTTATCAATTGTCGTTTTCTTTAGAGCATCTGCTAAGGTTTGCTTATTCGTTCTAGCCTTAATTTTAGTACTCAACACAAATGGTATTGACGTTACAACAGGACTTGCTGCTCTGGGAATTGGCGGTATTGCATTGGCATTAGGCGCACAAAAAGCCATAGAAAATCTAGTCGGCAGCATCATCATTGTCACCGACCAACCTTTACGAGTTGGTGACTTTTGCCAAATCGGTGATGTCATAGGAACAATAGAAAACATTGGCTTGCGCTCTACACGCATACGCACGCTGGCGGATACCGTGGTTACCTTGCCAAATGGTTTGTTGTCTTCAGAACGAATTGAAAATTACACGATGCGCCGTAAGTTCCTATTGCGCACAGTTCTCAATTTGCGTTATGAAACTGAACCCAAAGCACTCCAAACCCTGCTAGGAGAACTCAGAGCACACTTAAGTCAGGCAACTTACGTATTTAAGGACGGGGCGAGAGTGCGATTTATCAGCTATGGTAGTGCCTCTCTCGATGTTGAAATATACGCGTATTTAAAAGCATCCAATTACGACGAGTTTTTAGCAAGACAAGAAGATCTCTTGTTAGGGATGTACGAAATCGTGAATAAGCGAAGCGGTTTTGCCTTCCCCTCGCAAACGGTATATTTGGCTAAAGATTCGCAACCCAATTAATATTCAGGGTTTGTCTACTATGCCAAGCTCGCGCTTGACCAAGGGCACAGTCAGGCGTTTTTGCTCTTGCAATGAGCGCTTATCTAGACGCGAAAGCATGCTCATCAGGCTCCCCATGTCTCGCTCACAGTGGTTGATCAAGAATTGAATTGCCTGTTCTGAAAACGACAAGCCTATTTGACTGGCGCGATAACTCAATGCCGATTGACGTTGTTGGTCGTCTAAGTGATGCAAATGATAAGTCACTCCCCACCCCAAACGAGAGCGCAGATCAGGCAATAAAAATTCAGGGTGTTGAGGGCCTATTCGCGATGTTGTGACCAATACTGTTTTTCGAGTCTCACCAATTCGATTGAGGAAATCAAACACAGCTTCCTCCCACAATGGCTCAGACGCCACGGCATCGAGATTATCCAAACATACCAATGGCAGTAGCTCTAAGCCATCAAATATCAATGGAGACCAATCGTGGGCTTCTTCCATATTCAAATACAGATGTGGTACGTCTCGTTTGGCCATCTGGTGACAAATTGCATACAACAGGTGGCTCTTCCCTCTTGCAGCTGCGCCAACAATATTAACCAAAGGCAATGATAAATGAACCAAGTCACTATCCTTGTCTTTGTCATCTAATGGCAATTGCCGAGACAGGTTCTCTAGTACCGCTACCAGTTCCTCGTTGCCACCTGAGACGAAACTGTCAAAGGTCTCTAATGTCGGCAAACTCACTGGTAGCGGCAGTTGCATCGATTAATCCCGCCAGCTGAATTGAAAACCTTCAAGCGGTTGCCCAAAGGTATCGGTTTGAGGCCGCAGCCGCGATTCTAAACGAAGAACGTTGTTTAAGTCGGCGGCCGTTCCCAACAACGACAGCGTGAATTCCGATGTGGCACCGTACTGCCTCGTCAGTGCCGCTGAGTCGACAACACTCAAACTGTTGATATAAGCTTGAACGTCTATGTACTTCTTATAACTGTCTAAGTTATTCACCACCATGGTTACGGTCTTTCCCTCGCCTTCAATTGAAGAAGGTAGAATAGCGTAAGCATTACCTAAATCATCGGCAACGGCATCGATAAATTTGGCGATTAAGCTACCCGTGTCATCGCCAAACAGGGTGCCGCGGGACACTTCACCATCGCGGTCGATTAACCAATCGAGGCTGAAACGCCCTTGCCGTACTCTTTTTGACAATGCATTGAATTCTGACTGAGTGAAACTGGGACCACTTTCTTCGCTGCTCCCCAGCGCCATTTCGATATGGTAGTCAACACTGGCCATATCGCCATAAGCGAATGCAGGCAAGGTCACTTTTGGTAACGCGTAACTAGTTTGAGGGGTTTGTGGTAACGCCAATGTTGACGCTGAATTCTTATATAGCCGTGCTCCGAGTACATAGTCGACGCCGTATCGCTCGCTTGCTGATTCAAGAGACGTCGAGAACAACCCCCACACATCATAAATTGAAACTTGAAGGGTGTCTGTTAAGTCCAATAGCGGCAAACTTAGGGGCATGCCTCTGTCATAGGCTGCAGCAACGAGTCTATCTTTGTATTCACTTGCTGACGATTCACCAAGAACAGTGCGCTCGTCATTTTCATCTTCGAAAGCAAACCACAAGACAGAATCCGGTCGACGTTTACCCCAAATGGGTAGACCAAGTGCGGCGACATCACTTTCCAACATCGTCTGGTCAAATTCTGCCGTATAAAACAGCTGATTGTCGACGGCGTCAAATGAGTAGGATCGCAAATAACGGTCTGCTGATTTAACAATTGCACCAACGCCCTGATAATCAGCAACATCACTTTTACCGGTCAGTTTGACAAGGGCATTTTCCATTGCTTTTCGAATCGCCTGTTGTTGACCAGAAGCCGATTGATCGGATACTGGCGTCCGCCCAATGGTGGTCTCAACCAAAACACTGGCATGGGACACAGACGACAAGGAGAGCATAACGCATGTGCATAGCACCGAAGAAATAAACGCACTGCTGTGTATAAACGCTCTGTGCTTGCGCTTACCGTTGAAGAACGATTTTAAAATGTTTCGCAACTCCATGAACTACCGTAAATAAAAGAAAATCCGTCGCAAGAAAAGATAAAGACTTTAAGGGATCATTTCCAGCATTTTCGACGTTCTTTATCATAAATCGTCCTGCGTTTGCTCTACAGCTATCATATCTTGTAAACGACGCTCGGCGCACCGAAACAACACTGGAAAAGTGATAAAAACCGGCCGATAAAACTTATTTCGTAAATTTAGCAAAATCTGAGGTGTTGCAATTGGACTTGAGCCCTGTTGCTGGTAGAATCCGCGTTTTTTAAAGAACAGCATCAGGGCCCCACCGTGAGCGAACAGAAAACTTCTCTTAGCTACAAAGACGCAGGTGTCGACATCGACGCCGGTAATCAATTGGTCGAACGCATTAAGCACGTTACCAAACGGACTCATCGTCCGGAAGTAAAAGGCGGATTGGGAGGCTTCGGCGCCCTTTGTGCGATTCCTGAGAAGTACAACAAGCCCCTACTCGTTTCAGGTACTGATGGTGTCGGTACCAAACTTCGCGTGGCGATGGATGCAGGACAACACCACGGTGTCGGCATTGATCTCGTAGGTATGTGTGTAAACGATCTTATCGTCCAAGGTGCCGAGCCGTTGTTCTTTCTTGACTACTACGCAACAGGAAAACTTGACGTTGACGTGGCAGCGGATGTGGTTTCAGGCATCGGCGCCGGATGTGAACTCTCAGGTTGTGCTCTAATTGGTGGTGAGACGGCAGAAATGCCGGGCATGTACCAAGATGGCGACTACGATATTGCAGGCTTCTGTGTGGGTGTTGTTGAAGCGGACAAGGTTATCGACGGTTCAAATGTTAAACCTGGACAGTCGATCATTGCGCTGGGATCTTCTGGCCCTCACTCAAATGGTTATTCGCTTATCAGAAAAATCATTGAAGTCAGTGGTGCAGATGTCAACGCAGAACTCGAAGACAAACCCATTATCGAACACTTGCTTGAGCCCACTCGAATCTATGTTAAGCCAGTACTTAAGTTGCTGGAAAGTATTGATGTCAGCGCCATTTCTCACATTACTGGTGGTGGTTTTTGGGAAAACATTCCTCGCGTACTACCTGACGATGCTAAAGTCATCGTTGATGAAGCTAGCTGGCAATGGCCGGCGATATTCAACTGGTTACAGGACAACGGCAACGTCACTCGTCACGAAATGTACCGTACCTTCAACTGTGGTGTTGGTCTTGTCATTGTGGTTGACTCTCAAGATGTCGATTCTGCATTGAACATCCTCAAAGGTGAAGGTGAAAACGCTTGGTTAATTGGTGAAATAGCCACTCGCAACGGCGATGACCAAGTGGAAATCAAATAGCCATGGCAGAAAAGACACCAAAACTTTGCGTTTTGATATCCGGCAATGGGTCCAACCTGCAATCAATGATCGATTACATTGATGCTGGTAAACTCAATGCCGAGATCGCCTGCGTCATTTCTAACAGGCCTAACGCATTCGGTTTAACGCGGGCTAAAAATGCCGGTATCCCAAACCTTTGTATCGACCATACTCAGTATCCTGACAGAGAAGATTACGATCGTGCCTTAAAAGCAAAAATCGAAGCGTACTCACCTGATTGTGTTGTGCTTGCGGGCTTCATGAGAATACTGACTCCGGATTTTGTTGAATATTTTTCAGGAAAATTACTGAACATTCATCCATCTTTGTTGCCCAAGTATAAAGGGTTAAATACCCATCAACGCGCAATCGACAATGGCGATACCGAGCACGGTGTTAGCGTTCATTTTGTTACGCCTGAATTAGATGGTGGTCCGGTGATTATCCAAAGCCGCGTCCCGGTGTTCGAGGATGACGATTCATCGACACTGGCATCTCGAGTTCAAGAACAAGAACGCGATTTATATCCGCTAGTGCTTCGGTGGTTTTGTGAAGGTCGATTAACCATGAATCAAAACAAGGCGATACTGGATGATCAAGTACTTCCTGAACAGGGATACGCAAACGATTAACTCTTTGACATCAACGCTTGCAGCATGTTTGCTGTGGGCGTTTGCTTTTGTGGCCAATGCCGCATCCGATACTTTTCAACTACAGCCATTTGAAGCCGAATATACCGGCATCAGATGGGGCAACAACGTTGGCACCGCCACACTTAAGCTCGAGCATCTCGCTGCAAATACGTATTCGCTCACCTATTTTTCGAAAGCGAAGGTTTTCTTTTACTCCGACAAGCGAAAGGAACACTCGATTTTCTCTTTTAACGATGGGCACTTCACGCCTAAAGAGTACTATTACTCCAGAACAGGGACCGGTTCCGATAAATCCTTGGAGCTTGCTTTCAACGCTAAACAACAGCAAATTGAAGTCAAAGACGGTGAAGCCATGGATTGGTTGGGAGAATGGGACAACCAACTTTATCGACTCGATATCCCTCAGAAGCTTGCCAATGGTGAGGATGATATCAGCTACGATTTCATCAATTCACGCGGCGAAAAACGAAAATATCGTATCATAGTGGAAGGAAGCGAAACCCTGTCTCTTCCCTACGGTAAGGTTGAAGCCATCAAAGTCAAAATTGCAAGGGAGAGCAAAAAACGCGTTACCTATGCGTGGTTTGCCCCTGAATTGCACTACAACATGGTGCGTTTGCAACAATTTAAAAATGGCGACGAACAAGGCGATGTTCAGCTAAAAGCTTTCCGCGTTTTATAGTCAACTATCCATTGCGTTTATGAGGCGATACCGTAAACAAATATCGCCTTATTTCCCTCGAAAATCCGTCCATTTTTCTTGCTTTTTCACGTATGTAAATATAGTGTTAGCGTATCTGGTCTGACCTGAATTCAGACCATTTTTAAAGCTCAGGAGATACATATGTCTGGTTTTCTTTGGTTTTTACTTGTGGTTGTTACCCTGGCAATCGCAAGCTACAAACGCACTAGTTTGACCAACGCCGTTGCTGCCGCAGCAGCAGTGATGGTTGTAGGCACTTTCTTTGGCGATGTTGGCTTTTTTGGCTGGGTAGTGTTTCTTGCTCTAGCCGTGCCTTTCGCGACCCCATCACTACGACAACAATACATCACGACCAAGCTACTGGCTTTCTATCGTGCAGTAATGCCTGAAATGTCGCGGACTGAACAAGAAGCGATCGACGCAGGAACAGTATGGTGGGATGGTGATATCTTTAGCGGTAAGCCTGATTGGAATAAATTACACGCTATTTCAAAAGGTAGGTTGACCCCAGAAGAGCAAGCCTTCCTCGATGGTCCGGTCGACCGAGTTTGCAACATGGTTGATGAATGGCAAATCAACCACAAAGACGCAGACCTACCGAAAGAGATTTGGGATTTCCTCAAAGAGCACAAATTCTTTGCGATGATCATCAAAAAAGAATTCGGTGGCTTACAATTCTCTGCGTATGCTCAATCACGGGTTTTACAGAAGTTGGCCGGCACTAGTGCCGTACTATCGAGTACAGTAGGTGTCCCTAATTCTCTTGGACCGGGCGAGCTACTCCAGCACTACGGTACCAAAGAACAACAGGACCACTATTTGCCTCGCCTAGCCCAAGGCTTGGAGATACCTTGTTTCGCATTGACAGGACCAGAGGCCGGTTCAGATGCGGGGGCTATCCCAGACCTCGGTGTGGTTTGCAAAGGTGAATGGGAAGGTGAAGAAGTGCTGGGTATGAAACTTACCTTTAACAAGCGCTACATCACACTGGCACCGATTGCTACAGTCGTAGGCTTGGCATTCAAACTTCAAGATCCTGAAGGTTTGTTGGGTGGTGAAGAAGACCTTGGCATTACCTGTGCCCTTATCCCTCGTGATACTGCGGGTTTAGATATTGGCCGCCGCCACTTCCCATTAAATACTCCTTTCCATAATGGTCCGATTCGCGGTAATGATATATTCGTTCCGCTCGATTTCATTATTGGTGGCCCTAAAATGGCGGGGAATGGCTGGCGTATGTTGGTTGAGTGCTTATCTGTAGGGCGCTGTATTACCCTTCCATCAACTGCCGCTGGTGGCGCTAAGCAAGTAGCATTGGCAACCGGCGCTTATGCGCGTATCAGAAGACAATTCCGTATGCCTGTAGGCCATATGGAAGGTGTTGAAGAGATGCTAGGCCGTATCGGTGGCAACGCGTACATGATGGACGCTGTCACTCGCCTCTCTACAGTGGGTGTTGATTTAGGTGAAAAACCTTCTGTCATCTCAGCAATTTGTAAATACCACCTCACTGAACGTATGCGCCAGATCGTAAACGATTCGATGGACGTGCATGGTGGTAAAGGCATTATGCTTGGGCCAAATAATTATCTCGGCCGAGGCTATCAAGGTGCGCCTATCTCTATTACGGTTGAAGGTGCAAATATTCTTACCCGTAACATGATGATCTTTGGTCAAGGGGCAATGCGTTGTCACCCTTACGTACTGCAAGAGATTCAAGCTGCTGCAATCGAAGACAAAAAGGAACGCTTGGAAACCTTCGACAAAGCCGTATTCGGGCATATTGGTTTTGCTATCGCTAACACCACCCGTAGTTTATGGTTCTCATTGACCAATGGTGTCTTCCACAAAGCACCATTTGATGACCAAACCGCTAAATATTACAAAGCGTTGCAAGGTTATAGTGCGAACTTAGCGTTAATGACCGATATCTCTATGGGTGTTTTGGGCGGTGACCTCAAACGTCGTGAGCGTCTGTCTGCTCGTTTAGGTGATATCCTGTCTGGTTTGTATCTTGCCAGTGCAACACTAAAACGTTATGACGAAGAAGGTCGTTTACAAGAAGACCTACCGCTACTGCATTGGGCAATGGCAGATGTATTGTTTGATATCGAAACTGCTATCATCAATTTCATCGACAATTTCCCAAACAAAGCGGTTGCAAAAACACTCAAAGTACTCGTTATGCTATTTGGTCGTCGTACTGCCCCACCGTCAGACAAAATTGAACACAAGATTGCGCAAATGTTGCAAACACCTTGTAGCGCGCGTAGTCGCCTAGGTGATGGTCAATATCTGACTCGTGAAGAAGGCAACTTGTTTGGTGATTTAGAACAAACGTTGGATGATGTGCTGGCTAGCGAACCTGTGTTTGAAAAAATCTGTGAACTGAAAAAAGCGAAATTGCCTTTCACTCAGCTATCTATGTTAGCCGATGAAGCGCTGGAAAATGGCTGGATCACAGCTGAAGAAGCAGCGTTACTTAAACGCACAGAAGCCGGAAGATTGCGCACTATCAACGTGGACGACTTTGACCACGAAGAGCTTATCGCCTATCAATCTAGCGCCACTGAGCAGACAAAAGCAGAAGCTAACGCTGCATAATACGGTCAACAACATAGCAAAAAGCCCGCATCAGCGGGCTTTTTTATGCTTTAGGGTTATTCAGAATCCGGCCGTTTCAATCAATCGCTTTTTGGCTTCGTTATCAAGAAAACTCTGCGTTACGCCGTGTTGTTGAATTTGCTTTAGCTGTGCTGGACTCAGTCCAATAACATCTCGCGCTAAGCGGTATTCATCTGCCAAGGTAATAGCTGACACTCCGGGGTCGTCCGTATTGAGCGTAACCTGAATTCCTGCATCTAGAAACACCTTAAGAGGATGAGAAGCCGTGTTCACTACGGTACCGGTTTGGTAGTTGGACGTCGGACAGACTTCCAGTCCGATCCCCCGATTTGCCAGTGTGTCCATCAGACGCCGATCATGTTGTGCTGCAATCCCATGACCAATTCGTTCTGCCCCTAACAGCTCAATAGCATCCCAAACGCTCTGAGGACCATCAGCTTCACCAGCATGCACGGTAACGTGCCACCCTGCATCTCTAGCCTGTGCAAAGTGAGATACAAAATCTCGAGCAGGAAAGTTTTTTTCATCACCTGCGAGGTCAAGTCCACATATTGCGTCTTTGTAGATCAGTAACGCATCTAATTCTTTTTGGCATTGAGTCGTTCCATAGGTTCGACTCATGATACCTATGAGGTTTGCTTTCACCCCAAATGCTTCACTCCCCGCTTTTACTCCCGCGATGACAGCTTCAATGGTTTGGTGTAAATCGAGTTGATGAGCACTGGCCATGTACATCGGAGAGAATCGCAATTCGAGATAGTCGATGCCTTCATCCATAGCGTCTTGCATATTCTGATAAGCAATATCATACACGGCTTCTTGATTGATCAGCATGGAAATACCAAAGTCTAGCTTTGATAAAAACGCCATCAAATCAGACGTTTTACCCTGAATTTCGCAAAGCGCTTTAACATCATCAAGCGACTGTGCAGGCATATCGATACCAAATTTATTCGCCAATGCCCAGATGGTGGGCGCTTTGATATTGCCGTCGAGATGACGATGCAAATCGACAAGAGGAACAGAGGGGTCAATCATAGAAGAGAAAACTGCAACTCAGGTTATCCGAGATGCAGTTTATCCATAAGCAGTACAGCTTGAGTTCGCGTATTGATTTCAAGTTTGCGCAAAATGGCACTGATATGCGCTTTGATAGTGGCTTCAGTCACATTCATCTCATGAGCGATCTGTTTATTCATCAAGCCAGAACGCAAATAAGTGAGCACCTGAATTTGTTTAGGCGTCAACTCTCTAAAACGAGTGAGTAGCTGGCTGAATTCGTCATCAACTTGATCTAGTTGTTCACGCATTTCATCAGGAACCCAATTTTCACCCTGCATGATTTTCATGATGCCTTCAGCCACCTGCTTGGTGGGAAGTGATTTTGGTATATAACCATTGGCGCCAAGCGACATCACTTGCGCGACAATTTCAATACCTTCACTGGCAGAAACAACGGCAACAGGTACATCCGGCTTCATTTCTTTTACCGTGATCAAGCCATTGAAATATTCACCGCCTGGCATGTTGAGGTCGAGAAGAATCAGGTCAATTTGAGTGTCGGAATTCAGAATATCCTGAAGGGGTTCTAAACCACCAGCTTCGAGAATTTCGGTATCAGCGAAATAAGGTTCCAACGCCCCGCTTAGCGCTTCTCGAAAAAGTGGGTGATCGTCTGCAACTAAAAACCTTTTCATACAGCGTTTTGAATCCTCTTCCTTTATTATTCTTATAGAGTAATACTTTAGAATAATAAGGTGAAGTAAAACCACCGAACAAATACAATATTTTTCATAATTATCGCGTTTTGGCGTTGGCAAGCGGTGATTAAAGAGTAAAATTGCCCTCCCATTAACACAGGCAAGACTCAATGAAGAAAGGCGCAGACAATATTTATTCGAAACCGATGAACTCGGTTAATGATTTCCGATTCGATGACACCGTAGCAGATGTCTTTCCAGATATGATTCAAAGATCGGTGCCGGGCTATCAAACGATTATTCACACCATTGGCGAATTAGCGAGTAAATATGTCACCCCTTCAAGTAATGTATACGACCTAGGCTGCTCATTAGGTGCCGCGAGTATGTCTGTCGCCAGAGCAACAGCCGATACGCCATGTAAAATTATCGCAATAGACAGCTCTGAGGCGATGGTCGAGCGCTGCCGAAAGAAAATCAGCCATTTTACCCTGAGCAACCCTGTCGATGTAAAATGTGAATTAGCCCAAGATACCCGGATTAGCAATGCGTCTATGGTTATCATGAATTTCACTCTGCAGTTTATTCCACCAGAGGACAGGCAAGGCATATTGGAAAACATTTACCAAGGCCTGTTACCCGGCGCAGTTCTTGTCCTGTCAGAAAAAATTCGCCATGACGCTGAGGCTGGGAATGAATTGCTCATCGACTTACATCATCAATTTAAACGAGACAATGGCTACAGTGAACTTGAAGTCAGTCAAAAGCGTGCAGCGCTAGAAAATGTAATGCTAACTGACACCTTTGAAACCCATCAAGCTCGCTTAGCATCCGCGGGCTTTTCTACTGTTGTACGTTGGTTTCAGTGTTACAATTTCACTTCTTTAATTGCGATAAAAAACTAGGCGTTTTCTGTGAGTAAAACAACGACTTCCTGGCTCGATAACCAGCTATCTCAAGGTTATGAGGCGATTCTTAATTCAGCGCTCTCTCATTGGCTACAAACACTGCCAGCGCAAATGGCCAATTGGCAAGCCAGTGCAAAACACGGAGACCTAGACAAGTGGGTTAAGTTACTAGGTAAACTCCCCACGACCACGCCAAGTCAAATTGAGTTGTCTGATTCAGTGACAATCGGCCAAGCTGGCGATATCAATGACTACGAGCAAAAAGTCATTGCTGGGCTGTTAAAACAATTTATGCCTTGGCGCAAAGGCCCATTTCATTTGCATGGTATCCACATCGATACTGAGTGGCGTTCGGACTGGAAATGGGACCGTGTTGCGCCCCATATTTCCGATTTAAAAAATCGCCATGTGCTAGACGTAGGTTGTGGCAGCGGTTATCACCTTTGGCGAATGGCTGGAGTTGGTGCAAAGCAGGTGATTGGAATTGATCCCACACAATTGTTTTTTATTCAATTTCACGCTATCAAGCATTTCATCGGTAACATGAATGTGCATTTTTTTCCGTTGGGTATCGAGCAACTTCAACCCCTAAAAGCCTTTGATACCGTTTTTTCGATGGGCGTTTTGTATCACCGCAAAGACCCGATGTCGTTTTTGACACAACTGAAAGATCAACTTCGCAGCGGCGGTGAATTGGTACTTGAAACCTTGGTCGTCGACGGAGATGAAACGACGGTATTGATGGCCGGAGAGCGCTATGCGCAAATGCGAAATGTTTGGTATCTACCCAGTGTTAAAGCGCTTACGGTGTGGTTAGAACGACTCGGATTTGTCGACTGCAAAGTGGTTGATGTCAACACCACAACGACACAAGAACAACGTGCGACTGAGTGGATGACCAATCAATCACTATCGGACTTTCTTGACCCCAATGACTCCTCTTTAACCATTGAAGGTTACCCCGCGCCCAAACGGGCAGTGATTATCGCAACTAAAAAATAACCAACTAGCCCGCTCTCTTGCGGGCTTGTTTCATTTCAGCTTCCCGTACGCGCTCAACATTCACCACACCTATTTTTGTTATTGGCACAAATGTTGTAACACCCAAGCCATAGTGTTTCCCCTTATTCGCAGTTAAGAAGGCAACAACATGGACATGAAAGGCTTTTTACGAAGACACGCTTTGCCAGAGCATTATGCGACCATTGCACAACAATGGTTCATGCCATTGGGCGAAGAAATTGCATCGCACCAAAAAAGTGCAAAGCAAACATTTTTTGTCGGCGTTAATGGCTGCCAAGGCTCTGGTAAGAGTACATTATGCGATTACTTGGTTGACTACCTTATTCAAGAGCACAACCTCAACTGTATTTCCTTGTCACTTGATGATTTTTATTTAGATCAATCCGCAAGAAATGCGTTAGCCATTAAAGTGCACCCTTTACTCAAGACACGTGGTGTTCCGGGTACCCATGACGTCGCCTTGGCGAATCAAACTTTCGACAAGTTGGCCTCTTTCGGCACCGTCTCTATTCCCCGGTTCGATAAATCGACAGATAACCCCTTCCCTGTAAGTCAATGGCCTATCACCAATGGACCGGTTGACGTCGTTATTGTCGAAGGGTGGTGTTGGGGCGTTTCAGCCCAACTCGACAATGCCTTGAACGAGCCAGTCAACGATTTGGAATCAGAACAAGACAGCTTGGGTACGTGGCGTCGATACGTTAACCGTCAAATCAAAGAGCACTACCAAAGCCTATTTGATCGGATGGATTATTGGGCAATGTTAAAAGGCCCCTCATTTGAACATGTGTACAAATGGCGTTGTGAACAAGAGCACAAATTAGCCAAACAATCTAACGGCGCTGCTGTGATGTCGGATGACCAAATCGCATCTTTCATTCAGCATTATCAAAGACTAACTGAACATTGCTTGGAAAGTTTGCCAGATAAATGCGACACGGTATTCGAACTTGATGAAAATCGTCAAATTAGTCACGTACAAAAAAAGGCGACAGCGTAATGCTCTATCCAATCATATTTACTGACATGGATGGCACACTGCTCGACCATTACACCTACGATTTCGCGCCAGTGGAAGGCGTTCTCGAGACACTCAAGCAAAAAGACATTCCCGTCATTCCAACCACGAGTAAAACATTTGCAGAGCTACAGGTGCTGCGTTCCCGAATTGGTTTAGATGGCCCTTTTATCATCGAGAATGGCGCAGCTGTGTGTATACCCCATGGTTTTTTTAAACAAAAACCGGCAGGCACGGTTTGGCAAGACAACTATTGGTGTAAGTCCTTTAGCTACAACAAAAACTATTGGATCAATTTGCTAGATGTCATCGCCGATGAATTTGACGGCGAATTTAAACAGTTCAGTAAAATGAGTATCGCAGATATCCAAGACGCCACAGGCTTATCGGAAGACGATGCGACATTGGCATCGAAGCGACAGTACGGAGAACCCGTCCTTTGGATGGGAACAGAATCTCGGAAACAACAATTTATTAAAGCCGTAGCACAGCGCGGGGCCACGCCACTTGAAGGTGGAAGATTTGTCCACGTCAGTGGTGACTGTAACAAAGGCACTGCATTGCAATGGTTTGTTGAAGAATATCAACGCCAACACGCGCAAAATGTGACTTCAATCGCTTTAGGGGATGGTAAAAACGATATTGCCATGATGGATGAAGCGGACATCGCGATAAGGATTGCCTCGCCAAGCCACCCACCACCGGAATTACAAAAACAAGAAAACGTTTATACGAGTACCTTGCAAGGCCCTTCAGGATGGGCCGAGATGATCAACCAATTACTAGAATTGAATCTTTAGGAGGACACATGGCCGACTTTTATCAAAATGGCGTCGTAACAACGTTGCACAACTTGTCCCAACGTCCTACCGAGGCGTTGGAAGCGGAGTTAGTAGAGTTTTCAAAAAAACGACCCATGGCGCTAATTTTGCCTTCGCTATTTTCAGAGTTACAAGGGGATGCTCTACCCCATATCGTAAATGAACTCACTAGCGTTCCCTATTTAACCGAAATCGTTATCGGCCTTGATAGGGCCGATGAGAAGCAGTATCGTCACGCGCTCGACTTCTTCGACAAGCTTCCCCAACACCACCGAGTATTGTGGAACGATGGACCAAGGCTGCGTGCCATCGACCGAGAGCTAAGCGAACTAGGCCTTGCGCCTCGAGAAATGGGTAAAGGTAGAAACGTTTGGTATTGTATGGGTTACATTATCGCGTCGAACAAAGCGGAATCCGTTGCTCTGCACGATTGTGACATCGTGACTTACAAGCGAGACCTGCTTGCCAAGCTCATCTATCCCGTCGCCAATCCTATGTTCAACTACGAGTTCTGCAAAGGCTACTATGCCCGTGTTGCAGATGGGAAAATCAATGGGCGAGTGTCTAGGCTACTCGTTACGCCATTGCTCAGAGCGTTGAAACGCACACTGGGTGATAATGAATACATCGAATTTATGGATAGCTTCCGTTACCCATTGGCAGGTGAGTTCTCATTCAGAAGAGACGTACTCAACGACATCCGCATCCCTTCAGATTGGGGACTAGAGATCGGTGTCTTGTCGGAAATGCACAGAAACTATTCTCACAATAGATTGTGCCAAGCCGATATCGCCGACGTTTACGACCACAAACACCAAGACTTGTCACTTAACAATGATCAGGGTGGCCTATCAAAAATGTCCATCGATATCACAAAGGCCGTGTTCAGAAAACTGGCAACCCAGGGAACAACCTTCAGTACTGAGATGTTCCGTTCAATCAAAGCGACGTATTTCCGTATTGCACTCGACTTCATTGAAACCTATCACAATGACGCTGTTATGAACGGCTTAAAGCTCGATATTCACAGTGAAGAAAAAGCCGTAGAAATGTTTGCGAGCAACATAATGAAAGCGGGACAAAGCTTTTTAGATAACCCAATGGAAACGCCTTTCATTCCGAGTTGGAACCGAGTTACAAGCGCGATACCTGACATCTTAGATAGGATCAAAGAGGCAGTAGAAGAAGACACTAAAGAATTCAAAGGCCAACTATGAGTGCGACCATAAAAATGTTGCACGACAAAGTCACTCGACATCTAGAATTTATCTACGCTGATGTCGAGTTACCTATGGCGTGCAGTGAGCTGGCAACACAATGTATGAATACCATTGGTTTAGTCGATGAACAGACGATCAATGTTCCCCAGCCTCACACCAATCAATGGGATCAAGAAGATATCGTCATGATCACTTATGGCGATAGCGTGATTGAAGACAATACTGTGCCGCTTTCGACGCTTAAACAGTTTTTACAAACCTACTGTAAAAACACCATTAACAAGGTACATATTTTACCGTTTTATCCCTACAGTTCTGATGACGGTTTTTCTGTTATCGACTACTCCAGTGTGAATGAATCTCTGGGCGGATGGGAAGATATTCATCTATTGGCACAAGAATACGGATTAATGTTTGATTTGGTGATCAACCATTGCTCCGCTCGTTCTGTTTGGTTTGACAATTTCATAAAATGCAAGGGAACAGGCAGCGACTTCTTTTTTACTGCGTCACCAGAGGATGACTTGAGTCAAGTAACGCGGCCAAGAACATCACCATTGCTGAAAGAAGTCGAAACGGCTGAAGGGACAAAACACGTTTGGTGCACATTTAGTCACGACCAAGTTGATTTTGACTTTAGAAACCCCCAAGTGCTGTTGACCTTTATCGAGATTATCAAGCAATACCTCGATAATGGCGCAACATTATTCCGCTTAGATGCAGTCGCCTTTTTGTGGAAGATCATTGGTTCTTCAAGCATAAACTTGGAGCAAACCCATGAAACGGTTCGGCTAATGCGAACGCTGATTGAACACGTCAATCCAGAAGTTATCATTATTACTGAAACCAACATTCCCAATCGAGAAAATCTTACTTATTTTGGTAACGCCAACGAAGCGCATGCCATCTATAATTTCTCGCTACCACCACTTTTAGTTAATACCTTAGTGACTGGGGATTGCCGCTATCTCAAGAGTTGGATGATGTCCATGCCACCGGCTCAAAATGGCACGACGTATTTCAACTTTATTGCCTCTCACGACGGCATTGGGTTGCGTCCAGCAGAGGGATTATTGAATGACGAGGAGCTCTCGACACTCGTGCATACCATGCAGTCATTTGGTGGCAAAATATCCTGGCGAGCATCTGACCATGGGCAACAAAAGCCTTATGAAATCAATATTGCACTATTCGACGCGCTGCAAGGGACTTCCAAAGGCCCTGACAAGTGGCAAATCGATCGCTTTGTTTGTGCGCACGCCATCATGCTTGGCATGGAGGGTATTCCCGGTATCTATATTCACAGTTTATTGGGTACTTCCAATGATTATGAAAAAGTCGAAAACACTGGGCAAAACCGCTCCATCAACCGACACCGATGGCAATATCGTGAATTGGCCTCTCTACTCGATTCGACCTATTCACAGCATCACAAAGTGCTTACCAGGATGTCGCAGCTAATACGCATACGCAAAGCGCAACCGGCGTTTCACCCCAATGCAACTCAATTTACTCTCCAGCTGGGTAATCAGCTCTTCGGTTTTTGGCGCCAAAGCCTAGATCGCAGACAAAGTATTTTCTGCATCAGTAATATCAGTGATTCGGAACAGTCGATACTGTTGTCTGATATCAATTTGATCGGCACTGATTGTTGGGTAGACCTTATCAGCAGAGATGAAATACACGATGTTGGTGGCTACCTCAAGTTAGCGCCATACCAAACGGTTTGGATCAGTAACGTCGATTTCGAATGATGCAATAAAACGCACTATGGACGGTGCGTTCTTTGTTTTCCACTCCTGCATTAAATCCCACTATCTCATTGGCATCGATGGCTTTTTTAGTCCATAATCGTGGCCTATTTTCTTCCAGCTTTCAGGTTCTGAACATGCCTCAATCTCCTTGGCTAGCCCTTAGTGCTGCTTTGCAAAAAGCAATCGACGCCGTTGTTGCCAACACAGAAAGTGAAATGGTGAACACCCGTGTAGCGCTCGGCCGTATTGTCAGTAAAGCTATCGTTGCCCCTGTCTCTGTTCCGCCGTGGGACAACTCAGCGATGGATGGCTATGCAGTGAATACAGAACAGGCATTACTCGGTGCGGTATTGCCAGTCTCTCAAACACTAACGGCGGGTATGGCTGCTGATACGCCTTTGTCGCCTAACTCAGCGGCGAGAATCATGACAGGTGCACAAATCCCCACAGGTGCTAATGCTGTAATCATGCAAGAAAATACGGAGATCAGTGGTTCAAAAGTCGTCATCAAACAGGCTGCAACAGAAGGTGAAAATATCCGTGTGTGCGGCGCCGATATTTCCAAAGACAGCATTGTTGTTGAGGCGGGCACTCGCTTAACTGCCTCACACCTGATGTTGATTTCCTCGTTGGGTTTGGCCGAGGTTGAAGTCTACAAAAAGCTAAAAATAGGCGTTTTGGCCACAGGTGACGAACTGGCAGCCCCCGGTACTCAAGCTGCACCAGAGCAAATATACGAAGCGAACCGAACTGGTGTTTCCGCCCTACTCGCGCCATTGGCAGTTGATGTCCATGATTATGGTATCGCTAAAGATGACCCTCAAGTGATTCGCGAGTTATTCCAAAAGGCGACCCGTGAAGTAGATATGCTGATCAGCAGTGGTGGCGTATCCGTAGGCGACGCCGACTTTGTAAAAGACGTGTTGCAAGACTTAGGTGAAATCGAATTTTGGAAAGTCGCTATTAAGCCGGGTAAACCTTTCGCATTTGGCATAGTTGGCAATACCTATTTTTGTGGGTTGCCCGGTAATCCGGTATCTGCCTATGTTACGACTGAGCAAATTGTTATGCCGCTTTTAAGGCACTTGCAAGGTGAAACAATCGACCCCGATAGCCATCGAATGACACTCAATGCTACCGTCACAAAAACATTTAAGCGCCGACCAGGTCGCAAAGAGTTTTTGAGAGCCTTGTGGCACCGTGATGACGAAGGAAAACTGTGGGTTACCCCGTTCAAAAAGCAGAGCTCAGGCGTCATGAGTACTGTCACTCAGGCTAACTGTTACCTGATCTTAGAAGCGGAAACCAGCGTTATTGCCCCAGGTGATACGGTTGACATTCAGCCTTTTACCATGCTGCTTTAAGGGTCTGAAGTGCAGTCAAAAAAAGAACTTAAACATGAAATGGCACGCCTAATTTCCTTGGCTTGGCCTTTACTTGTCGCGCAAATAACACAAATGTTGATGGGCGTTAGCGACACCATAATGGCTGGTCGCTACAGTGCCACAGATATGGCAGCAGTTGCCTTGGGTTTTAGTATCACGATTCCGATCATGAGCTTTATACAAGGCATTGCACTCGCACTGCCACCTATCATATCGAGGTTGAACGGCAGTCAAAGCATTCACAGGGTAGCGAATGCAACCCAACAGGCAGGTTTTTTGTTGCTCATTGTGAGCGCCCTGACCTTATTGCTTCTCCCCATGGTTCCGTCGATTATCAGTTTGTTTCCAATGGAAGCGGCTTTGGCAGACATTACCAAGGATTACGTATTTTTCGTGCTGATAGCGATGCCAGGTTTTGCACTCTACCAATGGCTAAGAAATTATTGTGAAGGGTTAGGTAAAACCAAGCCTACCATGGCGATTACTGTTGTCGGATTACTCGTGAATATTGTCGGCAACTACCTATTCATCTATGGTATCGGACCATTCGATGAGATGGGTGGCGCGGGCTGTGGTCTTGCAACGGCTTGTGTAATCTACATTATGTTTTTTGCCACATTCATCTATACATTCAAAGCACCTAGCCTCAAACGTTTTGGTTTGTTTGACAAGGCTTACCGTCCAAACGCAAGCGAAATGCTATCGACGTTTAAACTCGGTTTACCCATCGCGATGACGATTTTGTTCGAGGTTACCTTGTTTGCGGTTGTTGCCTTGTTATTGGCACCGTTTGGGGCCACAACTGTAGCGGCACATCAGGTCGCACTGAATTTTTCAGCGCTAATGTTTATGTTTCCCATGAGTACAGGCATGGCGGTATCTATCCGAGTGGGTTATCGCATCGGACAGGCAAAACCCCAATTAGCCTCAGTCGCAGTCAAAGCCGCATTGCTTGTTGGTTTGAGCGTTGCTTTTTTTACCGCCTCGTTTACTGTTCTAGCTAAGTCGTACATCATATCTCTCTATACTAGTGAAGCGGCCGTTTATGCGTTAGCAAGTGCCCTACTTGTTTACGCGGCAATCTTTCAATTCTCCGATGCTATACAGGTTATTTCCGCCAACGCATTGCGAGGCTACAAGGATACTACCGCGATGTCAGTGATCACGTTTTGTGCATACTGGCTTATAGGCTTGCCCACTGGCGTGATACTGGGACGCACCGATTGGCTTACTCACCAACCGATGGAAGCCGCAGGTTTCTGGATTGGATTTATTGTAGGTTTAAGCAGCGCTGCAGTTATGCTCGGAATTCGCCTGTATTTTGTTCAACAACGGGCTCAGTCTTTGCCATCAACGGTATAGTCTTCTGAAGATGAGGTACGCCAGTCATCACCTATGATGGGGTCGTCCTCATCTTCGTCTTCCCAACTGTAATGCTTCTCCGCGAGCTTTTCGTCTTTTCGTGCGAAAAATGCGGCAGCGATAACGCCTGCTACCCCGCCAAAGAAATGGGCTTCAAAAGAGATGTGTGGCTCACGTGGAAAAATTGTCATGATCATGCCGCCATACAAGAAAAACGCGATCATCAGTAATACAACTGAACGCTTGTCTCTGCGAACAATTCCTGCAATAAACAAAAAAAAGAATAAACCATGGGTAATGCCACTCGCTCCCAAATGAACCGAATCTCTGGCAAAGATCCATACGCCGAGCCCACTGCCTAACCAAGACAATAGGAAAACTTTGGAGGCGACTTTAGGGTAACCGTAATACAATCCCGTCAATAGAATCAAAATCGCAAGAGTATTGTGTGTGAGATGCTCGTAGGAACCGTGAACCCACGCGGATGTAAACACACCATAGAAACGCGTCCAATCACCCGGAATGACACCTAGCGTACGCAGTGGCAGGTTAAATAGCACCCCAGCCGATTGTATTACCCACAAAATCGCAATAAAGAAAACACTGATCTTTATTGCTTTGCGCATATTGTTATCAAAGGTTGAATGACTCATGGTCCCACCTATCAATGTTTTCTGTCATAGATCATTAAATGGGGTAACTAGTGGAAAAACCAAAGTCACGGATTTGCATAATTTATGCTTTTTGAATGTCAACCCATTGCGCTTTTGTATCGATATCCGATAGCAGGCCAGAGGCGTCCACGGTCGTGATTGCTTGTGGGTGTGTTTGTGCCAATTCTCGAATCAGACCACCCGCGCCTTTGTCTCCTGTCAGCGCCATTAGCGCCGGAAAATAAGCAGATGGAAAAATCGCCGGCGCGCTCAGTAAGGTATTGTCTCTTGATACAATCACATTATTAGGGGATGACAGTGACGCCGATTTTAACCTCAGCAGATGACCTGCAGAGACAAACGGCTGATCGCTCAAGCCTATCAAACCATGCGTGTAATTGTGATAACGAAAAATCTCACTCACACCGACCTTGATCGACTCTGACTGCCCAAGTTGCCACTGTCTTGCGTGCAGATAGTTCACATTCAATTGGGTCGCTAACGGGCGAAGTAAATCGTGATAAGCCCCACCAATCATCCACACATCATTACCATTGAGTTGTTGGTGTTGGTCAACGGTAAACGATAATAGCGTTTGATCATCAAATACGGGATGCGTCGCAAACAGTTTGTTGCCACCGAACCTTTGACTCCGTCCGCCGGCTAAAACGATCGAGCAAAGTTGATACGCCATTTGTTAAAACCTTCCTAGTAAACTTCTGCCATCACCACCATGCATAGTTGCGTGAGCTTGAGCCAATATTGATAATGCAATGGATTCTGGTAAATCCCCTCCGAGGCTTAATCCTGCAGGTGCTTGCAATTCAACGGGCAAATCGTTTGAGGTAATCGCCGCCTCGTCGAGCACTCTGTCGCACCGATGACCAGGCCCCAACAATGCCAAATATTTCAAATTAGGCAGTGAGTGATTTGCAATATACCTAAGCGCTTTTGCATCCATACCAACTTGATGATGCATCAACACTATCGCATCTGCACAGTTGATGGCTTCGCTGTTTACATAATCAGCAGCTTCATGTTTGCTGTGTTCACTTGCACTTGGAAAATCGTTCTGACGCGCGTAACGAGCCCGGCTGTCATTGATGGTCGTCCGCCAGCCTAACTGAGACGCCATACTCACCAATGGTTGAGCATCAACCCCACCGCCTAACACCGCTAACCTTGGCGGCACTGATATGTCATGAGAGAAATAGGACGAACCGGTATCTACGATCTCATTGGCCTGTGACGCACATTCTGCCCAGCATTCGCCATTTTTGGCTAATTGACGGTAGTGCACCGCTCGCCCCGCTTCCAGTTCCGTTAAAACCTGCCCGAGTTGCAAATACTGATTTTGGGCGCTGACTGGTTGTAACAACAAGGTGATCACACCGCCACAGCCAATACCCAAGCGCCACGCAACATCTCCCTCTTCTTCCATGTCATAGGTGATAACTCTTGCTTCATTTCTCAGCCAACAACGTTGCGCCTGCTGCAGTACATCGCTCTCCAAACATCCACCGCTTATAACACCTTGCTGAAAACCCGCATCATTAAACATCATCATTGCGCCGACTTTGCGGTAAGAAGAGCCCTGCGTATTGATAACCGTAGCAAGCAACCATTGCCCGCTATCGCGTTGAGGCCACCAATGTTTTAAGACATGAAAGATGTGATGATTCATATTATTCCTAATGACCCGTGATACGCTAGCGGGTCGCGCTAATAACTAAGGTTTCAGAAATTTTATCTTGAATAGCCTGTCGATTGGGGTCCCAATAAATCTGAACAAAGCCGAGCAAGCCAGTCGCCAAACCCGCACCATAACCGCCGTAACGCCCAAAACTATCCCAAAGCGACAATTCGCTGCCATCAAGCTTTAATACTCGAATATTCATCAGCCTCTTGCCCGGCGTTTTGCCGTGGAACCACGCTGTGAATACGCTGTAATATAAGGCTGCCCAACCGAAACCCAAGCCCAAGTCAGCAATTATGCCTTTCACCCACTCCACTACACTGTATGTTGTTGAAGGGGGTGTTTGCGGACTCGTTGCGTCAGCTAAAGGGGTTGTCTGTGGCGCTGATTCACTACGAGTACCATTATCTACCTCTTCGGGAATCGGTTCTATTTCGGCATTTTTGAAGGCCTCCATGTAGGCTGCCTTAATTTCGCTTTGCTGGGCGTCAGTCAGTTCAGATTTAGCAACAAAGTCATCGAGCCCTTGTTGAAAAGTCGCTTCGTCAACGATCTCCCTGCCAAACGCATCCCCCATCTCACCTGCGAGATTTAGCAAACATTCCATGTCATTTTCACACTGTGACCACGCCAACCAATTCGCGCCGTACAATATCGGTGCAGCTGCGCTAGCATTATTTGCGGTTGTGTCAGGTTTTACCGGCTCACCAGAGTCAAGAGCCACTTCCATAATTAATAGCGTAGACCAAAATAGCATGATGGCGCCGCCAATCCTCAGCAGCGTTCGAGTTCTACCTCTTTGCGACTTATGCGCTAAATTGCGACTGGCTTTGAAAAAGGTCACTGCGGCAATTAACGCCAGAAACAGTGCACTCAGCGAGCTAAGGACCGCAACACAAGTTAAATCTATTAGCTGTGCAATACCTCGTTGAAAAGGCGTCGCCAAACGCTGTCCCAACAAGTCATCAGCCACACCAAAGGCATATGGCGTCACTATGTCTTTAGTTTCGACTTGGCCTTTTTGAGCGGATTGTACAGTTTCGCGTTGTTCAACGAAATCGTCGTGATTTGTCGTAACTTGGGCGCTACTTGAGTCGCTCTGTTTAGGAGATTTCGCACTATCAATTTGCTGAGACATAAAACATCCGCTGTGTGTAATCAGTTAACGTGCGCCATATCCTGACCTGTCAAATGGCTGAGATACAGCGCAGCAGCTGGTGGGCCGTGTGAGATGGGACACCGCTAGTAACGGCTTGTCATTTACATCTACGACTCAGTGTCGCTTGGCCACACACCTAACAACGTGTTTGCAAAGCTAACAACAACGCGCCCAAAACACATCGTAGCAAGTATTGCTATACACAGCTATGGAGAAAAGCGTAATCGGTGATACTTAATGCATACTCCAACTAGCGCTTTGTACTCAGCGCTTTGATGCCATTGGACAACCCCTCTAAGGTCAGTGGATACATATGTTCTTCCATCAACTCATGTATCACTTGTATTGAGGCATAGTAACGCCAGTAGGTCTCAGCTTGAGGGTTTAGCCAAATAGTTTGAGTGAAATGTTCAGTCAAACGCTTTAACCACACCGCACCGGGTTCTTCGTTCCAATGCTCGATGCTTCCTCCGGGGTAGGTAATTTCGTAAGGTCCCATAGTAGCATCGCCAACAAAAATGACTTTGTAATCCCTGCCATAACGGTGAATGATTTCCCAAATTGGAATTCGCTCTGCATCTCGACGGGCGTTATCTTTCCAAACGTCTTCATACACACAATTGTGAAAATAAAAATATTCTAAATACTTGAACTCCGTTTGAACGGCAGAAAAAAGTTCCTCCACCTCTTTGATATGGGGATCCATAGAGCCACCAACATCAAAGAACATCAGTATTTTGACCGCATTGTGTCGTTCTGGCGTCATGTGAATATCAAGCAAGCCACCATTCTTCGCGGTTTCGCCAATCGTTGTGTTGACGTCTAGTTCTTCACTCGCTCCGGTTCGCGCGAATTTGCGCAGCTTTCTCAACGCGAGCTTGATATTGCGCGTCCCCAGCTCAACATCACCAGACAGGTTTTTGAAATCTCGCTTATCCCATACTTTTACCGCAGAAAAGTTTCGGTTACTTTTTTGTCCAATTCGGATACCTTCTGGGTTTTCACCATATGCACCGAACGGCGAGGTGCCACCAGTGCCAATCCATTTGTTTCCTCCCTCATGCCGCTCTTCTTGCTCTGCCAGCCGCTCCTTCAGCGTTTTCATCAGCTCTTCCAAGCCACCCAGTGCTTTGAGTTGCTCCCTTTCTTCTTCGGTTAGCACACGTTCGAAGTTTTTGGTTAGCCAGTCCTCGGGAATGTCAGAACCAAATAAATCCACAGAAGCTACGCCATCAAAGTATTCTGCAAAGGCGCGATCGAACTTGTCGTATTGGCTCTCATCTTTCACGAGTACAGTGCGAGACAAAAAATAGAACGCTTCCACGTCGCCGTGAATAACGTGTTTCTGTAACGCCCCCAGTAAATCGAGCAACTCCCTTAAGCTCGATTTCACTCGGTACTTTCTAAGTGTGAAAAAGAAATCAATTAGCATTAGCGACGTGCCATAAACATCAATTTTTCGAACAAGTGAATGTCTTGTTCATTTTTTAATAACGCACCATACAAAGGTGGCAGCGCACTCTTTCCATCTTTCTCGTGTAACGCTTCTGGTGGAATGTCTTCGGCAACCAGTAATTTTAACCAGTCTATCAATTCTGATGTCGATGGCTTTTTCTTTAAGCCGGGAACATCCCTAACGCGGAAAAAGGCAGATAACGCATCATCGAGCAGTTGCTTTTTCAAATTGGGGAAATGCACATTCACGATGTCGCGCATTTCTTCAGCCGTTGGGAACTGAATGTAATGGAAGAAACAGCGGCGCAAGAAAGCATCAGGCAATTCTTTTTCGTTATTGGAAGTAATGATCACAACCGGTCGCTGTTTTGCTACAACTCGCTCTTGGGTTTCGTAAACGAAAAATTCCATTTTATCGAGCTCTAGTAATAGGTCATTGGGAAACTCAATATCGGCTTTGTCAATTTCGTCAATCAAGAGTACCGGACGCTGGCCCGCGGTAAACGCGTCCCATAGTTTACCTTTGACGATGTAGTTTTTGATATCGTGAACTTTGTCGTCGCCCAATTGCGAGTCTCTTAAACGGGAAACCGCGTCGTACTCATATAACCCCTGCTGTGCTTTCGTCGTTGATTTAATATGCCATTGGATTAAATCTGTACCCAAGCTTTGCGCTAGTTCCTCGGCGAGCATTGTTTTACCGGTGCCCGGCTCGCCCTTAATCAGCAAAGGTCGCTCTAGAGTAATTGCTGCGTTGACCGCCAACTGTAGTTCTTTGGTGGCGATATAATTTGAAGTTCCGCTAAATGACATAATGCGCCTTTCTTTTCGATATTAAATAAATAACCATAACATATAGCAAAAATCACTTTGCTTTTTCTTATAGGATACCAATGATATAAGGGTAACTTGGCATACCCCAATTACTGTTATTAATTATGTATTATTAGAATCAGTAACAGTGGTGACGCTCACGGGATTGCTTAATAACAGCTATAGGACAGAATAATGCAAGTTTTCGAAGATAATACACTTTCTATTGGCAATACGCCTTTGGTCAAGCTAAAACGCGTTACAGGCGGTAACGTATTCGCAAAAATTGAATCGCGTAATCCAAGTTTCAGTGTTAAGTGCCGAATCGGTGCAAACATGATCTGGGACGCAGAACAGCGTGGCGTGTTAACAGAAGGCAAAGAAATCGTAGAACCAACAAGTGGTAATACCGGTATCGCATTAGCATTCGTCGCCGCATCTCGTGGCTACAAACTCACTTTGACTATGCCAAGCAGCATGAGTCTTGAGCGTCGTAAGTTGCTTAAAGCCCTAGGTGCCAACTTGGTACTAACCGAAGCACCAAAAGGTATGAAAGGCGCCGTAGCAGCAGCGCAAGAAATTGTAGATTCTGATCCAGAGAAATACATTTTGCTACAGCAATTTGATAACCCTGCAAACCCTGCTATTCACGAAAAAACAACTGGCCCAGAAATTTGGGAAGCCACTGACGGTGAAGTTGATGCTTTTGTCGCGGGCGTGGGAACTGGTGGTACTATCACTGGCGTTAGCCGTTACCTGAAAAACGAAAAAGGCCGTGCCATTGTTAGTGTTGCGGTAGAACCAACAGATTCACCTGTCATTACTCAAGCAAAAGCGGGCGAAGAGCTCACTCCTGGGCCACATAAGATCCAGGGAATTGGTGCGGGTTTCATCCCAGGCAACTTAGACTTGGACTTGGTCGACGAAGTTGAGCAAGTAACGAATGAAGAAGCAATGGAAATGACTCATCGCCTGATGCGTGAAGAAGGTATCCTTGCGGGAATTTCTTCTGGTGCCGCGGTAGTTGCAGCCAAACGCTTCGCTGAGCGCCCAGAAAACGCAGATAAAAACGTCGTTGTTTTGCTAGCAAGCGGTACTGAGCGTTACCTAAGTAGCCCACTGTTCGCTGGTCAGTTCAGCGATGCTGAAGAAGTGCAATAAAGCCTCACTTTTGATTTTCTAAAAACACCGGCATCTGCCGGTGTTTTTGTTTGTAGTATTTAACACCCTAATGCTTCTGTGATAGATGGCTTTTGCTTTGCTAAAAATAGCCATGCTAGTATTAACACAATTGAACTGTGCGAAATTCCAATATACAGGAGTAGGAAGTGTCTCAGCGTTTTTATTTATTTTGGTATGTGCTTTTAAGCTTTGTATTAATAGCTTGTTCAGGCGAGCCTAAATCCGATGAACGTCTCGGTCGATACGGCATGCTAGATAAAAATGCTCCTGAGTATGCTGCCGTGGAATTCATGAAAAGCATTTATTTGGACAATAACATCGATACTGCGGTGTCGCTCAGTACTGAGAGACTTGCTCGAGTATTGAAGCGTTATCATACCAACCGTAACGTTCAGCGACATGTGCTCAACCTACAGTACGACACTGTAGCGATTACACCAGAAGGTTCTGACAGTGTGGGTCGCTCCGAGTACTCTGAAAAAGCGACGATCACGCTATTTTTTAGCGGCATGCACAGAGATGACAAAATTGAAGATTTGCGCCAAATCGACTTAGTCAAAGTGGACGGTGACTGGCGAGTCAGTAAGGTCCACGCAGATAGGTTCTTATAACCTAAAAAAGCCCGGTCACCCGGGCTTTTTTGTTATTTACCAACGGCAATGCCTTCTCGTCGGGGGTCTGCCCCACCAATCAGTTTTCCGTCTTTTATTTGGACGCCGTGCAACCCGCTATTCAAGTCAACGGTTCTGACCTTATGCCCAAGGGCCTCCAGTGATGCCTGCAGTTCAACAACAGGCGTACCTTTCTCCAACGCGGTATAATCATTCCGATTCGTTATTTTGGGCAAGTTGATCGCTTGTTGCACGTCAAGGCCCCAATCCAACACGCCAATAATAGTTTGTGCAACATAACTGATAATGCGACTGCCGCCAGGCGAGCCAACAACGAGCTCCAGCTCACCCTTTTCATCAAACACCATTGTTGGGCTCATCGCACTTCTTGGGCGTTTGTAGGGCTCAATACGATTCGCGGTAGGGTAGCCATTTTTAGCGGGTACGAACGAGAAGTCAGTCATTTGATTGTTCAGCAAGAATCCGCCAACCATCAAACCCGAACCAAACATAAATTCGATACTTGTTGTCATTGACACGGCATTGCCGTCTTTGTCGACAATTGAAACATGGCTGGTGTTGGGCAATTCAAGTGACCTCCCCATCGCCAATTGCGCTTCTGCGTAGGGTTTTCCCGCGCGAACCTTGCGCCAATTTCCCTCTAACGTCACGTCCTCTCCCCTGCGATCCAAATACGCAGGGTTGATCATCGCAGCAAACGGCAATTTGGTAAAATCGCTGTCGGCGATGTATGCATCGCGATCGGCATAGGCTCTAGCACTCGCCTTCGCATACAAATGAGCGAATTCAACCGAGCCAGGTTTCACTTTGTCGAAATCGACGGGCTCAAGCATTTTTAGAATTTGATAAACATTGATGCCGCCCGAACTAGGAGGCGCCATGCCACAAATTCTTTTCGAACGATAATCCGCACAGACGGCTTGACGTTTTTTCGGCTCGTAACCCGCTAAATCTTCCTCAGTTAACTTCCCCGGGTTAATTGATGCCGATTGCACAATCTTCGCAATCTTTTTAGCAAAGTCGCCTTTGTGAAGGTAGTCGGCACCTTCTTGTGCGATATGCGATAAGGTGTTTGCCAATTTAGGGTTTTTCTTGATATCACCGGCTTTTAACGCTTTACCCGCTGGGAAAAAATAGGTGGCGCTTGCAGGAAACTCTCTCAAACCAGGGTGGTAATCTAGAGAAATTAACTTCTCTAAACGAGGCGATACTTTAAAACCGTCTTCAGCAGTTGTTATCGCGTCGTCAAACAATTGGTTCCAAGGCAGCTTTCCAAATTCGCTTTGTGCCATCTCGAGCGCTTTCATGGCTCCAGGTACGCCAACAGACTTGCCACCTACGACGGCATCGAGCCATTTCTGAGGGCGATTAGCTTGCATGAACCAAAACGGGTCAACGGCTTTTGGCGCGGTTTCACGACCGTCGAATGTGTGAAGCGTTTTCGTTTTGTTGTCCCAATACAGAATAAAAGCACCACCTCCGATGCCAGAAGACTGAGGTTCTACAAGTGACAACATTGCTTGAATCGCTACGGCAGCATCAATCGCGCTACCGCCTTTTTCAATCACATTTTTACCAGCCCATGATGCATAAGGGTTTGCGGCGACAACCATATAGTCGTCGGAAACTAAAGCTTCTTTTTGGATGTAACCCGTCGCCGCTTCTGGTTCGCCAACCTCTCTTTTTGCCGTTTGTGCACCAACGGAAAACGTAAGTAGCGCCGACAACGCGACTGCAGTGCATGATTGAGTAAAACGGGCATGTAACTTCAAGGTGTGCTTTCTCCTACTTAAATATATCTGGATTAATAGGTCGCTTGTTTAAAAAGGCATCGAACGCTTCTTTTGCGGCGGCGGTACTGAGTGCCTCAATAAAAATATCCATTTCTTCATTCATTTGCTGCTTAATTTCAGATGACTCGTTTATCAGCAAAGACTTAGTATGCGATAGTGCAAAAGAGGGCTTAGCGATCAACTTCCCGCAAACATCATTAACAAAATGATCGATTAAATCGGGGGTAATCACTTTGTTTACTATACCAAATTGCAACGCTTCGTCACTAGAAAAAGGTTCACCCAACATCAACCATTCGCTCGCTTTTCTGTGACCAACGAGCTTGGGTAACAGATAACTCGACGCATATTCTGGGACTAAACCGAGATTGATAAAAGGTAAAACGAATTTTGCATTTGGCGTACAGTACACCAAATCACAATGGAGTAATAAAGTCGTACCAATGCCGACGGCCATTCCTTGAACCTGAGCCACGACAACTTTCTTACAGTTCAACAACGCCGTCATGAACGCGCCAGTTTCCGCAACGCTCTCCCCTTCACCTTGAGCCGCAAAATCACCGATGTCATTACCCGCCGTGAAACTGTCCCCTTCCCCCTTGATCAATACAACTTTGATCGATTCGTCTTCATTGGCCAAATTGATATTATCTGCAAGGGATTGATACATCTGCCGAGTCAGGGCATTTTTCTTGTCGGGACGACTTAGGGTTAGTGATAATAAACCATCTGAAAATTGAGCAACGACATTGGTCATGAGTGACTCCTTGTGGCGTAAAAAATAGTAGTTCGTCGCAATTCACCAAAAACTGGTAATTTTTCTTAAGTTGGCTATCTAGTTTTGCGACTATTTTAGTTATGATAGCTGGCCATTTTTGACAACAACAATAAGTATCAATGATAAATACAATGCCTGTTTCCTTTACTCACATTGCAGGCCCGCTTGCCCTTGCGCTTATCAGTAGCGTGTTGTTTTTCTTAGAACCCAGTTCTGGAGAGCTATTGGCTTTCGATCGTTATGCCATCGATTCCTATGAGACCTGGCGATTAGCGACATCCAGCTTAGTCCACACCAATGGCTTTCACTTATTACTGAATCTCGGTGGGCTGTTGTTATTATGGGCGCTCCATGGTGAGCTGTACCGCGGGATCTTTTTTACCAAGTTGTTTTTGTGGTGTGCCATAGGCACCGCCATCGGTATCTACTTTTTCTCACCTAACATGATCTGGTATGCAGGTATGTCCGGCGCCTTACATGGACTGTTTTTTTGGGGGGCGTGTAAAGATATTGCCAGAGGGCTCAAAAGCGGCTGGCTTTTGTTACTCGGTGTCGGTATCAAAATAGGCTACGAGCAAGTTGAAGGAAGTAGTGAAAGCTTGGCATCACTTATTGATGCATCCGTTGCTGTCGATGCTCACTTATATGGCGCAGTCAGTGGTTTGGTGTTTTTCGCTATTGTCTCTGGAAACCAACTTATTGCCAAACAGCTACAGCCACGACGCTAATGCTGGCGTCGCAGCAAGCTTTCAAAATCCTCGGGGGTCATCGGTTTGTGCAGGTGAAACCCTTGGCCAATATCGCAGTGGTGTTGACGCACGTATTCAAGCATATAGTCATTCTCGATACCCTCAGCAATAACCTGTAGACCTAGGTTATGCCCAATATCGATGATGGTTTTTGTAATCGTGGCAGACTGAGGATTGGTTTCAACGTCGCGCAAAAACGCCTTATCGATTTTTAAATACTGTAACGGTAACGAGTGCAAGTAGCTGAAGCTCGAATAACCTTTCCCGAAATCGTCTAACGCAAACGTAATACCATGTTGATTTAACATCTTCATGGTGTCAGTCACCTTCGCCTTATCCTCCATAAATATGGATTCAGTCAGTTCGATAATCACGGCACTACCGGGCACGTTTTTGAGCTCAAGCGTTTGCAACAGGTGTTGAATAATATTGGGGTTTTGAAACTCTAAACTGCTGAGATTAATTGACATCGTAACGTCGACCTCGCCAGTCTCGCGCCAATGACGCAGAT
This sequence comes from Alteromonas sp. 5NS40-0096, assembly GCF_057544385.1. Classification (NCBI taxonomy): domain Bacteria; kingdom Pseudomonadati; phylum Pseudomonadota; class Gammaproteobacteria; order Alteromonadales; family Alteromonadaceae; genus Alteromonas; species Alteromonas sp. 5NS40-0096. The sequence continues at coordinate 829,334 of NZ_BAAJLQ010000001.1, forward strand.
GTTCTAACGACAAGGAGATAATTTGACGGCCAACATCTTCAATCAGGCCGGTCTGCTCTGCTGTATTGATGAACACATCCGGCGGCACGGCGGAACCATCGCTCTTGTACCACCTAGCTAACGCTTCGACACTCGAAATTTTCATCGTACTGAGATCGAGCTTCGGTTGAAACGCGACCGACAAACCTTCTCGATTGAGTACATTGCGCAAAGATTGCTCAATTGTCAGCTGCTCCAGCGCCTGGGCCTCGATATCGTGGTTGTAAAAGCGGAAGGCATTTTTGCCACATGCTTTCGATTCGTACATGGCCATGTCAGCTTTTCTGATTAACTCATCGGCAGAAATGCCGTCGTTGGGGTAAATTGATACCCCCATGCTCGAGGTAACAAAGTAAGTACGCCCCTTTATCTCAAAAGGACGCTGTAATTCCGTAATCAAAGCCTGGCATACCTTAGACACCGACTCTTCGTCTTTGACATTCTCAAGCAAGATGACAAACTCGTCACCGCCTTGTCGAGACAACGTATCCTGTTCTCTCAGTCGATTTTGCAAACGCTGCACTACCTCAACCAGTAAATTGTCACCAGCGTCGTGTCCTTCTGTATCGTTAACCTTTTTAAAGTTATCCAGATCGATAAACAAAATCGCCAGCTGTTGCTGTTCGCGTTTGGCCAATGACAGAGCATGCCTGACCCTATCTCGCAATAACGCTCTATTGGGCAGGCCAGTCAACGAATCGTGATATGCCTGATATTGAACCATAGCGGCGTTGCGCTTTGACTGAGTGACATCTCTCAAACACCATACGCGACCGCATAGTGTGTCGTCTTGTAATTGAGGCAGTGACCGAACATCATAAAAACTGCCACTGACAGTCTCTACCGTGCTGTGAATATCGAGTAGCGGGTTTTCTTTTAGCTGACTGTCGTACGCCGAAAGCGATGTTGGATCTTTAAGTAAGGTCGCGAACTTTGCCATTTTGGCATAACTCACATCGACACCGAAGTGAGCCAAAAACTCATGAGCCATTTTGTTGAGCGTAACAATCTCGCCTTTGAGATCGTAGACCAGAATAATCTCTCCCGTGGCGTCAAACGTGGCATTGAGCAATGCCAACGAGTCTTTTAACTTAGACTGAACTTGTTCGACCGAACTCAATTGCAGTTTGAGAGCCTGGTTGCGTTCATTGAGCTCGTTGGACGTCATGAACAGCGAACGTTCCAGCATTTTAATGGTGCGTTCGTGCTGGCTATAAGTATCAGACACCACTGGCAGTACGTCTTTACTAATGGGGTTGCCATCGATATCGACTTTCAAGCGTTTTAATTGCCGCTTTAACAATTTATGCATAAGTTACTACCGCTCACCAATTACTGTAATCGTCATTGTTTGATTATGTAACGTACACTCCTGTGTCCCACTTAGGGGAGATATCTCTCCATATGAATAAAAGCCCGTTAGCACTGCGTTTTCTGGCATAACGTCATGTATCAGCTCAATTTCTTCCACCGCTCGCTTTGACATGACCAGTCGTCTACCGACACAACTCACCAACAAGGCCAATGTATTGTTTGGCAATGGGGTCGGTAATAGTGCCGACTTTGCTGCCAGTTCCGCACCATCGAGCAGTTGTTCCGTGCTTGCGTGCATCAGCTGGCACGTCGAGCCCACGGGCATATTACCCGCGAACCGCATACTGTTTTGTTCTTCGTCGATTGATAATATTGTTCTTACGACGGTACCGGCGCCATCTTCTTCCGTAAGCGACAATGGATAAAGCAACGCTGAACCTGGTAAATCTTGGGCGTACTCGCCCAAAAACGATTTGTAAAGAGTTAACGCTGGCTTTCCGTCGATTTCATAAACGACATTTTTGTCCGCTTTAGTTATCTCGCGCTCTGGACCAAAAGCTCGCCAACCACCATAGCATCCCGTTGCAATTTCTAACGACTCACCATAAAAACAAATGGCTGCGACAAGCCCCTCATCAACCTGTTTATTGTGACGAACTTTAGTTTTGCTAAAGTTGCTTTTATCTCCAGCCAAGCCGCCGGTAAACGACACCCCTTCTGGTAACGCACGTTGTACACCACTGACAAGGTCGGATCCGTTAATTTGCTGACCATCGGAAATCAGAAATACGTGACGTAGCACATGCTTTGGAATGCCTTTGATGAGTGATTCACCAAGTGCCTCTGCATCATCAAAATGAGAAATGTGTTCGCTTTCAACGTATATACACGCTTGATCAACGTGAATCGCCGAGAGCACCAGACTATCGTCGAGCAGGGTGTCAGCCTGTATCTCGCCACTGGTTGTGCATCCCACAACATGTGCCTTTGGAAAGGCTAATTGAATTTCAGTGAACAATTCGGCGTCTTCAATCAGTGCTTCATTGCCAAATAGCAAAACTAATTCCGCCGACGCATTTATCGGTAATGCCTGAGACCAAGTGTGGCTGTTGTACACTGATTGAAAAACTTTCATGCTGCCTTATCCATACTACACGACTGGAGAGCGAAGGACGTTGTCCAGTAAAAGCGCGTTAATTTCTTATTGTTATTACCTCTAGATAATATACCAATCAGTGCAAGACACCATCACTCTTTTGGCTAAAAAGGTGGCTTCAATCAGCCAAATCAATAACAAAAAGGGAGGCTCTCGCCCCCCTTTCCATTAATTACAAATGGGTTTCAAACAACTTGTAGATGCGTCGATATTCATCGAGCCAGGAACTAGGCTGAACAAACCCATGAGGTTCCACAGGATAAATGGCCGTCTCGAAATCTTGCTTTTCCAGTTCTATCAAACGCTGCACCAAACGCACAACGTCGACGAAAAAGACATTGTCATCAACCATTGGCGCATTGATCAAAAGTGGTTTTTCCAAACCCTCGGCGAAGTAGATGGGTGAACTGCGTCGATACGCAATAGGATCAACATCTGGCGTGTTTAAAATATTGGATGTATAACCGATATTGTAATGCGCCCAATCGCTTACCGGGCGCAAGGCCGCTCCAGCTTGAAACAAATCCGGTGCGTTAAACATCGACATGAAAGTAAGAAACCCACCATAAGAGCCACCGTATGTACCAATGCGTTCGCGATCTACATTCGCATTGGCAACAAGCCAATTTACGCCGTCTCGTAAATCTTGTACTTCAGGTGTTCCCATTTGGCGGTAAATAGCAGTGCGCCAGTCTCGTCCATAGCCAGCTGAAGCGCGGTAATCCATATCAAGCACAACATATCCTTGCTGCGCAAGCATAGAGTGAAACATGAATTCACGCTGATACCCTGACCATCCGAGGTGAGCATTTTGCAAATAACCTGCACCATGGTTGAAAACAACGGCCTTTCGTTTTTCTCCAGATTCATAGCCTTTTGGTAAGTAAAGTCGCGCATAGATGGGTTTATCCGTATGCGACGAAGGAATCGCGACAATCTGTGGTGCGGTCCACGCATAGTTCAAAAACTCCTCACTGACAGTGTGTGTCAATGGCGTAACTTCGCCCGTGCCATCTACGTTTTTAAGATAGAGTTCTGGTGGGGTTATTGTTGTGCTGTGGGTCAATAGCAATTGACTTTCATCAGGGCTAAGCGTGAAATCCGTCATACCATTGAGGTCTGTCATGGCCAGTTGCTCACCCGTCTGGGTATTTACGCGATAGATTTCATAAACCCCAGGATGTTTCTGGTTCGCTTTAAAATATATGAAGGTATCGTTACGCGTTAATACAGGTGAATCAACAACATAATCGCCAGACGTAAGGGCCCTAGGTGCCTTGCCGAGCTGTTGAGTATATAGATGACTGTAGCCGCTGTGCTCCGACAGATAATAAAGCGTTTCATTATTGTGCAACCAGCCGAAGTCATTATAACGGTAGTTAACCCAAGCATCGTCATGTAATCGGTGTTGGTTAACCAAACGTTTTTCGTCTAAGTCAATTGTCGCAATCCAGCGGTCTTTGTTATCCCAAGCTTCAAGCATTAGGGCGACTTGCTCACCATTGTCATGCCACTCAATAGACGGTTCAGTCCAGTTCCAACTGTCAATGAGGCGGATAGATCTGGGTAACCTATTGGGCGTGTACGTCTCTCCGTTTGCTTCGGCAACTTCTTGTTTTACGCTTGCCAATACATCATCGTTAAAGCCCGGCAACGACTCATAGCCAATCTTAGTAGCTCGATGAGAGACCAAGTCTAACAGCCAAATGGTTTCGTTTTCAGGTTCAGCATCGGCGACTCTACGACGAACATTTTTGGTCGCGATCCGCCCATTTTCTTGAATGTAATGGGGCATAATGTCTGATTGACTGCGAGACTCGCTTTTTTCTGTCGTTACAAACACAGCATATTTGCCATTCGGGGACGTTTCCACCGCGACCATTTCTAAATTGGGATTGAAGTAGAACGGTGAGCGCTTCATCGACATATTCGCGTTTCTAATCTCATGTTGTCGATCACTATAAGCCTGTCGGTCGTCTCGTTTTTGTGCGACGTACTGAATCAAGTCAACCTGCTCTTTCGCGATAAAGTCGCTCGACGGTTTCACCGCGACTGGTGCATTTGAAAATTGCCACTCGAACAACGCTTCTTTCATGCCTGTTTCCGGGTCGATCGCAACAATCGTATCGTACTCTTGCGCGACAATGCGTCCGTCGATGAGGAAAGAAAAGTTCCGCAGCGGCGAGCCCCCTTTTGTTAGCTGTTTAACCTTTCCATCGGCATATGTGACGTAAACACTTTCGTCGTACCGCATTACACTCACAGAACCATCTGCATTCGTTGCGCTCTCATTTGGTTTGTATAAATGTAATTGTTCGAATGGAACGGCCTGCGCGTCACGTTGGCCCGGTAGTATGCTAAACACACGTTTAAGCCTGCTGCCCTGCTCTTTTTGCTCGAAGACAATTTCGCCTCTTGTTGTCCAACCAGCATTGGTCGGTTGTCGGCCGAGCCACTCTTGGTCTCGCATTATTTTTTCAAGTGTTAGCGCCGATTGCGTCATCGAGGGCAGCAAAGACTGGCTTACCGGTTGACTAGCTGATGTCTGAGTCGCCGCCGATGGCGTAGCCAATGCAGGCGTATTTGTCGAAGTTGTCGTGCTAGCACATCCCGTTAGCGCAGCAACAACGCTGGAACACACCACTAAAAGTCGAAAATGATTAATCATAAAAAACCGTTACAGATTGGGTTACAGAGGTTTTGTCGATGCAGCAATGTGAAATCAGCCGTACTGTGTTGTCGAGAGACACTGTATTCCCAGCGTTGTTCTTGGCATGCTGTGACAGGAATCGAATATTTCTCCGCCACACATCAACAAACGTATTTAATTATAAGTATCTAAACACGTTAACACTGACGAATTCATCTTTTCTAGTCAACCAGTTATCTCATTGTTAATGATCCTTTGTACGAATTTGTCACTATTACTTGATAACATCAACACAACATGCGACTGACAATATCACCTAGGATTAAATATGAAAAAACTCGCCGCCGCATTGCTATTAACAATGGGAGCGTCTCATGCATATGCAGACTCTTGCCCTGACGTGCTGAAATTCATGAAGCGCAAACTGAACTCACAAGAAACCGTAAACTTGTGTAAAGAATACAAAGATAAAACCCTGTTAATCGTCAACACTGCCAGCTACTGCGGTTACACTCCACAGTTCGAAGGCCTTGAAGCCATGTACGACAACTACAAAGATCAGGACTTTGTGATTCTTGGTTTCCCTTCTCACGATTTTAATCAGGAAGACAATGACGAAGGAAAGACGGCAGAACTCTGTGAGTTGACTTATGGCGTGAAATTCCCAATGTTTGAACCGACGCATGTGAAACAGGGCGACGACCAAGACCCGCTTTACCGCATGCTAACCAAGCAAACTGGCAAATCGCCAAAGTGGAATTTCAACAAGTATTTGGTCAACAAGAATGGTGATGTTGTGAAATACTACAAAAGCGGCGTGAAGCCTTCAGATGACGCATTAGTAAAAGATGTAGAAGCAGCGATCGCAATGTAAAAAAAAGCCCCGCTCAACGGCGGGGCAATCAAGCACACTCAACTTGGAACACACTATTTGCAAAACCTACGCACTGTAGAATTTTGCTAACTGCATAGAGTTAGTCCAGCAAGTTAGACGAAAGTTCAATAATTTTTTCATTTGCGGCTGAAAATGCCTTCTCGGCGGAATCTTCACCCATTGCTAAACCTTCTGCATAAGCAAATTGGATATCTGACAAACCCACAAAGTTAAAGAAATGGGTCAAATAATCGGTTTGCGTGTCCATCGGTGTGCCTTGATACATGCCACCTCTCGCCGCAAGTACCACAACTCGTTTGTTTGAAAGCAAGCCCACAGGGCCAGTCTCCGTGTATTTAAACGTCACACCTGCTCGAGCGATACGGTCGATCCACGCTTTTAAAGTAGACGGAATACCAAAATTGTACATAGGCGTACCTATGATAATTTCATCCGCCTTTTGAACCTGCTCAACAAAGTTGTCAGAAATCGCTGCGAGAGAAACCTGAGCTTCAGTTCTGTCCTCTGGCGATGTCATCCACGCTCCCATTTCTTGCGAAGTGAGGTGACCAATATCCGTATCCGACAGTACGACCTTGGTCACAGTGACCCCATCGCCAAGTTCCGAAAGGTAGGTATCAACCAATTTAGATGAATTGCCGCTGACGCCGTTCAGGCTTGAGTAAATTGCTAGTACTTGTTTCATTGCTTACGCTCCAATTGAATAACTAAAGTCAGTGTAGCGAGCAAATAAATAGAAAGAAATTAGTGAAAATAGGCCATTTCATCCAAAAACATAGAACGAAAGGCCTATTATAACGTTAGACTGCATTATCTAATGCGGGGCAAGCCGCTCTCAACGCATATTACATTTGCGCCAAAGCTTGTTCAAAGTCATCGATTATATCTTGGGTATTTTCAATCCCTACAGATACTCGGATCATAGTCTCACTGATTCCCATCTTTGCGCGTTCCTCTGGACCATTCTCAAAAAAGATAGTCGGAGCGACAGGTAGAGCTAAAGTGCGGTTGTCACCTAAATGCGTCGCACAGATAACCAGTTCCAATGCATTGAGAAACTCAACAGGGTCAATACTTTCATCCAAATCCAAAGATAAAATAGCACCAAAATGACTGAACTGATCACTGGCTACATCATGCTGAGGGTGATCGGTCAGGCCAGGATAGTAGACACTTTTTACTTTTTCGTGAGCTTGAAGATAGGTCGCTAGTGCCATGGCATTTGCACAGTTTCGCTGCATACGCATATCCAGCGTTTCCATTCCCACAGAAATCGCTGCTGCTGATTCAGGCGATAACGTCGCTCCCATATCGCGCAACCCTTTCTTGCGTATTTGCGTCAGCCCCCATTGCCCTTGATCAGGGCCGCGGTAAAACGCTTTTATATTCGAGAAAGACGACCAATCAAAATTTCCGGTATCGACGATAGCACCGCCCAGAACATTACCATGCCCACCGATGTACTTAGTTAACGAAGTAACAACGAGGTCAGCGCCGGCTTTCTTAGCATCAAACAAGGGCGCAGGAGTCATTGTTGTGTCAACAATCAATAGTGCATTCTGCTGTTTACACAATTCAGCTAGCCCATTGATATCCGCCACCTGAGTAACGGGATTCGCAACCGTCTCTGCGAATACAGCTTTGGTATTGGGCTTTATCGCATCTGAAACCACTTGTATATCGGTGACATCCACAAAAGAGACCTCGATACCTAGATCTTGAACCGTGTCCATGAAGCTTCTTGTGTTTCCAAACAGAAACTGGCTCACAACTAAATGATCGCCCTTCTTGAACAAGGCCAAAAGCATGGCACTTATCGCTGCCATCCCCGTTGCAAAGCAAACGGCGCCGACGCCCTGCTCCAATTGATTAATCATATTTTGAAGGGATACAACCGATGGCGACGAAGACCGAGAATAGACATGGCCAGCTTTTTTGCCTTGAAAAACATCGATAATGCCTTGTGCATCTTTAAATTCAAACAAAACAGAATTCGTACTCGCAGTGTGAACCGCACCGCTTTCTGGTTGATTTAATAATCTGTCAGCATGCACCTGACGCGTTGTAAAGCCTTGCTTGGGCACTGAAAATCTCCCACTAATGAAATTGACGTTGAGGCTAGCAACGTTAGCATAAAAGCGTTTCCTTGTAGCCAAAATGTAGGATTTTTTAGCAGTAACATATAGCCAAATTTTTCCAATAGGCGGATAGTTCACGCTCAATTGAAAAAATAATTGAAAGCAATTGCGCTGTTTCCCTTTCTTTGAATCAGTTACTATTTGACGTTTAATCAAGGACTTTACGGAATTCGCGATGTGTATTTTGTTTATCGCTGTCAATCAACACGACGATTACCCATTAATCATAGCGGCCAATCGGGATGAATTTCACGCTAGGCCAACTGCCTCGTCTGAATATTGGCAAACCCAACCAGAACTGTTGGCAGGTAAAGACTTAAAGGCTGGCGGGACTTGGATGGGCGTAACGCGTAACGGCAAAGTCGCAGCACTTACCAATGTCAGAGACCCCAAAACACTCAGGGACGATGCCCGTTCACGCGGAGAACTCGCCACCCAGTTTTTGCTCGGTAACGACGATCACTTTGCTGTGGCTGCGCGTCTTCAAGCGAGTAAAGCTGACTACAATGGCTACAATTTTCTCTACGGAGACTGGCATAATTTGCACGTCTACAATAACCATTTAAACGAAACCAGACATTTGTCTGATGGCGTCCATGGTTTATCAAACGCCTCTCTCAATGCGCCTTGGCCAAAAGTCACACAGGGTATGCAAGAGTTAACTGAGTATTGCCAAAACGGTCATGACATCGAAGAAGAGGCGCTTTTCTCTATTTTGGCGTGCGATAAAAAAGCAGAAGACCACTCATTACCCAATACCGGTGTGCCATATGAATGGGAAAAGCAACTTTCCTCCATTTTCATTCAGGGCGAAGACTATGGCACTCGCTGCTCCACGTTACTGTTGGTCGACAAACAACGAAAAGTAAGCTGGACTGAGAGAAGTTTTTCCCCTGCTGGCGAGGTCATAGGTCAAAAGCATTTCGATTTCATCATTGAATAGGATAGATGTTTCAATTCGGTTAATTATTAAACGCCCCATCTAGCAAATAAGACATATTCACTTATCAGACCAATAAAAGTGCTTAATTAGCGCAACAAAGGCTCGAATTTTAATACATCGGTGGCATAATGCGGCCATCGATGTGTTAATAATGCACAGCACCCCACCCTCTGCACTGAATACCACATCGATTTGGCAGAGGACAAATACTGGGGTAGCCGCAAATTATCATCTTTTTATTGCAACTATTGAGGACATATTGTGTTTGAAGTCTTACCCCAACTCGCGCCAGATCCAATCCTTGGACTTTCAGCTGCTTACAAACAAGATAGCAACCCAAATAAAATTGATTTGGGTGTGGGTGTTTACAAAGACGAAAACGGCAACACCCCGATTTTAAACGCGGTAGCCAAAGCACAGAAGGTTCTACTTGAGAACGAAACGTCAAAAACCTACATCACGCCACAAGGTGTTCAAGGTTTTATTGACGGCATGCTGTCATTGATCTTAGGCGACAATAGCCCTGTTGTGCTAGCGGATCGCGTGGCTGCAGTACAAGCGCCCGGTGGCTGTGGTGCGCTACGCATCCTCGCTGAGCTACTCAAACGTTGTAATGATAATGCTAAAGTCTGGGTCAGCGATCCAACTTGGGCCAACCACATCCCGCTAATTGGTGATGCTGGGTTAGAGATAAAAACGTACCCCTATTTTGACAAAGCAACCGCATCGATTCGTTTCGATGCAATGATGGAAACCCTTCGTCAAACCGAGAAAGGTGACATTGTGTTACTACACGGTTGTTGCCACAACCCGACGGGTGCTGATTTGACTAACGCTCAGTGGGACCAAGTACTAGAAGTGGCTAAAGAGCGCAAATTTTTACCATTTGTCGATATTGCATATCAAGGGTTCGGAGATGGACTCGAAGAAGACGCTTATGGTATTCGCTTGCTTGCTGAGAACTTACCAGAGGTCATCATTGCGGCGTCTTGTAGCAAAAACTTTGGACTTTATCGAGAGCGTGTTGGTCTAGCTGCTATCATCACTGAGACCTCAGCAACTCGAAAAGTGGCGCAATCTCAAATTCAATCAGTCGCTCGTGGAATTTACTCAATGCCACCAAGCTATGGCGGCGCTTTGGTCGATATCATTCTTAGTGATGCTGCGCTGAAACAAGAGTGGATCAATGAAGTTGACGAAATGCGTACACGTATGCAATCGCTGCGCGATATGCTCGTCACGAAATTGGCCGAAAATGGTGCGCAAAAAGACTTCAGTTTTGTTAACCAGCAAAAAGGCATGTTCTCATTCTTGTGTATTACTCCAGAACAAGTTCGAGCGGTTAGAGAGCAGCACAGTGTTTACTTTGTAGATTCCAGCCGTGTGAACATTGCTGGTATCAGCCAAGCCAATGTAGATACACTAGCCAAAGCCTTGGTATCTGTACTGTAACCCGTATTACCTCACATTAAAAAAGGAAGCTATCGCTTCCTTTTTTTGGTTTTAACATCGAACAACGCAATTGTATTAACTGAGGTGGCGTTTTCTCACTGTCCAACTCAATTCCCCACTGTCGCGTAAACGCTTCTGTAATCTCTCGCTTACTCCCAGCATTAATGCGCCGACATCGCCGAGTTGTTCGGTATTGCCCATTGCATCATTGAGCGTTTGTTCTACAAGCTCAGCAATCCACTGTTCTTGAGTAGCGGATAAATCCAGATCAATCATGGCGTCCTGAAGCTTTTCTCTCACCTCTACCATGATATCTTCTTTGTTAACATGACTGCGGTTAACACTACTGTTAAGCCGCTGCTGTACATGGGAAAAATCAGAATAAGTAGTATATAGCGCGGAATGCTGCGTGATTTTATCGACGATATTCGCAACGATGGGCATCATGGTTGATAACATACTGATGACAGATTCCCGTTTCTGCTCAAATTCGTTCGCGATGTGTTTAATTAGCAAGCTCACATTGCCATTGTTGAACATCACCCGCTGGCCAAAACAATACACCGCACCTTGTTTTTGTAACACGGAGAATACGCCTTGAAGGTTCTCATCGCCTTCTGTCATGTCCGTGTCAAAAGTGAACACTTTCTGTTGCACTCGAAACTGAATCGCACCGTGTATTCCATGGAGTCTCAAGCCTCTTAGAATCCGTCGCGCGACATCGTCTACCTGCTCATCTTCAGTTAATGAAGCCAACAGTCCCATCCCCATTTCATATACCGACTTTTCGGACATGGCAGAGCGTGTTTGGGCCTCAGAAGACTTCACCTGAGACTCGAACGTACGATAGGTTTCAATTTGATTTTTTAGCGTCAGTAAATTTTCGGTGAATTGCACTACCATGTATGGCTTGGTGAAGTAGAACGTCGCGCCACTGTTGAACGCTGCAACCATACTGGACTCTGAGTTGTCTTCGGAAACCACAACGACGACGGGAAAAGTGTAATTTTTTTCGCGCTTCAACAGCGGCTGGAGTTGCCCAGCGTTGATTCCGTTGATAGACCATTCACACAACACTATGTGTATGTCTTCCTGTTCGATTATGGACTGTGCATCAATGAAGTTATGGCACGCTTGGACGTTAAAATACGAATTTAGCGCCAGTGAATAAATTTCTAGCTGTGTGTCGTCATTGTCCACTAACAGTACATTAAGCATGCCCCTCTCCTTGCTATGAGCAACCATTACGCTGTGTTATCGGTGAAGCTGAATTGTCTTACGCCGTGTAAGATTAATACTTTAGTCTATATCAGAATAAGGGGATTTCCACTAAATCTATGGGTATTTGACGGCATTTATAGACAATTCACCGAACTAACGCTGTGCAAGAAGTCTATCTAATTGATTTGCAAAATTCTGTTTGTCTCTTTGAGAGAAAGCCTTGGGGCCCCCGGTGTGTTCTCCACTGGCTCGCATCGTGTCCATGAAGTCACGCATGATAAGCCTTGATTTAATAGAGCTCTTGTCAAAAAGGTCGCCCCTCGTCGTCATAGCATTGGCATTTTTTTGTAGCACGTCAGAAGCGAGAGGAATATCAGACGTGATAACGATATCACCTGATTGTACTCGTTCGACTATCTCGTCATCCGCGACATCGAAACCTGCGGCAACGCGCAGACTTTGAATGTGTTTATCAGGGGGTACAGGAATGTGTTGATTCGCCACAAATGTCAGCGGCACTTGGGTTCGCCGTGCAGCTTTTACTAAAATTTCACGAATCACAGCTGGGCAGGCATCCGCATCAACCCAAATATGCATAACTCTCTCCAAAAATAAAGCGCCAGCATAATGCTGGCGCATGGTAGAGTTATTTTATCAGGCTAGCATGCCGCCATCTACCACTACGGTAGTACCTGTAGTGTAGCTGGATGCATCAGACACCAAATAAAGCACGGTACCCGCCATCTCATCAGGCTGGGCAACTCTGCCCAATGGAATTTGGGTAAGCGCCATCTTCAAAATCTTATCGTTTGTCGTCAATGCAGATGCAAACTTGGTATCAGTTAAACCTGGTAATAAAGCGTTTACCCTGATATTGAGCGGCCCACATTCTTTGGCAAATGACTGTGTCATACTGATCACCGCGGCTTTAGTGATCGAATAAATCCCTTGCATATCACCAGGCCTCACACCATTCACAGAGGCGGTATTGAGTATCACACCACCACCCTGCTCTTTCATCAAATTACCTGCCGCCACAGACATGAAAAAGTAGCCACGCAAATTAACATCTACGGTTTTGTTAAACGCACCAAGGTCGGTATCGAGGATGTGACCAAAATAGGGATTCGCCGCCGCGTTATTGACAAGGATATCCAATTTGCCAAAATCACTTTTGATCGCGGCAAATGTCGCTTCGATCTGTTCCATATCACCTACGTGACATGCCAATGCGGAAGCTTTGCCGCCCTGCTCTCGAATTGCTTGCGCTACGGCTTCACAACCGTCCAGTTTGCGGCTTGATACAATTACATGCGCACCATACTGAGCGAGGAGCTTTGCAATCGACTCGCCGATACCTCGGCTAGCACCTGTCACAAGTGCGACTTTACCTGTTAAATCAAATAAATTTTCCATTCGTTTCTCCAATTATGACGTCAATCCGCCATCTAGCACGACAGACTGTCCCGTCATAAACGATGACTCATCAGAACATAGCCATGCGATAGCGCTGGCAATCTCTTGTGCTTTACCCAAGCGTTTCATCGGGTTAGCACCAACAATCGCACGCTGTCCTCGCTCATCTAAGCTCGCCAGTACGGATTGCACCATAGGGGTGTCAACAAAACTTGGGCATACCGCGTTAACTCGAATATTAGCACGCGCATATTCAACAGCTGCCGTTTTAGACAAACCAACAACCGCGTGTTTGGTAGCACTGTATGCTGAAAGTGTGGGCGATGCTTTCAAACCCGCTACCGAAGCAATATTGATAACTTGACCCCCGCCGTTTTCTAGCATGTGAGCAATTGCTCCTTTCATGCATAACCAAACGCCTGTCAAATTGACCGCAATATTGGCGGCTAAGGTTTCTTCAGACACTGCTAGCATAGGGGCGGGTTTATGGTCGATACCTGCATTATTAATGATAGTTTGGATGGCGCCAACATTACTGATCGCGTCGCTAAACATACTCGTAATACTCGCGGGATCTCTCACATCAACGGTTAATGCATAAGCATTTCCGCCGTCTGCAATAATGTGGTCTACCACGCTTTGGGCGTTACTCTCATTGATATCTGCAACACCGATCGTCGCCCCTCTAGCCCCCAACAATGTGGCGGCAGCAGCACCGATTCCAGAACCCGCCCCCGTAATCAGTATGTGCTTTTCACTTACGTCTACGGGTTTCACTCTGCATGCTCCACTTTTAGACATAACTTACCGAAGTTTTCGCCACGGAAAAGCATCATTAAGGTGTCTGGGAAGTTTTCAATACCCTCAACTACATGCTCTTTGGCTTTGAGCTTACCTTCTGCTATCCAACCCGCCATCTCTTGGGCTGCATGGCCATAACGCTTGGCATTGTCAAACACTACAATCCCTTCCATTTTCGCGCGATTCACCAACAAAGACAGGTAATTTGACGGCCCTTTTACTGGAACAGTGTTGTTGTACTGGCTGATTGCACCACAAATAACGATGCGCGCTCTGAGGTTTATTCGCGTTAATACATCATCAAGAATATCACCACCTACATTGTCAAAGTACACATCAACCCCGTTAGGACATTGTGTTTTTAACCCTTTTTTCACGTCTTCATTTTTGTAGTCAATAGCGCCGTCAAAACCCAGCTCGTTGACAAGGTATTCACACTTTTCTTTACCACCAGCGATCCCTACGACGCGGCACCCTTTAATTTTTGCGATCTGACCGACGATGGTGCCGACTGCACCTGCCGCACCGGAAACCACTACGGTTTCACCTTCTTTAGGTGCGCCAGTATCAAGAATTCCAAAGTAGGCTGTCATTCCCGGCATACCCAGCACGCCAAGATAGCGCTCAAGTGGTGCCAAAGCGGGATCGACTTTATGCACTCCCGCAGTATCGACAACTGCATAAGACTGCACACCGAAATGCCCATACACATGGTCGCCTTTGGCAAACCCTTCTGCATTCGATTCCACAACTTCACCTACAGTACCGGCGCGCATTACGTCACCAATGCCGACCGGTTCAATGTACGATTTTCCGTCATTCATCCAACCGCGCATCGCTGGGTCTAACGATATGTATTTCACCTTTACTACGATTTGGCCTTCACTTGGTGCTGGCACTTCTGTTTCGGTATAAGTCCAGTTGTCTACTGTGGGTTCACCAAATGGACGAGACGCTAAAAGCCATTGTTTGTTCAGCATAGGGATTCCTTTTTTATAGGTATTCAGGTGCGACATTTTCACAAGTCGCATCCATATTATTAAGTAGGTCAAAGTCGCGATTGACGAGGGGCAGCTCCCATTGCAAGAAATATTGAGCCGCTGCCAACTTGCCTTTATAGAAATGTTGATGGTCTTCTGCTAAGGCTTGGTCCTCAAGTGCGTTCTCTGCCACAATCGCCTGACGCAACCACATCCAACTCATCACACACGATGAGAAAATATTCATAAAGCACTGGGCGTTGGTCAATGCGATAGCTTGTTTGTCAGAATTGAGCGCAGCCCCCATTTCTGGCACTAAGCCTGCCATTCTCGTTAGGTAACCGCTGAGTGTTTTGGCCATTTTTCCCGTTTGGGCGCCAGTCGCGCTTTGTAGGGTTTTGGTAATTTCTTGCTGCAAAACAGCTAGGCCTTGGCTCTTCGCTTGCCACAGTTTTCTACCCAGTAAATCCAGCGCTTGAATACCGTTAGTTCCCTCGTGAATGGGGTTTAGGCGATTGTCACGCCAGCATTGTTCAACGGGGTATTCTCTTGTATATCCCGCGCCACCCAACACTTGGATTGCTAGATCATTCGCTTTAGGACCATATTCTGAAGGCCATGCTTTAAAAACAGGGGTAAGCAAATCGATAAGTTGATTAAGAGACGCTTTTTCGCCTTCGTCTTGGGTCACTCTTTCGACGTCCATTAGGTAACTACCATATAAACACAGCGCCATACCACCTTCCGTGTAGGCTTTTTGTGCTAACAACATGCGTCTCACATCACCGTGTTTAATAATGGCGCTTGGCTCGTCTGTTGGTGCTAGATTGGGCGCCGCTCGGCCTTGTAATCGCTCTTTTGCATATTCAAGAGAATAACGATAGCCGCGATAGCCGATCATCGCTGCACCATACCCCACTCCAATCCGCGCTTCGTTCATCATCATGAACATATAGCTCAGTCCTTTGTGTGGCTCTCCGACTAGGTACCCGTGACAATCACCATTCTCACCAAACGTGAGTGCGGTGGAAGTCGTGCCTCGGTATCCCATTTTGTGGATTAACCCGGCAAGCGTTACGTCATTTCTCGGGCCAGGTTGACCGGACTCGTCAAGTCGATATTTAGGGACGACAAATAAGGAAATACCTTTGACGCCAGCAGGGCCACCAGGGATTTTCGCTAATACTAAATGTACGATGTTATCAGACAGTTCATGCTCACCGCCTGAAATGTAAATCTTGCTACCTTTGAGTCGATATGTTCCATCGTCTTGCAACACAGCAGTGGTGTGAATATCTGTTAACGAGGAACCAGCATGAGGCTCGGTTAACGCCATGGTGCCGGTAAACTCACCCGTCAGCATACGGGGCATAAACTGTTCTTGAATTTCGGGCGCCGCGAAGTGCTTGATGACTCGCGCCGCTGCTGTCGTCAAAAATGGATAGGCTGTTGACGATGGATTGGCTGCCAGAAAATAGCCAGAGCAAGCCTGCATTACCGACTCAGGTAACTGCATACCTCCATCTTCAAAATCGTAACGCCCTGCGATAAACCCAGCCTCACAAAACGCGTCAAAAGCCGTTTTGACTTCAGGGATCATCGATACCTTCTCACCGTCAAACTTTGGTTCGTCTTTATCTGCAACTGCGTTGTGGGGCAAAAATAGCTCTTCAGCTATTTTCTCAGCCGTATCTAATGTGGCGTTAAACGTCTCTTTACTGTGCTCTTCAAAACGTTCGAATTGACAAAGGGTTTCGACGTTAAGCACTTCGTATAATTGAAATTCTATTTCTTTGCGCGGTACCAATATGTCGGCCATCACACACCTCCTAGGTTGATAATGCATTGTGGCACAATCGAAACCTTGCCTTTATTGTCATATATGACACAATTATGGTGATTTCGGCCAACTATCATCTTGATTTATTAACTTGAGTTTAACTCGCTTATGCAAAGCTTTTCGCGCCCCCATACCGTTACTATTTTAGGTTTTAATCACGCGCTCTCTTCAGCATTGACAGGAGCCCTTGATATTTTTGCACTTGCAGGTGTGAGTTGGCAGCGAATTCACGGCCAAACAGCTCAACCTCGGTTTCATGTTCAGCTCGCTTCATTTAATGGCCTTCCTATTACCTGTACCAATCAGTTGATAGTGACACCACATGTTGCCATTGAAGATGTCCGTGAAACGGATTTACTCTTGATCCCAACCATCGGCGGCGACATTTCATCGGTCATTAATGACAACCAACACTTGTTCATTTATATGCGTAAACTCCACAAACTCGGCGCAGACATCGCTGGTAATTGTACGGGAAACTTTTTGCTGGCGGAGGCTGGGCTACTTGATGACATGACGGCAACAACTCATTGGGGCTATGCTGAGCAGTTTCGAGAAAGGTTCCCTCACGTCACGCTCCATGAAGACAGAATGATCACAAACAAAGACAATGTATTTTGCGCAGGTGGCGGCGTGGCCTGGTTTGATTTGGCGATATTGTTGATAGAGCGCTATTGTGGACACCAAGTTGCCACAGACACGGCAAAAGCCCACGTGATGGATTTAGGCAGAACACACCAAAGTGTTTACGCCAGTACTCGCCGCAAGAAATTCCATCAAGACGCCATTATTTTATCGGCACAAGATTACATCGAAGAAAATTACCCACACACAATAACAGTCACAGAGCTGGCCCGAATCGCAAATATGACAGAGCGGACTTTCTCGCGGCGTTTTAAACGCGCCACCGACCTGTCTCCTGGCCAATATCTTCAAGCGATAAGGTTAGAACAAGCTCGTAAATTACTTGAATCGAGTACCCTTTCGCTGGACAACATTGTTCAACAAGTCGGCTACGATGATTTGAGTTCTTTCTCACGTTTGTTCAAAAGAGAATGTGGCGTTTCCCCTTCGCAATATCGCTCAAAATTTATTCGATAAGCAGCTCGTATAAGTCTATATTTTGTGCAGATCCATCGTATTTACACCTGAGAACTGCTTTTTTTCGAAAGTAACATTGAAACATAAAAATAACAATTTTATTGGGCTGCAACACCCATTTTGTATATTTTTCTGTCCATTTGGTCAATTTTTTTACATTATCGTTACTTAACTTTTCAATTTTTTATGTATACTCAGCGCCGCACACGTTTAAAACCTCGTTGAGAAATTAGCAATTTCAACAACGATAAATCCATTAACTGTACTTGGTGGACACATGAAAACACACAAAATCGCTTATCTTTCACTTGCGATTGCTACGGCAATCAGTGGGCAGCTTTCTGCACAAGAGCAAACGGCAGAAGTTGATGATTCAAAACTAGAACAAATAACCGTTACCGCACAAAAGCGTACGCAAAATATTCAAGAAGTGCCGATTTCGATCGCCACTCTTGCTGGCGACGAATTTGATGCCCTTTTTGCTGGTGGCGAAGACATCCTAACCTTAGCTATGCGTGTACCCGGCTTGTATGCCGAGTCATCAAACGGTCGCGCGGCACCTCGTTTCTATATTCGAGGATTAGGTAATGTAGACTTCGATTTAGCCGCATCACAACCCGTATCCGTTATCATGGACGAAGTGGTACAGGAAAATGTGGTACTAAAAAGCTTCCCACTTTTCGACGTTTCTCAAGTGGAAGTGATTCGCGGCCCTCAAGGTACTTTATTTGGTCGAAACACTACTGCCGGTATTGTTAAGTTTGATACCGCTAAACCAACTGATTACTTCGAGGCTTACGCTAACGTTTCTTACGCCTCATTAAATACTGTAACGGTTGAAAGTGCGATCTCTGGTGGTCTTACCGACGCTATCTCTGGACGTTTGTCCGTTTATTCTCAAGACAGAGATGATTGGATTTCTAACGGTTTCACCGGTGAAAATGATGTATTAGGTGGCTTTGACGAAAAAGCATGGCGTGCGCAATTGGCCTACGATGACGGTGGTAAGTTCCGTGCACTACTCAACGTCCACGGTCGTGATCTCGACGGCACAGCATCGGTTTTCCGTGCGAATATCTTCACCACTGGCAGCAACAATCTAAACCAAAATTATGACCGCGATGTGGTCTATTACGATGGTGGCGATAATAACCCTCAAGGTTACGAAGGTTCAGGGGCTTCATTAAAGCTAGAGTATGATTTTGATGGTTTTACTGTGACCTCTATCAGCGCTATTGAAGAAGCAGACGGTTTTAGCCGCGGCGACATCGACGGTGGTGTTTATTCATTTGACACAAGCCTTACGGTCCCAGCGGGCATTACTTCAGCACAATTCCTAGCGGATGCTAACTTTGACGGCGTACCAGAAACGCCAGTTCTTACGTTCCCAGGCCGCATCAATGTTTCTTCAGTTACACAGGATAATGCAGACGTAGAACAAACCACTCAAGAAATTCGTTTCGCGAGCACAACCAGTGGTCCACTACAGTGGCAATTTGGCGCATTCTACTTCGACTCAACGCTTGATGTTGAAACTGAATCATTTGCTTCGTTTGGTTTCTTAGGTAACCCGCCGCAAAATACGATTGTGACTCAAGAAAATACAACGTGGGCAATCTTCGGCCAGACCACGTATGACTTTACAGACAAGTTCCAAGCAACGCTTGGTCTTCGTTACACTGACGATGAGAAAGACTTCTTTGTACAACAGTACGGTCAATTATGGCTAGACAGTGGTATCCCTGTTGTTGCGCCTATTAATTTGTCAGATTCTCAACTCAGTTGGGAACTAAGCGCAAACTACAAGCTGAACGATGATGCGATTCTTTATGGTCGTGTTTCTGATGGCTTCCGTGCACAGTCGATTCAAGGCCGTGACGTGGCATTCTTACTAGGCCCAACAACAGCAGATTCAGAAACCATTCGTTCTTATGAAATTGGTTACAAATCAGACTTACTTGATGACCGCTTGAGACTGAATGTTGGTATTTTCTACTACGAAGTTGACGATTTACAATTATCGGCAATCGGTGGCGCTACCAATAGTAACCAGTTGTTGAATGCTGACAAGGGTCGTGGTCAAGGTTTTGAAGCTGATATCGAATTCTTACCTATTCCAGACCTACTTTTAACAGCTGGCTTTAGCTACGCGGACACTGAGATTCAGGACAGCGACCTCACCACTGCTCCATGTGGTTCAGGTATGTGTACTGTGTTAGATCCTTTGGATGAAAACGGTTTAGCTATGATCGATGGCAACCCATTCCAGTCAGCTCCAGAGACGACATTCAACTTCACTGCGCGTTATAGCTACGAAGTTGCATCAGGTGAAGTATTCGCTTTCGTTGACTACATCTATCAGGGCGAAACCAACATGGCGCTATATGAGTCAGTTGAGTTCATGACAGATGATCAATTTGAACTGGGTCTAAGAATCGGTTACGAAGACTTTGAACACGGTTACACCGTTGCCTTGTTTGGCCGAAATATTACTGACGAAGACAATGTAAAAGGCTTCATCGATTTCAGTAACAACACAGGCTTCGTTAACGACCCTGCGATTTGGGGTGTTGACTTCAAGATCATGTGGGAATAACTCCCCAATACTGAACAAGGCGCCTATCGGCGCCTTTTTTACATTTGCTTTGCATTAAGCGGCAAGTAAGTCTTTCTCGTCGTAATGTTGAGCTAGCAACTGCTGTACTTTCTTACACGCTTTTACTCCCTTCGCATCACGAACATAATAAACTTGTTCACATATTTGCCCACTCGCGGTCACTAAGAAACTGGCAAGTCTTGCCTTCCTATGCGGTAAATACAAATGGTGCAAACTAAATCGCTCGGTTTCTTTTGCGTCACTGAGAATACGAAAAAAGCAATAAGGTAGCTTTATCCGCATCAGCCTATCGTCTTGACCAAATAAGGTAATCACATTTTGAAATGGCGTCTTTCCCTCTTGGGTTAAAAAACCATATTTTTCAATTAACGTATCGATAGCTTTTAGACCTGAGTTCATACCCACCCCCTATACTGTATAAATAAACAGTACTAGAGAAAATAAAACTTTGCAAACTTTTTAAACAAAAAAGCCAGCATAATGCTGGCTTTCTATTCGTAGGTACAGGGACAACTATTTCATTACAACATCCCGCTCTAAGGTCGTTACCTGTGGCTTCTTACGCCTAAATAGATTTTTAATGTCATCAAGGATAATGTAGAGCGCTGGCACCAATAGCAAGGTAATAACCGTGGCAAACAAAATACCAAACGCCAGCGAAATCGCCATTGGTATCACAATTTGTGCCTGTAAGCTTCGTTCAAACACGATTGGCATCAACCCCATGAATGTCGTTAGCGATGTCAAAATAATCGCTCTAAAACGCTGGGTCCCCGCGCTAATCGCAGCATCAAACAAACGATGCCCTTCTTGTCTCGCGCGGTTTACAAAGTCCACCATGATTAGACTGTCATTAACGACAACACCAGACAACGCGATAATACCGCATATAGACAGTACACTAACCGCTTGATCCAAAACCAGATGGCCTATTATCGCCCCGACAATACCAAACGGGATAACCGACATAATAATTAGCGGTTGCGAATAAGACTTCAGAGGAATCGCTAACAGTGCATAAATTGCAAATAGGGCAAACGCCATGCCTTTAAGCAAAGACAGCATCGCCTCTTGCTCTTCTTTTGAGTTTCCTTGTAATTGGAATTCAACAGCAGGATACCTCTCCAAAAGATCTGGCATTACATTCTCAACAACATCACCAGTAATCTCGCCAGGATCCAAGGCGCCTTTATCCACAACAGCAGAGACCGTCACAGAGCGCCTACTGTCTACACGAACAATCGAATCGTATCCTTGACCCAAGGTAATATCTGCAACTTGATCGAAAGGTATATCATCTCCATTGGGAGCACGAACTCGCATGGTTTCTAAATGTCCAACTGAGGTACGCTCATCTTTAGGGTAGCGTACCATTACTCTGACTTCTTCGTCATCGCGCTGAATGCGTTGTACTTCCGCCCCGTAAAACCCGTATCTCACTTGCAGCCCAAGTTGCTGTAGTGTTATGCCCGACGCCTCGGCTTGGGGTTTTATTGATAACTGAATTTCGTCGCTTCCGCCCGCAAACGTATCATTGATATCCGTTACCCCTTCATAAGCTAACAACGCATCTTTAAGGTCGTCGCTGATCGCTCGCAATGCATTGATATCCGTTGAGCTGAATTCAAAACTCAAGTCAGCACCACCGCCGGGACCACCTGGCGAACCAACACTGAAGGTTTTAACACCCGGGATTTCTGGCAGCTCATCCCGCCATGCTTGGTGAATTTCGAAGTCAGTTAACTCACGGGTTTCGCCTTTTGTTAGTTCGACAAAAACCTCGCCAGATAGGTTACCGTTGTCATAAGCAATGGAATGGCTAATAACAGATTCTCCCGTCTCTGCGGTAAGCTTGTCATTCATTCGGTTCATACCATCAAGCAGTACTTTCATGGTTTCATCGCGCTGCGCAGTTGATGAACCTGGCTCCAGCTCAAAACTAGCCAACATAAAGTCGCTAGGTATATTCGGGAAAAATACAAAGCGAACGATACCGCCACCAAATAGCCCAATGGTGAGAACTAGCATGGCCAAAAACGCAGCGAGTGTGGTGTACCGATATTCAATAGCCTTTTTCAAAAACGGCGCATATTTGTTTTGAATAAAGGATTTAATTCCCTCGCTGAAGATGTCTCGGAATCGCTGAAACGCGTTTGCCTTCTCAGGCTCATAAGGTTTTAGTTTCATATGGACCAAATGGGCAGGCAAGATAAGCTTGGATTCAACCAAGGAGAACGCCAAGCAAATGATGACAACCAAGCCTATTGTTTTCCATATCACACCGAACGGCCCAGACACCATCAACATCGGGGAGAACGCCGCTATTGTGGTCAGTACCCCAAATGTCGCAGGCATTGCGACTTTCTTCACACCAACAATGACATTCTCGGGGCTGTGCCCTTTTTTATCGATCTCTGAATACGCTGATTCGCCCATGATAATGGCATCATCAACAACAATACCCAGCACCAAAATAAAAGCGAAAAGGCTCAGCATGTTTATCGACACACCAAACATGTCCAACGGCATGAACAGCAAGGTGCCAAGGAAACAAACCGGCAACCCAACGATAACCCAAAACGCCAGTTTTATTTTCAGAAACAAAGAGAGAACGATGAACACCAATAAAGCCCCGAAGAACATGTTTTCTATCATCATGTTCAAACGATCGGCTAGGTAAAATGAACTGTCTCCCCATGTCGCGGCCGTAATATGGGCGGGGAAATCATCCACATTATCCGCAATGTATTGGTTAACAACTTTTGATATTTCTAAGGCATTTTGGTCACCCACCGCACGCACGCGAATACTCATTGCGGGCTTACCATCGAACAATGAAAACTGATTAACTTCGACAAAACCATCGTTCACTGTTGCAATATCACTGAGCTTCAAGCGGGTGCCATCGGCATTCGTTAGCAGTACTATTTGCTCAAAATCCCAACCATTATAGGCTTGGCCGATTGTGCGCAGTAAAATGTCGCCGTTTTCAGTCCGAATAGAACCTCCAGGCATATCCATGGAAGTCGCCCGCACCATGTTCACGACTTCCGTGAACGTCAGACCATATTTTTGCAACGCCTGTTCAGAGAGCTCGATAGAGATCTCGTACTCCCTATCGCCAACCACTTGAACATCCGATACGCCAGGTAAGTTTGCGATGTCGTCGCGTACTTCTTTTGCAAACTCTTTTAACTCACGCTCACTCGCATCACCAAAAACTGATAACCACAGCACGTCTTGTGGAAATTTCTGTCGATATACAACGGGGTTCTCAGTGTTTGCAGGGAAACTTGGGATAGCATCAACTTGCGCTTTGACTTCATCAAGCACAATCTGAACATCGTAGTCCTCTTCAACCTCGATACTGACTGTTCCCATTCCCTCTGCGGCCGTTGAGGTTATTTTTTTAATCCCTTCAATGTCTTTTACTGCTTCCTCTACCTTGAGGATGACACCTTCTTCAACCTCTTGAGGAGCAGCACCATTGTACGGTACGCGGACAGATACGATTTTTATTTCAAACGTTGGAAAGACTTGTTTTTGAATCGCAAATGCGCCAAAAAGCCCGCCAACAACCAATATCCACATCAATAAGTTTGCCGCAACACTGTTGCGAGCAAACCAGGCTATGACGCCACTTTGTGTATCAATACGACTCATTACTCACCCTCGCTTTGAGCAATTGATTCTTCGTCATCCGGCTTATCGTTCTTAGATGGTTCTTCAATTTCTGGTTCGTCACCTGGCAATCTCACTTTCATCCCATTGAAAGGGTTGGGTACGGCCGTTCGAGCAACCAGATCACCTGGCTCTAACCCTTCGGCAATATACACAGCACGCGTGTCAGAACGAACAACGGAAACGGGCTTGATTTGAATTTCTCGGTCTTGAGTCACAACAATTATGGTGTTGTCTAAACGCAGTGTGTTACGGGGTAAAACATACAAATCGTCAGATTCTGTACCACTGATTTCAGCCTGCACAAATTGCCCAAAGCGAAGAATGTCAGTTTCTGGGTTAATGCTTTCACGTTGATATGGGTCTGTTACTTCCGCTACAACGTAGACCACTCGGTTTCCTTGGTCTAACACCCCTTCAGTTCGTTTGAGCTTTGCATCCCAAAAGCGTTGCTTACCTGCCACAACCGCACTTAATCTCACGTTGTTTTGTGCTTGAACACCCTGAGTAAGATTAATGTAACTCAAATCTCTGTCTGGAATAGACAGCCTGACTTCCGCCTCATCCGTTGAAAATACTTCGCCAATATTACTGCCAACGGGTAAGAATTGACCGAGGTCAACATTACGTTGAGTCACGATTCCATTATAAGGGGCAATAACTTGCGTACGATTGAGGTTGCGCTGTGCTCTAGCGAGCGACGCTTTCGCTGCTTTCACGTTAGCCTGCTCTCGTGCGAGTTGAGGTTTTCTTAAACCTAGTTCTGGCGGCACAACAGAATTAACTGAACGCCATTCTTGCTCCGCGACTTTACCTCTAGCAATTTCCTCTTGAAGCGCCGCTTCTGCCCTCGCGAGTTCCGCTTCGGCAAGCTGCACATCTGTAATAAAATCATCCTGCTCAATTGTCAGCAACACGTCCCCTTTTTCGAACATTCCACCAACAACAAATGCGTCAGACATGGCCACAATACGGCCGCTCACTTGTGAGCTGATTTGGGTTTTGTGCTTCGGCTGCACATTACCTTGTGAAGACACCGTAAATTCAACGCTTTGACGGTAGATTGGTTGAGCATCAACCAAAAACGCTTTTTCCTCAATCGGAGTCTGCTCTGGCGGCTTTTTCGACGAAATCATAACTTTGGCAATAATCAATGCACCGATTATGATGATCAGAGGAACAACGCTCTTCAAAAATACGGACTTCTTCATTCCTTTCCCTTTATTAGGCCTTAGTGTTGAGCATACGAAAATGCGCTATACGAAAGTATAACTTGTCGCTTTACGTTGCTCATTTTTATGACTATTTTAATTATACAACTCATAGTGTAATGGGTTTTTATGACAAGTGCTTGTAGTACTTTGTTAAAAAGTACTACAAGCACTCATATCTAGTCTTTAACTTTGAGTTGTTATTACGCAATCGAGAGAAAAAAGTTTTAGTAGCCAACGCAATGTAATTATTTTACAAAATCTGTAGATTAAGTGGTTGATCAGATGTTTTTTTCGCCTTATTCTGTAATAAAATTACATTCGTTAATATTGGAAGAGAGTGAGCATGAGCTTAAAGAAACAGTACTTAAAATCTAAACCGGTGTGCAAAGTGACTTTTCGACTAGCGGCTAACGAAGCAGGGAATGCAGAGAATGTCAGACTAGTGGGTGATTTCAATGCCTGGGACAAAACTGCAGCGCCAATGAAGAAACTCAAAAATGGTGACTTTACACAAACCGTAAGTCTTGACGCGGATAACGAATACCAATTCCGTTATTTAGTTGACGATGCTTCATGGGAAAATGACTGGCAGGCGGACGCATATAAGACCTCTCCAGTAAGCTTTGACGACAATTCTGTCGTTGTGGTTTAAGGCGATCAAAAAAGGCTGCTTCAAGGCAGCCTTTTACTCTCGTCAATACAGAGCGTTACAACGCCCCTTCTAGCTCTGGCAACACTTCAAACAAATCACCCACCAAGCCGTAGTCTGCGACTTGGAAAATCGGTGCTTCTTCATCTTTGTTGATTGCCACGATAACCTTTGAATCTTTCATACCAGCAAGGTGTTGTATTGCGCCTGAAATACCAACAGCGATGTAAAGCTGTGGAGCAACAATCTTACCGGTCTGGCCAACTTGCATATCATTTGGCACAAAGCCCGCATCGACGGCAGCACGAGAAGCGCCGATAGCTGCACCCAATTTGTCAGCAATGCCGTTGAGTAATGCAAAGTTGTCACCGTTTTGCATACCACGACCACCTGAAATAACCACTTCCGCAGCGGTCAGTTCTGGGCGCTCTGATTCAGTCAACTCAGCAGATACAAAAGAAGATTTTTCAGAGGCAATTGCACTGTCCAGTGATTCGACTGCTGCATTGTTACCACTAGCAACCGAGTCAAATGATGCGGCACGAACAGTAATCACTTTCACGCTATCTTCACTTTTTACCGTGGCAATCGCGTTGCCTGCGTAAATTGGACGTACGAATGTATCGGCGCCTTCAACTGCAATAATGTCGGAGATTTGAGCGACATCAAGTAAGGCCGCTACTCGAGGCATGAAATTCTTACCTGTTGTAGTGGCAGCGGCTAGAATGTGGGTGTAACCGCTTGCGATTGACAACACAAGATCAGCAACATTTTCAGCCAATTGATCTTTATACACGGCATTGTCGGCATGGATGACCTTTTCAACACCGTCGAGCTGTGCAGCTGCATCAGCTACGGCTTGGCTGCCCTCGCCCGCAACTAACACGTGAATGCTTCCACCCATTTGTTGCGCTGCAAAAACTAGTTTGCCAGTTTCTGGCTTCAATTGCGCATTATCGTGCTCTGCATAAATTAGTACGCTCATGAAATCACCTTCGCTTCGTTTTTCAATTTTTCTACGAGTTCAGCCACAGATTCAACTTTGATTCCACCTTCACGCTGTGGAGGAGGAGTGACTTTTACCACACTGACTTTTGATACAAGGTCAATGCCGAAGTCAGCCGCAGGCTTGACGTCAAGCGGTTTGCGTTTCGCTTTCATAATATTTGGCAGTGATGCGTAACGAGGTTCATTGAGACGCAAATCAGTGGTAACAACGGCTGGTAACGATAGCGCTACCGTTTGTAGCCCGCCATCAATTTCGCGAGTAACGTTAACACTATCACCTTCTACAACAACTTCTGACGCAAATGTGCCTTGTGGCATACCTGTTAGTGCTGCGAGCATTTGGCCCGTTTGATTGTTGTCAGAATCAATCGCCTGTTTGCCCAAAATAACAAGTTGAGGCGATTCTTCTTCCACCACTTTAGCAAGCAATTTTGCGACTTGTAGTGAATCTAAATTTTGATCGGTATCGATTTGAATTGCACGGTCTGCACCCAGTGCCAATGCTGTTCTTAATTGCTCTTGGCAAGCTTTGTCACCGATAGATACGACAACAATTTCTGTTGCTACACCTTTTTCTTTCAGTCGCACAGCTTCTTCGACCGCAATTTCACAGAAAGGGTTAATTGCCATTTTGGCATTGGTAAGATCGACACCAGAGTTATCCGCTTTCACGCGAACTTTTACGTTGTAGTCAATGGCTCGTTTTACCGGAACGAGTATTTTCATAGTTACCTCAAATGTTGAGCTTTGATGGCGTAAACCGACCAAGCACATATACTTGGTTTACACATGTGTTGCTTTCACTTATGGACATTTCAAATTAATAGTGATTCGAAGAACTGCCTGTAAGTAAATACAATAAACTAACTTAATACGGCGCTTGAGCAGCTAATAAAGCGTAGGCCTCAAACCCGAAATGTTAAAGTTTAGTTATTATAAACACACCGAAATGTACTTACTGTTGACGTAAACGTCAACCTGCTTTACCTTTCGGTCACAATGTAATTTACATCTTTTTGACGTAACGCATTATTTGTTTAATCAATAGTGCACTATAAAAATCAACTTAAAAGGAGCCGCCCGTGGAACGTGAATCGATGGAGTTTGACGTCGTCATCGTTGGCGCAGGTCCAGCAGGCCTATCAACAGCGTGTCGTCTAATGCAACTTGCTCAGGAAAAAGAACAAGAGCTGATGATATGTGTCGTAGAAAAAGGTTCAGAAGTCGGTGCTCATATATTGTCGGGCGCGGTTTTCGAACCTCGCGCATTGAACGAACTCTTTCCCGATTGGAAAGAGAAAGGGGCCCCTTTAAACACCCCTGTCACTGAAGACCACATTTATCTTCTCAATAGCGAAAATAAAGCCAAAAGACTACCCGCATTTGCCACGCCCAAAACCATGCACAATGAAGGTAATTATATTGCGTCGATGGGTAATATGTGCCGTTGGCTAGCAGAGCAAGCAGAACAGCTTGGCGTAGAAGTATTCCCCGGTTTTGCAGCTGCCGAAGTTATCTACAATGACGACGGCAGTGTCGGCGGTGTCATTACGGGTGATATGGGTATTGGCGAAAACGGTGAGCAAAAAGACAGTTATATGCCGGGTATGGAACTTCGTGCAAAATACACGGTGTTTGCCGAAGGTTGCCGAGGCCATTTGGGCAAAGAACTCATCAAGCAATTTTCGCTGGATAAAGACGCTTCGCCTCAACATTATGCCATCGGTTTCAAAGAAATTTGGGATATCGACCCTGCCAAACATCAACCTGGGTTGGTTGTTCACACCGCGGGTTGGCCATTAAATGATGCCACAGGTGGCAGCTACCTTTACCACGCTGAAGATAACCAAGTGTTTGTCGGCCTAATTGTTGACCTCAATTACGAAAATCCTCATTTAAGCCCATTTGATGAGTTTCAGAGACTTAAACACCATCCTGTAATGAAGCAATACCTCGAGGGTGGTAAACGAGTAAGTTACGGTGCTAGGGCAATTGCAAAAGGTGGATTCAATTCTGTTCCAAAAATGACGTTCCCGGGCGGTTTGCTGGTTGGTTGTGATGCGGGCACATTGAACTTTGCAAAGATCAAAGGCAATCACACTGCAATGAAGTCTGGCATGATCGCGGCTGAGGCTGTATTCGAAGAACTCAGTGCCAATGCGGAATCAGCGGGTAAAGAATTAACGTCATTTACAGAGAAATACAAAGCTTCTTGGCTGTACGATGAATTATATCGCTCAAGAAACTTTGGGCCAGCAATCCATAAATTTGGTAATTTTTGGGGTGGCGCGTTCAATACCCTCGAACAAAACTTTTTTGGTGGCAGTTTAGGATTTACCCTGAGCGATAATCACTATGATTATGCGCAAATCGGACTAGCCAGCGAATTTAAATCTATCGACTATCCAAAACCTGATGGAAATTTGAGCTTCGATAAATTGTCATCCGTATTTCTATCTAATACGAATCATGAAGAAGATCAGCCTTGCCATCTGCAAATTTTGGATAAGTCTATTCCAATTGAAGTTAATTTAGCCAAGTATGACGAACCCGCCCAGCGTTATTGCCCTGCGGGGGTTTATGAAATTGTCGAAGATGATGACAATAACAAGCAACTTCAAATTAACGGTCAAAATTGTATCCACTGCAAAACATGCGACATCAAAGACCCTTCACAAAATATTCGTTGGATGGTACCTGAAGGTGCTGGCGGGCCTAATTACCCGAATATGTAAAAACACGATTTAATTTAAAAAGCGGCGGTATCGTCGCTTTTTTTTTATCCATTAATCAACTACTATTCTTTGGACGAAATTATCGAATCACAGTAAGGTTTAAAATGTCAGATTTTATTGAAATATTGACTCATGGAAGACGCTTGCAAGGTGCGGTAAAGGATTTAAGCATAGAAGAATTAGGCACTGTTGTTGAAAAATTAGAAGGCATAATTGAGAAACGTAATCAACGTATTCTCGAACAACAACAAGCTGAAGAAGAAAAAAATGCCAAAATTGCGGAAATAAGAAAGCAAATGGAAGAGGCAGGATTGGACGTAGCTGATTTACAGCTAAGCGACGATAAACCAAAACGGAAAACGGGGCAGAAAAGACCTGTCAAATACCACCTCACCGACAGTGATGGTAAAGTTCACCCTTGGACAGGTATTGGCCGTATGCCTAGAGTGTATGCCGATGCGTTAGCAAATGGCAAAACACTGGAAAGCTTCGCAATTTAGCAAGTCATGCGCAGTTTTCACTGCGCATTCACTCCCCTCTAGAAAGAAACTTATGAATTTGTTTTACCAACTTGATACCGTCAATACTGATGCACCTTGGCTCGTACTGATTCACGGTTTATTTGGCAGCCTAGATAACTTGGCAGTAGTCAAAAGGCATCTTGCCAGCACACATAACATTATCAGCGTGGATCTACCGAATCACGGTCGTTCGCCTTGGTCTAAAGGATTTCGTTTCGAAGACGCCACCCAAGGTGTGCTGAACATTCTCGATGAAAACAACATCGTATCAGCTTCTGTCTTAGGTCACTCTCTGGGCGGAAAAGTGGCAATGTTATTAGCACTGCGAGCGCCACAACGTGTGCGATCACTTATCGTTGCAGACATCTCGCCTGTCGACTATACGCCTCGCCATCAGGCCGTATTTTCAGGGCTATCAGCCGTAGATTTACACGCACTGACCAGTAGAAAGGATGCAGAACAACAAATGTCTGCACATATCGTTGAACCTGGTACCAAACAATTCCTTCTCAAAAGCCTATATCAAGAGGACGGGCACTGGGGCTGGCGCTTCAATTTAAGCGGATTGATAGAGAGTTATCCAACCATTATCTCTTGGCCAGCACCAGAAGGTACCTATGAAGGTGACTGTCTATTTATTAAAGGGGCAAACTCGGATTACATCACTGAATCTCATAGGCCTGCGATAGCAAAATGGTTTCCTAACGCAAAAGCAAAAATTATCAATGGTACCGGACATTGGCTCCACGCAGAGAAGCCCACGGTTTTTAACCGCATCGTAGAAAACGCCTTATCGGTCGCGTCTAAAAATTGATTTGGCGTACGCGAAAATCGAAATAACAACAACCCACGATAACATTGATCTGAATTAAAGTTATTTTCGTTGAATTCATGCGCGTGGGCCAACAGGTGTGGTATAGTAGCGCCCACTTTTTTCCTGAACGATTTGTTATGCTTGCGGAAAATTACGAATTAATCGAAGCAGTAATGCTCAATTTTGGTCTAGTGGTCTTGTTTGGTTTGATGGGATATGCAATTCACGACGTCCTTAGTAAGAACAACGTGCCAAAAATTGGTCGGTTTGTAGCCTACGGCGTGCTGCTTCTCGGCGCGGCGGGTTTTGTGGCTAAGGGCATCATACAAATATTCTGGCAAAGCAACGGCGTTGGCTAAGCCCACAAAGTTTAATTTAGTATTTAGAGGTTAAATATGGCGATTGTTGGCCTATTTTTTGGCAGCGATACTGGTAACACAGAACATGTCGCAAAAATGATTCAGAAAGAGTTAGGTAAGCAACTCATTGATGTCAAAGATATTGCAAAAAGCAGTAAGGAAGACATTGCTGAATTCGATCTTTTGATTTTTGGTATCCCAACTTGGTACTACGGTGAAGCGCAGTGCGATTGGGACGACTTCTTCCCCGAGCTGGAAGAGATTGACTTTAACGACAAGCTTGTCGCAATTTTTGGCTGTGGTGACCAAGAAGACTATGCGGAATACTTCCTAGACGCCATGGGTATGGTTCGAGACATTGTCGAACCTAAAGGAGCGATTCTTGTTGGCCAATGGTCAACAGAAGGGTATGACTTCGAAGCCTCTAAGGGCATGGCAGATGACAACCACTTCGTTGGTTTAGGTATCGACGAAGACCGCCAACCCGAGCTTACAGAAGAGCGTGTGAAAGCTTGGTGTCAACAACTTAACGAAGAACTATCTCTTGCCGAGTTGGCATAAAAGTAAAAGCTACTGATAAAAAAAGGCCCATAAGTGGGCCTTTTTTTGTAGAGGTTGGCAGTCCTTACAAACTGAACCGCTGTACCGCTAAATGCAGTTGTTCCATTCCCTTATCAACATCTGCGGTCGCATCATTGGACGCTTGTGTACTGTGAGCGCTAGCCTCTGCCAATTCGACAATTTTGTTGAGGTTGATAGCAACATCTCTTAGTAAATCATCTTGATTTTGCGTCTCTGCGACGATTTCAGAATTAATGTTAGTCAGTTTCTCAATGATCAAACTAATTGAGGTAACTTGTTCGCTGACTTGCTCAGTCAAAGACACGCCGACTTTCGCTTGTTCTCGGCCTACATTAATGGCGCTAACGGCTTGCTCCGCATCTTTTTGCAAGTTGCCAATCATCGCTTCAATCTCTTCAGTAGAGTTGTGCGTTCTGTTGGCGAGGGTTCTCACTTCATCTGCAACAACGGCAAAGCCTCTCCCCTGCTCGCCCGCTCTTGCAGCTTCAATCGCGGCATTCAATGCCAACAAATTAGTCTGTTCTGCTATCGTCTTGATGACATCTAATATGCTGCCAATGTTGCGACTATTTTCATCCAAGCGATGTATCACTTGTGCCGATGCATCGGCTTGTTCTGCTTGCCCCTGCACTTGCTTGCGGTTGGCAGCAACCAAAGATGTTATCTGCTGACTTTGCTCGGCGACTTCGTTTAACGATTGCATTGCCGTTTTGATTTGGGCGAGGTTGCTTTGACTCGCTTGTTGAATGTATTGCGTGTGTTCAGACGTAATGCCAATTTGCGCTCTCTGTTCGTCAACGAGCTGCAAACTCTTATCTCCCATCGCAATACTATTTTTAGTCGCTTCATCCAAATGCTGCTCTTGTTGCAAAATATTGCCCACCAAGTCTCTGAGGCTCGCCGTCAAAGAGTTCACCTTGCTAGCGAGTGCAGAGAACTCGTCTTTGCCTGTATCGTTCAATTTCGGTGATAAATCACCTTGACTCAGTTTGCTCAAGCCTTTGTTAATTCTTGCCAGCGGTATGGCAATGCTTTTGGTAACCCAGGTTGCCAAAATAAAGGCAGCTACTACGCCAATAACTAAAACGATTCCGTTCTTATACTGGTTGCGCTCCACCGTATCTAAAATAGCATTTTGCCCTTCTAGGGTAGATTTAGTCACAGATTCAAATAAGGTGTTGATGTTTAATAGTGCGCCTTTTAGCGCGACATTGGCTTCATCTCTAAACTTGTCAGTATCTGATATTAATGCCAATTTTTCTTTGTGAAGACTGACCAAGCCTTCGTCCGCATCAAGTTTCTCTACGAGTAGCTGATGTTGTTCATTGAAGCTCGCGACAATTCCCCCGTCATCGACATCTTGGCTAAGCCGGTTGATGTAGTCTTTGTCGACTAAAATATTACTGAGTTGATACTCCAAATCATCGTATATACCTAAACTCGCATCGGCATCTTTTGCTTCGATTAGCTCTCTGATGGTGTTGCTCAGCGTTAGCAGCTTGTTGTCAATGGCATTACCAGCACCAATCAATGTCGCAAGCTGAGAATCATTCGACTCCAGATAACTAAGGTCCAACATCAGCGCACTGGCCTCATCAGCAAAGAGCAAAGCCTCGTCTGATGCCGTTTGTATTTGATTTTCGACGTGTAAACGAGACTGCAACGCTTCATACATCGCTTGACTGTGGCTGATATAGGCCAAACTCAGAGACACAGCATCGCTGGCCCCTTTCTCACTGCCCAACTTTCGAGCGAGCGCTTCAATCTGTTTTTGAAATTCTAGAGATACACTATCAAACTCTTCTTTGTTTTCTTCAAGACTGTCCAATGTAGTTTTGTAATAACCATTTGCTGTCATAGTAGAGAGCGATAGGATTCGTGTTTTTACCCCCATCATATCCGTTTGAATCGGCATTTTATTCTCAACAACATCTACAGCAGACGTTTTTATGTCATTGAGTCCAAAAAATGAAAATCCACTGGTAAGTATTAGTAGTGCTCCGAAGGCACTGAATCCCAAAATGATTTTATGAACGACTTTTGATGGCATTGTGATTGTCACTCTTATTTTATTTATTTATACAGCGCAAGATCTCTGTCTTTTCACTGAATATATTAAGTAATCGTACCAGTAATGTGAATAAACAATTTTATAACAATCCATTCACCAAGCTATATATTAGTCGTAATTCATATGAATACCGCATTTCTTTAGACTAAAGAACAACACGCCTAAATAGGTATCGCCCAAAATCGGAATTTGCTGAGCTAAATCTAAATACCCATTGAATAAACAAGGTCATTTAGCCAATAAATTGTTCAATCGATTCCTATTCATTGGAACAATAGGTTCCAAATTGCGAGAAGTTACCTATAATAACGTCACTAACAATTGCGCTAACACTTGGTAATCCATGGATCAGAATAAA
Source organism: Alteromonas sp. 5NS40-0096 (assembly GCF_057544385.1). NCBI lineage: Bacteria > Pseudomonadati > Pseudomonadota > Gammaproteobacteria > Alteromonadales > Alteromonadaceae > Alteromonas > Alteromonas sp. 5NS40-0096. The sequence continues at coordinate 863,889 of NZ_BAAJLQ010000001.1, forward strand.
GAACTTAAAAAAGCTGGACTAAAAGTCACGCTGCCTCGCCTCAAGATTCTTGAAATCTTACAAGAACCTGAAAACCAGCATATTAGCGCAGAAGACGTTTACAAATTGCTGATCGATCAGGGTGAAGAAATTGGTTTGGCAACGGTATACAGAGTACTCAACCAGTTCGATGATGCCGGTATTCTTAATCGCCATCACTTCGAAGGTGGTAAGTCGGTATTTGAAATCAGCCACAAGCAACATCACGACCACTTGGTATGCTTAAAGTGTGGCAAAGTCATTGAGTTTGAAGACGAACTTATTGAACGCCGACAGGAAGAAATTGCAAAGCAAAACAATATGAAGCTAACTCACCATAGCCTCTATTTGTATGGTGAGTGCAACGATACTGACTGTGAAAACAACAACTAATCGTTGTTAAGCGAGCACTAGTCTATGCCTAGTGCTCGAATTTATATTTATTAAAAATAGTCAGCGCGTTTTCCCAGACAGCGCCTATTTCACCATTACCAATCACATTCCCATCAATTTCCACCACTGGCGCTATTTCTTTGCTTGAGCTTGTTAACCATACCTCATCAGCACTGAGTAACTCTTCAATCGTAAAATGCCGCTTAGTGATAGCTATCCCCTCTTTCTCGAGGCTTCGGATAACTAACCTTCTTGTGATACCCGGTAATATTTGATTGTCGAGTGGCGGCGTCGTGACTTCACCATTCTTTACCATGAAGACGTTTGAAGAACTGGCTTCTGTGATCAACTTATCTTCATTGAACAAGATGGTCTCATCCAATCCACTTGCTTTCCCTTCTTGGTAATGAATCACATTACCGAGTAAAGACGTGGATTTGATGTGGCATAGCTGCCATCGCTTGTCCTGCTGCAACGCGACTTTAAACCCCTTAGCGCGAGTTCGATCCGCAACCGGAGGACTGGGAATATCCATGGTGTAAGAAAAACATGTTGGCTTTACGCCATCGGGAAACGCATGGTTACGCTTGGTATCAGCACCGCGACTAATCTGAATATAAATTCCTAAGTTTTCAGCACCCGTCAGCGCGCGATTTTTTTCAATTAATGCGTCGATTATCGAACACCACTCTTGGTTTGAATAAGGTACTGGTATACCAATGGCGTTCAACCCACTTTCTAAACGCTCGAGGTGCTCTTTCAGACCGACCGCCTGCCCCTTATATGTGGGTATGACTTCATATATACCGTCGCCAAACAAAAAACCACGATCTAAAGGTGAAATTCTTGCTTGATTCAAGTCCAAAAATTCACCATTTAAAAATGCAATACTCATTCACTTCCTACAAATTCATTTTTTAAACGCTGATAACCAGCGTTAATTAACAACATATTGGCTCTGGCCGTTTCGATGTTCACGGATTCAAAGGTCACCGCTTCTCCGGGGACCATTTGAGCCAATCGATGTAGATCATATGGCGCAACACATCCTATTTTGGGGTAACCACCTATGGTTTGCCTATCTCGCATCATTATAATTGGCTGACCATCCGGTGGACATTGTATTGCCCCGAGTGCAATCCCTTCAGACTTCATGCTATTGAGACTGGAATTCACAGGCTCACCTTGTAAGCGATACCCCATCCGATCTGCTGCGTTGCTCAGGATGTAGCGGCCAGAGAAAAAACGCCTTTTCGCAATGCAGGAGAACGTCGAAGCTTGATAGCCTTGGACCACATGTATCGGCGCATTCAAGCTGTAGTTCACGGGCTTAACTTCACAAGGACCTTGCTTACTCGAATAACACACCCGATTTACATTTAATCTATCCCCTGCACGTAATGCTGAACCTTCGCCGTCGATGCCACCAACTTTTTCTCTTAAAACACTTGTTGCACTGCCCAACACAGGTTCACACGTAATGCCACCAGCTATAGCAATGTAATGACGTTGCCCCATTTTCGCTGGCTCAACATGTACTAGGGAGCCAGCGGGTATATGAAGTTGGCACCAGGCGTCAACATATTGATTTGCCACTTGGATCGTAACATCGGGACCCGTCACGCTTACCCACAAGGAAGACAATGTACGAAAACGCAATGGGCCAATAAATTCGATTTGCACACTGTCGCGGCTGTTGGTCACCAATTTATCGGCTGCCTTATAGGCCAATTCATCCATTGGCCCAGATGGCGAATATCCGTGTAATTGCATGCCATTGCGCCCAGAATCGACGAGAATCGCATGAAAACCAATGTCTTCTATCACAATTTGAGTTTCACTCGACATGAGCGCGACTCTCCTCTCGATATTCTTCTTCGCTTATCGGCACAAACGCTACCGTATCTCCAGCGGTCAGTAGTGAAAGCCGAGATTTATCGTCTATCAGTTTTGTGGGGCACAACCCCATTAAATGCCAACCACCCGGCGATACATCTGGATAAATTGCCGTTTGTCGATCGGCAATCGCTACCGCGCCTTTGGGTACTTTTAACCGGGGAGACGCCATTCTTGGAACAGCCAGACGCTTCGGTGTCTCGCCCAGATAGGCAAAACCAGGCATAAAACCGACGGTAAATACACGATATGTCTGCCCACAGTGTATATCGATGATTTCTGCTTCACTTAACTGGGTTTGTTGGGCAATCAATTCAAGGTCATTTGCGCCTTTAGCACCGTACCACACCTTCATTACGTGATGGCAACTGCTATTATCGTCGACATCACTAACGCTCAACTGCAATAGTAATTGGCGCACTAACAGATGATCCACCTGCAACCAGTCATAAGTGACAAGTACACTATCGTAAGACGGCACCGCACTCTCAAACCATGGGTACTGGCGTGCAGTCAGTGCGTGGTAAAAGGACATCACTGACCGATTTAGCGCAAGTGTACTCGAACCAGAAAAATACACAATTACACTGTTGGCACCCGCTGTGTCTATGCGCATTTTCACGTCTTGGGCATCTTGCATACTAATCGTTCTTTGACTGTAAACGTTGACGGATCGCTTTGGCCATGGTTACGGCACCTTTTGTATCACCGTGCACACAGAGTGTATCCACACTCATCGCTAGTGTTTGGCCTGATTGCGTCACAATTACACCGTTGTTTAGCAAATGTTCTACTTGCGACAATGCCTCGTCATGCTCCAACACCGCACCACTTTCACGGCGTGAAACCAGTAGGCCATCGTCTTGATAACGCCTATCGGCAAAGGCCTCAAAGTAGAGTGATAAGGCAAAGTTCTTGGCCTCTTTCTCATGTTGCCTTTGGTCTGGATGAGCTTGAATCATTAGGGTCTGGCCCCCCGCATACGAACTGACAGCTTCCATTACAGTTAGCCGAACTTGTGGGCTTTTCATCATATCGTTGTACAATGCGCCGTGAGGTTTAACGTAATGCATTCGTGTCCCAGCTTGACGGCACAACCCATCTATTGCCGAGAGTTGATAATGCAGGCAGTCAATTAATTCGGTTTTCGACATGGCCATACTGCGCCGGCCAAACCCTTGAAGATCGGGGTAGCTGGGGTGAGCACCGATTTCAACGTCAAATTGAATAGCCAATGAAATGGCCGATTTAATCGTTGATGGATCGCCCGCGTGAAAACCACATGCAATGTTCGCCTGATCCAATAGTGGCATGATCTCTTTATCGACGGGCATATCCCAAGCGCCGTAACTTTCACCTAAATCGCAATTTAACTTCATATTTCTATCGCACATTGATTTAATTGACGTATCATAGCAGTTCGCTTTTATACCCCATCTGAGCCGATGATTTACCTTTGCGTATTAAGTGTATTTTCAAATGTATAGTCACTCTTGGCTCAATGGTGTTGCACTATACCATCTACCATTGCAGGTTATATGATTAAAATTGGCAATTTCAATACTCTGACCGTCAAGGATGCGGTTCCATTTGGCTTCGTGCTTCAACACGTTGGCGACGACGAAACTGTCGTTCTCCCAACGGATAATGCACCGGAAGATATCGATATCGGCGATATCCTTGATGTATTTGTCTACCCTGGCGAACATGGTGCTCTTACCGCATCATTGAAAAAGCCGTTGGCTTACTTGGGCGAAACCAAGGTGTTAAAAGCTGTTGGCGTCACAGAATTTGGTGCCTTTTTTGATTGGGGCATAGAACGCGATTTATTGGTGCCTAGCGCATACCAGGATGCCCCTATCAATGAAGGGATGCAGTACGTAGTACATGTATTTTATGACGACGCCACTCAGCGTTTGCTCGGTGCGACACGCCTACACTATTTCTTACGTGAAAAACAGGTTTCGGTAAAAGCCGATGACGATGTCGAACTCCTCGTCTATGCCAAAACGGACTTGGGCTATAAAGTCGTAATCGACGACACGTACCTTGGACTTGTATTCCACAGTGACGCGTTTAAACCTTTGCGAATTGGCCAACGTACATCTGGTGTGATTAAACAAATCCGCACAGATGGCAAAATTGATGTCATATTGCAAAGGCAAAACCAAGAAGGACGCGACGCCTTACAACAAGCTATTTTGGACGATTTAGAAGCACATGGTGGCATCTCTTCGCTTACCGACAAAAGCCCGGCTGAAGAAATTTATGCCCGTTTCAACGTCAGTAAAGGTGCCTACAAAAAAGCTATCGGCGCCTTGTATAAACAAAAGAAAATCCTGTTGAATAAACAATCTGTAAAGTTACTACCCTAAACGAAAAAGGACACTAAATGAAAGCTACAGTTGTATGGAAAAATGACCTTTCATTCTCTGCAACGACTGAGTCTGGTTATAAGACAGTAATGGATGGTAACGGCAAAGCCATATCGCCAATGGAATCTGTCCTCGCAGCCGTTGGAGCATGCTCATCTATTGACGTTGTCGACATCCTGAAAAAAGGTCGCTTTGATATCACAGACTGCCGCTGTGAACTCGATGCGCAACGTGCGGAAGAGCCACCCCGTGTATTTGAAAAAATACATGCTCATTACATAGTGACGGGATCGGGACTCACGGATAAAGCCGTCAAGCGTTCAGTTGACCTGTCTGCAGAAAAATATTGCTCAGTAATGTTAATGTTGAAGGGCAATGTCGATATCACTACGAGTTACGAAATCGTCGAAGGTTAATTTAGTCAAATTAACTACCTTTTAGCATAAGAGGCCAACTTTTTAGTTGGCCTTTTTTACATCACCACCCTAATAAAACATAAGCCATTGAATTAATTGAATTATTAATTTATTTTCGACTATGGCATGGACTCTGCTGTTATCCGTTAAAAATTATTACTTACGGGCGAAAATCATGGAACTGACTAAATCAAACATCACAAAAGCACTCGTTTTTGCAGGTTTTATTGCAACAACGGGCATCATGAGTGGCTGTGGCAGCGCAGAAGCGGTTGATACACCTGAAGAAACAGAAGAAGTAGTTGTGACCATTCCAGTAGAAACTGCTGAAGTCACGACTGGAGCAATATCCTCGAATTACACGTCTACAGCAATTCTTGAAGCAAAAGAAGAAGCTTTTGTTGTTGCACGTGCATCTGGGATCATTGAGAACATTTTTGTTGAGGAAGGTGACTACGTTGAGAAAGGGCAAAAACTTGCTCAACTTGATCAAAAACGCTACCAGCTCAATTTACAACGTGCAAAAGCGGATTTAAAAGGCATAGAGCAAGAGCTTGCAAAGATTAATAAAGTTTACTCACAAAAATTGGTGAGTGACGATACCTTCGACAAGTTAAGTGCACAATACGAAGCAGCAAAAGCCACACTGGCACTCGCACAGCTTGATCTCAAGGAAACCACAATTGTCGCGCCCATTAGCGGCTACATTGCCGAACGAAATGCAAAAGTTGGTAACTTAACCGAGTCTTTTCAACGTGAACGTATGTTTCATATTGTGCAGCAACGTCAACTTCAAGGCATTGTTTACTTGCCAGAGAACGAACTGCCGAACATTCGTAAACAACAACGCGCCAGCTTAGTCGTCAGTGCGTTAGGCAATCAAACGGTCGAGGGCTTTGTTGAGCGCATTAGCCCAGTGATCAACGCCGAAACGGGAACCTTTAAAGTCACGCTAAGTGTGCCAAACGAGAATGAATTGTTAAAAGCGGGTATGTTTAGCGAAGTAGCAATTAATTACAGTACCCACAATAACGCGACATTGCTACCTAGGAAAGCGTTGGTTTCTATCGACAATACTGCTTCTGTATTCGTTGTCGACAACGGTGTCGCTAAAAAGATCACGGTTGAAACCGGTTTCGAAGAAGGTGGCGTTGTCGAGGTGCTATCTGGTCTTAACGGCAATGAAACCGTGGTGACGGTCGGTCACCAAAATCTCAAAGACGCGTCTCCTGTAGAAGTGGTAAACGGCTAAGCATAGCCGTTTTCTGGAGATTATTATGAGTATCGTCAATATTGCTGTAAAACGTCCCGTCGCGGTCGCTATGTTTACCTTCGCGGTCCTACTTTTCGGAATGGTGTCGCTAGGTAGATTATCGGTAAACCTGTTGCCTGAATTGGCCTACCCTACATTAACTATCCGCACCGATTACACCGGTGCGGCGCCTGGCGAGGTTGAACAATTAGTATCCAAGCCTATTGAAGAGGCTATTGGAGTAGTCAAGGGTGTTCGCACTGTTACCTCAACCTCAAGAGCCGGGCAATCCGATGTCGTACTCGAATTTGCATGGGGTACCGACATGGACTTTGCCAGCCTTGAGGTACGAGAAAAACTGGATGTATTGCAGCTGCCTCTCGATGTTGATAAACCGCGACTGCTTCGTTTTAACCCAAGCATGGACCCGATTATCAAAATGGGACTTGGCTTCAACTTGGATGACAACACTATTGCTTCAGTCGAGCAAATGAAGCAAGCAAGGCTTTATGCGGACGAGCAAATTAAGCGTCGGTTGGAGTCCATTGAAGGTGTGGCTTCAGTAAAAATTGGCGGTGGCTTGGAGAACGAAATTCAGGTACTTATCGACCAACGCAAAGCCAGTCAGCTCAATATTGACGTAGCCACTATTACCGACCGACTCGCTCGTGAGAACGTCAATGCTGCGGGTGGCAGAATTGAAGACGGCACACAAGCATTCTTAGTTAGAACGATCAATCAATTTCAATCATTGGATGAAATCAGAGCCCTATACATCGGCCGTTTCGAAGGTCGGAACATTCAATTAAAAGACATTGCCAGTGTTTATAGTGCTCACAAAGAACGTGACGCCATCACGCGATTTAACGCCATTGAAGGTACGGAAATCGCCATTTACAAGGAAGGTGACGCAAATGCGGTTGATGTTGCTCAACGCATCACACAAGCGCTTTCTCAAATTGAAGAAAATTTACCCGAAAAATACCAACTCGATTTAGTTTACGATCAAAGCAAGTTCATTAAACAAGCCATAGACGACGTTAAGTCTGCCGCAGTCATCGGTGGCGTGCTCGCGATGCTGATCCTCTATTTGTTCTTGAAGGATTTCTGGCTGACCTTGATTATCTCGGTCTCAATTCCGGTGTCCGTTATTGCCACCTTTAACTTGATGTACGGTAACGATATCAGTCTCAACATTATGAGCTTGGGCGGCATTGCCCTCGCGGTTGGCTTGTTGGTTGATAACAGCATTGTCGTATTAGAAAACATCGATAGACACAAAAGAAAACAAGTCACACCGAACAATGCTTTATCAGCAACAGCGGGGACAAAGGAAGTTTCTGGTGCCATCCTAGCGTCCACTTTGACCACGATGGCCGTGTTCATTCCGCTCGTCTTTGTAGAAGGTATCGCCGGTCAATTGTTCCGAGATCAAGCGTTAACTGTGTCATTTGCACTAGCAGCTTCACTGGTAGTCGCACTGACACTGATACCGACTCTCGCTGGACGCCAAAAACGTGAAACACCAAAACACGCAGAAGAATTTGAAGCGGCCCCACGAGCGCCTAAAACGGGCTGGAGAAAATGGCTGGGGTATCCAGTTATGCCTATCATCCTGTTGCTTAAACTGATATTTGTCCTATTACCTACTGTTTTTACAACCGTCGTCATCGCAGTGTCACGGGTTGTCGGTAAAGGACTTGGATTGGTATTTAAACCACTAGTATGGCTATTTAATACGGTATTCGACGTCATCGCGAAAGCCTATGATGGTGCGCTAAAACGAGCGCTACAAGCTAGAGTAGTGATAGTGGCAACGATTGTCGGTATATCTGCAGTTTCGATGACGCTGTTGCCTAAGCTGGGTATGGAGCTCATTCCTACCATGTCTCAAGGTGAGTTTTCTGTCGAAGTGACACTGCCCACAGGGAGTCGCGTGGAACAAACCGACGCTTTACTCCGTCAACTCGCTGAGCTAGGCGCTAAATCAGATATTGTTCAACGCACCTATTCACTTGCCGGAACAGGAAGTTTAGTCAGTGCCGCACCTAATCAAGGAGGCGATCACTGGGGCCGTTTAAATATTGTGACGCTGCCCGGCACGGGTGATTCACAAATTGGCGAGCTGCAGCAACAAATGCGCGAATTTTTAAGCCAACAAGCTGGCGTGCAGAGCCAATTCAGCGAGCCTGAGCTGTTCAGCTTTGACCCGCCGATTCAAGTCGAACTTCAAGGTTATGATTTAGGCCTATTGCAACGCACTAGCCAAGAGATCGTCGAAAAGTTAGAGCAAAGCGACCGCTTTGCGGATGTCAGAACGACCTTGAGAACCGGTAACCCTGAACTCAAAATCGATTTTAATCATGCCAAACTAGCGCGACTAAACTTAGACGCGCCGACAGTATCATCGCTCATTGCGACACAAATTGGCGGTAAAGTCGCGACCCAATACAGTCTACAGGATCGTAAAGTCGACATTTTGGTTAGAACACAAGATACCCAACGTGACAATATCACTGATATTCAGCAGATTATTGTCAATCCAGGCGCGGCCCAACCTATTCCATTGTCAGCCGTCGCAGATATCTACATGAGCGTGGGTCCAAGCGAGATTACCCGCGTTGGCCAACAAAGAGTGGCGCTAATCAGCAGCAACCTGACCTACGGTGATTTGAGTGCGGGTGTCGCTGAGGTCGAATCATTACTGAATGAAATTGCGATACCAGTGACATTGCGAGCTACGATTGCTGGCCAAAGTGAGGACATGCAACAGAGCTTCATGTCTTTACAGTTTGCCTTAGCGATGGCTGTATTTATGGTGTATCTGGTAATGGCCTCACAGTTCGAATCACTAATGCACCCTCTACTGGTACTGTTCGCCGTTCCTCTCGCTGGTGCAGGCTCTATTTACGGCCTTTGGCTCACAAATACGCATGTCAGTGTAGTGGTATTTATCGGCCTGATAATGCTGTGTGGAATTGTGGTCAATAACGCCATTGTACTCATCGACAAAATAAACCAATTACGTACCCAAGGTATGGAAAAAACGGATGCCATTATCGATGCAGCAAAAAGCCGTTTGCGCCCAATCGTCATGACGACACTGACCACAATTTTGGGTTTATTACCCATGGCAATTGGTTTTGGTCAAGGTGCCGAAGTTCGAACACCCATGGCAGTTACCGTGATATTTGGGTTGCTCTTCTCCACAATGCTGACGTTATTCTTATTGCCAGCACTTTACAGTTTGTTTGACAGAAAACACTTCGACGTCGCTTCTACAACGGCAGAATCTGAGGAGCAAGTTTATGGATAAGTTTGCTAACTCTGGCGCCGCGCTTGCGGCGTTTGCACTCAAGCGTCCGGTAACAATCTGTATGATTTTCTTCTCAATGTTGCTGTTTGGCATCATTGCCAGTCGCCTGCTACCGTTGGAAAAATTCCCGGGCATTGATATCCCCCAAATGGTTGTACAGGTGCCATACAATGATGCAACACCCGCAGAAATTGAGCGGATGATCACACGTCCGGTAGAAGAAGCTATCGCGACAATGTCAGGTATCAAGCGCTTGAGAGCGACGTCCTTTGAAAACCGAGCAGAGCTGTTCGTCGAATTCGATTGGGATGAAAACATCAAGGCAAAAAGTATCGAGGCTCGCGAAAAGATTGATGCAATTCGCCACTTGTTGCCCGAAGACGTTGAACGCGTTTTGGTCTTCAAATTCAATACCAATGATATGCCGATCTTCCAACTGAGGGTGTCCAGTGAACGCGATTTATCTGACGCCTATGACCTACTGGACCGCAACCTCAAGCGCCCTATCGAGCGCGTAAATGGCGTGTCACGCGTTGAGTTATATGGTGTTTTGAAAAAGCAGATTGCTATTCGCATCGACCCCAAAATGATTGCGGCATTACATATTGATACGCAAAAACTAAGTAAAACCCTAAGAGATGCCAATTTCTCGATGACCGCAGGCCACTTTTACGATTTAGATCAAAAAATTACTGTGAACCCGATTGGTGAGTTTACGGATATCAAAGAAATTGAAGAGTTATTGATCGAACCGGGCATAAGCCTCAGTGACATCGCAACCGTCAGATACGAATCGCCTCAGCGTAGCGAAGGTCGCCACTTAGATCGGTCCTATGCGGTAGGTTTTAATATCTTTCGCGAGTCAGGGAGTAATTTAGTTGAAGTGTCTGATGCCGTGATGACGGTCATCAACAAAGCGGAGCAAAACCCTGCATTTGACGGTATCAACCTATTTGTAATGGATGACGTAGCAGACAGTGTCACCCAGTCGCTCAGCGACCTGGTTTACGCTGGTTTACTTGGTGCGTTGCTCAGTGTGGGCGTGCTTTATCTCTTCCTGCGTCAACTCTCGACAACTCTGATTGTCGTACTCTCTGTTCCTTTTGCAATTTGCATTACTTTAGGCTTGATGTATGTAATGGGGTATTCACTCAATATCCTATCACTCATGGGCCTAATGTTAGCCGTTGGTATGCTAGTAGATAATGCAGTTGTAGTAACCGAGAGTATTTTCCAAGAACGTGCCAACACCGACAATCCACAAACCGCAAGTAAAATTGGTGTTGGGAAAGTTAGTCTTGCGGTGATTGCGGGTACTACCACAACGGCAATCGTGTTTTTGCCCAATATTGTTGGGGTAAAGATTGATGTAACGGTATTTTTAGAGCACGTTGCGATAGCGATCTGTATCTCGCTATTTGCGTCTTTGCTCATCGCACAAACTTTGATTCCCTTGTTGGCGTCTAAAGTCAAAGCACCAAAGGCCAGCCAGCAAAAAACACCAGGGTATATCCATCGCTACGGCCGCATTCTTCGCTGGTCTTTGAACAATAAAGGCAAATCCACCCTCATCGCTTTTGCAATCTTGGGCAGCACTCTGGTTCCTATCGGTGCGGTCACCAGCGATGACGAAGGCGGTGAAAACCAAGAACGAGTCTGGTTGAACTACCATATTACTCAAAATTACACCCTGGATGAGGTCGAAAAAACGGTGGATAAGATGGAGGCCTACCTCTACGAAAATCAAGAGAGGTTCCATATTAAGCAGGTTTACACCTACTATACGCCGGGTCACGCGGTATCAGGAATTACCTTGAAGCCAGATCTCCCCATGTCTGTCACAGAATTAAAAGACATGATTCGTGAAGATATGCCGTCGTTCGCGCGAGCCCGCCCGTCATTCCAATGGGATAGCGGAAATGGAGGGGGTGTAAGACTCACGCTACTTGGTGAATCGTCGGACAGACTAATGGACATTACTGATCAGATTGTTCCTGTCCTCGCTAACATTGAAGGATTGGAGGATGTGAGGGCCGATGTCGGTAGTCAGCGCCAAGAGATACAAATCCGTCTTGATCGAGAAAAGGCCAATAGACTCGATATAAACATTCAAGAAGTTGCGGGCCTTATTGGAACGGCGCTACGAGGAAACAACTTACGCACGTTCCGCTATGGCGAGGCGGGAGAAGTCGATATTCGCTTGATGTACGGAGAAGACTTGCAGTCTTCGCTATCAGAGCTACGTAATATCAGCTTGTCGCGCTTGCAAGGCCAAAGTGTGTCTCTTGATATGATTGCCGATATCAGTGTCGTGCCACAGCTTTCTGAAATTAGACGTAACTATCGACAAACCGCAATCAGTATAGGGGCTAACTTATCTGAAGATACAACCATCGAGCAGGCAAAAGAGCGTATTGAAGCGGCGATGGATTATATCGAATTGCCAACGGGTTACGATTGGACATTTGGTGGAAGCTTCAGAAGACAAGATGAAGCGAATGCGGTCATGCAAATGAACATGTTATTGGCTATCTGCATGATTTACGTTGTTATGGCAGCGTTGTTTGAATCTTTGGTGCTGCCTAGTGCAGTGATTACCTCGTTGCTCTTTTCTTACACTGGCGTGTTTTGGGCGTTTTTCATCACAGGCACCCCCATGTCAGTGATGGGAATGATTGGCATGCTGATTCTAATGGGCATTGTCGTTAACAACGGGATTGTGCTTGTAGACAGAATCAACCAATTGATTAATCAAGGGAAAACCATTTATGATGCAGTCGTAGAAGGATGTCAAAGCCGTATTCGCCCCATTCTTATGACAGTGGCAACAACTGTACTAGGGCTTGTACCTTTGGCGATGGGATCGACGCGAATTGGTGGTGATGGACCTACCTATGCGCCTATGGCAATCGCGATTATCGGCGGATTAATTTTCTCAACGATGACCAGTCTTGTTCTTGTACCGTTAGCTTACGTTGGTTTGCTAAAACTTCGATACAAAACTCAAGTCATGATTCTAGAGAGCAAACAGCGAGTTTCACGCTGGGTAAAAATATAGTAAAGCAGAAACGGGAGCCGACCCTTTTAGGGTAATCAGGCTCCCGTTTGCTTAGCCAAACCACAGGCTTAGCTTCTAGCAGTTAAGTATTGGTATACCGCATTAGCTTCACGCTGGCGAGAAAACTCAACCAAGCTAGTACCGTTACACGTCAAACCATCTTCCGCCGTTACCAAGCGAAGCACTTCACGCTGGCTTCCACCGATTCGACCTACATTACGAGCGAGGCTTGAACGCAAGATACGTACGTCATCAAGCACAACTGCTTTGCAAAAACTTGCAAATCTCACGTCGCCTTCAAATCGAACAGGTTTTGTTGAAGCAGCTTGTGCTGCTGACGATGCTACTAGTGCTACAGCAGCGATTACTTTGATTACATTTTTCATGTCATTTCCTCAATTGGATAAAGTCGTTAACCAAACTCGCACTCAGCGTTATTGCTCAGTGCCATTACTTTATGCATCAAAAAGGAAACAAGTTCTGTTGTTTTATTGTATGACTCGAGTAAACATTGCGTAAAAGCCGAAATTACATTTCATTAATAAAACTAAACAATTGATTTATATTGATTTTTTAAAATCAAATAGAACAGAAAGGAATAACAGAGGCAGTTTTAATAGCTACAAAATACAACAAAAATGTAATTTAAATACAAACAAAGATGAAATATTAACGGGAATTAACATAAAAAGTGCCTCCATCACGTCAAAAAACTGTAATAAAGGCACTATTCTGTAATTTTATTACAGTTTATTCGTAGGTTCTTTCCCGTTTTGTCTCAATGGTATCGATGTAGGCATGCCATGTCGCATAGCCAATCAAAGGCATTAAGAATATAAACGCGATGAATCCTGTAACAAAACCAATTGCTACCGCTGAGAAAATAATTCCGCCCCAAATCAGCATTGGCATCTTATTAACCCACACGGCGTTCACGCTTGTTAATACGGCAGTGGCGAGGTCCACCCTCCTTTCCATTAATGTTGGCTGGGTAAATGCGCTAATAAAAAACACGACCGCGGTAAAAACGGCCCCAGCGATGGTACCTAACACTAAGAATGGCATTAAGCTTTCTAGCGTTTCGTCCATGTACGACGGGTACAATGCATGAATGATAGATGCAACGCGAAGCCAAAAAATCATCAACACAGTGAGCAAAATACCAAAACCCCACTCGTTAACCGCGTTTCTTCGAATCGCCTTAACACTGTGCGAAATAGTGGGTTTGTGACCTTTTTCAAGCTCCCAACTGATATCGTACAGGCCTGCCGCTAAAAACGGCCCAATCAACATAAAACAAACAATGGCAGGCATAATGACGAGATGCCAGCCGGTCATTGCAACTAAATACGTAATAAACCAAGGGATGACGGCAAACAATACGCCGTAAGCAACTGATAAAATTGGAGTACGAAGAAAATCTCTTAGTCCTAGCGAAAGCCACTTAATTGGGTCGCCTAAATCTAACTCTTTACATGGTATTACCCTAGCAATTCCGCTTTGTGTGATGGCATTTTCAGGTGTTTCTTTGAAGTGATGTGACATTGTTCCCTCACTTATTCAAACCGATACATTCGGCACGACTACATGTTAGCGCGCTACTTCAGACCCCTACCCCATCTGCTTTCACTACAATACAACTACATGAGTTCTAGTCATGCTCCCTTTGAGGTACTAGGGTCGGGCAGTTTTGAGACTGCCTTATGTATACGATAGGCTTTTCTGACTCAGTTCACAAATTTTTAACAAAATTTATAAAACAGATATACATACAGGCGATTTATAGTGGGTGAGATTGCGTTGATTTTTCGCAAGCAAAGAAAAAGTTGAATTAAACTACACTGCTGCAGGCTGCTATCGCTGTATCTGGTGCCAATAGACCGGCGTATCAAAGTGCGCCGCGAGCGCACTGTTTAATTCAGAAAACAACGTTAACGGAGAATTGTCGCCCGTAAAACAGTATCGGGTGAATCGATGACAATTATTGTTGAGTACGTGATAATCAGCGTAGTCGTAGATTTTGGCTGATGCTCGAGCCATCGCCTGCGGCGCAACGAGTGGCGTTCCGTGTTCATCGCATGCGATATAGATTCTGTCACCGCTGCGGTCGGCGAGAAAACGAGAAGGAGAAATAAGTCTGAACAAACCGTTTCCATTGAGCTCTACGATACCACCGTCAACCCAAATGCCCGTGTGTTGTAGCATTTCATAAATACCACAACACATAATAGCACCATCAACAGGGGCTACCCTGTGTTTGCTCTCGCCAGGAAAGATTGCGACGTGTCCATCGTATTTTTGCTGCTCTCTGTTTAAATAGGACCCCGCTACGGCGGCAGCGACGCCAGCACCAATCCATACCAATGGTAACGGCATGTGATACTCCTCCAACAATACCTAACCTAAAGATGGACATGTTTTGGCTAATTTTCAATCAGCAAAATGTAACAGACTGTCTCATTTAAACCGTTATTCGAGGTTTCTGTCGCAATGACTTACGCCATTAACATAAAAAACAGTAGGTATAACAAAATAGTACTTAACACTTTTGTTGGCTTTAGATACTCTGGAAGCCTACTAAATAAGACATCAAGACAATGAGAGTAATAGAAAAATCCCGTAAATTGGACAACGTTTGTTACGACATCCGAGGCCCAATTGCTGAACGAGCAAAAAAAATGGAAGACGAAGGTCATCGAATCCTTAAACTCAATATCGGCAATCCTGCCCCATTTGGATTTGAAGCCCCTGATGACATCTTAAAAGATGTTATTCATAACCTTCCTACATCTCAAGGCTATTCAGACTCAACTGGGATTTATGCCGCTCGCGTTGCCGTGATGCAATACTATCAGCAGAAAAACATTTCTAATATCCGCATTGACGATGTATTCATTGGAAATGGCGTGAGTGAAATGATCATGATGGCAATGCAAGCGCTACTCAACAGTGGCGACGAAGTATTGATACCAAGTCCAGATTATCCGTTATGGACGGCTGCGGTCAGTCTTTCGTCTGGAACGCCAGTGCATTATCGTTGTGACGAACAAGCAGATTGGTTCCCCGATATTGATGATATCAAGTCCAAAATTACGTCGAATACCCGAGCGATCGTACTGATCAACCCTAACAACCCCACAGGCGCTGTGTATAGCGAAGCCCTATTACAACAAGTTGTAGAACTGGCTAGAGAACACGAACTCGTTGTTTTCAGTGACGAAATATACGACAAAATATTGTATGACGAGCACAAGCATACTTGTATCGCCTCTTTGGCAGACGATATCTTTTGCGTAACACTTAGTGGGTTGTCCAAAAACTATCGCGTCGCCGGTTTTCGCGCTGGGTGGTTGGTTGTTAGCGGCAATAAACGTGTCGCGTCAAGCTATGTTGAAGGGTTAAATATTTTATCGTCGATGAGAATGTGTGCCAATGTGCCATGTCAAAGTGCTATCCAAACCGCGCTTGGGGGTTATCAGAGCATAAACGATTTAATCATTGATGGTGGCCGTTTAAAAATGCAACGAGATTTAGCCTCTAGCATGCTAAATGACATACCTGGCATTGAATGTGTGACGCCCAAAGGAGCAATGTATTGCTTTGCAAAGGTTGACGCTAAGCGGTTCAATATTACCAATGATGAAAAAATGATCTTCGACTTGCTCAACAACGAAAAGATATTATTGGTACACGGTAATGCCTTTAATCTTTCTGAAGGGGTTTACTTCAGGTTAGTATTTTTGCCACACAGTGACGTGTTAAAGCCTGCGCTAGAAAAAATTGGCAATTTCTTTGATAACTATAGACAAGTTAACTAATTCTCATGAGTGACAAAAGCCACTTTTTCGCCCACTTGGCCAGAATGAAATTGATCGATCGCTGGCCATTGATGCGCAATGTCAGAACCGAAAACGTACAAGAACACAGTTTGCAGGTAGCAATGGTGGCCCACGCGCTTGCGCTGATAAAGAATAAATTTTTCAATGGCACCTTAAATCCAGAGCGGATTGCCACTATGGCAATGTTTCACGATGTATCTGAAGTACTTACAGGCGACTTGCCGACTCCGGTAAAGTACTTTAACCCTGCAATTAAAGAAGAATACAAGAAAATTGAAAAAATCGCGGAACACAAGCTAATCGAAATGGCACCTGAGGTTTTCCGCGACGACTACGCAGATTTGATTGACGGGCACAACCACAGCCCAGAAGAAGCGTTTATCGTAAAGGCCGCTGACGTATTATGCGCTTACCTCAAGACCCTTGAAGAACTATCCGCGGGAAATCAAGAATTTAAACTGGCCAAAAAACGTTTAGATAAAATATTGAAAGACTATCACTCCGATGAAGTTGATTACTTCATCACCCGTTATGTACCAAGTTTTTCATTGAGCCTAGATGAAATTACGCTTGATGACGGGGAAGATCATTAAAGGAACCGTTAATGGCGGCAGATATCTCGAATTTAGCTTCAGACACCTTTCCTGAATGGATGGAACCCTGGATTGAAAGGCGACTTCCCAGAACAGCTGCCCGAGACGGCGATCATCGCAATCCTTATCAAAGAGACAAAGCAAGAGTGCTTCACTCAGCGGCATTTAGGCGGCTGCAGGCAAAAACGCAAGTGCTCGGGGTTGGACAAAGCGACTTTTATCGCACCAGATTGACTCATTCTCTGGAAGCTGCGCAAATTGGCACCGGCATCACTGCCCAGTTAATGGGGAAATACCCTCAACAAACTGCTGCCCTAGCCCTTGATCCCAATTTAATTGAAACCCTTTGCTTAGCTCATGATATTGGGCACCCTCCGTTTGGTCATGGGGGAGAAGTCGCACTGCACTATATGATGCGAGATAATGGCGGCTTTGAGGGTAATGGGCAAACCTTTAGAATCATCACGCAGTTGGAACCTTACACAGCCGAGCATGGTATGAATTTGTGCCGTCGAAGCATACTAGGCCTCGTTAAATACCCCAATTTTCTCGATGCGTTAAACAACCCAAAAGCAAACGGCTCTCCAGTAAACTCCCTCAGACAAGTCAAAGCATCACAGTGGCATCCTCCAAAGGGATTATTCAGGTGTGATCAAGGCTTATTCGACTGGTTATTAGCACCACTTGAAGCTAATGAGAAAACCTTGTTTATGGCCACACTTTCAGCTGACGACAAACACAGCAAAACCCAATATAAGTCTTTCGATTGCTCGATTATGGAACTGGCTGACGATATTGCCTACGCCATCCATGACTTAGAAGACGCGTTGGTTATGGGTTTGGTAAGCAAACGAGCGTTTGATGAGGCCCTCGTCGCTCCTATCGCAGACAGTAATGTGCCTTGGTTGAGTGAACATATCGCCAGCTTGTCTGAACGTTTATTTGGCAATGAACACTACGAACGAAAAAATGCTATTGGCGCACTCGTCAATTGTTTTATTACCGCGATAGAGATTCATGACATCCCAGAGTTTAGTCACCCATTACTTGCTCATAATGCCGTCATGCCCCCTTTATTCTCTGATGCGCTTAGCTTGTTTAAACGATTTGTTTATCAGCAAGTGATCCAGCGAACTGAAGTGCAACTACTAGAATACAAAGGCCAACAAGTAGTAATGGAACTGTTTGAAGCTTTTAGTTCGGACCCAGAGCGCTTGTTACCCGCCAATACCAAGCTGCGCTGGCTCAAAGCACAAGAAAACGGATTGGGCATGCGCGTCATAGCCGATTACATATCGGGTATGACAGACGAATTTGCCTCTCGACTTTACGGCGATCTTTTTGCGCCACGCAAAGGCGCTAACCAAGAGAGCCAACCGGGTTGGTAAGTATGACATGCAATAGTCCCCTTTTTCGTTGTTAATTGAACTAGGGCTTTTGTTTATGCTTCCAAACTCGGTAACAATGGAGAATTTGTATTCCTATCCTTGAAAGCTTTTGCCGTGCAGTCTGGTCTTAATCAACAAGCATATGAGTGGTAAATAGGAAAATAAAATGGCAAAGCCGTACAAACCTTCAGTTAAATTGACAGACAATGACGTAACAGACGAGTCAATATTCAACAATCGTCGCTCCGTACTGAAGTCCCTGGGTTTCGTCGGTGCAGGTGCGCTTCTTAGCGGCTCTGCCAACGCCCGTGGATGGTTTGATGACAAGCCAGAATTCGAAGCTAAGGACCTCGATTTTACGCCAGCAGGGACTTACACGACTGACGAAAAGCTCACGCCTTATGCAAAAGTGACCAGCCACAATAACTTTTATGAGTTTGGTACCTCAAAAAGCGACCCCGCAAATCGAGCACAACAGTTTCAGGTCGATCCTTGGACGCTCCGTGTTGAAGGTATGGTAGAAAAGCCATTAACTCTGGGTTACGACGACCTTTTCACTAAGTTTCCACTCGAAGAACGGATTTACCGCTTGCGCTGTGTTGAAGCTTGGTCAATGGTTGTTCCATGGGTTGGTTTTGAATTAAGCCGTCTAATCAAAGCTGCGGCGCCTTTGGCTGGAGCAAAATACGTGGCATTTGAAACGCTGTATGATCCAAAGCAGATGCCTGGCCAAAAAAGTCGCTTTGTGGGTGGTGGTATCGATTACCCTTACGTTGAAGGACTTCGATTGGACGAAGCACTGCATCCACTGACCCTGATGTCCGTTGGGGTATATGGTAAGACACTTCCTCCACAAAATGGAGCACCAATTCGCCTCGTTGTGCCGTGGAAATATGGATTTAAGAGCATCAAGTCGGTCACTCGAATTGTGCTTACCAATAAAAAACCACCAACTACATGGAATAGACTTGCCTCTCACGAGTATGGTTTCTACGCCAATGTAAACCCGACTGTGGATCATCCTCGCTGGAGTCAAGCCAGTGAAAGACGTATCACGACCGGTGGATTACTTGCTCGAAATCGGATAAAGACGCAAATGTTCAATGGTTACCAAGACGTCGCCTCGATGTATTCAGGTATGGACCTAGCGCGGTACTACTAGGGATTATTGGCGAAATGAAAAGGTGGTTATCTAAACCCATTAGGTTATCTCAGTGGCAGATAGGGTTGAGCAAAGCGCTCATTCATTTATCGGCATTGGGCTATTTGGTTGCCTTGTTTTACCTTGCCATTGGTGACCAGCTAGGTGCAGACCCAGTTGAAGCACTACTGCATGAAACCGGTATCTGGGCAGTCAATATTCTCATGCTAACGCTGGCCATATCGCCATTGGCCAAGCGTGTACCCATGCCCGATTTAATCAAGTACAGAAGGCTGGTTGGGGTTTACAGTTTTGTATACGCCCTCGCCCATTTTTTGGTATACATCGCTTTCGAGCTTCAATTTGATTGGATGTTAGTCGCTTCGGAGCTGGTTGAGCGGCCGTACATAGTTGTCGGTTTCAGTGCATTGTTACTATTGGTAGTGATGGCCGCGACTTCATTTAAGAAAATGATGCGGGTTTTAGGTAAACGCTGGCAACAAATCCACAACACCGTTTACCTTTGTGCAGGGCTCGCGTTGTTACACTACACCTGGTCATTAAAAACGAGTTTAGAAGAACCCTTGTTCTATTGGGCTGGACTATTGGTGTTACTCTATATGCGAAAAGACCAGTGGCTGCGCTTCAAAGCGAAATTTGTCACAAAAGCGCGGGCCTAAATAAAACAGAAGAGTCAGTTCTATGACTTACTCTTCTGGTCGATCAAGCGAGATAGTTTGCTCAACAACGGCATAATCTCGGTAACCGAGCCTCGCCATCGGCTTGTATAGCGTTACGTCAAAAATACCGTCAACCACACAGTTATCTCGCAGATGAATCCCTACCACCTCACCAAATACGACGAAATTACCCTCTCCACGTATCTGTTCAATGTGCGTGACGACACATTCAAGAGATGCTGGAGCACTGGCCACTCGAGGGCAAGCAATCATCTGACATGACGCTTTTTCTACCGCCATGTTTTCAAACTCATCGACCTCTTTGGCGAATGGAGCAGAGCTTCCATTCATGACTAAGCGTTGATCAAATTCAACGATATTGATGCAAAACTCACCGGTTTCCCTGATATTCGCTAGCGTATCTTTGGTATCGACTTGATCTGCTTTACGACCCACTGATGCAAACATCACTTGTGGTGGCTCGTATGCAACAGCATTAAAAAATGAATATGGGGCTAGATTCGCAACGCCATCGCGACTTTGCGTCGATATCCACGCGATGGGGCGGGGAGAAATAATGGCACTGAACGGATTGTGGCTTAAACCGTGGCCGTTTTTAGGTTGATAAAACATTTCGCTTCCATTTATTGGTTGTTCACCATTTTCACAACGACTTTTCTAAAATCCTCTAGAAAACACAACCTAATTTACCCCAGTTTCGTGACAAATTGTTTATCGACTGTGTCAATTAGCCCATTTAATCCGAGTCTGGTTGTTGTTTTTAACTTTCTCATATTCAAACACTTTTAAATTTCGCTATATAAACTACGCTTTATATAACATCAATAACAATAACCTGCGCTGACTTCGCAAATGAATCGAGAGCTAAATGTTTCACTTTTGCCGTTAAATCGAGAATCATCTCCGTGTACGCTGCCCACCAATATTGAATCAGACACCCTACTCACTATTCTCAAGTATTCAGTAGAAATGGCCGCTGATGAGGTATTCTGGATGCGTGACACCTCAGAAGTGTTTTATGTCAATGACGCCGCATGTAAAAAGTTGGGTTACGCCAAAGAAGAGTTGATTGGAAAGCGGGTATGGGAATGGGACCCACTGTTCCCCAAAGAAGTGTGGCCGACATTTTGGGCGAAAATACAAGAACAAAAACACCTCGAATTTGAAACTCAGCATCAAAATAAGTCGGGCGATGTCTTTCCAGTAAAAGTCCAAGGACACCTGCTTCATCACAATGGCGAAGACATCTTAATTGCCTTTGCCACTGATATTACGAGAGAAAAAAACCAAGAGGCCAAGCTTGAGCAAGTCAACGAACATATTCAGCACGAAGTAAAACGCAAGACTCAAGAGTTAGAAGAAGCCCACTTGCAAGCTGCGAAGTATGCCAAGCAACTTGAAGAAAATAACCATAAGTATCACCTGGCTATTGATGGCACAAACGTGGGCTTATGGTCTTGGGACGTTGCAACAGACCATAACTATTGGTCACCCAAATTCTACGAGCTATTAGGCTTTAAAAACAACGGGCTCGAAGCCTCTTTTGACGAGTTTGTCAGACGACTGCATCCCGGCGAAAAAGACGGCGTACTCTTGGCACTAGATAACCATTTAGCTTCAGACAGTAAATACGAAGTAGAATTTAGGTTGAGATGCTGTGATCGACAATATCGTTGGTTCAGGGTAAAAGGCAAAGCTCAGCGCGACGCTCAAAATCAGCCAACGTTTATGATTTGTAGCCTAGAAGACATTCACGAACAAAAATCGTTAGAGGCAGCGTACCGATTCGAACAACGCAAATTTGAGGAATTTGTTAACCTAGCGCCTGTCGGTATTGCTATCAATCGATTGTCTGATGGTGCCTTTGAATACGTTAACAATAAATTCAGTCGCTTTACGGGTTACACAACAACGCAACTCAATGCTATGGATTACTGGGAGCTAACCCCTCATAAATATGCAGAGGATGAACAGGGGCAGCTCGACATGATGGAAGCAACCGGTCGATATGGCCCCTATAAAAAAGAATACATTCACAAAAAGGGGCATCTATACCCGGTGTTACTTTCAGGTATCAAAATAAAAGGGATAGACGGTCAAGACTATATTTGGTCTGTTGTACAGGACATATCGGAGCGAGTCAGGACGGAGAAAGAGCTAGTATTAGCGAAACGCAAAGCCGAAACGGCTAATCACGCAAAAAGCCAATTTTTGGCCAGCATGAGCCACGAAATTCGCACTCCCATGAACGGTATATTGGGCGCTCTCCAACTGTTAGAATCGGAAGTCAGCCCTAAAGGCAAACTGCTTCTGGATAAATCACTGGCTTCTAGCTTTTCTTTGCTCACGATAATTAACGATATCCTGGACTTCTCAAAAATAGAAGCAAACATGTTGACGCTTGAAAACATCAGTTTTTGCTTCACAGATATTGTTGACGACGTGATATCTAGCTTTTCTCCCAAAATCAGCAATCAATTAGATTTGTCAGTAACAGTATCACCAGGCTTCCACGATGATTGGCGCGGCGATCCGACAAGAGTCAAACAAATCTTGACGAATCTAGTGTCAAACTCCATCAAATTCACATCCCGAGGTAGTGTGCGCATAGAAGCTTTCACTAAGGACGAGTGCTTATCGTTTAAAGTTATTGATACAGGCATCGGTATGACCGGAAAAACGGTATCACGGTTGTTTGATAGGTTTACCCAAGCCGACGCTTCTACGACGCGAAAATACGGTGGCACCGGTCTGGGCATGGCGATTACAAAGCACTTAGTTAACTTAATGCGAGGCGATATTGAGGTAGAAAGTGAGGTAAACAAAGGGACATCAATCCATATCACTTTGCCTTTGGAAAAGACTCAAATAACAGACAAGGCTGAATCTCACGGTAGAGATCAAATACCTGATCTCGCGAAATACAGAATACTGATCGCGGAGGATAACGAAATCAATCAACTTATCGTAACCTCTATGGTCGAAAAAACTGGCGCGACAATTGACCTTGCTAAAAATGGAATTGAAGCCGTCGACCTTTTCAATCGCTTGGTGCCAGATTTAGTCCTTATGGATATCCAAATGCCGGAAATGGACGGGTCTACGGCGTGCAGAATTATCCGCTCAAAAAACCAAAATGTGCCTATCATTGCCCTGACGGCTAATGTGCTACTTGAGGACGTCCAAGAATACTTGACGAATGGCTTCTCCAGCCATATCGGCAAACCTATTATTCAAGACATACTGTTCGAACAACTCGCTAATCATCTTCAAACTTAAAACAACGCTCTGTTTGTCTCATCTATACAAAATCAATGGGTTAATTTATCCCATTGATTTTTATAATTAAATACGAGCTCACTAAAGATAAAACAAAAAACGAATAAAAAAAGCACAAAAAAGTCTTGCAAGCAGCCACATACAGTAATACTGTATATCCATACACACTGTATAAATAAACAAGGCAATGCTTATGAAATACTCTACTTCGACAAATGTATATCAATTCCCACTTCCGGATATCGAACAGCCATTGCCTGCCAAAAAGCCCACTAAAGCTTGGCGGTATCTCATTTCGGAGTCATTGGCGTTCAATCGAGATGTTGAAAATGCCATTCGCATTCAAAAACCTCAGGAAGCTATCGTACCTCAGTGGATCAGTAAGTTGATTGTCAGTGGTCAATGCAGCGCCATTTATGTTGAGGACTTACGCCTGTCTCAACGTGACGAAAGAGAAATAAAGGCGTTGTGTAGCCTTTACCGCGTTGAAGTTGTTGGTGTTTCAGCTAACTGTGAGCACCCAACAAATGTTGTTTCTGGACCTTGGTAAGTTGTCGTCAACTCAGTACAATACGGACTTTTAACCTTACTTAGTTCTTGAAATGAGTTTATGTTGGTGTGGTAGCGGCAAAACTGCTAACCACTGTTGTCGCCCTTACCTATCGGATGAACATAAGCCTGAAACACCAGAGCAGTTGATGCGCTCAAGGTATTCCGCTTATTGTTGTCAAGATTATCAATATATCTTGCGCACCTATTCACGAGAAAAGCAGAGTTTACTGTCTGTCGCTTTACTGGAAGAAAGCGCACAAGATTCTCGATGGATTGGATTGCGAATATTGAGTATCCCCTCTCCTCAACAAGTCGAATTTGTCGCTTACTACATTGATGGCAAGCAATTTTATCAAATGCACGAAACATCAAATTTTGTTCAAGAAGCCGGGCATTGGCGCTATGTAGACGGCACATTGCATGAAGACTGTGGTAAAGTGAGTATCAAGCGAAATGACAGCTGTTTCTGCGGTAGTGGAAAAAAGCACAAGCAGTGCTGTTTAACAAAATTGAGGTAAACATGAATAGGCGACTTTTTATGGCTGCTGGAGCCAGCGTAATTATTGGAGCCACTGGTATTGTGTATGTTAGTAACCGCAAAACAACAGTTGCTTTACCTTCAATCGCTCAAACCATTGCCAAATTAGAATCATGCAAGGCAAAAACGGTGACCTCAACAGGTCAATGGCAGCCCGCCGTTATTTTCCAGCACTGTGCGCAAAGTATAAACATGTCAATTCTTGGATACCCAGAACATAAGTCAGACGTATTCAAATCTACCGTAGGCACTGTTGCATTTGCGCTGTTTGAAGCGAATGGTGGAATGACTCATGATCTATCAGAACCTATCCCTGGTGCACCAAGTTTAGATAACACCGCTTCGGTGAACTATTCCGTTGACATGTTGATTCGTGCGTTACGACGTTTTGAACAGTATGACGGAGAAATGGCCCCGCATTTTGCCTATGGGAAGTTAAGTAAAGCCCAATACACAGGTGCACATATCATGCATATTGAAAACCACTTTGAGCAGCTGCTTGTGGCCTAATTAGTGCCAAGTTACGTTTGTGTAAACACCACAGAAAGCCTTTGTCTTATTCTAACTCCGTAAAGTAAAAAGCCGGCAATTGCCGGCTTTTTGTTTTACTGATTCACGATACTAAAATGCTTTATCCGCTGAGTTGCAGTAAAACAAACAATTTTTATGGCATAGCCGTAAAAAATTGTCAGTAGGCATACTGCCGTTGCTGGGCCAAAGACATCGGCGAAACTATCTTTAGTAATATGTGACGCCATGGCAATTGCCCCCAACAACACGCCAAACCATCCCATCATCACCGCGCTGTTTCCGATCATATCAAACACATGCTCTGCAGAACGATATTGTTTCTCTGTCCACTCATGACCATCACTAATCGCGATAGAAAACGCGCGTTTGAAGTCTTCAATCGACGTTGTGGCTATCGCAAACGCAACACTAACAGGTAAAACGATCACTGCTGAGGGCCAGTTCACGAACATCGATAATTCGCCTCCTAACAGCATTGCCATAAATGTCACGCCCACAAAAACCGCTAAGCTCAATAAAAACATCATCATTCCTCTCTTGTATCGCAATATAAATCGTAAACTGCTTTTTAATGTTTGTTTGATGTACCAAAGTCTGGCTTTAAACGGGCCATATTGTTTGGCATACAATTGATATGTTTCCCACAAATCGCCGAGTACTGGTTCATGTAGCGACCGAGGCATACTCCAAGTCAGCCATTTCTCAGCTACTCGAGGTACGGAAGAGTAACCAGGCTTTTGCTCATCCATGTGACACCCCATTGTTCCAGTCATTTTTCAATGCAACACCCTGCCATAGGGTATCTAACGCTCGTTTAGTTTTGTTCAACTGACGTCGCCCTTCGGCCGTTACCGAAAAATACTTTTTCGCACGACCTCCCCTCTCGGCTGTCGATTCACCCAAACGACTTGTAATCAGTCCCTTGGTCTCAAGCCTCTCTAACGTGGTGTACAAAGCACCAACTGACACGTCTCGCTCTATCGTATCTACCAGTAATTGACGAATGGTACTGCCATAGGCATCATCGCCAAGACGCATCATGGCAAGCAAAATCATTTGCTCAAATTCGCCTAAAAATTTCTGTCGACTCATGTCGTATTAAACCTCATCCGCGTTAATCGTTTGATTCACTCGTTCCCACCTCAAATCGGCACGACATCCTGATGTCAGTGAAATCTTATTTACTCTACAATTTAGAGTAATACATAGATTAGTCAATAAACCCGACAATGTAGAGAATATACACAGGTATTATTTTTAATACAGAAAAGCCTACTTTCTAGTAGAGGCGCTTTTGGCTAGCAAAGACAGCAGGAAAGCGATGGTAATAGATAAAATGCAATGGCGACGGCGCAAAGAACACCGCCAACATTCATTTGTGTGGAATCAATTTTTTTTCAGATGTGCAAATTATCAGTCACTAGTACGCGTTAGAATTCCACATACCAATTTGACTATGCCCTTCGAAGACCGACAGTCCTAGCTTTCGAGTTTCTGGATTTCTGCCCACAGTGTTTCAGCTTCTGCGGTTAGCATACTGTAACTTTTAATATCACCGCGACGCTGAGCTAACATCGCTTGCTCCAATTTCATATCGTATTGTTTACGCAATTTTTTGGTCGGGTTTGATTTAAGAAATGAAAACATAGTGCACCTTATTGTGAGCGATGCCATTT
Source organism: Alteromonas sp. 5NS40-0096 (assembly GCF_057544385.1). NCBI lineage: Bacteria > Pseudomonadati > Pseudomonadota > Gammaproteobacteria > Alteromonadales > Alteromonadaceae > Alteromonas > Alteromonas sp. 5NS40-0096. The sequence goes on from NZ_BAAJLQ010000001.1 coordinate 890,851, forward strand.
TTACTGTGGTTAGGACCAAAAAGATTTGTGACGAGATAAAAAAAGCCGCTATTAAGCGGCTTTCTCACTCGGATACGCTGTACTAAGCTGCCACCGATTCGGATTCTTCTGTACTGTCTTCGTAACTCAGCAAATATTCGAACGCGGCTAAAGAGGCTTTGGCACCCTCACCCATCGAAATCACGATTTGCTTGTAAGGGACGGTTGTCACGTCGCCACAGGCAAAAATACCTTGTTCAGACGTATTGCATTTGTGATCAACCTCGACTTCCCCGTAAGGAGACAAATCAACAACCCCTTTCAAAAACTGGCTGTTTGGAACCAAACCTATTTGAACGAATACGCCAGACAGGTCTTGGGTGTGTACGGTATTGGTTTCACGATCCGTATATTCTATCGCAGAGACTTTTCCGTCTGTTGCTAGCACCTGATTAGTCGCCGCATTCTTCACGATAGTAATATTGTCGCGCTTCTGCGCCTGTTCAACCAAAACTTGGTCGGCTTTTAGCTCTGGTAAAAACTCAAAAAGCGTTACGGATTTTACGATGCCGGCTAAGTCCAGCGCCGCTTCCACACCTGAATTACCACCACCAATGACTGCAACATCTTTGCCTTTAAAGAATGGGCCGTCACAATGTGGACAATATGCCACGCCGTTACCCACATTCTCTTTTTCTCCCGGTACGCCCAGCTCTCGCCATTTGGCACCGGTCGCGATGATCAGTGATTTCGTTTGAATCTGCTCACCTGACGACAGGGTTACGGTTTTCACATGACCCTTTTCGATGTCTGTGACTCTGACGTGCTCTTTTAACGTGATGTCATAGTCGTTCATATGGGCCATCAAATTACCAACGAGCTCTGGACCAGTTGTTTGTGACACTGAGATTAAGTTCTCAATACCCATTGTGTCCTTGACCTGACCTCCGAAACGATCCGCGATCACTGTCACTTTCAAACCTTTACGTGCGCTATAAATCGCCGCACTCACGCCAGCAGGACCGCCGCCAACGACAGTTACGTCTTGTAACGGTAAATTCGAGCCACTGTTAGCCTCTACCAAACTTGGATCGCGCTCAAGTAATTTGTCGATAAGCGTACCAGCCTCAACCTTACCATTGGCAAACAATTCACCGTTGAGATAGACGCTTGGCACTCCCTGAATGTCTCGTTGGCTCACCATATCTTGATACAAGCCACCGTCAATCATCTCAGATGTGATATTAGGGTTAATCAATGCGAACTGATTCAACGCTTGTACAACGTCTGGGCAGTTGTGACAACTGAGGCTGATAAATACTTCGAAATGCAGCTTTTCAGTCACACCACTCACGATGTTTTTCACACTGTCATCTATCTTGAGTTCAGTGCCAGATGAGTGTAGCAACGCTAAAATCAGAGAATTAAATTCATGTCCACCGGGAATACCTGAAAAACGGATCCCAGTATCTTCACCATTAGCTTCCAATAAAAAGCTAATGCTACTGCGCAACACACCATTCGTGTCACGTTCTTCTACTTTAATGTTGTCACTAACGCCCGCAATGTCGGTTAGAAACTGGACTAACTCGGCTCGTTTGCTGTGTTCACCAGTTTGAATGACGAACGTGACTTCTTTTTGCATTGCTTCGGTGTAGCCCTTCAATGCTTGCAATATTTCTTTAGTTAACATTGTGCTATGCCTCTAAACGTTCATTGGGGAAAATACGGGTGCACGAGCACCCGTATGCGTTTTGACAGGTTCTTGTCGTCGACTTAGATTTTGCCTACCAAGTCAAGTGAAGGTGCTAATGTCTCTTCACCTTCTTTCCATTTTGCTGGGCAAACTTCACCAGGATGACTTGCTACGTACTGTGCCGCTTTCACCTTACGAACTAGGTCATCTGCGTCACGGCCGATACCTTCAGCAGTAATTTCCATAGCCTGAACAATACCTTCAGGGTCTACGATGAAAGTTGCACGGTCTGCAAGACCCATGTTTTCGCGCATGCAGTCAAAGTTACGAGTGATTTCACCTGTTGGGTCGCCGATCATGGTGTACTTGATCTTACCAATAGTGTCTGATGCATCGTGCCATGCTTTGTGCGTGAAGTGGGTGTCAGTTGAAACAGAGTAGACTTCAACACCACGAGACTGAAGCTCTTCGTACTTGTCTGCAAGGTCGCCTAGCTCAGTTGGGCAAACAAACGTAAAGTCTGCTGGGTAGAAAAAGAAAACTGCCCATTTTCCTTTGATATCTTCGCTGCTGACTTCTACAAATTCGCCGTCGCGAAAAGCACTTGCAGTGAATGGTTTGATAGCAGTATTGATTAGTGCCATTTCTGTTCTCCAATGGTTAATAGTAAAGTGTCTAGACCACTTATCATGTTGTGACGTGCTGCGTGTAAGATTGCAATACAAGCAACGCCTCGAAGTTGATACAGATAATAGAACTGAATTGTTTAATTGGATAATTGGGAAATCTATTAACTTCAATCGATTTTTTTAATTGTTACGTCATTAATTGTACTGACACGTAACTTAGTGTTGAATAAAAGGCCTGCATGATGTGATGCCAACGATAGGAATGACAGTGAATAGAGCACAAGTGCTGAGCGCAGAATTGACCCGAGTGGATAAGGTTGAACCCACCGCTGGAAGTGCAAAACATCGAAAAATGGCATTGAGCCCTTACCTGTTTTTTCGCGGTTCTGCGCAGTTATTTTATACCGATATCCACAATAGACTTATCAACTTACCCCAACCACTGCTCGACATTCCTCTCACGGCGGTGATGGGAGATTGCCATACATCAAATTTTGGTTTTTTAACCGAAGAAGGCTCGCACGGCGACAATGTGATTTTTGCCCCCAATGACTTTGATGATGCGTGTATGGGGCATGCCGTTTGGGACTTGATACGGTATTTGTGTTCGCTGCAATTAGTATTTGTGCATTGCAAAGGCTTAATTGCGGGCGAAATTACCGACCCGGATTTTAGCCAGGAAAAACCGGTGATATCAATGCAACACGTTGAGCTGGCAATGGACGCTTTCCTCAATGAGTACACGAAAACCTGTCTCCGCGCCAGTCAATCGAACGATTACCTCTATCATGCGATAGAAACTATCGACCCGGAAACTAAACTGTATCGTTTCTATAGAAAGGCTCTTCGGAGAGCCGCCGGCGGAAGTGACTTTTTGACAAAAAGTGCATTAGCGAAGGCGGTAACGCCAATTGCAGGCTTGCTGTCGTTCAAAACCTTGCCTGAAAAATTCGCAACGCTACCAGAAGCACAATATCAAGAACTTGAACGCGTTTTTTCTCCGTACATGGACGACGTAGTGCTCGATATAGTAGCACGACTCAACGCCGGAACGGGGTCAGTAAACATGCAGCGTTACTACTTTTTAGTCGGCCCGAAAATACCGTGTACAGACACAACCTTTGCCCGCAGCCACATTGTGGAAGTCAAAAAACAACGTCATGCCGCCCCTCTGTTTCATTTTGCCCATTTACACCCTGTCAATGGGCTCAACCCTGCTCACTTAACGGCTCGTTGTCAAAGAAGGATGCAGCGTCGTGCAGACTTGTTGCTCGATGAAGTTTTTTGGAATGATGCGCATTGGCTAGTGCGTTCCCGACACCATGCAAAAGTGGGAATCGATCCCATCGATATCGGTGTTGGCAAGAAAAATGTGAATGGCAGCTTCGCCCGGTATGCTGAATATTGCGGTAGAGCCTTGGCCCTTGCGCATTGTCGCTCGGATAGACGTTCTACGGAGTTTGAAACCGCTATTGTTGATACGTTGCCATCCTATGCTGAATCACTTAAAGACGCCGCATTCAACTACACCGAACAAGTTGTCAAAGACACTGATTGGTTAAAGCAAACCGTGAAGTAATCAACGAGGCTAAGCTTGCATGCCAAGAGCAAGGGAGTAAGCGTCAAACTTTTCTTGTTGTACCGCAACCAATTTGGAAGAAGACAAAAAGGACACCGCTTTTTTAGCCACGTCCTCTTGGTCTTGATTGATTGGGGATTTTTCATTCATGCTGGCAAGTACTTTTAATAGACTCAAGGCAATCTGCTTGTCTGAGGGCGACAATACAAACGCTTGCTTTAGATTATTAAAAGCAGGCAGTAACCGATTCTCTTTGTAGTTTACCGCCGCCATTTGTTTGAGCTCTTTTGGGGTAAAATTAATTTCTTGTCGCTCAATGGCTTCTTGTTCTAAGTAGGCATTGACCACTTGACCAGAAAACGTATCGCCTTCCATTTGGGTGCGTAGCGCATCCAAGATATGGACACACTCCTCTCGCATACCTAGCTCATGATATGCTTTCATTTTATCGAGATTATCTTCAATAGACACACCTTTGGTGCGGCGCATCGCGTTATCTTGCATAATCTCTTCAGCGAGTTTCTTTTTGTCTTGTAAACAATATATCCTCGACTGAATCACTGATATTTGATTGGCTAATTCTTTATCTGACGCGCGTCGTTGCTGCAATTCAACAAGATCTGACGACGCTTTTCGAATCAACTTTTCTGCTTCAGCGGTCCCTAATGTCGTCGCTAAATCTATGGTTGACCGAATGACATTTAGCGACATATCAGGCGAGTCGTGAATCGAATTTTTGGCGTATTTCGCCATGTTTTGAACCGCAGCCAGTTGGCCCGACTTATCGTGATTCAAACGGGCTAAATCCCACACTCTTTTATTGCGTTGAATATTACGTGGCGCGAGCTTACTGGCTTGCTTAATTTGCTCATAAGCCAAATCAAATTGTTCTTTTTCTACGTAGTATTTGGCCAACAAATCGTAGGTGAGAAAACGAGTATCGCGACGTTCGAGTAAACTCTCGATCAAAACGTCAGCCTCCTCGAGATTATCCTGTTTCAACAAAGACGCCGCCAAGCCTATGTGAACCCAAGCATGATCAATCGTTTGCGCTAACTTAGTGTAATAGTCCTGAGCCGTCTCAAATTGATGTAATGACATCAAACAGTCACCAACAATGCGGCGCAGTCTAGGATGATACTCGCTTACGGTGCTATCTTGTAATTGCCGCTCCGCATAATAAATCGCTGCTGCGAATTCTTTTTGATGTAAACAGTAAAGCAGCTTATGAAGCTTTTTGCGGACATTGATGAGATGACGAATTCGCCCTTCTATTCGCGACTTGTCTAGTGGCTTAACCCAAAAGTCATCGGGTTGCATTTCAACAATACAGTTTACCAGTTCGGCACTAGTCTCCGCAGAAAGGAAGATAACGGTTGTTTTCTCGCCAATAAAATTATGATGTTTAAGCTCTTCGAATAGATGGAAGCCGTCTCTATCGCTACTGACATTAAATGCGATAAATACAAAATCAAACTGCGTTTCTTCACATAGACGCACGGCATGGTAAGCATTGTAAGCGCATTTAACATTCGTCAAGCCTACGCCCCAAAGTGCCTGCGTAATCATTTCATGCACGAGCGACTGGTTGTCGATAACGAGTGCATTCAGTTCATTTGTGGGCGTTAAAGGAGGTATTTCTTTTAGCATCTACGAAACAGTCTATTAGGTTCCATTTATTTGGACAGTTGTCGGCCTAAAACGAGTCTACGACTTGTTTTAATAATCAATCACTTTACAATCGTAGTATATCTTTTGTCTGATGGTAGCATCTGTCAAAAGAGGATGCACCAGCGCAAACAACTAAAATATAAAATTACGCGCCAGCGAAAAGGTGAAGGACGACAAAAATGACGCTAAAAAATTTCATCAACGACAGCCTGAAATCGTTAGCTGTTGTATTGATTCTGTGTGTTTCGGTAGCTCAGGCCGAGACTGGCGACAACGAGCACTTTTACAAGATTCATAAAGAGCCAATGACTGCCGTTGCTGAAGCTCGCGACAAAGCACTTGAAAACGAGCAGTTGTTACTATTAGTAATCGGTGCCAATTGGTGCCATGACTCTGACGCCCTTTCCGCTCATTTTTCTGACATCCAACATGCTGATGTTCTCAAACATCACTTTGTTATGGAGACGGTTAACGCGCAGTGGTTAGACAATTTATCCGGGCTGCTTGGACAATACGGTCATCCGGGTTATTTCGGCACCCCGACGCTTTTAATTATTGACCCCCAATCAAAGCAAGTGATGAATCGCGATAGCGTGCAACGTTGGCAAAGTGCTCATGGAGAAAGCGCCACTTCGTTAGAACGCTACCTCTCATTACAAGTCGAAGCGAGTGATGCGTGGCAACCCCAAACTATACCTGCCGAACTAATTGAATACGAAAAATCACAAACAAATCGATTATACAAAGCCTATGAAATCATCGGGCCCTTGTTAAAAGACGAAGTTGTAAATGGCAATAAAGGGCCTTTGGATGACCTGTGGAATGAGGTGAGGCGCTTTCGCTACCAGTTACAGCACGATTTGGTTGAAGCTCACAATAACCAACTCGATTCGTACCCTGTTTATCAGGCGCTCTCCTTCGAATCGAAGTGATTTGTACAAAGAACACTCGCCATATATTGCTATTTAGCGCAATTTGGCGATAACATTTAAACCATTAAGTTTTTACGCTGTATGACGTTGCTATGTAAGTAACCACAAGATTGTCGCAGTGAGAAAAGTAGTTATCGGATAAGTTATCAATATGTCTAGCAATTCAAGAAACGACGATTTTCCTACCATCAGATTAGACGATGAAGATCGTCGTGATTATCAAAAAAAGCAATCCAGTGCCTCTGCGGCGGCACCGAGACATTCAAGCACCGGTGACAAGCAACCGGCAAAGACAAAATCGTCAGGTGGCAACACCTTTGTGTTGACGTTGAGTTTACTGATTGCATTAGGTGCATCGGGTGGTTGTTATTTCCTCTATGACTTAAGTCAGAAACAACAAGTGGTAATGGCAGACGCAGAACGCCGTATTGAGCAGCTTGAAAACAAATTATCAGCGACTGGCGAGGAAATTGGCGAATCCACCGTAGCATTGCAAGTCAAAGTGACGGAGTTAAGCAATAAAACCAATGAACTGTGGGAGCAAATGGACAAGCTGTGGGCTTCAGCTTGGCGCCGAAACCAAAAAGAGATCTCTGATTTATCTGAAAAGGTCGACGCTAACAAAGCCAGTGTAAATGAATCCATTAGCCAAGTTGCACGCAATGCCGACCAACAAAAGACCCAACTCTCTGCCTTACAAACTCAATTGTCAGCGGTAGCGGATGACTTACTTGCGCTTAATGTCCGCATGGAACAAACCAGTGAACTGGCCTCACAATTCGGGCAATCAAAGAAAGTGGTTGATGACAAGCTTGCACTGCTGGAACAAAGAAACAATTCACTTTCGAGCCGGATTGGCGCGCTTGAAAATGAAATCAGAGAGATGGCAACTCAATTGGTGAGTCAACCGGCTAGTACGCCCGCGGGTTCGCCAGAATAAGATGAGCGGCGGCGATTGATGGTTATCTCAACTCGCTGCCAGTTTTTCGTAAAAAAACGTCTTCAATGTCGCCCTTCCCAAATTACCGGTTTTATGCCCAAGCCTGCTGCAATAAAGCACTGATTTAGTGCAAACTGACATTAAAGTCGACTCGACAGCCCACAAGAGACAAATTTTTTTAAGATAAATCAAAAATTTAAATAAGTGCACTTGTGGCGCATTGCTTGCTGTATTTATCGTATTACCTCAGCGAGATGGACACTCTTACTTGATGAAGACACTGTTGCAATGGCCTAGCCGTTTTATATTTGGTGCATTCGGTTTTTCAAGTGGCTCTATGTTACACCTAGTTTTAATAGCGGTTGCCCTGCTCTATTTTGCAACCCACTATTCACCAACGTTGTTTGAAGGCGCGTTATTAAGTGCGCCGTTTGTTTGGCTACTTGGAGGCTTCGTCAGCGTTATCACAGACGAAATCAATACCCTTGATACGATGTTGTCTCGAGCTAAAACTGCACCACAAGTGGCTAATGAGTGTCCCGTTCGCTCTGCGGTATTAAGTGAGCACGCTTCAACCGTTGCCGATTTGATTCGAAACTTAATTAGGGACAAAGAAAAACTAATAGAACGGCTCGCTGAAATTAGCTATTCCACCGAACAAATGATTGCCTCAGCTAATCAAGTAGCGGCCATAACAGGCAATCAATCCAGTGCGACTACTTCAACCGCAGCGGCGGTGAGTGAGATGACGACTTCCCTCAGCGAAGTAGCCTGTAAAGCACAACAAGTTAACGAATCTGCTATCTCTGCTAGCCACTTGGCTGAACGTGGTCACCAGTCAGTAGATGAGCTATCGGAGGAATTTAAGCTAGTGCAAAGCGACGTTGCCCAGACACAAGCGGCTATCGATATTCTGGCAAAGAACGCAGATGACGTATTTACTTTTACGTCGACAATACAACGAATCGCTGAGCAGACCAACTTGCTCGCATTGAACGCTTCAATCGAAGCTGCGAGAGCGGGAGATCTTGGCCGGGGTTTTGCTGTCGTTGCAGAGGAAGTACGTAATCTTGCCGAAGAAAGCAAACAATGTGCTGATACGATTAACGCCAGTATGGAAGCACTCAATACTCAAAGGCAGACAGTATCGACAAAAATGCAGGATGTCGTCAACCACGCCAACCACTGCATATTACTATCCAAGAATGCGTCAACCTTATTGGCCAAAATACACGCCGTATCGGACAGTGTACAACAAGAAATGTTAGTGGTGTCTGCTAATACAACGCAACAGAGTGTTGCGATTGAAGAGATATCAAAACACGTGGAATTAGTGGTACAAGGCGCGAATGAAAACAATCAAATCGCGGCCCAATCAAGTCATGTTGCACACTACTTAAAGTCTATCACCGTGCTAAAAGAACAGGAGAATATGTAATGGTACCAATTATCTTCTCCATAGCTTTTGTTACCGTTTTAATCACGCTGGTTTATCTTGTCCGTGATAAAAAGCGTCGAGTCTACATTGAGCACTGTTTCAACGTCATTGTTATGACCAAGGAGCTCATCAGTTGTGCTCAAAAACATCGAGGCTTGAGCGCGAGCTACCTACAGGGAAATCAGGGAGTTAAACCCATGATAATTTCCCTTCGCCAAAATATGGCTTCGCTTCAAAGGAACATGCAAGATTCTAAAATTGTTTACCAGCAAGAGCGTTGGTTGAGCTTTATAGACCATTGGCCAAGACTAAAAGATGCTGCCTTTGAACTCAGCGTACAAGACAGTTTTAACCAACATACAGCGATGATTGAAAACTTGCTCTATCTACTTGAAGACATCGCCGAGATTTGGCAACGACAAACGAACAGAAACAGCATGGCGACCTCTTATCTGTGGCATGAACTGCCACTGACTGTTGAATGCGTTGGCCAAGCTAGGGCTGTGGGAATGGCAGTGTCAACGGCTGGAGTCAGCACCCAAATTGACAAAGTAAAACTCGGTTACCTTCACGAAAAGATCCTGCATTTGTCTCAGCGAGTGTTCAATCAACTGCAATCAAATGGCGCTGCGGGCTCTATCCTGGTCAATAACGCCCGATATGCCTGTCTCGAGCTGGCTAAAACGATAGAGCAGGAATTTATCCAACAAAACCAAGTTGGCATCGACAGTGACCAGTACTTTGAAATTGCCAGCCAGACAATGGCATCACTCAATAACATACTGGATAAACAGTTGAATCAACTCACCGAATACTCGCGTTAATACAGGCGTCTAGTCTCGACTGGACTTCACCAAAACAGCATTTTGCTGTGGCGCCCCATATTCTGCGTTACACTGAATACGTTCTTAGTAAATGGTGGCAATCTTCATGAGAGTTTTTCAATCCGCACTAGTCGCAATGTGTTTTTTCTCAGGTTTAACGATAGCCAAGGAAAACAGTGATACGGTTGTTCAATTTGTAGACGCCTTTAATGCCAAAGACCTTGATGGCATGCTAGCCGTTGTGAATAAAGATATGCGTTGGATGAGCGTTACTGGGCACACTATAACCACTGAAACTTCTAGTATTGAGGAACTAAAGCAAGCAATGGAAAGCTATTTTAAGAGTGTGCCGAGTGCCAAGTCACATGTTCACCACCTTCATCAAAGTGGTAATTTTGTCTACGCGTTAGAACAGGCCTCTTGGCAGTCAAAAGACCAGGTAAAAAGCCAATGCAGTATGGCTGTGTACGAGTTTTCGGCGACTCGCATTAAACATGTTTGGTATTTTCCCGCACACCAATGTTAGGCGCGACTATTGCCACTCCCGTTTAAAGTTGGAGTGGCCTGTTTTCCGAAAGTTGTCCTCTTTAGCAATTAAATAAAACGCACATTTGCATATTACCAACTTATGTTCCAATGTTGACAACAACATAGAGGAATAAAGGGTTGTGCTTTGATTGGTAATCTATTTCGATTTTTAATGCTATGCATGCTGAAATTCAGTCGTTATTGGTGTTACCCAACGACGCTTAAATGGATAGGTAAAGAGGCGAACAAAGATTGGCGCAAGGTGCGCTTGATTTTAATTCTCAATCACACCAGCTTAGTAGAATTCGTTTACGCAACAACGATGCCAACGCCCTTCCTTTGGCAAATGGCAAAAAGGCTCGTATTTCCTGTCGCCGACATCAGCTTAGATAAAGCACAAGGTAAGATGTTTAAGTTGTTTGCCCCCAGAATTGCTAGGTTGAGCCGAAAAAGAGACGATACCTGGAACGACTTTGTCCAAGATTTAGGTACAGATTCCATTCTCATTTTCATGCCCGAAGGCAGAATGAAACGTCCCAACGGGTTAGACAAAAATGGCCAACCTATGACGGTGAGAAGTGGCATTGTCGATATACTCCCCTTGTTTTCGGGCAGTGAGCTTATTATTGCTTATAGTGGTGGACTCCATCATGTCATGGCGCCTGGGCAAGTCATTCCCCGCCCTTTTCGGAAATTGACGGTTAACTTAGAAGTATTAGACGTTGATGAGTATTTGGCTGGCTTTGACGACATGTCCGACGACACACAGCGCCGAAAAGCCATATGTCGCGACCTTGAGGAGCGGCGAGACCGTCATTGCCCTAAAGCCTAATGCCAGTTGTCTTTGGCATATTTTCACCACAAAGAAAAAAAGCGCCATATAGGCGCTTTTTCAAAACTGTCTATCGCTTAGCGACGTAGACCAAGACGCTTGATAAGGTCTAGGTAACGCTCAACATTTTTACCTTTAAGGTAGTCAAGCAACTTACGACGTTGGCTAACCATGCGTAGCAAACCACGACGTGAGTGGTGGTCTTTCTTGTGTGAAGAGAAGTGACCTTGTAGTTTGTTGATGTTGTGAGTCAACAATGCAACTTGTACTTCAGGTGAACCTGTGTCGCCTTCTTTTACACCGTATTCAGCAATGATGTTTGCAGTTTCTGCTTTAGTTAGTGACATAATTTTCTCCAAAATTTAGAGGTTAACTTGGCCGATCACTAATTCAGTCCAAGTAAAGGAAGCGCGTATTATAATGACGCGCGGTGGTTTATCAAGTGTTTAATGTTCAATCATAGACCACACGGCGACGTGGGCTGACATAAAATGGCTCACTGCGAACAGATTCAGGTTGGTCAATGGGATCACTGACTGCTTGTCCTACGCCTAAGAACAACGATGGCTGCGTGTCTGTCATGCCATAAACCCGATAATAGGCATCTGCCTCTACTGTCATTTCATCTGTTGATTTAACAGATTGACCATGATTAAAACGATGGGTTTGAAGGGCATCCAATTGCATCTTGGGCAACGGCATAACCGCCGTATCCATCGGAAGCAACAAGGCATCGAGTTGCGAATAATCGTTGCCTTCCAGGCCTTTGCCAATCGATTCTAACTGCTCGAATGTCATCATCTTGTCTGCCGGGTAATCCGCGACTTGTGTCCGATGCAAACGAGTAACGTAAGCGCCGCACCCGAGCATTTGGCCAATATCGTCCACTAACGAGCGAATATACGTACCTTTGCTACAACGCACTGTCATATCCACATTGGGCAATTCAATGCGATCAACGGTTAGCTCGTAGATAGTAATATCACGGGCTGGCCTATCTATTTCGATACCTTGTCTCGCGTAATAATACAGCGGTTTCCCCTGATGCTTGAGTGCTGAGAACATTGAAGGGACTTGTTTCGATGCGCCGATAAAACTTAAACACGCCTCCATCACTTGTGCTTCAGTGACATCGACGTCTTTTTCTTCAACGACTTCGCCGTCTGCATCAGAGGTTGTCGTGCGCTTACCTAGATATGCGGTAACCTCGTACGTTTTATCGGCATCCAATAAAAACTGAGAAAACTTAGTCGCCTCACCTAAGCATATTGGGAGCATGCCACTTGCCAAAGGGTCTAAGGCCCCTGTGTGACCTCCCTTATTCGCTTGATACAAACGCCTGACTTGTTGCAGAACATGATTAGACGAACCACCTAACGCTTTGTTTAACAATACAATACCGTTAATGCTACGGCCTTTGCGTCGCCTTGCCATTTACTCTTCTTCACCTTCGTCAGATTGTGTCTTTTGCTTGTCCTTGGCGATGGTTTCGCTTACCAAGTTGGAAATTCTCATCCCTTCCGTAATTGAACGATCTTCAAAGAAATGTAAATTTGGCACAGAACGCATGCGAATGCGCTTTGCCAATAGGCTGCGAATAAAGCCTTTAAATTCCACTAACTGCTTCATTTGCTCTTTTACCGAGGCTTCATCAGCGTTGTAGAAGGTTAAGAATATTTTTGCGTGGGCGAGATCACGAGACACATCCACACCCGAAATGGTAATTAAGGGCATATCGCCTACTCGATGCTTGTATTCGTTTTGAAAAATACTCGCCACTTCTTTGTGGATTTGTTGAGCAACACGATCGGTTCTCGAAAATTCACGTGCCATGATTATCTCCTTTCGCCATCACGGCGAAGATATCTAAAATACGAAAAACGGGGGCATCGCCGCCCCCGTCTCAATTTCATCAATTGCTGTTGGAGAATTAAATCTCGCGAGCAACCTCGACGATTTCGAAGACCTCAATTTGGTCACCGACTTTCACGTCGTTGTAGTTCTTAACGCCGATACCACATTCCATGCCGTTACGAACTTCTTGAACGTCGTCTTTAAAGCGACGCAGTGATTCGAGTTCACCTTCGTAGATAACCACGTTTTCACGAAGTACACGGATTGGATTACTGCGTTTAACGTTACCTTCAACAACCATACAGCCCGCGATTGCGCCAAGCTTCGGAGATTTAAAGACGTCACGAACTTCAGCAAGACCAATAATCTCTTGTCTGAATTCAGGTGCAAGCATACCGCTCATCGCTTGCTTAACTTCATCAATCAAGTCATAGATTACGCTGTAGTAACGCAAGTCGATTTCTTCGGCTTCCATTACACGGCGTGCTGTTGCATCGGCACGAACGTTAAAACCGAGTACGATTGCGCTAGACGCTGCGGCAAGGCTAGCATCTGTTTCGGTAATACCACCAACGCCACTACCAACGATGTTAACTTTAACTTCTTCCGTCGAAAGCTTCATTAGTGATTCAGAGATCGCTTCTACAGAGCCTTGAACGTCAGCTTTAAGCACGATGTTCAATTCACTGATATCACCAGACTCCATGTTTGCAAACATGTTTTCCAGCTTCGCTTTCTGCTGACGAGCCAGTTTGAGCTCACGCTTCTTCTGATGACGTTTTGCCGCCACTTCACGCGCCTTGCGCTCGTCTTGAACAACAAGCGCGTCTTCACCAGCAATCGGTACACCTGAAAGACCCAGTACTTCGACCGGCGTCGATGGACCTGCGAGTTTCACTTCTCTACCGTTTTCGTCACGCATTGCACGAACACGGCCATACTCTTCACCACATAGCAAGATATCGCCAGAGCGCAGCTCACCTTCTTGAACCAGTACAGACGCGATAGGACCACGGCCTTTATCCAAGCGTGACTCGATAACGATACCGCGACCTGGGCCTTTGTTGACGGCTTGAAGATCAAGTAGTTCTGCTTGAAGTGAAATGGCTTCTAGCAATTCATCAATACCCAAACCTGTTTTGGCTGATACGTTAACGAACTGATGCTCACCACCCCACTCTTCTGAAATAACTTCCAGTTGAGATAGTTCAGTTTTCACGCGATCAGGGTCTGCAGTCTCTTTATCCATTTTGTTAACCGCAACGATTAGCGGCACACCTGCAGCACGACTGTGCTGAACCGCTTCTTTTGTCTGAGGCATGACGCCATCATCCGCTGCGACAACCAAAATAACGATATCAGTTGCTGTGGCACCTCGTGCACGCATTGCAGTAAACGCCGCGTGTCCTGGTGTATCTAAGAAAGTGATACGGCCACTATCCGTTTCTACACTGTATGCGCCGATGTGCTGGGTAATACCACCCGCTTCACCTTCAGCCACTTTCGCACGACGAATGTGATCAAGTAGTGACGTTTTACCGTGGTCAACGTGACCCATGATGGTAACAACAGGTGCACGTGTGGTTTTATCGCCACGCGCTGTGTCTGCCAACAACTCATCTTCAAGTGCGTTCTCATTCACCAACTCGTACTTATGACCCATCTCTTCGATGACAAGTACTGCAGTATCTTGGTCTAACACTTGGTTAATTGTCGCCATCTCACCCATTTTGAACATGGTTTTGATAACTTCATTCGCTTTCACAGCCATACGGCTTGCCAGCTCACCAACCGTGATCGTTTCACCAAGCTTAACGATACGCTCAACAGGCTGTGCAGGCTTATTGAAACCTTGCTTCAAGTTTGCAGCAGCTTGCTTTTTAGACTTCTTACGGCGACGTGAAGAACGTTCAACCTGCATGTCTTCTTCGTCTTCAGCTTCTTGCGCGTAGCGGTTTGAGTGAAGATGCACTTCTTCTGCTTCAGCTTTCTTACGACGCTCTTCTTCTTCCTTCCAGCGACGCTCATTTTCTTCAGCAAGTTTACGTGCTTCTTCCGCCGCTTTTTGAGCTTCTTCTTCCAGCTTCTTCTGCGTTTCTTCTTCCTGTTGCTTACGCAAACGCTCTTCTTCCTGACGAGCGGCTTCTTGTTCTGCGATCTGCTCAGGCGTTAGCTCTGTTTCTTCTGCAAGTTTAGCCTGCTCCGCACGGCGGCGTTCTTCAGCCTTACGTGCTTCTTCCGCCGCTTTTTTGGCTTCTTCTGCTTTACGTGCTTTTTCTTCAGCAGCAAGACGGGCTTCTTCAGCCGCTTTCTCTTCTGCTTCAAGCTGTAGTCGAGCTTCTTCGGCTGCTTTTTCTTCAGCCAAACGTTGCTCTTCTACGTCTGTTCTTTTCACATAGGTGCGCTTTTTGCGAACTTCAACTTTCACTTCTTTCGACTTACCAACGTTAATCGTGCTAGTCGTTTTACGTTTTAAGGTCATTCGCTTGGGCTCACCAGAACCAGAACCACCATGTTGCTTGCTCAAAAAATCAAGCAATTGACGTTTCTCGTCCTCAGTCACATTGTCGTCGGTTTTTTTCGTAATACCGGCGTCTTTAAATTGGCTTACCAGTCGGTCAACTGTAGTCCCAATGTCACTGGCGAGTTTTTCAATCGATACTTCTGCCATTACGTGTATATCCCCCTGTTGACCTACTATTCTTCACTAAACCAAACGATGTTACGCGCTGCCATGATTAGGGCACCGGCTTTTTCTTCGTCCAGTTCTTCAATATCGCTAATTTCATCTGTACCCTGCTCTGCCAACTGTTCAAGGTCGGTGATTCCGCGGCTTGCAAGTACATAAGCGACGTGTCGTTCCATACCTTCAAGGTTTAGTAGCTCTTCTTTTGGCTCTGCACCTTCAAGGGTTTCTTCGTTTGCTAGCGCTTGAGTCGTTAGCGCCGCGCGAGCGCGATTACGCAACTCTTCAACGGTGTCTTCATCCATGCCGTCGATGGCAAGAAGCTCATTTACAGGAACGTATGCAACTTCTTCTAGTGTCGCGAAGCCTTCGTCTACAAGTACAGATGCGAAGTCTTCATCAATGTCTAGGCCGTCAACAAAAACACTCAACACTTTCGCGTTTTCTTCTTCGTGTTTCTTGTTGAGGTCTTCCACTGTCATTACGTTCAATTCCCAACCCGTCAATTGACTCGCTAGGCGAACGTTTTGGCCACTGCGACCGATAGCTTGTGCCAGATTGTCTGACTCAACCGCTACGTCCATCATATGGCTATCTTCATCAACAACAATTGACGCCACTTCAGCAGGTGCCATTGCATTGATTACGAATTGTGCTGGGTTTTCATCCCAAAGAACGATATCTACGCGTTCACCGCCTAGTTCGCCAGAAACCGCTTGTACACGAGAACCACGCATACCAACACAAGCTCCAACTGGGTCTAGACGCTTATCGTTAGTCTTAACCGCAATTTTTGCTCGCGAGCCTGGGTCACGTGCTGCCGATTTAACTTCAAGTGTTTCTTCCGCGATTTCAGGTACTTCTAGACGGAACAACTCAACCAGCATGTCTGAATGCGTGCGGCTGATAAACAATTGTGCACCGCGCGCTTCAGGGCGGATAACATAAAGTAGGCCTCGAACACGGTCACCTGGACGGAACGTTTCACGAGGTAGCATGTCATCGCGATAGATAACACCTTCAGCATTATTACCCAAATCGATAATGATATTGTCGCGATTGACTTTCTTAACTGTACCTGTGACAAGCTCACCGACTTTGTCTTCGTATTCAGCAACCATTTGCGCACGCTCTGCTTCTCGTACTTTTTGCACGATAACTTGCTTCGCGGTTTGCGTCGTAATACGGTCAAATGCAATTGACTCGATTTGCTCTTCTACATAATCGCCGATTTCGATTTCTGGTTCGTCAATTTGCGCCGCAGAGAATGTCAATTCGGCAAATGGGTTTTCTTGTTCTTGATCGTCAGGAATAACCAACCAGCGACGGAACGTATCAAAATCACCTGTTTCGCGATCGATACATACGCGAACTTCAATCTCGCCTTCGTTTTTCTTTTTGGTGGCACTGGCTAACGCAAACTCCAATGCTTCAAAAATCTTCTCTCTAGGCACTTGTTTTTCATTTGAAACGGCTTCTGCCACTAACAAAATTTCTTTATTCATTTTCGCCTCACTTTTGCTTCCATAAATTGAAAGCGATGCTGTTCCATTAGTCGAATGTGGGAACAACGTTACCTTTTTCGATATTCGCCACAGCTAACTGGAACTGCTGGCCATCCACTTCAATACTGACCACACCATTTTCGCATGACAGTAAACGTCCTTTGAAATTGCGTCGATTGTCCATTGGTACTGACAACCTAACACTTACTTCTTCACCAACAACCGCTTCATAATGCGATTCTTTGAACAAAGGTCTGTCCATGCCAGGTGATGAAATCTCTAAGTTGTACTCTGTGCTGATCGGATCTTCGATATCCAGAATTGCACTGGCTTGGTGACTAACGTCCGCACAATCATCAACGGTTATTCCATTTTCATGATCAATAAACACACGAAGAATCGAATGTTTACCCGCTCTAACAAACTCAACACCAACCAGTTCAAAGCCTAATGCTTCGACTGCCGGTTCGAGCATGTCGGTTAGTCTTTGCTCAAGCTTAGACAATGCCTACCTCCAAAAACGAAAAAAGGGCCTAACGCCCAATACACAAGAATACCGGTTTTAATCATTCAAAACCGCTTGCAGATACAACAAAAAGCCCCGGACTAGCGGGGCTTTTTGCGAAAATCTGTACCCTTTGCGCTACTACCAAAACAGTAACTTGGGTTGGTATGTAGCAGGGCTTGCAATTAGCAAAGCGTTGCGATGACTAAGTCACCCTCCCGCTTAAGTGCGCACATTATACTGCTACTAGTCATTATAAGCAACACACAGCCTTCTGAAAAAACACAATTTTCAATCTGTCGCCAACAATGAGCTCATCGCCTGACTTATTTGCGGATCTTTAAAATGTGTACAAATCTCTGGAATATATATACGTGCAATTTGCAATTCATTTGTATTCTCTTTTCAACAACTTTGAGGAGACGAAACCATGTTCGGCAATATGATAGCAGACACATTTATCAACCCATTTCAGGCACCCGTTTTCGACGACCCTGCGGACTATGATTTAGACTACGAAGATGTCACATTTTATGCTGATGACAACGTTCAGCTGTCTGGCTGGTTAATTAAAGGACATACCGACAAAGTCATAATTCAGTCTCATTTTGGCGTTCAATGTAGCCGCTCTGGTTACACCCGTGAAGGAAAGGGAATGATGAAGTTCTACCCTAATGACATTCGATTCCTGCGCCAAGCAAAATATTTAAACGATGCTGGTTATACCGTACTTATGTACGATTTTCGTAACCATGGTAACAGCGGATTGGGCACTTTACCTTTTGTATCTTGGGGCAAGGAAGAAGGCAAGGACGTAATAGCAGCCACCCGATTTATCTGCGAACATCCAGACTATAGCGATGCTAGTATCGGTCTGCTCAGCATTTGCATGGGACAAGGCGCAACAATTTCAGGCTTTCATCAAGAAAATGGATTAAAACAGTTTGATCAGTTAAAAACGATGATATCCGTACAACCTATGGACTATAGCTGTTTTGTTAAAGCAATGGGGCTACCAAACTTTATTGCCAAGAGCACCGACCGCGCAATCGAGAATAGAACAGGTATCAACTTCAATGAGACGAGCTGGCGTCCTTTTGTTGGTGATGTCAATGTTCCCACATTAGTTATCCAAAACAAAAATGATGGGTACTTAAATAAGGCGTTTATTGAACAATTTTACGAAGACTTGAATGTCGAAAAAGCGTTACTTTGGATAGACATCGCCAGAAAAAAAGGTGGTGCGGCCGTCAACAGAGGGGCGGCTTATGAATGGTTAGGAGAAAACCCGACTGCAATCTTAGACTGGTTTGATAAATACGTAATATAAATAAGTCGAATTACCGCTTTTGCGCATCAAAAATAGAAGGACAATAGTTTGTTAACTTCAAAATGGTTTTTAATTGCGGCTGCACTAGCCTCTGTTTTAGTTGTGTTGCTATTACTCGGTCAGAAGTCAGTCAAAACAACGCTACATGTCAGTGCACCTGTAAATAAAGTATGGTCTGTGATCACCAATACAAAAGACTATGAGCAATGGAATCCTGTATTTAAAGTAATTGAAGGCCATCTTTATGAGGGGACTACAGTGACGTATCATTTTGCACAAGACTCAAACACGTCTTATGACATTGAGACCAAAGTCAAAAAAATAGTGCCCGAAAAATGCCTGAATCAAGGCGGAGGGACTATCGGGATACTCACGTTCAACCACCATTATCTGCTAGAAGAAAAAAACGGTGGTACCCAGTTATCAATAACCGAGGCCTATTCAGGTATTGCAGTCCCCTTTTGGAATCCAACGCCTGTTGGAGAAGCATACCAAACACTCGCGCAGGCCATTAAAGCAAGAGCTGAGAAGGAGTTACTTGATGAATAATATCGTCACCTTCACTACGATCACCGAAGTACATCAAGCGCTGGGCCTCGCTCCACCATTGCATCCCCTAGTCTCCGTGATTCCGATAGACAACAAAATCACTGAATTTGATTATGGTGACGCTACATATGTAATGCACTTTTATCAAGTTAGCCTCAAATCCGGTATTAGTGGGACATTTAGTTATGGTCGCAACACCTATGATTTTCAGGAAGGAACCATGGTCTTTACTCGCCCACATCAAGCGATGAGTTTCAAAGACACCCAACAAGAGGTCGGCGCCAGTGGATGGATTTTACTGTTTCACCCTGACTTGATACGCAGGTCTCAACTTGGAAAGCGTATTGGCGACTACAGTTTCTTCTCCTATGACGTGAGTGAAGCACTGCATTTATCGGAAAAAGAGAAGAAAAGCCTTTCAGAATTAGTGGGTAAAATTCAAGACGAGATGAATACTCATATAGACAGGCACACACAGAAGTTAGTTGTAGCGAACATCGAACTAATTTTGGACTACTGTACCCGGTATTACGATAGGCAGTTTTATGTCAGAACTAACGAAAACCTAGACATAGTCTCAAAATTTGAACGTCTTCTAGCAGACTATCTATCGTCAGAAGCGGCAATCAACAAGGGCTTACCTACGGTTAAATACTGCAGTGAGCAACTGAACATGTCAGCCCCCTATCTCAGTGACTTATTGAAGAAAGAAACGGGAAAGACAGCGCAACAACATATCCAAGATAATATAATCGACCAAGCAAAAACGCTGTTGTTGGGGACAAATGAACAGGTCAGCCAAATAGCCTATGCTTTAGGGTTTGAATATCCCCAGCACTTCAGCAAGTTATTCAAGAAACAAACGGGATTGAGTCCAGCACAATATCGCAAGATCAATTAGCGTAAACCAGAAACAAAAAAGCCCCAGCAATTGCTGAGGCTTTTGATGGTCATAGATTATTGATCTCCCAAAGCAAGTTGCAATGAGCATTACTACCGAATTCTGCGTTAAAACGGCTAAAGTGATAAATTTCCCGTCTTTTCAGAAATTGCCTGAGCATCTCCCGTCTTTTCCTTTTGTAGACAAAGGAAGGAACAAACCTGTATTCCTTCCGTATATCTTGCGTGTACTTTTCGTATACTTCCGCAGATTGCCCCAAAACAGTGAGATCAATATCGACAATCAGCTTTTCATCGTTACCGTGTGTGTCAATAGTGTGTAATGTCGCCATTATCAGCCTTAATACATTTTCAACAACAGTACTTGAGACACCATT
This sequence comes from Alteromonas sp. 5NS40-0096, assembly GCF_057544385.1. Classification (NCBI taxonomy): domain Bacteria; kingdom Pseudomonadati; phylum Pseudomonadota; class Gammaproteobacteria; order Alteromonadales; family Alteromonadaceae; genus Alteromonas; species Alteromonas sp. 5NS40-0096. The sequence continues at coordinate 911,605 of NZ_BAAJLQ010000001.1, forward strand.
GGCAATTAAGAAGTCACTCGCCCAGTTAGCGCTATCCTGTTCATTTGAAGAAGAGTACGGTTTGTAGATAGCATCATGAAACCAAAGCGCCAATTCAACATGGCTTTTGTTTTCTGCTAACTGCTCGACCCTCTTAAATTGTTTCAAGACCATTTGTAAGTGGCTTACATCGTGGTAATGTCGATGGGATTCCGAATACGCTGCTATCAGCGATTCATACGTTTCAACGTTTTTCTTTAACCCCAGCTCTGACATCAATTGCGCCCATCTCTTTTTCAAATTCATATTAACCTCGGCGCATCATCTTTTCTCACACCAAGCGCTTGCAAAACATTTTTGCCGCAAAGGACAAAATACAGCCATGCTTTCTTCCACCTATTACCCAGTAGCACAATATGAATATGCCACCCCTTCTCTCTTCTTGAGCTGTATCCGCTATAAAGTACAGAATACGCTTCAGAATCACCTAATATCATCTGTGAAAGCCCCCTAGCGTATTGAACACCGATGTCTAACATTTCCCTCACCTCATTTGCGGAAGGCTCTCCCTGCGTTTCAGGAAAGGCTAAAACAAAGTAGTTTGGTATTAATTCTCGTTTAACTTTCAGCAGTAAGCATTTGTTACCCGACTTCAGCGTTAGATCTGTATCCATCTACATGCACTCCTGTTACTTGAACCTTTATTTGGTTGATCAACCAATAAATGAACCATAAACAAAGAAGTCGCATAATGCAAAGTAATTTGGTTAAATAACCAAATAAAAATTATCGGACGTTTGATGAATGGGTAGACCTTCAAATACAGCACAACGAAAACAGGAAATAGTGGAAGCTCTTTTGCAAGTAATGGCTAACGTCGGTTACGAGAAAGCTTCAATTCAATCCATTGCTAAACAAGCTGGTTTAGCTCCTGGACTTATTCATTATCATTTTAAAACCAAACAAGACATCCTTATTGCCGCAATACATTGGATAGCGACGTCGGCTGAGCAACGATTACAAGCAATGCTTAATGATGCGCGAGATCCATGGGAGAAACTTAAAGCATTTGTTAACGCAAGACTCGCTACTGGTGAAACACAAATGCCTCAAATTGTGGCGGCATGGATTGTTGTTGCATCAGAGTCGATCAAGCATGATGAAGTAAGAACCATATATCAGAACCTGATCAAGACTCAGCTGGACATCCTGTCAGCCCTAATAGTTGACGTATGGACAAGCAAAATTGAAATAGACTTTGAAGTGGCTCATTTAAGCGCCATTATCGTTTCAGCGATTGAAGGGGCTTTTCAGCTGTCAGTTACTGCACCTGATGCAATGCCAAAGGACTATGCGGCTGAATCGGTAATCAAACTTATTGAAAGTAGGCTAGCCTGCTAACACGCACAAAATCAGAAAATAAGAACTTTTCCATCATTCGGGCAGTCTCTAGGCACTTTAGCCTTACCCTCTTCTGAAAGCACGTTGTAATGATGCGCTCTGGGCACCTGAGGGTAATGGCTGAATGAATACTTGGTTTCGTGAGTGAACATGTCACGCCATTTTGCAAGAATGACTTCACAATTACAGATGTAGGGTACTTGTTCAGCGAGTCTAACCATTACCTGCTCTCCTTCAACATTTATGGGCACCAACCTTTCATTTGATTCCACAAATGACACGCCTTTAGTCAATGTTTTCCCATCATCATACTCTATGGTTTTAAATTGGTTTGCATATGAAAGAGCAGCAGAAAAGCTTGCTGCAATTACAAAACCAAACACTGAACCAATCTTCCTTTGCTCTTTGCCAAATACCCGAGCATATATAGCCCAAAATAGGCATCCTCCAACGCCACCGAGCAATGAAAAACTAATGTAATTAGACAGGCTAAATTCAATCGGTAAGTCGGACGATGAAAACACCATACTCCCTGGCACAGAGCACAACACCCCTGCGACAATACATAAAGGGAAATTAAGAAGTCTGTAGCGTTTCAACAAAAAATAGAGCGGCGCACCAATCAGTGCCATGCAAAAAAGACTAAAGGGGACAGCAATAAGGACTACAAATAGCATAGTTTCGGGTGAGGTCAAAGACAGACCTAAGACTGGCAGCAAAGAGGCTACCAGTAAACCTTTCAATGGGGTAGTTACCGCGTATTTTTTATTTGCTAAGTCCATTCTGAGCAATGTTAATCACAATCCAATTATGCTTTACGTAGAGTATCTATCGATTGTGCCCAGATCTCAACTCATTGCAAATTGGTTACTCTACTGCCCCACTAAAATGAGCCTACTAATCTCCCTGTACAATTTTACAATCGATTGTTCAAAAGCTGGAGGTTGTCTGCAAGCTATAGCCGACTTCCTACTTATTTTATGCTCAATGATCGTTAACCTTTCGTCACAAGATTTAAGCGTTAAATCAAGATTGGGTAAACGAGCGATGATTAAACTAAAAAGCCCCAGCAATTGCTGAGGCTTTTGATGTGGTTGCGGGAGCAGGATTTGAACCTACGACCTTCGGGTTATGAGCCCGACGAGCTACCAGACTGCTCCATCCCGCGTCTGAATTCTTTGACTACCAGTTTGCTGTTCACGTTTGCGATAAGTTGGTTGCGGGAGCAGGATTTGAACCTACGACCTTCGGGTTATGAGCCCGACGAGCTACCAGACTGCTCCATCCCGCGTCTGAACTTATCTACTCTCTTTTGGATATTCTCTATCCTGAGACACACCACCTGCTTATTGTGGCGAATTTGGTTGCGGGAGCAGGATTTGAACCTACGACCTTCGGGTTATGAGCCCGACGAGCTACCAGACTGCTCCATCCCGCGTCTGAACTGGTTTTGAAAAGAGTGTCTAACGACTGCCTCGTTTCAAGTGGTGCGTATTATACATAGGGTCAGGGCGTTGGCAAGCGAACAATAGAAGAATATTGCATTTTTATGTCCAAACGCCGACAAATTGAGCTTTCTGCCCAAATTACAATCAAAAACCCGGAAAACACCACTTAATTTCTGAATTTCTCCATCTTATCGGCCATTTTAAAGTCCAACTCACTTAGGCCACCAACATCATGCGTATTCAGTGTGACATCAACGCGATTGTATACATTGAACCATTCTGGATGATGATTGAGCTTTTCTGCCCAAATCGCCATTTGAGACATCCAGCCAAATGCACGGATAAAGCTCTTAAATTTGAATGTTTTGGTCAGCTTATCACCGTCTCGTTGCCACTGTTCTTCTGGCGCAAGGTTTTCGTTCAAAGTAGTCAACGCGGCGACAATTTGTTCTTCTGTGTATTTTGAAACCATGGAATCTGTCCTTTCGTTTTAGTAGTGGGAAGAATACGAATATGCGAACGGTTTTTCGAGTCTTCGTTGATACGTGCCCAAAGACAACCGGAGTAAAATCTTTACACAAAAAAGCCCGGCTCAGAGCCGGGCTTAGTCAAATCCACCTGCTTCGCTTAGAATTCAACGGCTAAACGAGCGTAGATCTGGCGACCGCGAGGGTCGTGTACTTTTGAGTCAAATCCACTGTTTGTGAATACTTGTGGAGGCTCTTCATCAGTAACGTTGATGCCACCCACCGTCAACACGTAGCTTGACTCGGTATCAAGTAAACCACCGATATCGATGTTGTACTGCATATCTACCGACACCCAGCTATCAATTTCGCGGAAGCCATTAGTACATCCCATCGTATTTGACGTGCCATCTGCGCAGTTTTGGTCATCGTCATAATCACTGATATAACGAATGAAGATGTTGGCTGCGTGAATGTCATTCTGCCAGTTCAAACCAATGTTAGCTCGTAACTCTGGAGAGGACACACCGATATTGTTGAAGTTACGGCGGCCAGCGCCATCAATACTTCCGCCTTGCGGATCATCTAAGTCGTACTTAGTGATGTAAGTCGCATTGATTGACGGTGTGAAGTTACCCGCTCCGGTTTCAATTTTGTAGCTCATGACAAAATCCAAGCCAGACGTTTCCAGCGAACTGGCATTGACGTATGTATTGTTAATCTGAACTAAAGGCCCACTCACTGGGTCACCAGCACGAACGATACGGTCAGGATCACTTGGGTTTGCATTTACTACCGCTTGAGCATTTTCTTGGATGATCAAATCTTCAAATTCGAAGTTCCAGTAGTCGAGTTCGATAGAAAGGTCATCAATAGGTTCGATCGAAAAGCCCAAGTTGTAAGCTGTTGACTCTTCCGGCACAAGGTCTTCATTACCTGACGTACGTACTGCAACGAATGCTGTCGCACTCGTTAACGGGTCAACCAGCTGTTGTAACGAGGTCGCCCCACCCTCTCTCAAGAACACCGTTGGCGCTCTGAATGAGGTAGAAACCGAACCGCGAAGCGAGAAGGTATCCGTCGCGCGGTAAGAAAACGCCAGTTTCGGGTCAAGCGTATCGCCAACCACACCGCCGTAATCTTCGTAACGCAATGCAACTTGGATGTCTAAGTCGTCAGTCACTGGCAGCGCGATTTCCGCAAATGCAGCCCATACATCTAAGGTACCTTCAAAATCTGGGTTACCGATGACGAATGTGAAGCTATCTTGATTCGACAATGCATCATAGTCTTGTCTGAGTTGCTCTTCGCGATATTGCATACCTATCGCTAGCGCTGCCGCACCACCTTCCATATCGAAGACGTCGAACGATGCGAAACCTTCCATCACCTCTAGATCCGATTTCGAGTCGATAGTTTGTCTACCGATAAAAGAATCGATAACGTATTGCGAGTTTGGTGACGTCGTATACGAAGTAGCAAATGGGTTAAAGTATTCACAATCGCCTTGACCCGGTGTACCTGTTAATGGGTTACACTGACCACCACCAAGACCGTTTAGCGCTAAGTTGAACTCGGTATTAAGTACATCTTGTACGGTGAACAAGAAATCATTCGTTGCTCGTGTATAACTCAGCTCCCAGAAACCACTTTCTAGCTCACCTTGCAGCATCATATTGACGCGGAACGTTTCAGATTCGGTATTAGCTGGGTCTCCGGGGAAACCGTTACCTAACGCTCGGCCAAAAAACGCTACCGGGGCGCCAAATACGTTGTTGGGGTGATCCGCTGGCACCACAGGAGCCGTCAAGATGGGGAAACTCGGTGAGCCACCGCGCTCTGCACGGTTTTGCGCATAACCAATTTCCGCTACCCATGTTATGTCATCTGTCAGCTCATAACTCGCTTTTGTATAGGCGTTAACTCGCGTTTCATCAGGGACGTATGAATAAGTTGCACCGAAATCAAATCCACACAATCCGATTTCCAAACCCGGTACCGTACCACTTGGCGCCAGCAACTGCGGGAACCCGCCAAACTCAGCACAACCTGTTGGGTCGATAAAAGGTGTTGCACCGAGGAAGAACGAACCTGGGCTACCCAAGGCACTAGTATCATCTTGAGGGCGTGATAAGCGGCGATCGCTAATAAACAGTGGAGAGCGATTGGTGTAGCTGATCGCTGTCATTACACTGCCTCTGTCGCCGACAGCACCCCACAAGCCTTGTAAAATATATTCTTTATTGTTGCCGTGCGCACCGTCTTGATAGTCCGCAGAAAACATCATACCTTCGTAATTGCGCTTGGTAATAAAGTTAACTACGCCGGCGACCGCATCAGAACCATAGAGCGCGGAAGCACCGTCTTTCACCACTTCCATTCTGTCGATGGCTATCATGGGGACCAGAGAACTGGTATCAACGAAGTTTAGTCCTTCATTATTCGGTTGCGCATTGACTACTTGTCTTTTGTTATTCAGCAGCACCAATGTGGAGGCTACGCCAAGTCCCCGCAGGTTGATGTTTGAGGTACCAGCCGTTGCGTTCTGGGTGAACGCATCAGGGTTGTTTTCCGCACCAGTATTGATAGTGAGGGTTTGTGTAATATCCGCAATGTTTTTAGCACCAATGGCGTCAATGGCGACACTGTCCACTACAGCGAGTGGAGAAGGAGATTCAAAATTCTCACTGCGACGCACATAACTACCAGTAACGAGAATCAACTCAACTTGGCTTTCTTCGGGCTGTTCAGATTCTTGTGCAATTACGGTAGGGGCAGCGAGGGCTAATTGAGACGCCACTAATGTGGCCAAAACAGTTCTTCGGGTGTTTAGCTTCATAATGTGTGTTCCTAAATTCCCAGTATGAACTGACTGTGACAAGTCTCACGTCACGCACTACAACAGTTCTCTGGAACTTTGCTATCGTTGTACTTTGTCTTTTTTGTCTCAATGACTTAGGTGTCATCTTCAATAAATGTTAGGTGCGCCCCTGCGATTTGTAAATTTTTTGTTAGTAATACGTAAACATCATTGAAACGGATGGTCTGACCACGAGCGATGAATTGGCGTTTGATACGCATTAAATGTGTGATTTCAGGGATAAAAGTGAGGTAAAACGGCTTTTTTCCACGTTAAAGTGGATTTTCAGCACAGAGATAGCCCACTATTTACAATGTGAATAGTGGGCATAGGCAAAATGAAACAGAGTAACAAAGTGTGAATTCGCGCAACCGCAACACCAAAATGGGTTGCGCGAAGCAAAACGAGGCGTTTTTTCTAACGTTTAATTATCGCTAGCATTAAAAATTCGCCTACCAAAGCAGGCTTTTCATTTCCTTGAATTCGGCATTCCCCTTCGAAAGTGAATAACTTGCCCATAGGCTTGTCATCCACCGCCTTTAAGCGAAACGCGTATTTCACCGACTCACCTACCTTCACGGGTTCGAGAAAGCGAATACTATTGATGCCATAGTTCAACATGGATGGAATCGATGGGTGAGGCTTTACAATATCTTCAAACGCTTTGGGCATCATTGACGCGGTCAGAAAGCCGTGAGCGATTGTCGTTTTAAATGGGCTTTCCTTTTGACAGCGTTCAACATCAATGTGTATCCATTGGTGATCACCAGTTGCATCCGCAAATAAGTTTACTGCGTCTTGTGTGACTTGCTGCCATGACGATTGTTCAAACTCATCGCCGACATTCATATCTAATAAGGTGGTCATAACTTCCCTTCTCTGTCGTTTTTCGTTACATTACTATCAATGAATTTAATATTGCAATTGATTTATAATAATAAACAGTTATAAATAGAAATGTTAAATTGATTGAGAAGACAATCGAAAGGGATACTATAGATGAACCTCAATAGAATTGACTTAAACCTCTTCGCCGTATTCGACGCGATATACACAGCGGGTAGCCTGACCAAAGCGGCAGACGTTTTGTGTATTACTCAACCGGCCGTAAGTAATTCATTGGCACGTTTAAGAGAGATGCTGAACGATCCGTTATTTGTTAGAACCGGACATAGCATGACACCTACGCCAGTAGCACAGAATATTATTGTTCCAGCTCGCCAGGCATTAGCCCTGTTGAGAAAGAGCGTGCAAGACAGCCATACCTTTGACCCATTAACAGCGGAAATTGCATTTAATTTCGCCTCTAGAGATCTTCTCGAAGCCAGCATCATGCCTCGCTTGATGGCTCGTCTGCAAAATTTAGCCCCCAATATAACCCTGACTAATTACGAAATTAACCGCAGCCAGGTTCTTGCGAGTATGGCAAGTGGTAGCTTGGATTTCTTTGCCGATGCGTCTGGCTTTACTGACCCTCACCTGTGCAAGCAAAAAATTGCGGAAGATAGATTTGTGGTCATGGCGAGGAAAAACCACCCAGCATTAAAAAATGGGTTAGATTTGGATACGTTCTTACGACTTGGTCATATTAATGTATCGCACAGAAAAACTGGTGATGGCCCTATCGAGCAAGCGCTGGACAAAATTGGTAAGCGCCGCAAGGTTATCATGCGTGGCCAACACTTCTTAACGGTACCAAGTGCCATTGTCAAAACTGACTTGATTGCGTGTTTGCCTTATCATCTAGCGAAGCATTACGATTTGGCCATCTATGAGATGCCTGTAGACATTGCGCCTATCGAATACTTCTTATACTGGCATGTCAGTGCCGATCACGACCATGCACATATGTGGATGCGTGAACAAATCTTCGAGGTTGCAAAAGGCTTCAAACCACATTAATTGTAACCCTCAACCAGTGTTCACGTTCATACGTGACACTGGTGCCCATTGTTTATTACCGAGGATATAAGGTGCCATTTTGATAAATCGTCGCCTTCCACTCCTCCAGTAGCGAATAAGCTACAGCCTCTTCTTCTGGCGTCATTTGTTCGATAAGTTTGTTTTGAAACCACGTGTAGCGATTATATATCTCGTTATCGTCCGTTAAACTCAACATTAACCCATTGTAAGCAAAGGCTTGGGCCACTGTGTTTGCGCCTAACTCTTGAGTCGCATTCATGCGAGCTAGCGTTTCAATCGCTTTAAGACTCCCATACATTGCTGCCCCCTTTAACGCGTCGTGCCGTTGCGCAAGGAAAGCATCGCGCTTTTCGATAAATGCACCTCTTTCTAGCTGAGAGAATCCCTGGCTCTTCATATAAAAGTCTTGGCGCAGCTTAGCCATTTCTTCTTGTGCGAAAACTGATCCATTGACAACCGCATATTCCAAGTAGTCGAAGAATCGCTCAGTATCGCTAGTTTCTACACCACGACAGTATTCGAATCGCATCGTGAGTTGCTCAGCGGCGCGGTCTGCATCACTGAACTCTAATAACTCGGAGAGTTTCGTCTCGTAGTCTTGCTCTGTTTTCGGCACGTGATAACAAAACCGTAAATTTTTAGCGAGAATGAAGCTGGCTTCTACATCCCCCTGCTGGGCCGCTTTTTTTAACAACAGAATATGTCGCGCCAATGGTTCGTCAAATTGCCATTCAATCGGGGCAATGACAGCCAATGGTGCAACCTTATTGTCATTTGATGTTTGGACGCTAACGTCTACTGCCACATCGTTTGTCATTTGCCCATTAACGATTTCTGGCACCACTGGATTAGCTGGCTCAGGGAGTAAGTCGCTTGTCGATTCAGTCACTGAATCGTATGTCGGGGAAGAAAATGGAAATGTCACCACATAAATCAAAGCGCTGACAAACACCAATGCGATGGCTAACATCGTATACTTCACTGTTTAGATACATCCTTGTTTATCGGCAACTGTTACTATTTTCGCATGAATGGCACGAGTACGGGTGTTTTTCTTTTGTAATCTTGATACGCGCTTAATGACCCCCAACGCGCATCTGCTTTGTTTTCTAACAAGGGGACACCGCTAACTTTTGTGAGCAACAATGTGACAAATAAGGGCGAGACCAACGCAATATAGGCCAGACCGTGTAACCAAGAAAAGCTCGCCAGCGCCACACCTAACCACACCACTATTTCACCAAAATAGTTGGGGTGTCTTGAATGTGCCCAAAGCCCGGTTGTGATAAAAGGGAGCGAAGAATCAGAGCGTTTGAATTGGCGTTTTTGCCAATCGGCAATACTCTCGATGACAATACCTAATATCGCTAGCGTAGTGCCAGCATAAAAAGTGAAATTAATCGTTGGCATTACAGAACTGGATAAAACAACAAATACAGGTGCAAGGGTCACGACCACCCACAATCCTTGCATGTTCCAAGTAATAAAAAAGCGCAGCGGGTTGGGTTTAATGTCGTTGAATCGAGAATCAACACCATCTTGGCATATCCGATAAAACAAAAAACTTCCCAACCTCATCGCCCAAATACAGACGATACCAGCGAGCATCAACTGAAACACTGACAACGCCTCAGATGAAATAACAAGCACCGCACAAGCAGAAATGAAGCTCAAACTTCCTGTTAAATCATAGTAACGCTCTGTCTGCTTGAGATAGGCAGGAATAAAAGCAAGCCATTGAATTGCAAAAACAAAAAAGCACACTGCCACCGTAATAGGCAACCCCAGTATCCGGCCATCTTGTCCGGATATAGCAGAGGTTAAGCCAAATGCTATCGCCCAAATCACTATTAGGACAATCGAAGATTTCATAGTAATACCTAATGTGCCTATTCAAACACCAACTTGTTATTCTTACGGCTCACTCGACAAACAGGCTTTCTTTGCATTGCAGATAGACCCCCAACAGTATCTAACATGCTGTCCACTATCACTTTGCTTTCCTGATCCAGATTCGCGTAGTAGTCTAACACCCGCTGTGCCTTCCATTGATGGAATGTCAAAATTGCACGCTTGCTCGTCACACCATTTAGCGTAAACGTGTGGTCTCCAATAGTACGAGGCAGGTTTTCAGGTTGATTGTTTTGCTCTGTCCATCTCGCCAGTTCTCTATCTGTACTTTCGACCACTGGCCAAAAATTAATGAAGATGTCTTGTAGTAAAGGGATAATCGTCGATGGGATGTCATCGTTAGCTAAGATAGTGTCGTTATTGATGAAGGGCTGTTGCATTCGTTCCAGCCACTTAACCACATTTGGTGCTTTAGCTTGTAGAATCGCTTTGGGTGCAGGGTCCATATAGAGGTGCGCATACAAGGGGCCGACTAAACCATAATCTCCAAGGGTTGGCGCCCCACCTAATAGGTAGTCATGGGTTTGAAAGTGTATGTCCAGTTGCGCCAGCACGTGGTTCTCGAACCAGTCCTCAATTGCAGGAATAGTGTTGTCGTTAATGCCGAGAATAGGAACAAACCCTTTAAATTTACTCCCTATTTTTTTGCCAATAATTCGCCTGATCCACGCGGGTGCCCAAGGCAATACCACTTTGCCAAACTCTTCGTAAATATACGGGAAGTTTGCCTTGTTCCAGCGATAGTGCATTGCCGGGATCAGTAACCATTCATCGGCCCACATTTCAAATAGCAAAGATACCAGCCCCTGCTTTGGTGTGGTTGGTAGCGCTGGAGTAGTTTTAAACCTCTGTTCTAAACGCTCTATTATCGCCGCCGTGTCTTGCATATACTCGCCATCAGGGGAGCGCAATACTGGAATAAATCGAACACCAGTTTTCGGTATGATGGTTTGTTTATAGACTTTTAACGACGAAAAAACCTCGTCATAAGGTATTGATTTTTGAATCAAATAACTCCGTAACTTGCCCGTGTATAAAGAAATAGGCGCACCGTACATGGTATAGTTCGCAGTCATTAGCACTCCTCAACGCTTTCCAATGAAGCGGCCTCTAAAGCCACTCGTTATTCTATCTAATGCGAATACCCAATGTGCCACCGCAAACGTTTATAGGCAAATTAACACGATGAATCAGGCCACCTTCTCTTCGGTTATGCCAACAACACGTTTACGTATTATTTGAAATACCCATGTATCAACCTGATTATTTTTCACACACACAAATTCGTTTTAAATAGCACTCGACCATTTGATAAACAACTCCACGAATTTTGAGGAATTGACCATGTTGAAAATTGTAAAAACATCTCTAATCATCGCTACGGCTTCTTTGGGTTTCACTTCTGCAGCGCAAGCTAACGTTAACGAAGCATTAGCGAACATTTGTACTATCGTTCAGGCTGACGACAAAGGCGAACTACGTAAGAAAATGAAGCGCGTACAAGCTGACTACCGATTGAAGCTGAAAGATTATTACTCAGGCATTAGCTGTGGTGGCAACTCGCTCATTCGCACAGCAATGCTAAACGAATCAGTAGAAACAGGCACATTGCTGGTTAAAAAAATGCCTAAATCTGAGCTTGCTAAGCCAGAGCAGGACGGCAAAACACTTACCGCTTGGGTATCTGAGCAAGGCCTAGACGGCAATCCAGTAGCAGCAGTACTTGCAGAGCGCATGTAATAGCTGACACAGGGACAAACAACCTACCATGGTGACAGATTCAACATGGTCGCAGAGGGAACTCTGCATCGAGGCGGCTCATTGAGCCGCCTTCCCTTTTTTAGCCCCTCACTTTTTCCCATTGTTCGTATCCAAAAGTCAGGTAGACTTATCCGATGATCAAGATCACTCGTTAATGGACTGCCGTGATAGATTCCATCGTTATTGAGCAAGTCAAACACTGTTACGACAATGAGGTAAAACTCAATGCGAACCTCTCTTTTAACGCGCCCAAAACATTGTTAGAGGGCAAAAATGGCATTGGCAAATCTACGCTGCTTCGCCTTATCGCTGGTTTGGAACAGCCCTCAAGTGGCACTATCCATTTTCGGTCTTCCCACTCTCCTACCGTTGCGATTGCTAGCGATTCTGTTGCCATACCCGATGTATTTACCCCGTCCGAGGTCATTGCCCTACTGTGTAAGCACAAGACATTAGACTTAGATAAACTCAATCGTGGCATTGATGATGTGCAGTTTCGAGACTACTGCCATATTGCCTACGGAAATCTATCAACGGGCAATAAGAAAAAGATTCAGCTTCTATTGGCTTTTTGCACAAACCATGATCTATTGCTACTAGACGAGCCTTTCAATGGATTGGATAGCGACAGTACAGACTATTTTTGGACGCAAATTCTTGGTCATAACAAAATGATGATCGTTGTTGATCATGCTCTGACCGATAGCAAACGCGCTATCTTTGAATCGGCTTTTCTCGAGTAAAGCATCCGTGTCGATTTTTCAAACACTATTTAGGCGGAAGTTCGCCCGCTTTAAAAGCGAAAAAGTAGCACTTTATCGTTTACTCGTGGGTTTGGGTTTCTTAGTTACCCCACTGATTTTGTTAGTCGCCCCTCTACCTGGCTACCTAGTCTATTCCTCTGCACCTTTGTCTATCGGTTTTGCCGTCGGCATTAGCTGCTTACTCGCAATATCGGTATTGAATCACCTCGCTGCGACTGTGATGTTTAGTGACGATGAAAAACGATGGCTGCATTATGCCTTTAGCGGCAAATTACCATTTAAAGAAAGACAGTTTTTATTGCTATGTCGACTTTACTTCTTCGCGCCAATTGCGCTGGCAGGTCTCATCAAAATCGAACAATGGCAAATTTCAAACACTACCGTCTACCTGCTTTCATTAATTTGTCTTTATTTAATTGGGCAAGTTCTCGCTACCGCACTATTGCGCCAATGTCGACGCCTTTCCCAACGGCTAACGACCATTGAACTGACGACAACAGTTAAAGTATTGCGCTTGTGTACACGAGGAGGTTTACCATTTTGTATAGGTTGGCTATTGTGCACAGCTCTCTCGCTGTTACTGGCATTAATGTTGTCCGACCCAAAAGTCGGCATTGTTTATTTAGCGATTGTTTCTATCTTTACGTGTTTTTTCGCCATTAGCCTGATGCGCCTCATACGTAAAAACGTTCAAAACCACCAAACGTTCCTTCACTTTATTGCACTCAATTTACCGCAAGCGTTGCTTGTTAAGGCGTATTGGATCCTAGCCATTGCTACGACAATGGCAATTATCTCACCGATAACTGTACATTTTTCAGCCTAACAAAAACAACAGATACTCATTCAAGCTTTTGAAATATATATAAATTCACCAAATCCCTATCGTCATTACGTATTGTTTTCTATACGCCCGTATTTGCATGGTTATTTTTCGAACAGACATTTTCTACTTAAATCTAACTCGACCATACGAAAACTTCTGACAAAGCAATAGAGGAATTTACCATGTTGAAAATTGTAAAAACTTCACTCATTATCGCGACCGCTTCTTTGGGCTTTAGCACAACTGCGCAAGCAGATATCAACGAAGCGTTGGCAAACATATGCACAATCGTAAAAGCAGACGACAAAGGCGAACTACGTAAAAAAATGAAGCGTGTTCAATCAGATTACCGCATGAAGCTGAAAGACTACTATTCAGGTATCACTTGCGGAGGCCAAAGCCTAATTCGTACCGCCATGTTAAATAATGCAGTAGAAACCGGCACATTGCTTGTTAAGAAAATGCCAAAATCTGCACTTTCAGAGCCGGAAAAAGACGGCAAAACATTGACCGCTTGGGTGTCTGAACAAGGTTTAGATTCAAACCCTATCGCTTCTGTCCTAGCCGACAGAATGTAAAAGGAAAGACGAGGGACGTTCTACCTACCATGGTGACGATTCAACATGGTCGCAGAGGGAACTCTGCAATTAGGCGGCTCAATGAGCCGCCTTCTTCATTTAAAGCCGCCCAAACTACAGTATCTGCTCCTTCGGTTGGGCTACGATCGGCACCCATTCCTCCCATTTGTGTTCGCACCCAACCAGGACATACACTATTCACTGCTATCTTGTCTTCTCGTAACGATGATGCAAGTTGCATCGTCAGCCCGTTCATCGCAAGTTTAGACAAACTGTAACCCGGCGTACCGCCATTTTGTGCACTGAGTGCGCCGCCGCCACTCGACACATTAACAATACTGCCACTACCGCTTTTTTTGAGTAAAGGTAGAAAGACTTTTGCCATTCTCCAGGCACCAAAAACGTTGGTAGAAAAGGTATCTTGAACCTCATCAATGTTAGCATTAGTGACACGTTGCCACGTGTCATAATTGACACCGGCATTGTTTACAAGAATGTCGAGTTTTCCGAAAGTGGCCTCAACATACCCATAGAGATGTTTAACACTGCTAGCGTCGTTTACATCCAACTGATGAACATGTAAATGTTTTGACGCCGGTAAAGTCGACGCTGCGGTATTACCTTTACTAATGTTTCTCGACGTTAAAATGACGTCTACATTTTGGGCTAATAACAAAGCCACTGTCGCCAAACCGATTCCTTGATTCGATCCCGTTACCAACGCTACTTTTCGATTCATGGTTTTTCTCATTGCTGCTGTTTTGAGGGTACATTTTGGCTCGATAGTCGAAAAGTTGATTGTCTATCATTGCGAATTTTTTGAAAAATCTTGCGAAATATCCCAATACCGCAATGAATCGTATTGTCTATTCCTCAATTAATCGCCTCCAAAATTGAAAAACAAAATACTTTTTGTACAAAAAATCAGGTTATTTCACGTACAGCACTGTCAAAGAACAGACATCAAAATTGACAAAATTTTCGCAATACTTTCAATACGATGAATGAAAAACAATCAAAACTGAACGCACTAGACACGTATACAAAAAAATACCATAGTATTGGCCTGATTATTTTTCACTCAGGCAATTTCCTCTTAAATAGCACTCGACCATTTGAAAAACTTCTCACAAAGCATTTGAGGAAAATACCATGTTGAAAATTGTAAAAACGTCTCTAATTATCGCTACTGCTTCTTTGGGTTTCACTTCTGCAGCGCAGGCTGATGTAAACGAAGCACTAGCAAACATTTGTACTATTGTCCAAGCGGATGACAAAGGTGAACTACGTAAAAAAATGAAGCGTGTTCAGTCTGACTATCGCTTGAAGCTTAAAGATTACTACTCTGGTATTTCTTGCGGCGGAAACAGCCTTATCCGCACGGCAATGCTCAACAACGCTGTTGAAACAGGCACACTACTTGTAAAGAAAATGCCTAAGTCTGCACTGTCTCAGCCAGAGCAAGATGGCAAAACACTAACGGCATGGGTTTCTGAGCAAGGCTTGGAAAGCAACGCTGTAGCAGCAGTTCTAGCTGACCGTATGTAAGCAAACGGTTGGAGGGAAGATCAACCTACCATGGTGACAGATTCAACATGGTCGCAGAGGGAACTCTGCATTGAGGCGGCTCTTTGAGCCGCCTTTTTTATTGCTCGCCCTACGCATCAATTTGAATAATCGGGATTTCTCCAGCAACTGATTTTGGCATCGCACAACACAGCAAGGCTTCATCGCTCTCTAAAGGGAATTCAGCGTTGTTGTGTACAACTTCTCCCTTTGTCACCTTTACTTTGCATGAGCCACAACTGCCTCCCCTACAGCCAAATTCCGGTTGTATGCCGTGGGATTCGGCAAACTCCAACAAGGTACCGTCGTCTTTCTGCCAGCTTTGCTCAACGTGACTTCGATTGAACTGGATAATTGCGGATTCTGCAGCGGGCTCAGGCGCAGTTTCTACTGGTCCAGTCGCTTTTTGCCTTTTTAACGAACCCGGTCCAAATGCTTCTGCCTTGATATCGTCATCTTGTACACCCAAAGCCATCAGTAGATTGTAGGTTTCCTGCATAAACTCACTCGGTCCACATAAAAAGAACTGATAGCGTCCAATCGGCAGTACGCTTTGCAATACTTCAGCGCTCAAGCGCCCTGTCCCAGAATAATCGCGACCGATTACCGCATCAGCTTCAGGTTGCGTAAGCATCCAATGTACTTTGGCATTGGAGTAACCTTGGTTTTCCTCTATCGCCTCTTCAATTTCAGCTTTAAATGCTATGTCACTGGCGTGCCTAAAGGTATTGAACATGTAAACGTCGGCTTTGGTTCTCGTACGCAGTGCCTCTTTCAAGATTTCTCTAAACATTGAAATCATAGGTGTAACCCCAACACCCGCTGACAAGAGCACGATCGGTTGTGCTATCGACTCCAGTACAAACTGTCCTTGTGGCCACTGAATACGCAGGGAATCTCCGACGTGGACGTTATCGTGAAGCCAAGATGACACCTCTCCATCGCGTTTAACACTGATTCTAAAGAATTCGTCTTTCGGGCTACTAGATACACTGTAATGACGCGTTACTACTTTGCCGTTTACCTCGAGTTTCACTTTTATAAACTGACCCGCTTTAAACTGAGGGAGTTGCCCCGCAACATCGAAATAGAAAGAGGTAATACCGCGGCTTTCCGCGACTTTTTTCGAAACTGTTACCGGTTGCCATTCATTGCGCTTCAAACCCTTTTGTTGCCGAGCTTTTGCCTCATCCCAGGTGCCCGTCATTAGGGTATTGGGAGAGTACGACTCAAAGTTAAATTCGAAAGGTAAAGCCTCTGTAATCGTTTGTCCTTGCTCTAAAACGAACTCCCAGTATCTCTCAGCCCCTTCAAAATCCGATGGCTTGTCATCAAAATGTACTTTTGCTTTGCCGCTCAATTGGTGAATATCACCGCTGTCAAAATCGACAAACAGTAAACCCACTTTAGGGTTCACTGAAATATTGCCAAGCGTATTAAACATATTGTTTCCCATATAATCAGGAATCAATAAACGTTGTGTGCCATCAATATGAACAAAACCGGGTTTGCCGCCTCGATGAGAGACATCGACGCCATTAGCAGGCCGAGTATTGTCAGCAGTAGGTGCAACACTACTGGCAACAAAGAATGTATCGGCGCGGGCGATAAACCCGCGCAAATCATCACTTAATTGCGTGAACTTATTTACGCTACCACTCTGTTTCGATGTCGCTTTCGGCAGCAAGGTGCGGGTTTGAATATATTGAGGGCAATTGCCAAATGACTGGCCCACCTCAACAGAAAAAGCGGATTGGCTGACACTGCGAATTTTGCCGTTCATGCGGTTTCGCCTGCGGGTTTCCAACTGTAACCCGAGAATGCCGACATCCAGTGCGTGTTCAGTGTTATTAAACTGCGCCAACGCCAGCTGTAAAGGGTCACCATCAAGCGGTGTAGTTTGAATCTGTAATTCACGTGAAGACGGCGACTGAACGAAGCCGACTGGACCTGCTAGCACCGACGCCCACAACTGGCCCTCTTGGTCCGCATGCCCCAAGAACAACAAAGGCAAAGACTCAAAGAACTCGCGATGCTGGTCAGGCATAAAATCTCGAATCATATGTGGTGCATAAGACGCCACATGCTCTGCAACACCGGCTTGGCGTTGAAGTGCTAGCTCGCCCTCGTGAAAAACGTCTGCAATTTTCTTCATCGTCTTGGTCTCCACTTATGCTTTTGCAGTGCACTTACGGCAATGACGCACTTGCTCATCCAATATGCCGTGTAACTCGACAGGCCAAAATCCAATATCAAATGATTGTGTCGTCCCACATTCTAAATGAATGAATGCACTGGATTTGGCACTTATCCCATGCTTAGTCTTAAACTGACTTATGAGCGATAGTAGTGAGCGAATCATATTAACCTCGACATCGTTGAATGAGTTAAAACGAAAGTGGCGCGAGATCACGCCACCTAATAGTTAACCCAAGGCTTTTTTGGCCTCAGTTTGGGTTTGGGGCATGGCGACGAAGCCAGGTAGCGACTCTACTCGTTCAAGCCAAGCGATAACGTTGGGGAAATCTCGTAAATCCACTCCACCTTCAGGTGCATGGGCCGTGTAAGAATATAAAGCCACATCAGCAATCGTTGGGTTATCGCCAACAAACCAAGTGTTGTTGGCCAAATGCCCCTGCATGATATTGAGTAAATCGGTCGATTTAGACAGTACAACGGCATGGTCATGAGATGAGCCGAACACTGTGACAAGTCGCGCAGCGGCCATGCTGTGTGCCAGCTCATTGGCGGCCTTAGATAGCCACACTTGAACCTGCGCTTGACCATTTGCATCTTGTGGCAACCAAGTACCGGACGTGTCGTACGCTTTGGCTAAATACACTAAAATCGCGTTTGAGTCGGTTACCAACACATCGCCATCTTCTAAAACGGGAACCTGACCAAAAGGATTTTTTGCCAAATATGCCTCTGTTTTATGTGCGCCATTGAGTAAGTCAACAGGTACAAGCTGCACATCTAATCCCAGTAAACTGGCAAACAGTCTTGCACGGTGAGCGTGTCCGGATAGTTCTAGATCATAAAGTTTCATTTTCATTTCCTCATCGGTATAAACAACATTTCAGAATCAATGAACAAAATTTAGTCTCATGCGAAACAAAGATAAATAGATTGATTATGGAATAATAATCCACATATCATGGATAATGTCGAAATAGTGAGAAACAGGTCATGGACAAGATAGAAATGATGAAGGTGTTTTCTACGGTGGCGAGGCTAAACAGCTTCACCAAGGCTGCAGCAGAAACAGGCATCGCCGTGCAAACGGTGAGCAAATATGTGAAAGCATTAGAGGATGACTTGAATGTGCAACTTTTTGACCGTACGACTAGAAAAGTTACATTAAATCAGACAGGCAAAGCCTATTATGAGCGCTGCCAAGACGTACTATCATTGTTTGAAGAAGTCGAGTCCTCAGTTAAAGATATTCATCTCGCTCCCACGGGGAAGATTAGAATCACCGCGCCCACAGCATTCGGTGAATATCATTTAGTACCGCAATTAGCAGAATTTCAGGGCCTTTACCCCGATATCGAGGTTGAACTCAATTTAACAAATCGACGAGTATCACTGGTTGAGGAAGGATTTGATTTATCCATTCGCATCGGGCAACTCACCGACTCATCAATGATCGCCAAACGATTAACCAAAATGCGTATGACCGTGTGTGCATCACCCGAATATCTCGCTAAACACGGTGTGCCCGAGCATCCAAACGATTTAACGCAACACAACTGTCTTATCGATGGCAATGCGAGATTTGGACGTCATTGGCCATTTATCGACAATGGCAAACCTTTTAGTGTCGAAGTCCACGGTAATTTCCAAGCCAATTCCCCTGCCTCTATGATCAAGATGGTCGCTTCGGGGTTGGGAATCAGTATGTGCCCCTATTATGTTATGTCTAAACACGTCATTGATGGCACGGTGATCCCGCTTTTTGAAAAAATGGAAGCCATTGAATATGGTGTTTATGCCATCTATCCGCATCGTAAACACTTGTCAAAACGAGTGAGAACCCTCGTGGATTTCCTCGCACAAAAATTTCGCAATATGTAGCACTCTACACTACATCGAATTGCCTTTAGCGCAAGACCGATAAGGCTTTGGTCAGTTTTGCCATGCATTTTTATTGAATAGATATTCAATCGATTATCTACTTAATCTTTACAACCTGTTTATTTTTCCAACAATATCAACAGATTAAAAATCGAACGATTTGTAACATACGCTAACAACCTTTACGTATTATTCAGAATACCTGTGTATTAGTGACGGGATTTCCCGTTCTGCATGTCTGGGGTTTAATGAACTCAACAACACGAACACAACATCTAACCGAGGACTTAACCATGTTGAAAATCGTTAAAACTTCGCTAGTAATCGCCACGGCGTCTTTGGCTTTCACTCAAACAGCCCACGCTGACGTTAACGAAGCGCTTGCTAATATTTGTACAATCGTTCAGGCAGACGACAAAGGTGAGTTGCGTAAAAAGATGAAACGCGTCCAGTCTGATTACAGCATGAAGCTAAAAGACTACTATTCTGGAATTTCATGTAGTGGCAACAGTTTAATCAGAACAGCAATGCTAAACAACGCTGTCGAAGCAGGTACACTTTTAGTTAAAAAAATGCCAAAAACGGCGCTAGCTGAACCTGAGCAAGATGGCAAAACGCTACAAGCTTGGGTTGCAGAGCAAGGACTTGAAGGTTCTCCTCTAGCGGCAGTACTCGCTGATAGAATGTAAAACAGAATTCACCCTAACCATGGTGAGCCAGTCAACATGGTCGCAGAGGAAACTCTGCATTAAAGGCGGCGTTAAGCCGCCTTTTCTTATTCCTCAACAAAAAAGTATCATTTCCCATACCCTTGTATAAGTGTACGTATTTTCTTCAATACGGTTTTGCTATTTAATGCGCGCCAGATTCAGGGGGGCATCAAAAAACGCCTCTCTAGCACACACTTTTTTATTAAATTTAATGACTCGTAAGGATTTAACCATGTTGAAAATTGTTAAGACTACACTTGCTATCGCTATCGCTTCTTCTGCTTTCGCAATGCCTGCTCAAGCCAGCGTTGAAGAGGCTCTTGCTAATATCTGTACTATCGTTGAAGCAAACGATAAAGGTGAACTACGCAAAAAACTGCGCCGCGTACAAAACGACTTCAACATGAAGCTTCACAACTACTACACCGGTATTTCTTGTAATGGTGACAGCCTAATTCGCACAGCAATCAAAAATGATTCAGTTGATGTAGGTACACTATTGGTTAAAAAAATGCGTAAAGCTGACTTGGCGCTTGCGGAGCAAGACGGTCAAACACTTCAGTCTTGGATTGAAGCTAACGGCCACGCTGCAAGCCCTATCGCGCAAGAACTAGCGGGTCGCATCTAATCCCGTTTCATGTAAGCCATGTCTGATTTCAACATGGTGGCAGGGATTCCCTGCTCGCGGCTCCTTCGGGAGCCGCACTTGTTTATGCCACTCCATTTCGAGAATGGTAATCTATTCGCTGTCTAGCCAGCGCTCAATTTGCTGAGATACCCATTGCGGAAACTCACGGGGCAACCAATGCGTTGCATTGGGCTCAACGATTAGTTCTACATCTTTCACGTACTCTTCTATTCCATCAACAACACCAGGTTCAAATGCTTCATCATTCAGTCCCCAGAGCACAAGCGTTGGCATTTCAATTCGTATATTGGGAATTTTGATTTTCGCTAACTCTGCTCTTGTTTCTTCATCATCGCGATGCAACGAAGATTGTGGAAACAGTTGCGGCATTTGACGGTAATATTCGAGCATCGCCGATAAGGTAGTCGAAGTTGTCCAATTTGCCTTATAGGCCTGCAATAGCGAATCTGGCACAGGTACAATGCATTTCGACACAGTCTCCACTAAATAGTGGCAGTCGTTATCAACCAGTAGATGTTCTGCATCACGCCCTATTAGGGTGTGTATATACGCCGACTTTTCCCTTTGTTTGGGGTTCTCAATCATTTCTCTGGTAAACGTGGAAGGGTGAACCGCATTAACAATAACGAGTTTTTCAACCAAATGAGGATAAAAAGCCGCAAGTGGCCAAGCGATGGCCCCTCCCCAATCATGGGCGACTAACACCACCGCTTTGTTCGGCGAAACTTGAGAGAGAAACGCCGCTATTCTGCCGATGAGCTTCTCAATTTTATAGTCTGTTGCTTCTGCGAGCGGTGCTGACTGGCCATATCCGGGCAAATCTGGCACCACTACATGCAAGTTATCATCGAGATAGTCCAAACAGTCTTGCCACGTCATATGGCTTTCAGGAAAACCGTGAAGCATGACAATCGTCGGTTCCCCTTGCGAATACTCGCCCTGCTCTACAAAAAATATCGATTTACCCTGAACATCAATACTGCGCTCTTGCACTGTGCTTCCCCAATTACAATTGAAAAACAAAAAAGGCGAAACTCAGTTTCGCCTTTTTTTGACTAACGTGTATTTACGCTCTAAACATATCTTCAGTCATAGACATCAAGTTATCAGCACCTGAGCCAATTGCCGAAACAAGAGAGCGAGTTCGCGTCAGCAAGCGGTCGAAGTAGAAACCTGCAGTCAGCAATTTAGCTTGATAGAAATCTTTTTCATCTGATCCCTCATCCAGTTTTTGCTGTGCCGTTACGGCCATCTTCAACCAGAAGTAACCCACAGTCACATAACCAGAATACATCAAGTAATCGACCGAAGCTGCGCCCAGTTCATCTGGATTTGACGCTGCGGCTTTACCGATATCCATGGTTAACTGCCCCCACTCGTCTAAGTGAGATTCAAGTGCATTTGTCCATGCATTGAACTGCGACTGAGAACGAACACTTGCGCAATACTCACGGACTTCTTGAACAAATGTTTTCAACAATTCTCCGTTAGAGCCCAATACTTTACGCGCTAGCAAGTCAATAGCTTGGATACCAGTCGTACCTTCGTACATCGTACAAATACGAGTATCACGAGCTAGCTGTTCCATGCCCCACTCTTTGATGTAACCATGACCGCCGTATACTTGCATGCCATAGCTCGTGGTTTCTTGTGCAGTTTCTGTCAAAAAGGCTTTTACAATTGGCGTCAAAAATGCCAATTTGGCGTCTGCTACTTGCTTAGTTTCAGCATCTTTACCGTAAAGTGTCACGTCTACCAATTGCATGCAGTAGGTAGCCAACGCGCGGTTGCCCTCAGCGAATGCTTTTTGAGTTAACAACATTCTACGCACATCAGGATGCACGATAATTGGATCCGCAGGCCCTTCTTGGTTCTTACGGCCTGTTAGCGAACGGAACTGCAATCGCTCAGTTGCATAGCCTAACGCCCCTTGGAAAGCGGCTTCTGAAGCAGACAAGCCCTCAACGCCTGTACCAATGCGAGCAACGTTCATAAAGGTGAACATGCAATTCAATCCACGGTTCGGCTCACCGATTAGGTAACCTGTCGCGCCGTCGAAATTCATCACACAAGTTGCACTGGCTTTGATACCCATCTTGTGTTCGATAGAACCACACGTTACGCCGTTGCGATCGCCAGCTTCGCCGTCACTGTTGACTAGGAACTTAGGAACGATAAATAGCGAAATACCTTTGGTGCCCTCGGGCGCGCCTGGCAAGCGGGCTAACACGATATGAACAATATTTTCCGACATATCGTGTTCACCTGCCGAGATGAAAATTTTCGTCCCCGACAATTGATAAGTGCCATCGTCTTGTGGCTCAGCTTTACACTTAAGCATGCCAAGGTCTGAACCACAATGCGGTTCAGTCAAGCACATAGTACCTGTCCAGCTGCCCTCAATAAGCTTGTGCAAATAGGTTTCTTTCTGCTCAGCAGTACCGTGCGACTTGATGGTTTCCATACAACCTTGGCTAAGGCCTGGATACATAGCCCATGAGTGGTTTGCACCAGAGAACCATTCAGCCATTACCGTTGCTAGAGAATATGGCAAGGCTTGCCCACCAAACTCTTCAGGGTGCGCCATCGATGGCCAGCCACCTTCAACGTATTGATGATACGCCTCTTTGAAACCAGCAGGGGTAGTGACAACACCATCTTCCCATTTACAACCCTCTTCATCGCCTGACGCATTGATCGGCGCTAAGATGTTTTCGGCAAATTTGCCAGCTTCACTGTAAATAGCAGAAACAAGATCAGGTGTGACTTCGTCAAAACCCAAGTTTTGGTAGTGCTCATCAAAACCCAGTAATTCACTTGTAACAAATTGCGCGTCGCGCAACGGTGCTTTGTAATTTTGCATGTTGATGCCTCAATATCTTTATAAAACTTCAAATAAACCAGCAGCGCCCATTCCGCCGCCAATACACATGGTGCACACAACGTACTTGGCACCACGGCGTTTTCCTTCAATTAGTGAATGACCAACCATTCTCGCACCACTCATACCGTAAGGATGACCAATGCTAATTGCACCACCGTTGACGTTGAGCAACTCATCGGGGATGCCCAACTTATCTCGGCAATACAAGACTTGTACGGCAAAGGCTTCATTTAGTTCCCACAAACCGATATCGTCCATGGTTAACCCGTGTTGCTTCAGTAGTTTTGGAATCGCGTAAATTGGCCCAATCCCCATTTCGTCAGGCTCACAACCCGCGACAGCAATCCCTCTGAACAACCCGAGTGGTGTTGCACCAGACGACGCCGCTAGACTACCTTCCATTAATACGCTAGCTGATGCACCATCCGATAACTGACTCGCATTCCCAGCAGTAATACAGCCACCCTCGATCACAGGGTTCAACGATTGCAGGCCCTCAAGTGTTGTTTCTGGGCGGTTACCTTCGTCTTTTGACAAAGTAACGGTTTGTGAACTCGTCTCACCAGTGGCTTTGTCGAAAACCACTTTGTCAGCAGTAATGGCGACAATCTCGTCGTCGAAACGACCCTCAGCTTGTGCTTGGGCCGTTCTCATTTGGCTCTGATAGCCGTATTCGTCTTGCACTTCACGGCTTATCTTGTAACGGCTCGCAACCACTTCGGCGGTTTGCAGCATCGGCATGTAAATGTCTTTATGCTTAGCGACTAAGGCTTTATCCACTGCGCGGTACATATTCATGTTTTTGTTTTGTACCAGCGAGATTGAGTCCAACCCGCCCGCAACCATAATGTTCGCTTGGCCCGTTGCAATGGTGTTTGCAGCGGTGGCAATGGCATACATACCAGAGCTACATTGACGGTCTAGCGTCATACCCGCAACAGAAACCGGTAGGCCTCCTGCCAGCCCTGCTAAACGGCCAATATTCATGCCGCCACTGCCTTGAGTTAATGCACAACCCATAATCACATCATCAACAGCATCAGCTTCTATGCCGGCTCTTGCAACAGCGTGGCTGATGGCATGCCCACCAAGAGAAGGGGCTGACAAATCGTTTAACGCGCCCTTGTAAGCACGGCCAATTGGTGTTCTTGCGGTACTAACAATTACTGCATCTTTCATCGTTAAGCTCCTTTTTTATAAGTCGAAAATTTGCCATTGTTCTGGGCGATTTCGGTTAATAGAGGTGATGGATTCAGCCACATTTTGCCGTAGTCCCCTAATAGATCGCGGTAGTAGCAAAGTTTATCGTGAATGTTCTTTACACCGATTTCATCAGCGTATTGCATAGGGCCACCGCGATAAACCGGGAAGCCATAACCATAAACATAGATTACGTCGATATCGCTACTTTTAGCCGCGACACCTTCTGCTAGAATCTCAGCACCTTCATTGATCAGCGGGTAGATACATCTAACGATGATTTCTTCATCTGATACTTCTCGTTGCTCAATACCGAGGCGTTCGGCTTCTTGGCGAGCGATTTCCATCACTTCAGGATCTGGAATTGGCTTTCGGCTGCCCGCTTCGTATAAGTAAGCGCCTTTGCCCACTTTTAGACCGACACGCCCTTGTTCTACTAAGCGGTTTGCCACGACGCAATAACTTGGATCGTGCTCAATGAACTCACGACGCGACTCTCTCACGTAATAGCCGATGTCTAGCCCTGCCATATCGCCCATGGTGAAAGGCCCCATTGGCATGCCGAAGTCGTAAATCAGTTTATCGATTCGCTCGGGAGATACCCCTTCTAGGATTAGACGGTTTGACTCCCGTCCATACGTCTCAATCATTCGATTACCGACGAAGCCGAAGCACACCCCAACAAGCACTGCCACCTTGCGAATGGATTTAGCCATTTTCATGCAAGTTTTTATGACGTCAGGTGCGGTGTCTTTTGTTTTGACAACTTCCAACAGTTTCATCACATTGGCTGGGGAGAAGAAGTGTAATCCGATCACGTCAGACGGACGAGAAGTCGCTGTTGCTATCTCATCAATATCTAGCGTTGAGGTATTTGAAGCGAGAATAGCGCCTGGCTTACACACTTTATCCAGTGCGCTGAACACTTCTTTTTTGACCGACATTTTTTCGAAAACGGCTTCGATAACCAAATCCACATCGGCTAAATCTTCATATTGCGTTGTGCCTGTTAACAAGGCCATGCGCTGTTCAACTTGCTCGGCGGTCAACCGCCCTTTTTTGGCCGTATTTTCGTAATTTTTACGAATAATACCCAAGCCCTTTTCAAGAGCTTCGGCTTTTAGCTCTAACATCACAACAGGAATACCAGCATTAGCGAAGTTCATTGCAATACCACCACCCATGGTACCCGCGCCAATGACAGCAACCTTTTTGATATCTCGTACTGGAGTGTCTTTGTTATAGTCAGCTACATGCCCCGCTGCGCGCTCTGCGAAGAAGAAATGTTGTTGCGCACGGGCTTGTGGTGTTCCCATACACTCCATAAACAGCTCGCCTTCGCGCTTGAGACCGTCATTGAATGACAAGGTATAGGCAGCTTCAACAGCGTCAATACATTTAGCCGGCGCAAAGAAGCCTCTCGCCGCCTTCGCCACCTGTGCTTTTGCCCCAGCCAACACGGCTTGTACTTCGTCTGTCAGTGCCAAATCAACATCACACGTACGCTTGATTGGCTGAGCTGAACTCAATGTTTTTGCGACATATGCAGCAATTTGTTCTTGTGCGCCGTCAGCAGAAGGCAATACCAAATCAAATACACCCGGTAGCTTTTCAACACCGGTGGGCTTACCTGAAGATATCATTGTCACGGCTGTAGTGACATCAGCTAAGCGTGGCAACCTTTGCGTACCGCCCGCTCCTGGCAGGATTCCCAAGTTAACTTCCGGCAAACCGACTTTGTTACCCGCAAAGGTAATCCTGTGGTGACAAGATAAAGCCACCTCTAAGCCGCCACCAAACGCTGGCCCAGGCAACACAGCGAAAACCGGCTTAGAAGACTGTTCAATTTTTTCGAGTACATCGGGAAGCATTGGCGACATATTGCCAGATGAGAACTCAGAGATATCCGCACCGCCTGAAAATAGTGCCAGAGAAGACGTAATAACAACCGCGTGTACGTTGTCGTCTTGCAACGCTTTGTCCATCCCTGCAATTAACCCTACGCGAACCGCTTGAGACAATGCATTTACTGGCGCATTGCTCATGGTTATCACAGCCATACCTTGCTGCACGTCATAACTTACAACATCAGAAACCTGCTCAGCCATACTCATTCCTATTTCATGCTTGATCTTCTGTTACTTAGCGATGTTAGGTTACGACCACCAATCATCCAAGTTTATTGGTGTTATATTAATTTATTAAAAATATCAATAATACTCGGGAGTCGTTTACCTTATTGAAACAACGACAAATTCTTATCCAAACCGCGCGTGGCTTAATTTGACAAACTTTTGACCCTCTGTTTTTGTTGTAGAAAGTAAACAAAATGTTAACAACAAAAACACTGATGACGGAGCAACCAATGGATAGCCTCAGAACACCTGAATCCGCTTTTTCAGATATCAAAGATTTCCCGTACACACCTAAGTATGTCGATGTCACGGATACTATGAGTCGTTCATTGAGAATGGCCTATATTGATGAGGGTGATGTAAATGGGACAACCATTTTACTGCTTCATGGTGAGCCAACATGGAGTTATCTATACCGTAAGATGATACCGCCTTTGGTATCGGCGGGCTTTCGTGTGTTAGCACCCGATTTAATTGGCTTTGGCCGTTCCGATAAACCTGTGGCACAAGAGGACTATACCTATGCCCGCCATCTTATCTGGCTTGGCGATTGGTTTAAGCAAGTTGCGCCTGAATCGGTCGCCCTATTCTGCCAAGATTGGGGAGGCATATTAGGGCTGAGGTTGGTCGCCGATATGCCACAACGTTTCAGCCATGTTATGGCGGCCAATACTGGCCTCCCTACGGGAGAGCATCCCCCTTCTGACGCGTTTTTAAATTGGCGCCGATTTTCCCAAGAGGTAGAGATTTTCCCGCCCTCGGGTATTGTGAAAGGAGCAACAACAAGTGAACTAGATGCAGAGACGCTAGCCGCCTATAACGCGCCTTTTCCCGAAGAAAAATACAAAGCCGGGGCAAGAGTGTTTCCGCTATTAGTGCCCGCGACACCTTCTGATCCGCAGACAGAAAACAACCGAGCTGCCTGGTCGAAACTTCGTCAATTCGAAAAGCCATTTATGACGGCATTCAGTGACAGTGATCCTGTCACCGCTGGTGGTGACAAGCTCATGCAATCCCTCATTCCAGGCTGTGAAGGTCAAGAACACGTTGTGATAGAAAATGCCGGTCACTTTCTGCAAGAAGACAAAGGCGAAGAACTCGCACAGCACCTCATCACCTTTATCAACAAAAATTAAGGACAAACATGGACGCATTACTCGACTTTTCAAAAGAAACGGCCATTATCACCGGTGCCGCCAGTGGATTTGGTAAACTCCTCGCTCATGGCCTAGGCAACAGAGGCTGTAATCTCGTCATCTCAGATATCAACCAAGACGGACTGACAGCAATTGAAAACGAACTCAAAGCGGCGGGTATCAAGGTGACATCTGTTGCAGGAAACATTGCACAAGAGAGCGTATCTCAACAGTTGGTTGAAGCAGCCATGTCGACATACGGAAGCTTGACAATTGCGATAAACAATGCCGGAATCGCCCACCAACCCGCGCCAATACATGAAATGACTGAAGACATTATTGATTTGCAAATGGGAGTTAACGTCAAAGGCGTTATGTTTGGCATGAAGTACCAATTACCAGTGATGTTGAAACAAGGACAAGGCCATATTTTAAATGTCAGTTCTCTGGCAGGCCTCGGTGGTGCGCCAAAAGGCGGCGCCTATGCTGCGGCAAAGCACGCTGTTAGTGGCGTTACTCGCACTGCTGCCATCGAATATGGGCGCAAAAATGTACGCGTTAATGCCATTTGTCCGTTCTATAGCCCAACCAACATCCTAAATGTGGATGGCTATAATACGCCAGAAGCCCAAGCCCAATTAGCACAGGGATCGCCGATGAAACGCCTAGGAAGCCCTCAAGAGATAGTGAATACCATGCTACTGATGCTATCACCCGGTAATAGCTTTATGAATGGCCAAACCATCGCTGTGGATGGTGGCGTAACGGCTTGGTAGATTCGAGCCAAACGTACAAAGGCGAGCAAATAACGGCTCTCCTTTGTACTCCACTTATAAGATGCCTCCCATACCGTATATTTTTTAATACCTAGGTATAGCCCTCCTACTTTCAACCTTCCTGCTTTTGTCGTGTAATGAATAGGCAAACAAAACTGACTGACGCCATCGCAAGATGGCCGATGTTAAATAAGAAGAGAATAAAGCCGTGTTGAAAGTAGTAGCCAAAAAAGTTATTCCAGCGATGGGACTTTTAGCCATCGTTTCCAGCCCTGTCAGCTTTGCTTCTGAAAATGCTGAAAGCCGAGCGCAGTGCAACGCAAACTCTTCGATCAATCAAGCTTACGTCAAAAAAGTGAAACGCAACGCCGCTTCTGTGGGTGCGCTTCTTAGCTTCAATGGCACGTGCAATGGTGACAAAGTCAACGCTGACAAAATTGCACAAGACATCGAGCCAAACGCTATCATGATGAAAAAGCTGCCTAAAACCATTATTGCTAAGCGATAATTGCAAAGCACACAACACAGACTGACATAGCCATCCCCTGGCCAGTACTCTTTTGCAGTATTGTGAGCAGCGCCTAGTGGAATTCAACGTCTCCCCTCTTTTGCAGCCCAACTGGGTCATTTCGACTTCGATCGTAAATTTCTATGACTCATGGTCCATTTCTGGTGAACAAGGCACTCTCATTGACGTTGGTCAATCTAGAGGACTGCAAAGGTACTACTAATAATTGCTGCCCTTTTGATAAGAGGTTAGCTGCCCTGTAATATCGACATCGAAGAACTATCAAAAATGTGAGAACAAAAATGGAAACTGTAACTTGTTATCGGCCAACAGGTCAGAAGGAGTTGGATTTAGTCGCAGAAAGTGGGTTCAAATATTGGCCGCCCCGCTTGCCCGAACAGCCAATCTTTTATCCCGTTACCAATGAACAATATGCGATTGATTTAACACAATGGAATATTAGCGATTTTGGTGCCGGTTATGTCACCAAGTTTGAAGTTAAAAAATCGTTTATGGACAACTACCCTATCAAATGTGTGGGCGCAAGCAGCCACACAGAATGGTGGATACCAGCAGATGACCTTGAAGAACTTAACAACAATATTGTTGGCTCAATTGAAGTCATAGGTGAGTACAGGTGATTGATTGTTATAGGCTAAGCCGTTTCACTGCTGCGTAACGGCTTCAAGTTTTGGGCTATTTTCGCCTTTTCACTGTCTCTTCAACGACGCGATAATCCCCGACACGAGTTCATTCATGCCGCTGTTCGTACCCGGATGGGTAAAGCCCAGCCTCACCACAACTAAGTCCTCTGATGGCACAACCACAACATATTGCCCCTGATACCCACTCATAAAGTAAGCATCATTCGGTACATCGGGCCACGGCGGAGACCATTGTTGGTTTACAGGTGCGGAATTCAGCCAAAATTGTGCGCCATACTCTCGATTCTTCGCCGTTGGTGTCGGCGTGGTGCTATAAGACACCCAGTTTTGTGGTAATAAGCGCTGCCCTTCCCACACTCCATTTTGCAACATCAATTGGCCAAACTTTGCCCAATCTCTGGCGGTGGCGTAAAAATAGGAAGACCCCACAAAAGTGTTACTGCCGTCTAACTCCATCAGCGCATTACTCACTCCCATTGGGCCCAATAATGCTTGATTCAGGTAGTCATATTTGTTTTGTAGATCGCCGCCGATGGCGTCAAACATCGCTTGTGCAATGATATTTGTCGTGCCACTAGAGTAGGCCCAATGGGTGTCAACAGGGTGCGCCAAAGGCATGTTCAGCGCAAAACGAGCGGTATTCGCTTTATTCGCCAACATGTCAGTCACGTCGGTGTTTAAGCCATAAGACTCATCAAACGCCAAGCCACTGCTCATTCTCATCAAGTGGTCTAGCGTTATTGAACGTCGTTCATCATTTTGCCATTCAGGAAAAGTAAGAGGTGCATGAATATCAACAAGGCTTCGCATCTGTAACGTGCCGACCAATAGCGTAGTTACGCTTTTGGCCATGGAGTTGCTTAAACTCGGCACATTCTGCGCTAGAGGCGCCACGTACTGTTCTGCGATCAGTTTACCTTTGTGTATTACAACAACCGCTTTGGTTTGTTTGAGTCCCGAACTCTGATTTTCTGAAAAAGCTTGTGCTATTGCACTGTCGAGGCCTGCGTAGTTAACCCCTTCTAGACGCTCGGGAGGCAAGTTGCCCCGCGGCCAAGGCGCAGCTTTGTCTGTTGGGACAACACTGTGCGATCTGATCTCTCCCAACAACTGAGACTGTCCCTGCCCCAACAATGTACAGCCCATGCCCTCGCGATGCCTAGCTTCTCGCGCAGCAAGTCCCAAAACACTGGTATGTAACGTCTGTGTTTGCTCGTCAAGAGAATAACTGACATAGGCAAAAGCCGGATCAATGGGTAATAGCACTTCTGCCATTATCTGCTCAAAGGAATAGCCACTGTTGTAATAGCCTGAACACAGCTGTTTAGCGGCATAGCCTGTCGCGACATTTAACGTTTTATCAATGTCTTTGTAGAAATACCCCACCGCAACAAGGGCGGTAACCAAGGTGATAGCGATACTCTTTTTAAACATATTTTGACCTCAGAAAACTGGCGAATTTAAGCGTATTTTAAGGCGCGCTACTGCATCAAAATCTCATTAATTGCTGCGTCTATACCTTGTTGATAATCGCTCCATTTCGGCATTACTAGTACGTCGGGGATCACGCCTTCCGTCGGCGTTTCTTGTAAGCGAAATAGGCGTTTTGAATACGTCACTCGAAGTTTCGAATGGTGCAAGCTAAATTCGTCCATATCCTGATAACCGGTGGGGTTAGAGCCTGTTGGCATACCTACAATACGAGCGTTTAACAACTCTCGAAACAGTGCGGCATTGCTTGCCCCAGCAGAGAAAGTATTGGCACCAGTCAGTACGTTGACGCCGTGTAGCCAGTCAATACCGTCTACTAGGTTAAGTCCGTGAGCCAAAATCAAACCTACATAGAGATCGCCACCACCATTTTCACGCATATCGATAATGACATCTGAGCTTTGATTTTTAGTCATAGATACCACGAGTTCTTCGACAAACTTTGTCATATCCTCGTAAGACGGATAGCCAGAAAAATGAATATAAGTTGTCGTGGTTCCCTCAATCTGGGTGAACCACAAGAAATCAAATTCGGCCTGTCTTGGCTTGGCAATTAGCGGAAAGGTTCGTTCTATTTTTATTGAATCGAGTTGTTCAAAATCAGACTCAGATAGCGCCTGAAGAGGCAGTGAAATAGCTTTGCCTGTTTCAGTTAGAAATTCAAATTGGGCGGTGTTTCTGAAATTGGTAATCCCTAGGCCATGGAGTACCTCTGCGATTCGCATGTAGGTGCCAATTCGCACGACTTGTGAATGGCGATTTTCAACGAATTGAACGACATCAGACAACGCATCTTCTATGCTTTGGACGGCTATGCCATCAATACTGATCAGTGTTGCTCTCAGCAATTCTGTGTTGGCTTTCGACACCTCAGTGACACGCCATTGTCCACTCACCTTTTCAAATTTAAGTGGGTAACGCTCAATATCCCAATCGCGAATTGAGATGGCGGTATGGCCATCACCAATCTTGCGCGTTAATCGCATCAAACGCAATGCTATCTGCCAGTCAGTGGGAAACGGTTGAGCGGTGAGGATATCTTGAAGCGCTGCCTGAAACGTATCCACATCAACCTTGTTGTACAAGTCGATATGACGAGATTCCAAGCCATGTTGAAAATCAGACAAGTCTCGCTGCCATTGGGCTTTTCGAAGTTCATTATCTAAACGATTAGGCTGGTCGCGTGCTATCACCCAATGGGCAAAAAGCAACCCTACCAATAGTGATAAAAAGACGATTATTCTAGACAGATTCACAATATACACTCCCGTAGTTGAGAGTGTTATTTCAGCTCCAAATGCCTTTATAATCGCGTAACATCATGATTTTAAACGTTCAAAATCATGATTCTGAACTCAAGGATTTGCGATACTGCCCCGGTGTCGCATTCATATGTTTTTTGAATACCGTGTTAAATGACGCCTTAGAACTAAAACCCGCTGCTAAACCAATGTCAAGTAATGAACGAGTCTTAGATGTTTGGAGAAGCGACTTCACTTTTTCTACCCGCAATTGGTTAATGTAATCATTAAACGAATCACCATGTACGATATTAATGGCTCTAGAAATATCACGAGTCTGCCAGCCAGTTTTCTGCCCTAAATCGGCAAGGGTAAGGCGTGGCTGACAAAACCATTCATTGTCTTTAACCGCACCATCTATATTGTCGAAAATCGCTTGAAAATCACTTTCTGTGTCCTGTTTCGTGGGCGATTCTGGTTCGGGTTGTTCGTTTATACTGTTTAGCGCGTTGCTCTCGCGATTCAACACGACAATCATACCAGCCAGCAATACCGTAGAGCATATCGACGTAGTAATGTGCAACCCCATGTTGAGTTGCATGCCCAGTTCAATTTGATAGTTCAAACGCAGTAGATCCAGAGCATTGATAACGGTAGATAGCCCTACAAGCCAGGCAAACCAGGTCAGAGATACATCGGCAACGTCCGACCGCCAATACGCCAGTTTTTCATTTGCACGCAAAATCATAAGGATAGTGAGAACCGTATAGACAGCACGGATAACCGTGCCAATAGCGATGATTTCCTGCACAAAATGCGCAAAGGGCAGCGCCATTAACATAGGCAAAAAATGTATGAGAATACGTTTGTTTTGATGCCCGTTGATCAAGAATTTGGCGCAAATATAAAAAGCGGGGGCAAAGCCAATCACAAAAATGGGTGTGATCAACGCGACAACATCACGTAGCTGGGTATTCTCAATGATGTTAAAAATGGAGGAAAGTACCACCAATAACAAAAAAATGTGTACGCCAAAAAATCGCGACTGTTTGGGGAGAATGGCCATGCCCATGGTGGCAATACCAAACTTGAATGACTGCAGCAGAAGAGACGAAAGTTGTATATCGAAAGAGAGCACAGCGTTGTTCTTGTTTTCTTACTTGATCTCATGCTAATCGCGCACGACACAACAATCAATAGCGCTGAACCGATCGGGGCTGGACACTCGGCCAGCCCCATCATGTTACTTTGTGGTTAGTACCATTTTACCTTTAACTTCACGATTTAACACTTTGGATAAAGCGGCACTCGCGTCATTTAACGGTTTAGCTTCGTCAACCACGACTTTTACTTTACCTTCAACATACCACTTAACGAGTTCCTGCATGTTTGCTTGGAAGGTTTTAGGGTCATGCTGTGTAAATGAGCCCCAGAACACGCCAACCACAGAATAGCCTTTAACCAAAGACAGGTTTACTGGGAATTTGGGGATTTCACCACCTGCAAAACCCACGACTAACAAGCGTCCTTCCCATGCCATTGAACGGCTACAGGTATGGAAAGTATCACCACCGACACATTCGTAAACCACATCGGCACCTTTCCCGTTAGTGGCCTCTTTCAACGCTTCTTTTAAGTCTTGCTCGGTATAGTTAATCAGTACATCAGCACCATTTTCTTTTGCTAATGCCAATTTTTCTTCCGTTGAACAAACCGCGATGACCTTTGCGCCCATTATCTTGCCAATCTGTACAGCCGCTAAGCCAGTGCCACCAGCGGCTCCCGTCACAACTAAGGTTTCACCCGGCTGTAACTTAGCACGTTGCTTCAAAGCATGATGGGCAGTCGCGTGAGCGGTGACGAGCGCAGCAGCTTCATCACTTGGAATTTCATTGGGAAGTGGCATTACCTGCATGGCCGGAATCAGCGCTTTTTCCGCATAGCCGCCTAAGGTACCCAGGCCGATTACACGCATGCCTGGCTTCAAAAACGGCACGTCATCAGCGACTTCGGCTATTGTTCCAGCTACTTCATTTCCCGGTATAAAAGGAAACGGTGGCTGCATTTGATACAAACCTTGAACCAACAATCCATCTGGAAAATTAACACCAGCGGCTTCGACATCGATCACAACGTGACCCGGTTTAATCACTGGGTCTGGCACGTCTTCAAAACGGAGTTGTTCTACCGGTGCAAATTCATGACACACAATGGCTTTCATATTCGAATTCCTTAGTTTTTAATTCTGTCATTTAATACTTTGGGCAGCGAGAGCAGCAAGTGGCTTAACCATCTGCGCCAACGCGGCGGCTTTTGCATTGGATGCATTGCCGTCTAATGAACGCTTCACTACACCTTGCAAAATCGCTGCTAATCGGAAGAAGCTAAATGCAATGTAAAACGTCCAGTTATCTATTGATTCAATGCCCCGTCTTTCGCAATACAAGCGCACGTAGTCTTCCTCACTGTGTACACCTAGAGCCTCTCTGTCCAAGCCTCCGAGGCCAGATGCATGAGCGAGGTCTGCGGGCAAACGCAGCTGCATACACTGATAAGCGAGATCTGCGTACGGATGGCCTAGCGTTGACAGCTCCCAGTCCAATATCGCCACGACTTCGGCGGTGTCATCTTGGGTGCGTTTGAACATCATGTTGTCGAGCCTAAAATCACCGTGTACCAGTGACACCAAACCATCATCTTCAGGTAGGTGGCGTTCTAAGTAATCAATCAAATGTTCAAGGTCTTCGACATATTCGGTTTCTGACGCGCGGTATTGCTTGGTCCAACGGGACAGCTGACGCTCGAAATAATTGCCAGGTTTGCCATAATCGGACAACTCCACCTCTGCAACATCAACGCTGTGCAATGCGGCAAGCACGCGATTCATTTCATCGTACATAGCGTGCCGTCGGGCCTTTGAAGCTACTTCAGGCAAGGCTGAATTCCAGTAGATATCCCCTTCCACGCATTCCATAATGTAAAACATGCTGCCAAGTATGCTGACGTCTTCACACAAATGGTAAGCCTTGGGTACGGGGACATCAGTATTGGCCAGTGCACGAATCACTCGGTATTCTCTATCCACAGCGTGGGCGGACTTCAGTAAGTTTCCAGGCGGCTGACGACGCAAAACAAACACGCCGTTATCGGTGGTCAACTTAAAAGTCGGGTTCGACTGGCCGCCGCTGAACTTTTCGGCCTCGGTTACCTGGCCGACTTCAGGACAATGCGCCGCAAGGTAAGCATTTAAAACCGTTAAATCTAACGTTGTTACACTCATTGATGTCTCGCTACTTCATCGAACGTTTAGCATTGGTATCACTGATCAAATTTCTGCCCAATTGCATCATGTGCACTTGATCTGGGCCATCAGCCAACCTCACGGTTCTTGCGTAAGCTAACATGGCGGAAAGCGTAAAGTCCTGACTAGTACCAGCTGCGCCATGCATCTGAATCGTTTCGTCAATCACTTCGCAGGCCATTTGGGGCGCGACGATTTTAATCGCAGCAATCAAATCACGAGATATCTTGTTGCCAAATTTATCCATTTTGTCAGCGGCTTTTAGCGTGAGTAATCGAGCTTGCTCAATCTTGCAGTACATGGTTGCGATGCTCTCGCGGACACTTTGTTGTTTGCTCAACGGTTGACCAAATGCAATTCTCGACTCTACTCGCTCACAAGCGAGATCTAACGCTCGTTGTGCACAACCAATCAATCTCATACAGTGATGAATACGGCCCGGCCCTAATCGACCTTGTGCAATTTCAAACCCTTTACCCTCTCCGACTAAAAGATTTTCCGCTGGCACGCGTACGTCTTCGAACAGTACTTCTGCGTGACCGACTGGCTCATCGTAATAGCCCATCGCAGACATAGCACGAACGATGGTGACACCCGGTGTATTCATTGGTACGAGAATCTGAGACTGCTGTTGATGCCTTGGTGCGTCAAAATCTGTTTTACCCATCACTACCATTATTTGGCAGTTTTCATTCATCGCACCACTGGTGTACCACTTTCGACCATTGATGACATATTCATCACCATCTCTGACAATTGCCGTTTCAATGTTGGTTGCATCACTAGACGCGACTGCAGGCTCTGTCATCGCAAATGCTGAGCGTATCTCGCCGTGTAACAGAGGCTCCAACCACGCTTTCTTGTGAGCTTCGCTGCCGTATTTTGCTAACACTTCCATGTTGCCAGTGTCAGGCGCGCTGCAGTTAAAAATTTCTGCACTGAATGGAATTCGGCCCATAATCTCACACAAAGGTGCGTACTCTAGGTTCGATAGACCAGCGCCATAAGGTAAGTATTCTTCGGGTAAGAATAGGTTCCAAAGACCCGCTTCTTTCGCCTTGGTTTTCAACGCTTCCATCATTACCGGTGTTTGCCAACGGTTTGGACTGCCCTCTACTTGTTCAATGTAGGCCTTCTCAATGGGATATACCTCTTCCTGCATAAAGCGCTCGAGCTTGTCGATCAATCCTTGAGTTTTTTCACTGTATTCAAAATTCATTGTTTATCCTCACCGTTAACTGTAGGTAATGAGATCAGGCTGCCCCGGTACGTCTAGATGAGGCACGTGGTTAAATGTCGATAAGCTGGCAGATTGCTTACCTACTAGTATTTGACTAATGCTGGCATTGCGAGTTTGTAGATTGAGATTGATGACACCTTGTGGCCCAGTAGACATCACATGCGCAATAAGGCTAGCGATCGCCCCACCAGAGCTAACAACCAAGATGCGTTTATTTCCTGAACCGTACATATCGGTAAGTGAGTCCAACACGCGCTTTTGAAACGCCTGCCACGTTTCGGCCAGTTCACTCTCGGGTAAAGACGCTTGAGACCAGGCCGTCATCGCTTGTTTGAGCAAGCGATAAAACGCGCTTCGCGGTGCGCCTTCGGGAACCATAGCTTCAGGGTGTTGTTTGAGGAAGACTTCTGCCACATTAGCAAAATCAAATTCATTTAAACCTGGGTGGATACTGATGTTTTGCGTCACATCAAGCCCTTGGAGAATGCCTTCGGCGGTTTCGCGATGACGAACCATGTCCCCCATGTATATAGCATCGAAGCTCATGTCTCGACGCTTCCAATACTCGCCGAGTAACACGGCTTGCTTGAACCCAAGCTCACTGAGTTTGTCGTAATTTTCCGCGCCGAACGACGCTTGGCCGTGTCTGACTAAATAAATCTCAGCCATCGTAACCTCTTTTGTTAGCATTATGTTAACGATGGTAGAGAATTGCGAGGCATAAGTTTAATTGATAATTTGAATAAGGGTAGATTCAACAAATCTATGTTTCTGGTTATTAAATAACCCAACGCTTCGTTATACTCACGCTTCCTTTTTTAACATCGCGTGCCTGGCGGCAGAGTACGCAATATTGCCCCAATGTCTCATTCCATTAGCGTCCTCAAACACAACCTCAGGTGCTTCATAGTAACGCAATGCGATAGACTTACCTTTTCGAACATAAGTGAAAGGGCTCAACCCTTCTTCCACAAACAAGGATTGTGTTGAGTCATCGACTTTGAAATAGAGGGTGTTGTCAGCAATTAAGGCAAACATGCACCCATCAAGAAAAAAACCTACCCCACCAAACATACGCTTGTAAGTCACCGGGCCAACGATTTGTAGCAATTCAAAACACAATTGAGAAAAATCGTTCTGTAATTTCATTTATCTGCCTTGTTTTTCATCAAAGACCACACGTAAGTTGGGCCACCGTTGTTGCCAATTTTTGTTCTTTAGCCGCTGTTCAAACAACGCCATTGGCCTTGCAGGATTGTGCGTTACCGTTTGGGCAAACAATCTCGCTAAACCAAAGCCACTGCACCACTTCATACCGGTGGGGGTTAAGCGCACGGCAACGGCCGTTTCCATCTCGGGCCAAAACCGCATAGCATCGACAATATCCAAATAGGGAGGATGGCCATTTCGCACGTGCATTCTCGCTTGATTCTTCACTTGCCAATTGACGTTGGGCATGGCTTTTTCCAGTGCCGCTTGATATCTGAGGTCGGCCTCACTTTCGACATTGCCGGCATCGAAGTAAATCACATCAATATCAGCAAGCGGCGTAGAGACGCTGTTTTGATGGCAATAGTCCCACACCATATTTCGGACAAAGCCTGCGGCAATATAACTTTCAGGGATGAATTGCGAGGCCACAACGTTAAGCATCGACATACGATCTTCGTCTTCTTGCAGAATGTCATTGAGTTGTTGAATAACACTAGCTTCGTTCATGACATCACCTTGCAGAATGTATCGTTTTCCATCGCGCCTTAAGATTGGAGTGCTTGCGCATCTTACCCACACTTTACGGACAAATGCACTATCGATAGTAATATTATGGGTTTGAACAGCGACATTTCGAACCCAGTTTTTTTTCAAAATTTTCAAAGAAATCATGTGTTAATGTCTAGCGTAGACTACACTGTCTAAATGCCTTTGCCTGCGAGATAACACCGTGAATAAACTTCTTTTAATTTGCTTGTGCACCACTGTCATGATCACTGCCTGTTCCGACGCCCCACCTCAAGCCAGTCAGCCCCAAGCTCCACAAGTAGACGTCAGCACACCTATCGCACGTACGATAACCGAATGGGATGAGTATTCGGGCCGTTTTGGCGCGGTTCATGAAGTGGAAATCCGAGCAAGGGTGAGTGGCTACCTTGAACAAGTTAATTTTCAAGAGGGTCAATTAGTCCAGGAAGGAACCACCTTGTTTATCATTGATCAAAGGCCCTTTAAAATTGCGTTAGACGCGGCTGAATCCCGTTTTGCCCTCGCTCAAAAAGAGTTAGACAGAGGTAAGGATTTACGCCAACGCAACTCCTTGTCACAAGAGCAGTTAGACCAAAGAGTGAACAACTTCGAGCTGGCTCGTTCAGAGCTGAATCAAGCGAAATTAGACCTTGAGTTTACCGAAGTAAAATCCCCCATCACTGGCCGTGTGGGTCGAGACTTTGTCAATACTGGCAATTTAGTTAACGGCAGTGCGGGTAGCGCCACATTACTGACAACTGTTGTCTCTATCGATCCAATTCACTTCTACTTCGAAGCGGGTCAACAAGAGTACTTGCGATACTCCCGTTACGCCCAATCTAAACAACGGGAATCGTCAAGAGAAGTGGCCAACCCTGTAAGGGTGAAACTGCAAGATGAAGAAGACTATGTGCACCCCGGTGTAATGGATTTTGTCGATAATCGCGTAGACCAGAGCACGGGAACGATTCAAGGGCGGGCCATTTTGGAAAATAAAGAAGGCTTTTTGTTACCTGGCTTGTTTGGTCGTATGCAATTGTTATCCCGAGCAAATGTCGATGCGATATTAGTACCTGACAATATCATTGGTACAAATCAAACCATGAAATTCGTTTATGTCATCGACGAGGAAAACCGTTTGCAGCCTCGCCCAGTGGTGCTGGGTAAACTACATAATAAAACCTTGAGGGTGATTGAGAGTGGATTAACAGCAACAGATACCATCGTGGTAAATGGTTTGCTAAGAGCGCGTCCTGGAATGGTGGTATCGCCCCAATCGGTAGACATCAGTGCACAATATCCCGAAGCACAATAGGTGACGTATGAATTTTTCTCTTTTCTTCATAGACCGGCCGAAATTCGCTACCGTCATTTCAATTATCACGATGATCATCGGCGCTGTAGCTTACTTCACGTTACCCATTGAACAATACCCCCAAATTGCGCCACCTACAGTTCAAGTTGTCGCGACCTACCCCGGCGCCAATGCCGAGATTGCATCGAAAACCGTAGCGACACCGCTAGAACAAGAAATCAACGGTGTCGAAGGTA
The DNA here is from genome assembly GCF_057544385.1 of Alteromonas sp. 5NS40-0096. Lineage (NCBI taxonomy): Bacteria > Pseudomonadati > Pseudomonadota > Gammaproteobacteria > Alteromonadales > Alteromonadaceae > Alteromonas > Alteromonas sp. 5NS40-0096. The sequence continues at coordinate 952,393 of NZ_BAAJLQ010000001.1, forward strand.
TGTTGTATATGTCTTCGCAATCGACATCCGACGGAAGAGTCACCATTACCGTGACCTTTGAACTTGGGACTGATTTAGATACGGCGCAGGTGTTAGTACAAAATCGAGTATCCATTGCTCAACCTCGGCTCCCTGAACCTGTTCGGCGATTAGGGGTGGTCACACAAAAGAATTCGCCAGATTTGATGTTGGTTATCAATTTGTATTCTCCCAATGGCACTTATGACCAAACCTACATCGCTAACTATGCCTCTTTGCAAATCCTCGATGAACTGACACGTATTGACGGCGTTGGCGACGTGCAGCTGTTTGGTGCTAGTCGCTACTCTATGCGGGTTTGGCTAGATCCAGCTCTGATCGCTTCACTCGAAATGACCGCGGCAGAGGTGGTCAGTGCACTGCAAGGGCAAAACGTACAAGTGGCCAGTGGCACGCTCAATCAATCGCCTGTACCTCAGGGGCAAACGGCCTTTGAGATTGGCGTTCAAACGCAAGGCCGATTGACCGAACCTTCAGAATTTGAAGATATTGTGATTAAGAATGAGAACGGTCGCGTTGTACGGCTCAAAGATGTGGGTAGAGTGGAACTCGGCGCAGAGAGTTATATCACCCGCGGCTACCTCGGTGAAAATCAAGCTGTCGCCATGCCGATATTTCAGCGCCCAGGGTCGAACGCGTTAGAAACTGCCGACACCATCTTTGCCACAATGGAACGCTTGGGGGCTTTCTTCCCTGAAGACTTAGAATGGACTAGTGCCTATAACCCAACCGAGTTTATCAGTCAGTCTATAGATGAAGTGAAAAAGACCATTTACGAAGCTGTAGTGTTAGTGGTACTGGTCATCATCTTGTTCTTACAAAACTGGCGAGCGGCACTCATTCCGATTATCGCAATTCCCGTTTCCTTGGTGGGAACATTCGCCGTTATGAGTGCTCTTGGCTTTTCTCTCAATAATTTATCTTTGTTTGGTTTGGTGCTGGCAATCGGTATTGTCGTGGACGATGCCATCGTTGTCGTTGAGAACATGGAACGTTTAATGAGCGAGGGGATGTCTTCTTACAAAGCGGCCCAAGAGACCATGAAGGAGGTAGGCGGTGCTTTGGTAGGAATGGGGTTAGTCTTGGTTGCCGTATTTTTACCGTCGGCGTTTATCGGCGGTATTTCAGGGCAGTTTTTCCAACAATTTGGGGTAACGATCGCAGTGGCAACCGTTATTTCGGTTGCTGTTTCCTTGATCCTCAGTCCCGCCTTGGGCAATTTGCTGTTTCACGGACACGAACGGGCCGACCACTCCGAACAAACAAAAAATCCAATCGACTTATTTTTCCGAGGCTTTAATAGGGTCGTTGACGCCCTCGCCTCTGCCTACGGCAAGGTTGTCTGTAAGCTTGTAAAAATAGGACCAGCTATTATGGTTCTGTATATCGGATTGATGATGGTAACGGTATGGCAATTTACTCGGGTTCCTCAAGGTTTTATCCCAGAGCAAGACCAAGGTTACTTGATTGTGGCGTACCAACTGCCATCGGGCGCGTCAATCAGCCGAACTGATGAAGTCACCAAACAATTAACCAGCAACCTTTTGAAAATAGACGGCGTGGCCAACTCTGTTGCCTTCACAGGTTTCAATGGTGCGACCTTTACCAACAGCACAAACGCAGGTGTCGTTTTCACAACCTTAGAGCCCTTCGAGCAACGCAATGCAAAAGGCATTAGTTTCAATGACATTTACAACCAGTCTTGGGGCGCGGTAGCGGGTATCAAAGAAGCTTTCGTCGTGGTGATCAAACCACCCTCAGTGCGAGGAGTTGGCAATGGTAGTGGTTTCAAAATGATGCTACAAGACAAGGGCGGTATCGGCTTGCCCGCATTAGAAGGTGCAATGTGGCAACTTGCCGGCGCCGCAAATCAAGCACCGGAGACCACCAGTGTTTTCAGCTTTTTTGAGACAAATACCCCACAACTTTATATTGATATCGACCGCGAAAGAGTGGAGCAATTGGGCGTATCCGTCCCCGATGTGTTCTCTACGTTAGAGATTTATCTCGGTTCATCGTTTGTCAACGATTTCAATATGCTCGGCAGAACCTTCCGGGTTACGGCCCAAGCGGATGCCCCCTACCGCATGGAACCCGATGATATCGGCCGCTTACGAGTGAAAAATCGCAATGGCGACATGGTGCCGTTGAGCTCTGTTGCTACATTTGAGTACCGTTCAGGGCCATCCCGTGTACCGCGGTACAACTTATTCGCGGCAGCAGATTTATCAGGTGAAGCCGCCCCCGGATACTCATCTGGCGAGGCGTTGGCCAAAATGGAAGCCTTAGCACAGCAAATTCTCCCTGCCGGCGTTGGATTTGAGTGGACTGAACTTGCCTATCAACAAAAACAAGCAGGCAACACTGGTATCATTGCTTTTGTGCTAGCCGTGGTGTTCGTCTTCCTATTACTAGTCGCCCAGTACGAGAGCTGGACTATGCCTCTTGCCGTCGTGCTGATTGTTCCAATGTGCTTATTGTCAGCCATTACTGGCGTCAATATCGCCGGATTAGACAACAACATATTGACTCAGGTGGGCTTGGTAGTCCTTGTCGGTTTGGCAAGTAAAAACGCCATTCTTATCGTCGAATTTGCACGTCAACAAGAAGACGAAGGCCTGAACATTTACGATGCCGCTATTCGAGCGGCAGTCTTGCGACTGCGGCCTATTCTGATGACTTCATTCGCCTTTATTTTAGGTGTATTGCCACTCGTGCTGGCCGAAGGTGCTGGCGCAGAAATGCGGCAAGCCCTGGGTATTGCTGTTTTTAGTGGTATGCTCGGTGTACTCTTTTTTGGATTGCTGTTTACCCCAGTTTTCTACGTGCTGTGCCGTAGACTCGCGCTGCTGTTCAAATCTCAAGAGGTACGAGAAGCCGCCTTAAAGCCCAGCCAACCCGCACAATGAACAAAATTTAGCCCAAAATAAATACTTATATATCATAATGTTAAGTTTTATTTTTGGGCTAGCTTTTCATATCGCTTTAATACTTCCCTTGATATAGTGTGTCACTTTCATCGCCTCCAGATTCAACGAGGCACCATTAGTCGGAGGAAAGTGAATTCATGTTTATCAAGACATTGCCTTTCACGACAAGGATAGTAACTGTAGCTGTTGTTGCTGTACTCAATGGAATGAGTGCAAATAGCTATGCAAATGAATCTCCCTCATCATTAGAGGTTATTGAAGTTACGGCACAAAAGCGCCTGCAAAATCAACAAGACGTACCGGTTGCAGTTACTGCGCTCAGTGGAGACTGGCTCAACCAAACCATCAGTTTCGATTTATTCGATATGCAAGGATACGCGCCGAGTTTTAGTGGATACCAAGCGCAAAGTGCTGCCAATACCAGTTTTGCCATTCGCGGCATTGGTACGTCTTCCCAAAACTATGGTTTTGAATCATCTGTGGGGTTGTACGTAGACGGTATCTACCGCGCTAGACAAACCAGCGTCATCAATGATCTGTTTGATATTACTAGCATTGAAATACTACGGGGCCCACAAGGTACACTGTTTGGTAAAAACACGCCTTCAGGTGCTGTCGTCATGCACTCCACCAAACCCAGTCATGACGATCACAATGGCTTTGCCCGCCTTACGGTGGGCAACAACAATTTACGCGCGTTTTCTGCCGCGAGTTCATTTTCAATTGTAGAAGACGAATTAGCTGTAAGAGTTGGCGGTTTTTCTACAACTCGGGATGGCCTTATCGATGATATCCATTTTGGTGACAACACACTCAACGATAGAGACCGTTCAGGCGTCAAACTGCAAGCATTGTACACACCAACCGATACGATGACTTTCCACCTGATTGCGGATTATGCCGAATTGGATGAAGTATGTTGTGCCGCACTTACGTGGCAGGACAATCGCCAAGCACTCGATGTGCCCAATCAATTTGGTACTGATACGCTATTGTCTTTACCGCCTTTCAACGGCAATGTGTTTACACGAGATGAGTTTTATGACGGTATTACCGCGTTGAACCAGTTACCTCGTTCTAGCATGAAAGACAAAGGTGTGTCGTTACAATTTGACTGGCAACTTAATTCATCTTGGCAGTTAACGTCACTAACAGGTGTACGCGAGTTCGACAGTGAAGATGACATCGATTCCGATTTCTCAGATGTTGCATTGCTACGTACCAAAAATGTCGCCAAACAAGACGCCATCTCACAAGAAATCCGGTTGCAATATCGCAGTGACAATACGTCAGCGCTGCTGGGGATGTTTTATTTCGAACAAGACCTAGCACTGGATTTTTCACTGACAACACTTGAACAGTTTCCTGCATTTTTCGATGCAGGCACTAGCCAGCTTCAACCGCTACTCGACGGGATCTCGGCGCTGAGTTCACTTACCGGGGGACTGATTGCGCCTGCAGGACGCGCGACTGTAGCGGATACACAGTTTGCTCACACTGCAGTCCAACAGCAAGACAGCTATGCGCTTTTTGCTCATCTCGATCAAGCGCTTACTGCGCACTGGCGTCTTTCCCTCGGGCTTCGCTATACCGATGAAAGTAAGACACTCAACGGGCGCTATGATGAACTCGGCCCGACGATTAATGGCTTAACGTCTGACCCAGCGCAATGGCCAAATGTTATCGCTACCGCAGGTGCCCTAGAGCAAATCGCATCAAACCTGAGTCAAGGTGTGCCAATTATGCCCTCGTCGTTACAGGCGCTGGCACCATTTCAACGCGATGGCTGGGGTTATTTTCTACTCGGCACAGCAAGTGTTTTACCTCGCCCAGCATTGGATGAAACCCTTGAAGATAACCAGGTTACTACATCTGTAAGGCTGTCGTACGAACCACAAGAAAATACATTGATGTACGCGGCTTTTGCGACGGGATTTAAATCTGGTGGCATCAATACCGACCGGATATCACCGCTTTTAGACCCCGTGTTTCAAGCAGAGACGGCAACCACATGGGAAATCGGATTGAAAAAAGACTGGCCGGAATATGACTTGCGGCTCAACCTTGCGGCCTATGCGGGTACGGTTGATGACTATCAAGCCACAACCTTCACCGGGACCGGTTTCAACTTGCAAAATGCAGGCAACATTGAAACCAAAGGCTTGGAAGCCGAGTTAACCTGGCTGGCCACCGCGAATGTGCAATTTAACTTTGCCTTTGCACGTAACCTTGCCACTTTCGATACGTTTGAACAAGGCACGTGCTGGGTTGCCTACACTTGGCACACGGGCATTGACGACCCAGGCAGATCACAGCCTGACGCGCCGTTTTGTTCTCGTGCAGGAGACCGAGTTGGTTTTGAACCGCAGACTACCGCGTCGGTTCGATGGCAATATCACTTTCCATTATTCGACCACGCCTTTACTCTGAGTTCTGATTACCAATACACCGGCGATGTATTTCTCGACGATACCAATGACCCATTAAAACATGTTGGGAGCTATCAACTAGTGAACGCTCAATTGTCATTGGCATTAGCGCAATGGGACACACAATTAACCATGTGGGTGAAAAACCTGTTTGATGAAAACTATACGGCGAGAAATGGCTTTGACGTGCCTGTTCAAACCGGCAAGATCATGTCTCATCCGGGCTTGCCGAGGCAATTTGGTATCACGATACATCACCAATTTTAAGTTTTATTGATCTTGTTCAATATTGGGGGCATCGCCCCCCAATATAATGCTGAGCTGAATTTTCACACCATGTGTTTTTGCACGTGCCGTTTTATGGGAAACACAGCAAGCATGTCAAATATGATTGAGTCGCTTTTTAGCAAAACCATCGTTGAGAAATACAACATTAATGGGCCGAGATACACCTCTTACCCTACGGCATTATCATTCAACACAGATATTGCAAATGGGTTGCTCGAAACAGCGTCTCATGACAGTTCAAGCGATGAACTCTCGCTTTACCTTCACATCCCTTTTTGCAAGAGCCCTTGTTACTACTGTGGCTGCAACAAAATTGTGACCCGTGATCAAGAAAAAGCCGATACTTATCTCGATTACCTTGAACGTGAAATGGCATTTCGCCAACCTGCTTTTTCTCATTATCGCGTTTGCCAAATTCACCTTGGCGGGGGGACTCCTACCTTTCTAACCGATGACCAACAGACACGCCTAGTGTCAATGCTACGCCGTTACTTTGAGATTGATGATAACGCCACATGGAGCATAGAGGCAGATCCCCGAACTTTGGACACAGACGCGTTAACCCACCTCGCGGTTCTTGGGTACAACCGATTGAGCTTCGGTGTTCAGGACATTGATTTTCAAGTACAAGAGGCAATTAATCGCGTACAAAGTACCAAAGACATAGCAAACCTTGTCCAACACGCAAGAGAAGTGGGGTTCCAGTCGATAAATTTAGATTTGATTTACGGTTTACCCCATCAAACTGAAAGAACATTCCGCACCACGCTAAGTGCTGTCATAGCAATGCAACCAGACCGGATTTCATTGTTCAGCTATGCCCATTTGCCTAGCAGATTTGCCGCTCAGCGAAAAATCAAAGATGACTGGTTGCCTTCCCCTGATACTAAGCTAGCGCTGATTAAACTCGCGGCCAAGCGGCTATCAGAAGCTGATTATGTAATGATTGGCATTGATCATTTTGCCAAACCATCCGACGAGCTAGCCGTTGCATTACAAAAGGGCGAACTTCACCGAAATTTCCAAGGCTATACAACAAGAGGCGATCTTGATTTACTTGGGTTGGGTGTCTCATCAATAAGCGCCATCGACAACGCCTATGGCCAAAACCCAAAAACGTTGAAAGCGTATTATGCCAAAATCGATGCACATGGTGATATTACCGAAAAAGGCTACCACCTAGACACGGACGATGTTATCCGCCGCAGTGTCATCATGGCGTTAATGTGCAATATGCATGTGGATTTTTCAGAGATTGAGAAACAGTTTGATATTTTATTCGCCGATTACTTTGGTGACGCATTAGAGAGTTTGCGGCCTTTTGTTCAAGACGGTCTGGTTACCTTTGATGACCAACAACTCACCATTTTACCCCATGCAAGGCTAGTGACTCGAGTGATTGCGATGGCATTCGACGCCTACTCAAGTGCACTGCAACACCGCTACTCTCGGGTAATCTAAGCGGCATTGCCAAATGGACGGGCTGTAATGTGAAACGTTATTGCGACGCGCGCTTTATCGAACTCAGGCTGATTGACTCACGGGCCGGGCACTGCACAAAGGAAGAATAGCGGCTAAGCCATTACGTACAAGTTCAGCCCAGACAATTACTCCGATTGCCAGCGCTTTGCCGCTGCTTGATCTGACGCCTTTACTGCAACCCATTCACTTTTCCCCTGGGCCCATTCTTTTTTCCAAATCGGCACGTCTTTTTTGAGAGAGTCCATAATGAAGTTCGCAGCATCAAATGCGGCTTTGCGGTGAGAAGCCGCTGTGCCGACCCAAACAATCGGTTCAAAATTTTGTAGTCGCCCTACCCTGTGAACCGCGCCAGCATTGAGTAAATCAAATCTGGCTATCGCTTCGTTGAGTAAGCGCTGAAAAATAGCTTCAGCCATACCTGGGTAATGTTCAAGTTCGATGCCGTCAATCTGCCCATTGTGATTGAAATCTCTGACCAACCCAGTGAAAGTGACAATGGCGCCAGCGCCATGGCCATCGTGATGCAATCTATCGTAAAGCGATTGTTGGCAAAACGCCGCTTCGGTTATATCAATAAAGGCCATTTTATCCACCCGTGACTGGCGGGAAGAAAGCAATTTCATCACCTGCCTTAACTGGGTGTTCTGCGTCAACGATATCCTGGTTACATGCCATCAACATCGGGTCTGCACTAATGGTTTTCCAATTAGGAAAAATCTGGCAAAGCGCGGCGCTGACATCGGCGATGGTCGCCACCCCGTCGGCGGGTATGCTTGCGCTGTCAGTGCCAACCAGCTCTCGTACTTGCGCGAAAAACTTCACCGTAATCATGATTGCGCGTCCGTTGCCTGCCAGTGCCCAGTCTTACCCCCTTTTTTCTCGAGCACTCGAATGCCCGTCATCGTCATAGCGGGGTCCAGCGCTTTGCACATGTCAAACAAAGTGAGTAACGCCACACTGGCACCGGTTAGTGCTTCCATCTCTACGCCAGTTTTCCCAGCGAGTTTACAAAAGCAACGTACCTCGATTCGCTGTTGCGGTTCGTCGACGACAAAATCAACGTCGACTTTAGACAAGGCGAGTGGATGACAAAGAGGAATGAGATCAGCACATTTTTTTGCTGCTTGAATACCAGCAATGCGGGCAACGGCGAATACATCGCCTTTTGCCATCGCTTGGTTTTGAATTTTGTCCAGCGTGACCGCTTGCATTTCAATAAAACCGTGGGCAGTTGCCTCGCGAGTTGTGACTGCTTTTTCGCTGACATCCACCATATTGGCTTCGCCTTGCTGATTGAGATGACTAAACTCCATAACCTTTAATCCACTAGGTGTGTAACGAAATTACACGGTCTAAAGGTGGAATCAAGTTGTGAACAGATAATCCCGTTCCAAGCCGTTCGACAGGCACCGGTTGAACCTGGCAAGCAAAAGATAACGGTTTTGTTGGCAAAACCTGCAATGGCGCGAGACTGAATTGTTGATGTGCCAATTTCCTCGTAACTCAGCTGTCGAAACAGTTCACCAAATCCGTCTACGGTTTTATCAAAGAGTACGCTCAACGCCTCTGGAGTAGAGTCGCGATGAGTGAACCCTGTACCACCGGTTACCAAAATCGCTTGGATATTTTTATCAGCAATCCATTGGGAAACTACGGCACGTTGTTGGTAAATATCGTCTTTAACCAAATCACGGGCGGCAAGCGTATGGCCAGCTTCCGCTAACGCATCAACCAAATATTGGCCTGAGCTATCTTGTTCAAGCGTTCGCGTATCGGAAATGGTTAGCACCGCGATATTTAGTGCGTGAGCTTCAGTTGTCATATGATATCCTTTGTAGTGGTGTGACTTTTACACCTTTGAATTCGCTTTTTTAGCCCAAATATTCCAAGCATAAACATTACCAAAACGCGGACGAGTTTTTCATACGATGCCTTCTACCCTGTCACATGCACAAGCTATGCGCTACAACCGACAAATTGTTTTGCCCCAAATTGACCTTGAGGGTCAAGAACGTTTGCTAAACGGGTCAGCACTGGTCTTAGGGGTCGGCGGTCTTGGCTGCGCTAGCGCATTGTCACTGTGTAGCAGTGGTTTAGGTAACCTTATACTTGTTGATGACGACATTGTTGAATTGCACAATCTGCCCCGTCAAATCTTATTCAATGAGTCAGATGTTGGGCGCAAAAAAGTCGATGCCGCCAAGCAAGCTCTCAGCCAACGAAATAGCGAATGTAATATCTCCGTGTTGCCAAATCGTTTGAGCGACGAAGAATTAAAACATCAAATCGCTACCGTTGATGTTGTACTTGATTGTACTGATAATATGGACTCACGGGAACAAATCAACCGTCTATGCGTAGAATTAGCGACACCACTGGTAAGTGGCGCCGCAATTCGCTTAGAAGGTCAGCTGTTTGTTTGGCACCCCAAGGCAGATGCCCCTTGCTACCAATGCTTGAGCCACTTAATTCCACCTATGGATTTATCGTGCAGTGAGAACGGGATTTTAGGCCCTGTGGTGACCGCAATTGGTACCCAACAAGCGTTACTCGCCGTTAAGATATTGGGCGATATCGGCCATGCACCTACCGGATCATTGCAACTGTTTGATGCGATCACGCATCAATGGCAGACATTTAAAGTTAAACGACAAAAAGGGTGCCCTGTTTGCGGTACTCCATCGACGCTAGGTAAGTAATAATGACAACAATAACAAAACGCCACATGGTGGTAGCACAAAACGCGTCAGGCCGGAATATGAACGTGCCTATCTACACCATTAAAGGCGATGCCCCAGGCCCAAAAATCTACATACAAAGCTCTATTCACGGCGCAGAAGTTCAAGGTAATGTCGTTATCTATCACTTATTACAGTTGCTTAAACAACTGCCTATTCGCGGTGAAATCACTTTAGTACCTAACTGCAATCCCGTGGGCACGAATATCAAAGCTGGTGAATACACATTAGGCCGTTTCGACCCGGTCAATGGGACCAACTGGAATCGAGGATATTTCTACGATCACGACCTGGTTATGCAGTTTGCCGAACAAGTCACGCCTGAAGAGTGTATTGATAGTATCAAGCAACGTTTCAGACAACACCTCAACCACGCAATCGAACAAAAATTGTCGACGCCATGGGGATTAGGTTTGGCTCAACAATTAAATCTAAAACTGCAACAATTGGCGGTTGATGCCGATTTTGTTTTGGATTTGCACAATGGTCCTGTTTCGACAAGACACCTATACATCCCTTCATACGCCCGAGCATCAGCGGCGTTGTTTAACATCCCGCATTGTATTTTCATTCCCAATACTTTCGCTGGTGCGCTGGACGAAGCGACATTTTGCCCATGGTGGACGTTACAAGACGCATTATCCAATAAGTTCCATCGCGATGTCGACTTTGGTGTAGAAGCATTTACGTTGGAAATGGGCAGCCAAGAAGTTATTGACTTCACTGAAGGTGAAGTTGATGCACAGAGTATTTTAACCTACCTGACCGCCAAAGACGTGGTGATTGATAGCCATCTAGTGCCCGAAAACATGCGCAGAGTGGGTGTGATGCTAGAAGACTACAAAACCCTGTATACGGATTTTGGTGGTATGGTGGAGTACTGCGTAAAACCGGGTGATGTTGTCGCTCAAGGTGAAGTATTGGCAAGAGTACTTAACATCGACGATTTGGATAACGACAAAGCGGTGCATACTCTAACAGCACCGTGCGATTTGATTCCGATGCTACATTTCCCTTCGGCGTCGGTGCTAAGTGGTACTCAACTCTACAAGTGTTTTACCAATTACTTTGACATCACTTAGGGCGCATTGGACTACTACCAAGAAATACAAAAAAGGGGCCAAAGCCCCTTTTTTAAACGCTATGTATCACCGACCTAGATAGGTGAACCTGGCGGTAGTGGCACTACACTAAACAAGCCTGGCCAAGCACCTGTTTCCCAGTATCGCGCCATGTGATTTAGCAACACGCGATGGGTTGGCTGCTTGCTGTTTTGTTTCAACCAGCCCTCAAATGCCAACAACTCTGCTTGCAATGCAAGCTTCACTTCAGGGGCCACCTTATCACTGATAACCGCCGTCATAATGGCGTTCAGCGCTACCAATTGTAAACGTGATTGCAATCCATAGTCGGCACTGCTGTTGTACCAGTGTTGCTCTAAAATGCGCTTTACAACCTGAGAAACCGAAGGGACTTGGCGGTTTTGTTTGCTCTGCCAAGCAAGTCGATTCAAGCGCTCAGGATGAAGTAAGTTGGCAAGACTATAGCCTGCTGCCGCTTCAGCTGCAGAGACGGGGTCAAATACTCTACCCGTGCGGCTGGTAAAATACTCCCGGGTGATATCTTCTCCGTATGCATTGGGCGGAATAAGCCCTAACAACGAGTCGGGTAACCGGAGGAACTCAGCCCCAGATGCATCAACCAGCAATTTCACGGCTTGTTTTTGCGTTCTCGGGTCAACGATAGACACACCCTCGGGTTTCACGCCGTCGCGCTTCACTTCATACTGGTAGTTGACGCCACCGACCTGTTTCGCCAGCGCATCGATTTGGTATCGATGGAGTAAATAAATAGGCACCAAAGCCGCTTCAATCGACGATAAATTCGCCCCGGTTTCTATGGTATTGATCCCAAGGTTATCTAGCGCGACTTTACGCACGGCTGCCATTTCTTCGAATGCTTGTATCGGGTCAGCCCCGTTGTCCCACAAATGACCGTCGCTCGAGGCGTGTCGTGCCGATCGCGTATCTGGGTCGGATTTGTACTTGAACCCTTTTGCTTGGGCCTGCGCCACCAACGCCGCTAGGCCTTCACTTTCTGCGTTGGCATCGGTGAAGTCTTGATACCCGTATGCCACCACATATTTGTCCCACTCGCCAATCTTATCGTCGTAAGCGTCATCTAAAACAATTTTTCCGCGCTTGAGAGAAACTTTCGGATGAGGATAATCCATCACCGACGCCCTGCCATTTTCACTCGCCGCAAAATTGTGGGCGATACCGAGGGTATGACCGACTTCGTGAGCAGACAACTGACGAATTCTCGCCAACGCCATTTCTTGTTGTGGCTGAGTGGATGCCGCTTCGTCTTCAAACGGACTCGTTAGGCCCAATGCGATCAAATAATCTTGGCGAACTCGCAATGACCCCAATGTGACGTGACCTTTCAACAGCTCTCCGGTACGCGGGTCGACCACTGACGAACCGTAAGACCAACCGCGTGTAGCGCGATGCACCCACTGAATCACGTTGTAGCGAATATCCATAGGGTCGGCATCTTCTGGCAGTATTTCAACTTGAAACGCATCTTTGTAACCGGCCGCTTCAAACGCTTGATTCCACCAAAGCGCCCCCTCTTTCAATGCGGACATAACAGGTTCAGGAATGCCTGGGTCAAGATAATAGACAATCGGTTCGACAGCTTCGCTAATCTCGGCGCTGGGGTCTCGCTTACTCAACCTATGTCTAACGATGTATTTTTGTTCCATGGCGTCGGCGATAGGCGTGGCATAGTCAAAAAAGCGATGTTTCCAAAACCCCGAATACGGGTGAAACGCGCGGGGTTGATAGCCATCATCTGGCAACGCGATAAATGAATGATGTAAATGCACGCTTAAACTGTCGGGTGACGGCGTTACCTGCTGAACAAAATTACCCGGTTTTCTGCCCGCAAAGGTAATCAAAGCTTCTAATTCGGTATTAAATTCAAAAGCTTTCGAACGAGGTAAATAGATACCACTGCGCTTTGGATCCGCTTGGAAACTGCCTTGTTTACCGCGCTCTAGGCGATTAGAAATACCATGAACATCGGTGAGCAAGTAATCTGTATATTCAATCAAGATACGATTACCTGTTTGCGCCTTGGCGGTAAAACCCGCGATAACGGAATCGGCAAATGCTTCATTAATACTGGCCTGCTCTGCCGTGTTGTCAGTAACTGCACGGAACTCTGTATTCAGGTGCTTCAACAAAATCTTGTTGCCAAAACGCTCAAATTGAACCAAGCGTGTTGAGCCGAGTTGCCCGCGGTCTAGGCCAATATCATTAGAGCCTACTCCACGAGGTAAACTCGTTTGAAAGATGAAGGGACTGTTCAGCTGGTCTACTTGTAAATAGATACCGTCATTTTCGCCATCATAATAAAACGTAAAGAAGCCTTGCTTCTTATCCATACCATCAGTAAACACCTCGATGGTAGGTAGCGCATCTGCGCGAACGGTGATTGATGCACAAAGCATCAATACGAGTGCTAACAACCTTTTCATTCTGTCTCCCTGTGGGTCAAACCCTGCTCAGTCACGATAGTTCGATAGTCGCTTGATCTGCGTCAACGTCAGCTAAACCTGAATACTCTATGCTAACCCAACCTAATGACGCAATCTATGCACGGTTACCAACACGTGCCACTAGATGTTTCTCCAAGAGTATCAGTAATTTGAGAACGACACTATGCCACATTCAGCGCTAACCGCAGATGTTACACTCGATCAGCGTCTGACGAGTGGACTTGTCACTGATGGGAAAATTGAAAACTGCCGCCAACTTCTCGTCATCGAGGATAGTCTGCAGCAACACTGCATTTTTGATGTGGCGCAAAAAATATATGACGCGAGCCATCAAGATTGTGAATTTGGCATTATCTTGCTCAGTCATCTCGCGACAGCACTTCCCGCTGTTGGGCGAAACGTCGATATACCACTACAAATCATCTTTTTGCGCGCGTACAACTTTGACGGGCCAGTGTTTTGCGAAGGCACAGAAGTCAACGATACGCTCACCAGCTTGGCCGGTCTTCATGAGTTACCATTTTTAACGCCTCCTATGCAGCCTTTGCCCGAGGTAATGGAAAACGCATCAGCTCTGACAATCGGTATTCCAAACGCCATAACGGAACAAGAAAATATTGAACTGAGTGCGGGGTTGCAGGCGATATTGATTCATGGCATTACCCAATGCTCTCATCCGGTAACGGTGTTAAATAACCCTATTTTACTCACCGCCGATTACGATGCCTCGCTCGCTTTTTCTTCCAAACCCGTCTTTGGTGCAAACATCACCTTCAACAACGCGTTAAAAAACCAGCCGTTTCGTTTTTTACCAACGGGGGAAATATTGGGATGGACCGATTATAGCGGGCTGCAACACCTAACTGTGATCGGGGATAATCCCGCACCACTGAATACGTTTCTCGATGCCAGTGACAATGCCATTCGTACAACTCGACCTATGATGCTGTTGTGGCTAAATACGCCCCAGGAACAACAACACGCATGGGTAGCGTGCTTTATTGATGCGACGAGCGTTACCACGAGCCCCGCTGGTTAGCATATAACGGACTTATCGTTTATGAAGGTTCGGCGGTAAGTCCCTGTAACAACCTTTGGGTCAATCCTGTCTGACGTTCGACTCGACGACTTAGCATGTGAGACAATTCGCTGTTTTCCCCAACCAGAACACAGCCTTTCTTGGCTCGCGTCAGCCCTGTATACAACAGTTCTCGAGTACAAAGCTGTCGCTGAGAATGACTGGGAGCAACGGGTAAAAACAGCAACACATGACCGAATTCAGAGCCCTGCGATTTGTGTACTGTCATCGCAAATACCGTCTCAACGCGAGGCAATCTGGACAAGCTAACTGCGCGTAATTGTCCATCCCCTTGTTCAAACCATGCAGTCAACTTGCCCTGCTCATCCGGCCAAACAATACCAATATCACCGTTGAATAAACGCTGCGGGTAGAAGTTTTCCGTCACCATGATGGGGCGACCTGGGTAATGCCCTGCCGCCGTTGGACTGACGCCAAGGCTAGCTTCAACAAGGTTATTGAGCGATTCCACTCCCGTGATGCCACGACGCGTAGCAGCCAACCACCGGCGCTCAGACAACAATGAAAGGGCCTGTTGTGGGCTCGTTGCCGAGCTGACGCCACTAAACCACGTGCGTGCCGCGGCCCGAATATATTCGTTATCCGGTGCTACTGTTTGATATACCACCCCTTCAGATGGCGCAACACTGCTGGCCCCTATAGCGATGTCACTCGCCATTCTCAGCGCGTCAATGTCGCCTCGCTTAATTGCAGTGGCCGCTTGGCCTAACTGGCCACTGAATCGTCGACTTTTTTGCAGCGTTGTGTGGAATAAGCGCTCTCTGCCACGACTGTCATCGTCTATCGCGGGCAAATGTGGGCATAGTGACGCCAGCGTATCACGAGCCAAGTCGCTGTAACGATGCCCATCTCCTTCGACAATATCAGCCAAAATACTCCCCGACTCGACAGAAGGCAGTTGGTCGGCATCACCAAGCAGAATGAGTTTGGCCTCTGGCCGTAATCCTCTGAGTAGCCGGGTTAACATCGCGGTATCAATCATTGACGCTTCATCAACAATCAGTAGATCGCAGGGCAACGGCTGAGACGCATTGGCTTTGGTATGAATACCGTGGCGCGGTATGCCTAACAATCGATGCAGAGTTTGCGCTTCTGTGGGCACACTGCTCAACAAGGGTGATATCAAGTTTGATGCCTCAAACTGTGAGAGCGCCCCTTGGATGGATTCTGTCATACGCTGTGCAGCCTTGCCTGTGGGCGCTGCCAATTGAATCTTGATCTCTGTGCCCAACGCACAAATTTGAGCAAGCAAAATACGGGTAACTGTGTAGGTTTTACCCGTACCGGGCCCGCCATTTATGATACTTAAACCTTGTACCAAACTTAAGGCCGTCGCGACTTGTTGCCAATCTGCGGTTGACGCCGCAGAACAGTCAAACATCTGTGGCCAAATTGCTTTGACGGCTGATGTCTGGGCAGCACTGAGCCCCTGTGTCGTCGCTCTGTTGAGCAGCGATGTGGCAATATCTTGTTCAAAACGCCAATAACGCTCCGTAAACAACCGGGGCGATTCGTATACCAATCCTGAATGCCGCGGTAAACTGGCCATTCCCTGCATGAGCACCGACTCGATAAGCTCAGCGGTTGGCATAGTTAAACCCGATTGGTCAGCCGTTTCATCAACGAACAAGTGTGAGTTAGCAATTTGTGTCACATCAAGGCACGTATGCCCTTGTCTTTGTAGATATGAAAGTACAACTAAACACTCAAACCAAAGCTGTTTTCGCGCTTCATCTGCCAACACCACTTGCCCAGTAAATTCTCTTGCAAAATAATAGTCGATAGCTTCTACGCCGGATAATTGCTGTCGACAATGCTGCCAAGTTGACCAACTCATGCCGGAATATCCTCATCATCAAACAACTGATCCATTGCCGTTAACAGCTCGGGAGCAATAGGCGTAAAAAACACGCCTTCATTAGCAGTGTTAATGGGTGACATACCGCGCAAATAAAGATAAGCGATACCACCAAAGTGCAATTCAGGTTGGTAGTCTGCCATTTTGGCTCGCAAAAAGCGGTGAAGCGCCAGAGCATATATCAAATACTGTAGATCGTATAAATGCGCCTGATTGTTGTGAATCAGATTGGTCATCGAATAGTCGGAGAACTTGGAGCCAAGATGCGTTGATTTATAATCAGCGACGTAGTACTTACCATTGTGCTCGAAAATCAAATCAATGAAGCCATGCATCATTCCTTTCAAGCGACCGTGGTCCAGCCAAGGCACCGTCAGCGGTTTTGCGAATTCACTGAGATCTCTGCGGTGTTGCTGTAAAAGATTCGCCACTTTCCCCCACAAGGTATTGCGCATAGGAAAATAGAATTCCGCTTCCTTTAACACCTGATTGGCAGTTAAATCTGCTAATCGAACTTCTGCGCTATGTTCAAGTTTCATCGGCGTATCGAGTGTTTCGTCAAGCCATGCGAATAGTGCATTTTTATCATCGTCGTCCATTCCAAACCGCAACATTGCACCTTGTCCATCAACCTCCCAGTTAGGCTGGCTAAAGTCCGTGTGTTCTAGCATATCATGAAGCAAATTCCCTGCATTTGCGCCTTTTTCAAATTCGAATCGAAACTGTGTCTCTTCGCCCTCATTTTCGACAACAATTGTGGTTGGGGTGTATTCTTCGTCTCGTACATCCTGTTTAATCGAAGCCGTGTGTCTCGCCAACGCGGAAAACGAATACAATCGCCAGTCGTTGTCAATATCGACTTCACCTTGCCGGTGAATCAATTTATCCAGTACTTCAGTGCAATCATCAAGTGCTTTCGATTCGATATCAGCTACATCCAAATAGGCCGTGGCATCAGGTTGTTCCGTTACTACTTCGTCTATCGCTTCACGCCAGCTCCTTCCCTTTAATCCCACTGCCATTGCAACAGAAGAGCGCTCGTATTGTTTAAACGGTGCCACCCCCAAATAGCATCGGTGAGCCGCTCGGGTTACCGCAACGTATAACAGACGCATGGCTTCTGCATCGCCTTGCGCTTGCATTTCGTTGACGGCATGGTGGCTATTACCAAGCTGCAATACAATACTCTGCTCACTGGCATCGTAAAAACGGCAAACCGTATCCAGGGCTTGCCCTGCTCTTGCGGGATCGCGATAGTCTGAAGCAAATGGCACGAAAACAATGGGATATTCCAAGCCTTTAGAGCCATGCTGCGTAATAATCTGAATCAGTTGTGCATCGCTTTCTAAACGTTGCACCAAGGTATCTGCCGAGTCAGGCCGACTAATTTGTTTGTTCAACCAAACAATGAGCTGCTCGGGTTGAGGAAAGCCGTTGCTCGAATGCTGCAGCACTTCAGCCAAATGTAGATAGTTAGTTAATGCCCGTTCGGGATCGCTTTCGTTCGCCACGTAGTGAGTCTGGAGCAAATACATCAACAAACTCATTACCCCTTGCTCGGTCCAGATTGCCCGCAACGATTGCAATTTAGCAAGGGTCATTTCCCACATTTCGTCGTTGTCGAAATGCAGCATATCTACCAGCTGTTCGTGGCTGTAGCCGAACAACGGCGAGCGCAGTGCACTGGCGACTTTTCGCACATCTGAACCATGCCAAATGCCATTGAGCACCCGCAATACATCAAGGGCTTGTGCCGATGCAAACAGACTGCCTTTGTCGCTAAAAAACACCGCATCTAAGCCGACTTCCTTGAGCGCCCGTTTTACAATATTAGCTTCACCACCACTGCGTACTAAGATCGCGATATCAGAGGGTATTACTGCTCTTGTGCCTATTGTCGCATCGTTTAACAGCCTTGTTATTTCATCGCATAACCCCTTACACAAAGCTTGTTGAAGCGACTCTTTCGTCGGTTTATCGTCTTGTGGCTCAAAAACTAAGTAGGTCAAAGCGCTTCGGTTTGACGCTTCATCCATTAAAGGCGTTTGCGCCGCTTTGGCGTGAGGCGTTGAGTTGACGGGCTCATAACCAATCCCGTAGCCAAAAGTGTCTGCCGACACTGCGTCCAATGGTGCTCCAAAAAAGAGCCGATTGTACGCGTTGACCATCGTATCCACTGAACGCCAATTCGTATCCATTACCCAGTGATATTGAGCCTGCCGACCGGCGGTCAGATACGTGAAAATATCCCCTCCCCTGAATCCGTAAATCGCCTGCTTAGGGTCGCCAATCATTAACAATACATGTTTACTGCGCGAAGGAGGATAAAGTGCCGCTAAAATTTCGTATTGCGCTTTGTCAGTATCTTGAAACTCATCAACCATCGCCACTGGATAAAGTTGTCGGAGTTGGTTAGTTAAACTGCCGTCATCGCTCTGCAATTTTTCGTGCAATTGAGCTATCAAATCATCAAAATCCAATACGCCAAGCTGTTGCTTATGCGCCGCCACATGATCGCGAATAAACTCGACACCCTGTTTGACAAGCTCAAGCGCCGGAAGCATTTGCTTGCGTTTCGCCGTCATCTCGTCATGGCTTTTCACCTCATTTTCAATGGCACTTTTTAACGTTTTAAGCGGTTCGAAAATGGTTTTGATTTCAGTGTTACCGCGATAGCGATTACCGTTAATAAACATGCCTACTGCTTTGGGAGGCATGGTCAATTGAGCGCATTCCAACCACGCAACTAACTGGTTCCACTCGCTCTCGCGCTCGTCTCTTTTGGTGCCTTTTTGCGGGTTAACTAATACATCGAACAGCATTGTTTTGTGAACGAACAAACTATCGACAATTTGCTGTTTCAGTGGCAGATAATGTTGTTCTAGCAACGCCATCGCCGACTGGCTATCAGCGCTGATATCGTCCTCGTTGAGCACCGTCGGCGTAATACCACTGCGTATCGCTGCGCCAAAGGTATTGAGCAATACCAGAGGGTCATGCCACCCCATTTCACAAAGATGTAAATAGGCATTGTCATCATGGCTTTGTAAACGTACCCAGTCCATCGCCGCCTGCTCATACAAGTCAGAGGTTTCAGTGGCAAGGGACAAATTCATTGGCGCCCCGGTACTAAAAGACAATAAACTAAGTACGCGGTTACAAAACCCATGAATGGTAAATACCGAGGCATCATCAAGTTCGAGCAATGCCGCTTCGATAAGTGCTAGGTGTTGCTCTCCAGGGCAACGCTGATAAAGATCGCGGTAAAACACATCGAGATCATCAATGTTTTCACCCTTGGCTAATTTTTGCCATATGCCTTGGGCTTCTCGCAAAGACTGCGCAATTCGGCCTCGAATTTCTTGCGTAGCCGCATTGGTAAATGTCATGACCAAAATTTGTTGAACGGTCAATGCCTTTTCCAGCAGCAAACGCAAGTATAAGCGCGTGATGTTGAAGGTCTTACCCGTACCAGCGCTCGCTTCTATTAAGTGCCGACCTTGAAGTGGCAGCGCAACAACATCCAATGTTTTCACTGTCATTGTTTTCTATCCTTTAACTGCTTAGCCACAGGTCCATACAAGCCGACAAACTCGTTCACAGCCGAAGGTTCTAGCGCAGGTGGATTAGCGAAAAACCACTGCCAGTAAGGGTCTGTTTGGGCTTTTTCAGCTACCGCATTACGCCACATACTGGTAAAAGCAGGTTCCGACAACCAATCTCCTTCTAGCTTTTCACCGGTTTTGACTAGTTGAAGGCCAATGTCGGCATAAAAAAGACGAGGTTGTTCACTGGCCGCAATCAATGCTTGTTCAACATTTGCTAATTGAGAAACTGCCTCTTCTCGCGACATGGGTGCAACACTGACTTTTCGCAACTCGTGGACCCCTTGCTTCCACTTGGGGTAATAACACTCAAAGGCTTTACCCCCAACGGCGTCATTTGCGGCACAGCAAATCAAATGTGATAGCCATTGCTCGATCATTCGCTTAGCGCCTTGACTGCCTACATGCACCGTTCGGTTGGTCGACTCGTGGGCATAAACATCAGTTTCAAACGCGAGCTTATCACCTTGCCACACAACTCGTTGGTGGTTGAGTGTATCAAACTCGCCCTCACTCAATAGGTCCCCAGCGGCGTTTTGCCACGCTTCTAACACTTTTGGTGTCAAGGGTGTGTCGGGGAGTTGCCCTGCCATTAAAGCGTGAGATATTTCTGTCGACCATTGTTCAGGATGGCTAACCAACGCATCAAGCACCTGATATCGGCTTAAATTATCAGCAACAAAAGGCTCGTTATCTTGTAACTCTTCCTCTGAGAAATCTAAGTCGATACCCAATTGCGTTTTGGCGAAAAACGCAAGGGGGTTTGCCAGTGCGCGCCCAACCGCCGATGCCGTGTAACTCGGAGCTAAAACCGGCTCCTCCAACCTCACGGAGGACATGGCAGCACGACTCTCGGGGCTAAGTAGATGGTTAGCCAGTTTGAACCACCCTTTATTAAAGCTTGCCAGATCACCCATATAAGCGTCACGGCTGAATGGATGCAATGCCAGTTGGCGTTGGTACGCTTGGTTGGGCCATTGGTAGCCCTCCTGCATCAGGGCTTCTAATTCCTGAAGCACCAAGCTGGCTTGGCGTTCGGTATTGTCTTTCGCACTATTCGCTTGATAACTTAAATACAAACAACGTCGAGCAGAAATCAAGGCTTCTAGAAACAAGTAACGGTCTTCTAAGCGCCGTGAACGGTCTCCCAGCTTTCTTGGCATTTGTGCCATTAAATCAATGCTCAATGGCGTCGATTGCCTTGGGAACTCACCATCATTTAGCCCTAGTACCGCTACGACTTTAAAAGGGATACTGCGCATGGGTAACATCGAGCAAAAGGTAACCTGCCCTGTCATAAAATTGTTACCCGCATCTGGCATTGAGAAACGGCGTGTTAAAACCTCTCGTATTTGTCGCAAACCAAGTGGTTGTTCATAGGTCGCTTCGTCAATATGCATCGCCAAATCTGACGTCGCTTTCGAAATTGCATCCCACGCGTACTGATTTTCAGAAGTCGGCTCAAAACATTCGTCGCGCATACCCAGTAAGTACTCGTGCCACTGAGCCGCACTGCGCGGTTGGTCCAATTCACTGGCATAGCTACCCAAACGTTCGATTAAATCAATGAGTTGACCAAGAACATACACTTGATTGCCTTCAACATCGGGCAATGTCAGTACATCACCGACAATCTGAGCTTCATCTGCACAGGCCATGCCGACAAGCAAACGCTGCAACCCCCAAAACCAACTGTGTATGTCTTGCGTGCTGGCACCTTTTGTCACCGCAGATTTATGGCGGCCATTTAATCCCCAATGCACGTTGGCTTTATTTAACCAGTAGGTAATGTTTTCTAGATCATCATCTTGCAAACCAAACTTGCTCTGTAGACCAGGTAAACGCAGGTAATCGATGATCTTACTGACTTCGAAGCGACTATCAGGTAGGGAAAGTAAGCTGACAAAAGCGGCTATCATGGGTTCGGAATCGAGAGGGGTTCGGTCGGCAATAGAACACGGCAGCCGCATATCACTGCTCTGTAGTATAGGTGTACCTACTCGTTGAAACACCGCATCGATAACAGGGGCATAGTCTTCAATCGCAGGGCACATTACCACCACATCCTGTGGTTGAATATCTGGGTTTTGGCTCATGATTTCGATTAAGTAATCGTGTAAGCCTTGAATTTCACGCAGTGCAGTATGCCCTTTTGCCACAACGACATTCGATCGTTCAACCGAAGCTTCGACGGGGCTCGGGTATTGGCCTTGCAAGATATCTCGCTGTATTGCCGCTAGTTCATTGCCCAATGACTCAGTGTCTTGGGGCAAGTCGGTATCAAAAGCGCTGATTTCAAAGGTGTCCAATTCGGTGAGCAGGTTAAACAGATCACGCCCTTGTTGACCTAAATTGCCTAACAGCGGATTGTCTTGTTGCTTTTCCATCCATCGAGAAATGCCTGCTTCACGCAAAGCTTTTGCTCTGGCCTTATCGGTTTGGACATCGCCCCAATAATTCACACTTGGATTCAAATGGAAAAGATGAATTTGCGTGTGCTGCGCTAACGCATTGAGAAACTGTATTAACTGTGGCGCCATGGTATTGATGGCAAATACAATAATACGTTTAGGCAATAAATGGGCTTTGTCACCTTGGTTTAGCTCTTCGATCGCAAGTTGGTGCAATCGAGCTGGGTGCAATGGAAATTCATTGACAAGCTCGCGCCAAATCTCAGCCTGCCAACACTCTAATTCATCAAGTTCACTGACAACTTGACCCGCTTCCCACAAAGCGAGCCATTCAGGGCGATAGAGCAAGTATTGTTCGTAAACATCAGCTAGGGCCGTAGAAAGCTGTAAACGTTGTACCTTTTGACCTTCGGGTTGGTCTATCCCTTGCCAATAACGACGCAATAACTCAAACGCTCGAGTCGCTTGAAACCCAGAAGAATCTAACACCTTCTCAATTCGCCAAACTAGCACCTCTCGCCGATAAGGTGATTGTTGTGGTACGACATCCTCGCCCAATACCAATCGCGCAGTATTCCACATAAACCTAACAGGCAAAGGAAAAGACAGATTCATCGCTATTTTGCGCTGCTGAGCAAGCTGCATACTCACCCAATGCTGCATACCCGGACTTTCTACCAAGATAATGTCAGGTTCAAAGATACCGACCGGCTGTTGAGCCAAAACCGCGTCGAGTAAGACGCTCAGGTGTTCAAGTTTGTTTGAAGGATATAAAGTGATCAATGGCGTGGCGTAATTATTAACATTCCACCATCATGTTACGGTATTACATCGCCCATGCAAGCAGATGTTTTAATTAAAAAAACCCATACAGGCCTCAGGACACGAAAAACCTGTATGGGTAAGGTTACGGGCTAATCAAACGAAGCGAAAACTGGCGTTGCCTGGCACCAGCCGCTGTAAAATCGTTTAACAGCTCAGATAACACAAAACAGTATTGCAGCTTCAGTGCCAACTATTATAACTATAAATATCAACAACTTAACTAAATTCGATTACAAGTCTTCAATTTTCATGGTCGACTTGTGGTGCAATGCTCAGCGCAAAATGCGCCATTTTGGGGCTTTCGTATCTTTGATGGCAAAGTTACAATATCCATTGGTGACTAATAGGAAAACACATGCTTACACAAACTCAATTAGCCAATATGCTTGGACTACAGGATAAAATGAATACAAAAGTGAACCCACAATGGCTAACTGCTGGGTATGGCTACTTGCGTGCTGCTATGGTTGAGTCTGTTGAAGCAATAGAACACCACGGTTGGAAGTGGTGGAAAGCGCAAGAAAAAGACCTCCCCCAATTGCAAATGGAGTTGGTGGATATTTGGCATTTCGCTTTATCCCATATACTGATTGAATTCAACGGTGACATTGAAGCATCAGCGAAAGAGATTACTGGTGAATTAGCGTCTGATGCACTCAGTGTAACGTTTGATGGCACAAGCTATGCGCCTGACGAGATGTCACTGTTAGATAACCTAGAACTCATGGCAGGTTTATGCGCGGCGAAACGCTTTAGCGTACCTTTGTTTATGCATATTGTGGTGCAATGTGAAATGGACAGCAATGAGTTGTATCGTCAGTACGTTGGTAAAAATGTACTCAACTTCTTCCGTCAGGACAATGGCTACAAAGACGGCAGCTACATCAAAGTATGGGGTGGACAAGAAGACAATGAGCACCTTGTTGAAGTACTCAATACGCTAGATATCAATGACCCAAGTTATGCCGATGGGATATACAGTGGCCTAAGCGCCCGCTATCCGGGTTAACTAGAAAATCACAGATAAAAAAGCCGGCGAACAGCCGGCTTTTTTATTAAATATCCACTCTGACGAGCTTTTCTTTGTATCCTGTTTGAATCAATTCTTGGAAACGCTCCTCCAACACATGTCGCTTCACTTTTAGTGTTGGTGTCAACAAATCATTGTCGATAGTCCATTCTGAGGACATTACCACGACTCGATCCATCACCATATGGCTTTCTAATCCAGCGTTGATCTTCTCAAAAGTAGACAGCAAGCTTGCGTCTATCTCATCGGCAGGGGCTTTTTTCGCCTCTTCAGATAAGACAAGTAATGCAATAGGCTGAGGCAGATTGGTACCTGTTACACAGACTTGCTCAACAATTGGATTTTCCATGAAATCCGCTTCAATTGGCGCAGGCACAACATATTTACCTTTTGACGTTTTGAAGATGTCCTTCAATCGTCCCGTGATCTTGATGTAGCCCTCGTCATCAATTTTGCCTTTATCACCTGTTCTTAAGTAACCGTCCTCAGTGAAAACTTCTGCGGTTTTCTCAGGCTCCATGTAATACTCAATCATATTGCAAGGCGCTTTAACTTGAATTTCGCCTTCCTCTGACAAACGGATATCCACACCATCATAGGCGCTTCCGATACATCCAATTTTATCCGTCCTGAATGGCACACTACCCGTACCATAGGCACTGTTCTCAGTCATTCCCCACCCTTCAGAGATATCAACGCCGATTTTGTGGAACCACTCAATAACCGCTGGAGCCAATGGTGCCGAACCACTCGCCCACAACCTAGCCTTATCTAACCCCAAGCCAGCGCGAATTTTTCTTGCCACAATTTTATTGAGAATCGGAATACGCAAAAGCTTGTCGAGCTTTTTCTGTGGCATTTTTGCCAGTACACCCATCTGGAATTTGACCCAAAGACGCGGCACTGAAATGAACAGTGTCGGTTGGAGATTTTGCACGTCGCGAACAAACGTATCCAAGGATTCAACAAATGAAATTTTTACGCCAGTGTAAAAGCTCGCCAATTCGACTAACACGCGTTCTGTAATATGCGCTAACGGTAAGTAACTCATAATGCGGTCGGTGTCGTTGACCGATAGCGCTTTTCTCGAGTTCTGAGCTGCCCAACAAATGGTTCGATAGGTATGTACCACGCCTTTTGGTTTGCCCGTACTTCCCGACGTATAGATGATGGTCATCATACTATCCATGTCAGGAATCGGCTCGCCTTCGAGTGGTGCAATATCCAAAAACTCTGCCCATTGTTGTTGTGCCGGAATACCGGGGTACGGAAAAGCGACTGTCATAACACTGTCTGGTACCGCGTTAGCTTGGTTTTCTGTATCGTCGAGTTTTCCAATAAAAATCAGTTTGACTTCAGCGTGCTCTAACACGTACTGAATCGTGTCTTTACCGGCCGTTGAGAAAATTGGTACCGACACCATACCCGCCATCATGATACCTAAATCGGTAATAAACCATTCCGCGGTATTTTTGGACAAGGTAGCAATGCGACTACCAGGCGCTAACCCCATGTCTAACAGGCGAGCTGCCACTTTTCGCGCTTGATTGGCCACCTCTGACCACGTGTAGGCGTGGTATTGGCCATTGATCGGTTGAATAAGGTATTCCTGATTGGGCCTATTTTTTTCCCAATCGTAAAGCATGGCTAGCGGAGACTTAATCATTTGTTGTGTATCGGGTACAGAGGAATCTAGAGGCATAGAAGCTTCACCATGTTGCGACGTTTGTCGTCATTATTTTAACAATATGTTCACACCTACATAATATCTAGACAATTTGATCAAATGGCAATAGCTAGTGCGCTGATATCACCGGGATCTAGCCGCCAACGCCCGTCAACCTTGAACAATTAAATTTTCTTATAGATACAACTTTAGTAGTGTGATGTGAATAACAGTAGTAAAAACAAGGCTATACCGCAAGAAATCGACTGAATTTCAATCAATTAGGTAAAAAATGGTGGAACAAGTGCACAAAAGACTAATTCCACTTTTTGGGAAGTGCCATTGCGATATCTGTCGCGGTCATGGGTTTAGCGTAATAATAGCCTTGGTGGAGGTGACAGCCCAACTCAATCAAATGTTCGGCCTGCTGCGCCGTTTCTACCCCTTCGGCAATCGCTGACATATTCAAACTGGCTGCAAGATTAATCGTAGTGGACAACAGGGCTTCTGCTCGCTTGGAGTTAGTCATGTCGTCAACGAATGACTTATCGATTTTCAGCACTTGTAGTGAGTATCGCTTCAAATACGACAGTGAAGAATACCCCGTACCGAAATCGTCCAATGCCAGCCAGAACCCCGCTTGATTCATTTCCAAGATTTGGGCTGACACTTTCGTCGGGTTATCTATCAACACACTCTCGGTCAATTCAAATCGCAACGCGCTTACAGGCAAGTTGGCTTGGACCAAGGCGTCTTGGATTCCTTCAATGTCGAGTCCTTCTTTAAAATGTAACGCTGACAAATTAATAGAGACATACCCCTTAAAACCATCTTGGTACCATTTAGCCAAATCCTCTATCGTGCGACCAATAGACATATGGGTAACGTCAATGATGTAGCGCAACTCTTCCAAAATAGGGATAAATTGAACGGGTGAAAGTGGGTTGTCTGCGCCGTGGCGAAGCAAAAGTTCTACGCCATCCATATTTCCCGTCGCCGCATTGATAATCGGCTGATAATGGTTAATGAATTCGTTGTCGGTGTACGCTTTTTT
Source organism: Alteromonas sp. 5NS40-0096 (assembly GCF_057544385.1). Lineage (NCBI taxonomy): Bacteria > Pseudomonadati > Pseudomonadota > Gammaproteobacteria > Alteromonadales > Alteromonadaceae > Alteromonas > Alteromonas sp. 5NS40-0096. The sequence continues at coordinate 979,412 of NZ_BAAJLQ010000001.1, forward strand.
CACGATATTTTCCATGTGTAAGCGCGCTTTGGCTTGCGTGTTCATTTCGGCCGTAAAATACGCAAACGCCGTCACCGTATCCTTTTTGGCCGAATACATCGCCACATCCGCCTGCTTGATCAGTTCAGCTGGGCTCTCAGCATCATCTGGGTAGTAGGCTACGCCAATACTACAAGACACACTTACCACATCTTTACCTAAGGCCACCGGTGTTTCTATGGATTCAATCAAACTTTTGAGGAAAGACCCAAGGGTTTCTGGGGACGGGACTTCTTCGATTATGATAACAAACTCATCTCCACCTAAACGCGCCACGGTATCGTTGCCAGACACCATATTCGTCATGCGGTTAGCTACGACACGAAGTAATTTGTCACCATAATCATGGCCAAGCGAATCATTGACGCCTTTGAACCTATCGAGGTCGACAAACAACACTGCGAGTTTGGTATCGTGAATTCGCGCATTTTGAATAGCATGCTCAAGGCGGTCCAATAGTAGACTGCGATTAACCAAACCTGTTAACGCGTCGTAGTTGGCAATCTTGATAAGCTTGCGCTCTGCATTTTTTTGTTCAGTGATATCGGAAAAGATGACCAAATAATGCATGGGTAAATGGCCGGTCTCCCCTATCGCCGATATTGAAATCAATACGTCTCTTTCTTGGCCAGACAAGGTCGTGACTGTGTCCTCATCTTTCCAAAAATCGCCGCCTTTCAAACCGTGAAGATGACTAAAAAGTTGTCTTTCTAGACGCGGCGAACGACTTATTAAACGCTGAATCTGTGTATTGAGCGGGTCGTTACCGTTGATACCAAATGCAAGGTCAAACGCTTCATTTGACGCCAAAGGTCGACGGTCAATATCAATAATGATTACCCAATCACGAGTCTGTTTAAACGCGTCACCAAATACTTTCACCTGTCGCTGTGCATTCTCGAGATTTAACAATTGGGTATGACGCAACCAAAAATAGGCAACCACTAAGCCTACAATCACTAGGCCGTATGCGGCATAGGCGATAGGTGATTGCAGCGGAGGATACGGCTTTTCTATCGTGATATAGGCCGGCAATATTGTGTATTTGACGCTTTGGGTAGAGGGTACAACCTCAAATCGATATTCGCCGGCGCTCAATAGTCCAAAATTGACCTTGGGATCTTTGGTTTCAGCTTGGCTGACAACTTCGCCGTTGCGACTTAGAGAATATCGGAACACCGTTTGTTCAGATATATCGATAAGCATTGGAGAAAATTCAATCGTCAGGCCGTAGTCATCGTGATTCAACGTGTAATGACGTTGTGATGCGTTATTCAAGGTATTGGGTAGTTGCCGGGATTCAAGCGATACATTGGTGATAACCATAGGCTTGGTAACCGCGGTGACACCTAGCCATTGTTTAGAAAGCTCTTCGGGGTTGAAAATCACCATACCAAGCGTTGAGCCATAGACGATTCGTCCATCACTTAACTTGGCACTGGCGTTTTCGTTAAATTCGGATACGCCCAAATCCGTTCCATAGCGATAGTGTTTAACGGCCTTTCTTTCGGGCGAAAACACGTGAATACCACTGTGTGAACTGAACCAGATATTGCCGTTTTCATCTAGATTCAAACCATACAATATATTGGAGATAAGCAAGTTTGATTTATCAATAAAGTAACGTTGCTCAAAAGTATTTACGTCCAACCCAGTAAGCCCAAGCCCTGGCGACGCTAACCACAAAATACCATTGCTAACCACCCAATCAGACACGGCTGCATTTTTAGAGCTCAAGTTGCCTATGGCAGCGGAGACTTTTTCGACCTCTAAGGTATCCGTATCTATGGCGTACAATGCTCCATAGGTAGAGAGCAACATTCGGTTGTTAAGCGCTGGCTCTTGACCAAGAAAGCCCAATGCAAAGTCGACATGTACGTCTTCAGGTAGCGTGATTGCTTCAATAGATTTAGTGGTAAAGTCGTATCGGAGAAACTCATCGCCTATAAAATACAAACGGCCTTCATCATCAACGCCGATACCAATTGTCCACGAATCAAATACCGATTCGTAACCTGGGGTAACAACTTCAGGTATCAATGTTTGTTTGGAATCCATATCGAACAAAATGACGTTGCTTTCGTAGGTTTCCAAATACAAGTACTTATCATCCAAAGGCACCATTTTGCTGATCGTTGCTTTTTCCTTGTATAAATAGCGGCTGTTCTCTTGAAGATAAAACTCACTTGCTCCAGTATCGAGGTCATAAAGCGTTAGACCATTCTCTGTCGCCACCCACAGCTCTCTCTCATTGCGTTGATGGAAAGACCAAATTGAGTTATCACTGAGAGGCTTATCTTCATCCCAGCGGGAATTTTGTATATGAGAGAAATTCAGCGTTTGAGGCGACCAAAAGTGGGCGCCGCCGTAATAACTGCCAAACCAAAGGTTCTCACTTTCATCAATAACAACGGAAAAAGTATCAGCTCTCGATAAAGCAACTGGCCCCGCTCCAGGTTCTAACAGGTGAATTTCGGTCCATTGCTCATTATCCAGTAAAGAAATTTGATACAAGCCCTCTTCAGTACCAAAGTAAAACTTGCCTTGATAAGCATTGGCGATACTCCAAATATTCCTGTCTTTGAGCATTGCTTGGCTGGAAACCGTGATCGACTGTTGCCAACTAGCATTAACGATGTCTTCAAATTCAGTACGATATAGACCTCTGACGGTTCCAATCCAAAGGTACCCAAATTCGTCAATGAGAAGTTGCTTGACGTTATTGCTGTCTTTATCTGCTGGCATACCGTCTAGAAACTCAATATATTGAATTTCTCCTGTCGATAAATTGACAGCCGTAAGACCATGCGTGCTACCAACCAACAATACCTCTTTATGAGCAACTGCGAACCGAATACTTTCGACTCTCTCTAGCTGTTCTTCTGTCAATGAATACAGCTTTTCATAACTATTTGATTTTGGATAATAACGCACCACGTCTTCGTAAAAAGACATGATGATACTGTCTTGATACTCAAAGAAATTACGGGCGCTTTGGTTCCAATCTGATGAATGGCGATAGGGTAATTGTGCAACGGCGTGATACGTAGATGTTTTTCGATCTATTCTCGTAACACCACTCAGATAAGAGCTCACCCATATATTGCCGTTACTGTCTTCCAGTAAGGCCTCTATCGCTTCATCTTCAAAGGGGACATTTTCGCCTTTAACTGGAGCAATACGATGGCCATCCCAGCGGTCGAGACCTCCTTGTGAACCAATCCACAAAAAGCCATCGGAATCAATGAGCAGTGCCGTTACGTGATCCTGCTGCAGGCCATCATTGGTAGAAAGCACTTTGAATGCGGGGTTTTTAACAACAGGAACGGCGTCCGCCGCAGATACCCAGAGACAAAGGGATAAAGCAAGAATCGCAAGCCATTCACGCTTTAAAAAAGATGAGTAAAAAGACTTAGTGTATATTTTCAAAATATTGAACAACCAATTGTGCTACCCGACCCTGGTCTGCCTAATATTAAGAATCCTAATTGCGTTTCGAATTACTTCAAAAATAACGAAGCCAAATACGACTGTCGATAGCACCATATTGACTATCGGTATTCCATCCGTGTACATGGTGACTAAATAGTTGGTTTCGAATATAAAGCGGTCAAAATAACGCGCGACTTGCACTATGCCAAGTATCAAGTACACATACATAACAAAACTTGATACCCAATCCAGTTGCACCTTCAACGTTCTAGAAATCTGCACCAAAAAGTACACAAACAAAATATCGGTTGCCGCAAACCCCGCATACCATAAGAAATAGATAATCGAGTAGTCAGCGTAAGACGTGTATATGTACCAAAAATAATGCTCTATTCCCAGATGAATGACTTCAAGAAGTGTTAAGCCCAAGAGCACGAACGAAAACACTGTCAGCCTTTTGACCGTAATAGCATAGACAAGCAGCGCTGCTAGAAAAAGTAGCGCTGCAAAAAAGGGGGATTCTGCTATTACTTCTACATTCATTCACTTACCGATCATTTTTTGTCTTTAGACTTCGGCTGGTCTGGAATCTCTCTACCACCACCATTGCCCTGTGTCGACATAGTACACGCGGTTGGAAAAACGCTGCATACTGAATCAACAAATCCGACGTCCGACGACTTGGATTGCTCTGCAACTACGGCCGTTGATAATAACCCGATGCCAGTCACAACTGCAATTTTTATATATTTTTTCATGGTTTACTCCAAAAAGTATAGTCAATAAAACGATTGAGCACAGAATATTGTGCAAGCGCTTTATCCTCCTATATCGGAGTAAAATCAATTGTCCTTAGGGATTAGGATTGATCCATGGGTATGCGCCCTACAGGGATTAATTGGCGTCGGATGCCAGTGACTGGGGCAAGAAGATAGACATCGCCATTTCGACCGACATAATGTTTTTGCACCCCGCTTTGTTTGGCTATTTGACCATGGGCAGCAAGATGTTCATCTTCACCGTGAACAGGAATAGCAATCTCAGGTTTTACCCAGTGATACATCAGTTTGAGTTCATCTTGGCAAGGATGACCGCTTGCGTGAATGGGTAATGGGCTTGATTCTGACAGTACGGTCTCAACACCCATGGCGTTGAATTTTGCCAATAGACTATTTACTGCTGGTTCATTGCCCGGTATGACAATACTCGAAAAAATCACAGCATCACCGCTATCTAGTGCAAGGTGAGGATGAGTGTCATTGGCAAGCCGGCCAAGAGCGGCTCTGGACTCCCCTTGACTACCCGTTGCCACCAACAACACCTCTTCTCTGGGCAAATAACCAATGTGTGCACTATCGATAATTTCACAGTCTTGCGGCCAAAACCCCTGTAGTCTCGCAATACTATACATATTCAACAAAGAGCGACCAATTAGCGCCATGTATCGGCCCGTGGACTGCGCAATTTTGGCCAATGAGATCAATCTAGCAATATTGCTGCCAAAGCAAGTGACGATAACTCTGTGATTTTTTGCGGCGATAATCGACTTTAAACCGTCGTGGCATACTCTTTCAGATATCGAAAATCCGGGTTTGTTCGCGTTGGTCGAATCCCCTACCAAGGCAAGAATATTTTCTTCAGCCAGGGATTTGAACAAACTCGCATCAAAAGGTTTACCCGTGATGGGCTGGGGGTCTATTTTCCAATCGGCAGTATGTAACACTTTCCCCAAAGGGGTTTGAATCACCAAAGCAAATGGTTCGGGTATACTGTGGGTCATGGAAACCCAGCGAAGACTAAATGGGCCAAGTTGATAAGTTTGTAGCGGGTCGATTTCAATAATCGGCACTTTGCCATCAAGCCCGACCTGTGCCAACTTTCGTCTCAACACTTCAGCAGTAAAGGCCGTCGTGTACACTGGACATTTCAATCTCGGCCACAGATACGGTAATCCCCCAACATGGTCCTCATGGGCATGAGTAATGACAATACCAACTAGGTTTTCTTTTTGTTTTGCAATAAAGGAAGGGTCTGGTGCCACTACATCAAACTTATGCGCCGAAGCACTGGAACCATTCAAATAGCTTGGCACTAAGGGTTCATCAAAGGACACACCACAATCAACCATTAACCACTTGTTGTCGTGACCATATAAATTGAGGTTCATACCAATTTCGCCTGTGCCTCCTAGAGGAACAAAACAAAACTCATCTTGATTTGGGAGAAAGTTGGACAAAAAAACGTACCAATGAATAGTTGAGAAAGCGCAATAGAAAGCAGGTTTATGTCTTTTACTGCTGGCCTTATAGTATTGATCAATGGTTGGGGGAAAGTCACGTTCTCGACGTGAATTCGCCTTGATTTTGATACAAAAAAGCCGGCAAATTGCCGGCTTTTAAACGTTATATTCGTCGTTACTTAGCGATCTTCATTTCTTTGATCAAATTCTCAGCACCGTCGACTTTTTCCATTACCCACAACATGTAACGCGTATCAACGTGAATAGAGCGGGTCGTACGAGGGTCGAAATCCCAATCTGAGTTAACAGACTCGATCGTACCATCGAATAACAAACCAACTAGCTCCGCTTTACTGTTAAGTGTTGCAGACCCTGAGTTTCCACCTGTTGTATCTAAATCAGACAAGAAATTAACAGGCACAGTACCCAGTGATGACAAGGCGTAATCACCGTATTCTTTTGCTTCAATCAAGGCCAATTGAGATTTGGGCGAATCAAATGGTTCTTTTCCAGTATCTTTCTCGGTAATACCTTCAAGACGAGTAAAGGGCTCGTAGATAAGGCCATCTTTCGGTGAACCACCCATTACGGTTCCATACGTTACACGCAAAGTGCTGTTCGCATCAGGATATGTCACTACGCCTTGAGACTGTTGCCAAGCGATAATCGCACGCATGTATTCAGGCAATAACGCATCGGCCTCACCGGATAACGTTTTGCCCTTATCTTCGATGTCTATCTCAACCGGAAACAGCGCAATGGCTAACTTAATAAAGGGATCATTGCTGGCTTCAAGTTCGGCTTTGGTTGCCGTAAGTAGCTCAATCCGGTTATCCACGTTATCTAGCTTGGTCGTTTGATACAGGCGATCGAGCTTGCTATCGATATCCGCCGGTAATTTACCTCCGCGCAATCCAAAGAAGTCATCTAATACCGCAATACGGCCCGACTTTGCTTCTGCGTTGTAACGGGTCATGAACATTTTCCAAACCGCAGCATCTACACTCGGGTCGAAACGGCGATCAATTGACGTTAAACGCTGTTCGAGACGCGAGCGATCACGTTCTTGGAACCCAGGCTCGCGCTGCGCATCCGGCTTTTCGCGCTCAACCGCATTGCGGTAAAGGGTTTGTGCCGCAGACAACAAGCTAGCTCGAGTCATATTGTTGTACCAGAAATTTTGCTTACTATTTGCCGCAATTTTATCTCGTACAACGTCTAACTCGCTAATAGACTTAGCCATTTCGCTGCGTGAAGCGCTCTGTCCTAACCAGTCGCTGAGAGCTTGTTCGCGATCGCGTCTTCTATCGACTAAGCCAACGCGCTCTGCTCCCTCAACTTGACCATGAGTGTTCTTCAAAAAGTTATTCAAGCCAGCGAGTAAAGACTCATACTTAATTCGCGCATCACTACCTTTAGGCGCGGCTTGTTCGATGGTCGCAATCCATTCGGTTACCACATCGATATACGTTGGGTAAAACCAATTAAATACATAGTCAACCTCACTCAGCCTAGCATAGCGATTAGTTGAACCGGGATAGCCTGCCACCATGACGAAGTCGCCATCCTCTACCCCTTTGGCTGAAACGGTCAACACGTGCTCAGGTTTGTAAGGGATATTGTCTTTGCTAAAATCAGCAGGTTTGCCGTCGGGACCAACGTATGCTCGATAAAAGGCGAAGTCACCTGTGTGTCTTGGCCACATCCAATTGTCGATATCACCACCATACTTACCGATCGCATCAGCTGGCGCGTAAGCTATGCGAACATCGCGTATTTCTAATTGCTTTATCAGCTTGTATTCCATGCCATCAAAAAACGCAGGTACAGAGCAACGATACCCAGGTTCAGCTTCACATTCTGCAATCAAGGCTTTTTGACGTGACTCAATAGCGTCGTAGCGCTCGCGCCCCGTCATTGATGCGGGTAAGTCGCCAATGACTTTATCAGTTACATCATTGAACTCGACCGTAACGTATACCCGAGAGCCTGGCGCTGCGGGTAGCTCTTGGTCATACGCTGTTGCCAAAAATCCATCCGCCAAGTAGTTGTTTTCGGCGGTGCTGTTGTATTGAACCGAGCCTCGAGCACAATGGTGGTTGGTGACCACTAGACCTTGTTCGGATACAAATGACGCTGAACAGCCGCCCAAAGAGACGACTGCGCCCATTGGGAAACCAGTCAGATTAGTAAGAGTCGAAGGGTCCAACGCCAAACCTGTTTTTTTCAGGTCTGCGGCGATTTCTGGGAGCTGTTCTGGTGTGAACATGCCTTCTTTTGCTGTCGCTGATACACTTGCTACTATCAGACCAGTAGCAACGCAAGCACGAAGGTAACGTGACATAACGTCTTCCTTGTATTGTTGTTATAGAGTAACAATATCTTACCGTGTTAACAGAAGATAGCGGTTACAGGTTTTGTTAATAAATGTTTCAATATTTTAGAAACAGCCGAGAACACAAAACAAAAAAGGTGGCCTAAAGCCACCTAAATTGATTCATTATCCAGCCATTTTCGAAAGCAATTGCACGAACTCTTCTGGCGATACCACTTCCCCATCCTCTCCGGGAACTGGGCACAGCATAACCAAAAGATTGTCTGCCGTTAGGCCACTAATCCAACGTTCGTGAAAGTCTCTTAAACTAATCGCTAGCGGACGACAGGCATCCCATTCATCAGTTGCCCATAATTCAGCCATTTTATGCGTAGGCCAAACTGGTACTCCGTCTTCATCATCAGTTGTCAACATCACACAGCCGTCGTCATCAGTGAGTACCCAAACTTCTTTCTGCTCTAGAATGTGCTTGACCATCGCATCAGCACGTTGCTGTGCAGACATGGTTAACAACGACGATTCAAATTCAGACATACAATCCTCTTTAATTTTCACTTTTTAGTACAGGCAACCCCTGTACTTCTTCGAGCTGAGACTGCATTTGCGCCTCATCTCCAACTACTACCAACGACATTTTATCAAGGCTGAGGTACTTAGTCGCGACTTTTGATATTTGTTCAGCAGTCACCGCTCTTACTAGCGTCGAATATTCGGTCAAGCGAGACTCAGGTAGACCATTTACCTCTAGATTGATCAATTGGTTTACCACCCCGCCACGAGAAGAATTACGCAACACAAAAAGGCCTGCCATGTAGTTTTTTACCCCGGTTAGCTCTTCCTCTGAAGGCGCTTCGGTTTGAATCAATTTAATCTCTTTGACAATCTCATTGATTGCTGCGCCCGTCGATTCAGCTTGAATGTCTGCCGCTTCATACCATACTGATGCGTCGACATAGGTATTCACCGCACTTCTCGGAGAATACGTATAGCCTTTAGTTTCTCTTATGTTCGTGGTAATTCGGCTAGAAAACATACCTCCTAACATCGTGTTCATCACTGACAATGGGATGTATTCTTCATCGTTTTCCGTTAACACTCGTTGCCCCATGCGCACTGTAGATTGCGGCGCATTTTCTCTGTCTATCAAGACAAACATCGGAGTGCCTACCCTTTCCGGAGCAATAACTGGCTTTGACGCATTTCCTGCTGGCATAGTGGAAAAAGCGTTAGCAATCGCTTTGCGCACAGCCTCCTCATCAAACACCCCGGCGACATAGACATGAGAACGTTTGGCAACAAAATTGGCATCAGCGTAGGCTTTCACGTCGTTGGAAGTAATGCTTGCGAGTACCTCGATGGAAGGGTAAATCAATGAGTATGGATGAGATGAATACATCATCTCGTAAAACGCTTGTGTCGATTGGCCTTGCGCTTGGCTTTTCGCTACTTCAATAGAACGAATCATATTTGCAGTGGCTTTGTCTACCTCGGACTGGGTATAGCTCGATGCCGTCGCGAGTTTACCGATAAGCGACACGGCGTCACCTGCAAACTCGCTGAGAACATCGATCTCTAGCTGGCCATTGTTCATCGATGAATAGGCAAAGATTTGCCCGCCCATCGAAGCCGCCTGTTCTGCAATTTGCTGCGCATTTAAATCTGCCGTGCCTTTGGTCACAAGTTCATACGTGATATCGGCGACACCGGCCTTTTCACCCTCATCATAGTTACCAGCTAAATTGCTAAACACCACGGTAGCTTTCGGCGTTTTACCGTAAGGCACCAACGTCACACGCAAACCATTATCAAGTGTATAAGTGGTCTTTTCAGGTAACACAAAGTTTTTTGGTTCACCGGGCTGAGGCGGTTTTTCCATTGCCAACGGCCCAAAGCACACTAGCGTACCAAGCGCAAAAGAAATGAGTTTTAATGTACTTTTCATGACTATTCTCCCTGTTGCAACTCAGCATTGGCGGTTAACAAGCTAAACACCGTGCGGTTTTCCTTTACCAAAAACGTTTGCGCCGTTTTCTGAATAAGTTCTGGTGTCACTTTCGCAAATTCAGCCTCGATTTCATTAATTCTCGCAGGGTCGTTATCAAACAAAGCAAAACACGCCAACAGATCAACCTTACCCACCCCTGAATTACCTTCAATGGTATCGTACAGTTCAGAACGCAGTTTGACTCGTGCCCGGTTCAATAACTCAGGTGTAACAGGTTGATTTTGCATCTGAGTTATTTTTTCGTCGATAAGCGCAGTTATGTCTTGTGAGCTGTGATTGGGTTCGTGAATCATCGCAGCGCTCCACAATATCGGGCCATTGTAATTAAACATGTTACCTAACGCGTTGACCCCGCCCCAGACACCACTTGTCACCGCATTTTCTGCAACTAAAGATTGGTGCAATAAGCTGTCATCCCCTTGCAAGAGAATTTGGTCAATTAACCCCATTGCATAGTACTCTGGAGAGTTTCTTTCTGGCATTCGATAACCGACAGCATAAGCAGGTTTAGGGGCCAGCGGATCAACTTGGCTCACTATGCGTTCTTTGGTTTGGGGTAACTCGGAGATATCAGGTAATGCTTTCAACTCCCCTTTCGGAATGTCAGCAAAATATTGTTCTATCCAATCAAATGTTTGATTAACATCGACATCACCAACAATGACCAAAGCAGCGTTGTTTGGTGCGTAATATTGATCAAAGAACACCGACACATCTTCTAATGACGCCGCATCTAAGTCTTCCAAATCGCCGTAAAAATTGTGGGCGTTATACCAATTGTCAAACGCGTATTGCGGTAAGAACAACCAAGGGAAACCGCCATACGGACGGTTGAGAACGTTCACTTTTACTTCGTTTTTCACGACCCCTTGCTGATTGGTCAACTCTTCCTGTGTGATATTTAGGCCTTTCATGCGATCCGCCTCCACCCATAGAAAGGTTTCTAAAGTATGAGACGGAACAATTTCGTAGTAATTGGTAAAATCAAATCGAGTCGAGCCATTGCTGATACCGCCGTTACCGTTGACTAGCTTGTCGAATTGCCCTTTGGGCAAATTCTCAGAGCCTTGGAACATCATGTGTTCAAACAAGTGGGCAAAACCTGTGCGGTCTTGTGGTTCAATCCTAAACCCTATGTTGTAGTAAACCCCGATAGCAACAATTGGCGCAGTCTGATCAGGGGACACAACGACCTTCAGTCCATTTTCTAAGGTACGATAGTGCACCGGTACGCTTAAACCGGCTGTCGTGTTTTCGACCACAGGTTCAGGTGTGGTTTTCGGTTGTTGTGATTCTGGATTCATGCCACAGCCAGAAAGACCAGTGGCTAATATTGCGAGACAAAGATAACGCTTCATTTCAATTCCTTCGTAAGCACCAATTTCTATTGGTTTCTCTCCAATTGCGCCCTTGCTTTAACACGGTCTATGCAATGATAGTGTGATGCCGCGAGATTAGGCTACTATGTAACCTAATCTATTGATTCAAGCTCTGTCAAAGATTGGCAGGTAAATTACCGAAAAAAATCGGCAAGCGGAAGCGAGAGAAGATTGGGTCGGTCGCACAACCCTAAAAAGTACTATTGGCGATTATTCTTCTTTGCAGAAAAACTCATACAACAAAGCTATGGTGCGCTCAACTCGCTCATCAGCGAGGCGATAATAGATGGTTTGTCCATCACGGCGTGTTGCAACCATCTCAGATTCTCGAAGTAAAGCAAGATGCTGGCTGATAACGGGCTGCGTGACGGCAATACGGCTCAACAAGTCGCTGACGGATAATTCATTTTCTAGTAGCGAACACAAGATCATGAGTCGAGTCTTGTTAGCGATGGTTTTAAGATACTTTTCCGCGTCTTCGGCACGAGACAGCATGTCTGCTGGATTCATAGCATTGAGATTTTTTGTTTTTGATTGTGCGTTCATCATAAATTGATTTTTCAGGAGATTAAAGCAACCAACCTCTCCATTGGGTGAAATTTAGACTTAAGTATTAAATCAATATGCGTGACTTATATTCATTTTTCATTATATTAGAAAAGGGTAATATAAATAAGAGAAAAAGCAATGATCAAATCACTTCCCCAACGATTATCTGACATTAAGTCGAATGCCGTACTCATCAATGCCGAAGCGGTTCGCCAACTACTTGCCGAACAACTCGCACTGGTTATCGATGTAAGGGAACCACAAGAGTATGCTCAGACCCACGCCGATTCTGCTATCAATATTCCTCGCGGCGTGCTCGAAATGCAGGTGATTGAAAAAGTATCTACGCCTGACTTCCCTATCGTGCTTTATTGCGCGAGCAGTGCAAGAGCGAAACTGGGAGCAGAACAGTTGGAGAAAATGGGCTACACCAATTTGTATGTCATCACCTGTCCAATCGACGTTATTGCGAAAACGCTCTAAAAAAACGATGGTTACATATTCCATTGTTTCTCTGTAGAACAGTAATTTGCACTATCATGGGAGATAAGCAACGCGTATTATGACGTGTGATAAAGGTAGTCAGTTGGAATTGTTATGTTAAAAGCGACCCTTGAACAATGGCGTATGTTTAAAGCAGTGGTAGAAGCCGGAGGCTTTAACCAAGCAGCACAAATGGTGCACAAAAGCCAATCGAGTATTCACCACGCTGTACAAAAGTTGGAAGACAGCTTAGGTGTATCCTTGTTCGCCAATGAAGGTCGCAAGGTAAAGCTGACTGAAGCCGGTGAACTCATGCTTCGACGTGCTTCATTTTTACTCGAAGAAGCCCACAAAATAGAAGAAGTCGCCACTAGCCTAGGTGCTGGAACGGAGGCATCACTTCGCATCGCTGTTGATATCATCTTCCCACCCTCGCTGTTGTACAAGGTCTTGGATAAAGTCTCGCAGGCCTATCCGATGTTACGCATCGAAATTATGGAGACGGTATTAAACGGTGCTAATTCGCTATTAAAATCGGGGCAAGTCGACATCGCTATTTCGCCATTTACCTTTTCTGGTGGATTCAGTGAAGACCTATGCGAAATTGAATTCGTAGCCGTCGCCGCGCCATCTCATCCTCTTCATCAATTGGGGCGCGCATTGACCCTAGAAGATTTAAAGTCACAGCGACAAATTGTAGTGCGTGACTCTTCCAAAGATCACAAAGTCGATATGGGTTGGCTGGGCGCAGAACAGCGTTGGACGGTAAGCCATGTCAGAACATCCATTGACATTATCAGTAAGGGCCTTGGGTTCGCGTGGCTACCCGTCGCCATTATTCGAGACGAATTGGCAACCAAGCAACTCAAACCGCTTCCCCTACAGCAGGCGGGTGTCAGAAAATCAATTATGTATTTGAATTTTGAAGACGGAGACAGGCTTGGTCCCGCCGCTCGCGCTTTTATCGGCGAATTGCGTTATCAGTCGCTGCAGTTGCCATGTGCACAAGCCGTACTGGACGAATCTGACAGCCAAAGTTTTCAAAATAAAACATATACATAAGTGAAGTCTTGGTTTAGTTCGCCTATACTGTCGAAAAAACAGCATTCGGGTTACAGCCCCGTTCTCGGCAAATGCGAACATGACAACGTCACAAACACCTTTTCATCCTGACATTTTTGTAAGGCGCAGAGTACTTTTTGCTTCGCTTACTGTCGCTGTGATTGTCGCTGTTATTTTTATTACTGTGGCCTATAAATTGGCAACCGATATCGGCAAAAATTTGGAGAAAAACCTACTCGACGGTTATTTCAATCAACTTGTCATTAACCGCACTACAAACCCGTCTTCCCAACACACTTCTTCACAAAAACAAAGCGAAGCAAACCCACTATTGCTCGGCTTCTACGAACTTCACCAAGGGACGGTAACCAATCACAAAGCCAATGCGCTCGTGCTCTCTGCAACTGAGTTAGAAGCGCTGCTTCAGTCGTTGGACGAAGACAGTTACGTTGAGTATCGCAATAACGTCACTTACGTTACTCAATCTAATATTGATGGTGTTAACGTCATTGCACTCTGGCGCTCCAAAACATTGGAACGAATTCTGGACTCGGCGTCTTCTACTCTCACGTTCACGGCATTTATCACGCTTTTGATTACCTTATGGTCGAGTATTTTGGTATCTGCCTTAATCAGTAAACGCGTGGCAAAACGAAACGAAGAATTAGAGCAGCTCGCTATGCACGACCCGCTCACGTCATTAAAAAACAAAACGTGTCTTCAGGTTTCATTCAAACAATACATCGAAACCAAGATTGAGCAGGGGCAGTCTATTCCTCATGGATCGTTGCTTTATGTCGACCTTGACCGATTTAAAGAAATAAACGACACACTAGGCCATGAAACCGCCGATGCGCTGCTTGCCATGGTCGCGGAGAGGTTAGGTAAAGTCGTTGGCGACAAAGGTGAAACATTTCGATTACGCAGTGACGAGTTCGCTATTTGGATTGCTGAAGAACCAATGGACGTGGCTCGAGAATGTGCTTTTGAGGTCCTTTACTCGTGCAGAAAGCCCGTTAAGATTGGTGGCCAAGCATTGGAAATCGGCGCGAGCGTTGGTCTTGTTTGTTATCCAAACCAAGGGACAGATATTGACTCTTTACTGCGTTGTGCCGATACCGCAATGCTGCACGCTAAAAAGCAGCGTCTCGGCGTTCAAGAATACGATGCATCTCTGGCCGATATCACTAAACTTAGCGTTACCTTGCGAGGCCAACTACACGCGGCCATGCAAAGAGAAGAGTTTCAACTTTACTACCAGCCCAAAGTCGATTTAAAAACGCAGCAAGTCATTGGTGTGGAAGCGGTTACCCGTTGGCATCATCCAACTGAGGGAGAAATTGCCCCATCGGTATTCATAGAGTTGGTTGAGCAAAGCGGAATTGTGCACGCCTTTACACGCTACATCTTGGCTGCCGCAATAAAGCAGATAAACCATTGGTATCTAAATGGGATTAGTGTACCAATTGCGATGAACCTATCGCCGTATAATATGCTAGACAAAGCGTTTATTCCTTTTATCAAACAAATGCTCGATGCGCATCATTGCCCTCCCCAATTGCTTGAATTTGAATTGACAGAAAGTGCAACCATGATTGACATCGCGGCTACCAAACAATTTATGGCAGAGCTCAATGCCCTCGGCGTGAAAACCTCGATTGATGACTTTGGTACCGGTATGAGTTCTTTCGCGTATATCAAAGACTTAAACATCGATTCCGTGAAAATTGATAAATCCTTTGTCACCAATGTCGTCAATGAACGCAAAGACTGTAAGATTGTCGAAGCGATTATCAGTTTGTGCAAAACCCTCTCCATCCGTGTTATCGCTGAGGGGATAGAAACCGAGCAACAAGCACAATTACTCGCGGACTTGGGTTGCGATATAGGTCAGGGTTACTATTTCGGCAGACCTCAATTGGCCAGCGATTTGCGCCTTAACAACACAGAAGATTAACGCTCCCCCTTTTTCACAAAGACGTTAATGGCGTTTGACTAAGCACTAAAGCCGTTAACGATATCGCAGTAATTCATATCTCATCTTAGACATTTAATTTCAAATTGGCTTGACCCGGCAGTTAGCACAAAACATACAGCCGTTTTCCACATTTTAGGGCTTTGTTAGTAGATTAATGCTGATAAGAGAAGTCGTTAGCTGAAGAGATGAGCGATCAATTTACTTGGAATGCGGACGTTCAACCCTTGTTCGGTTTGAAGAGGAAATTATCACCATTATCGTTTGTTAGGCGTACTATTTAAAAAATGCTTCTGTTTCTTGCAACAAATCAATGTCAGTAACGACACCAGACATATATTTTGTTTTACCCTGTGAGCTTATTAACACGTAACCAGTTTTAGATTCAAAACTGTTTTGTTTGACTGTTACTTCAATCCCCAAGCAAGTATTTATTTTTGATGGTAATTTTTCAATAAATACAGTTTCAAGATTTCTTGTATTAAGCGTTTTATAAATGGAGTTATAGAAATACCAAAAATCCGATATCAACTCTGAATCACTTTCTGTTTCTGGCAAATAAAAAACAACAACGCCTAAACATTGCTTTGCCATTGTATGGAAAGACATTGACAAAAATACTATTAAAATCCAAGTTTTCATCACAACTCTAAGTATGCATAATGCCCTAGTAAGCGGCGGATAATAGTTGACTATAATTGTGAACGAAGTGAATGCAGTCAACGGTTATACGTCCGAATTGATTGACTTATTATGTATCGTTTACACCACTATTCGTTTCCAAAAATGCTAAAAGCTCATCTAGCTTGTCTGTTTGGGTTGAGATGTAGACTTTACCGTATGATCCAGCATCTGCCACTATAGCTTCAATACCATTGTTACTAAAAGGATAAAACTGTTCGATAGATTTAATCGGTATTTGCTTTTTAAGAAACCAATAGTTTCTACCAATCAAATAATCACCTTTAACTTCAACTCCAGCAAATTTAAATATAAATGCGATGAAAAAGGAGAAAGCTACTGAAAAAGCAACAA
Source organism: Alteromonas sp. 5NS40-0096 (assembly GCF_057544385.1). Classification (NCBI taxonomy): domain Bacteria; kingdom Pseudomonadati; phylum Pseudomonadota; class Gammaproteobacteria; order Alteromonadales; family Alteromonadaceae; genus Alteromonas; species Alteromonas sp. 5NS40-0096. The sequence continues at coordinate 995,945 of NZ_BAAJLQ010000001.1, forward strand.
TACCGAGAAAGAATAGCGGTAACTGGGCAATAGTGACATGTTCAAAAGTTATATCTAAGCTCATATCATTTTTAAAGAACCTAAAAATAAATAAGAGAGCGACAGGAAAAGAGATCGCTAAGCTAATAAACTTGGATAATTTTTTCCACAATTTCATCCATAAAACTGGATACCGCACCAAAACCTCCCTAGATACATAACGGGCAAAAATACGTAAGCTATAATTCCGAGCGATCCGAAGGGAGCCTACGTGTTTTTGTCCCTAACGAGCGCAGCAAGTGTTAATACGTTTGTTATGGGCACTTTTCTCCATGCCTATCATATGGATACAATTGAAGCTCTTTGCAGTTAAATCCATAACACTTAACGATAAAATTGATGCAGCGTCCACCACCTCTATACATGTAAGAAAAGTCGGCGATGTCTCTATTTTCTGAAATGATGATCTTCAGATTTTCATTTGGAAGGTTATTATGTTCCAAATATGCAAGCACAGTCTCGGTGGCTTGCTCTTGCATTTCCGGAGTTAATTCTTGAGATTCGTGTGAGCATCCAAAAATTAAAAAAAGCAGCAAGAGTAAAATACTGTTCTGGTTCATCAATTGTGCCCATAACAACAAGCTAAGGGGCAAAAGCACAATGCGAAAATGACGAAGCCGCACTGTGTTTTTGTCCCAGCAGCCCGCGCAGTGGGATGCGACTCAAGCGTTTGTTATACACGCTAACCATTGCAAGATACGTCTTTATCTGGCCTCAAAGTGATGAAAAAACTTTTACCAAGATCATTGGAAGTTACATAACCACATTCACCTGATACCTCTTCGTCAGAATCAAACTTGACGTGATATTTATATGTTCCATCACTTTGATTGAGACTGTAGTAAATAACCTGTATGTCGCCTGATTTCAACGGACCAAATGTTAAAGTGTTATTCGGCAATTCAACTGTCACAGACTGAACAAATTGCAATGAAAGGTTTTCAATCTTTACACGAGGCATTAGAGCGATATAAGCTCCATACGCAAGCACGCACAGTAACAACACAGTAAGAATTAGAAAACTCAACTTTTTCACAGGTGCTTCCTAAAAAGTGTATAACGCCTTATTAAGGGGCTGATAAATACTTGGCCATACTGTGTAGCGAATCGGAACCGAGCCAAACTTTAGCAGTACAGTTACTTTATTGGCTTGTTACATGTTTTTACTTCGTTCTTGTTTAATAATTTGAAGTAGTAAATCAATTCTACGATTTGTTTTTCTACTATCCGCAGCAACCATGCCTTGCACAAACGAGGAAGCAAAAAACACTACACACAACACTTGCAATAGACCTGAATCTATTTCGAAGAAGCTATTCGCTATTAATAAAAATGCAAATGGTGCAATTAAGAGCAGGACATCTTTAAAACCAATATCTCTAGACCCAAGCTTATGAAACTCATCCAAATCATTTTGATGAGCACTCATTTTATCAAATTCGATTTTAGCTTTTACGTTTAGTAGTTCTTCATTATCCATGATCAACTCCAATCCTTAGAAATAGATAACTCCCGCATTTACGGCGGTTTTGAAGCGAGGAACGAACGCAAAACCCGTCCAAGCCACTTAATAGCTGTTGCAAGATGCGTTTGTTATGCGTTTACCCACCAGCATAAATAAAGACAGGGGGCATATCCCACCTCGTGCTGCTAGAGCCGCCAATATCTTTTTTAACTAATTGCGGTAAATACTCTACCCAAGCTAACCACTTAATTCTATTTTTATGTTCGAGAATTAACTCTTTTCTGTAAGCGGTTGATAGTAGAAACGGCCAAGCAAGATATATAAAGCGAGGTCCGCTTGCTAATTCTGCAAAGAAATCTAAAGCGTTGCCTAAAACGGGAACTTTAGATAGCGCTACAGCGAGGAATACCCCGAAAACAAGTAAGCTAATTACAGCAACCAAAATTTCCATATACAGGTTTACCTAACACTAAGCTAAGGGGCAAAAATACAATGCGATAATCGCGAAGCTACATTGTATATTTGTCCCAGCAGCCCGTGCAGCGGGTTGCGACTTGAGCGTTTTGTTATACGCCATGCTAGTTTAATCCTCCATACGTTCCGTACCAATAACATTGGGGTATGGAACAAAACCAAAGCGTTTTTTGCAGTATGCAAAGTGAATCATGACTACGCAAAATAACAGAACAAATATGAGCCAATGATTTGGTCGAAGTAAAATTATCAAAAATGCTAGAAGTGAGAGTTCAATAGTTGATTTTGTAAACCATTTCTCATGTTCTTCAGATTCGAAAGTTAGCCTCGTATTGCCTCCTCGAAAGAACAACTCTTGTATATTTGATTTGCAAGAGGGGCATAAAAAGCCACGTTTAATTCCTTCCTTATAAGCATCAATAGCTTCTCGACAAGGGAAGATAAAACTACATTCGCTGCAACGATATTTCATAGTGACGTATAACACTAAGCTAAGGGGCAAAAGCACAGTGCGAAAATGACGAAGCCGCACTGTGTTTTTGTCCCAGCGCCCGCACTCGGCGGGTGCGAACTTGAGCGTTTTGTTATACGTAATTTACGATTTGTAAATGGATTTTCCATACTTATTGTCTTTAAAATCACCGACTGTGAAGCTACAGCCTACGACTACTATAAGCCATCCAATGATAGGTAATAACTGAAGAACACCCAACCAACCGAAACTATTGAAGTCATGGTATCTTTTTGTTGTTAAAGCGAATAACGGCCAAAGCATTAGTATTGTTATTATTCCTGCCAGTTGTTCGTTTATATAGTAGAAAGGAACTGTGATTAACGTTAACGGTATCCACCATTTGGAAAACTGGACTCTACCTATCCTGCCTTTGAAGCTAAATAGTAAAGGCAAAATTTCCATTTCTTTTGTTTTCTGACTTATTTGAGATTCCATTCATTCCTCTTGGTTTGCAATTGCGTATAACACTAAGCTAAGGGGCACAAACATGGCGCTAAACTCCGAAGAAGTACCGTGTTTGTGTCCCTCTTGAGCGCCTTGTTATGTGCGTGCATATTCATTTAACAGTTCCTGCTCTTTGTTTGTTTTTGAAACATGGATTAATAGCGTATTCTCGATATTTGCAACAGGATGTGAAGCATTATATTTTGCAAAGTAAAAAGCTTCTGTCAAAGGCTCTTTGTCATGCCACGTGGTTATGACTAGCTCTTTCTCTGGTATTTCCTTTGAACCAAATTTTCTGATAATCGAATTGTCTACCGCATCATCCCATGAGCTGCAATCTACTCCCCAAGCAGACATATACAAACAACCTGAACTTACCAACCAATCGCAAATAGTTTCCTGCCAATCAACAAGAACACTATCTTCGGAAATAATTACAGCTCGAAATGGTTTCAAACCTTCAACGAGTGGCGGTTCAGAATTTGGTTTAACCTGAAAATACTTAATCATTTTCGTAGCACATAACGCTGCGGATAACGGATGGAGGTCCGTTGCTGCGCCTTGTTATGCTCATTTTCCCCAGACATTAACAATATCTCTTAGATAGACTGTGTCCGGATCATCTTCGTCTCTATATAGATAACCGATGTCTTTTAGTATCTCTTGAGAGACTAGTTCTTCAATGAGTTCATTAGTGACATCTCTATATGATATGAGGTCGCATTTTCTTCCTTCTGAAAATGGCCAATCACTATCAAAATCACTCACGAACTGGATCTCATCGCCTTGGTTTTGAAGTAGATACCAAGTGACAAGAGCAGATTGTGCTGAACCTCCAGCTAATTCTCTTTTCTTGCTTCCATTCAGATGACAGAAAGAAATGAGTTCCTTCTTTGTCTGATTCACTAGTTCGAATTCAATTCCCATAACTACCCAAGAGCCCCCAATAAGGGGCTGATAATGCTTTGACTATACTTGTTAAGCGAAGAGGAGCCGAGCCAAGCTTTAACAGTCCCACTTTATTGGCTTGTTATATGCCGTTTACGCAAATGGCTCGACAATATACTTTTTTAATATGTCAGAATCTAAAAATTCACTGTATTGCTTTGGAATACGACCATTAAAAGATTGAGCATACAAGCTAGACCAATCTATAAAGTAACCTAAATGAACAGCATAATCCCGAGCATCGTCGAAATTTAATCCTAACTTACGAGAAATATTTTCATATATTTCTCTGTTATCAAATGGAGGCTCGTCATAATCCATTCCAAATACGTCAGCCTCAGTATACCAATTTTGGTGGCTAACTTGCTCGTTAGTAACATCTCCATTGATAAAAGACTCTGCTGTTCGTAGCGCAATTTTAAAAGACTCTTGAGGTAATAAATCTAATTTTTGTTCGCAGCAATCAATATAGAAAAGTTGTAAATCCTTAACATAACCATTGAAACGTTCTTCATTATGATTTTTTAGCTCAGTAAGCATTAATATTACGTCTTTAGTTGAATTCCACTCTTTATTGTCCATAGGTATATAACATCTTATTGTGAAGACTTAGCAGTAACACCGAGCTGGTTTCACGCAACAAATATCCACATTTGCATTTAATATCATCAATTTACAATAATTTACTCGTTAAAAAACACTTTTTCTATATGTGTTACTGAGAATTCTCAGTAATTACACATCGTTATTTATTGGAGAAATTAATGAGTCGAAGTCCCTTTTAGAAAAAATTCGCAATATCATGCGCACCAAACATTATTCTATTTAGACAGAGTAAACCTACCTAACCTTTTGAATAAAAAGGTCAGAGCCGAATAAATACACAGTACTCAATTTCATTGGGGTTTCTGGAGACTGAGCTTTGAAATTTACCCTCACCAAAACTCCTTGAGACTTTATTATAGAAAAACCTGTTGGTTCGGAGCTAGCTACTGAGATTGGGAAATTGTCGCAACAGGTTACTAAAATCTCGCTACGCTTTTTTGAAACGATGAACGCCATGCCCCTCACTTTTCATTGAGCGAAATATCATCATACGATTAATCAAACTTGGCCTCAGACAAGTCGGTATGAATGAAAGTAATATTCAGCTAGGTTTGTACATCTTTAGAAGCGCTTGTATTCAATACTTGATCACTCGGAAAAAGTTGATTGATAGAAGGAAAATAGCCGACTTTCACTCGACAGGTTGTAGACTTTGGTATCGGCACGTGTGAGCCAATCTGTTGTTAAAAATAAAAAAGGTGTGCCATGGTTCATTTCATAGTTCTTGAGTGGTTTCGTGTTTTGTGTAGACAACGAACACGCCGCCATGAAAAGCTATTTTTAGCTATATTATTCAATTGGTTATAATGAACTTACACAAATTAAACTTCGAAACTTAAGTCTCTATTACAAATTCATTTGATACCCAAACGGAAATCTATCGTACTTTACCACCATGTTAATAAATTCATCAGTCACATGATGAAGACGGTGATGAACAATATGGCAGTACAACAACGCGTCGCTCAGCGCTCCCTTCCAACAGGCCCAGTGACAGCAGCATATGAACTCAAGGTGGATGCAGGCGAGGTGCGACGAGATGACGAGCAAGTCGCTTTGGCGGCAAAACTCGATGCCCTCCACGAGTCTCTTACTTCGCTCCCACCAATACCCGTGCACACCGAAGATCGGACAAGCCGCGGTCCTCGATTACTGGCACGGTCCCTGACATCCGCCCTATCCTTTCTTCGAAAGAAGTTCCACTTGTGGTCTTCTGGTCCTCCCCCTCTAGGTATTTATATTCATGGACCGGTCGGAGTCGGCAAGAGCTTTTTAATGGATCTCTTTTACGCGTCGGTTACTGTGCCTGATGATGATTCTTGCAGTAAAAATAACAGCCACAAACACGCAAAGATTACAAAACGCCGCGTTCACTTTCATGAATTCATGCTAGACGTCCATCATCGAATCTTTGTCTACAAGCAAAAGCACCCAAGAGATGATGCGCTCCCCATCATCGCGCAACAATTGGCACAAGAAGCCCAACTCCTCTGTTTCGATGAATTTCAAGTGACAGACGTTGCCGATGCCATGATTTTGAAACGCCTGTTTTTATTATTATTGGATTGGAATGTCGTGGTGGTGGCAACTTCGAATCGCCCTCCCGATGCCTTGTATAAGGGTGGTATCAACCGTTCCCTCTTTTTGCCATTCATCGACATGCTGAAAGACACGTTCGACATTATTTCCATGGAAGATTCCAGTGTGGATTATCGACTCGAAACTCGATCAGATGGTCAATCCTATTTTTGGTCAAACAAAGATGTGTCTGGGAATACCAATAACAACATACAGGGGCAGTTGGAAGAAATATTTGGGGGCACTGCATCCGAAACTAACGCCGAAATCATTCCTGTCCTCTTTGGTCGCAATGTCAAGGTCGCCCGATTGAATCACAGGTGCGCCTGGTTTGACTTTTCCGAGTTGTGCTACCAACCGCTCGGGGCGGCCGATTATATTTCCCTCTGCTGCCGATTTCCGGTCATCATCATGGAGCGCGTCCCTCAACTGGACGCCAATCACCTCAACGAAGCGCGACGGTTCGTGACCCTCATTGACGCGTGTTATGAATCTCGCACCCGCTTGGTGTTGGCGGCACAAGTTCCGCTCGACGAGTTGTTTGTCGATTTTGAAGCGTACGTCGAAAGTGATGATGGAGATGGAGAATTGATTGTCAGTGAGAAAGGGGGTAACTCGAGTTCCTTTGCGACAACCATGATTCGCACCAAAGAAGGAGAATATTATGAGTGGTCGGCGACCGGCCGAATTGGCGTGTCACTGGCTCAATTTTCGTCCGCCAATGATCTCGCCTTTTCCTTTCGACGAGCTGCGTCTCGATTGGTAGAAATGGGTGGAAAGGAATGGGGACGGCAATGAGAAAGGTCTTTGCCTTGTAAGACATTTAACCGATAGCAGAGTATACGCTTGCGTCAGACTGCGCTGCAAAATACTGACATACATTTATTTATGCGTATGCCTACTTCGTCGAATTAGCTGACGTTTATTATCTGCTTTACGTACATCGCAGCTCTGCATAGCCAGTCGCAACTTGAGACAATGTTTGGGCGGTCAGGCTTCTTCAGCCTGACCGCAGCTTTGTGTCATATGGAGACGGTCGCGACAACGATTTTTTCTCGAGTAACGTAACGTGGTGAATTGTTGAATTTCACCTTGCGATGTTTTTATTGTCTGTTTTTAAGGTCTTCGATAACTTGTGTAGACACCCAGAATACATCTGACTGCTGTTTCCCACTGTCATCACTGCGCGGTACCATTCTATTGAAGAAAAGATATTTTCCGTCTGGTGATACCATTGGACCACCTTCCCTAACTTCAGTATTGATGGCGTTACCTAAGTTGATCGCATCACTCCAAGAGCCATCTTTGTGCCGGAAGCTGATAAATAGGTCGGCTTCCCCATAGCCATCGGCTCGCTCGCCATCCCAAAGTATGTAACTCTCATCGGGGGCAATAAAGGGATGGGCATTCCACCTGCCAGTATTAATCTCTTTTGGCAAAGGCTGCGGATCTTCGCGTTTGCCATCAATCAATCGCGAATAAAAGAGCGTACCATAACCGTCCTTGTGTCTGGCATTTTCATCAAACACCAAAGTCCCATTGGCAGATGCAGTGAGACCCATGATACGAATCTCTTCAAACTGTGGGCCAAGACTTTTCCATTCAGACCAGCCATCCGCAATACGCTCTCTATACTTCGACCTGTGATATTGGGTTTGCCCATCTGGGGAATAGAATGGTTTCACCATATTGTCTGGCATCACAGTCTTATGCCATTGGTTATCGACATTCTGGAAAATATGGCTTTCTGGTTGCTCAACTTCGCGAGAATGCCTCCACCGTTTAATGTAAATTGTGTTCAGGTCAGGCGAAAAACCGACAGAATCGCCCCATTTTTCTGTATTTACAATACCGAGCGCAAAGGGTTGCGGCGTTAACCCTGGTGGCTTTTGCCCGAGATAGGGATATAACAGGGCTGCGGATGTGTCCTGACAATGACTTTTACTGCTCATCGTCACCATCAAAAACAGCAAAGTAGCTGGAAGACGAATTTGTTTCATGGTTTGTCCAATTTGAATATCTTTAAATTATTCATTAATTTAAAAAAATAGGACGCAAAACACCTGACGTCTCTCTGACTTATGGCTGAATTTTTAAGGTTTTATGGCTTAAAGAGGTCAGATGCTGAAACACTCGCTCCTGAACCAGTTTTTCTGGGGTAATTGGAGGTCTGTTTTGCGTACTTTGCCGCCCATAGCTAGTGTTGAAAGGCGCTAATGAACAAGGAGCGGACATTCAACGCGGAGCTAACGCGCTGTGATAAACGTTTTAAGAGCTTTGTTAGATAAATTTATAAACCAAAAAGTAGTTTAATTAGCACATCTCCAAAGCCCCAAATTAATGTTCCCAATATTAGAAGAATTGCCTCATGTTTCAAAGTGTACTTCTCTAATTCACTTTTGAGCTTGTCTTCTTCTGCTTCAGCCTTTTTAACCCAAGAATTAAGCGTATCTTGGTCGATATTTTTGGTATCGTATGCGATTTTGTCTTTTAATGTATCCGTATAGAATTTAAACATGTTGGTTTGGAATTCTCGATTATGATACTCTACTACAGCGAATATAATACCAACAACTACAATCAAAGCTCCGCTTCTTGCTAACCATAAATAATCATTAAAAAAATTAAAGTAAGAAAAAGATATGCCTAATATGATAATTAGAAAAGTTAATAAATAAGTAAACTTGATATTCATAGGGTGGCTATTTCCTTTTTTGCCTAAAATTTAAACGAATCGACCACTAAGAATCGCTTAATAATTATTATCATACTGGACCATCTCTCGCTATCCTTTCCTGAGATTGCGCTGAAATAACTTTTAATATTATTTGCGAACTTACATACATAGTACAGCTTTACGCAGCCAAGTCATACACTTCGGCACTAGCAAAAGTGTTAAGTGAAAATAATGACGAATAGGTGAAATGACCGTCGGGCCGCGTGGCAGCTCGACGTACACAAAAGACAGTCGTATTAAGTTCCGCTTTATCACCTAGAATGGCAAGTTAAGTGATGGTGATGACGAATCCAACAACATAGGTTTTATACATTGTAACGACGCTAGTTAACTCTCGCCCTTCCCTTCGTCAAGGTGCACGGCATTCGCGTTGTTCACCCAGTCTAAATCTTTGGTTTGCTCGTCTAACGTACCTTTGGCATCTTCTAAGAAAATCTGACAAAAATAGTCAACACTTGGGAAGTTAGCGCGATACTTCTCAAGCTGCAGCTCCATTTCATGCATAGCATTTGAGAACTCTGAATTGGATTTACTCAACTCGTAGTCGCATTTTAAATAGGCACATAACACGTCAGCCGCTTTTGCTAACTTGACGTGAATGTCATCTTTATCTTGTTCGATGAGACCGCGATATTGCCCTTGAAGCGCCTCAGGGAGAGTTTGGATCAGCATGGATTCAAAGCGACGCTCTAGCTTTTTGATCGCTTTGGTCGTTTCGGGGTCGTGATACTTGACGGGGCTTGGAATATCGCTCATGCCTGCAATTTCACTGCCTTCATGAAAAATAGCCATCGAAGCAACCCGATCTGGATTGACGTCTTCGTTGAAAATTTCTTTAGCGATCACACCCAGCATGTGAGCGACAACAGAGGCCTCGTATATGTGAGTCGAAAGCATTTCTTCTTGAAATTGCGCCATTAACGGCCAACGTTTCACGTTTCTCGCACGCTGCATTAGTCCAATAAACGCTGAATGTGTATTCGCCATTCTTACCTCTTGTTTAATGTGTTGTCGTCGAGTACGACGCCCTATTTCGAGATTCGATTAAATCACTGACTCATTATGCCTTTTGAGTATACCGAAATGAATGCGCGTAGTCAGAGTCACCATGCTCTCTAAGATAGGTAAGTCGCGCCACGGCCTGTTCTAAGGTTGGGGTTTCATCGCGTTCAATGGGCCACAACACCAAACTCGGCATTGTCATGGGGACAAACCATTCTTTTTTTCGCGCCAAGAAAAACTTGTGTTCTGTATGAAACACAAATTGTTTTAGCGCCTCAACGGACTGCCAGACAGACAAATTTGAGATGATATCGGGGTCATCAAACGCTTGAAATGAGGTTGCATCACCTTCTTCGTCTTTTAAGCGCCAAATGAATCCGTCCATAGATTCAGCCAAGCCATTGATGTGTTCTAGATTATCCACGAACCCGCTCATTCTCTCATCTTCAAGGGAGTATCGTATTTTCGCTACATTAAGCTGTGCAATCGGCATTGTGATGTCCTTTTCAACTGTCGTCTAATTTGGGCGTGGCTATGTTGAGTAACCACACCTTACCACATTGGCCCGAATCAACAGATTTTCAAGGCATTAAAATTGATAGGAAATCGTGATGTTGCCATCAGCCCTTTCTAAATCTGTGTCTGACGTTTTCCCGTAGCCCGCTTCTAAGCGGATTCCCCAGCCATCTTGAAATGCACCGTTAAACCAATATTGATAAGTCACTCCGAATCCATTTGTTGTTTCGTCATCGAATATAGCGATGATAGGACATGCGATAATGCCTCCTACCGAGCCTTCTGATTCACATTCCCTATCAGCATCTCTTGCGCCAAGTGCGCCATACATAATGCCAATGCTATGGTTATCAAACCCTTTTTCATAACCGACTGCAAAACCGTCATCCAAACCTATTTTATAGTTTCCATAAACCCGAGAATTGTCTTGTTCGAATGTTTGAGAAACTTGGGCTTGAATAACAAATGGGTAGCCTGATCCCAATGTAAAATCAGCAGCAGTCGCTGCACTGTGTAACGAGAACGCGGCGACAGCTGTCGCGAAAATACCGTACTTCATCTTTTATCCTTTTGTTTGACAACGCGCAAAACGCAGAAGTCTCCTTCGATTTATGTTTTTGTGGTTATTGCAGCGAGTTTAAGTACAACACTAGCGCGTTCAATAACCTAGATAAACGATGATACTGTATCTACAATAAAATCCATCCATTTGAATTGTATCGTTTTGTAATAAGCATTCCCGTGAGATAACTAAGACGTTTATTCGACCTTTGATAAACGAAACATTCGGAAATATAAAATGGATTGAAGAGGTTATGTGGATAGGATACAAAAGTCGCGCTATGGTAATAGCAAAACGACAACAGTCTCACACGCCTCGACGTAACATCAATAAAATACAGCAATACGGGTACACGCAATGACTTCAAGGACTATCCAATCTAGCTCATGGATTGATTATGCATTCGCACCAGAGCTAATGAAACGAGCCTTCATCGTCGCCTTTGTCGTTGGCACGATTTTAAACCTGATAAACCAATGGGATGCATTGTTTCTGGGCGGCGCGATAGCTTGGCCCAAATTGTTTTTAACCTATTGTGTCCCATATTGTGTTGCGACCTATTCCGGAGCCGCCAGCGCGAGAAAGTGTGATATCGAACAGGCAGACGCTGAAGCAGCAGCCAACGTTCAGCAACAATCCAATGCCTCCGAACATCACTTATCACAAGAGATTCAATCTATCACGGAGCAAATTACGCAAAATGCTCGAAATGTGAATACTGCTTCAAAACAACGGGTGGGGTTTATCGAAGATCTCGCAGCGACCGCTAGACTGACATTGGAGACCAATGCGCAGTTAGTGCATGAAGCAGAACAAAGTAAACAACGACTAGAAGAGATGGTTGGTGCGTTCACATCAGTTTGTAGCCAGATAACAAGCCTGACACAGGAAGTCTCCGACGCCTCACATGCAGGTAATACCTTAACTAGCCAACTCGACGAATTTTTAGCAGAATTTAAAAGCATCTCCACCTTAGCGGTAGAGATTTCTGGCACTTCTGAGCAAACCAATTTGTTGGCATTGAATGCCGCCATTGAGGCGGCCCGTGCAGGTGAAGCCGGCCGTGGTTTCGCTGTTGTCGCCGATGAAGTCAAAGCGCTCGCGCAAAAAACCAAAGAAAACTCAGAGCAAATCAATAACCATTTGAAACGCTTGGAAGAAAAGCAACACAGGGTGAGTGACGCATTGTCCAGCTTGAATAATTCAATGTCCAATGCGATGTCTGCAACGGACTCCAGTGAGAATTCAATGCACAACTCCACCCAATCGGTATCGGAAGCATCAGAAGACGTCATTCTTCACCTAAACCATATCAACCATGAGCTGACCAGTGTGGGCGAAAAACTTAACTTAGTCTCAGGTAATGTTGACCTATTGGCAGAGGACACGAAAAAAGCAGTGAAAGGCTCCGCTACCAATATTGAATTAGGCAGCAATGCGCTGTCATTAATCGGAAAACTTCACTAGGGAGCGGCTATGCTCCCTGACCTTGCCGATATTGTGTTGGCGTTTGCTCAAAGTGCTTTTTAAAGATGGCATACATATATTGCAGCGAAGGATAACCACAAAGGGAGGCAACTTCTTTAGTCGGCATATCCGTATCGGTCAGCAATTTACAAGCGCGATTTAACTTTTCATTGTGAATCGCCAAATGCACTGTGTGCCCACACTCCTCTAAAAAACGCTGCTCTAGGTTAGAGCGTGAAATACCCACATAGTCAGTTACTTGTTCGACTTTAATTCCCCGAGTCGCGTTTTGACGTATAAATTGCATCGCTTGAATCACATGGGGGTCCGTCAAAGCCTTGTAATCGGTAGACTGTCTCGATACCACCCCAGCAGGAGGCACCATAACTCTCGGTAGTGTTTCAGACTCTCGGGTTAAACGATTGTGCAGCAGCTTAGCTGCCTTGTATCCCATCTCGACACACCCTTGAGTGACTGAACTCAACCCGACTCGGCTTAGGAATCGCGCAATATCATCGTCATCAATACCAATCACAGATACTTTGTCAGGTACTGCGATATTAGTTTGTTCACAGGCTTGCAATAGGTGTCTTGCTCGGCTGTCCGTAACAGCGACAATCCCAATTGGTTTGGGCAAACCTTGTACCCAATCGGCCAATCGATTCATCGCGTACTGCCACGTATCCGGTGTGGTTTGCACGCCGCGATATACGTGGCAGGCGTAACCGTCTTTTTCGGTATGTTTTTGTAACGCAATCTCTCGCTCTTGTGCCCACCGATGAGATTCATCAATAGGCAGTCCATAGAAAGCAAATCGTTCCAAACCCTTTGACTTGAGGTGGCTGTAGGCTTCTTGAATGACCGCATCGTTATCCGTCGCCACGTACGGGACAGGTGGATAATCTGCCTCTTCTGAATATGACCCACCGACTCCAATCACCGGTTTATCGATATTTTGCAACGCCGTTCTTATCGTCACATCATCAAAATCAGCAATAATGCCGTCGCCTGACCAGTCATCAATGCGTTCTAGCCGGGTTAAAAAATCCTCTTCGAGATACACATCCCAATTGACTTTGGTCGCTTGAAGATAATTGCCGATCCCTTCGATCACTTGTCGGTCATAAACCTTATTAGCGTTAAACAGCAAAGTAATACTGTGTCTAATATCAAACATATCTTTTACCAGTTACGCAAACCGCGTGTGTCACGTTAGGCAAACAACGAGCGCGGCGTTTTCTTATGATTGTTATCGTATGTTCAGGATACTGCAATCTTTCGGTTTCGCCACAAGAGTAAGAGAAATGTAAATAAAAATAATGATTTTCGTAATTGCGGGAATTCTCCTCACCCATACTCTACATACAACGATTTAGAGAGAACGCATATGGCATATTTAGGTATTGATTTAGGCACATCCGGTGTCAAAGCAATTGTATGTAACACAGCTGGCGACGTGATTGCATCTCACAGTGCTTCGCTGACAGTCTCCACTCCACAACCTTTGTGGTCAGAACAAGCCCCGAAGGACTGGTGGCAAGCCCTTGACACTTGCATGCAAGCCCTTAAAAAACAAGGTGTAAGTCAATCTATCGAAGCCATCGCCATCGCCGGACAAATGCACGGAGCGGTTTTACTTGATGAACACAACAATGTCTTAAGGCCTGCAATACTGTGGAATGACGGGCGGTCGGCACTAGAGTGCGAGGAATTGATGGCTGAGGTACCAGATGCGATGACTATCACGGGTAACCTCATCATGCCTGGTTTTACCGCCCCAAAACTCAAATGGGTAGCGAAAAATGAACCGAACCTTTTCGCCAAGGTTGCCAAAGTCCTGTTGCCCAAAGACTACCTGCGCTTTTTACTGACAGGCACCTATTACAGTGACATGTCAGATGCCGCAGGCACTAGCTGGTTGGACACTGCCGAACGAGATTGGTCTGCTGCCATGCTGTTGGCAACTGGATTATCCGTTGAACAGATGCCATCACTTTGTGAAGGGCCCGACATCACAGGCCACCTGCTGCCATCTATCGCCCAACAATGGGGTATGCAAAGTGTACCTGTGATGGGCGGCGCGGGTGACAATGCTGCGGGAGCCATTGGCAGTGGTATTACTCAACCTGGGCATGCAATGCTGTCACTTGGCACATCCGGTGTCATCTTTGCGGTGACTGACCGCTTTATGTCTAACCCTGAAAGTGCACTTCACAGTTTTTGCCATGCCTTACCCAATACGTGGCACGTGATGTCAGTACACCTCAGTGCGGCGTCGTGTCTGCAATGGTTCGCGGGTATCGCAGCACAAGGAGACGTTTCCGTGTTGGTTGAGGAATTGTCATCGACCCAAATTGACGAGACCAATGCCCCTTTCTTTTTACCCTATTTGAGTGGTGAAAGAACGCCACACAACAACCCTAAACTCGGTGGTGAATTTATCGGGCTAACGGCATCTACTAGCAGAGCGGAAATGACGTACGCGATTCTTGAAGGCGTCGCTTTTGCATTAAACGACGGGTTAAAAGTGATCAACGCCTCCAATGTATTCCCGGCACAAATAGCCATTATTGGCGGTGGTGCAAAAAGTCAATTTTGGCGTCAATTGATTACCGATGTGCTAGGCGTAACCTGTACCTACCATCAAGGCGGCGAGGTTGGCCCTGCACTGGGCGCAGCGCGCATTGCGATGTTAGGGGCCAACCCTACTGCCAAAGTAGACACTGTGTGCCCAATCCCCGACATCGTTGCTACTCACCAAGTGCAGCGCTCGCGCCATGAACAGCTCACGCTTCGCTACCACCAGTTCAACCGCTTTGCTAACGATGCGAATCAAAGAAATCAATAGAGGTTATTGTGACAACATTTTCCCCCCAACAACGAGCTAATGCCATTCGCGTGTTAAGTATGGATGCCGTACAAGCTGCAAATTCTGGTCATCCAGGCATGCCAATGGGTATGGCGGATATTGCTGAGGTACTTTGGCACCAGCATCTTAAGCACAATCCAAACGACCCCAATTGGATCAACCGAGATCGCTTTGTGCTCTCCAATGGTCACGGTTCAATGTTGCTGTATAGCTTGTTGCACTTAACAGGGTATGCCGTCTCATTGGATGATCTAAAACAATTTCGCCAATTGCACTCTAACACGCCGGGCCATCCAGAACTGGGCTATACACCCGGCGTCGAAACCACAACAGGGCCTCTTGGACAAGGTTTGGCCAATGCCGTTGGTTTCGCCCTCGCAGAGAGTATTTTAAGTGCCGAGTTCAATCGTCCGGGCCATGACATCATCGATCATCACACCTATTGCTTTGTTGGCGATGGCTGTCTAATGGAAGGCATTTCTCATGAGGTAGCATCGCTTGCCGGGACATGGGCACTCGACAAACTCATCGTTTTTTACGATGACAACGGCATTTCCATTGACGGAGATGTCCAAGACTGGTTTACCGACGACACTCAACGGCGATTCGAAAGCTATCAATGGCACGTCATTCCCGATGTTGATGGTCATTGTCCTTCACAAATTGACGACGCTATCAAACAAGCCAAAGCCAGTAATAAGCCAACATTGATTTGTTGCAAGACAACAATTGGGCTGGGCTCGCCAAATAAAGCAGGGAGTCATGACTGCCACGGCGCACCACTGGGCACTGAAGAAATCGCCAAGACCAAAGCCTCATTGGCATTCGAAAATACACCATTTGCCCTACCAGATGGCCTCGCTGACGATTGGAATGCGGTGCAAGCAGGTATAGCACAACAGCAGGCTTGGGAAGCCCGTTTTTCTGATTATCAGCACCAATTTCCTGAGCTTGCTTCGCAACTACTGCGCCGTAACAACGGAGAGCTTCCGGCTAACTGGCAAGAAATAAAGGCCGATTTTATTGCTACTGTAGCGAGCGACAACAGCAAAATTGCTAGCCGCAAGGCATCTGAGAATGCAATAAATGCTTTGGTCCCGCACCTACCTGAATTGCTCGGAGGCTCAGCAGACCTTGCCCCTTCAAACTTAACCAAGTGGAAAAGCGCGAGAGCATACAGCAGTAACGAGAAAAACGGGCACTATTTACACTACGGTGTCAGAGAGTTTGGCATGGCAGCGATTGCCAATGGTGCCCTCGCCCATGGTGGCTTTCGTTGTTTCACAGCAACGTTTCTGATGTTCATGGAATACGCGCGTAACGCCGTACGCATGGCGTCTTTGATGAAGCTACCTGCAATCTACGTGTTTACACACGATAGTATTGGTTTGGGCGAAGATGGCCCAACCCATCAACCGATTGAACAAATTGCGAACCTAAGAGCAACGCCCAACCTAGATACGTGGCGGCCATGCGACGCCACAGAGACCGCGGTGGCATGGTGCTGTGCCATTGAACAAGATTCGCGCCCCAGTGCCTTGTGTTTGTCCCGTCAAGGGCTCCCTGCGCTGTCCCGCAATGCCTCACAAATCGGTGACATAGAAAAAGGCGGTTACCTTTTACAAGGTGGGAATACTGTGCCCGATATCATTCTGATCTCAAGTGGTTCAGAGGTATCGCTCGCTGTCGCTATCGCCGATGCCATCACTGCAGAGCGAGGCCTGAGAGTCAATGTCGTCTCGATGCCGTGTCATTCCCGATTTGATCAGCAAAGTGATACTTACAAACAATCGGTGTTACCGAATGCCTGTCGTATGCGATTCGCGATCGAAGCCGGAGCAACTCAGAGCTGGTACAAGTATGTGGGCATAGACGGCGAGGTTTTTGGTATTGACCAGTTTGGAGAATCCGCTCCAGCTAACGAGCTTTACACGCTGTTTGGACTCACTGAACAATCAATTAAAGCGCGCATTCTTCGCCATTTTTAACACAATCAAAAAGGCGTGAATTTGCACAATTTGGAAAGCAAAAAACGTAATTGTGAGCTACCAGATTAACGCCAATAATGAAAAAACAGTCAGTAATAGAACAGGAGAACGTCATCGTGTCTCAATATTTTGAATCAATCGATAATATAAAATTCGAAGGTGAAGCGTCTGAAAACCCACTCGCTTTTCGTCACTATAATGCCAAAGAGGAAATCTTGGGCAAAACCATGGAAGAGCACTTGCGTTTTGCGGCTTGCTACTGGCACAACTTCTGTTGGGACGGGGCGGACGTCTTCGGCCAGGGTACTTTTGGTCGCCCTTGGCTACAACCAGGTGATGCCATGGAACGGGCTGTGCAAAAGGCCGATGTGGCGTTTGAATTTTTTGCGAAGCTGGGTGTCCCCTATTACTGTTTCCACGATGTAGACGTATCACCCGAAGGCAATAGCATTAAAGAATATACGGAGAATTTTGCCCGCCTGACCGATGTGCTCGAGCAAAAACAGGAAGAAACCGGTGTGAAGCTCCTGTGGGGTACCGCCAATTTGTTCAGTAACCCTCGTTATGCGGGCGGTGCGGCTACCAGTCCAAACCCAGAAGTGTTCGCCTATGGTGCAACCCAAGTGTTCAACGCGATGAATGCGACCAAGCGTTTGGGTGGAGAAAACTATGTGCTGTGGGGCGGTCGAGAAGGATACGAAACCTTGCTCAACACCGACTTACGCCAAGAGCGCGAACAGCTCGGTCGTTTCATGCAAATGGTTGTCGAACACAAACATAAAATCGGGTTCAACGGGACCTTATTGATTGAGCCGAAACCACAAGAACCGACGAAACACCAGTATGATTATGATTCCGCTACCGTTTACGGCTTTTTAAAGCAATACGGTTTAGAGAATGAATTTGCAGTAAACATCGAAGTGAATCACGCGACTTTGGCAGGCCACTCGTTCCAACATGAAGTTGCAACTGCTATTTCACTCGGTATTTTCGGTAGTGTCGACGCCAACAGAGGCGACCCTCAAAATGGCTGGGATACGGACCAATTCCCTATCAATGTAGATGAATTATCACTGGTCATGTACGACATCATTAAAGCCGGTGGGTTTAAAACCGGAGGCTTCAACTTTGATACTAAGCTGCGTCGCCAAAGCAATGACCCCGCGGACTTGTTTTACGGCCATATCGGTGGCATGGACCACTTGGCTATGGCACTGAAACGCGCAGCAACGCTTATCGAAAAAGACTTCTTATCTGAAGCTGTGGCTAATCGGTATAAAGGTTGGAGTTCGGAATTTGGACGCGACGTATTGTCAGGTGAATTTTCGCTAGAGAAGCTAGCTGCATATACGAGTGACAATGCGCTAAACCCCGCCCACCAAAGTGGTCAACAGGAGCTACTCGAAAACAAGGTTAACCGAGTAATTTACGGCTAACCAAGCGCGAAAATACGTACAATGCACACACCGCAAAAGGGCCTCTACTGAGGCCCTTTTTTTAACTCGCAGCTTAAAACAACTAGCGATTTCGTTAGACTGTCCCGAAGTATTAGCCAAATACATCCATAAAAGTGTCAGGGTGAGGGCGAACTCGGTAGTTATCGGTTTCATCGCCAAATATGACCTCGCCCGCTTCATTCAGTGCTATTACTGTCGCCATAACCGTATCTTCAGGGTACCCTGCAAGTCCCGCAGGCGAGCCGCCAATATCAGCAATACCCAAAGCCTTAGCGGTGAGCAAATCATCATCCTGAAGAATCGCAAAATGCGGTGGCAGCGCTAACTTTTTCGCTAATTTCTGTGAGTGAGATACGCCTTGGTTAGAGATAAATTTTACCGCTACACCCAATCTCTTCAATTCATCTTGTAACTTCAAGACTTCTTTCAGTTGATTCATACAAAACGGGCACCAATTTGCTCTGAAGAATACGATAAGTGTTTTGGCACCAGTAAAAGACGCCGTAGTAAGTGAGTTACCTTCAAGGTCTTTTAGCGCGGATTCTGGTAGAGTTTGCCCTTTTACCAATTGCTGGCTAGATTGACGCCCATAAGAGGAATATATCCAAACGTACCATTGGACAAATGCGACGCCATATATCGTCAGACCCGCTGCTACGTAGTCACTGGTATGCAAGGGAACATTTGATGTAGCAACACTATAAACGAGCAATATAACCCCAAGAATGCCGCTCAATTGCACTAACGGCAACCGGCTTGACGTCCTGGCTAAACCGAGCACACCTGACAGGATCATGAGTAAAAATGGCAGCGGAAATGTTGCTAAAAACGAGCCAGCCCAGATGAGCTGATAGTTACTGTTCCACAACATGAATGCGGAACTCAGGCCACTTGCCATTGATAGCAAGATAAATGGTAAAATCAGTTTTTTCATAATACTTCACTCCTTCATTCATTAGAGCGTAAATTTAATGATTTGCTTTCACTGCAATCGAGCGCCAGCTCTAGTTTTGATGCTGGCGCGAACGATGTTGAATGGGACCTAGCCTCTCAAGCTATCCAGCACAGGATACAAGTCACTGGGTTCAGGACGCTGAGTGTAATCGGGGTTCACTTCAGCGTAAGCAATCACACCATTGGTATCGATAACATAACGAGCTGGCATAGGTAGATTCCATTCACCATCCCCATGGATGTCAGGTAATACAACGTTAAACATCTTTTTAAACTCAATAACATAATCTTGTACGGCCCAACGAATTCCAAAGCGATGGGCCGTTTCACCTGCAGTATCGGTGAGAATGGGATAACTCAGATTATTGTCACGCTGTGACTTGCGACTGTCCGCCGCACCTTGCATCGAAATTGCTACCAAGCTGGCACCGCGAGCATTAATTTCTGGTAATGCGGCTTCAAGTGCCTGTAACTCGATATTGCAATACGGGCACCATACACCGCGGTAAAACGAGACAACCACTGGGCCTTTTGCCAACATCGCTTGCAAAGAAACAAGGTTTCCATTGGCATCGGTAAGTGAAAAGTCGGGCGCTTTTTGTCCTACTTTAAGAGCATTGTTGGCCTGATTGCTGTCTATTAGCTCTTGTGTTGAGCGAGCAAATGCGTCGAAAGCGGCGGCAGGCGCTTGCTGTTTAAACTGCGCTTTAAACGCATCAAGTTGATCTTGTAATGACATTGGGATAATCCTCATAGCAAATTAATGTTGAACATGTTTGTTCGGTAAATTAGGTTTCGCTGTTCACCTTTGAATGACGGGTTATCAGCTCGACTGCAAACCATGAGGCAAGATTAGTTGTTCACCTTAAAACGATAAACATGCTAAATTGAAACTCATTGTATCTCTGAAGGACACAATAATGTTCCAACAAGCGCTGCTTAATGAAATTCGTGTTTTTTTGGCCGTGGCCGACCGAGGCAGCTTCACTGCCGCGGCCGAGTTTCTCAACTCGACCAAATCCGGAACCGGTAAAGCCATAAAAAGACTAGAGCAGGAAATGGGGCTCACTCTGTTTAATCGCACTACTCGGTCAGTAAGGCTGACGGAAGAAGGCCAGATATTTTATGATGCTGCGCGCAAAGCCATCGACACTATTAATGAGGCCAAACTCATTCTCGATGCGAGAAAAGCGGAACCTGCGGGCAAACTGAAAGTGAACCTGCCAATTGGCATCGGTCGTAACTTGATTCATCATTTGCGAGAATTTACTCAGGCGAACCCGAAAGTTACCCTTGAAGTCTCACTGTCCGACCGCTTTGAAGATGCAATCAAAGGAGAGTGGGATATCCTAGTACGCATTGGCGAACTTGATGACAGCTCTTTTATCGCCAAACCATTAGGCAAAACTAGGCTAATACTCTGCTCCTCTCCCGCTTATCTTGAAGAAAAAGGCAATCCACAGGCGTTGGAAGATCTACCCAACCACGACGCGCTAATGTATCGCATGCATACGGGAAAAATCAGAAATTGGCGTTTTCAATTAGCTGACAACTCAACAAAAACAATGACCCCTTCCCCGCTCGCGGTATTTAATGATGCTCGTTCTTTTATCGATGCGGTCATTGCCGGAATGGGTATTGCTCAAATTTATGACAAAGCTGTCACACTGCCACTCACCAACGGCGAGCTAGTAGAGGTATTACCGGATCTCGCCTCTGACGGCGCACCGATTAACGCGTTGATTCCAAGTGGAAGGGTAATGCCTGCCAAGACTCGAGCCTTTATCGAATTTCTTACCGAGCAGTTACACTAACCCCTTATCAAGCTGTTCGCTTTTGTTGTTCGCATAACAAGGCCCAGGATTTCTGTTGTTTCTGGACCTTGTGAAACACATCAATCCAGTGTTTCTTGATAGTTTACCGAGGAGAACACCGCGGGTAGTTTTTGACCTGTCAGATCTTGACAACAAATACCGACAAAACTGCCAGTAAAATTGGCATCGGCGCCGCCATCACCAACTTCATCACATAATACGCTGTAGTCAAGTGTCAGTCCCAGCTCTTGCCACGGTTGCCCTTCAGTGCGATAGGCAAAACGCACAGCGTCATGTACCACGGATGCTTTTAATGAAATGGTGCCCTTTTCGGGTAGCACAATTGGGGCTGTCATCGGGTACTGACTGTGCCAGTTGTTAAGGCACATCGATAAATCCAATACTCGGCCGTTATCTTCATCAAAGGTAACATGGAGATAGAAGTATTTTTTACTGTTGTAATAACAAGTTAATCCCGCCATTTGTTGAAACGATGTCGGCGCAAAATCGAGTGTCGTTTCATAGGTATAAGTGAAAGCTTGTTGGCGACGCGCCAACAGTGACTGCTCAAACCAACTGCCTAAACTCTCTTGACCATGCAACACGAAACCGTTTTCGTCTCGATATGCAACGTCTTTGGGTAACGGATAGCGCAAACTGTGATAAGTATCCGGCAGTTCGCTCTGAGTTAAATCGACGTACTCGTTCGCCGCTTGTGGTTCGCTGGGTATATCGATATGACCTTGAGGATGATTACCACCGTGAGACAAACATGGCCAATCGTCGTCGGTCCAGGATAAAAACTGCAGAGCAGTTTCTCTACCCAAGACCGAGCGTCCGCGATAGGGCAAAGGTCGGCTACAAAGGTGAACCAGAACGGTTTTTCCATCGGGTGTATCACACCAATCTCCGTGGCCCGCACGTTTCAAAGTCGTATTTGGTGAATTGGCACTGGTGACAACGGGGTGATGGGTAGGCGATGTCTCATATTGCCCAAGCAACGATATTGAACGCGCTATCGTTACTGCGTGATCTTTTCCCGTTCCCCCCTCCGCCAACGTGAGGTAGTAGTATCCGTTCTTTTTGTGTATATGTGGCCCTTCGGTTAATCCAATTTCAGAACCTTTGTAAATCAGCGTATTTTCCCCTATCAGCGCGCCTGTCTCCAAGTCAATCTCTTGACACACCACCCCGCCAAAAAAGCGCGCGGGAGAAAAGTTATTGCGCCCACCTTCTGGGCGATGATTCCAAACCATGTTCAGCCAGTAGCTTTTGCCATCATCATCGTGAAACAATGAGGGATCAAACCCGCTACTATTGACGTATATTGGCGCTTGCCATGGCCCCGTAATATCGTCAGCCGAAGTAAAAAAGTTGGGCGTATCTTTAAAATCCCCTGCGAATCTTCGCGTATTGGTAAAGGCCAAAAAAAAGCGGTTGTCTTTCACTGTCAAACAGGGCGCCCATACACCGCAAGAGTCCGGATTACCACGCATATCTAACATTGCTGTTGTTGCCAAAGGCCGAGCCACGAGCTGCCAATTCACTAAGTCTTTTGAATGATAAATGCACACGCCTGGATACCACTCAAATGTTGATGTAGCGACATAGTAATCTTCGCCAACTCTGACGATAGAGGGATCGGGATGAAAACCTGGCAATATTGGGTTATTTGTTGTTTGCATGTTAATTTTTTACGTGACTATTTCCGTGATTAAAGCGTCTTAAATCTGGGTTGTTCTCACAATTATTTTATTTTCTTTTTGTGGTTGCCATTTTTAGTAAAACGCCTCTCGAGGCTTTTATAGCAAACACTTTCCTGTTACCTATAATATACCGCGACAAGAGAATAATACGATGTTGAAATCATTATCTTTACTTTCTAAGCCCACTATTGGTGTTACGTTATTGTTAACATTATCCGGGTGTTTCCAAACCCCGAGTACCGTTAAAAACACGACTGTAGTGACAACTGCAGTTGACGGGTCTAAAGTCGTTGTACCCGAGGGCAAAACGTTACTTTTTATGGGGCAAGACAGTGATACCATTGCTGCGTACCAGCATGCCATTCCACAAGACGATTTGGAAGGTGTCACGTTATATACTCAAATCAAGTCGGCCGATCCAAATAAAACGTTTTTCGGTTTGCGAGAAACCGGAAACTGGGGCTCTGGTGACGTCAATATACATAACACCTTAAATTCTGCACCGGATGCGGCTCTTGCTATCGGTTTGGCATTTGATAGTTGTAATGATGTACACCATGGCCAACGTATCGCAAACGGTGAATATGACAAATCGATTGACTACCTCGCTGAACAACTCAAAGCCATGGCACCGCGCCCGGTCTTCCTGCGTATCGGTTATGAATTTGATGGCCCTTGGAATTGCTATCAAAAAGACACGTTCAAACAAGCCTACACTCGAATAGCCACCAAGATACGAGCAGCTGGTGCTTGGAACGTGTTAAATGTGTGGCATTCAGCTACCTGGCCGGACCCTACCATTGCCGCTCAACGAGTCAACGACTATGACCACCGACACCCTGCACACCTTTCCTCTTGGTATCCTGGTGATGACATCGTCGACTGGATGGGGCTTTCGGTCTTTTACCGCGATCTTCACCAGTGGGAGCAAGCACCAGTGGATACGCCTGCGCGTGCACAAGATGCCTTTGTTACATTCGCTCGCGACCACAATAAATTTGTCATGATTGCCGAAGCTGCGCCCCAAGCATATCGAATTGGTGCCTTAAAGCGAGCCTTTATCACGCACAACCGACAGCAAAATGTAAGCGCTTTCGAAATCTGGAATAAATGGTATAGTCCTGTATTCCAGTTTATTGAAAACAATAAAGATGTCATCAAAGCTTTGGCTTACATCAATACACATTGGGAAAGCCAGCCATTGTGGCGTTGTGATGAGGATAAGCGCGCGGGTGACCCCGAGTGTCCTCAGGGTTTTTGGGGCGACTCAAGGGTTCAAGCCAACACCGAAATACAACAGCAATGGCTGAATGAAATTCACAATGAACAAAAATGGGTGCAAGGTAAATGGTGGTAGTAATAACAAAAATCGGGATCAAAGGTGCTGTCAATGAAGTTTAACCCAATCATTTTTTACACCGTTATCGTTTCACTCGGCGGTTTTATTTTCGGATTCGACGCGTCTGTCGTTTCAGGCACTATTGGTCAA
Organism: Alteromonas sp. 5NS40-0096; assembly: GCF_057544385.1. Lineage (NCBI taxonomy): Bacteria > Pseudomonadati > Pseudomonadota > Gammaproteobacteria > Alteromonadales > Alteromonadaceae > Alteromonas > Alteromonas sp. 5NS40-0096. The sequence continues at coordinate 1,020,574 of NZ_BAAJLQ010000001.1, forward strand.
ATCACAACCGAGTTTGCACTATCTCCGTTAGATCAGGGGCTCGTGGTAGCCGCACCCACCCTCGGTGCTATTATTTCCACCTTAACCGCTGGTTATATTAGTGACCGAATTGGACGGCGTACAACCCTGATGATAATAGCGGCCTTATATCTCGTCAGTGCCCTAGCCTCCGCGTTTGCCCCCACATACGATGCGCTAGTCGTGGCTCGTTTTATTGGCGGCTTGGCTTTTTGTTCTCTAATGATTGCGCCCATGTACATCGCGGAGATAAGCCCGGCAAAGAGTCGTGGTAAAATGGTATCGGTAAATCAACTCAATATTGTGGTGGGATTCTCCGCAGCTTACTTTGCCAACTACTATATTCTGAATTTAAGCCAACAATCGCTAGACTGGGTAGCCGACATCCACTTAGATACCCAAACATGGCGATGGATGTTGGGTGTGGAAATCATTCCTGCTCTGCTTTATTTCCTGTGCTTGTTTTTGATACCCAAAAGCCCTCGCTGGCTCGTGGTACAAAACAGAGAGGACGACGCAAAAATGGTGCTTAAGCGCCTTTATCCCGACGCCGAAGCAGCCACTTTGTCAGCGCATATCCAAGAAATTAAAGATACATTAGATGACAAACTTAAGCCGGTGTTAGAGCGAGTGGGCGAAATATTCGGACCTAATGTTCGCAAAGCACTGTTTATCGGTTTGATAGTGGGTATCGCGCAACAGGCAACCGGCGTAAACGTGATTTATTTCTATGCACCGAGTATTTTTGAACAAAGTGGTGTCGGCACAAACGCCGCATTCGCACAAGCCATCTGGATAGGGCTTACAAACGTGGTCTTTACCGTAGTCGCTATGGTGCTAATCGATAGATTAGGAAGAAAACCCTTGCTAATTGCGGGGTTAACAGGGGTCATCGTCAGTATGGCGATTTGCACCTACGGATACAACCAAGCATCCTATCTGCTTACCCAAGACAGTATTGCAGCGTTGGCGTCGTCATTTGATTCCCAGCCTCTAATTGGCCTTGTTGATCAAACTTTCCAAAACGACGTAGATTTTAAAAATGCGGTAATAGCGGCACTCGGCGAGGAGACATTTCAAGCTAACCAAGGCGCAATTATCCAACAAGCAGTATCAATGAATGCGTTTTTAGTACTCTTTGGTATCTTGTTATTTGTCGCCTCTTTTGCCGTCTCTCTTGGCCCTGTGATGTGGGTAATGTTCTCAGAAATTTTCCCCAACCATTTGCGTGGCCTGGCAATTTCAGTGGTCGGTGTAGTTAACAGTATTGTCAGTTTCACCGTACAACTCGTATTCCCTTGGGAATTGGCTAACTTGGGGGCGGCGTTTACCTTCGCCGTGTATGGCATTTTCGCGCTCATCGGGTTGGTATTTGTGATAAAAATGGTACCTGAGACAAAAGGTAAATCGCTTGAAGACATTGAACAAGAACTGGTTTATGGTGATAACCAACTGAAGGAAAAGACATGACGATTAAAACCGTTAAATGGGGTGTGGTGACAGCAGGCCGCATTACTCATACATTCGCCAGGGACATCGCATTTTGCCGCAATACCCACATTCACGGGATTGCCGCCAGAAAGCAACAAGACGCAGATGCCTTTGCTGAAAAGTATGGTATTGAGAATGCTTATGAGGGCTATGATGCGCTCTACAATGATCCGCAAATCGATGCAATTTACATCGCCTCGCCGCATACTTTTCACGCCGAGCAGGCAGCCGCGGCAATTCGCGCGGGAAAACACGTGTTGTGCGAAAAGCCAATCACAACCAGTGTTGCCGATTTAGAATACCTCATCGGTCTAGCTCAAGAACACAAAGTGTTTTTGATGGAAGCGATGTGGACATACTTCCTACCCGCGATTGTGCAAGCGAAGCAATGGGTTGAAAGTGGTGAAATTGGTGAGCTTGTCAATTTGCGTTGTGATTTTGGCTATCCTATCGAATATGATCCCAATTGCCGTGAATATAACGCAGATTGGGCGGGGGGCTGTGTATTTGATATGGGGATTTACCCAATTGCGTTTAATTGGTTGTTTCACAAAGAGCAACCCTCAAGCTTTAGCAGAAAAATTCATCGCGTCCCCAATGGCGTAGAAGATGATGTCGTTTGGCAATGGCAATACGCCGATTCAACAGCGTCGTTACACACATCGTTCCGGTCAAAGCTACCGAATATCGCCTACCTAATTGGTACTAAGGGGACAATCGAGATTCCTGATTTTTGGCGCACAACAGAAGCCAAATTGTACGAGCTGGAGCAACCTAAACTGCATTTTGTCGATCATAGGCTCGGCAGTGGTTTCGAATTCCAAATAGACCATGCGTGTGAGTGCATTCGAAATGGTCAGCTTGAGTCAGATATCGTTACATTCGCCGACTCACTGGCGTTCCAACGAGCGATTGACGAAGTGCGTAACTAAAGCGAAAAATTTGAACTATAAAAAAGCCCTGCAAATTATTGTCTGCAGGGCTTTTTAGTATAGGCGTGCCAATCATGTTTAGTTGCGCATACCGCGCTAATACTCTTCCAACACAGTGGAGGTAGAAAATTGATATCGCATGTTGCGATACACACAAATATCCGTAATGTCATCAGCCACACCTAGCGGCGCGGCTCTAAAGTTAGTCGATACGCGATAGTCTCCCTTTATCGCTCCTATTCGGTGCCAACAATGGCCATGCAATAACACTAAAGTACCGCGCTTAGGCCGCAATACCAATTGATCATCAAAGTCTTCAAACAATGGCCCTGGAGTTAGTGCCCCACCTCGATGTGTGCCCGGTCTTATATAAACTTGCCCACCCAACTCATCATTTACATCCATGGTATACACGAGGCGATTCAAGTTAAACCAATTGTGATTTTCTGGCGGGCAGTCTTGATGCCATGCTTGACCTTTTGTGCCTTTTTTAGAAAACATCACCATGCAGTATTGGCTTCCCCACCCTGCGCCTAAGATAGCTTGCGTTAACGCTTTTAACTGGTGATTGTTTTCTACTTCATCAAACAGCGCCTCCCCTTCACGCTGGGGAAACCAAGGCACGACCTCTACCTGAGATTTGCGAATAAAATCATCGTCATGAGTAAAGCTCGGGGTTTGTCCAAAATGGGTCATGATGGTTGATTGACAAAGAGACATAAGATCATCATCAAAAAAGTCTTCAATAACCAAAAAACCCTGGTTCCAAAATGCTTCGGCTAGTTTTTCAATGTGCATACTTGCCATTACTTTTCTCCCCATCATTTCCCAAGGATACGTTTTTGTATTAGCGCCTCTAACGTTTCTTGGTCTTTGGCAAACTTAACAATACCTTCTGCCAACTTCTCATTGGCCATAGGATCGAGATTCAAGGCCCACCTGAACTCAGCTTCAGTCATCGGTTTTTCTCTAGGCATCACAGATTCAGGAGCCACTAAGTGACGTTCGACGGCAACGGTCGCCTCAGCCATCTCATCCAGTATATCTGGAGAAATCGTTAGTTTGTCACAGCCTGCCAATGCAATGACTTGTTCCATACTGCGGAAACTGGCTCCCATCACTATGGTGTCAAACCCATGTTGCTTCAAATAGGAAAATACCTGCTTCACTGATGCCACGCCAAAATCATCGGCGCCGGCCTCTGGTGCCAACCCTCGATTTTTATACCAATCGTATATCCGACCGACAAAAGGAGAAATAAGAAAAACCCCAGCTTCACCACATGCTCTGGCCTGCGCTAAATTAAATATCAAAGTGAGGTTGCACTGTATACCTTCACGCTCCAACACCTTGGCCGCTTGAATACCCTCCCAGGTCGCAGCAAGTTTAATCAATACTCTCTCTTTTTTGACACCTAACGTGTCGTACCAATCAATGATACGTTTTGCCTCTGCAATCATTTTTTCCTTATCAAAGGATAGCCTCGCATCGATTTCTGTCGACACCCTCCCCGGTACTAACTGCGTCAACTGCACACCAACCAGTACTGATAAATAATATGCGGCCATTGTCGCTTGGTCTTCAATCAATACCTGATCACGGTTTACCTTGTTTATTGCCTCGTCGATCAGTGTTCCATAGTGAGGAAGTTGAGCCACTTTCAATACCAGTGAGGGATTCGTTGTGGCATCGGTTGGAGCCGTCTTTGCAATCGCTTCAAAATCGCCAGTATCAGCGACGACTGTAGTAAAAGATTTAAGTAGGTTTAATGTCGACATCGTATTCTCGCTCTCTAAGAAGAGCCACTCAGGTTACCTTTGACATCAAGCTCAAACACTTATGAATTTTTGCACTTTTATTTACGTTTATTGATTAACGTTTAACCATAAATTACATAAAGCGTCACATTCACCAAATGAATCACAGACATTAACCACAAGCACTAACAAAACACATAAGCACATGATTAAATTAATTTTTTATGCTTTCACTCAATAAAAACCAACAAATAAGTGACAACCATAAAACGTAAACCAAGCAATAAAAAATCATAAAGACATGATGTTGAGGTGCAATTTCCCATCTGCTAATTTGTTAGCGTTAACATTTATTTCACAATAAGCTATGTGCAAATACACATGAAACAAATCGTTAACAAGAACACTCACGGGACACATACAACTAATACTATCGCTGAACCTCTCTTGGTCAGACGATAGCCGGAGAAGGTAGAATGAAAAAGCACACGCCATTTAGGCCATCATTACTTGCAGCAACGATTGCCACTGTTTATAGCGGCATCAGTTTTAGCGCTATCGCACAGGAAACTGACAGCTCGGCTCAAGACAGCGAATATGAAGTGATTGAGGTATCAGGCATTCGCCGCAGCCTCGTTCAAGCAATGGACATCAAACGCAGCTCAGACGGTGTCGTAGATGCCATATCAGCAGAAGATATCGGTAAATTCCCAGATACCAACCTTGCTGAATCACTTCAACGTATTACTGGTGTCTCAATTGACCGCCAAAACAACGAAGGGTCTAGAGTCACCGTTCGTGGTTGGGGTCCTCAATTCAACTTAATTACGCTAAACAATAGGCAAATGCCCGCTGCTAACCTGACAGCAACGGCAATCAACACGGATCGATCGTTCAACTTTGCTAATCTCGCATCAGAATCAGTAACTGGCGTGGAAGTTTATAAAACAGGTCGAGCCGACGTGACAACGGGCGGCATTGGCGCAACGATCAATATCACCACCCACAAGCCACTCAATAATCCAGGCACTGTTGCGAGTGTTGGCGTGAAGGCGATTAACGATGATGTGCGCACTGGAGACAGTGTAACACCAGAAATTTCTGGTATTTTTAGTAAAACCTTCGCCGACGATACCGTTGGTATCTCCGTTGTAGCTAGCCGCTCGACACGAGATAACTTCGCCGCATCTGGCCAAGTCACTTCCGGCTGGAATACCTCCCAAGTTACCGGTCAAGTCTTGGACAATGCAGGTGCGCCATTGATAGACGTTGGTAGCCAAAATGCTATTCTTGCGGCCCCACAGAACTTCATGTACGTCTTTGAGGATTTCAGCCGTACGAGAACAAATGCGCAAGTCACATTGCAATTCGCGCCGACGAAAGCGTTAACAGCAACCCTCGACTACACCTATTCAGAGTTTGAGCAAGATGTAAACCGCCAAGAGCTTTCAGCCTGGTTTGGTGGCGGTAACTACGCGGGTACTCAATTTACCGAAATTGACGCTGCGGGCGTGGTGTCCCCTGCTGTACTCAATAACACCGACTGCTGTGACTACGGCTATGGTGTTGGTTCTTGGGGAACCACTAACGAAAACAAATCCTTTGGATTTAACGTCGAGTGGCAAGCCACAGAGAATCTAGAAATTACATTTGATGCACACAGTTCCAGTGCTGAAGCTCAACCTCAAGATCACAGAGGCAGCAACAACATTGTTACCGCCGGCACTTTCCGCCGCGTGTCAACCGTAGTTGATTTCACCCAGAATATCCCTGTTATGGTAGGCAATATCAATGAGGATTTAGATCCCAGTGCTATTATCGCGTCGGGAAATAGTTTCAGAAATGGTTACATGAAGACGGATATTGACCAGTTTCAGTTAAATGGTCGCTATACCTTCGACTCGGGTCTAGTCTCGAGCATAGACTTTGGTGCCTCCCGTCTAACGATGGAAAACCGTACCGCCTTTAGTCTCAATCAAGGCGGCGACTGGGGTGGACTCGGTTATACTGGGCATACTACCGGTGGTGGTTGGAACGCTCCTGCTGGTGACGGTGATGGCAACTTTGCAGACAGTGCCTTTACCATTGCTGACCTTGTCGATATCCCAGGTCCAGATAACATTGGTATCAATGGACAAATGGTATGGGTCGACTTCAACCAATTTACCAGTGATATAGCATCATTGTACGCCAATAATCCTAGCCTACCAGGCAACGTTTTTGGTAATTGCCCGACAGGCACGCTGTGTACTAACCCAGAATTTTCTAACGATTTGCGCTTAGAAGAGGAGCAAACAGCCTTTTACGTGCAAGCTAATTTAGTGTTCGATATCGGTGAAATGCCAGCGAAGATGAAAGTCGGCGTGCGGCATGAGTCTACCGACGTAACGTCTAATTCTTTGATTCCCAACTATGTCGATCAAGAATGGCGCACCCCAAATGAGCTGATACTTACCCAAGATGGTGGTGTATTTGCTAATGGCACCGGTGATTACAGCAGTTTCTTACCGAACATTGACTTCCAAGTGGATTTAACTGACGACATCGTAGCTAGAGCCTCTTACAGCCATACATTAGCTCGTCCTGAATACGATGATTTACAAGCCGGCGCGGTACCGGGAAGTAGCCAAGCACGTACATTTGACGCGAGTGTCGCGTCCGCGGGTGACCCAAGCCTCGACCCCTTCGAGTCGAAGAATATCGATTTGTCACTCGAGTATTATTACGCTGAAGGCAGTTATGCATCGATTGGTTATTACACCAAAGATGTTGAAAACTTTATCGGTACAAGTGTCGAGCAACGGGTCATCTATCCTCAATTGGTTAACCCCGCATCTGGGGCACGCTTGGCTGAAGCGCAAGCTACTGTCGTCAATGACGGCAACGCTGCGCAAGAAATCAGAGATTACTATGTTGCGCAAGGTTGGTTATCTGCAAATGGTGAGCTTCTGGGGGACACGAGCGTTTACGACCCTCTCGTTCATACTGTAACCGTGCCTGTAAACAGTGAAGACGCCACCATCGACGGCTTCGAATTTGCTGTGCAGCATCTTTTCGGAGAGTCAGGCTTTGGCTTTAACGCCAACTATACAACGGTTGACGGCGATGTCGGTTATGACAACAGCACTATCGGTGAAGACCAATTCGCTTTGTTAGGTCTAAGCGATTCCGCCAACCTCGTGGCATTTTACGATAAGGACGGCCTGCAAATTAGACTTGCCTATAACTGGCGCGACGAGTTCTTAAGCGGCACTGTAGGGGGCAATGGACAACAAGAGCCTGCCTATACCGAGGCTTATTCACAGCTAGATATCAGTATTAACTACGAGGTTACAGAAAACCTGATTGTCAGCTTGGAGGGGATTAACGTGACGGAAGAGGACAGAAGAGTCCATGCCAGAGGTAATAGCATGGTCATCTTCGCTGGCGAGCAAAGCGCTAGATACGCGCTAGGCGTTCGCTACAACTTCTAATTGCCTGTTTGGGAGTGGCGCTTCGCCACTCCCGATTCAATATGTTAACGAATCAGGGCCATGAATATGCAACACATTAAAATTCTCAATAACATCGAACATGCTAATTTCCATGTTATTACCCAAAAACGCGCAGAATTTGGTGATAATCAAATGTGCGTGTCGATAACACTCAGCGAGATGCGAAATGCACAGCAAGACTACCCGCTAGTGTTTTATGCCGAAGCAGCAAGCCAACAATTCCACCCTATGGCACTATTTGGGTTTCAAAAGCACGAAAATCTATTCTTATCCAGCGGTCAATGGCATGACGCCTACTTGCCTGCTTTGATGAAAAAAGGGCCATTCAGTATTGGCAGGCAACTTACTTCAGATGGCCAAGAGCACTTTGTCATGAGTATTGATGAATCTGACCCCAGGATATCGTCTCACGAGGGCGAGCCTCTTTTCCTTTCTCATGGTGGGGCCAGCGATTACACGCTAAACATCGCCGAGTGTTTGAATCGGTTACAGGAAGAACAATCAATCACCCAAGCTTTTACGCAATATTTGCACGAGCACGGCTTACTTGTGCCGCTCAATATCGAATTTGAACAAAGTAAAGAAGAAAACATTAAACTGACTGGGTTTTACACCATCGACGAAGAAAAGCTCACCCAATTATCGCCTGAGCAGCTTTCACAGATGGCAAAACTGGGTTATTTACACGGTGCGTACTTCGCCATTTCTTCATTGTCAAACATTGCTAAACTAATCAAAATGAAACAAACCCTGAGCACCTGCTATGCCCAAAATTAATAAGGTCGTCATTGTCGGTGGTGGCACGGCTGGCTGGATGACTGCGGCGGCACTATCTAAGTCAATGCCGTCACTGGACATAACATTAATCGAATCCGATAGCATAGGAACCATTGGCGTCGGTGAAGCCACCATCCCTACCCTTCAATTCTTCAACGGTTTACTCGGTATTTCACCAACAGAGTTTATTCGATGCACATCGGGTAGTTTCAAACTCGGGATTCTTTTTGAAAACTGGCGAACCACAGAGAGTCAGTATTTTCATGCCTTTGGCACAACGGGAAAGAGTTTTTGGGCGGCGGGTTTTCACGACTTTTGGACAAAGGGCAAACAGTACAACATCAGTGCTCAGTTCAGCGATTACAACATAGAAGCGAAAGCCGCTCTGGCAAACAAATTTGCTATTGGGCCGCAAAAACTCAACTATGCCTTTCACCTAGATGCTGGCAAATATGCAGCGCTATTGCGACAAAAATCCGAACAACAGGGCGTTAAAAGGCTTGAGGGCAAAGTAAACCGCGTTACTCAAGACCAAACTTCCGGTTTTATTCAATCTGTGTCATTAGACGCAGGGAACGCTGTGCACGGAGATATTTTTATTGATTGCTCTGGCTTTCGCAGTTTACTGTTGGGCGAAACGCTAAATACGCCGTTTATTGACTATGCTCAATGGCTGATAAATGACAGCGCGATTGCGCTTCAAACTGAAAAGTCCCGACCTACCGCGCCTTATACGCGCTCAATCGCCCACCATGCGGGCTGGCAATGGCGAATTCCTTTGCAGAATAGAATGGGTAACGGCATTGTCTATTCTAGCGCCCATATGTCTGACGATGAGGCTGCTTCAATTTTGGTCAACAGCGTTGAAGGCGAAAGGATAACTGAGCCTCGTCCCATTCGTTTCAAAACTGGCTATCGCCAGCAACTGTGGAATAAAAACGTCATTGGTATTGGGTTAGCGGGTGGCTTTATCGAACCGTTAGAGTCCACTGCAATACACCTTATTCAACAGGGGATCTTGCGACTGATAAAACTATTCCCTTCGAACAGTATCAATCAGTTTGATATCGACGAATACAACTTGTCCGGCAAGATTGATTATGAACAGATTCGCGATTTCATCATCCTGCACTACAAACAAACCACACGCCAAGATTCACCCTATTGGCAGTTTTGTAAAGACATGGACATTCCCGATACACTGAAAGATCGATTGGCTTTGTTTGAACAAAATGGCCGTTTCATCCAACGCAGCGAAGAGTTGTTTGTTGATTCGTGGTTACAAGTCATGATTGGCCAAGGCCTAATCCCTAAACAATACCACAGCGTGGTGGACGAAATGACGCTACCGCAATTAACCAGTTACCTCAGCAGTATTGAATCGAATATTCAAAGGCAGGTTGAGCAAATCCCCAACCATGATGACTTTTTGCGACAATTAGTGGGAAATCAATAAAATCGCCGGGGGTAGCAAACTGATGTCCATCATTACACTTTGACTTTGTGTGGTTTGATTGTGCTCATTAGTACTTGGGTTTGCAATACACCGGATAACAGTACCATGGTTATAGCGATGGGTTTCGCTATCCCGATTTGTACCAAGCTTATCAGAGGCTCTGGGGTATCCCCTCCTACCAGAATGAGGTGGGGTAAGCCAAACACAGTGGGCATGACGCAGTATAAAAGTAGGTCCCAATAAAGTAACGCCCCGAACATCAGGACTTTGAAGCCCAAACCACTCGGTTTCTTAAAATACAGTATGAATAAGCACAATACCGACACTAAATAGGTAGTGCCGCTACCCAACAGTGTCACAATTGGGCTCAATGCTTCAGGATTAATGGGATTAGAATCAATGATATAAACACGTGGCACTAAATCGAAAGGATTGTTCGTCATTTGGAAAGTCACAAATAGCGCCTGCCTAGCGTGCAAAAATGTGACCGCAGCAAGATCATCACTCGCCCAGGCGATAACATTGGCCCCATGCCCTTGCCAAGGAAACAGTTGTACACCAGGCCAAATCGTTATGTAGATTTGACCTGCTTCACAAATTTTTCCACCCACCACATGGCCGAGTTCATGTAATACAATCGTAATACTGAATAACACTGCGCCATATAAAACAAAGTCGCGTTTCCTAGTCGTCATTAGCGTTCATTCCTTGCTCAATGCTATTGGGACAATCGCCAGTCTCATTAATTCCACTGTGTTTCGGCAATCATCGCCAGCAGTCGCTTTTTTGTTGGTAGTTCATACTTCACGATGTGTGCTAATGTGAATGTTTTCATCAGTGAGTCGTATCGTGAAATCTAAAGTCACTATCGCGGATGTTGCGAAAAAAGCCGGCGTGTCCATGATGACAGTATCTCGCGTCATTAATCATCATGAGAGCGTAAAGCCCAAAACTAAAAAAAATGTCGAGCGAGCAATGAAATCGCTTGGCTATCAGCCTAATATTGCAGCCCAAAGGTTGTCCTCAGGTAACAGTGGGCTGATCGGTGTAGTTTGCTTCCAATCGAGTTCGGCTTATGTATCGCAGTTTATTTACGGGTGTGTGACGCGAATCTCTTCATTGGGTTTGCACTTGGTAATAGAGGAGTTGGATCACAATCAACCGCTTGCGCCACAAATGGAAAAGTTGTGTGCTCGCGTACAGGGGCTCATTATCCTGCCACCTATGCATGAGATTTCTGATGTGATAGATGTGGCAAAAGCATATAAGCTTCCAACGGCCTTAATCGGTTGCGACCTAGATTTCGATCAAGCGTACCCGTTTCTTTCACTCCACATTGATGATGAAAAAGCCAGCGAAGAACTTACCAAGCACCTACTTTCCATGGGGCATAAGCACATAGGCTTGATAACTGGTGACTTGAAGCAAAAAGTGTCACACCAGCGCAGCACTGGATACCAGCGAGCCCTAAAACGAGCCAATATTGACCACCATGCCCAACTCATCCAAGAAGGGGATTTTAGCTATCGATCGGCGTTGATGGCAGCAGAGCGCCTGTTAAGTGCAAAGCCGCGCCCCACCGCAATATTTGCAAGTAATGATGATATGGCAGCTGCTGTTATCGCAGAAGCACATCGGCAAGGTTTGACGGTTCCAAATGATTTATCCGTCGTGGGGTTTGACGACATTAATACCGCACAGATAGTGTGGCCCAACTTGACCACTGTCTACCAACCGTTACAGGAAATGGCGGTACATGCTTTAGAATTTATGGTGAGTGAGCCACGAACCAAACGGGCAAAGCTCGCTTATAAAATCGTAAAACGCGGCTCTGTGAGCCGCGTGATTGAATAAAGAGTTGACTTGTATGTTGACGGTCTAAGCCGTCGCCATTGATTGTGATGGCATACAGATAGATTTAATCGCTTTTACCACAGAAGCGCGGGTGCGATACTGAACCATGCCGACAACACGGTCTGCGTGTGGCCATAACGCCGACTGCATGATTTGCTTTTCTTCTTCACTAATACGGCTCTGATCTACGTGAATTTCAACCACCTTCCTCTGCTCGCGCGTTTTCGTAGCAGTGGTGTCCACAATAAGCTCACATGGAATCATAATGAATTGACGTTGATGGGGGTCTTGCACTACGCCGACACAGCCCTCAACCATGATGATGGTTGGCCACCCCTCAGAGATTCGGCTTTGACCAAAAATAGCAAACGTGAATAAAGCGAGAACGGCAAATGTCATGCCGACGAAAGCATCAGATAACTGCGGCGCGCCAAGCACAATAAACGACACAACGAAGGCGAATGCCAACCAACCGATGAAAACGCGCCTTAGTACTTTAGGACTGACACCAGAAACCACTTGGGCAAGCCCCAAATCGGATTTTGAAAACTCACGCACATGTATTTTATTATCAGATAACATAGGCTACTACTCACAAAACAGGTGCTCACATCATGTACAACGAGCATTTGCTAGGCCAACGCGTCCAATGTTAAAAAAAAGTTACATCCGTGTATATTATGTTGAGAGTATAATAAATATCTAATTAAAATACGATTAGTCTATGGTCTAACAACTCGAATTTTCGACGAACTACATTTTATTAACACGCTCACAACGTCTTCTTTGGACCCCAACAGTTGGTGTTAGTTCGCCTCTATTTTAGTGTTCAACGTTCATTTGTTGTGTCAAAGTAAGCCTGCACTGGCCTAAACTGCTTTATCTGTCACGCTGGACTTTATATGATAGGTATATCAATTTGCGAGCCAGTCACACCATGGTGTATCGCAGCATATCGACGATGTTGTTCGTCACTACCTATATGAAAAAGGACTTTTCCATGTCAGTAATCGGAATCGATCTGGGCACCACAAATAGTTTAGTTTGCCATTTTAACGGCGAACGATCTGAGCTTATCCCTAATGCACTGGGTCAGGTCATTACACCGTCTGTTGTCAGCTACGATGAAAACCAAAAAGAATTGTTGTTTGGCCAAATTGCCAAGGATCGCTTGATATCACACCCCAAGCAAACGGCGGCATGCTTTAAACGGGCGATGGGCAGCAACTATCAGTATAAACTGGGTAAAAAAGTATTCTCAGCCATTGAGCTTTCTGCACTTTTGCTCAAGCAATTAAAAGCAGATGCAGAAGCATTCCTTGGGCACAGTGTTACCGAAGCAATTATTAGCGTGCCGGCTTATTTCAGTGACAGTCAACGCAATGCAACCAAACAAGCCGGCCAATTGGCCGGCTTGAAAGTGAGCCGTTTGATCAACGAACCCACTGCAGCAGCACTCGCGTATGGCGTGCTGGACAAATCTGACGAGCAAATGTTCATGGTAGTCGATATGGGTGGTGGAACACTCGACATATCTATCTTAGACATTTTCGAAAATGTCGTCGAAGTGAGGGCCTCAGCGGGCGATAATTATCTTGGCGGAGAGGACTTTTCGCTGGCAATCCGAGACAAATTTATCGCCGACACTGGCATTAAATTGAAGAAGTTATCCAGTCCAGAACTTGGCAAACTCGCCAAACATATCGATAAGTTAAAGCACCAACTCTCCAGCCAACACGAAGCCGAATTTTCAATTGATTTACTCGGTAAATCGTTTCAATGGTCCCTCAGCAGAACAGAGTTTCAAGCGCAAATTGCACCATTGATTAAACGCTTCGTTGGGCCGATTGAACGTGCGATGCGAGATTCGGGTATTTCTAGTGAACAACTCGACAACGTATTCTTAGTCGGGGGAGCAACACGAATGCCGTGGATTCGCTCAGAGGTGACTCGATTGTTCCGGCTCATGCCAATGAGTCATATCGACCCCGATCAAGTCGTGGCACTCGGTACGGGCGTGCAAGTTGCTCTGAAAAACCGCGATCAAGCCATTGATGACATTGTGTTAACCGATGTGTGTCCCTACACCTTGGGTGTCGACATAGCAGTAGAGACTGGCAGAAATCAACATGAAGGTGGACACTTTCTGCCAATAATTGAACGCAATATGACTGTGCCCATTAGTCGAGAAGAACGTCTTCACACTTTGAAAGACAACCAAACGCAAGTTGTCTGCACGGTTTACCAAGGAGAGAGCCGTTTAACGAAAAATAACGTAGAACTTGGAGAAATCGCCGTACCTGTTCCTAAGGCCAAAGCTGGCGAACAGTTTGTTGATGTTAGATTTACCTATGATATCAATGGTATTCTCGAGGTCATCGTGAAGGTTGGCGAAAATGGTCATACGGAAAAAGCCATAATTAACAGCGGTAATTCCCGTCTGACGGATGAGGAAATCTCTGACAGCATGGCAAAGTTAGCCGCGCTAAAGATTCACCCTCGAGAAAATGAGGAAAACCGACAGATTGTCGCCAAACTCGAAAGACTGTACGAAGAGTTTCTCGGTGATCATCGCCATTTTCTAGCCGCCGTTCTAAAGAATTTTGAACAAGCAATGAACACCCAAGACCTTGCCGTCATCGACCAAGTCAAAAAGGAAACTATTGCTGTGATCAAAGAGTATGAGAGTAATTAATTGACTAATCAATATTGGACATTACTGGGCATTGACCCAACTACAGATAAACGAGCAATAAAACGCGCTTATAGCGTGGCGTTGAAGTCTCACCACCCTGAGGATGATCCACAAGGTTTCCAAGCGTTGAATGAAGCCTATCGTTGGGCATTAGACTACGCTGATTATGATCACGAGGGTATGGATTACGAGCCAATTGACGAATCGGTTGACGAGCCAATTGGCGAGCCAGTAGACAAGCCGATAGAAGAATCAACTGAACAGATTGCCGATGAAGTTGCGTTACCCGTTGATGTCGAAGAAGCCCTCCCCTCTTCGCCCTCTCAAGAGGCTGCAGTTGAGGCAACGCCTATCGATCCGCAAATACTCGCGATACGCCAGTTTATTGAACGTTTTACTGACACCATTGAAACGCCACTCAAACGCAAAGATCTCAGCACCTGGTCTGCTTTACTTCACGAATTGGAAAGCGCGAGCTTCTCATTTAAAGAACAAGTGTTTTTTCCCATCTTCGATAGTTTCATTGCACATTATCGCGACCAATCCGTCGCAGAGACTAATGCCTTCATTCCAAAAGGCATTACTGCAAAATTTGCACAACATTTAGATTGGAAGGCCAACGAGCTCACTTTGATTAAGTATTACGAGCGTGAGGACGTAAGCCTAGTCATGCTAAGGGCATTTGGCCATGCCGAATCGAATATTGAAAATGAAGAGTTTACTGGATGGAAAAAGTACAGAGGGTTATTAGCCAATATTACTCTGGGCTTTGGATTGATGGTGCTTCTGACCCTGGGTTTTAGTTATCTGCTCGACAATAGAGAGAATAAAACTGACCAGCAAGAAGAAGTGGTGGTGGATAAGACCGCGTGGAATGAGGTACTAACTCCCTGTTTATCATTGGACAATCCAGACGCTGTAGATGCCGTTGAAAGCTGTGAGAGCCTCGCTGAAGAAGGCTGGCTTAAAGCGCAATACGCTCTAGCTTGGCACTTCTCCAGAGACTCGGAAAGCAAGGATTGGCAAAAGACGTTTGATTATCTCAAACTGGCCAGTTGGTACGATATGCATGCCGAGTTGCTAAGCCAAATTATTCTATATCGCTTGGGCACAGATGAGGAAGACGTGAGCCGAGGAGAGAAAGGAATTAAAGCACTCGCAAACAATGGGTTTGCTCCGGCCCAGGCTTTTCAAGCTGTCATGTACTTCAGAAAAGACCATGAACAAAAAGCCACGGCTAGCCCAGTCTATCTATTGGAAACCGCTTACAAATCGGGCATGTCATTGGTAAATGAGTTTGAAATGGCTTCTTTCTATATCAATGGCTTTAGCAATCGTAGCCAACCTTATCAAAGGGCACTTAAAGTCCTTCAAGATAGCGCAGAAAACGACTACCCCACAGGTACAAATAACGTGGCTTGGTTCTTAGCGACTTTAGATGAAAACCCATTGACTGAGCCAACCTATGCAGTGGAATTGGCTTCCGACGTGGTCAACGATCCTCAGTACGCTGAAACTATTGCATTTATCGATACTCTTGCTGCGGCCCATGCCACAGCTGGTAATTTTGATGAAGCCGTTAAATTACAGACAAAAGCGATAGAACTGATCAAGCAATCTGACATAGATGAAGAAAACAAGCAAAGTCAGGTAGAAGATTTTACCGCTCGCTTGTCAGAGTTCGAAGCGGGTCGAAAAGTGATTTTTTACGAACTCAACATTGAAAAAGAAGCTTTCTTCGACGAGCTCAACAGCCAGTTGGGTAACCGCTTATTTCTGCGCCTAAACCAACTCGCTCAGCCTGATAGCTGAGCGAGAGGTATCACTAAGGCTCAAGTGGCGTTATTGCCAAATCCAACCACACCAATCTGTGATCAGAGCTATCCGCTCTGGTCGCCACTAAACGATGTAATGCCTCTTCCTTAGCCGGCCAAAAAACGCCGCCATCAATAGGCTTTAACCCCACTTTACTAGGTAGTACGTAGTCAGCTCTTGCCCCCCAATATGCTGTATAGCGATTACTGTATTCAGCTTCGTCATTTTGCGCACCGCCCGGGCTCAAGGGGATCAAGGTATTGTTGACCAATGGACTGTTAGTTAATAGCTCAATGGCATTGGGACGGTATCTTGGCCCAATATCCGCAGCATTAAAATCGCCCACTAACACGAATCGAGAGTTCGCAGGTAAGTTACCGGTTTTGCCATTGTCATCATATAAATACGCGTCACCATTGCCGTCGATGTAATCGGCGAACATACGGATTTCATCTTGATTTCGCTTGCCGTTTCGGTCCTCTTCGCCATCGAAAACTGGCGGCGTAGGATGCATTGCAAGAATATGAATTGCTTCGCCATCTACCATAACAGGAATATCCCAATGCGATTTTGAGCTTAAGCGAAACACGTCCCATGCGGCCTTTGAATACCAAGGTTTACCATCGGCATAGCGTGGTATCGATGGTTTAGGCATGTCTTTCCACTTAAATTGCTGAAATGAGCGTACATTTTGGATATCAATCGGATAGCGAGACAACACTGCCATTCCATATTGCCCGGGATAAAGGCCGAATCCATAGGCATCAGCACCTTTCCCTGATGCATTGCCATCATTGTCTAAATCCACTCCCGAACTAACGCCTGTGTTGACTGGAGCAATATAGAAATAAGGGTAATCAATTGCCGGATTCCCATTTTGACTGACATTTAAATAATGCTTAACAAAGGCATTGATGCCCAAATTTGGGTCAGGGATATAGTCAAATTCGTTCAACAGAACAATGTCGGGTTTTACAATCTGGATAATTTCAGCAATGTTTTTGACCTGCTGGTTGTCACCATTGCTCAGCACCGACTTTAACGTATCGAGTGAGGGATTGGTTTTGACATAGTTTGTCGCTTCCATGCTGACATTGAACGTTGCCACACGAACGGTTTGAGCCTCGGAGGCACCGATAAAACACAACGAAGAAAATAGACCTATTAAGGCGTTTTTTAACACAGGAGAATCCTTGCAAAAAGTCAGTTTAACGTCCATGTTAATCGTGAGTGCGACGCTGGGCAATACAGGGTTATCGCACAAGTCGTTCAAATGGGCTTATATAACCAAGTTTTATAAAAGCCAAATATGGCATACACCACAATATTTTCATTTTTTGTCATTGCACAGTTAGCACCATCATTAACACATAAATAATCAGTTACACTGCATTAACATGCAGAATAATGATTATTTTATATAATATTTATCTATTTCCCCTTATTGATGTCCGTAAATACACTGATTGCATATGTCACATCATTTTTGAAAATGATGAGCATGTCTAAAAGTATTGGCGTCATCTATCAATATTGGTGTATTCCTATACTGGTCAGACATCTAATGTGACATTAGGGCGTTTTGCTCAACAACAATAATAAAAACGACAGTGTTACAAGCAGCAAAGATGCTGTTTATACAGAAGTGGTGCAAAGCATTTGCCTGTGCTGTACCGCGCACAACTAGAAAATGGGAAAAACCTATGAACATAGTCGTTTTAAAAGAATGCGGACTGGACTCTGTACCCCCAAACGCAACTGACGTGGAGAGGCGTTGTGGCGCCACACCGACTACCGTTGAGAAATACGTGAGTGCTGGTGCTAGTGTATTAGTAGAAAAAGGGGCCGGAAATCTCGCAGGGTTTTCCGATGAATCGTTTTCAGATGCTGGTGCTTCGATCGTCGATGACCGCGTATCTTTGGTCTCGCAAGCCGATATATTATTGTATGTCACCTACCCCACAGACGAGGATGTCAACCATCTAAAAGCCGGAGCAATTGTAATAGGTCATTTAGACCCCTTTTTCCAACAACCACTAATTGAAAAATTAGTAGAAAAAGAAGCAACGGCAATCAGTGTTGAGATGATCCCTCGAACTACACGTTCACAAAAAATGGACGCATTGAGTTCTCAAAGTAACTTGGCGGGTTACGTCATGGTCATGAATGCAGCGTCCGAACTAGACTCGATTTTACCTATGATGATGACCCCAGCGGGCACGGTAAACCCGGCAAAAGTATTTATCATCGGAGCGGGTGTCGCGGGGCTTCAAGCTATAGCCACTGCAAAACGACTTGGCGCGCAGGTGACGGCCTTCGATACGCGCCCTGTCGTAGAGGAGCAAGTAAAATCTCTTGGCGCGAAATTCCTAAACATTGACTTAGGTGATACGGGGCAAACCAACCAAGGTTATGCCAATGCCCTAAGTGAAGAACAACAAAACAAACAAAAGGAAGGGCAGCGCAAAGCCATTGCCGATTCAGATATTGTTATCACGACAGCGAAACTGTTTGGCCGAAAGCCACCATTGATTGTTAGTGATGCCGATATTCAAGGTATGAAACCCGGTAGCGTCATTGTTGACATGGCTGCAGAAGACGGCGGTAATGTTGAGGGCGTACAAGCGGGCAAAACTGCTCTTGTTCACGGCGTCAAAGTCGTCGGAACGGGGAACTGGCCGAATCAGGTGCCCAAAGATGCGACAAACCTCTATGCAAACAACCTATTTAATCTCATTGACGACTATTGGGACAAGGAAGCTGCCAATTTCGTATTGGATTTAACTGATGACATTTTGCAAGGCTGCGTTATTTGCCACGAAAAACAAATCATCAATGACATGCTCAACAAACACTACAACCCAGAGGAGGCGTAATCGTGGATACGATTAATCTTATTTTCATCCTAATATTGGCAGGCTTTCTCGGTTTTGAACTAATAAAGAAGGTGCCAGCGACCCTTCATACCCCTTTGATGTCAGGTGCAAATGCTATCTCGGGTGTCACCTTAATTGGTGCGCTCGCGGCTTCGGGTAGTGATCAAAATATACTGACCACAATACTCGGCACGGTTTCTATTGTGTTTGCCACGATGAACGTTGTGGGCGGCTATTTGGTGACAGACCGAATGCTCGCCATGTTCAAATCAAAGACGAAAGACTAAGGAGAATATTATGACAACCGGATTGATGGTTAACGTCTCCTATGTCGTTGCAGCAACATGCTTCATTTTCGGACTCAAACTACTGAGCCACCCTTCCACCGCTCGAAAAGGCAATTTGGTGTCTGCTGTGGGAATGTTAATTGGTGTGCTTGTGACGTTAATTGACCAGCAAATTTTATCCTATGAATGGATTGCGGCAGGTATTGTATTAGGTACCATTCCTGGCATCTGGCTGGCCAAACGCGTTGAAATGACAGCAATGCCTGAACTCGTTTCTGTGTTTAATGGATTTGGTGGTTTGGCGAGTTTACTGCTTGGCGTGTCCTCACTGACTCAAACCAACAACGAAATTACTGCAATTATCAGTATTTTGGCATACCTAGCTATCATTATCGGCGGTATCACCTTTACGGGAAGTATTATTGCGTGGGCGAAGTTGGGCGAACACATGCCAACAAGAGCCATTGTCTTCCCATTGCAGCGCTGGTTATACGGCATTTTGATTTTAGCCGTTTTGGTGTTGGCCGGCTTTGCAGTTGCCAGCCCAGGCCATATGCCGTATTTCTATATCGCCATTGGGTTAGCACTCGCATTTGGAATCTTAGCGACTCTACCTATTGGTGGCGCAGATATGCCCGTCGTTATCTCATTGTTGAACAGCTATTCAGGTGTTGCAGCAACGCTAGCGGGGCTGGCGATCAACAATAACATCCTGATTGTCGCGGGCCTTTTAGTCGGTGCCAGCGGTTTGATCCTGACACAAATAATGTGTAAGGCCATGAATCGTTCCCTCATGAATATCTTGTTATCTGGTTTCGCTAAGCCCAGCACAAAAATGGCAAAAATCGAGGGTGAAATTCGCTCAATGAGTGCTGATGATGCCTTCTATGTTCTAGAGGCGGCAAAAAGCGTTGTTGTCATTCCAGGCTATGGTATGGCTGTCGCGCAAGCACAACACGCAGTAAAAGAACTACAAGCGCTATTGGAGGACAATGATGCGACGGTAGCCTACGCCATTCATCCCGTAGCCGGACGAATGCCAGGCCACATGAATGTGTTACTGGCTGAAGCCGATATTCCGTACGAGCAGCTATATGAAATGGATGCCATCAATCCACGCATGGACAGTTTTGATGTCGCTATTATCATTGGCGCCAATGACGTGGTGAATCCGGCCGCAAAAGAAGTAAAAGACAGCCCAATTTACGGCATGCCAATTATTGAAGCCCACCGAGCTAAAAACGTTTTTGTTATGAAACGCTCTGCGTCTGCGGGGTTTGCAGGTGTCGATAACCCGTTATTCTTCAAGGAAAATACCCGAATGATCTACGGGGACGCGAAAGATACGTTAAACAACATTATTCGCGAATTTGGTGACTAATTACTTAGTGCCGTTACATATCAAAAAGCCACCGATACTACTGGTGGCTTTTTACTTGCGAAGGGAACTCATTGCACCAAGTAGGCCTTGCCTACCCAGTTAGTTTGGTACTACAGCATTTTGATGATAGATGAGAAATCCATAGTGCTACCCTCGCCCTCACACCATTTTTCATACAGTTCTTGGGCTTTTTCGCCCATAGGTACATCAGCATCAACGTCCTTAGCACTCATCATGGCCAACGTCAGATCTTTTAGCATCAAGGGTGATGCGAACCCGCCAGTGTAATCACTATCTGCAGGACTTTGTGGACCGACCCCTTTCACCGGACAATAACTGGTCATCGACCAATTCTGACCCGACGCGTTGGACGAAATATCAAAAAACACTTGAGGGTCTAACCCCAACTTTTGCGCCAGTTGGAAGGTCTCACATGTTGCCACCATGGTAGCGCCGAGGAGCATATTGTTGCAGATCTTTGCGGCTTGGCCCGCACCATGCTCTCCTGCGTGGACGATTTTTCGTCCCATTGCCTGTAACACGCCTTGGGCTTTTTCAAATCCGGCTGTAGAGCCGCCAACCATAAAAGTCAAGGTGCCTTCTGCTGCCGCTTTAGTGCCGCCTGATACCGGGGCGTCGACCATTTCAAACCCTTGCTCTAAAGCAGAGTTAGCCACTTTCTTTGATGTAGCGACGTCGATGGTAGAGCAATCGACCAATACCGTACCAGACTTAGCATGGGGCAACACATCATTGTGGTATACCATGTCAACATGCTTGCCTGCCGGCAACATTGTAACCACAACCTCGGCTTGTGATACGGCATCTGAAGCAGAGGTTGCCAAGCGACACCCGTTGTCTTTTGCCATCTGCATGGCGACATCACTCAAATCAAAAGCCAACACATCAAAATTGGCTTTGACCAAATTGTCTGCCATGCCTGAGCCCATGTTTCCGAGCCCGATGAAAGCTACTGTTGTCATCGTCTTCCCCTTTTCAATACTCAGGCTGGAACCCAAGTTTTCAAATCACTATTGTTTTCAAATAACACCGAAACGTCTTCATCTGAAACAGAAGCAATATCGGTGTGTGCCCATTTCGGCTGGTTGTCTTTGTCCACCAATAGGGCTCTTACCCCTTCTTTAAAGTCAGGATGGGCAGTCAAGTTACAGGCTAAGGTGTATTCCCGAGTCATTTCTTGTGCAAAAGTAGTTGCGGTTGCCCCTAACTCGAGGGCCTTCATACTAGCAACCGTAGACAGTGGACTTTTTGATTGAATGGTCGCCAATGTCTTTTGTGCCAATGGCGAGTCATTGGCAGCCAAACGAGACGAGATCTCATTCACGTCATAACCGTTCAGTTCGCTTTCACTGAATGCCATAACTTCGTCAAATTCGGTGTCACCTGCCGTTTCGCAAAACTCAGATAAAATGGTTTCGACTTGCTCTGGGTTTGCCATGAGAGCCAATTCCAATTCGGGTAACTTTTCACTCGAGACATAATGGGTCGCTAACCCCAACTTCAAGCAATTGATGCCGCGAACAGGCTCGCCAGTCAGTGCCATGTACGTCCCCATGTTGTGAGACAAACGAGGAAGGTACCAAGCACCGCCCACATCTGGAAACAGACCAATCCCCGTTTCAGGCATAGCGAAACGCGTGTGCTCAGTTGCTACGCGATAGCGGCATGGCATAGCGATACCAACACCACCACCCATAGTAATACCATCCATTAACACTAGGGTTGGCTTAGCGTAGGTGTACAATAAATGATTGAGCTGATACTCCGTGTAGAAGAATGCTTGAGAGTACTTGCCTCCTTCGTCTACGCTGTCATACATAGAACGAATATCGCCGCCCGCACAAAAGCCTCGACCTTCACTGTGCTTGAGTAAGACGAGCTTGATATCGTCTTGCCCTAACCAAGATTGGGCGGCAGACAACATGTCTTCGCACATGCCCAGATTCAGCGTGTGAAGTGCCTTAGGTCGGTTTAAGCGCATTACCCCGACGGCGTTATTCGATTCGATAATGACATCATTAGACATTTTTCATCATCTCCCTTGCGATGATCACGCGCATCACTTGGTTCGTTCCTTCCAAAATGGAATGTACCCGTAAATCTCGCCAGAAGCGCTCAATTGGATAATCCATCAAGTAGCCGTAACCACCAAACAGCTGTAACGCTCGGTCGACAACACTCGAACCAGTATCGGTTGCCAAACGTTTCGCCATCGCAGCGTATTGTGTTTTATCTGGCGTGTTATACGTCACTTTTTCTGCAGCGGTGTAGAGCAACGTGCGCGCAGCGCTTAGCTCTGTTGCCATATCAGCAAGGGTGAATTGCGTATTTTGAAAATCAATGATGCGATTGCCAAATTGCTTGCGATCACTGGTGTACTGCAATGCTTCGTCTAAACAACGCTGTGCGCCACCTAAAGAGCATGCGCCGATATTTAAGCGACCACCGTCAAGGCCCTGCATTGCAATTTTAAATCCTTCGCCCTCTTGTCCTAAGCGATTTGAAAGCGGTACGCGAACATTGTCAAAGTTGACTTGGGCGGTTGGCTGCGAGTGCCAGCCTAGCTTTTTCTCGTTGGCACCAAAGCTTACCCCTTCAAACTCTTTATCAATCAATAGGCAGCTGATGCCTTTCGGGCCGGGTTCGCCAGTTCGAACCATGACGACGTACACTTCACTCTCGCCACCGCCCGATATAAAGGCTTTGGAGCCATTGACTACATAGTGATCGCCTTCCAGTTTAGCGGTTGTGCGAAGTGCAGCAGCATCAGAACCGGAACCCGGTTCGGTGAGACAGTAGCTTGCCAGCTTTTTCATCGTTATTAGATCTGGCAAGTACGTCTCTTTCACACCTTCTGTCGCGTAGGTGTCAATCATTTTACTGGCCATATTATGGATAGATATGAAAGCGGAAGTAGAGGGACAACCATAGGCCATCGCTTCCATTATCAGTGCCGCTTCCAAACGACCCATCCCAATACCACCAGACGCTTCACTGACATAAATTGAGCCAAAACCCAACTCTGCCGCAGCCTCAAAAACCTCTCGGGGGAAGATATGTTCTTCATCCCACTTTGCCGCGTTCGGCGTAATCATATCTGCGGTAAATTTTGTCGCAGACTCGACAATAAACTGTTGTTCTTCTGTTAGCGCAAACTGCATAACGCTTACCTCATAGTTGGAATTACGAATGCGTTGTCATTTGACTCCGAACCGTCAGGCCAACGCTGTGTTACGGTTTTCACCTTAGTCCAGAATTTTACGCCTTCCATACCGTGTTGGTTGGTATCGCCAAACGCTGAGCGTTTCCAACCGCCAAAGGTGTGGTAAGCCACTGGCACCGGAATGGGAACATTGATTCCCACCATACCAACGTTTACTCGCTGTGCGAACTCACGTGCTGCGTGCCCATTACGAGTGTAAATAGCCACGCCGTTGCCGTACTGATGGTCACTTGCCAAGTTAACCGCTTCATTGAAGTCTTTTGCTCGCACCATTTGCAATACTGGGCCAAAAATTTCTTCTTGGTAAGACTGCATCGCAGGCGTTACATGGTCAAACAATGTTGGACCAATAAAAAATCCATTCGCATGCTCAGCTGGAATGTGGGATTCGCGACCGTCGTATACTAATTCGGCTCCCTCACCAATACACATTTCGATGTAACTCATAACGCGGGCTTTGTGTGCCGACGTTACTACCGGGCCATAATGCGCCGTCTCGTCTTCCGAGTGACTCACTTTGATTGCTTCAATAGCCGGAATTAATTTTTCACGCAAACGGTCGGCGGTGTCGTCACCCACAGGTACAACGACAGGTAGCGCCATACAGCGTTCGCCCGCAGAACCATAGGCTGCACCAACCAAATCATTGACGACTTGATCGAGATCAGCATCTGGCATCACGATGCCGTGGTTTTTGGCACCGCCCATGGCTTGTACACGCTTGCCATTGGCTGCCCCACGCTCATAAACATAATTCGCAATATCGGACGAGCCGACAAAACTGACAGCTTTGATATCATGATGATCAAGAATAGCGTCAACTGCCACTTTATCACCGTGCACCACATTCAAAACACCCGCTGGTAACCCCGCTTCTAGCATCAATTTGGCGAGTTCTACAGGCACTGACGGATCGCGTTCTGACGGCTTGAGAATAAACGCGTTACCACAAGCGATAGCAACACCAAACATCCACATCGGGATCATTGCAGGAAAGTTGAACGGTGTGATACCAGCAACAACACCAAGCGGTTGACGCATGGAATACACATCAATACCCGGACCTGCACCTTCGGTATACTCACCCTTTTGTGCATGCGGGATACCACATGCAAACTCAATGACCTCTAGGCCACGCTGAATATCACCATGAGCATCTGATAACACTTTGCCGTGTTCGCTCGATAATAGCGCTGCTAAGCGGTCTTTGTTCAATTCGACAAGGCGCTTGAATTCGAACATCACGCGCGCACGGCGTTGCGGGTTCGCCGCCGCCCATTCTTTTTGCGCGTCTTTGGCTACGGCAACGGCATGATTAAGGGTTGCCACTGTTGCCAAACTTACGTTGGCTTGCACTTCACCGGTGTTAGGAGCAAACACATCGGCTTGGCGATCATCTGCTACTTGGTAGGTCTCGCCGTTGATAAAATGGTTAATCTGTCTCATGTTGCACCTCTTACACGTTTTTAACAATTTTGAAACTTTGCCTTTCCATTCGCAAGATAATATAGTTGCAGCATGGTACTGCAAAAATGCAGGAGTTAAGTATGAATTGGGATGATTTACGAGTTTTTTTGGCACTGGCAAGAAATGGTAGAGTAAGCAAGGCTTCACAAAGCCTAGAGATGGACTCAACCACTCTCATACGTCGTGTAAAAAAGCTGGAAGAATCTCTAAACTGTTCTTTATTTGAACTGAGTAAAAAGGGATATTTACTCACCGACCATGGTTTGCGTTTAGTACAATACATTGAGAAAGCTGAGCACTTTGTATTGGAAGCCCAACACGACCTCACTAATGAGCGAAAAGAATTGTCGGGGATCATTCGTGTAAGCGTATCTGAAGGTTTCGGTACTTGGTTTCTCGCTCCCCTATTGCCCGCATTCAAACGGGAATTCCCAAATATATCCATCGAGTTGGTCGCCACTAGTGGCTTTTTGAATATCAACAAACGAGAAGCCGACATTGCAATTTTACTGGAGAAACCTACAAAGGGCTTGTTGTACACGAAACGCTTAACCGACTACAGCTTGAGGCTGTACATGCATCAGCAGTTACTTTCAGGCAAAGCGATTCCTAAACATTACGAGGATTTAAAACCCTACCCCGTTGTCAGTTACGTGCCTGATTTGCTGTATGCTCCGCAACTCAAATTCATTGAAGAAAGCCTTTTATCGCCATTACATAGCCTAAGCAGCACCAGTATTAATGCCCAGTACCAGATGTTAAACCATCAGGCTGGTGTGGGTATTTTGCCGTGTTTTATCGCCAATCACTCTGATGACTTGGTCGCCGTACTAGAAGACAAAGTCAAAATCACCCGAACCTTCTGGGTAGCAACGCACAGAGATGTTCGGCACCTAGCGCGGATACAAGCGTTTTTAGACTGGCTCACAGACATGGTAGAAGGCCATCAAACGGCTTTGGTGAGCCAGTAATCTATTCACTAATTGTATCGAGCGAAAACGTCCAACAACACATCCAGTTCGGACATATCCGTGTAAATGTGTGGCGACAACCTCATGCCTAACGGCCTGACATCAAATTTAACTTGCTGGCGCTGCAATGCTGTAGCAACCTCGTCTTGTTGTCCGAACTTAAGTACCAATGTCCCGCCCCGTTGTGAAGGCTCAATTGGCGACACCACAGTTTTCTCATCAAGCTGTTCAATGATATGTTGAGTCATTGATTGGTTGTGATGCCGTATCTGTTCTATTCCGATTTCTAGCAAGGTATTAATGCCATTTGTAGCCACGACATAGGGCATTACAGAAGGAGTACCTCCCCAAAATCTGGCGGCATCATCGGCGTACTCAAAATGCCTGATGTTAAACTCAAACGGGTTTTGATGTGAGAACCATCCTACGTCTTTAGGCGTTAACTTGTTCGCCATCCCCGCGTTGAACCATATGAAGCCAGCCCCCGGCCCACCACAAAGCCACTTCACACAAGATCCCAACACCACATCGGCCTGCCATTTTGAAAAGTCGATGGGCACGACACCGCTTGATTGGGCAATATCAATAATTGCCAATGCGTCGTGTGCATGAGCCATTGACACGATCTCCTGCACTGGCGCCAACTTGCTGGTATTGTAATGCGCGTGGGTAACAAACACCGCAAACACGTCATCGGTCAGATATTGTCGCCAAACATCTAAGTCGAGAATATCCAAATGCTTTGGAATAAACCGCACTTCAAACCCGTCGGGGAGCCCGTATTCAGCAGCAAAGCCCATTGATGGGAAATCATTCTCCGTCATGACAATTACGCGTTTGCTTTGATTCGCTGTAAACGATCCCAATAGCTTGCTCAAACCACTGGACAGGTTTACCTGAGGGCAAAACTGCTCAGGCCTAGAATGAAACAAAGCCGCTAGTGCTTGCTGAAATCGGCCGAAGACTGTCATCCACTGCCCCCATGGATCAGGACTCCCCGTTCGCCAAGGTTCGAAGAAATGCGTCTGTAAATAGCTTGGCGTATCAACTGGCAATCGACCAACGGAATGGTTCAGAAGATACAGTCCCTCACCCATTTCAAAACGTTGTTTGATCATTATTGCCCCTCCCTGTTTAAAGTAGAACGCAAAAATGCCACATCCTGGTAACGGGTCGGTATATCGTCTCGATCCGCTGCGGTACGCAAGTCATGCAGTTTCTTAAGCGCAGCAATCAAGACCTCCAACGGCGGGCCACTGGCCGTCATATCTTGTTTGCCAGTTAAGGCGTTGTCGTTGGCAGGCTTAACAATGAATTTAGACACCAATGCCTCATGATGTTGAATCGCGGTTTTACCGTGGGCTTCACAGACTTCGAGAAAAGCCGTTAAATTTTCTTGGTACCAATGTGCTTGGCTCGAGTTTTCAGCAGCTTGAATGAATTCGTCCATTAAGCTTTTTCTTCTCATACAGTCTCGCAGTATCAATTGATCTTGTGGACGCATAAATAAAAACTTGTCTACGAGTAGCTGCGAATAATAAGGGTCATCACCTCGGCACAACCCAAGCAGCAAATCAATCACATTAATACCGGCAAAATCACCGGCGTTGGCACCGCGATATTCATGTCGACCAACGCGGTGAGTTTTATAGTAGGGCCGAACGCTATAAAAGAATCGGTCGACATCCAGTTTGGCAAACAAGGCTTCATTATTCGCATACACGTCATTCAGTGCCGCCGTGGCCACCCCGAGGAGATCCTTTGTCACTGGGTGAGAAATGCCTAAAGGCAAGCAGTGCAATAGCGCTTCTGACGCGCGAATAAAAGCAAACACGCCTTTGGTGTTATAGTCGAGAAACAGTTTTTCATCGTCTAGGGACGTAAATGTTTTGTAGACGCCATTCACCGCAAGATTATGTGTCTCAAGATGAGCAGACGCAAACCTAGGTACTACGCCCAAGGATGCACCCAGCTGCATCGCTAGGGCTGAAGCCTCTTTTAGAGTGTGGTCACTGGGATCCATTGAACCAGACACTTCATGACGTCGGCAGGCCGCAAGGAAAAAACCGACATTTCCCAATAGATTAAAGCCACTGTCAAAGCCTTCATCGGTATTGCCCTCTTTGAGCAACTCGGCGACAAATCGATTGCCTTGGGCGACAAGTTCAAGTTTAAGTGCCTCGCCTACGCCACTGACATTCTCTCGCGCTTCTTGTGCAAAATACAGCGCTTCTAATTCAGAGTTGATGGCTTTGAAATCAGTTCTTATCCACTGGTCAAAAGCTAACGATAATGGCGTGCCCAAGTTATTACTCCCACTGTTTTTTTTACAGTATAAGCCCATACGATTGGTGCAATTCACTATTCTAAAATGAGATTCACTGCTATCTTGAACGAAACAACCAAAATTTATTAGTTTATTAGTGATTTATGCCAAACAAACTTGATTCAATAGACAGAGCTATTCTTGCTGAGCTACAAGCCGATGCAAAACTCACCAATACTGAGCTTGCGGGTAAAGTAAATTTGTCTCCAACGCCTTGCTTGCGCAGGGTCAAAAGATTAGAGCAAGAGGGATTTATTCAGAGCTATATCACCGAGCTCAGCAAAGAAAAACTGGGGCTGCAAATCTCAGCATTCGTATTTGTCCAGTTGGTGCGAAATAGCAAGGAGAACGCCGCGGCGTTTGAACAGGCCATTTTAGCGTTTGAGGAAGTGATGGACTGTTATGTTCTCACCGGAGAACATGACTACCTTCTCAATGTCGTTGCGAAAAGTTTAGCGTCGTATGATGTCTTTGTGAAAGAGAAGCTAGCGAGCGTTAATCAAATTGCCAAAATCGATACGACAATTGTGCTCAATCAAGTAAAGAGTAAGCGTGCCTTGCCCCTTAACCCATAAAAAAGCGCAACCAATTGGCTGCGCTTTATCCGTTTGTCTCAGTTAAAGGTCAAAACGGTCAGACTGCATCACTTTTGTCCAAGCAGAGACAAAGTCATCGACGAATCTTTGCTTAGAACTATCAAAAGCGTAAACCTCAGCCACTGCTCTTAGCTCGCTGTTAGAACCAAAGATCAGGTCGACTGGTGTTGCGGTATAAAGCACCTCACCCGACGCACGATCAACACCTTCATAAATACCCGCTGTCGACGATTTTTGCCATTTTGTTGACATATCCAACAAGTTGACGAAATAGTCGTTGGTTAACGCACCTGGCTTGTCAGTGAATACACCATTGTTGCTGCCATCGGTATTGGCTCCTAGAGCACGCATTCCACCCAACAATACTGTCATTTCAGGCACGGTTAGCGCGAGCTGATCGGCTTTATCAATCAACGCTTCCGTTGGTGACAAGTAGTAACCTTCACTGTAGTAGTTTCTGAAACCGTCAGCTTTAGGCTCAAGGAACGAGAACGAGTTGACGTCAGTTTGTGCTTGTGTCGCATCCCCACGTCCCGGTACAAAAGGCACAGTCACAGACATGCCAGCATCACTTGCCGCTTTCTCGATTGCTGCCGCGCCACCAAGTACAATCATATCTGCCAGAGAGATTTTGGTTTTGCTAAAGAAGCTATCGTTGAAGTCTTCTTGAATCGCTTTCAGTTTATCAACTACCTTCGCAGTTTGCTCAGGGTTATTGACTGCCCAGCTATTTTGCGGCGCTAGCGCAATGCGCGCGCCATTCGCACCACCACGCATGTCTGAGTCACGATATGATGCTGCAGCACCCCAGGCAGTGCTCACGAGTTCAGACACGGTTAGGCCGCTGTCTAAAATTTCTTTCTTCAACTTAGCGATATCTTTATCACCCACGAGCTTGTAATCCGGCGCAGGGATAGGATCTTGCCATACCAACTCTTCTTTCGGGAATGCATCACCCAAGTAATTTGCCCTTGGCCCCATATCACGGTGAGTTAGCTTGTACCATGCTTTTGCAAATGCCAAACGATAGGCTTCAGGGTCGGCCATAAAACGCTCTGCAATCTTGCGGTACTCTGGATCATACTTGAATGCTAAGTCCGCAGTGGTCATTACCGGCGCATTAAACTTGCCTTCAACATGTGCATCAGGAACTGATTTATGCAGAGATTCGTCAGTGGGGACCCACTGAATCGCCCCTGCAGGGCTGCGAGTTTGTTCCCAATCGAAGTTCAATAAGTTAGACAAATACAATGATGTCCAACGCGTTGGCGCTTGTGTCCAAGCTCCTTCTAAGCCACTTGTTACTGTGTCTTCTGAGTGCCCCTTACCACACTTGTTTTTCCAACCAAACCCCTGCTCTTCGATTGGCGCTGCACCTGGCTCAGCTCCCACGCATTTCGCAGGTTTGTGTGCACCGTGCATCTTACCGAAGGTGTGGCCACCAGCCACAAGCGCTAGGGTTTCCTCGTCGTTCATCGCCATACGCGCGAAAGAAGAACGAATATTTTTCGCTGAGCCAAGTGGATCAGGCACACCACCTGGACCTTCGGGATTAACGTAAATGAGCCCCATGTGAACCGCTGCTAGTGGACGTTTAATTTCGCCGTCGGTGTCGCGACGGTCGCTGGCTAACATCTCAACCTCAGGTCCCCAATAAACCATATCGGGTTCCCAATCGTCATCCCGCCCCGCTGCAAAACCATAGGTTTCAAAACCCATGTTTTCTAACGCAACATTACCGGCGAGTACAATGAGATCACCCCAAGAGATAAGCTCACCATATTTTTGTTTCACTGGCCAAAGTAAGCGACGCGCTTTGTCTAAGTTGCCATTGTCTGGCCAGCTATTCAGAGGGTCAAAGCGTTGCTGACCACCGCCGGCACCACCACGGCCATCGAGCGTACGGTATGTGCCCGCCGCGTGCCATGTCATACGAATGAAAAATGGACCATAGTTACCCCAATCTGCAGGCCACCATGCTTGAGAATCAGTCAATACGGTATCAATGTCCGCCTTCAAGGCAGCCATATCCAATTGTGCGAATGCTGCTTTGTAGCTGAAATCTTCACCCAGTGGGTTTGAACGAGAATCGTGGTCTCTAAGGCGGCTTAAGTCGAGTTGATCTGGCCACCAAAACAGATTCGATTTCGCTTGATTCGGCGCAACTTTGCCCATGCCGATAGCACCTTTTGGCTTTGTCATCTCATCAGCTAGCGCTGCGCCTGATAGTGACATCGCCACAACACTCGCAATAGCAGTAACCTTGCAGAAGTTTAAGGCTTTCATTTGTATGGTCCTCATTAAAAAATATGAATTTATTTGACGTTGAGTCTTCATCTCCTAGAGCAAAACTGGAGCGAGCCAATTCATCTGATACCTGCAATAAACTGGCCGACTAACCCTTGCCCCAAAGACAAATACTTCACTCAAGTCGTAGGCAATGAATTCTCAAAAAGTCGTATAAAAAAATAGGCAGAGGACCGATTTAAGTCGAATTAGTTTTTCCTATTGGCTTGATAGATTAATCAAATTGTTCACTTTTTGTTTACCTAAACACAATACAAGATAATGATGAAAAATAATTAAATATTAACAACTTACCTAACAATTAGAGCGTCGACGCGCAAATGCGTGAGAATCTTTTCAGCAGTGTTACCAATGAATAATCCCGTAACCCCAGTGCGACCGACATTACCTAAAACGACTAAATCAGCATTGATCCGCTTGGCAGTCGATTGAATTTCCTCATAGGGTGCACCCGCCTCAACATACTGCAAAAAGTCACAGTCAAGCTCAGCCTGTAGGGCCAATGTTTGCTGCTTATCCATAACTTCATATAGGCGTTGAGTACGCACTTCATCTTGGCTTTTGATTTCTAACTCCAAGGTGAAAAACGACATAGGTACAACAGAAAGCAAATGCATGCTTCCACTGAGTAATTGCCGCTTTGATTCTGTGCGAGCCAACACGGTTTCATCCAACTTTCGCTGTGCAGCGCTGTCGTCTAGGACGTCAACGGTAGCTAACAGCTTGGGGGATTCGGCCCACCGACTGTGGCCAGCAAGGTAAAGGTTGCGGCATTGGGTATATTCAAACAACGCTTTGACTAAATCCGACTCTCTCGCCTCAAGGGGCCAGCTTCGATAAACAAACACGGCGATGTCAGGGCGATAAATAACGGCATCTTTGATATGCGATACCAGCCGCACTTGATCTTCATAATGGTGAAGGGTTAACGCTAACTGAGTATATGCTTCTCCCGCAAGCACCAATTTTATTCGTTGTAACTCCTCTTGGTCGCAAAAAGCGACAATGTCGATGTCAGCCGATACCAGTGTCGAGGCTTTGGCAACAAGTGTTGGTAGCTGTTGCGCGTTAAACGTAACAACAAGAGCGTGTGGCATGTTTGCGTGATTCATATCCGTTTACCTGTAGATAATTTGAACACCCCTACTATCTCAGGTCTGCTCCATTAAAACATTGATACAAATCAAACCCAATAAAATCAATGATTTACAAAAATAAATAATGAAATATATAAAAATAAAAATTTTGCATTTTTTCTGCCCTCCTCACTCGGATATGAGATGAGTGGCTTATGAAACAAACATTACAAGTTTTTAATTTGAAACCTACCTGTAGTCAGTGCTATAGGTGTGTGTAGTTGTATTTGTTCGAGCCCTTATGAATATTTTACTGGTTGAAGATAACGATGAAACCGCTGCATTTATTGCGAGAGGTATCAATGAAGCGGGAGACAAGGTCACTCACGTCGCCGATGGGAAACAAGGTGTAAGTAATGCCATTGCCCAATCCTATGACGTGATCATATTTGACCGCATGTTACCAGAGCTTGATGGCCTGTCTGCGGTGCGCCAAATCCGCAGTGCTGGAGTAGATACACCTATCATCATCCTTACCGCAATGACGGGTATTGATGACCGAGTAGCAGGCTTAAATGCTGGCGCTGATGACTACATGGTAAAACCGTTTGCCTTTGAAGAACTTTACGCTCGCCTCAAAGCACAAACCCGACGTCAAACACTAGATCATGCTCAAACAAAATTACAGGTAGGCGAGCTCATACTTGATAGAACCAGCCACGAAGCGTTTCGAGAGGGTATAAAGTTAGAGTTATTGCCCAGAGAGTACAAAATCCTCGAATACTTAATGCAACACGAAAATCAGTTAGTGACTCGTAACATGCTGCTAGAAAACGTCTGGGGTTATAGCTTTGACCCGAAAACAAGCTTAGTACAAACGCATGTGAGCCGCTTGCGAACGAGGTTAGACAAACCTTTCGATTACGACATGATAAAAACTAGCCGTGGCGAGGGATATATTCTCAATGACGCAAAATAGGCATCTCAAAACCGGACTATTGCAATCGACGAGTTTTCGGCTCGTACTCATCAGTGTCACTAGTGCATTGCTGGTTGCAGTATTGATCATGTGGCTCATCTCCGTGCTCTATACCCACGAACAAAAGCGCAATGAAAAACTCGCATTGCTCGAAGAAGTGGAATGGATCCAAGAATTATATCAGGAGGCGGGAGCACGTGCGGTGATTAACGAAATTGCGGATCAGAATGAACGCATACTGCCTGTTGATGAAATTTATCACTTTTACGAGGACCCCAGTGTATTCTTCCAAATTAGAAATGCCGTTGGTGATGTCGTGGCGGGCTATCCACTTTTGGATGCCAGTTTAGGGTGGTCCATGGCCTCGTTTGAAGAGTTTGAGATGACAAGGCCACTCATTCAATACGCGGTAGAAGCAGACAATGGTTTTGTTCTCACCGTGGCGAAGTTTCGAGAGCCGGGCTTTTATAGCGTCAGAAAATGGCAGTTTGTAGGCATGATCAGTATACTCATCGTCGCCTTGCCTTTGTCTTTGGCAATAGGCTATTTGGGTAGCAAAAGAATTTATCTTCGACTGGCGACTATGTACGACACAACAGCCAGTGTGACCGCAGGCAATGTGGAAGAACGCATCCCAATTGGCAATAAAGACGACGAATTCAAACAGCTCAGCGTCAACATCAATCGAATGTTAGACAGTTTGAAAAGCTTGCAACGTAACATCGACAGCGTCTCGGTCGGCATTGCTCACGATTTAAAAACACCCGTTACCGATCTCAGTGGCCGTTTGCAGCTAATTCAGCACGATATTGATAACCCGAAATCCGTTCAAATTCATCTCGATGCCGCCAACCGACATATTCAAAAAATCCTGACAACGTTTAACGCATTGTTGAGGCTTGGGGAAATTGAAGCGGGCAAGCGGCGTTATGACTTCTCAATTTTTAGCTTGTCCGATTTAGCAAAAGACATCGCTGAAAGCTACGAACCCGTGTTCAGTGATGCTGGAAAATCGCTCAACATTTCGATAATGGATAATGTGGATATACTCGGGGACGCCGACTTAATGAGTCAGCTGATCATCAACCTGTTGGAGAATATTATTGAGCACAGCGGAGAGCAAGCAGAGGCGTGGATTCGTTTACAGTTGAGCAAAAACGGCGCAACCCTGCAAATTGGCGACACTGGTCCAGGCATTCCTCAGGCACATCACTCACGCATTTTTGAACGTTTTTATCGGGTAGATAGTTCGCGAAACAAGGGAGGCAATGGCTTGGGATTGAGCCTGGTGAAATCCATCGCCGATTTACATGCGGCGGAAATTGCCCTTTTAGATAATCAAAAAGGCACTGTCTTCGATTTATACATTTCTGTAACCCCAGCCATTTTGACCATGAAATGAAAATAAAGCATACAAAACAGACACTTAAAAGAAATTAAAAAAGTATACAAATATGTAACGCTACAGCCACCGCTCATGTCTTTAAACTGAATTTGTGTGAGATATAGTTTAGATGTCTTCGATAAATTTAGGTGGCATTATGGAAACTCAAACAAAAAAGACAAACGCAAATCCCATCAAGGGCAGATTGCTGCGGACTTCACTATTGCCGTTGAAAACGCAGATTTACTCATTGTGCCTAATCAGCGCAATGGCACTCAATGGCTGCGGGGGTGGTAATGACGCAGCGGGACAAAATCCCGTTGAACCCACTCCCCCGTCAACTGAGCAACCTACTCCCAACCCACCTACCGCACCAACTCCCCCAACGCCACCTGCAACACCGCCTCCTGCACCGACGCCGGTTCCACCCTCTCCGCCTAATGAAGATGACAATGCAGCCTTCTCTACACAGGCTTCTACCGCTAGGTTTTTGACACAGGCGACATTTGGCCCCTCGATGGCGGATATTACAGCACTGACTGGGACGTCGACATCAGAGTGGATATTGGCGCAATTTGAACAACCAATTGTGCAACATATCCCCAGAATCAACGAATACGACGAACAGTGGTTGGATGGCGATCCGGATTTGGGGCTGTTCTACCCTTCGACCACGACCTTCACATTTTGGCGGGACGCCATTACTGGCCCAGATCAACTCAGGCAACGAATGGTATTTGCACTTTCACAAATATTGGTCGTTTCAAATAACGGTGGCGATTTGCTTTTCGATGTCCCCCATGCTGTAGGCTTTCATCAAGATAACTTACTCCAACATGCATTTGGCAACTATCGAGATTTGCTGGAAGCCGTGACGTATTCTCCAGGTATGGGGTTTTATCTCACTTACATGGGTAACCAAAAAGCCAATCCGGAAACCGGTAGTATGCCAGATGAGAACTATGCTCGGGAGATACTCCAGTTGTTTTCTATCGGACTTGTCGCACTGAACATGGACGGCAGTCAGCAATTGGACAACCAAGGCAACCCCATTGAGCTGTTTGACAACGACGATATCACAGGGTTGGCCAGAGTATTTACCGGCCTTGTTGCTGATATACCAGAGGACGAACAAGAAGGTGATTTCGGCGCAGCGGAGGGCTTCTCAACGCCTATGGTGATCAATCCAAGAAAGCATTCGGAGCGTGAAAAGCGTTTTCTGGGCTTAACCATTCCGCCCAATACGCCAGCAGAGCAAAGCCTCACAATGGCCCTTGATCACATTATGCAACAACCTAGTGTCGCCCCTTTCATCTCTCGGCAACTGATCCAGCGCTTCGTCACCAGCCAACCTTCAAACCAATACATAGAACGAGTAGCAACTGCATTTGAGCAAGGGCGTTACACCTTGCCAAATGGCGTTACCGTTGGCGATGGCCGCAAAGGCGATTTGCAATCAACAATCAGTGCCATTCTCTTAGATGAGGAAGCTAGAGGAGCCGAGTCTCTCGGTAAAATTCGCGAGCCAGTGATTCGTTTTACAAACTGGGCAAGAGCGTTCGATTTAAACAATATCTCACCAGAATATGTGGATGTACTCTGGGACACCCAAGCTCAAGAAGCCCTTGGACAACATCCTTTTCGGCCTCGTTCAGTGTTCAACTTTTACCGCCCGGGCTACGTGGCGCCAGGTACAGCAACAGGCGAAGCTGGCTACACCGTGCCCGAACTCCAAATCATGAATGCAAGCTCAACACCAGGGTATGCCAATTTCATGACCTTTTTTGTTACCACGGAAACCAAGATAGAAAGGGACGAGCTCATCGACGTTTATCAAGAGGCCAATATACCTTTGGACATAGAGACTGCAGAGCTGTCCTTTGTGCCACAGTACAATGCAGAAATTGACATTGCTTCAACTCCACAAGCGCTGATAGAAAGACTGGATTTGCTTTTGACTTATGGTTCGATGAGCGAGCAAACCAAATCGTCGATTTTGCAAGTGGTCAACACCATCGAAATGGACGGACCCGATGACAATGAAAGCGCAGAGCTGCGTGTAATCTTGGCAATCCTGATGCTACTGACCTCACCTGATTTCTTAGTACAACGCTAGGCAAAGGAGTAAACTGAAATGAAAACATCAAGACGACAATTTCTAAAAAACGGAGCCGCAGCGCTTTCTGCCAGCAGTGTAGGTACTGTACTGAGTTCAATGTCTTCGTTTAACGCTTTAGCGCAATCGAATGAGGACGACTATAAAGCCATAGTGTGCATCTTCTTGTTCGGCGGCATGGATTGTCACGACGTTGTGTTGCCTTTTGACCAAGCATCTTGGGACAGTTACGCACAAATTCGACAATCTTTTTTGAATGTCCAAGGTAATACAAGAACTCGGAGTAATCTGTTGCCGCTCAACCCTGTCAATGCCAACGCGTTTGGCAACAGACAGTTTGCCCTGCCGCCGGAAATGCCCAATATAAAATCGTTATTTGATAACGGCAATGCAGCAATTATTGGCAATGTTGGCCCGCTGATTGAACCGGTTTCCAAGTCTCAGTTTGACCAAGACGGCGTGAGACTTCCTCCTCGGTTGTTCTCTCACAATGACCAGCAAGCCACGTGGCAAGCAAGCTCGCCTGAGGGCGCACAATTTGGCTGGGGCGGATTGTTTGCTGACGCAGCACTTGCGGCCAACCCCAACAACGCAAAGGAGTTTACAACCATTACCAGTAGCGGCAACGAGTTGTTTCTAACCGGTCGCAATGCACAGCCCTATCAAATATCGACACAAGGTGCGGCCACTGTGAATGTTTTGGAGTGGCTACGAGAATTCGAAGACTCTGCACAAGGCCAATCACTTCTCAATCAAGTTACGGGTCACTTCGAAGCTAAGAGCTTCACAAGCAACAATCTTTTACAGCAAGACGTAGCGACGATACTTGCCAACGCTTATGCCGCCAATGAGAAATACAACCAAACACAACTGTCAGCTCCTTCGCTTTCAACCCAATTTCCAGCAACGCCGTTAGGCACGCAGCTGCGGGCCGTTGCAAATACGATTTCAACCCGTACCCAGTTACAGGTCAATCGACAAGTATTCCTTGTAGGTATCGGCGGGTTCGATACTCACTCACAGCAGGCTCAAGATTTACCGCAACTGCTGGCGCAATTGGATACCGGCGTTGCTGCATTTTACCAAGCCCTACAAGAGCTAAACTTGACCAATCAGGTTACAACGTTTACTGCTTCAGATTTTGGTCGCACACTGGCGGTAAATGGTGATGGAACGGATCACGGTTGGGGGGGACATCATTTTGTTGTAGGTGGCGCGGTACAGGGAAATCATATCTATGGAACCATTCCACCTGCATCATTCAATCATGAGTGGGACGCCGGTGGTGGCAGACTCATTCCCAGTGTTGCCGTTGAGCAACTCGCCGCACCTCTCGGTCGCTGGTTTGGACTTAACGACGCAGAGCTCAATTCTGCATTGCCAAACCTAGTCAACTTTCCCGATGGAGGCGTTGCCTTTATTTAACCGACCAAGCAAAACGGGCATACAAGGCTGTTTGTATGCCCGATTTCCACGACTGATTTCTGCCAAACCTAATGAGCAAAGGTTTGACAAAAGCGAGAGACTACGCAAATTCCACTAGGACTAGCCATTGTGCTCTTCGGTTACAGAAAACCCGAGTTTCGACATAGCAATGAGGGTAATTTGTATAAGAAAGGCAGGAATAGTAATAAAAATATCGACGCGAATATCGACACTTTGATGCAAAGACATCTCCCACCCCATCCATGCACATAACATCAACACAAACAACCCAGAGGAATAGTACATTGCTGAGTAAGGTGACTTGATAAATGCGGGCCGACGGTGCCTAATGACTTTGAGGCCAATGGCCGAAACAATGGGGATAAGAACAATAACGAAGAACAAAACACCACCGACATATTGCCAGAGCAATTCATCCGGCGTACTCGGCATCGATGGTAGTGCCGCCAAATTGTTGAAAACCAACAAGAACAAAGCAACACAGCTACCTACAATGGCATATCCTTTCATACACAACTTCCTTATTTAAGTCAGACTCACTGCATCCTTTATGGATAACGCTTACTTTACAATGAGATAGGGCTTTTTTACAAAGAATTCAAGGGGCGGGTAATCTCTTCATACCAAACACGTGATACGCCACTAAAAGGCTCGACTACTCGACAAATAACAATCCTCATTCAGTGACAAAGCCAAAGAACAAGATCAGTCTGTTACCTCAATATCAAATACCACGTTTACGCTAGCTGAAAACACAATATTTTCTTGTAAGTATTTGCCGGGCCTAAAGTCACCGGCTGTGATTACTGAGCCCGTAACTGTTATAGTCTCAACGTAATCGTTGTATCCGTTTCGGCTTCTTTGGCGTCGATTTTCTGAATCTATGCTGTATACCTTACCCAACGTCGCATCAAATGCTTCAGCCATCGCATTGGCTTTGTTTTTGGCGTCTTGCACAGCAAATGCTATCGCTTCTTTTTTCAGTTTATCTTTTTCCGAAGACTGGAACTCAATATTGTCAATTTCACTTACTTTTACGCCTAAAGCAAAGTCAAGAAACTCGTTAAGCCGTTTTATTTCATGCAATATCACTTTAATTGAACGACTCGCAATATAGCCATCTAACTCTTCATTATCATCGTCTGAGTATTTGTAACTTGGTTCAGTCGAAATATTAGAGGCACTGACGTTTTTCTCGTTAATTTGAAATGTGTTAAGACCATCCAAAAAGGCATTAACGATGTTATTTACACTGTTTTTAGCGCGTAGCGCGGTAGCCATTTTACTTTCAACACTGAAGCTTATTACGGCGATGTCCGGCACAGCGGAAACCTGAGCTTGCCCATTCACTACAAGATGCCTGTGATTAGGTACGCTTGCAAAAACAGAAATAGAACAAAACAAAAGAATAGATAAGAAATATTTCACATGAACTCCTTGTGAACAATATTGCGCCATGAGACTGAGATCTCAGACAGGTCTTTAGCGTCGCACAACCACCTTTCGCAATAATCAATTTAACAAAAGTGTAATTCTGTTATGCCGTTAATGAATCTTTTTTGCAAGTCACGTAAACATCATTTCCCAAATATAAGTGGTCTGAAACGTACCGTTCGCTCATTGAATATCAATGGCAAAGTACATAGGTTTCTCAGCTACTCCTGTTGTTAGTTTTCGACAAATCCCACCAATATGCTAGCCAGAATTTATCCTCGCTGTATCTGATTTGTGATGTCAGGGGCTCACTATCGCCTTCCTGAATGCACAACGTATAATTATGTGAAAAAGAGGATATTGGGGTGACCTGCGGGAGTCGAACCCGCATCTGCCTGAATCACAATCAGGAGCATTACCTACTCTGCCAAGGCCACACCAATACCCTCTCGTCAATTTTAAAGTGATAACGCCTCACCGTTGGGTAAAGTAATGTTGATCTCTAGCTCCCCACCGATACTCTCGACGTATTTCGCCAATTTATCGATTGGTAACGACGTCATGCGTTTTGATTCAATTTTGCTGACCGCAGATTTACTGACATTCATGGTCAACGCGACAATCTCTTGCTTAATGTTGTTTTCAATTCGAATTTGTTTAAGCGATATGGTTTCCATTTTGATTCCCTCAGAATGCAAATAAAAAAAAGCCCAGATAAAATCTGGGCTTTTCTCGACCCAGAAGTGCATGGCACTCCTGGATAAATACAAGGAGCGCTATGAATGAAGGTGATGGATAAATGAGGTATTCATAACGTTTTATTTTCTCTAATTGGGCATCAATAAGTTGAGGTTTAGACTAACAACGCACTTGCAAAGAATCCATTGGTTTTGGTTTCCATTTAGGAATTTTTGATTCCAGCTACATGGCGAAAACCGAATTCATTGGTTTATGCTCCTGAAGACTAAAACCAAAATTCAGTTCACAGCAATTTCTGTTGTTATCACGAGTCTGTGTAGTCATTGGGAACGTAATGATAGTGGCCACTGATTGTATAGCTGAACAGCATATCTTCAAGTTGAGGGCCACTGCCTATGTTGTGCACTATCATTGGGTTCCCCGTAATTGGGTTCACTTTTTCCGTCACTATACCAATGTGAGGACGATTTCCCGGTAACATCCAAGTTACGATGTCACCAGCCGAGTAGTCACTGGCATTATTTGTCACCTCTAACACTTTACCGAAACGGGTAAAGAAAACTTGCAGGTTAGGGACACGCCTGTGATCGATGTTTTTATCCGGCTTGGTTAACCCCCATATTCGAGCTGAAGGGTATTGGCTAAAGTGATGCTGCATATCCTCGTGAACTAATTGCTGTAAGTCTGTCCCTAAAGATCGATAAGCCCG
The DNA here is from genome assembly GCF_057544385.1 of Alteromonas sp. 5NS40-0096. Classification (NCBI taxonomy): domain Bacteria; kingdom Pseudomonadati; phylum Pseudomonadota; class Gammaproteobacteria; order Alteromonadales; family Alteromonadaceae; genus Alteromonas; species Alteromonas sp. 5NS40-0096. The sequence continues at coordinate 1,062,161 of NZ_BAAJLQ010000001.1, forward strand.
AATGATTACATCGGTGCATACGCCTTTGTTCTTTGGTACATCACCCCAAGGGTAATCGATAGTGCGATACGCCCCATCGTAGCTAACTTGGTGAGTTGTGCGTTCATGAGCAGCGTCGACAAAATCTTCCGTAAAACTTTTCGCATGAGCCGAAATCGAAACGAAAAAAGCACTCGCTAAAACAATGCTACGCATATCGGTCTCCGTTGATAAGGTAACTTAATTTAGATAACGCTAACGGGAATTGACACACTATGCCAGTTTAAATAGCGAACAAATCTGCACAGCTATCACACAAAAGCGGCAAGAAGCCGCTTTTACAACAAGAGTCGTGTCCCAACTGTAGAGCGCTTATGCCGCCTCCTGCTGAGCATTCGGCATGGGGAATTCTGCGGTGTTATCCCGACTGTGATTCTTAGCTATCTTCAAATAGAACAATGGCAACATGATGAGCGTAAAGAAGGTGCCTATTAGCATACCTGCTACCAAAATTATCCCGATACTGTTTCTCGCTTCAGCACCCGCGCCAGATACTAGAACCAGTGGGAAGTGCCCTAATACGGTTGCAGCCGTCGTCATCAGGATAGGACGCAGTCGTGTTGCCGCACCTTGCTTGATAGCTTCTAACTTTGTTAAACCTTGCATTTGCAGATGATTCGCAAATTCAACAATCAAGATGCCATTTTTAGCAATCAGTCCAATCAGTGTCACCAGGCCAATCTGACTGTAGATGTTCACTGTTGTGAAAGATAGGAATGAGAGGCTTAATGAGCCAGACAGCGCTAAAGGTACACACCCTAAAATCACCACGAGAGGATCTCGGAAACTATTAAACTGCACTGTAAGCAAGAAATAGACAATCACAAGTGACGTGAGTAAAACCATCACCATCGTATTACCTTCTTTTCTCAGTTGGCGAGATTCACCCGCGTAGTCAATCGAGTAATCGGCCGGTAATACGTCGGCTGCAATACTTTCAATCGTGGCTAACCCCTGCTCTCGAGTAATGTGTGGCAATACACCAGCTAACACTCTAAATGCACTTTGTTGATTAAACGAACCCAACACTCTTGGGCTAGTAAAGGTGTTTAACGTTGCAAACGCGGATACCGAAATCAACTCGCCATCACCAGACCGCACTCTCATATCGAGGATGTTTTCTGGATTGTAGCGCTCGCCGCTTTCAACAATAGGAATGACTCTATAGGCTTTGCCATCTTTGTTAAAGTAATTAGCAAAGTTGTTTGACATCAACACACTGAGCTGTTGATTCACCGTTTGCAGGTCTAACCCTAAATCAGCGACTTTTTCTCTGTCGATGATTAACTCCGCCTGCGGTAAATCTATTTTCAAATCCGTGTTGATAAACAGGAAGTTACCGCTCGCTTGTGCTTTTTCAATGATGGCGTCAGCATAACCTTTCATCGTGGCGGGATCATCATTCGCTCTAAACACGATTTCAACGTCGAACTGCCCTGCTGTCGGCAATGCCGCTGGCAGAACTGGAAACAAAGACAAGCCGGAGACACTGCCCAGTCGACCGTATAAATCAAAAAGCAAGTCATGAACCGAATGTTCTCTTTGCTCGAATGGCACTAGGTCTACTCCGCCAAAACCAGCAGAGGCAGTAATGATCTGCCAAGTAAATTGGCCGCCCTCTGTGGCATTCATAACCTCAGCGGTATCGTTCATTTGTGTTGATGTATAGGCTTGCGAAGATTCCGGTGGCGCTTCTACTACAACTTGAATCTGGCTTTGGTCTTCAATCGGTGCCAGCTCTTTTTGTGAAAACATGAAAAAAGGAACCGCTAGCAAAGAAAAAACAACGAAGACAAAAATCAATTGTGGACGATAGCTAAAAACGCGATTCAAGAGCCTAACATAACGCGCTTGCAAGCGATCAAAGAACCCATTTACCCGTCGGGTAAACGCGCCTTCTTTTCCGCCTTCGGGATTAACGTATGCGCTCATAATCGGCGATAAGGTAATGGCGACTAGCCCCGACAACAATACTGCGATTGCCAAGGTAAAGGCGAACTCTCTAAACAAGAAGCCCGTTAAACCCGTAAGAAAGCCGATCGGTGCATAGACTGCAGCCAGGGTCAGCGTCATCGCGATGACAGGTACCAGTAGTTGTCGAGAACTTATCAATGCGGCTTGCAGCCTAGGTTTTCCCTCGCGCATGTGCCTTGCTACGTTTTCCACTACGACAATTGCATCATCTACGACAAGGCCTACAGACAAAACCACCGCCAAAATGGTAAGAATATTAAGTGAAAAGCCCATCATGGATATGATCGCGACTGCCCCCAATATCGAAATTGGGATAGTGATAAGCGGTACTAGCGCAGTTCGCAGAGACCCCATCATGGCTAAAATAACAATTCCCACTAGCAATATGGTTTCACCAAGGGTCGAGAAAATCTCCTTAATCGAGTCACGCATGTAGGATGTGCCATCATAACCAATCGAAATCGTCATACCATCCGGTAGAATGCGATTGATACTGTCGAGTTTCTCGTAAAGCGCATCGCCGATTTCAATTTCATTGGCACCGGGCAGTGCCCAAACGGCGATAAATACAGTTTCTCGGTCGTCTAACCTAGCTGTTACTAGGCCTTCGGCCTCCCCTACTTCTACTCGAGCCACATCTTTCAAGCGCAGTTGCGTGCCATTAACTTCGCGAACAATCAATTCATTGAAATCATCAACACCTTTTAAACTTGTATTGGCCAGTAAATCGATACGCTGCTGCGCATTCTCACTGTACCCCAGCGTCGCAATGGTGTTATTGGCTTGCAGTGCTGAGAAAACATCAACAGCGCTCAAGTCATAAACTGCCAACTTATCTGCGTCTAGCCAAACACGCATCGCAGGATTGCGGCCACCTTCCAATGTTGATTTCTGCACACCAGGGATATCCGTAATACTGGGCAGCACATTTCGCGTTAAATAATCACTGACTTCACTGCGTGGTAAAGTATCTGCTTGAACATCGAGATAAAAAACCGCATATGGGCTGTCTGCACGAATGATCTCAATCGACGGGTCCTCTGCCCCCGTAGGCAATTCAAATTTAATTTGATTGAGCTTTGTGGTGAGCTCTGCCAACGCACTGGTTGTACTGTGGTTGAGTTCAAGCCAGGCCGTCACTTTGCTCAATCCCGATGTCGTCACCGAGTCAACGTAGTCTACGCCGGGCACGGTCGAAGTGACTCGTTCAATTGGCTCGGTTACATACCCTTTCACAACTTCAGCGGACGCTCCGGTATAAACCGTGTTGATAACCAAAGACGCACTTTCAATTTTGGGGTATTGCTGCACCGAAATAGACTTCGACGCACTTAGTCCAGCCAAAACAATGAGCAAAGACAACACGATTGCCAACACCGGACGTTGAACAAAAATGTCCATCACATTAGGTTTACCTTGATTCAGGTCAGACATTAGCGGCTCCCACTCAAATCTGATGAGTCAGTTTGGTCACTGGGGTATACCAGCATACCTTCATAAAGCTTAAATGCGCCGTGGGTCGCAATTAACTCTTCGCCGGTTAAACCAGAAAGTATCAATTGTTGGTCTGCGACTTTCGCTCCCAACTCGACTTTGTGCGGCAAAGCGCGAAACATACCTTGTTCGTCTTTTTGCAATTCATAAACAAATTCACCAAAGTGGTTGCGCGTAATGGCAACACTGGGTACCAACATGACTTGTTGTGGCGTATCGGCAATGACAATATTGACGAATTGATTATGTGAAAACCGCCCTTCACTGTTATCCAACGTCGCTCGATAGCTTTGTTGGCGAGAAGTCATATCGACTGACGCGTTCTTTGCTATCACAGTGGCGGGATACGCTTGCCCATCAATCGCTACGTCAACGCTTTGCCCCATGCTGAGCACAGGCGCGCTTTGAGGCACTGAAAAATCGACCCAAATAAAATCTTCGTTACCCACCAAAGTGCCGATATTGGTGTTGACGTCGAGAAACTGGCCTTCATAGAATGGTGTCAAACTCATGGTGCCCGCGAACGGCGCAAGAATCGTCTTTTTAGCCATGAGTGCTTGTATATTCGCCGCCTCGGCTGTCGCCACATCTAAGTCGGCTTTCGCCACATCAACGTCACTTTGGCTGGTTCGATTACCTTTGCGCAACGATTGCTGCCGCGCGTAGCGTTTTTCTGCCAGCTCGATTCGCGCTTTTGCTGCAGCTAAATTGGCAGACTCCAAGCTGATATCTTGGCGGATTAACACTTGCCCCTGCTCTACTTGCATTCCCGGCTTAAAGCCGACATAGGTTATGGGGCCAGACAATTCATTGCGCACATCTAACACACTCGGCGCACGCAATTGACCAATCACTTTTATCGCGGGAGCATAATCTGTGCGGGAAACATACGTCGTTCTTACACTTGCAGACGGTTCAGGAAACGACTCCCCCATAGCGATAGCCGCCTGTATTTGACCAAATTTCACAAACCCTAAAGACGCTATTACGACAAAAACAACAAAAATGGCAACGAGCCAACGAACAATAGCCATGAAAAAAATCCCCTATTAGCGAAACTGAAGTTCGGTTAAATGCTGATGAATTGTAGAAAGCGATGCGTCTGATATCGGGGCTTTCCACGGATAACTGTTTAGAAGCCGCCGCATACATCGAATGATAGCGGCATCGAGTTGCAACGGCTCAAGCAGAGAGTCGGTACCCTCTATAATTTGACGGCTTTGTTGCACTCGAATCACTTGGTCGTAACCAACACACATTGCCCAACAACCCACGATAATCTCTTCAATAATCGACTCTCTATCAGGCACGTTTTCCAGCTCACCTGCCTCGATACCTTCGATTAAACTCTGCTTGAAAGCCGCTTCACACAAACTGTTAGACTCTATGAGTCGATTCGTCCAGTTGCTTGACGCTCTGCGCATTACGGCTTCGTTAATAGCATAGGACTGAAGCTCGTAATCAAACGGATAAAGCTGGAGCGTTTTAGGGGAGATCAGTGATATTGCCAAAATGCGCTCTGGCGTGGTCATCGGCAGTGCTAACACTTGTCTAAATACACCGAGAATATGAGCAAAAGACCGATGTGCTAATGCCAACAGAATATCTTCTTTACTCTGGACAAACTTGTACACTGAACCCATGGAGAGTCCCGCATTTTTCGCTACTTTTGCCATTGTAAAATCAGTAATCGACGATTCATTGATACAGTTCGCCGCGGCGTCAAGAATCATCACTTCTTGTTCTTGAGCCGAAAATTTAGGTGCTGGAGCCATTGCTCACCTCTTACTAAACAAACCAGTAATGAAATTCGAATTACATTCGAACATCATTCGAATGCGGTTATCATAGGTTAATTTTTACGCTTTGTACAGCGTAAATAGCAAAAGGGGTTGCGTATTTTGTTCGCTCACCTTGTCATCCAAATTGGTGGCGTCACGTACAAGTATTATGAAAACACTATTTTTGGCTTGTGCATTGCTGCTTACTCCTCACCAAACAAGGCTTTGGCACCTTGATTTCACTTCGCTTTCCCAGCCCATTCAGTGGCAAGTCGTTAACGACGGAGTGATGGGCGGAAGGTCATTGTCTCGGGTCAGCTATAATGAAGACGGACTGCTTTTTGAGGGCACCCTTTCACTAGAGAGCAATGGCGGTTTTGCTTCAACACGAGCCCCTATCAACATCCGTGTACCGACAAATGCGACAATCACGATACGCGTCAAAGGCGATGGTCGGCAATATCAGCTGCGTTTTCGCCCCGATGGAAACAGATGGGGTATTGCTTATGCGGCACAATTTGAATCTTCTGACCAATGGCAGACTGTTACTCTGACACCCGGCGACTTTAATGTGGTGTATCGCGGGCGGCGCGTTATTGGCGCACCACCGATTGAACAAGTTGAAATGGGAACATTGGGCTGGATGCTAGCAGACAAACAGCCCGGTCCGTTCTCATTAACGATAGGATCCATTAGCTTGTCGGAATAAATCGTATAACACTAGCTCGCGCAAGCAATCCGTTTTACACTGCAGCCCCTCTTTCATGCACAACGGAAATGTCATTTGATCGACTTAACCTTGCTATCTTTGTTTATCCCAACGTTTTTTATCGTTAGTATCACGCCGGGTATGTGTATGACACTCGCTATGACTTTAGGCATGACTGTTGGCGTGAGAAAAACCCTCTTTATGATGTTGGGTGAAGTATTGGGCGTAGCCACAGTTGCCGTGGCGGCAGTCGCTGGTATCGCAGCCATTATGATGAGCTATCCCATGCTGTTTGTAGTGATGAAAACAATTGGTGCACTCTACCTTTTATGGATAGGCGTTAATATGTGGCTGTCAAAAGGTAAAATGGCCATTTCACAGTCGGATCTTGCCAAACCCGACGTTACTCGTTGGCAACTGTTTTATCAGGGTTTAGTGACAGCAATAGCCAACCCAAAAGGTTGGGCCTTTATGGTGTCACTATTGCCTCCATTTATTAACCCGGACAAGCCAGTCGCGATCCAAATGACGTTGCTCATTCTTATCATCATGGCCTCAGAGTTCATTTGTATGATGCTTTATGCCACTGGTGGTAAATCAATCGCGGCAGTATTAACTCAGCAAAGAAATGTAAAATTGATGAATAGAGTGTCCGGCGCGTTGATGATGGGAGTCGCGGGTTGGCTTGCGATAAGCTAAGTCCCTTGTGTTGGGTGCATTACAACAGGACACCGCAACTTCGCTCGCTAATAGCCGTAGGCTCGCCACCCTTCTAGGTAGTAATCCAACAAAACGGGTTTGTCGAGCTGATTAACTTTCGCACTTTTAAACAAGGTATCTCTGGGGAAGACTTGCATATTGGGTAGCATCGCTGAGTTGAGATATTGAGTTTCAACAGAAAGGTCTGCTTGTAAATTTAATGAATGGGTTGATCTTGCTGCCATAACAAAACCCCAGTCACCGAATGAGGGTACGTCAGTATGAAACGGAATGACACTCGCAAATGGGGCTTCTGCTATTGTATTGACAATGCTCCAATAGGCTTTTGTGGCAAAATATGGGCTCGTTGCTTGAGTGATAAACACCCCCTCTTCAGAAAGTGATTGAGCTATCGCGTAGTAAAAGTGCTTAGTGTACAAGCGAGCTAAAGACAAGTTGTTTGGGTCTGGTAAATCACTAATGATTAAATCAAACAAGGTTTGATTCTGTTCCAGATAACCAAATGCATCTGCTGTAACCAATGTCACTCTTGGATCTTCTAGGCTTTTTCCATTCAGTCTTGTCATGTAAGGATTGGACTTTGCTAATTCAACGACAGCGCCATCTAAATCCACTAGGACTATTTGCTCTACCTCAGGAAACTTCAATAGCTGCTTTACCGCCAGCCCATCACCCGCCCCCATCAATAGCACTCGCTTCGGCAACTTAGCCATGTGTGCAATAGGGTAAATCACGAGGGCCTCGTGGTAACGATATTCGTCAGTCGATGAAAACTGAATATTGCCGTTAAGATACATTCTCACGTCGTCGCGGGTCTTGGTCAGTACAATTTTCTGATAACGTGTTTGTTCGGCATGTATCACTCTTCCCGAATACAGCGATTCATCCCAACGCTGCAACGCTGCACTGGCTAAAAACAAGCTCACAACCAAAGCGGCGAATACAAACCAGGCCCATTGCAATACCTTGGACTTGGCAGACTTCAACTCTCTCTTAAAAAATCGTCCAACAACGAGAACAATCGACAAGTTAACCAAACCCAAAATAAGAGACGACTGATACGCGCCAAAAACGGGAAGCAAGAAGAAAGGGAATGCCAACGTCGCAACCAATGCCCCCACATAGTCAAAAGACAGGATATTGGCGATATTTGATTTTAACGTTTGGAAGGACTCCATTAGTCGCGTGAGAAAAGGAATTTCTAAACCAATCAGAAAACCAACCGCCAGTGTTAATATCGCATAGGTAGGCAAAAATATGTCGCCCGCAGAATACGCGAAATACAGTAACGGAATACTGAGTCCCCCGACAGCTGCCAACGCCACTTCTAAACCTAAAAAGCGTGAAACGAGTTTATCGCCGATGAATTTAGAGCTATATGACCCTGCCCCCATCGCTGCCATGTACAACCCGATTGTGACGGAAAAATACGTCACACTATCACCCAAAAAATACGACACGGTTGTCGCGATAAGTAATTCATAGACGATAGAGCAAAGGCCAGCAACAAACGCAGCATAAACCAGTGCTCGGCTTTGTTTTACGTCTTCTACCGCCTCATTTGACACTTCCACTACCTGATTTTCCCTCGACATATTTGCCCTTTACTTACCTTGCCCAGGCCCGCCGCCACGACTCGAGGTACCACTCACACTGCCACTTCTGGCACTTTTTTCATAATAGTAGCGGGTATCATTCCAATACCAATACGAAGGGCCATTATGTAAGCCAAAATAGCCCATATAGCCGTAGCCATTGGCAGCAAAAGGCCAAGCAATGGCATATGTCAGGGCGATAACAATACTTGCAATTATGGCTCTTTTCTTAGTCGTCATCACTCATCGCCTCTAGTGTATTTTGGATTACGCTATACTGAATTTCGATACAAATTATCGCTACTACCAACACCAAAATGGCTAGCCAAAAATGTAACATGGCGCTACCGTTCTTCTTTACTAGTGTGACATTAAGCCGCTTGGGTTCGCGATTGCGCTTACTATTGGTCACAAAATTGAGGTAAAACTCACCGGTTTGCGGGAAAGTCAGGCTACTTTCAAATTCTGTCCTTTTTTCTGTCCAGTGGCCCTCTGAATCTTTTCCGGATTCATGCCAAAGTTCTTGTCCAAACGAATACATGTAATCGCCATAACTGTCCGTCACCACCACTTCTACAAAAGACCAATGATTGCTCGGTAAACTGGCACTCACCTCGACGTCATAAACCGTACCGGGCTTTTTGATGATGATAGGACCAAACTGATTTTTTGTTTGAAATTGCGAATCGCTGGCAAAGTGTTGATACGTATTGTAAGGAACCGGCGTTACCGACGAGCGTACTTTCGAATCTTCGAGAGAAAAATAAAAGGCAATAGCCAAACCAATAAGGCCCCACACGCCAAGTACTATTCCAAATTTACCTATTTCAAATTGGTTTCGGGTACTTTCCATAGCCAAGTCACCTCACACTAATTGCGTGATGACAAGACCAAAGCTCACCGACATTGCCGCAACCAGTAGCCCCGACGCGACGCTGCGCTCGTTTACCATTTCTCGATTGAGGCTCTTACCCGGCACAACTAGGCGGTCAAACAACTTAAGTAGTAATGGCAGTAGCACCAGCCCTAAAACCACACTTACCGCGAACTGGGACAGGTCAGTCTGCCAATTCGAAAAATCACCTGAAACACCGTTTTTTATCAACAAGGCAGTGCCGACAAGCGTACCGCTAAAAGCCACAGCGACTGCGGTGTTTTGATTGTCTAGCTCATCGTACAAATGGTAGGGCGCGACGCGACTATACACCACGGAGAACAATACTAAGCTTGCTTGCCCTAGTACGAAAAATACCAAGAACGACAATACAGTACCCTGCCCGCCTAAGGATCCAGCGGCAATTAATCCCGTAGACAGATAAACCGCGAACTGAATAACGCCAACACCGATATCCTTGTCTTGAGTGAGCTTTTGAATATTGCAAAAGGTGCGTAAGATCGCTTTGTCATTTATCCATCGCGATAGGTTCAGCATGAGTATGCCGATAAGAGAAAAACCACTAACAGCCAATAGATCCGCCTTCAAACCTTGGCTTGGACCGCTCAGCTGGCTGACAAATATCAATGCCACTGCGATATAGTACCCGGCCATAGTCAATCAGATAGGCGTATTATCGTGCTCCGCGAGCTCCTTATTTAGACTATAAGGCGTAAACACATCTTTAATCCATTTCGCCACCAAGAACAACATGCCAAACACGGCGATGTAAGCCAAAGGCATCAATGCAACGTCATATAAAGTAGTCATATCCATGTTATTTTTTATCCGACTATTTTTGTGGTAAGCGCGCACCACGGCTGTGGCATGTCACGTTTGCTGATTCAGTAAGAAAAGCGTTTTTAAGGTAATCGACGGCGAGTTGAGGTTGGCAACGCCCGCACATAAAGATATCAATTGCTGCGAACTGGCACTCTGGCCATGTGTGAATACTAATGTGAGATTCAGCTAACATCGCTACGCCTGTCACCCCTTGATTTTCACCGAAACTGTGCAAATTAATATCCAAAACCGTCGCACCACACATCTCTGCCGCTTGTTTAAGGGCATACCGAATATGGTCAATGTCAGTCAAATTGGAAGCATCATATAGATCAATAAGCAGGTGTTGCCCGTGAGCGGATACAGCGGGTGTCATGTGAGCTCTCCTTGCAGTGTCAACAACGCCGGCATCATAACGCATTAGAACCAAAAGATCAGCTTGCCGTATAACAGAATAGTCGGCTATAAAAATCGTCAAAAAGCACAAGTATTGCGCGCAAAACTAATCCAAAGGCGGATTGTAAAGCAAGGGGCTTGACATATAGTATACTCTTTATAGGGCGAATGACTTTTGAGCTCATTTGATGCAAAACAAAAACTAACCCGATATTCACTTTAGGGGCAAACGTATCAACTTACCTAGTCGTTTAGATCGCTTTCGTCGTCGTAGACTAATGCAAATCAGTGCAGTTACGGCAATTGGCCTTTTACTAGCGCTGACTGTCGCGCGGAATATGACAGTCACGATCATTTCTATGGGGCTGATTTGTCTTGTCATAACGTTTGCGCTCGCGAAAAGTCACAGAATCAGTTCGGCATCTTATGTTTTCTTGGGCTCAATGTCGGCGATGTTGTTTGCCCTTGCGATAACAGGAGCTGGGTTACTTGACCTTGCTGTTTTGGGCTTTCCCGGCATATTAATTTTTGGTGCGCTATTGGGGGGAAGTCGACTTTTCATCTGGGTTTTTGCCATGATTATTGCCCAATGTATCGCCATCACTTGGATGACGATGGAAGGCTTTATCACACCATTTACCCCCAAATACAGCTGGCCTCATCTCATATTTGTTATCACTATTCTTACGATAACTGGCTTTTGTGTATTTATTCTCGCTCGGGATATTCGTAATTTGATGCAATCTTTGGAGAAAGAGAACGTCAAAGTGCAAGAAAGCCAAGCTCGAATTCAACACCTTGCTCACCACGATACGTTAACCAACCTCCCCAACCGCATGTACGGTGAGCACCTCTTCGGCAAGCATTTGGGCGCTGCGGTCAGACTAGATATTCCATTGGCCGTCGTATTTATTGATTTAGACAACTTTAAACCCGTCAATGATGCCCTGGGACACGCCGCGGGAGATGAATTGTTAAAGCAACTCACCGCGCGACTTAGCGATCTCCTCAAGCCAGAACAATCACTGGTGCGGTTTGGTGGCGATGAATTTCTAGTTATCACAAAAGTCGACAATGGCGAGCAAGAGATCAAAACCCTCGCTGAACGGTTGATAGTCGCTTGTTCGACACCGTTTGAAATTCTCGATACTCAGGTAGCCGTTTCCGCATCCGTAGGTATTGCACTTGCACCAGAGCATGACTCTGAATTCAAAGCCTTGTGTCGCAAAGCGGATCTGGCTATGTACGTTGCGAAAGACGATGGTAAAAACACATTTCGTTTTTACGACCCGACATTCAACACCTCAAGTGATGAACGATTCAATTTGCTTCAACAGCTCAGACCCGCCGTTGAGCACAATGAATTCTCACTTTACTACCAACCGCTCTACTGCTTGAAATCAGGCAAACTCGATACCCTAGAAGCGCTGCTGCGTTGGCCAAAGGACGACGGCAGTATGGTGTCGCCAGCGCAGTTTATCCCGGTTGCTGAAAGTAGCGGTCTTATCACAGTGTTGGGCAAATGGGTCATTGAAGAAGCGTGTAGATATTGCGCAACGCTGCGCAGCCAGGGTTACCCAAATTTAAAAATTGCAGTAAACCTGTCAGCCGTACAATTTAAGGATGGCACCATAAAGCAAACGGTGATGGCCGCCCTTCAGGCAGCCAACTTGCCGGCAGACGGGCTAGAAATCGAGTTAACCGAATCATCGTTAATCGATGATACTGACCAAATACAACAACAACTCAAATCACTTAGCGATCTCGGTGTTAGTGTCGCAATTGATGATTTTGGCACCGGTTATTCCAATCTCGGTTACTTACGAGCATTCTCCGCCAGTAAGCTCAAGATAGATCGATCCTTTATCAAAACCGTTTGTATCGGTGAGTATGATGAATCTCTTGTTCAGGCCATCATTAATATGGCGTCTAGTCTAGGGATGGAGACAGTCGCAGAAGGTATTGAAGATAAAAAAACGCTGGATAAGCTCATTACCATGGGCTGTAACATCGGTCAGGGGTTCTATTGGTCCAAACCCCTGCCTCCCGAAGAATTAATGGGTTATCTCAGCGACACGTCCAAGTCTAAAACCGTGTAGCTGGAGATATAGACTAAGCTTTCTTGACGAATTTAGCTGTTATCATCATTTCGCCGGCGCCATCGACTTTGCAATCTAACTCGTGGTCCTTCCCTTCAACGATGTGACGAATAACGGCCTTCGTACCGATTTTTAGCACTTGCGAACTGCCTTTCACTTTTAGATCTTTCACAAAAGTGACCTTGTCTCCTGATGCCAATGGGTTACCGTTCACATCTCTTGCAACAAATGCCTCTTCATCAACCTCATTTGGGTTCCATTCATGACCACATTCAGGGCAAATTAACAGGTCTTGATCTTGGTAGACGTACTCTGAACTACAATTGGGGCAAGGAGGCAAACTCATTTACAAATCTCGGCTATAACTAAAGGGCGCTATAGTAAAGCTTTGCATGGACAGTAGCGAGCGATTTATTAGGCCAATAAAACGCTGCATTGATAATTATCAATAAAATTGTGATGTAGATTGGCCAGCGCCTCTTAGCGCCAGCCACGAGTCATTCTACTGGTAAGGTAGCGGATTAAAAGCGATAAGCTGCAGACAACCTGAAGTTACGAGGCGTTCCCGGCTGTACCCAAGTGTTTGAGAATGAATTAGGGTAGTACCTTTCGTCGAACAGGTTATCCACCTCAAAGCGCAGCTCTACTTCTGGCGTAACATCGTAAGCTGAGAATACGCGAGTCACCGTATAGCTAGGCAGTTCAAAGTCTGAGCCAAAGAAGCCATTTCTCTCGCCAACATGCACCAGTGCACCACCGATAGACAAAGGTTTGCCGTAAAGCTCGGTGTATTTGATCAATTGCAGCGTTAACTGTTGCTCTGGCACATTGAGCAGTGGGCTACCTGGTGGGACATCAAATCCAAAGTTAGCATCAAAGAATTGATTTTTGGTTTCCGCATCAATGTAAGAATATGAAACCCAAAGGCTCAAATCATCTTGTATGTCGCCAACGAGGTCTACTTCAATTCCTTTACTTTCTGCTTCGCCGATAGCAGCAGTGGTAAAGGTATTTACGTCATCTACCACAAGAATGTTATCTTGTTTGACGTTAAACACGGCAACTGTCCCTTTTAATTTGCCATCATTGAGCAAGAAATTGACGCCAGCCTCTATTGAAGTCGATTGATTGGGTTCATGTCCGTTGCCGTCTTTGTCAGTGCCGGATAGTGGGCGGAAGTTCTCGCCGTATACGGCATACAATGAAACTGTATCAGTGGTTTTGTAAACCATACCAAGTTGTGGACTGATTCTTGATTCTGTTTGCTCGGCAATCGTATCGGGATCAGGACGTCGATTAACGAGTTCCTGTTTGTAGTCGTCAAAACGCGCGCCAATACGAATATCGAGTTTGTCTGTCAAACTAATTTGGTCTTGTACATAGACACCAAAAGATTCCTGTGTTTCCACTCGGTCTGTGTTAGGCAACGGCTCTGGCAGAACATACGCGCCATAAACAGGGTTAAACACATTGATGCTTTGACTGACACTACCACCTTGACCATCGCGAACACGCAAGAAGAATTGATCGTTTTCAAACTCATCTAAGTCCATACCAGCAATGATGCGGTGAGTCAGAGAGCCTGTTTCGAAACTACCGCTCACCTCAGCACGCAATACGTAATAAGTAGCATCATATTTTCTGAAACGACGGAAACGGCTGAAGTCGCCATTTTCGTCAACACTGCCAAAACCATTTTCAGTGGCAAAGCCTTCCAGTGATGTGTCGCGGAAGTTCACGCCAACCAACGCACTCCAGTCACTGTTAAAATCATGCTGTAATTCTAACTGATGACCCAATACTTCGGTATCAATCGGACCGTCTCCAGGCTCACCCAAGAAACGACTTTCGGGTAACACGTCTAGATCGCCATTGATTTCTACAATACCGCGGTCGAACGGGATTTCCTGATTGCTGTATTCTAACTCATAAGTAAGCTGTGTGCTGTCGCTAAGACGCACTGCAATCGATGGACTGATACCTTGCTTTTTAGTCTCGATGGTGTCGCGGAAACTCTCAGCATCTTCATAAAAGCCAACAAAACGCACAGCTACATTATCACTGACCGCTGTCTCGTAATCGACATCTGCGCGGTAACGACTCCAACTACCGGCACTAACGCGCAATTCTCCGCGTTCATCAAACGTCGGTCGTTTTGTTACTAGGTTAATCGTACCGCCTGGCTCTCCGCGACCAAACAATGCAGCTCTAGGGCCCTTTAGTACCTCGACAGCTTCAATACCCGATAAGTCTCTCGGACCGCCAAAACCGCGACCTGCATTAAAGCCGTTAACCAAGTAATTACTGGGTAGATTCTCATCTCCGACGAACCCGCGAATGGCAAAGCTATTCCAAAGCCCACCAAAGTTGTTCTGTCTTGCTACGGAAGCAGACAAATCTAACGCATGGGTCAGGTCTATGGCACCAAAGTCAACGAGGGTTTCAGCGTCTAACCTAAGTTCTGCTTGTGGCGTTTCCAATCGCGTGAAGTCACCCTGATAAGCTTGGCGGCTCCCTACGACTGATAGCACTTCAATATCAGCCTCGCTTACATCGTCGGCGGCTGCATTATTACTGTGTATTCCCAATAAAAAGATTGGCGTAGTTATCGCCAATACCGAGAGTGAGAGTTTATCTTTCACTTTTTTACCCTAATTTAATTAATGTTATAACGTATCAAAATAACCAAAAAGAAAGCCAGAACTACCCACGTTACTGCTTTCCACTGGTCGGTATGTTTATCAAACTTTAGTGCCACACCTTTGAAAGCATGGCACTTTATTTCGCAACATCATTCCACCTGCAGTACCAAACTAGTGGCGAATGTCGCCTCTTTTATTGTCTGGTTCAAACTGAGGCAAAGTGGATAGCGTCTCTTGCGAAAATTCATCACTACCGAACAACAAGGGGTAGTAAAAGTATCTTAAGGACTGGTGATAATCTCTGACCCGTGACTCATAGGCCAACATAGCGGCTGTATCTGTGCCCGCCACCTCAGAAAGTAGACGTTGCGTTAACATCGGCGGCGAAAGCAACGATCCCCACCCTGCAAGCTCATTTCTTTTTTGTGTCGCCTCTCGGTAAGCGTTGGACAATAATGCCGCTTTTTGGTCGCCAACCTGTTGAAACGCGTAATACCATTTCCATTCGAAACTCCCCGTCATTTCGGTACTGTCAGCCCATTTGGGGTGCGTCGCCAAAAATGCGTCCCACGTGGCGTCAAATGGCAGATCCCAAGCATCGTTAACCGCCTCGCGCTGAGTCAATACAACGTCTCCTCCTTTGGGAGACGCCACAGACAATTCTACCCACGTAGAAATTGAAACTGGCAATACGACACTTAACAGCAGCCATACTCCCACCAACAAAGACGCAATGCGCGTTGAGTGCAGCTGGGCGAATCGTTCACCCACGCCAACAAACAAGGATATACATGCCCAAAAAACGGTATGCGCGAATACGATAAATAACACCAGCAAAATACGAGAAAATATCGCACCCGATATCAGCGCGCTGATAACAAAAGGAACGCATATCACAACAAATAGAGACAGATTCAACACCACTGCACGAGTGAGCCAGAGTTTGCGTTGCGATTGGCTCGTCACGATCAGTAAATCATGCCTTCCGGCCTCTCTTTCACTCGAACGCAAACTGTATGTGAGCAAGATGACAAACAAGGGCAACAAGACACTGACATAAAACGCAAAATCGAATCGCCCCACCAATGAAAGCTCAGGATTATCTGCATCGGTTTCGTAAATCTGCCCCTCTATGGCTAACATCCGAATCCGATGCTTCCAAGGAAACACATCCCTCTGCCCCATTGCAGCAAAAGCTAAAGGCGAAGGCTCATCATAAGTTAAATGGAAGCTGTAATACGCAACACTGCCGTAATCGTGATGCTTGGCAATGGCATCTGCTCTGTCCAGCGCGTCTTTTTGTACGAGCCGCTCAATGGTATCCCGCTGAGCGTTTACCTCTGCCAAGCCGGACCAGACAGAGAAAATAGACAGCCCTAGCGCAACAATCAATACGCCATAAATAGAACGCTGGGCAAGTAAAAATCGACACTCTCGTTGAAAATCAGACCAAGATATCATTGCGATAATTTCCTTTTAGCTGATGTACCAACAACGATCATTAACACTAACCATAGCGCTAACTGGCCCCAATATAGGACACTCGTCTTTAGCCGCTCAGCGCTGGATTCTGTAGAGAAATGGAATGCGCTCAGCACAGACCAGTGGTCCGCATCAACCCTTGCCGCTTTCGATGCTTCTGGTCCTTTGGAACGATTAATATCCGTCTGATAATCGAGGTGGTCCTTGTGTACACCATTGAGCGATTGCACGAAGTCAAAGCGCAGCGCCTCTGCTTCCCGTAAAAAGCGGTGATGGGTTTGCAAGTCAGTGCCAGCAATGGTCATTGCCAAATTGCGGACGGCAACCATGGGCGAAACCCAGCCAAATTGCCGGGCAATTTTAGCTTGTTCAAGCTCTTCTGCCATTCTAAATTCGGCGTGTTTGTTGAGCACACCAGTAAGCTGCGCTTCAGAAAATTGTGCGACTGCACCTCGAAAGTTAATGGGCAATTCGTCAACCGAATCTACTTCGTACTGGGCAAGTAGATTGGCTTTGAGTTTGGCAAAAGCCGGGTCCGCGGCATTGTGACCATCACCAAGTGTTCTCAACTCCTCTAGTACCGCGTAATCGGCTTCTAGCTTACCCATTGTCGGCGTAACGGCAACGGCGACGGAACTGCCAATCCTTGGCATGAGAACACATAACACAATCCATATTCCG
The DNA here is from genome assembly GCF_057544385.1 of Alteromonas sp. 5NS40-0096. NCBI lineage: Bacteria > Pseudomonadati > Pseudomonadota > Gammaproteobacteria > Alteromonadales > Alteromonadaceae > Alteromonas > Alteromonas sp. 5NS40-0096. The sequence continues at coordinate 1,079,490 of NZ_BAAJLQ010000001.1, forward strand.
ATTGACGCACCGAAGCTGGCACGACTTGTTTTGCTCAGTGTAGAAACGGTAATCACGATTAACGCCCAGACTGTAATGTAGGCGATATATGCCAGTATAAACCCAATACCCACGGCAATAGATTCACCAGAAACTGTAGCCCAAATCACGGCAATCAACGCTGGAACAAGCAATAAGCTAGCGGCGCTGATCAATGCGAAGAATTTGCCCGCTAGTAACTGTAACGATTCAACACCTTGGGTGACTAAAATAGTAAGGGTACCAGCTTCTCTCTCGCGAGAAACCGCGCCATACCCCATAGCGATAATCAGTAATGGCATTAAGGTTTGTAGTAAGAAACCGGGGGACAAACTACTAAACCTCGTAAGCCCAGAAGATTGCCTTTGTTGAGAGAACATGGCGCTGTTTTGTCGGTGCCCTTCTAAAAATATTGACGTGCCCGTGTAAGGGTCAATGCCTGGCTCCACCGTACTCAACAATGCGGGATTGCGAAAAACGTAGTGGCCGTAATGCACCATTCGATGGGGGTGACGATCGGGTTGTGAAAGAAAACGCTGTTCGGCGGTCTGTTGCAACGTTGCGCGCTCAACATTCGCTTGATTCATGTTGAGGCTATTGACCAACACCGCCGCAAATGTCATTACCATGCCAATAATGAGAATGGTGATACCCAACCGCGTACGTCGCCAATAACGCCATTCATCGAACATCACATGTTTAGTGACACTCATGATGCATCCCTGTTGGAAAAGGCTGTATGAACGGTTTCAGTATCTATTGGGCTTGCATTTTCACGCTCAAACATGCCAACAATTTTACCGTTGTGGAGCAACCCGATGCGATGGGCGACCTGGCAAGCGCCATACACATCATGGGTGACCATAAAGACGGTAGTGCCTTCCGCAGACAGCGTTTCGATCAATTGATTGAACTCGTCAATGGCTTTGGGATCTAACCCAGAAGTGGGTTCGTCTAGCATCAATACCGGTGTTTGGCGCAGGAGCGCCAGGGCGATTGCCGTTTTCTGGCGCATTCCCTTTGAGTAGCCACCCAACGTGCGATGCCAAGCTCGCTCTTGTAGCGCCACTCTTTTAAATACGTCTGCAATGTCTTGTTTGCTGCGTTTGATTTGCGCTAAAGACAAAAAATATTCAACATTCTCAAACCCGGAAAGGTGACCATACAACATGACGGATTCGGGTAAATAGGCAATATTGCTTCTCACCTCAGTTAAGTGCGTTTTCACCGGCAGGCCGAGCACAGAAACGTCTCCAGCCTTAGGCTCGACTGTACCAATAAACGTTTTCAATGCAGTCGATTTGCCTGCACCATTGCCACCTAAAAGGGCAAAAACTTCACCCTGTTTAACACCAAAACTGACATCATCTAGAACACTGTGTTCACCAAAGTCGACACAAAGTGATGATGCGACAAGAATTTCTTTTTGCATGATAGACTCAAGAGAGCTGGATAAGGAAATGTTATAATGTAACAAAGCCATTTTAATGTTATATTGTCAGACAAATCAATAGTTATTTCTCAAGCTGCAGGTCTTTTAGTCGAAATGAATAAATTGTCGTACCTTATTGTTTTCACTATTTTTATTTTTCAGGTCTTTTTTCGAGCACTCGCTGCAGAGTCCCCGCTGGTCATCAATGGCACTGCGGTGGCGAAAAACAGTATCGTTGACATCACAGTGCCCGTTGTGGGGAGTGCAAAAGACGAGAATACGTTTGTTCCGATAACCGTTGTTAGAGGTACCAAACCTGGCCCAGTGCTAGCGGCTGTCGCCGGTGTACACGGATACGAGTACAACTCGATTCTCGCAATGGAACGTTGGCTTAAAACCCTTGACCCTACTACTCTCTCAGGTGCCATCATTGCAGTAAGAGTGGCCCATATCCCCGCGTTTGAGAGCCGAAGTATTTACGTCAATCCCAATGACAGAAAGAACTTGAACCGTAGTTTTCCCGGCGCACTTGATGGCACACAAACTGAACGAATCGCATGGGCAATTTCGCAGCACGTTGTCGCTCACGCTGACATGCTTCTCGATTTACACAGTGGCGACGGCGCCGAATGGCTTGCCCCTTTTACCGGGGTGTACGGCGGCCCATTGTCGACCGATTACCCACTGGCAATGAGAGTAGCTGAGGGCTTTCGCTTTCCCAATATCGTCACCTATTCTATGAATAGCCAAAAACAAGTCGATACCCGCCGCTCACTGAATCGACAAGGTGTGGCTCAGAAGATACCTACGGTGCTAATCGAAATTGGCGAAAATGGGTCGACGCTCAAGTCCCATGTCGACGCTATGATCGCTGGGTTGGACAATACGTTGGCGTTACTGAATATGCGTGATAGCAAGGTCACACCAGAGCTTGCTGGCAACCCTAGGTATTTTAAGGGCACGACTTCTGTTCCCGTTTCTTCTGATGGTTTATGGTTTCCAAAACACACCGAAGGACGCTTTGTTGAACAAGGGGAAGCGTTAGGTGTACTTAAAGACTATTTTGGTAATACGATAGAAACAGTAAGAGCACCGCAAAGCGGTTACGCGCTATACGGTTTAATGGGACCCGCCATTCGAAAAGGAGAAAGCGTTATGACTATTGCTTTCCCAGTTGCCGACTAAGATGGAGTAGCATCAATCGAATGAACTTTGAAATGATGGCCTTAGACGGACAGTCATCATTTTAATCGCTTTAAATCTTGATACAGTATCTACATTGGGCGTGGTGATCGACATAGTCACAAAACAAAAAGGTCAACACGATTTATCTACGCTCACACTAATAAGGAAAACCTATGAGAGCTTTTACCGCTCGAGTATTTACCCTACTCGTTGTCATACTGAGTAATCACGCTTTTGCACAGGAAAAAAAGCCTGATCCAAGAGCCGATTATATCCGCGCAAACTACACTAAATTTGAGTATCAAATTCCGATGCGTGACGGTATCAAGCTGTTTACCTCAGTATACGTCCCCAATGACGATTCAAAGTCGTACCCGTTAATGTTCCAACGCACCCCTTATCGAGTGGCGCCATACGGAGCAAGTCAATACAAAACGCGTTTGGGGCCAAGTGAGAGTTTCGAGCAAGAAGGGTTTATCTTTGTATTTCAGGATGTGAGAGGCAAATTCATGTCACAAGGTGAGTTTGTCAACATGCGGCCACAAGATGCCTACAAGCGAGGTAAACACGCCACCGATGACGCCACTGACACCTATGACTCAATTGATTGGCTGGTGAAAAACATTGATAACAATAACGGCAAGGTCGGGATGTGGGGAACTTCATATCCTGGGTATTACACCTCAGTTGGTTCAATCAATAGTCACCCAGCACTAAAAGCCATTTCTCCTCAAGCGCCAATTGCGGATTGGTTTTTCGATGACTTTCATCGCAATGGCGCCTTCGTAACGCCCATGGCATTTATCTTTTTTGATACTTTCGATAAACAGCGTGAAGGCGAATTTACGTATTGGCCAAAAGGCATGGATCCTGTCACCCCCGATGGTTATCAATTTTTCAAAGACCTTGGGCCACTTTCTAATGTCAATAAACACTACTTTCATGGCAAACGCCCCTTTTGGAACGAGTTGACAGAGCACCCTAACTACGATGAATACTGGCAAGCGAGAGACCTGCTACAGCATTTGGACAAAACCAAACCGGCAACACTAGTTGTTGGCGGTTGGTATGATACTGAAGACTTATATGGTCCACTACAAACGTACCAAACGATGTCGAACAACAACCGAAAAGACAACGTAAAAATTGTGATGGGCCCTTGGTCTCACGGCCAATGGAATAGTACAAAAGGCGGAGCGACACTTGGCGAAGCAAAGTTTGGTTTTGATACCAGCAAATGGTTTCAAAGTCAGGTACTGTTGCCATTTTTCAAAGCGCATTTAAAGGCAGGGTCAGACCAAGACATTGCCACTGCGACCATGTTCGAAACCGGTAGTAACCGCTGGCGTAAATTTGAACAATGGCCACCAAAAACCACAAGACCTCAAACCTTGTTTTTAGGTAGCAATGAATCACTACTCGGCCAGCCCAATGGAAATGGCAGCAGTGAATACATTAGCGACCCCAACAAGCCCGTACCTCATTCTGCCAAGGTGAGCCGTGGCTGGGACAAGCCTTACATGGTTGAAGATCAGCGATTCGCCGCCCGCAGGCCTGACGTACTGGTGTTTGAAACTGAGGTTTTAACCGAAGACTTAACCATCGCCGGTGCCATTGACTTAAACTTGTGGTTTTCTACCAACAGAACCGCGGCCGATATTGTCGTAAAACTCGTTGATGTATTTCCTGGTAAGGATGACAATACTAACAAAGTAGATAAGGAAACGGGCAACCGTCATGAACTCGTGCGTTGGAACGTCATACGTGGCCGTTTTCGTGACAGTATGAGCGAGCCGAAGCCATTTGTTGCTAACGAGCCAACCCAAGTGGAATTCGAACTGTATGATGTACTTCACACATTCAAACGAGGGCACAAGCTGCAAATCCAAATTCAGAGTACCATGTTCCCGTTTATTGATATTAATCCTCAACACTACGTAGAGAATATTTTCGAAGCAGAACAAAGTGATTTTGTGAAAGCGATTCACACCATTCACCACAGTGAAGCGCACCCAAGTACTATTCGTTTCGAAACATTAAATTAAGGCGTTTGCTATGAATAAGCTCTGGTGGTTAGGCGTATTACTCAGCGCACAAGCTGTAGGCGCAGATCTTCCCGAAACGCCCGTCAATAATCTATTTGACGCCATGCGAGGACATGACGCAGAGAAGTTACTTGCTCAATTTACGGATAAAGCCCTTTTACAGAGGGCGCTGCCAGATGGTTCGGTGCGCCAATCTGATATTAAAAAATTCGCCAAAAGTATAGCCCAATCAACCGCTTTCTTAGACGAACATTTACTGTCTGTTTCCGTCCAACGAAGCGGTAATCTGGCAACGGTGTGGACACCTTACGCTTTTTACCTCAATGAAAAACTAAGCCATTGCGGAGTAAACAGTTTTCAGGTTGTTAAAACACAAGAGGGCTGGAAGATTCAATATCTCATCGACAATAGCCATCAAGGCGATTGTCAGACATTTATCGAGTTGCACGAGCCCACCAACTAAACGCAAGAAGGCTAAGCTCAGAGCGATGAGTTTAGCCTTCTTACCACGGTAAGTGTCACAATAATTTACACCACTGGCTGAATAAAAAACCAAACAACTGTTTTTAATAGGGTTTATTTTTGGACCTTAAATTGCATCACTGTATTCAAAAAAAGAGGAATACCCTAATGTACATTCGGCTGAGTAAATATATCCTAGCTGCTGCGCTATTGATTTCATTTGGCGCAAACGCAACCATCATCTTCCAAGACGATTTTGAAGACGGTGACACTTCCGGTTGGTCTTTTTCAGGTATCAATTCAGGTTTGTGGAATGTTGGCACCGCAACATCGGGTAATAAAAAGCTACAAACCGCGGCGACACAAACCAACTATATTTACAATGGGACGTTAGGTTTGGCTACCATTGATGGTATTGCCACCAGTCAACATTTTAAAATAGAAGCGGATATTCAAGTTGTCGGATCAAATTCAAGAGGCAGCGATTTTGGTCATGTTGGGTTCGCTTGGGGCATAAATGGCACCACGAGTCAGAACCTAAATACCAGCTACCTAAGAACCCACTCTAATCACGTCACCAATTGGTCGAGATTTCCTACTTCAGCGGAAGCCCGCCTGCCTTTCTCGGCGACTAACTCTGCGAGTTTGGATGATTTCTTTTATCGGATGACGGTAGAAGTGAACTATATCCTGCAAGAAATGATTTTAACGATAGATGGTGTGAGTACGACGTATACGGGAACACAGTTTCAGCAACTTAATCAAAATACGTCTGGGGCAATTGGTTTAATCAATACCGGTGAACGAGTAAGCTACGACAATGTTGTTGTTAGAGACTTTACCCGTGTGCCCGAACCAGCGGCTTTATGGCTGTTAGGCCTCGCAGTATTGGGCTTGCGCAGAAATAGACGCTCAGTGTAGTAACGTTTTAATATATCGAGGAGGCCATGCCTCCTCGATGCCATATCTTTACACCAAAAGCATATTAGGAAGGATTGGCGTGAACTCGTCTGCTGCACGGATAAGCGATTGTGCGGTTAATGCCTCGATGCCAATGACATGAGTACACACCCCGTCTTGTTTAACTCGAGTCAAAAGCCTATCGAAATCACCATCACCGCTTAGCAAAAACAGTTTATCTACGCGCTGCGCATGGTCCATAACATCAATAGCAATACCGACATCCCAATCGCCTTTCGCTGAGCCATCACTGCGCTGGATAAATGGTTTTAACTTCACGGTAAAACCAATACTGCGCAACGCTTTTTGAAATTTGTGTTGGCCATCATTGTTACTGTCAATCGCATAGGCAAATGCATATTCAATATCATAGTCTACCGACAACGACTGCCACAGTTTACGATAATTAAACGGGGCATCAAATGCTTGTTTACACGTGTAATACACATTTTGCACATCAACAAAGATAGCGATTTTAGGTTTACTCATTACCCAGCCTTTTGATGATTGGGCTTCGCATTTTTAGGCTTATTTTTCCACCGACGACGTGGATTGTTTGGCTTCTTACGAGCACTAGGTGCCTTCTCACTTATGCTATCTCCATGTTGTTTCTGCTTTTCGCCTTCAACATTACTGGATACTTTTTTCTTTTTGGGCTTTTTGGGTTTCTTCGGTTTACCGGGTAGCACAATGTTGGGCACGTCATTAACGGGTTCAAAGTTTTCAACGGTTTGCCTTGGTACCTGTAACTGAATCAAGCGCTCGATTTCAGCAAGCTGTTTCGCATCATCTGCAGTCACAAAGGATATCGCAAGGCCAGATTTCCCTGCCCTGCCAGTTCGACCTATGCGGTGCACATAGTCTTCCGCAACGTTCGGTAAATCATAGTTGACGACAAAGGGTAGTTGAGCAATATCGATACCACGGGCAGCGATATCCGTAGCGACGAGCACTTGTAAATCACCCTGTTTAAAATCAGCTAAGGCTCGAGTTCTCACATTTTGGCTCTTATTACCGTGAATCGCCGCAGCACTAATGCCCTTCTTATTCAAATTAGCTGTGAGGCGGTTCGCGCCCATCTTGGTTCGGCAAAACACCAATACTTGGAACCAATTTTCAGTCTTAACTAAATGAATGAGCAACTTTGTCTTTTGACTTTTATCAACGGGTATCGCTCGTTGTTCAATTCGTTCCACTGTCGTGTTTGGCGGGGTAACGGAAACCTCAACAGGGTTGTTAACTAGGTTTCGCGCCAAGTCTCGAATTTCATCTGAGAAGGTAGCAGAAAAAAGTAAGTTTTGGCGTTTTTTCGGAAGCAATGCCAGCACTTTTTTAATGTCGTGGATAAATCCCATATCCAGCATTCTGTCAGCTTCGTCCAACACTAAGATTTCAAGTTGATGGAATTTAATGGCATTTTGTTGGTACAAATCAAGCAATCGGCCTGGCGTGGCAACCAACACATCATTGCCTCGTCGCAACTTCATCATCTGCGGGTTGATCTTAACACCGCCATAAACGAGGTAAGAACGCAGTTTTAAATCATCATTGTACTTATCAATACTGTCTGCAACTTGTGCAGCCAGCTCTCGTGTTGGCGTCAATACGAGTGCGCGTATGTGGTTGCCTTTTACTGTGTTTCCACTCTCAGACAAACGCTGAAGTAGTGGTAAGGTAAAAGCGGCAGTTTTACCCGTACCCGTTTGTGCAGCTGCCATGACATCCCTACCCTCTAGAACAGGTGCGATGGCTTTTTCCTGAATCGGCGAAGGTTTGTCATAACCTTGTTTTTCGATAGCAGTGAGCAGAGGGGCGATTAGCCCGAGTGAAGAAAACGACATAGTGAGTCACCTTTGCATTGTAAATATGGCCAAAACTTACGAAAGGACACATTCCAATTGATAACCCTCCATCAAGTGCGCGCGAGGATACCGTAAAGCACAGGTTTTTGCGAACCAAAACGCGAAACAATCACGCTAGTCTTGGATTTCATCAATTTTTACAGGCCGGGCGTTTATAGAACGCCAATAAACAGCAAAATTAGGTTGGCGATAATCATAAACACGCCGATAGCCATCATGGCTGTTGGAGAGAAAAGATTCGGCGACTTGACCTCGGCATCTCGGTCCTTTTTACCTTTATTGTAAAAGTGAACCCCCATCGCGATTAAAACAATGCGTATAACGAGATCCATAATTTCATGAGACTGCATAAATTACGTGGCTTATTCGACTGTGAATGTAGTAATAGAATAATAAAAATAACACTTGAGAGATAGCCCACCGCTGTGAGCAATAAGTGAAGACAAAAAGAGCCCGACTATTTGGGCTCTCGAATCTTACTGCCGACTTAAGGCTGAGCTCTCACCTGTTGGAGCTCCTGAGCCAATTCCTGTGCCATTGCTTGAATCTTAGGAATGGATTGTTGCATCATCGATTGGCCAATCAGCATCGACTCTTGCATCACTGTCGGCATTTTTTTGATCAAAGCCTGGCCCGTTTCAGTTTGATAGAACGCCAGCAAGTCGTCTATTTGCTGTTCGGTGAAATTGCGTGAGTAGATATCGATCACCATAGGTTCCATTTTCTCCCAGCTCATCTCACTTTTCAGTAATCCAGTAATCTTGGCATGATGCTTTTCAAAAATAGGCTGTTCTGACGGTTTTACCCCCATTTGAACAGAAACGTTCTGCATCATCGCCTCAACCTGATCGTACATAGTATCGACCATGGCATCCATGTCCATTACACTAACGAGCGCTTTTAACTTTTCCTGTTTTTCTGCTTCACCTGCTACCAACTGTGTTGAAAACAATAGAATGAGAGCAGACATCACTAGTTTCATTTTCATTATGGCTTTCCTTAAATCAATAATCCCAACATTACCAACGCGGTCGCGATGCACTAGAGTGTGCCTGAACCATAGAAAAAGTCCAATGAGTATCGACGTCGTAGTTTTGCCCTTTACATTGGAAAAACCTCAAAAAAGCGCTAGTGTTGAGTGATTATTGGCAAATACAAGATAGTCTATGGCTTTAGCAGAAGGATATGCTATCCACCACAAATTGCTCTCAGACGAGACAATTGAACAAATTTTGAAAGAGCTGAGTTCCAGCGAAACTGGCCACTCTATTCATGGCATAAGACAAGCCGAACGCAAATTCCAGAGCATTGCAAAACTCGTGAATTTGTCACCATTACAACACTTACTCTCGCAATTTTTTGCACGTCAACCTCATTTAGTCAGAACTATATTGTTTGATAAACCAATCGGTAAAAACTGGTCTGTTGGCTGGCATCAAGATAAGTCGATTGCAGTTAATATGAAGCAAGATATACCCGGCTGGGGTCCCTGGGTCAAAAAAGAAGGGGTTTGGCATGTTCAACCACAAAAGCACATTCTTGAAAATATGGTCACCGTCCGGGTTCATTTGGATAACGCTAATACTCAAAATGGCTGTTTACGAGTCATTCCGAAAAGCCATACTGCTGGCATACTCAGTGAGTCAAAAGTACTAAAAATCAAGTCTTCAACGTCTGCTGTTAACTGCGAAGTAAGCGCTGGTGATGCCGTTGTTATGCGCCCTCTCCTACTTCACAGTTCGCAAAAATCGCGCTCATTGGAGCCGAGACGAGTGATATACATGGAATTCAGTGATATTCGTTTACCAAAGGGTCTAAAGTGGCTTCAACTATGAAAAAGTCGATTGTCATTTTTAACGTCATCACGTTATTCAGTGCCATCACGCTGGCATTTATTACTTTTTTTCTCGTAGTAGAACTGGCAACAGAATATGCCTTTGCCAATTCAGTGTCATATGCTTTTTGGGCGGTGCTTGGGGTAACAGTACTTAACACGCTGATATCACTTGGCTTACGCAAACGTGCGAAATGGGCATTGGTATTGGGCATGCTAGAAATGGCAGTTTACATCCTCAATTTCTCTTATCAAATTTGTGAAGCCCTTATATCAAGTGATTTTGATGTAACTGAAGAAAATTACCCCATTCCACTTTTGATGTTTGCCATTTACGTAGCCTGTGTATTACGAGAAGAATGGGCTCAGCCACAATAGATTTAATGAGCCCCAAAAAGCAAAAAACCCGGCGATGCCGGGCTTTTTTCTTCAATAGGAAGTGTAACGCGTTAAGCCGCGATATTGCGTTGTCTTCTCACAGCTATACCAGCTAAGCCAAGCAATGCCAGTGCTAATGAACCCGTTGTCGATACTGGCTTAGGCGCAGTGCTCGTGAATGAGATACTACCGCTTGTGAATGCATGAGGATCAGAACAGCAATTCACACCTGAACTCAAATCAAACGTGATAGTAATTAAGCCATCTGCGATGATTGACGCCCAATTTGCCTGAGAGATTGTTGCCGTACTGGTCATAAAAACATAATTGCCATGATCACCTATGTAGTCATCTCCAGCAAAATTGAATAGGTCATTACCTACATTGTTGTCAAATATTGTGCCCAGAGAAAAGCCATCTATCGAGATAGTGACAGATTCAGAAGCGTCATTATTATCAAAATCGCCCGCGATTCTTAGCGTAAAAATCGCATCAGAGAATGTAGTACCTGGCGTTACTAGGTTGCTGTAGACAATGCTTCCACCGTTAACACTGGTGTTCATCGATGACAATGTAATCAAACCTGCATTTGCACTACCTGCAAACAACAACATCAAACCAACAATCAATTTTTTCATGAGTTCTTCCTGACTAATAAAAAGTGTGTGTATCTTGAACAATGCCAGAATAATGCCAACTTTTAAGCCATTGTTTATATTGAAAAAATTTGAAATGTGCAAAAATTATGTAAAATTTATAGACATAAAACTGCAATTATCCAAGGGGTCACACTATAAATACAGCCCCACGTAAAAAAGACTAATTTTAGTTGTGATTCTTTTCGAACGAACAAATTTGATTGACGACTTTCAACATGGTCTCCAATGTTGGAAAGGATATGAGATGTTAGGCACCTATGTGGATGTTTTAGTGCGGGGCGAAAAACACTATATGATCATTGACTTAATCGGGTATCCAGGCCCTTGGCAAGATCATTTTGAACTGAATTCTTATAAAGTCATAAAGCGAGCTGGGATGGACGTATTCCCCTTGAGCTATCATTTATGGCTGACAAACAAACCTCTGTGTGTAGACGCTATTGTCAGCCGATTAAAAGGGACTACTGGCGCTCACTAAACAGTACGTCGTCAGGATATTTTGCAGCTATACCCTTGTAAAACTCATAAACACGAGTCATATCAGCGGCCGTGTCGCCGCTTGGCAAAAAATGGGGGCCGACGATAACATGTTTAAGGTTAAAGTCGAATCCAATCAAGAGTACGGGAACCTTAGCTTTGTGAGCGATAGTAATAAAGCCCGTTTTCCAAGGGTAAACGGGCGATCTTGTCCCCTCTGGCGCGACTGCCAGAATCATTTTTTCGTTGGTCTCAAAGTGATGACAAATTTGATCAACGATGCCATGGCGGCTTCGCCTGTCTACCGGTATGCCACCAAGCCAGTTCAATATGGGTTTCAAGCCTGGTTTAAAAATACTGTGTTTACCGAGAAAGCGAATTTTTATCCGGAGATAAAACAGAACGGCGATACCGAGGAAAAAGTCCCAATTTGAAGTATGAGGTGCGACAGCAATGACCATTTTAGGACAATTGGGTAGCTCGCCTTTGACTTGCCATCCAGTGACCTTAAGTAAGGTTTTTCCAAACCAGCCAGAAAACCAATTGCCGCCCACAGGCGGCGTATTCCGTGAATCTGAATTTAACTGTGTCAAAACACTACAACCTATGCCGCATCAATCGCTTTGAGTATGCTGCCAAATGCCCTCGACCCATGTTTTGTAATTTGCTTGTCAAATAGTAATGTGCCCAATATTGGCACCGTAATGTGTCCCTCCGAACGCCAAGTCACTAGGGTTTTACCGTCAGTTTCGGTAAGTGTGACTTCTCCCAACTGATGGTCATAGGGTAAAGGCTTAGAGTGGATAATTTTGTATCCCATCTTAAACGGGGGTTCATAAGCGACAATTTCTTCGTGGAGTACTCCACCTCCCGCCTTTATCTCTCTTACCGCGCCCAGACCGTTTTTATGTTCTGCGCCCTCCTTTATCAGAGAACTATCATCAATCCCTCTAAACAGCTTGTAATTCGCATGATCAGTTATTGCATAGAACACATCATAGATAGGTTTGTTGATTAATCGCTCGACCTTAATTGAGAACATGGGACCTCTTACCACCAATATTTTTCAATAATGTAATGAATTTTTCACAAAATGAAAACATTCTTTACTCACTGTCAGCGATGTTTGTTTTTTTCCCGATATTATTTACCCCCTGAAGTACCCCGACGGTATCGATTACCGAAAATCGCTTGAGGTAGCGAGCTAGTTTCGGTGAAACCACAGAGTCGGTTTTGCCATTAAATGCACTAGCCAACGCTCGCTCAACAACATACAAATAGGCTTCTCGGGCTAGGTCACTCGACGGACTGTGCCCCGCTTTTGGGTCGCTAAGCAGAAATACCGGTTTGTTCGCACTTTTTAAGCGCAGTGCGACATCTCGCACATCTTCAATTGCCACCCTGTCATCTAACTCTCCAGCCCATAAGTAAAGCGGAGCGTCGATTTGCTGCCAGTGTTTACTTGGTGACTGGTCATAAAGTCGCGCGACATCTTGTGCGTTTTCGGTGTCAACCATGAGTTCCCGAAATCGAATTTGACTGGTTTGCAAGCGACTAGGAGGCATTGTTTTACTATAGCGCAGTATGGTATTGGTCAAGTTCGCTGGTGCCGCGCCTGCGAAAGCCACTTGAAACCTTGTTGGCGTAAAGGCCAAGGCATTGAGTGCACTGAATCCTCCAAAGGAATGCCCTGCAACTGCCAATTTTTGGGGGTGCCCGACTCCCATCGACAACAGAACATCAACACCATCGATAATATCTTGTTGAACACGCCCCTGCCCAAAGTCCTTATTCGCACTGACTAAGTAATCTCTACCAAGGCCAGTAGAACTTCGAAAATTGGGCTCGAAAACGACATACCCTCGATTGGCTAGAAACTGTGCGAAGCGATTAAAAGCGCCTTGGGAACGATTCCAAGGCCCACCATGGGGATTCACCACTAAAGGCGCGTTTTTTGGATCAATACCAAGTGGCAAAGTCACATAGCCCAATAACGCTTTGCCATCAGACGCCGAGTACCAAAATGGCACTCTGGGGGCGATATAAGCAGGTTCCATTCTCTGGGTTTTAAGGTCTTTAAACAGCGCTATCCATGCCGCCTCTCCTTCGCGCCATATCCATACATGACGGCTAGCATGCGCAGGGTCGGCATCGGTCACCAGCCACGTTTTTTCATCTTGTGATGCCATTACCAAATTCAGCTTGCCGCCAAATTTCGCAGTAATGTGGTGCAATGCGCTTTTGGCATTCTCAGACAGTCCATACTGTGCGGCAAACTCAGTTTGATAACTCACTAAGAACGGTTTACCGTCTGTGTTTGTGGTGACATGATGAATATCAAAATGTTGATTGGGATCTTGGTGTAGTAGTGTTTTTTCACCGGAATTAATGTCCAATAAAAACAGTGAACGAGTATCTTGCTCAAAATACCCCGTGAGTAGAAGTTGTTGTGCTTTACTGTCCCAATGATGAACGGAACAGGGTGCGAGGTAACCACATGAGGTAAGCACAGACAAACCATTATCATTCAGCTGACTCACGTGGATTTCATTGCCCGCCCACTGTTTAACAAGCTTGATTTCGCTATTTTGTGTGTAGAACCCATCTATTGGCTTGGCACTTTCAAATTCAATATGTTGTCGTCCATCGGCATAAGCTTTGATGATGCGGTACTTATTCCCTCTCGGTACAAATTGGCTCAACCAAAAAACGTTAGGAATGTCAGGGTCAGGTTGATGAAACTCGGTGTGGATATCTGAAAAATCATAAACCTTATTGGCAAGATTTATGTCGTTATTACCAATTCGATAAAGTTGTTTCTGGCTAACGAAGTACAAAGAGCCGCCATCCGCCGCCCAATGTAATTCACCTAAGTTTTTTACGCTCACAAGCTTCACATGTTGCTTGCCTTCGACATCATATCGCCACAACTCAACAAAACGATTTTTATCGAGTACATAGGCAACTTGAAGGCCATCGGGTGATAGCAAAACTGTCTGCAGTGGTGATTGCCAATTGAAGGAATCGCGAGGGAGTACAGGGGCAACTGGCGCCGCCATTACCTGTTTACGCAATTGATGAAACATATTTTCGGTATTCGCCTGTGCAGTATTTGCGACAAGCAGCAAGAAGCCGGCCAATACCGTTAAAAACGATCTGACTTTCATAATTCGTCCTTTGATAAAAAGAAAGATAGGCCCGCCAACGGCGGGCACAAATTTTAAGAGGTTAAGGCTGTCGAATAGGGTTTAGTAGTAAATAGCTGAGCAATGCGGGTAAGCCCAGCACAACGCCTAACCCGACCCATGTGCGCCTTTGTTTGACATTCAGTGTTGAACGGCGTGCTAATAACACAATGCCAACGACGCCGATGATCTGTAGCAGTGCAGCGCTAGCATAAATACTTGTGGGATATTCTTGTTGCTGAAACGCTGACCAACTCAAAAATCTATCATCGTAAGGGTCAATCGCATGCATGATTAAATCTTCCGTTGTGTTAATGAAAGGCGCCACCATAAAGTTGTAATGTCGAATCCAACTAGGATGGTCATGAGCCGTGAACTCACGACCACCGATAAACTCGAAACTCCCATCCAAACGCGTGACAAACACCTCAGCACCGGGCCGATCAAACCCGTAAAAGTGATCGCCGAAGAACAGCAAGATAAAACCATCTGCCACGGGTAAACCATAGCCAAATTCAGCTTGTTCGACTTGATCAGGATACGTAATACTGTGGTCTACGGTTAAGTCGGAGTAGTCGTCCAATAACGTCGCGATATCAAATAAATACAGTTGTCTATTTGTTGAAATAAGCGCGGCATTCTCTCCAGCCCATAGGCTGCTAGTGTATTTTTCGCCTTCGTCAGGCCGGTGCTTCAACAACAGAGAGTTCGTATCGAAATCAAGCGCATACAAGCCGTGTTCTGTCGACAGAAACTCGCCGCCACTCAAGTGAGGTACGTCAACAAAACGATCACTGTCTGTTAGGGCGCTCAACTCCTCTACCAGACCATTTCTTCCAATAGCACCAATTCTCTGACCGTTTTGTGCGCTGACACCGATCAACACCATATGGTCGTGTGAAAACTTCCAAATATCACCAGTGTTGGGGTTGTATAAAGCATCGCTATTATCAAATCGATGGATCTGGTTTTTACGTGGCGGCTGCCATTGTTTGATGGGCAAATTACGACGCTTTGCAAGGCTGGCCTGTCGAGCGTAGTGCGCAGCTTGAGGATGCTCACTGTTTTCCAACACGTAGCCAATACCATTCTTAAAATTATCGAGCCACATCACTTTCATTGAACCCGCTGGCGGGTTCATATCAGGGTGTTTTCCCATGACACTCAGTGGTAAATGGTAGAACAACAAAGTTGCCAAGATTAAACCGATAGACAAGCCATAACTTGTCCCCGCGCCAAGCAGCATCGTTGCAAATGGCGAGGATACCGGCTGGTTTAAATCTGGTTTAAAACACTGCAAGTTGAGGTAGAACAATACCGCAATCATCAGTAACAAAGGTAAGTACATCGCGATCATGTTTTGCGGGTGCGGAAAAAACACCATCGCGAGGGTGTAAAACCCAATAACGACAAATTTTGAACGATGTAAAATGGTCAGCGTTCCCAACATGTAACACGCCATACTGAGCAAGGTAACGTAAAACGCATAAGCGTAATGTCGGCCATCGACCACTTTGTCTGTCAACGCATCATATGCCAATGTGGTAGCGAAAATAGAAGCGAAAATAGTCGCCACTATGACGGTAACGCCCGCTCCCATCAAACTGGTATAAATTTTTCTGGGGGCTAAGGGGCGATGTATCAAAAATACCCAAAAGTTCTTTTTGCGCCACAATAGGCCATGCAGAATACCGAACGCCAGAGACAATAAGACACTGCCGATGATCAACAAAAAACCCATGTTTCGATGCAAAATATCCCAAAAGCCGATTTTTGGCATCATGTAATAAAGGGTTATCAATCCCAGTAAGCAAACAATAGCGCCTTTACGAAGTCGCAGTAATTCACCTTTATACAATTCAAACATCGTAATTACTCCAACGGTTTGCTGTGATTTCTTGTAAGGAACGCATTGACTGCAGACTCTAAACTGACGGCAATAGGCATCGCACTTTTCGCACCTTGCTCCGTTAATAGCGCTTCAAACCCCGGTTTTATGTCCGCCACAACGATGTGGTGGCGGCCTTCGATCAGCTTACTGCTCAACAAACCGGGAATGCTATCTGCCTTTATCCCATGCCCATTGAAATCGACAGCCCATGCAGAGATACGCTCTACAAATTCATCCGGAGCACTGTGGCTAATCAACTTCCCACGCTCCATCAATATGAGATTTTCTGCGACTCGCTCGATTTCATCCATCTGATGGGAACAATAAATAATTGAGGCTTCGTGCTCTGTACCAATGAACATCAAAGACTCCAAAAAGCTTTGCTTAGCAACGACGTCTAAACCCAGTGTAGGTTCATCGAGAATCAATAGTTTTGGCTGTTGTGCGAGTGCTAACGATAAGCTCAACCCCGCACGCTCTCCTCGAGACAGCCCACTGACTTTCTGCTTTGAATCGATATCGAAGTAGCTTACCGTTCGCTGAAAGACATCTTGATTCCAGTTTTCGTAAAAGCTGCGTTGTAGCGCAATCACGCCGTCTACTGCCATCCAATCAGGCAGTGTGTGTTCTTCGTTGACATAACCCACTAAACCTCGCTCGCGCTCAGTGAGTTTTTGAGAGCACTGCCCCATTACGCTGCAGCTGCCACTGGTTGGTGTATCAATGCCCAGTAGTAAACGGAATAATGTAGACTTCCCTGCACCATTGCTCCCCACAATGGCATGGATACCCTGATTGGGAATCGTGAGGGTTAGATTGTCCAAAGCCGTTTTTCGGCCAAATGTTCGGGTGAGAGACACAGTCTCAATACAGGATTGCGTCATCTTAATCTCCTTGTTCTGTGTTGCCGGGGACGATTTCACTCAGTGCATCAGACAATGCATTTAATATTTCCTGATCAGAGAAATCTAAATACGCAACATCATTAACAAACGTGGATATGGCCTTATCCAATTTGTTTCGTTGCTCGCCATCACTGAGGATTTGCCGCTGTGGCGCGACAAATAGCCCCAACCCTTGTTTGGACTCTACAAGTCCTTGGCTGCTCAACTCGTTGTAGGCCTTTGCTACCGTGTTTGCGTTTACCATTAGTTGCATGGCTAACCCTCTAACACTGGGTAGTTTGGCGCCTACTTCTATTTCTCCACGGGCGATTTGCATGCGAACACCATCAACAATTTGTTTAAAAATTGGTCTGGTATCACCTGTGGTTATTTGCACATTGAGTGCAGTAGGTTTTGACATGTCCAACTCAACTGTACCATCTGTAGTAGTACAGTAGTACAGATAGCCAAGTGATCGCAAGAAAAATATGAAATTTTGTTCAGAACTCAGCTAACATCTGGTAAAAAACAGCTTTAAAATAGCCATATAAAACAGAAACTTAATGAATTATTAATTATATGGTTTTCATAAAAAAAGAGAGATACCGCCGTAGTACAGTATCTCTCTTAACCTATCTAAACTGGAAACAATCCTGTATTGAGTCGCCCTAGTCTCTCAATTCAGTTAATTTGGCGTTGACCAAAGGATTATCGAACTCACTGTCTTCACCGAGGTATTCGGCATCCGCGTCAGTCAAGGCTACAATGCTTCTGACTTGCCCAGCATGGTCATCGTCTGTGTATACGAGCATTAGCGCTTTACCATGCTGTAACTCGTCTTCGTGACGACTAATTCGATAATTGCGATGATTAATACCGAACAGGCCACCTAACCACCCACCAAAGCCGATAAACAACAGCATCATAAATATGACGTTAATAGGTTGTATTTCCCATCCAAAAGGCTTGATGAAGAATAGTGTAACTACCACCGCTAAGCCGACCAGCGCGCCAATCGTCGCTGACCGAATTGAACTGTGTATGATATCTCGCTCTTCGAATATCGACGCTTCATGGGCCAAGTGACCCGCGTGGTCCGAAGGACGCTCTGTCACAAAATGAATGTCGCTGTCTTCTATGCCCAATTGCGCTAAATTGACACGCAAGCTATCAGACTGGTCTAGATTATTGAGTAAAAATTGGTGTTGCATATTACACCTCAGTTTTTTGTTTATCAGTTACAGTACATTTTTTATACAATTAAAGGTACGCTAACATTGTGATATCTGCTCACTAATATACTCAAACGGTCTAACGCCAATTTCGACTCTATGTTTTTGCGATATTCTACTTTGGTCGAATTTGTTGCGGTAACGTTACTTGAACGCTTTCAAAAACACACCATAGACGAGGCGTAAATCATTGAAACTAAAACAAAAGGCACTGCATTAAGTCTAACGTTGTGCGGACATGTTGTCATATTGCAGTACCTCACATTTAAATTGTCACACTATGGTATCGAGTACCCCGCAATTGCCGCGGTGTTAATGACTTTGCAAGAACCACTGACAAAACAAAATTCAAATGTCCCTGGGATAGTCGCCATACTCAGCCAGTCTTGCTCGGAAATGGTGTGTGAACTTATGCCGTTGATCGACGTAATTTCACTGCCTGCCTCAATTCCCTCTCTAGCTGCCGGTAGCTGAGGAAACACAAATCGCACGAGCAAATTGCCATTTTGAAGCTTTCTCAGATCCAAGCCTGCGAGATTAAATTGCGTTTTGAAGGTGTAGTCCGGATAGGCGCGGAATGTGATGATGTTGCTTTGATAGTCAATAATCGTAACGAATTGATTCATCAAAGCACTGCCTACAACAGAAAAGTCATCCTCGTCTTCCGCTTCTATGACATTGGCTTTGATACCATCAAGCGTCATCCCGCCCAACATCAAACTTGGCAATCGAATTCGAACGTGTTTGGCCTCACCACTCAAGCCAAAATCTGAAGCTTCAATTTGTGGCGTGGGTAACTCGATATCATTGTTTTTCACAAACGCAGTATTGAATTTGAAGTAGTGACGACTCCCCGTATCAACGTAAACCTCTTGGTCATAAACCTTGCCGTTGATCCGCATCGATACTGGCATCGTGATTTTCGAGAAAAATGGCTCTATCGGAATCTGAACATCATCCAACTGGGTAGCATATGATTTTCGAGAGAGTGTAATTTTTGCCTCTTGTTTATCGAACATCCAGTTGAAATGCCTCAACAAATCATGCCCAATCACACCATCAAATATGGCCTCTTCAGGCACTAAATAGTATTGGCTTGTCGAAATCGGAATATAACCCACATTCACTTCATTGAAGATGGCATCGCCTATTGCTAGAGATTGAAGCTGCGTTTGGAACGCTGGCGTATTTCGCTCATCGCCCCAGCCCCTTAGTTCTAGTGGAAAACCTTTGTTTAAGGTTAAACCCGCGGTCTTGTCAGTATCAAAAAGCATGGTAAAAGACGCGCCAGTATCAATGAGGAAAAGTAGCGATGTGTCACCATTCACCAACACCTGTATGTAGGGTTTTTCGCCAATGTAAAACGCGTCTACACTCTGTTGAAACGTTTGTTCCTGACCTTCAGGCAAAATGGGCGTCACATCGTCATTGGCGTAAATCATCCGAAGACTATTCACTACAGAACAGCCGCTCAGCACTGTCATCATTAAAAACAATAAAAATACTTGTCTCATAGTTTTTCCTAATTGAATAAATCCATGCCAGTATCTAAGAGTCAGGGTCAAATCAAGGTAAACAAAATAATTCACCTCAATATGACCTTGGTCCCACTACTATGTGTAGTGACATCACAAAGCGGTATAGGAAAGGCATGAACATTTTATTAATTGAAGACAATCACGCGATTGCTTCCCAAATCACTGAGTTTCTAGAAGCCCAAGGGTGGGAGGTCGACTACGCTGCGAACGGCGAGCTTGGTGCGCAGCTTGCACTCGAGCACAAATTCGATGTCGTTTTGTTAGACCTCAACTTGCCAGATATTGATGGCCTAGAGGTAAGTAGCCGAATCAAAGACAACAGTGATTTCAATACGCCCATTCTTATGCTGACAGCGCGAGATGCATTTGAGGACAAAGCGAAAGGATTTGGTCGAGGAGCAGATGACTATTTAACCAAACCATTTGATCTACGAGAGTTAGTACTGCGCTGTGAAGCGCTGAAAAGGCGCCCCGCCCTGCATAAAACCAGAGAGCTCACACGGGGAAAGTTGAGGCTTAATTTGAAATCCTTTGAGGCAAGCTGGGAAGAGAAACCGATAAAAATAACCAAAATTGGGTTTACTATTTTGGCCAAGCTCGCTGAGGATTACCCTTACCCCGTCAGTCGCTCCGAGCTGATTGCACTGCTGTGGGGAGAAGAACCTCCAGAGAGTAACGCTTTGAAAACACATATGTATGCGTTGAGAAAAGCCACTCAACAAGTGGCGCGTGAGCCGTTAGTTTCCACTATCAGTAATATCGGATACAAATTGGTAGCGATCGATGATTAACACGATAAAACACCGGCTGTTTTTGACATTTGGCGGTTTAACGTTCTTTGTCTGTACTGTGTTCACTGGCGTAACATGGCTGTTCGCAGCCGTCGCCGAAGACGAAGTCGTCAAGCATATCATCACTACTGAAGCAGAATTTTTATTGGCGCAATACGAGGAAACTGCCCAATTGTTGCAGCCTAGAGCGGATTACATGCAGCTGTTCGAAACGGAAGCGGCATTGCCTGATGCTATTCGCGATGGCTACCGAGATTATCCCCACGAAAAAGAATTTTATGCCTACGGTGATAATTACCACATTGATGAATTCACGACCCCACAAGGCAACCAATTTTACATTACGCTCAATGCGTCAAAATTGGAGGGACTGTCTTCGTTAAACAGTACGATCTGGAGCTTTCTTTCCATCACATCTGTGGTGGTTGTCACGATAGCTCTAGTCCTTGCTTGGGTGCTGTCCAATCGCACTGCAAAACCATTAGAAGCATTGAGCGCTACTTTAGCCAATCATAAATTTGGCGACTCACTTCCCAACCTACCAAAAGACAGACAAGACGAAATTGGCACCTTGAGCCGAGCGTTTAATAATGCACTTGAGCAAATTACAAGGTTACTCGAAAGAGAAAGAACCTTTACGCGGGATGTCAGCCATGAGTTACGTACACCAATGACTCTGATCAAGAACACCATTCAACTCAACCGCAATGGTACGTTTCGTGAGAAAGACATTGCTGCAATTGAACACGCATCCAATGAGCTTGAGCAAACCGTTGACGTTTTACTCGCCCTTGCCCGACATGAAAACCTTCAATTCAGCGACGTCAGGTTAACGCCGATATTAGAGGCCTGTGTGTTAAAAATATTTAGTTTGCACCCAGAGATTGAATTCCATGTCGATATTCAAATAGAGGATAGTTTTAACGTGACGGGCAACGCGTATCTTATCAATTTACTTTGCCAAAATTTAATCAACAATGGCTTTTATCACAGCACCAGTTCAGCCATGAAAGTGTATCGACACCGAAACGTATTAACGTTTGAAAATGCGTTGTCGGGCGATCAAGAAAAGCCCTTTTACCAAGGCCTAGGGCACGGCCAATATTTGGTCAACCGAATCGTTGATGAAATGCATTGGAAAATTGATACCAAGCAAGTTGATGGCTCTTATTTCGTGAACATTGTGACGGGTTGATTTTGTCGCGACTTTGGGCCCATACTAACCACCCACAACCTACATATGGATATGATTGTGCAACATAAAATAGCGAATTTAATCACTGTGGTAAGTATATGGGGGCTTGTCTCCTACATATTTGTCTTTGGCTTTGCGCAACTGAGTTGGACGGGCTGGTCTGGCGGTTTGCCCTGGATGGCGGGTGTAATAGGTTTGTTTTGCGCCGCAGCACTCACTAGCAAATACTTGTTAATGGAAGACAAAAAGGCCAAAGAAACGCCCTCAAGTTAGCGAGAGCGCGTCGCGTTATCAAACAACAACCAATCTAGGCTAATGTGGTTTTATGTCTCACCACCACTTCGGCTATTTTATCCCAAAGTTCGGTGCCATAGTTGCCCGCTATATTAGGGTGACCAGACAAACATTCAGCAATAACCGTATTGCTTATCCCAATAGCGTGAAGATAAGACGGGTCCACGACAACATACTGACGTTTATACGGCACCAAGAACTTCCCGTCACCGAGTGCCGATAGCGCCTCAGAATAATCAGCAAACCACAGATTAATGAATGCTTCGCAGGCATTAGTGTGGAAAAGAGTACCGACGTCTTTCCCCTCGCGTCCAGATAGCACCTTGGTGGCGTGATGCCAGTCATCGAACCCGCAGCGAATAGCCATGAGATTTTGACAGTCTTTCAGTTGGATAGTGTCTTTATCAGTCCAATGTTTCTTTTTGAGAATCGCGGAGAAATACGTGCCAATTACATCTTCACTTTGTTGGCGTTTCAATAATTTTTTAGCCCGAATTTTTAACTCAGATAACGCAAGTCCTTGGCGCTTAACATGGATTTGATTATCAGATTCAGGAAAATAGCGCGCATTAGCGCAGGTGTGTGATACCGTCACAATTCATTACCTTTAAGTTCATTTGGCATTCCGCTTAGCCAATATCATCACTTAATCAGTAAAGACTGTTGGATGTAGAAAAGTACAGAGAGTGAATTCATCTTTTGCGGATAGGCGTCTCTCCAGCCTGTTTATAGGCTAACAGTG
Organism: Alteromonas sp. 5NS40-0096; assembly: GCF_057544385.1. Classification (NCBI taxonomy): domain Bacteria; kingdom Pseudomonadati; phylum Pseudomonadota; class Gammaproteobacteria; order Alteromonadales; family Alteromonadaceae; genus Alteromonas; species Alteromonas sp. 5NS40-0096. The sequence goes on from NZ_BAAJLQ010000001.1 coordinate 1,102,554, forward strand.
AACAGAGAGGTGGTAAAGTGATATTTTAAAAAGAGGCATATTACGAGGAGTGAATATGCCTGTAGAAAAAAGTGACGCTATTAACCGGCCGAGGCACGCCCTCCTCGACCAGCCAATCTCGTCACCAGGGTACAACTAGTAGCGTACCTGAACCCCTGCAAATACTCGTGGTCCATATACGTTAATTTCCGCGAAGTTATCTCTGGTTGGGTTGTATTGACGGCGTGGCTCGTCAAACAAGTTTATCGCTTCAACAGAGAACTTCACATGCTTGTTCAGGCGGTAAGACACTCTTGCTTCAAACACTTCGGTATCGCCGATGAATCGTAAGTTACCCGGTGTCGAAATGAACTGCTGGAAGTATTCGCTACGATACTTGTAGTTAAGCGCTGCACTGAAATCTTCGTATTGATAGTACAACTGGCCTGAGAATACATGTTCTGAGAAACCGAATATGTCGGCCGGTGCGACTATACCGACACGTGCTACCTCTTCCCCACCCGATATGATAGTAGACGCACCAAACTGCGCATCTTCAAACTCGAAATCAGAATCGGCATAGTTGTAGCTCAATTTAAATCCAAAGCCGTTTAACCAACTATCGAGATAACTAAACGAGTGCGTCGCCGTCAATTCAAGACCGTAAATGGTACTGGTATCATCGACCACTTGCTGCGTAGTAACGATGGTATCAATCGCTTGACCATCCACTTCGAAAGTCTCTATCTGAGAGGCGTTTTCAAAGCCGCCTTCAAATTGCTTGTAGTAAATACCAGCAGCTAGCAGAGTGTCATCGTTTGCATACCACTCAATTGCAAGATCCGCATTCCAAGACATCAGTGGTTCAAGACTCGGGTTACCATTTGCTACTGCAAGCCCAACTGCCGTCTCTAGACTGTCGCCAGACTCCGCGCCACTTAACCCCGCGAAATCACGTCCAAATCCTAAATCTGAAGGGTCTGGCCTTGACAGAGCACGGTACAACGCGGTGCGTAGCAGCAAGTCTTCGCGTAAATCCACAATCACATTCAAGCTCGGTAAAATCTCTGAATAGTCATTGCCACCAGAAACTTGAACTAATTCACCGCTCTCAACGATATCCTCTAAACCACCTTCATCATCGAACACAGCACTCAAACTGCCACGAAAACCTGTTGAAGTGACGTCGGTTTGAACATACCTTACGCCGAAGTTGCCTCGAACCGGATAGTCGCCAATTTCAGTCTCATAGTCAGCTTGTAGATAGATGGCTGTGGTTTCCTCTTCCACATCGACGTTACTGATCGTTTCCTGCGGTTCGGGTATCGATATCGCTTCTCCGATAAAGGTTTCAGCGAGACAAATCGGGTCGAACGTTGCCCAGGTGTTACCTGTACCTTGGGCGATGACATTGCCATCACTGTCGACATTGGTAATCAGCGGGTTACCACCTGAAACCGACGATAAAAAGCCCGACTCAGGGAACACATTGTTTCTACACGCTTGGCTCACAGCAGCGATATCTTCGTCGGCAAACGTAAATTGATCTCGCGCTCGAGGTACACTGTCATACTCCAGCGTCGATAAACGGATACCACCCTTAACGCGAGAGATGTTTTCCCAATCAGGTAAGTACTCAAAATCCGTTCTAAAGGACGTGATCTTGTTGTTGCGGTATTGGTTCAAATCTACTCGAGTACGTGCGCTGTCAGCGTATAAATCGTGGTTATTCACATCGAAATTTTGCACTGTGAAAATCGGAATCAATGACCCGTTTTGCATAATGCTTGTCGCGGTTTCCACTCTGCCGCTGTTAGCCGCTCCTGGCACGTCATTGCCGAAGATATCAACAGGCTCCGATTGCAATCGCGTTTGTATGATGTTCTCGCGGCGAGAGGTGTCAGACACCGCAAAATCACCCGAAATTCGCAAGGTTTCACTGACATCATAATCAAATGAAATCCCGCCACCTTTGTACTCTTCGATGCGTTCTTGCCATTGGCTGTGAGTTTCAATGCGCTGCTCATTAGTGAATGACAGTACCGCGCCATTTGGAGTAACGAGCAAATCGCCGGGTAAACGATCATCGAGCGACACATCTGGCGAATCAATTCGGCGGTTCTCGGCAAACACTAAATCGTTACGCACCTCGGTAAATGTGCGATCAGAAACTTGGCCGTCAATGTTGATTTCTAGCCTGTCATTGGGTTGCCATTGGACAGCCAAAAACAATGACTCGCGATCATCATCAGTGATATTTTGACGATAAGAACGAGAACTTGGGGCAAACAAGAAAGGGGCGTCTGCATCTGGAGCTGTTCCCGTCGCAGGATCGACCTCTAACGCTAAGTCGCCCGAACCTGAATCACAGTTTCCTGACGAGTAAACGCCACTTGAATTCGTCGGATCATTTCGACAGTCACGCCAACCACTCGTCGAGCGCGCTTCTTGCTCTGGGTTAGTCGAGCGATTTTTTTGAATACCCACGGACAAACCGATCAAACCTAGTTTATCCGTTTCAAATTGGTCGATGTAACTGGCGGTGATACGCGAGCCAATATCCGTTTCAGGGTTTTCTAACTTGCTGTTATCTGGATTCCAATTGCCTTTGTACTCTAGCTGCACACGCTGCTTACCAAAATCCAAAGGTTTAACCGTTTCTAGCGCGATTTGACCCGACACGCCACCTTCAATCAAGCTGGCTTCTTGCGTTTTGTAGATAGCAATTTTATTGAACAATTCAGACGGAAACTGAGAAAAATTCACTGAGCGGTCGCCACTTCCGTTACTTGCCTCACGGCCATTGAAAACCGTACTGCCGAGAAACGGGCCTAAGCCTCGAATTGAAATTTCAGTTGCACCACCTTGCTCTCGGTGTGACGACGCACCTGTTAATGTTTCCAACGCCTCACCAATAGACAATGCTGGCAATTCGCCGATGTCCTTTGCGCTCAAACCGTCGACGATTGATGTCGAATCTTTTTTAATCGCAATCGATTCTTGAATCGTTTGACGAATACCACGGACCTCAATGACTTCGGTGTCATCAGCCGCTTGACCAGACTCTTGTGATTGAGCATTGGCAGGTACTGCGCAAAGCAATGAAGAAAGACAAACCGTTGATGCCAACACTGGTTTTAAACCAGAAGACTTCAACGCCAAATAGATTTTATTGTATGTAGGGTTAGTTTTCACAGTGCGTCCAAAATTTGTTTTTGTTAACAGCTTGTAAGACGAGTGTAATCAAGGTGACGCAAAAATGTCAACCAATAAATATTACAATTTTACCAATTTTGGTTAACCAATAATAAATTATCATGAATAACCTTCCTAAAAGCGGCGTAAACCAGGCACCAAAACTAGCCTTAACCGCCTGTAAAATAGCGGTTTCATGCCATATCACATATGCATAGACGCTGCGCTATCGACACTTTACTTCCGCTGTAACTTTTTTTGTTAACTTTGGCTAACCAATTTATCATTGGCCAATTAGCAGTGTCACAAGATTCCCCAACAAATAAGGCTAACACTCTGTTTTAAATGAATAAAGCAACAGCATCCATGGTAATAACTGCACGAATTCGAAACATTAACTGCATTTTTCAATACCGTTAATTTAACACCATATCACCGGCACAAACTCGACAGCCAATTGCAAACAGCGCTAGAACCTTACACTTCACCCTATAAAAACAAACAAAAATGAGGCGTCCTGCACGGTTATAATTGTAAAACACTGGCAAATTTGCTATATCAATCTTACCAATTTAGAATATAAACATTACCAATACAGTGTTGATATTGATGAATGCGATTGGCTTTGCGCATTAGCCCGTTTAGTATAGTGGCGTAGAGCTTAACGGTCGCATTATCAGGGGAAGAATAAAATGAAAAGACGCAGACGCTTCTGGACAGTCGTAGACAAACTTGAATCCTTGATTGATCAGGGCGTATACCCCGCCGGTAGCCGACTCCCTGCAGAGAGAGAGTTAGCGGAAACGTACGATGTGAGCCGCCCCACCATTCGCGAAGCAATAATTGCATTAGAAGTGAGAGAACGAGTCGAGGTCAAAACGGGCTCTGGTGTGTATGTGACAGAAATCGAAAAGGTCGATGTGTCTTCGCAACCGATTAGCGCGTTTGAGCTAACCCAAGCACGGGCCTTAGTCGAAGCAGAGGCCGCAGCACTTGCTGCGGCAACAATTAATGACGACGAGCTGGCCGCTTTAAAACAATCACTGGTTGATATGGAAGATACCGAGCACGCTGACGAAGCCGATCAACGCTTCCATGAAATTATTTCGCAAGCAACTAGGAATAACGCATTGGTGCTGTCTATCCAAAATTTATGGCAATTAAGACGCACTGAGCCACAAATTATCGCAGCATACAAAGATGTGTGTTCACAAGGTACTCAACAACGCATTAAAGAACATGCTGCTATCTATGAGGCGATAGAGCAACGTGATTCATCTGCGGCGAGAAAGGCGATGCACAATCACTTCAATCGATTGATAAACGCGCTTTTTGAAGCCAGTGAAGCGAAAGCGCTTGAAGAAATCAGACGCAAGACTGACGAAACTCGAGGTCTTTATTCAATTTCTCATTTAACACAATAAGTTAAATTCAGTCTTAAATGGGCTGGATACCAGCCCAACAAACAAAAAAGCAAGCCACTGGCTTGCTTTTTTTCGTATTAAAGGTGTGTTCTAGAAGCGGTAGCTTGCGCCAAAAGTGATTCGGCGGTCAGTCAAACCTTGGAAGCATAAAAGTGCGCCTTCATTCACACAGGACTGCTCAACGTCAGATTCCGTAAGGTTGACTACCTCTACTCCAAGGTTCAAATGTTCATTAACATCATAGCTCACGCTGGCATTGAGCTGGCCACGGTCTTCTTGCACAACAGGGAATCCCCAAGGGAAACTGCTCGTACTACCAAAATCGGTTGAACGATAGGCTTCGCGCCAGGTATAGCGCATTCTCGCAGACAGGCCGAACTTCTCGTAATAAAGCGTAAAGTTATAGGCATTCTCAGACAAATCGATAAGAGACTGTAGCGCCGTCACTTCAATACCATCAACCCCTGTGGTCTGCTCGAAAACACTAGTCGCTCGGCTTGTTGCCGTATCCAAAGCCTCGCCCCCAGAAAACTCTTGTTTAGTATAATTTGCAAGAAAACCAAAACCCGACGCCCAACCAAGGGTGTCTTCAAATTCAGACAAATCGTACTGAACCGCAAGTTCAATCCCTTTTTGTGTGGTCTCACCCGTGTCATTGATCACAGTTGAAGTAGGCACACAGACCCCGACTCCACCCTCAGGACCAAATACATTCACATCGGCAATAGGGTTAAAGATACCGCCGCCTTCACAGGGATCCGTGGTATCCCTAAACCCTGTAGTTGGGTCTTCTACTGGGTCGACTTGACGAGTCACATGCAAGTCACTACGAGTTTTGTGGAAATAGCCAATACTCACCACACTTGCAGGCGCAAAATACCACTCGAGAGAAACGTCAAACGACGTGACTTCCTCTGGTACTAAGCCTGGATTACCAATTGCGACAGGAGGATTGGGACTGGTACTAAAGGTGACAGAAGTAGACAAGTCGTCGAAGTCTGGACGTCGAATATCTTTAGACCATCCCGCACGTAACTGAATATCATCGGTCACTTCAGCCACGATGTTGATCCGAGGAAGTACAAAATCATAATCCCCCGACGTCACGACTTGTTGAATCACCTCGTTGCCATCGCTGTCTTCGGTTATCGAATTCCCCAGAGAGTTAACTTCTGTCTCCACATAGCGCAGACCAACGTTCCCCCTGAACATCCCCATATCAAAATTCGCCTGTGCATACAGTGCATTTGTCTCCTCTTCAATATCGAAGAAACCACTAGTACTTGAAGTTGGATTTCCGATTGAACGAGAGCCGCCGTGAGCGGCAATGGCACTATTCAGCGTATTGAGCACACCGTTCGGGTCGGCTGCGACAAGTTCAGGATTGATTAGCAAAAAATCTCTTACAAACAGCTCGCGACCGTCCGCCGCATTGAAGTTGTTTGGACCCGCCGTCAGTAGTTCAGCGAACAAGTTACCTCTGGGGCTATCATCCATACTGCGCAAGCCTACATTGGAACGAACCTGATCTCTTAAACTCGTCGACTTGTTGTATCGATAGCCAAAATCAACCGTTGAGATGGGCCCCATATCAACGAGGTAAGAAAAATCCATTCGAAATGCGTCTTCGGTGTTTTCCGCAATATCTTGACCGATATTAACGTCTCGTAAAACAACATTGGCAGGGTCCAGCAATTGCTCTACCGTCGGTGCATTGGCCTCGCCAAACGCCACGCCAAAAGCAAGCGATCCTCCCGTTAAATCATAGATAAACGGAATACTATTATCGTTACCACCACCCGCATCAAGAGGGGCATTAGGGTTAATGAAATTCAGCGTAGTGTTGAAACTTGGCGTACTGGAATCTGAGCTCGAGCGGGATAACTCGACACTGACCGTCCACTCGTCATTTCGCCAATCGCCTCCTAAACGCAAAATTTCACTGTCGGTAATGCGCGAATTGGTATCACTGGAAAAACGCAAGTTCGGGTCGTCATCGTCATTCTCTAAATCGACCGGAATAACGCCACTCAGTGCAGCTTGAATACTGCCCAAAGCGACACCATCCAACGAACCAAAATTCACTGTCTCAAATGCATCGGGCACAGAAATATCTCTGAGATTACTCACACCAGATGCTTGTACGCGTGAGCTTTCTTGACGACGTTCTTGGTCGTTCAACACTACGTCGAAATATAACTTCGTATTTTTACTGGGCGCCCACTCAAGGGTGCCTGCGATATTAGAGGTTTCATACTCAAAGTTATCGTAGTCTTGATTCAAAAATTGAATAGGTAAGAAATCAAAAGATTGAGCACTGGCAAAACCACTATCAGTCGTCACAACGTTATCGCGGTCGACTCTGGGTCGAAACGCAGTAACGTCTTGCTCCGTGTAGCTGGCACTGATTACAAAACCAAAATCACCATTATCGGTTTCCCAGTTATCACCAAATGCACCTGATAGCCTAGGTTTAACACCGTCTGTCGACAAACTACTGTCTTCTCCTTGAATCCGAACTGAAGCCAGAGTTTCTTCCAATTCCAAAGGTCGAATAGTACGTAGGTTGACCGTACCACCCACTGATCCCTCAATGGTTTTCGCTTCGGGAGCCTTTGTCACTTCCACCGCAGAAATAATCGCAGCCGAGACATCTTCAAAGTTAATCCCGCCCCGCCCAGAACCGGAACCGACAGTGGACACACCATTAATTTCCGTACGATTGGCATTAGTACCACGAATTTGCACGCCTGTGCCAACACCTGCAGTACGAGTTATCTGAATCCCGGTGACATTCTCCAATACTTCTGCCAGGTTTTGATCAGGCAATTTGCCGATATCAACAGCCTGAATCACTTCAACCAGATTTGATGCCGAGCGTTTTTCAGCAAGGGCATTGGTCAGTGAGCTGCGTATCCCAGTTACCTGAATTTTTTCAACTTCTTGTTCAGCCTCTGCGTCTTGAGCGTACGCTCCCGTTGCAACTTGAAGCGAAGTGGCAGACAAGATAGCAAATGTAATTTTAGATAATTTGTGTCCCATGGTTTGTTCCTGCGTTCTTGTTGACTAACAAATTCGTTTTACTAACCCGATCTACTTACCACATGCGCCTTAGTAAAATTTACCACATAGTTACAATTAACGACCAAAAGATCAACCAATTTTAAATAATTAATTAACCAATTTTAAACAATCATTATAAAAACCGTAATGACCAGACGAAACCAATACACTTAACCGCTTTAAAAACAAACTGTAAATATCTGATTTATATTAAATTTATTGCGAAAAACGCGGTAGGAATAGCGAACATAAAACACAGCCAATAAAGCGTCAGAAAGAATAAAAAATCAACCAAATTGGCTAACCAATTTAGCTGATTTTAAAGATGTGAAGATAAGTGTTTTAGATAACAGCGGATGAAATGGGGGAATTAGCTTCTCGACACGCCAAAGCAATGGATGACCAATCTTTCTCTTCGACCCAATTTTGCTTTGCCACCCAAGTACCACCTACAGCGAATACGTTGGGTAAAGCGAGGTAGTCGGTTCGATTTTGTTGGTTAACGCCGCCAGTAGGACAAAACGAAATCGACTGAAATACTGATGAAAGCGCTGATAAAAAGGCTGCACCACCAGATAACGATGCGGGGAATAGTTTTTGTTCCACGTAGCCATATTCGTAAGCCAACATGATATCACCAGTATTAGACACACCCGGTAAAACTGGCACGCCTGCGGTATTAAGCGCATCGAGCAAGGAGCGCGACACTGCTGGCGTGACAATAAAGTCCGCGTTCGCTTCCAAAGCTTGAGCCAAAATAGTGTGATCGATCACTGTGCCTGCGCCAACGACAATATCTGGCACTTCTGATTTTATCGCTTTAATTACATCAAGTGAGGCCTCAGTTCTCAACACGACTTCGACGAGCGTTAGCCCTGCTGAAGCCATCGCTTTGGCAGTATTGACGCCCTGCTCTACTGAATTTGCTTGAATAATAGGCAACAGTGTTTGCCCTGACATTAATTCCGAAAAACGTTTCATTGCTTTGATTCTCTTAAATGTTGAAAAGCGCAACAGTCGAAAAACAGTTACTGTTAACTATCAAGGTTGAAAATATAGATCTGCGAAAGCTTGTTCTGGGACAATCGCACCCGGAAATTGAATAACAATGCCAGCCGCTTTAGCGCCTTTTTGGACGGCTTGGGCAATATTCTCATTGCCCGTCCTCTCGGCCAGATATGCCCCGTTGAACGCATCTCCAGCTGACGTCGTATCTACAACGTTTTCAACGGCTTGAATGTCGTGGATCTGGTTTTTTCCAGCAAGGTATGTGAAAACCGATTGGCTGCCATTTTTAACAACGAGCTCTTGTGCACCATACTGGCGTAAAAAGTCGATGGTCGATTCTGCACTGTCAATGCCGTACAACATTTGCATATCTTCGACACCAGGCATAATGACGTTGGCCATTTTAAATGCTTGTTCAAAGGCTGATTTTGCTGCCTGTTTATTTTCCCAAAGGCGTTGACGGTAGTTAGGGTCGAATACGATAGTCGCCCCATTAGCTTTGATTGACTCCATTTTTTGCCAAAATGTCGCCCTGGATTCTGGCTCAATGACGGCTAGGGAAATACCTGACAAGAAAAGCGTATCGCCTTTCGATATTTTCGCTAAAACGTCTTCAGACAAATAATCGGTCACGGTGCGAGCCGCCGAGGCACTTCGCCAATACGTAAAGCTTCGCTCACCTTTTGCGTCTGTCTCGATAGCGTACAGCCCTGGTGCACGATTACCATGTTCGAATACACATTCACATTCCACGGCGTGGCTTTGAAAATGCTCGACCATTTCCCTACTTAACTTGTCTTTACCCACGACCGTAATCATGGCTACTTGCGCGTTTGGAGCACACCGCTTTAGGTATACTGCGGAATTGTATACGTCACCCGCGAAAGACTTTCGCATGTTGGTCTCACCATCAGGCTTTAACTCAACCATGCACTCACCTAGAAAATATATAGTCGACATTTCGAATCGTTCTCGTTGATTAGATAACTAACGTCATCACAGCAACTCAATGCCAAACGCAATGACGATTAGACTCCACTAATAAAACAAAAGTTACTTGGGTTGCATGGGTTCGATTTTTGGGATCAGCAACCACACCGCGACGACGGCAATGATTGCCAATGACGCACCAATCACGAATGCAGGAGTGTAATTTCCATCGGCAGTCAATATTGGAACGAGAGAAGTCAACCCTACTGCTCCCAATTTTGCCGCCATCCCCGAAAAACCGGCGAGCGTACCCACCGCCTTTTTGCCGAGTAAATCACTAGGTAGAGTTTGAACGTTACCGATAGCAGTTTGAAAGCCAAACAAAATAACCGCCATGATCAATACCGCATTCACGGGACTGCCAGGATTGGCCATTGCTAGCAACGCTGGCAACATAATAACGCAACCAAGTGTAATCACGAGTTTTCGAGTTTTATCTGCATTCCAACCCGCTTTAAGTCGATTTTGTGCTAACAATCCACCAAACCACGCACCAAACATGGCACCGACATAGGGAACCCAGCCGTAAATACCGATGGCTTTGACGTCCATGCCGTAGACTTCATTGAGATAAATCGGGATCCAAAACACAAACAACCACCAGATTGGATCAATCGCGGCAGAGGCAATAATGACCCCCCAGCTTTGTTTGCGGCTAAGTAACTCTGCCGTAGAGGGGTGGTAGTCCTGTGAATCGAGAGTCGTTGCTGCTGGGGCTTCTGTTCGTTGCCCTGTCAAAATGTACTCACGCTCCTGTTCAGAAATCCAGGGATGAGAACCAGGCGGCGCTTTAACGAGGACTAACCATGGCACTAACCACAATAAGCCAAGGGCACCGACCACAACAAACACCATTTGCCAGCTGAAATAAACAGTGAGGTAGGCGATCAAAGGAATCGCGATAATGCCGCCAATCGCCGCACCAGAATTAAAGATACCTTGAGCCAATGCCCTTTCGTTTACAGGAAACCATTCGGCATTGCCTTTCGTTGCACCAGGCCAATTGCCCGCTTCAGCAATACCCAAGATGGCGCGGAAGAAACTGAAGCTCAACACGCCCTGAGCAAACGCATGCGCGATAGTAGCAAGGGACCAAACGCCGATCGACAATACAAAACCAACACGGGTCCCAACCCAATCAAACACCTTGCCAAAGATTGCTTGACCAAAAGCGTATGCAAAGACAAACACAATGGATATGTTTGCGTATATTTGCTTACGTTCAAGTGCGGTTTCATTTGGGAATAACTCTTCAACAATATCAGGCCACAGTACGCTTAGTGCTTGCCTGTCGATGTAGTTAATAATTGTTGCTAGTGCGATGAGTGCAATCACCCACCAGCGTAGGCCTGAAATCTTCATCCCATTACTCCTCAATAAAGTCTTCTCGAGCTGGGCTAAAGGTATCAATCAAGATGCCACCGGTCGGGCAAACGGCGCCGTGTTCAACAAACGGCGGTATCAGGCAACTGTCACCCGCTTTTAACACCTTCATTTCGCCACCAATACTGAAGTGAAACTCGCCTTCCTCAACATACGTCACTTGAGAGTGGCGGTGCTTATGTACATAGCCTTCAGCACCCTTATCAAACCAAACTTTAACCGCCATTAATTCGTCGTTGTAGCCGAGCATCTGACGTTTTAGCCCACCACCAAGGTCTTCTACTGGGGTTTCGCCGCCAAACAGAAAATGATTACTTTGTTTAGCCATGATGATTTACTCCTGAAGGTTAGATAGCACAAACACACCTAAGCGATCGGCTAACTGATAAGACTGATTTTGGAAAACAAACTCAACCGCCTTATCAGGCAGTGAAGAAGCATTATTGATGGCAATAAGATAAGACACCCCCGCCATGTTGAACGTGATTAACGCTAGCTCTCCAGACTGAGTTTGCTTGAGATTCGCAATTCGACTGACCGCCTCAACGGTATACTCCTTACTTGGGTTATAGTCGCCATGAGGTTCTATAATCGAGAAGAATCGATGGTGTGTTTTGTTCTTAACTCGGCGAATAAAGCCCTGCTCATTGCGCAAATTAAAATTGGGATCGTTAGCTCCAATTTGGGTGAACAAATAAGTTTCGTGTTCATTTGCCGGGCTTGTTAGCGAATAAAAATGACCATTGTCATTTAGCCAAGTCACTCTCGAACTGGTTTCGCCAGCACCCGCTGTTGCCTTCAACCACAAGTGTTGATAGCCGTTATCTGTGCCCAGTGGTCGAAGTTCATTTGTCGCACTTTGTCTGGCAAAGCTGGTATCGATTAACTGCCCATCGTAATGCAACGGCAAATCAAATTGTGAAGCTGCTTTCGCTTCGACATCAAATATATCGATGACAATGCTTGCGCCGACTTCAGAGAGATCAATTAAGGCTAACGTTCGTGTCAGTGCGACGCCTTCGTATGCCGAATCGATACTGGCACTACTGACGTGGCCAAACATGTTCGACTGAAAATAGCGCAACGTTGGCCAGTGCTGATTTCCGATGGTCACATCACCGCCAAAGTGGCTTTGCTCGTTAACCACTATGGTGTTGTGGGCAACCGTTTGCTTGGCGTAACTTGTATTTTCAGGCAGATATCGGCCACCATATTTGGCCTCTACGTTCAAGAAACGAGCGGCACCGTAATCAAGCACAATTTCTGCGCCGTGGTCGTATAGTTGCCAAGTTAATTTATCGAAATGGCCATGACCCAAGCCTTGAGACGCAGGCTTAAATAGCACCGCTTTATCGCCTCCAAGTGAGCTGCGCATTACCACCAAAGCTCCTTGATCACCTTGGCTACCATCACCAAACGCCACCGACTTAAACTCATACGGCGTTGCCATACCCTCATCAAGAGCTTGTGCTACGCGCAAGCCATCTCCAGTAAGCACAACTTGATCTTGTTGGTTTGCAATAGACAATAGCCCGGTATCACCAGTAATGCCGTACGCCACAGTTACACCTTGGACTAACTCTATGGTATCGATACCTTTGCTTTTAATCGCATCATTGATTGGAAAGAAGCGGCCGTTGTAACTGAGCTGAATCGTCGTATCAATGGCTTTTAGCAACACCCCATCGCGGTATTTAAAAATCTCGCGTTCGGGTTCATTGTTCTCAATGGCGCTTGCAAAAGTGACAAATGGTAATAGTGCAAACCGCTGATAGTAAGGCCCTTCGTTATAATAGCCTTGTGGTGAAAACAGTTCGTCTAGCTGTTTTAGGAAGCCGCCTTTACCCGACTTTTCTAAATCATAGAGTGCTTTCTCTACCCATTCTGGCTCATTTAATACATAGCCTGCCATTCCGACGCCGGCAGTGGCCCATGTCCCGTGGTTGTGCACCTTATTAAAGGTCGATGGTTGACCATCTGAGAGGAAAAGCGCAATGGGCTTTAATAATTTAGATTCAATTGCTAAACGCTCGTCTAGCGACAGAGTCTCTTTCACCAAATCATAGGCTTGAATGGTATAAACTAGCCACATTGCCTCATTCAAACTTTGCCAGAATAGGATGCCGGCGTTTTGTGATTTTACTTTGCGCTTGGGGTGAAGCCCCCAGGTTGGATAAACGTCAGCGTACGCCAACAGTAGATCACGCACTGCATCAGCATAGACTCTGTCTTGACTTAACTGGTAGATGACAGCAGCGTCGTACATAAACTTGTAGTTGCGTTTGTGTTGTTCATGAGTGTAACCGCCACCGCCGTCCTGTGGCGTCGGCACGGCGATAGGCAGAGCTAACCTTTCATCGGTATTCTGCTTAGTCTGCTGATAGGCGCTGGCAAATCGACCATTTTGATCAATCGCAAGTCTCATCAACTCTATATCACTAGCAGTTATCACTAAGTTGGGCTTAGCAACACTAGGTGAACAACCTAACAACATTGAAAAGGCAAAAGCCGTCATTGCGACCAGTCGAATTGAGACGTTTAAAAAAGGCATACTATTTCTCATTGCTTGTCTCAATAATTGTATTATTTTCAAGTACTGCGGTGTGCGGCCCCAGCGCTCGTAGCTCGCTGACATCAGGGCCAATGGTATCGATAAATCGATTGTTGGAGATATCGGTTTGGGGCTCGCCTACGGTGTGTTCGACAACAATTGGTGCAGACAATGACAAGGTATTGTGAGCAACCAAGGTTTGTTGCACCCCGTGCAAGTGCATGCTTGATTTGGATTTGTTTCTTTTACCTCTACCTGACGCTTTTACTTGGTTGTGTTCAAAACGCAAGTGGGGCCCAAACGTACTCTCGTCCGTTCCCCCTCGATACAATTTAACAACGGCACCTTGAACGTTTTCAAAGGTACAATTCGAAACTTCCACATACTCGGCGTTATAAATACCTAAATCTTCAATTTCGGTATTCAAGCGCAGAATATCGCCACTCACTTGACCAAATTGACTCTCTTTGATTTCGATTAGGTCAGCAAAGGCGCCCTTCCCCGTGCGAAAAAAGTCAAAAGTGTGGTTAACGTTTAGGTCTATCACTTTCATATGAGCAAGCTGCAGACGATAATTCTCAACCATTCCCCACTTTTTTGAACGAATCGCGCTATTACCTGCTGAATCAGGGCTATCTGCACCCGATATCGTAAGGTGTGTCAACTTGAGGCTACCGCCATCAGTAATCTCAAATAAACTCGAACGTTCAAACGTTAAAGTGACGGAACCCGGTACCTGTGCGGTGATAGAAATGACTTTGTCGATAACCAGTAGTTTGGGAACAACGTAGTGCCCAGGGGCCAACGACAAAATATCGCCAGATTTGGCATCTGCTAGGGCCTGTATTAACGCTTTCGGGTTAGCCTGCACCTTGTGCGTACTGCCACTGTCAAAATCGACCATAGCTGGACGTTTCTCATACCAACTCACTCCCGTCATCGCTTTTGCAATTACCGGTAAGTTGCGGCTTGCCCCACGATTCGCATTTAGACCCTTTGGATACACAAGTCCATTCGCTTCGGGCTCTAAGGTTAGGTCTTGAACGTTGAATCCCGTAGATAAAGCCTCGGGCACTGAGACATTGCTCGTATTGCCACTAAACTTGACGCCGCCGATATCATCAAACAGGGTGAATGGCTGCTTTCGATCAGATTGAAAGACGACGTTGTTATTAAACTGGCTATTGATAGGTACAGCACTTCTCTCGCTATCACTTCCCGCGGCGAGCTGAATGTGAGAAACGTCGATGAAGGTGTTTCCCTCAATCACAGCATTGTCGACTTGATGGTATCGATTAATTGGTGAGTTCGGTACGCCATTCATGACGGTGAAACCGCTACCAAAGCGGTATCCGGTTAACTCTTTTAGGTAATTATTACGGATGGTTTGGTTGCGATTGATAACTCGAATGCCGCCAGTGTGAGGGACCTTATTGCCTAAAAAGACATTATTTTCAACTAGATTACCATTTCCATGACGCAATGTTAGCGTGCCTTGCGCTTCTAAAAACACGTTACCTCGAAGTATGTTTTTCCCCGACTTAACAGAAATAATCTCTACTTCGCCATTGGTTTTCTCAAAGTAGTTGTTTTCCACCACCGTAAATGAATCTGAAAGCGAGTAGTGGCTAGTACCAATTCTGATGGTTTCCCCGCCATTGGAGCCAAACGTTGGACGATAACCAAAATAATTGTGATCAATGCTGTGGTGGTTGTTTTGACTGTTTTGGCTATCGAGGCGTACTGCTAGCGTGACGCCGCGATTGCGCTTACCTTCAAGGTGATTGTGGTCAAATCTGTTGTGCTGGCCGTACATTGCAACCCAGTAGTCAGATTCTTGTTTATCTGGGTTATTGAAATTGTCGATAACAATTTCCGTAACACGCGAGTGGTACGCCAAATCTTGTTTGTTACGTCGAAAAGACACAACTGCACTACTCGGCGTGTAACCGTCTTTAAATATTAAGCCAGATACAACAAGGAATTGCCCAGCCAATCTGAGGTTAGACTGGCCCGTCAAGGTAACTTTGCCTTTGGTTTCAGCCGTCAATGTAATGGGTTGCTGAGCTGTCCCCTTGCCTTTCAATACGATTTCAAAATCTCGCCACTCACCATTTCGCAGTGTGATGACATCTCCCGGCTTCAGCTTTTTGACCGCTGCTTTGTAAGCCTGTTGGTCTTCGACAAAGTAGTTTGCTGCCGACGAATCATTGCTGATAACAGCCAAGAGAGCGAGACACAGAAGTGTGACTAGGTATTTCATTAGACGCTCCTCTGTGCTTTTCAAATGTGTAACTTCGCGCTTTATTAATCGCATAACACTCACACTCAAGATTTGTTGTTATTTTTTAAGCGTTAAAAAATAATCGAAGATCTCTGGTACATTACCAGCTCCCATGCCGGCATCAAACGCTGCTTGCAAATTTGCAGATGAGCCCTGAGCTATTTTCGACTCAGTACCCAAATCATCGACCATCTTCAAAAAATAGCCCAAATCTTTGTTCGCGTTAGCGATTGAAAAGCCTAAATCGCTGACATTATCCACCGCGTAGTTTTTACAAAATTGCATAAAGGGTGAATTCGATGGCCCAGTAGACATGATATCGAACAGTTGTTGTCTGTCTACGCCAGCCAAATCAGCAACCGCAAACGCTTGTGACATAGTGCACACGGTTGTCATGCCCATGAAGTTATTGATTAGCTTGGTCGTGTGACCCGCGCCTAAAGCGCCGAGGTGGAATACATTTTCGCCTTGGTCTTCAAGCACGGGCTTCACTTTATTAAAGGTTTCGATATCACCGGCAGCCATGATGTTGAGCAAGCCATCTTTAGCATGCGCAGGTGTACGCCCAAGTGGCGCATCGATCATACCGACACCTTTTTCAGCTAAGTCTTGACCAATTTTTCGGGTTGAAGTGGGTACAGAGGTCCCGAAGTCGATCAGTACAGAGCCGCTTTTTGCACCGTCTAAAATGCCATCTTTCGCATAGATAACAGATTCAACGATCGCCGATGTGGTTAAACAAAGCATTATAATATCCGCTTGCGCTGCCAGATCTTTTCCCGAGCTCGCTGTTTTCGCGCCTCGTTCAACGCACTTATTTACGGCGTCTTTATTCAAATCCATAACAACAAGTTGATAGCCTCGATTCTGTAAGTTTTCGACCATATTGCCACCCATAAGGCCTAAACCAACGAATCCAATGATAGGTTTTGACATGCATCACTCCTCAATATTGTTGCTTATGTCCGAGAGTGAACGACCACAACAATCTAATTCACTCGAATTAGCTTTTGGCTTGTCTTGCAAATCATTTGGATGATCTATGCCTACCCATCACAGTGCAAACCAATCAGCGTGCAATAAAAGTATTTTGTTAAGACCAATTTGTCAACCAATAATTATTTTTGGTAAATCAAAATTCATTCAAAACTATCAAACCAATTTACAACAAAAATACAAAAACCAACTAAAACAAAGAAAAAACAATAATTTAAAACCAGCCCAACATCTAAAACCACAGTTCTCAATCTCAAAAGCTTTTGTATGACCAATTTAACCAAGACGAACAAAAAACCAATAATTGGTAATAACAAAAAAGCAGCAACGTAAGAAAAACACCTCAGAAAAGAGACCAGCTTGGGATAAGAAAAACTACGAAATGAAATTTTGCACTTGGGTGGGAGAACCTTGAACCCAGCATCACTGAACAAAAAGCAAACACACAGAAAATGAAGTCGTCGATGGCTCAAAACTCAGCCATTGGAGACTCTACTATTCGGTTGTCCCTGAATTGTTCAGGAGAGAATAGCAATAATAAAAATAGACAAAAGGACAACCTCATGAGAGATCGCGATGCGATTGATTTACGCGCCCTTCTATTCACTACAATGATAGTATTTACTAGTGCGGTAATGACCGGATGCTCAAACACAGAAAAAGCCGCAACTGGTGTCGCAGCCTTGGCGGTTTCCCCTTCCAATGAAATCGAACAAATATTCTATCTCGGTGTTTTCGATCCCCAAGAACAGATACCTCAGACTATTTATAGAATTCGAATCCATGGTCAAGCAAGTGCACTTAATTCCATGCGATTTGGCTCGGGGTGGGTCAAATCTGATCTTGTGGATTCTTTGACTTCTCAACAGCAAATTGTTGCGCAATCCTCCTCTATCGCAGGAGATGGGTCGCCGGTTTTCAACGAAATATTGTCGCCGAGTGTACAGAGAAAGCTAGTGGCGTTTGGCCCAGAGGGTTTTCGCGTTAGCCCCAAAGATCACCGGCTAGTTGTCGTTATGGGTTCGAGTCCAGATGCATTTTTCACTGCAGTTGACACGGTGACTGGCCAAAAAGCGCGTATGCAAAACTCCGCCATCAGCCAGAACCTAGTTCGCTACTTGTTTGATAATTTAGCTGACGTTGATGACCTATCGAAAGACCTAGTGATTGATGACAAATACAAAGTGGAGTCGAACTAATGAAAACGATTCTCCGAAATACACTTTTCGTGTTCTTTTCAATTCTATTAACGGCTTGCGCGGCATTGCAAATAGACGTTGATGTTTATAAAGGCCCGCTGTCCGAAGAAGACGATGTACAACTGGAACAATTGATATCACTGGCGATTACCTCTCAACGTCTACTCGACGATTTGCAGCGCCAATTGCTCAAGGACATTACGATTACCACGGTACCATCCGGTGGTAGGACTTTTCATTACGTTAACGTGGAACCCGACGAATCCGTCAATCACCGACGTACAGACCGTTACTCGATTTACTCTCGAAATCCCTCGCGTTTTAACAATACTGACCATCGAAAGGTCACTTATGGCTTTGTAAATCAAGGAATTTGCCGGTCGATTGAAAACAAGAACTGGGAACTACAAAAAGGGGTAAAAGACAAGGAATCGGTCGTCGCTCGACTCACCATGGCATGTAACTTAGAAGATATTTTGTTTCTTTTTCAAGATGATGAAGAAAACAAAGTCATTGCCGAATTCTTACAAAACACAACAGAAAAATATAACCTATTCATTAAGTTAACAGATAAGTTCAAACAATTAGAAAAGCGTAAAGAATATGATAAAGCAGAACACGTTAACCGGGAAATTAGAGGCGTTGTTGACGGAGCAATTGACGATATTCTCGAGTTTATGTCGAAAACTGATCCACAAAAATTAGCAGCCTTTGACCTTAACCGAGACTTAGTTTCAGTACTAAGCCAGCTTATCAACCCCGATCAATTATTGAGAGCAGAGCAATTCCTTGGGCAAAACTATATACTGAACATAAAGTCGGCACCCCTCAAAACGAGGGATAGAGCCGATAAAGTCCAGGAAGAGCTTAACAATAGCCCAGAAAAAATTTTACAACTGGCTAAGCTGAAAACGGACGTAAAAGCAGCGTGTGAGCTTGAGTCTGAAAGCGCTCTGACACGATTATGCAGTACCGGTTTAGGCCGCGGTGTTACCCTCTCGGGCGGCAATACCAGCAACCGCACACAAACTAACGATAGTGACTTAGGCAGCGATGAATTCATCCAAACCATCAACAAACTTAAAAAAGTCAATGCTAACGTTTCGTATGTCAATTCCATCAATGCCGATCGCTATCACATTGGCATCATCAATTTAGCAAAACAAGCTAAATACGGGCCAAAAAACAATAAGTCTCGATACCAGGAATGGTTGTATTCGATGCTGCTCAATTATGCAGGTAAATTATCAGTTCTGGCAGACAAACAAGTGTTGATCAATGGCAACTTGAAAAGTGTGAAAGACGCTTCTCAACAATATGTTCAAGTGCTGCAGTCAGTAGGAAGCGCCATTATTGTCCAAATTAATGATATCAAAGCCAGACAAGCCCATCGCGATGAGCACCAGACCATGCAAAAGCTGGAGCAAGTTTTGGCTCGCCATCACTTTTTTGGTAACGTCAACGGCTATATCACCAAGCTTGTTGCAAACCTTAATACGGAAAAGGCAACGATCAACAAACGCAAAGCCGCACTGGACTCTGCATCGACATCACTTTTACCCAAATGGCGGGCAAATTTCAAAAAAATAAAATCGACTGCCGACTTAAAATCTAAGATTGCTAGCGTAGATGCCATGCTGAAAGTCATCTCTCACGAGAGCCTATCGACGCAAAACACGCAATTGCCAAACTACAAATCCGCACTTACGGCTGCAGTTTTAAATACTGCAAAAGATCAGTATTGCCTCGCTAACAGTGACCTTAGCGCCTGTAATGGTCTCAATGACACTCAAATAATCGAAAAATCGACTCTCAACTACGCCAATGCGTTTATCTCTCAAGGCTGGCTTGAAGACCGTTTTCTCAACCCTCAACCGGAAGATCAGACCTTCGCACAGCGCACTGAAAACCTGCAAAACCTTTTGAATTCGTCACTCGCAAACTTAAACACCAGTTTGGCGAAACAAGAAAAGGAGCAAAGTGAGTATAGTGCGAGCCACAAAGACAATATAAACCAGTTGAATGCACTGATTGGCGACGCTGCTAAGGCTTGTATTGAGTCGCAAGATTGCCCCGCACTTGCCTCTTCAATCTCACGCACGGATACAAAATTGACCCTTTATGACAATGCTATTGCTTTGGTAAACAACTACCAGCCTTCAGGAGACAGCGCATCGTCATTCATGCAAGATGCGACTGCACTTATCTCTGACGATACTGAGGTAAACGCTGTGCTCGCTAAATCAAAACGCGCAATTGAGAAGTTTTTTATCCCTTTCGACGTTAAATGTGAAGACGACGTGGTGACAAGCGATAATAAGGGCACCGAATGCACTCCCGACTTTGCAATGAAAGGTGTGGTAAGGCATTTAGAGAGCTTAGTGATTTCACTTCAGTTAACAGGAACGGATAGTGAACTGGGAAATGCGAAAAAAGCACTGATTCAGGCCCATGATTTAACTGCAAGAAGACAATACCTCATTCCGACATCGGCTTATTTGAGAAGCAGCTATCCCAGTAGTGCCATTCAGGACAATAATAGTGCCACTGATTGGGAGAATATGTTGCAACGCGGCGCATTGCACGCCATTCCGTTATTCGGCAGCGAATTTGCGAATGACAGCCACGTACAACAACAAGTCGACAAGCAGTATTGGCAAAACATTAACACTGTAAGAATAACTGGTGGTGGCAACACAAACTACGTTGTGGTTAAAGATGATATCGGAAACTGGTACGTTAAAGGGTACTCATCAGATCCTTCTCGGATTTACCAGTCTCTCGCGAGTATCGCACTGACCAATGCGGCATCTAACGCAAATTATTTCCTGAACGCCAATAACGGCGCAGTGAGCTTAAAATCGTCTGGCAATGTTCTTGACGCCATGTATGGGCGGTTTTATGAAAAATATGCTCAAAGTACAACGGCGCAGTTCACCCAGTTCAAGACTTGGCTTGCTGACAAAAAGTGGGAAACCTATTTAGCCAAAACCTGCACTAAAAAAGGCACGTCTGAAGATAACAACATTTTGGAACTGGTGGGTAGCGAGAATTTTGCTACTCATATTGAAAGCTATGAACAACAGTCTAAACAGTTTTCTGATAACTCAATTGTCAACAAAGATGAAGCAGTCAAACAACAAGCGAATTTGATAAATCAATATCTAAAACACACGGCTAAATTTGCAAACTTTATGCTCAAAGAAAGTTTAGCCCGATGTGAACAACCTTCCGGTACAAGCGATAGTAAAGTGTCCATCGGAAACGACCTCTACGACCTTGTGCATTCCGAAACCAACAAACGGCAGCAAGTACTCAAGACTTTCAAACAAAACATTTTGTTTATTCGAGAAGGGCTGCCAACGGATGAATCGCCGACCCCTAGCCTACTTGGTAGCGGCGAATAGCTGTGTAAACGTCGAAAATAACAGGATAAATAACTATGCTATTTGTTACTAACAGAACCCCTAATCAATCACACCGCTCAAGAAGGAATAGAACCCTTACGTTCGACAATAATAATACCACAGTGTCGCAACACCTCTATTTTTGTGAACGTGACGACAACGGTAATTACACTGAAGTCATGGGTAAACATTTCTTCTCTGAACTGAAAGCATTACCAGAGAAAACCCAAGTGCTTTTGTACATCCATGGTTTTAACAACAATATGGAACCCACCATTTTTGAAAATGCGAAAAAGTTGGAAAGCTATATCAACGACACTTCCAACGACTTGGTCTGCGTGGTGCCTATCATCTGGCCATGTGACGATGACCCAGCTTATGCATTTGCCGATGACTATTGGGATGATCAAGATGCCGCCGACATGAGCGGGCCGAGCTTTGCGCGATTAATGGGAAAATTTGATTCGTGGCGTCGCGCCGAAGCGCAACAAACGGAACCTTGCTACAGGCGAATAAACGTTTTAGCGCATTCAATGGGCAACCGTGTGTTGAAAAACGCACTGTCGTATTGGTCTGAGAATCACTCTTCATCCAATATGCCGCAGCTGTTTAGAAATACGTTTATGATTGCAGCAGACGTTGAGAATGAGGTGCTTGAGCGCACAGAGCCTGGCAAATACATTGTTGATGCTAGCCGCAATGTGGTGGTCTACTACGCCAATGACGACCTCGCGATGCCCGCCTCTAAGGTTGCGAACATACGTAACAAAACCTTGTCTCGACGCTTGGGCATGACTGGGCCTGAGTCTCTCAACAAGCTGCCAAACAAAGTGTATGAAGTTGACTGTGATGAGTTCAATAACCAAATGGACTTGAAAGGCCACAGCTACTTTCTCGATGATGGCAATGGCAACATCAGTCCAATAATCTCACATATGAGCAAAGCCATTGAAGTTGGCAGAGTCCAGCCTAATGAACGCAGTTTGGTTTTAGCTTGATATCTAGCCACCTCTGATATGAGGTGGCGCTGTCTCTTTGCTGAGGACAATACAAGCCAATTAAGCTGGTATAGTTTGCATCTACACTGGGGTTTTCACTCTAGTCATTAAGGATGCGATTGCTTGAGTGTGGCTAGTAAACACATCAGCGCCGCCAAAAACAGGTAACTTCCACTCTGGAACTAATCCCCTGCCCTCGGAAATTTCGCCGTCAGCGTCGGTGTACACCTCATTAGATAAACCTAAGTTCCAGCCGTTAGGCAACGTTTTGTCTAAAATATCCGAGTGCGCCCCTCTTGTTGTGTCTCCGACGTGAGTGACATGAGGAATAGATCTCATTGCCATTGTAAAGGTTTCCGCCGCACTCACAGTGTGATCACTGGTCACGAGATAAACAGGCTTGGTGTAGGCCTTCCCCAAAGCGGACTCAAGATAAAAAACTTGCGACGATTGCGGCCCGCCCTTAGCCGATTTACTGTAGGCGACGCGCCGCTGAGAATTAAAGTAACGCGCAATCGCAAGACCCACCTCATCGTGGCCGCCGCCGTTAGCGGTGATATCAATAATTATGGCATCGGTTTGTTCCAAGCTCGCCATAATGACATCCATGGCTTTTCGAATCGCGGCAACGTCATCTTGTATTGAACCACTATCCGAGAAGCCTTGCATTCGCTGTAGGTTAATGTAACCAACGTTATCTATCGTGCCCCAAATGATAAATTGACCAATATCATTCGCACTATCTTTTAAAATGGATGAACGCACTTGTGTTTTGTAACTCTCGTACCAATGCCGGCGAAATGCTCGAGGATTGTCGATGGATTGCTGCTTGTCATACGCAGCATCCAATGCGGGGCGCAGAATACGTGATTGGTTTGGGCTAAACCGTTTGGCCGAGCCATTCACTTCGCCAGTTAAAAACAAATGGGCGTCGTCTAAATCTTTTAGCATGTCTGAGAAAAGCGTAAATAATGCTTCCTCGGACATATTGGCTGTTATTTTACCTCGGCTATGACTCACAATTTTTGCCCAGTCCTGTTCATAAACATCGAAAAAGGCATAGTGTTCAGCCATGGTTTGACTAAAGTACTCGAAGTTATCCATCACTTTTTTATTATTGGCTTTCATGCAATTTGCCAGCACGGCTTTCGCCTTTTCACCATCGAGACGATCAAAATGGTACTGTGTTGAGTGATTCGTCGGGCTGACCACGATATGGTCCTTGTTGATATCACTGAAGATAGCCATGTGAGACGCAATATCAGCACTATCTATCGCCTTTGTGACACAGCCTTTTTGGTTTACATCAAACAAATTCATACCATCGGCATCCACTTTCATGACGTAGCCATAGCCTTGGGAGCGCCAAACACCTGCATGTCTGGCAACATCGAATGTTGATGATGTGGGTAGTGAGGGGCGATTTTCACACCCCGTTAGCATCAGGAAACCACTCAGTACTATTGTTTTTAAGATTCTCATAGTCACGCTCATTTATTGTTCATGGGAACCTTGATAATATGATTTTGTTAGCTTTTTTCGTCCGTCTAAGCTGATTAGTACACAATAAGTAAACTTATTTTCACTTTTATGTTGTTTAAAACTGGGATGTTGTAGCAGTGGAAGTACAACTCGAACACGCAATTCAAATCCTGCTAATTGGCGCGTCATTTGGCATCTGTATTTTTATTCTGGCACTTTTGTGGCACCGCGAGAATGCAGCGCCTTCCCGCTATTTAGCGGTCTTTTTTGCAGCCAACATTGTCAATCAACTCGACGAGTGGTTCTGGCATCTCAACCTATGGCAGATTGCGCCTTGGTTTACCCACGCTTACATGCCTTTTTTGTATTTATTGGCTCCCAGCTTTTATTTGTATGTGAAACACTTAACAATTCAAAACCAAGGTTCCACATTACGCACTGACGCCAAACATGGGTTTGGATTTGTCGCGAGTTTAATCCTTTGCATACCCTATTACGCACTCGATCATACAACTAAATTAGCGCGGCTAGCTGCCCCATCAGGCTCTTTAGAACACTTAGGCTTTGTTACTTGGGGGCCAACGATTGCGTTGATCTTGCTTCTCCCTTTTTCCCTAGGGTACCTGGTCGCTATTGTAAAACTGCTTACTCACCACTTGAATACGATAAAGAGTTACTTCTCGAATATTGATAACCGAGACTTATCTTGGATTCGCTGGTCAATCATCGCGTTAATGGTGACATTAGTTGTTTCAGGCGTCCGTATTTTCTTACCGCCTCACTTATCTGAAATGGGCTGGCAAAACATCGTATTTCTGAGTGTTGAACTCACTTGGCTTTTGGTAGTGGGGATATTGTCGATTCATCAACGGCCAATTTACGAAAACGCTATTGAGTCTGAACGTGCCGCCCAATGTACCAGTGACAATGACACCAAATATCAAAATTCTCCGATGTCACCTGAGGATGTGACAAGGCTTCAAGCCAAGTTAACCTTAGCGATGCAAGAGAACTTGTACAGCGACCCTAACCTAACCCTGCGCAAACTCTCAGATATAACAGGTATTGCCGAGATTAAAATTTCTCAGGTGCTCAACACTGAGATGAACATGGGGTTTTATGATTTTATTAACAGCTGGCGTATTCAAGCAGCATGCAAGCAAATGGAGTTCGCGGACAAAACTATATTGGATATTGCGTTTGACGTAGGATTTAATTCTCGGTCGACCTTCAACCAAGCTTTTAAAAAACATACACAAACCACACCCAGTGCATTCAGGAAGCAATTGGTTGTCGCCCAAAACGCAAGCAATGGTTAGCGCAATTGAATTAATCAGCTGGCGTACACCCTAGATGACGGTAATTCAACTCATACCAGCTTAGCAAGCCGTGACAGCCTTCTTTCCCTTCGTTATAGTGATTCGATATGTCGCTGCCAAGCCGTGGCGCATTAACGATAACAATAAATAAAAAATCTTTGCCAAGCAGGCAAATTATTGGGGAGACGCTTAATGTCAGAAACCATTTCTTCCGAACAACAAGCAAATGCGCACAGTAGTGCTGACGGGCCTTTGAGTTACGGCCCTTATCCTGAGCTGTCCAAACAAGCGATTTTAGTGGGCTATTTCCTCGGGGTTATCATCGCAATATCAATCGGTTACGCCTCTCTAAAACTCGGGTTTTCCATCGAAGGTTCTGAGCTGGCCGCCATTTTGGGCTTTGGTATTCTACGCGGTATTTTACGCCGCCGTTCTATTGTAGAGAACAATGTCACACAAACCATCGCGTCAGCAGTTAACGGCGCGTCGTCAGGTTTAATGTTTTCCGTACCTGCTATATTCATATTGGGTTATGGCAATGAACTCAATCCCTACATTGTAACCTTCGGTGCCATCGCTGGTGCTTTCCTGGGTATCGCGTTCATTATTCCCCTGCGCAAACAGATGATCGATTTCGAACGCTTAACTTACCCGGGCGGTGTTGCAGTTGCGACCATTCTGAAATCCCCCGGCGCTGGTATAGAAAAAGCCAAGCTGTTGGTTGGCGCTATGCTGTTTTCTGGCGTGGTTCACGTACTGGCACTTTCATTTGGCATCCACGATTTACATGTGGGTGACTGGTTGGGCATCCCTGCCGATTTCGCCTACCTCAATTTAATGTTTTACGCCTCACTACTGACTGTAGGTGTTGGATTTATCGCTGGCCGCGGCGGTATCGCCTTTATCGTAGGTGGTTTTGTTTGTTACTTTTTCCTTGCCCCCATGCTGGATCTGACAGGCATGTTACCTTTGGACGACGCTGGGAATAAAATTACTGACGCCAATACTTTACGTGTCACCTTGTTCAGACCTACTGGGATTGGCATGCTGATTGGCGGCGCCGTCGTCGGTGTTTTGTTTGCACTCCCCCTCATTCGCTCGGCAGTTAAGTCGATGCAAAACAGTGCCAAAGTTGAGAGCGCCATGAGTCGCGATGAGATGCCTATCAAACTGCTTTACATGGCAGTGGTCGGCGCGGCAATTTTGTTAATGGTAATGGCTTGGACATCTGCGGAAAACGTTGGAATCGGCCGTGGTATCGCCATGGGCTTACTGGGTACACTTTGGATATGGATGGCGGGTATTATCTTGTCTGAAGCGATTGGCAGAACCAATTGGTCTCCGCTCAGTGGCATGACCCTCGTCGCCGTTACTATTCTGATTATGCTCACTAGCGGTATGGAAACAACCCAAGCGATCGTCGCTGCAGTTACTGTTGGTGCCGCCACTTGTGTGGCAATGAGCCAAGCCACCGACCTGATGCTAGATATGAAAACGGGTTATTTGGTTGGGGCGACTCCGCGAATGCAGCAACTAGGACAATTCGCGGGCGCGTGGTTAGGCCCAATTGTCATTATTATTCTGATTTACGTGTTACACAGTGCCTTTGGTTTGGGCAGTGACGAACTACCTGCACCGCAGGGCCAAGCCCTCGCCTCGATGGTACAGGGCATCACAGGTGGTGATGTACCCATGGAAAAATACACAGCGGGGGCGTTACTGGGTGGTGTGCTTTCGGGCATGATGAGTGGACTGGGCATCACAGTTGGTCTGGGATTCTACCTGCCCTTTAACATCGTGTTGACCTACTCAGTGGGCACCTTGTTAAGAGAAATCGCGGACCGCAACAAAGGTGTGCATTGGTCAGATAACAAAGGTATTCCCATTGCTGCCGGACTTATCGTCGGTGAAGCCCTTGTCGGTGTTGGCTACGCCGTTGTCAAAATTGCCAGCGCGGCATAAGGAGTAGAATAATGATTAATATTGCAAGAGCGATTATCGTAGCCGCGTTTTTGGCAGGAGCCTTCTTGGCGTCAGTCAATGAAGAAACCATCAATTGGGTTTATTTCGTGCCTGTGATTGTTGTGGGCGTCATTGGCGTTTACCTGCTGAAAAGCAGCGAAAAAGCCGCTGCTCAGAATGACAACCTATTGGCCAGTGATAAGAAAATACTGACGGAAAGCCTTAACAACATTTTGAACAACTTAAAAGCATTAGACGGCCGTAAAGACCAAGTGCCAACGTATGAGATGCGCTATGAAATCGACAAGATTTTCCGCGATGATCTAGGCAACTTTGTTGCCAGTAGAGACAGTATGAAACAGCTGTTTGGCTTGATGGCCTACGCTGACATCATGTCGAGTTTTGCCGCTGGGGAGCGCTACCTCAACCGCGTATGGTCGGCGTCTACCGACGGCTACGTAGACGAAGTACTGACTTATGTGTCTAAGGCGCGCAGCCAGTTTGAGCATGCGCTGGAAGAATGGCAAAAAGCGGAAGCGGCGCAATAAGCGTCGCTGAGGCAACGCGTTCAACTGAATATGGCCAAGCCCAATAAGACGCAGCCCAAACGCACCGTGCGGATCAGTTGCGCAAAGTGTAAAACACTACTCTACAAATATCGCAAAGGCGGTAAAGGAGAGCTAGTGAAATGCTTTGTTGAACGCATCATAGAAGACCATACCCTTGAGGCATGCCAATGCCCAGGGTGTGGCCAGATTTTTGCTCGCGAGACGCTGATCCGCGGCACTCCTGCCTATAAAATGGTGGGGGGTAAAGTTCACATGAAATAGGCATCTCGCTATGGCCCTAATATCCTCCGCTATCAAAACCCGATACCAGCAGGCAGCTAGCAACGCCAAAGTCACCCTAGCCCGCCACCCACAACGCCCGATAACGGATGAATTACAAAACATTGCATGCAGTATCGAAGAGCATGACAGCCGTGACACTTATGGTATTGGCGGAACAATAGCGGCATTCGAAGCTCAAGTGGCGTCGCTGTTTAACAAACCCAGCGGTTTATTTTTACCCACTGGTACACTAGCCCAGTGTGCCGCGATGAAGTGCTACAGTGAGGTGTCGGGCAAACCCAATGTTGCCTTGCACCCAACGTCTCACTTACTCATCCATGAGCATATGGCAATCGAAGCTTTATGGGGCCTTAATGTCAGCCAGTACGGCAAGTTCCACTCGGTAGTGAAAGCGAGCGATTTGTATGAGTTAGATCCTACTACAACGTGCGCACTTATCGTCGAATTACCGATGCGTGAGATTGGCGGTGCCTTACCATCATGGCAAGATCTACTAGAAATACGGCAATGGTGTGATACCAATCAAGTAAAAATGCATATGGATGGTGCTCGTATATGGCAAACCACCACCTATTACGAGCGCAACTTGGCGGACATTGCTCAGTTGTTCGATAGCATTTATGTCAGTTTTTACAAAGATTTAGGTGGTATTTTTGGTGCCGCTCTAGTTGCTGACACCAGTTTGATTGATCGTGCTCGCATTTGGGCAAGGCGTGCCGGGGGTAACCCCATTACCCTGTACCCAGAGGTGTTAGCCGCTCGCAAGGGCTTGCAAAATTACCTCCCCAAAATGCCACATTACGCGGCTTATACGACAGCGCTTTGTAACGCATTTAAAGACTTGCCGGTGAGCGTAATACCCGAACAACCGCAAGCTTCTATGTTTCACCTCAAATTCGAAATGAGCCCCGAAGCATTGACAACAAAGCTAGCACAATACGCCGAACAAACCGGCATACTCGTATTGCCGTTGCCACGCGCAGGCGATGCTAACCACAGCGTTTGCGAAGTGACGATTGGAGACAATGCGCTCAGCCATCCGGTTGAATTTTGGGTTAAACATTTAGCCGCATGTCTGAGGTAGTACATCAATTTCCTATAAAAGTGAGTATGCCAGGCTGCGCTATGACTACCTTGCTATTCAGGGACAGCGAGATCGACAACATAAGCTGCCCCAGAAGCATCACCATTGTCATCTCGGTGGGGTACCGCCACAATCGCTTTACCATCAGACAAAGCCACGTTCCAACCAAACCTATCTCCAGGTAATCCATCCTTCGCCACGATTTTTGAGACATAGTTCCACTGGCTCTGGTTAGGCTTGAAGATATAAATCGCACCGGTATTTTCCCCAGCTTCATCATTGTGCATCGCGCTAATAATGGCAGTCTCTCCCTTCAAGGCGACACCTCGTGCAAACCTATCGTCTGCACGCCCATCAGGTGAAATGAGTTTTTGGGTTTGAACCCAAGCGCCATCGGTGCGTTTAAAGATATACGCAGCGCCTGCGTCTTTACCAATGCCATCAACATCGTCTCGGCGAGCAGAAATCAACGCAGTGTCGCCTTCCAGAGCGACTCTCACCCCAAAGATATCAGTATCGCCGCCATCTCGAGCCATCAGTTTGCCTTGTTCTCGCCAAGACGTCCCATCGAATACAAAGGCATACACAGCGCCAGCGTTCTCTGCCTTTTCATCATTCAAATCAGCACCGACTAAAATCGTTTCTCCATCAATTGCAACACTAATTCCAAACAAATCGCCCTTAGCGCCATCACCTGCGGTGAGTTTGGAAAGGTATTGCCACCTGTTGTCTTGTCGAGAATAGACATAAGCGGCCCCGGTGTCGGGCTCTGGCGCATCACTATGAGGTGCGCCGATGACGAGAAAACGGTCGGTAAATGCAATACTCTGCCCGAAAGCATCCCCAGCTCTGCCATCCAATGCAGTCAGTAACTGCGTTTGTTGCCAAGCGCCTGCGATACGTTCAAATGCGAATACGGCTCCGGCATCAACGCCTTTTTCATCCCGTTTTATCGCCCCCAGTAGTGCCATGTTGTGTTTTAACGCCACATTACCACCGAGGGTATCCCCTGCTCGCAATGGTGAAGCCATCAGCTTCGCTTCTTGTTGCCAGCCGGCTTGCCCCAATCGAAAAACATACACTGCCCCAGCGTCATCCGCTGAGCCGATATCAACATTGTGTGCGCCAACCAACGCCGTAACACCATCAATCGCAACGCCATAACCAAACTGATCTTGCGCTTTTCCATCATTTGCAAGCAACTTGGTTTGCCCAGCAAGACCATTGGCCACGCAACAAAGATTCAATAGTACTAAGGTCAAACAAATGGGACTTATTTTCATAGAGTAGATTTACGTGAGCATCATTTAACAAATGACGTTATAGAACAACGAATTAAGACACAACGAAAACACGATAAGGGGACAGAGCTAAGGGTTGAAGAGGCTTATTCCACGTTTTGAGGTCAGGTTATTGCAAACCTTTTTACTCTAGGGCTCATGGTATGCTTGATTAAGCGTAACGTATACGGGACCTAAGCAATGCATCAGCCACAAGATTGCATCGAAGTTAGACGGCTTTCTATACATATAAGTAATAGATTTCTAGCGTTCGTTCACGATGCTAATGTCAAACGTATTGGCTTATCGCTTAAAGCAAGCCGGTTAAAACCTCATGGGCTTATCAATGGCAAAAATAACCGATACTTCTGTGTGAAATGTGATTATTTCAGCTCTGTCTCTTTTGTTGTTTAGGCTCAGTTCAATCCACTATTTCGGAGCAGGATAGAGGCCCCAGATGCTTTATAGTTAAACTTCTGGATAACCTATACGACCAAAACACACTCCATTTTCTACCTCCACATGAATAGAAACTTTATGATTTAAAGAATACGCAGTTAACAACAGGCTTAAGTATTGTTCTACAGCATTTTGATCTATCCACTTATCTTTTTGAAAAAACACTCTGTTGGACGCACATAAATTTTCAGTTCCCTCATGAGGGATGGTATCTGACAATAGAACTGATACCTTGCTTCCGTCTCTTACCTCTGGTCTTCTCGGTTCTTTACCAAACAACCATTCGCCTGCAACTGATATTGAAGAAAATACTAGCAATGTAGTAATAGATAAAATTTTAAATTTAATAAATAGTCCTCCTATTTTGAGAGCTTTTCCGAGTCTTACACCCTTTGTCTGAAGTAACTATAGGTTCTTGCCATGTCTGAGAAAATGCTAAAAATATATTCGTCATGAAACTTATGCTCCGACAAAACTAACATTACTATCCATTTTTTGCGCACAATCACCCGAATTGTATTCACTGCAATTGTAAACTACCCGAACTGTACTGCTCGTTAAACAAAAAAACGAAATGTTCAGAATGAATGTTTCGCAAGACCTAACATTGCCACCTCTCGGCATGTATCTGGTTTAGTAAACTAACTTACTCACCTGCATTTTTAAGCTTTTGCTGTAAGTTATATAGCCGTGTTTTTAGCGCATTATTTTCAACATTTTCCTCATAGCTCAACGCCAGTGCTTTTTGCCTCATTAGCAACGCTGCTTGCATATCTCCCATCGCCTCATAGCCGTCTGCAAGACTGTCATACGCATCAGATTTATGAGGATGATTAACTATGTTCTTTTTGAAGATTTGGATAGCTAAATCAAAGTCTTCTTTGTCTAGCGCATTGTACCCGGCGTGATTCAATGCTTTGTATCCTGGTTTAGCATCATATCCGTACCTTTCGGCCACACCCTTGTAATAGCCTTCTATGGCAAGTACTCCCGCTAAAACGACAGATTCCGAAGGAAGCAAGGAGGCAAACTGCTTTTGGAGAGCTAGGCTCATACCTGCTAACGCTGTTGTGTTATGCCCCTCAGAAATGTCTAAATCAGTATCGAACTTAAAGCCTCCTCGACCACTGTTGTTTAATAGGGCTAAGTAGCGCTCGTATGCACTCAGCATTTGCCCGCCCTCATTCCCCATATTGACGTATAAGTATTTATTTAACTCGTCTTTAGATTGGAAAAAGTTTTCAGCGTCGGGGAATATCACTTCTTTTTGCCACCATAAACTGGGACTAAACGAGAAATAGGCTTGGAACATTTCAGGCCTAGTATGGAGCGCATATATAGCCAATAGCCCGCCAAGCGAATGCCCTGACAATATCGAATAACCATTCGTGCGGTAGTGTTTGTTGATATAGGGCTTGAGCTCATGCCCAAGAAAATTGAGAAAGTCATCTGCGCCACCGGAATCGCCCCAGGGACGGTAGTTTTCATCGAACGTTGGCGTAAAATCTCTGGAACGCTCAGTGTTAACTATCCCAACAATAATCATCTCTTGAGCCATTCCCGATTGATTCAGTAGGTCTAGTGTCCCCACCGTATGCGCGAGATTTCTTTGGCCGTCCAACAGGTAAAGAACAGGGTAGGACGTATCTTTATATTCAGAGTAGTTGTTTGGTAAGTGAATCATTAGTTCCCGAGATTCGCCTAACGTCTCTGAACTAAGGTGTATTACCGTTGACCCACCTCGAATATCTGCAATTGCTTGAAAACCAAGAACAGGCAATAAGCAACCAACAATCAACAGTATTTTACGATACATAGAAATTCCCTATTCCATTGTCGTAATAAAAGTTTTACCCGACAATCCAATCACTTATAAACCAACCTGACACACAAAACTTGGATTGTCAAAATTCACATTTAAGTTCTGTCTCTATAGCCGCTCTACTGCATGGTTTGGATTTACTGCTCAAAATAGCGCCGCACCAGACTACCCATGTCTATTTGCTCATTGCGTCCAATTCAGTGCGATGCATCAACTCATTTACAAATCCAATTAGCGTAAACAAGCCACTAAGACAGAATATACAAAATTCAGAAATCCCTGCCCTATCAAAAACGTGTTGAAGAAATAGACTACCGTGTGTCAGTAATGCGAAAGCGATACAATATCAATTTGAGCTCGTTTGGCCTTAGTGTTTATTGTTGGGTGATGAATGTTTGGTAATAAAGCTACCAAATTGCCAAAAATCAAACTGAGTATCAGCAAACTACGCGTAAATTTTTTCATAGATGTTTAAAAA
This sequence comes from Alteromonas sp. 5NS40-0096, assembly GCF_057544385.1. Lineage (NCBI taxonomy): Bacteria > Pseudomonadati > Pseudomonadota > Gammaproteobacteria > Alteromonadales > Alteromonadaceae > Alteromonas > Alteromonas sp. 5NS40-0096. The sequence goes on from NZ_BAAJLQ010000001.1 coordinate 1,135,768, forward strand.
ATATTTGGTACATAATACCAATACAACTGAGGACTGTATGTTTAATTTTGCACTGGCCCATTAATTATCAATCTTGCAGCAAATAAGAAGCGGCCTCATCAAGAGTGCCGCTTGCTCTATTCGACTTAATGCCAAGTGTTTATTGAAGCTCTCCGCCTGGTGGGTTACCACCGCCGCCACCTGAGCCACCGCCAGGCTGCCCTGAAACACCTGTATTCAAATCAGTGCCCCAGCTCATGCCACTTGGGACAGTTCGGTAGGGAGTAATTTCAACCAATACCGACACTTCCCAACCTTGCATTTCTCTAACCGTGTGATCATTCGGAGATATCGACCTGTCACCGTGAAGCTCATAGTGGCATTTGTTTAGCGCAGGGTTGTAATGACCAAATGCTGACCTCCCAGTATGGCCTTCCTTAACATAACAATGGTATTGGAATTCTCCGCCTAACATAGCGCCAGATGTTACACCGTATTGGCGGATAAACTGCTGGGCGCTGCTCGCATCATATCGCCACCACTCTTGAACCTCTAGTAAGCGATATTGCGTTTGTGACGCTGCCGATCGCGTTTTCAGCACATAATAGTCTGAATTGCGCCAGTCGTTGCCATTGAGCTCAACATAACAGTATCCATTTACTAGCTTGCCCGGTACTAGATTAGTATCCGTACAAATGTATCCTGTCCTAGTTCCATGAGCATCGTTCATTGGATAAGCGTAAGCGTACGTGTTTAAATTTTGCTGACTGTCGGCGTCGAAATTATTTCGTTGTTTCCTGTCATAATCACCAAATACTGCGGCACTTGCACCGATAGGTAAACACAGACTCACCAATATTAGCCCATACTTTAACTTCTTCATAAAATCCTTCTCCGTATCCTTGAAATTAAAAAATTCTTGTTAGCAACAATTAGACTAACTAACGTTAACATTTTGTCAACATACAAATAAATAAGCACTATTTGTGACTTTTTGGAATTCCCGCCCAACCTAAGCGATGCTCGATTTACCCAGTGGGGATTTGAATAGGTTGGTTGGTCTTAAGTCCCGAAAACGGGCGAATACTTACTTCGAAAATGGTGGAGCTGCAGCAAGTAGGCGTCGAAGCGAGTGTGTTGATTGGATTGTTATACGCGCGCATCCTGCGGTTCTTGATTATTACGGATCAAAACGACACTAAAAGCAATCAAAGGCAAATTTGTCGTTACTGGATTAAAGGCCTCAGCTAACAATTGGGGATTAAAAGCAGCGACAAAAAACAATAAGCCCGACAACACCAGAATGTTTATTTTGTTAATAAATTTATTTTTATAGAGAAAGAAAAATACTATCCCAAACAATACTTCACCGAGGCCAGCTGACCGAGTTACTAAAGCCGATATCTCTTCAGAAAAACCAAAACTAGCCGTCATTTCCCGCTCTAAAGGCGCAATCCAGATTAGCTTGGGAACAAGTCCATGGTAAATCCAGCTAAAGCTAATTATAAATCGTGATATTTGGTTGATGTCCATATCTGCTTCCGTGTGTATAACGCCCACGTTGAGGGACGACTAATGCTTGGCTATGATTTGTGAGGAAGGAGCGTAAGCCGAGCGTTATACGTCCGTTCTTGATGTTTTTGTTAGGTTATCGATATTAACTCATGTAAAACAAAGCCAGAACAACTGATATTGGTGTAATAACACCAACCATATAAATGGCTATTACAATTGAGTTAGGCTCCTCTGATTCGCTGTTTATACTATGTAGAGGGTACTTGCCAAAACTAACCACTTTTAAAATACACCAACCTATCCAATACCAAGGCCTCGTAATTACAGCTGTTTCAAACAATGACCAAATAATTCTCATCAGCCAACCAAGTGATTTCAATAGAAATTCGAACAATACATCCATCTTGCCGAGGTAACCTAACGCTAAGCTAACGGGCAGTGACGTAGCGGCATAATCGCGAAGCGCCGCTGCATTACTGTCCCAGTGACCGAAGGGAACGTGTTAAACGTCTTGTTATATCCAACCAATTGCCCTCCAAAAAAACCACCCGATAGGAACCCAAAAATAAAAACCAAATAACAAAAAGCCCATTGCCCCCAAATGATGATAGCCAAACCCCGGTTTTAATGTGGATTGAGAAGGGTCCTTCGGATTTACAAACACGCGGACTTTCCAATTGAGGGCAAACTCACCTAATAACTCTTCCGCTGGCTTTCGCGTACCTGTCCCTGATATTCCAAAGCCTATGGTATTTGATTTGTATTTTTTACCATTAAAAACGTACTCATATTCAATATCTGGTTCATAGGTGTCCGAATCATCGCTGTCTTTATAGGTTCTAACTTCGGATTTAGTTATTAAGGCATCCGTTTTTGCCCATAATCGTTTTCTAAAGTCGAAAATAGCAAACAATACGAAAGCAATAATGCCAACATTTACTGCTGCGCTAAATATGAATTTAATATAAAAATCTTCAGATGTTTCCATGGATATAACACTAAGCTAAGGGGCACAAATACGGCGCTATACTCCGAAGGAGCGCCGTGTTTGTGTCCCTCTTGAACGCCTTGTTATGTTCAATATATGACCCGAAGCCTATTTACATAACATTGTTGTTCAGTGTCATCAAAATTGATCGAAATTTCCTTTCCCATTGCCGCAGCGGAAAGTGCTACTGCTAACATTGATTGAAGTCCTTCGCTTGTTACCCCGTTTTTACCGACACGCACGTAGTGGTACTTTTTGTCAGCAGTACTTTGGCATTTGTCTGAGTTGGCAGAGAAAATAATGACAAATGACCCATCACTATGAGGGTAAATAGAATCAATGGTTGATGTGTGCCAATGTGATTCGGCATTTGCTTTGAGACTAAACACCAAACATAGAAAAATTAATACCGTTCGTTTCATTTTTATAATTCTCCTACTGAACATAACACTAAGCTAAGGGGCAAATGTACGATGCGATAATTGCGAAGCCGCCGCGCTTTTGCGTCCCAGCGATTGCCGCAGGCAATTGCGATTTAAGCGCCTTGTTATACGCGTGCATTTTCAAAACGCCCAAGCAAAAAAGCTACCCACACCATACCAAAGTGCAGATACAGCGACCATTACCATATACAACATTGCAAAGACCTGTACCGTAGGGATTGTATCTATAATACCTGCGGCCAAATGACTGGAGTGTTTGCTAGTACTTTTATCTGGGTTGAGCGCATTTAGCCAAACTCGTTTGGAGACTCTGAAAAAGACTTGTGCGAAGCCTCCAGCAATTATCGAAAGAATAAATGATAGGCCTTGGACTCCAGCATGGATAAGACAGGCGATGAGCGACAAGCCAATACCAAAGGTAAATATCAAATATGGTATTGATATTTTGTTTGCTTCTTCTTTTTCTTGTTGAGTTTCAGCTTGTTGTTCAATTTCCATTTATTTCATATCTCCATAAAAGCGTATAACACTAAGCTAAGGGGCAAAAGCACAGTGCGAAAATAGCGAAGCCGCACTGTGTTTTTGTCCCAGAAGCCCGCGAAGCGGGATGCAGCTAGAGCGTTTTGTTATTTGCCATTGTTTGCAAGTGCTCTGAGCTCCTTTAATTTTGGGGCGACATGATTACCTTTTCGATTAAAAAAGCCCCATGAACCGCTTGGTATAGTAACGAAATCATGTCCTTCAAGATAAATTATATACTCCAATCCGGTAAGCAAACCAAGCATACAGTTTCCAGGACTAAACGGTATTTCTTTAACGATACCAGTTGATTCTTGGGTTCCTTTAAAACTCTCTATAAGTTTATAAGTCACGAAAACGACTTCCGTTTCATTGCCGTCATGGGTTTCGACGCCTAATTCTGTTCCAATTATTTTGGCGTGAAAAACAGCTCTGGCATTATTAAATCTTTCTAACTCGGACTGTTCTGGAAAGGAACAACAGAGACATGCAGACGAAAACAGTAATAAAAAAACAGCAATAGATTTCATAATTTCCTTGGCACATAACACCCACATAAGGGGCAGTAATACGTGGACTAAAATCCGAGCGAAGCGACAGAGCCCACGTATTACTGTCCCAGCGAGCCTACGAGCGACTTAATGTGATTGTTATGTGCCACCTACCGCATTTTGCTCTGATATATATTGATACATTAGCTCAATTAAATCACAAGGACACTCATAAAACTCGGCATCTAAACTATCAAGTTTTAATGTGCCAGATTCTTCCAAGGTTTCTAGAATATTTTGGCGCTCATCTCTATTTGTCGGAGGGGTTGAATGAGGAAAATTTGCTAAGGCTGCTTTGACAATGTCAGCCGTTTCTGCAGCTCCGATTTTATGAAGTGAGGTTACTACCTGATTTGCAAAATCACCTGATGAATTCCAAAAATATTGATTAAAGCCGCCATTATTCACATCGGCTTCAAGTAACCAAACTGACAGTATTGTAGTTTCGAGATCGGATAGGCTACCTGAGCCACTTTTCTCAAGTTTTTCTATAACTGGTTCTACAAACTCAAATACTACATCTAAAGAATCAGCCATATCTTTCCTTGTGGCACATAACGCTAAGCTAACGGGCACAAATGCAGTGGTAAAATACGCAGCACCGCTGCGTTTGTGTCCCAGTGTGGCACGCAGTTACAAACGTGTTAAGCGCTTTGTTAGTTTCGTTGTTGATACTGCACATACTCCACACGTACCTTAATGCCTTTTGTTCCATAAACTGACTTTAAAACTTTTCCATTTTTTAATGCACGAATGAAATGACGGCGATGATCATGTGGCGAATTCATGGATATAACTTTGATATTGGTTATTTGGCCACGTTCAGATACGTCGAATTGCAAAACCCCATCACTATTTACATAACTACAATATGGTTTAAGGGCTGCTTTGATATTTACTGAGTCAGGTTCGAAAACAGCTTGAGTGCCATCGTAGGGACGCACTTTTGTGATGAATTCATCTAGCACAACGATGCCTTTGTCGTCACATGATCTCTCGACCCCGAACTCGATTCCAGCTAATAAGAGAAAAGTAACTAGCATTTAACTCCCCAGAACATAACGCCCCGATAGCGGGCGAATGCTTGCTGCGAAAATGGCGGAGCCGCAGCAAGTAGGCGTCCCAGCGAGCGAAGCGAGTGTGTTGATTGTTTTGTTAAGTGCCATTTACGTCTTTTCCAAAATCACTTTTGAGCAGCTATTGCAAACATTATCTTGGTACCAGAACATACTACCGATTAAGTGCTTGTGGTAAGCAATTGCTGGATACAAAGCTAATTTGATTTTAGTAATTCGCTTTTCGCAGGCAAATAGATTAAGAATCATCAAATCGTCGGACTCGATAAGTTTGTTATCAAGAGATTTGAACTCTTGATGCTCATTAAATAGTTCGCCATCGATTTGTTCAGTCCAGCTTCGATAAACTTTGAAATCAGATTCCGAATTAAATTGAAGTGTAAATTGCACTTTATCGTCAACAGTCCCAACCCAAGTGCCGACTAATTCAGAAAATATAAATTTTTTGAATTCACTCTCAAGTTCGTTAATGGCATATCGAAATTGCTCGGATAAGAACCCTGATTCGAGTGAATGACGAAAAACACTTAGAATTTTTGCGTGATAATAGTGATGATCTTGATGCGGGCTTAGTTCCATCATCAGAAATCGATGGAAGTCTGGAGCTTTCTCCTTAACCGCGTCAATCAGCGTGTCATACACATTATTCTTCATTTTTACATTCCATGTTTGTTTATGGCACTTAACGCCCCAACGAGGGGCTGATAATGCTTGGCTAAACTGTGTAGCGAAGCGGAACCGAGCCAAGCTTTAGCAGTCCCATTTTACTGGCTTGTTAGGTTTTCAATTCATCCCGAAGTTTCATCAAAAGAAACTCTAACCTATTTTTTCCTTTACCGTTAGCACCTATGCCCCAGTATTTATCATGAGGCGAATCTTCAATTAACTCTTTCTTTCCGGTACCAACTAATAAATCTCGTAAATCTTTATTCTCAAATTTTTACGTAAGCCCGCCAGTATAATTTCTTCTTTAACTTTATCCCAGTCCGGTCGAATTGGTATAGCTCTTGTTTGCCCTAAATCTTTTGCTTGTTTCGGTGAACCGCAATCTCGTATTTTGATAAATTGCTCGGTGTCGGCAAACTTCATTGCTTGAAAATAATGTTCATCGTTTTCCAGTAATGTCCGTCTAGATCAAAGCCGAACCCAGCAAAATTTTAGAGCTGATAATACTTGTCGTTTTTTGCGAAAAACTTGATGGATTTAGCCATTTCTTCCTGAAAACCTAACGCCCCGATAAGGGGTAATAGCTTGCATGTAAAAATCGCGAAGCCACATGCGAGTAACTCTCCCAGCGAGCTTTGCGAGTGAGCCTGACCGGTTTGTTAGGCTTTTTTAGTAACATAATTAAAATACAGGTATGCTGGGAGGATAAAGCTAATCCAAAAAACCGATATAAACCGCAACTCTGTCCTCTTTAAAAACAAATATTTCTCATAAGAAATCTCTTCAATCATAGTGCCATTACGAGCCAACATATATCTCCCTTCTTCAAATTTCGGTTGTCCATCGGCCAATAGCAAAAAAGAGATAATGAAAATGGCTAACATATACCACCGGATATATTTAAAGGCATTACGGACGTATTTTGGACCGCTGGATATAAGCAATTGTTCAAACTCTCCCTTTGGCAGCCTTTCGCCCCTGTTTAGTTCCGCAATTAACATTGCCCCTAGAGCAAAAAAAGCAACTACAGTCATTAACTGTGTATAGTTCGATACCGCAAAAATGCTGACACCAAGATAAGTAGTGAAATGCAAAAAGATAGATATGAAAAGAGAAACTCTTAAAAAATGAGACAATACAAACTCCGGAGCCTAACGCCGCAAGCAGAGGCTGACAAACCAGAGCGAAGCGGCAGTTTGGCAGTCCCTCTGGCTGGCCTTGTTAGCAGTTTTATATTGCATACTGGCTCATATGACTCGTGAGGTTTATTGGGATATTTGGCCAACTATAAGCGCCATTTTCTTCCCATAACTTTGAACCAGACATGAGCCCAATTTTCAATAGCTCTGCTTGCAATTGGTCATGTGGGTATATGTACCACTGGCCCTCTTGGTTGAAAGCCACGTAAATTTCTTTTCCGTTGTATTTTTTATCGAGGGTTAAACGACCCGTTAGCTGAACTTTTAAGAAGCTGTTGCCATCAATATGGCAGGCTATGAAATCAGCGCCTTGCCAATCATCATTGAGCCACATGCAATTGAAACCATAATCCGCCAGTTCGGCGGCAACTTTCTGGAAGTTGAAATTCTCCTTTTGTTTGGAATTTAAATTTCCATATTCAATACGATTAAACATGAGGCTCCTTTAACTGCTGTCAATTCAATCAACTCCAAAATGGTTTGGTTTCACGAACCGAGACGAGATTCTTGTCCATTTGTTTTTTAGTAAGGCTAAAGCATAAGGTACTGCAACAGCATACAAAATATCTATTCAGTGTTTGCTGTTCAAGTACCTTCCACTCAAAAAAGCTGCGTATCTAATTGGGCTCTGACCCCTTTTATTTGTTGGCTGCGTTTCTGTGGTGCGTAGAGGCTACACTACAGGGGAAAAAGGGCTTCATCAATGTCGATTTGGCCTCTTAGATTTTTGCACAAAAACAAACTCATCCTACCAGTCATGTTAAAATAATTTGCATCAATAAATTTTATAATGCAGTATATACATACAGTATCGTGAAGTTATGCACAATGACGATCAAAGTTGCATATTCGAACTCATTAATCAACAGAGTTAGACGAGGTGAACATGCTGCCAAGATACGCTGAACTTGATGATGCCAGACCGCTAGTATATCTAGACCAGAACGTTATAGATGCAGTAAGGAAAAAAAAGTTACTCGGCATCGTTCCTAATTTCCGAAAGGACTTTTGTGCTGTCTATTCCGATGAAACTCTCAAAGAAATAAAACGAGCAGCTGACCGAGGAGGAGATGCAAAATCTTTCCTGAATGTCTTATGCGACCTAGATGCGTATCACATAAGAAGAGTTACCGACTCAAACTTCGTACCTCAAAATGAAATAATGATTCGGTCTCACTCTCCATTCCAAATATATGACGAATTTACTGACAACCTGAATCTTGAGTACTTAATGGAGGCTAACACCCTTATCAATCAGAAGATGATGGGAGGCCTCCCTGATAGGTCGCTCGCAGATATAGAGATGCACATAGTTAACTCATTTGAGAGATTACATGGCGACATACTGAAGCCTTTAGAAAGTCTCGAAGAAGATGATGTTCCTCAAGCACTAATTGATAATCTCAGAGAAACGCTTGAGAGCAACAGAGAAGAGCAGCTAACAAAATTTCGAATTTTAATTAGGCAAAGCGTAACTGCACTGCAAAAACAGATCGACAGTAGTGAACTCTCGATACTGCATCAGTTTAGGGAAAGTCTTAGCTTAAACCCCTTACGCTTGAACAATATCACGCCCCCTAATGTCATCGAGCAAATTTGGCAGGAAGTCTTAAAGAATGAGGTTATGTCAAACACGGAATTAACAATAGAGCAGTTCTTCGGTGCAACTGAGAAAAGCCCATGTTTTCCAGAGCACGATAACGCCCCCTGCGACCACGTAGTTGGAGTGTATCAAATCCTCAATATGGTAGGTTATCACCCAGACAAGAAACCGCATGATTCAAACAGTTTTGTTAGCACCAGTAGCGACATGATGCATGCTTCAATGGGCTATTTTTGCTCAGCCATAATGAGTTGCGATGAAAAGTTCGTTAAGAAAACGTCTGCGGCTTACGAGTTTCTGAACATTCCAACCCACGTACTTCACGTTGTTGAAGAAACTGAAAAAGCGACAGAGTAAATTAAGAGCGGATTACTCTTAAACAGTCAGCTTCGTGTATCTTCTCGATATACTGCCACAGTTCGTCCTTGTTCTTGTACTTACTGTACAGGTTGTACGTCAAAGACAAGTGTTTGTGCCCTGCTAGCTTTGTAGCGATTTCTTCTGGACAACCTATCTGTTCAAGCGCTGTAGCAAAATGACCTCTGAATGAGTGTAAGTCAGTCTTGTAGCCAGTCACTTTGCGGAAACCTTTAGTCAACTTGCCAAACTTGGACGATATACTATTCACCGCTTTACTAGCGCCAATCGCTGCATTGCCAATCTCTGGGAACAGCCATGGTGACTTACCAGCTTTCTTTATGACAGCATCAACTAATGGCCGTATGACAGGACAAATGGGAACAATACGTTGTGCATTGATTGTTTTACCCTCTCGAACCTCGAAGAACATACGACCATCTAAATCAATGAATTGCTCAGTCTTTGCGAGAGCTAACTCACTGAGTCTCGTACCAAGAAAAGGCAGAAGTCTAGGCAACATATGAAGTGTATAAGGATAAGCCATCTGCCCATGTAGCCCACTCTTTACTCAACTCTCTGATTGTTGCTCGGATTCTTTGAGTTGCTTGAACAGTTACACCACAGTCCGTTGCATGCACAGGTCAATACCCTGACTTCGTGGTTACAACCTATCATCGCCATTTGGCGCTTCACAAGAAACAACGGGATCACTGAAGGCTTCCACAACAAAATGGAAATGATATCGAGAAGAGCGTATGGTTTATGGGGTAGAGCCGCCAGATAAGGCATTAAGCGTCATGAAGAAAGGATAAGTTGGTCGGTGTGAGAGGATTTGAACCTCCGACCCCTGACACCCCATGACAGTGCGCTACCAGGCTGCGCTACACACCGACCGAAAGAGCCGACAAGTCTACTTATTTTTAAAGACTTTGCAATGTAAAATACCAAATAACCGTTTGACCGATTATTTGGTATACAAAAACACGCTGACGTTGTGTGTTTTAACCGAGTTACAGGCTCTCAGCACTTACGTTTTCGATTTCTGGCCATGCTTTGTCTGCTTCGTTTAAGTGTTTTGGTACATCTTTAATCCAAGCATTGTAAACGTCTTCGTTTTTGTTCACGTAAAGTACGCCATCAACAATTTCAAAGGCTTTACCGTTTACGTCAAACTTCTTACCGAAGGTCGTACCAAATGCACAAAAACCACCGTACGCAGGTGCGTACTTTTCAGGGTTAGCTACGAACATATCGCGATGTTGTTCAGAAGAAAAACGGTAAATCGCATCGTTGTATACTGCTGTGATCTCAGCATTACCTACTACTGGCTTGCCAACAGTAAAATACGCTACTGCATCGTGACCAGCCAAGATAACGCCATTCTTGTCAGTACCTGTGTCTACGCCCGCCAATGCAAAGCTAGAAGCGAAAAGTGCAGCGGCCGCTACCGCTGATTTAAATAACGTGTTAATCGACATAAAACCCTCAATGGTGTGAATTAATTTCGAAGCAAATTGTAGGTAGTCAGGTCTAGTTTGAATATGTCCTAAACACTTGGCCTTATGTCCGATCGTCCATGAATACCATAGATAAATTACTCAGTGCCCTTAAAGTCTCTGCCAAAATATTTCACAACGGTCAGTATTGCGGTAACTGGCAAGCCGACACGTCAGGCTCGGGTTACATGAATTTTCACATCGTCACCCATGGGCACTGCTATTTTCATACTAACGCTGGCGAAACCCATCGATTGGAAAAAGGTGACATGGTATTGATGCCTACCGACAGTGGCCACTATTTAAGCCCAGTCGCAAATGACACACCTACTGGCAATACAAATAATTCCAAACCCGTTCCAGTGTCGCTTACCTCAGAAGATCCGGTACTCGTTTGTGGTTATTTCGTTCATCAACACCCTTTCGCCAAAATCCTTAATCAAGGGTTGCCTGAATACCTTGTGGTAAAAAAGCGAAACAAGGCCCAACATGGCATGTACACCAGCATGCAATTGCTGATGTCCGAATCACTCAATAAGCACGACTCGGTGCAAGTCAATTCTGTTGTCTTGGATAAAATTGCCGAATTGATATTTGTGTATGTGGCTAAAGATATGTTCTCTGATAACTCAGCGCTATTTTCAGCGATGTCACACCCGAAACTGTCCTCGAGTATTCAGGCTATGCACGACAATCCGTCTCACAAATGGTCAGTCGATGAGTTGTCTCAGTATGCGTTTATGTCCCGTTCTGCCTATGCATCGCTATTTAAATCGATTACGGGTCTCGCGCCTTTACAGTATCTAACACAATGGCGCTGCTCATGCGCGTTGCAAGATTTAACCAAAGGCAACGCCTCTATGGTCGCTATTGCAAATCGCTATGGCTATGACTCCGAAGCCTCGTTTTCAAAAGCGTTTAAACGGGTAACGGGCCAGTCACCCGGTGCGTTGAGAAATACGACGCTTACAGTGTGAAATAGCAAGCAAGGGTCACCACAGTCGCTACAATCAAGTTAAGCGTGAAGCCTTCTCTTGCCATGGTTTTGATATCAAACTTCTCAGTTGAGTAGGCTATTGCGTTCGGCGCTGTCGCCACTGGCAGCATAAACGCGCAACTGGCACTGATTGCCGCTGGCACCATTAAAATGCGAGGGTCGACTCCTACTGCCACACCTGCAGTCGCTAGCACGGGCATCAACAAGGTTGCTGTTGCAGTGTTGGACGTGATCTCGGTAAGAAACGTCACGAACAAGCAAATCGAAAAGATCAGTGCCAGAATCGGTAACGTAGACAGGCCCGTCATCCACTCCCCCATCAACGCACTCAGTCCGGATGCGGTAAAGCCTTTGGCAATACAAATACCACCAGCAAACAGCAATAACATGCCCCATGGAATATCGTTGGCTGTTGGCCAATCGAGCAAACGCTGAGCTTTGCCATCTTTTGTTTCGCCGTTAGTCACTAGAAACATAGCCACAACCCCAACCATTGCAATGGTGCTATCGCCCACGGTAGTTAAGCCTAAAAAGCCTGTCCAGTAAGGGCGAAAAATCCACGCCAATGCCACAGTCCCGAATATCATCAGTGCCCGTTCTTCCGCCACGGTCCAAGCACCAGGTGCAGGCAATGAAATATCCCCCACGACTTTTATGCCACGAGTCAACCACATTGCCATCAGCGGCGTCGCAACCAGTACAATGGGCACGCCTGTTTTCATCCACTCTATGAAGTTGTATTCGACGCCTTGTGTTTCCTCATACACACTCATAAAAATGATATTGGGTGGTGTACCAATTGGTGTACCTACGCCGCCAAGGCTAGCCGCATAAGCAATACCTAGAATCAATGCAATGGCAAATCTGGGGTTGTCTACCGCATTAATAATGGCGATAGCCATGGGCAGCATCATAAGCACTGTAGCTGTATTGCTCACCCACATGCTCAATAGCGCCGTGGTTAACATAAAGCCCAGTACTAACTTCAAGGCACTGCCCGACCCGGTCAGCTTGAGCATATACATAGCAAATCGTTTATGCAGATTGGCCCTTTCCAGCCCTTTCGACAGCATGAAGGCACTCATGAGTAGCAAGATTACATGGCTACCAAACGACGACGCGGCCTCTTTGTGGCTGATGACTCCAGCCAGCGGTAATAAACCAAAGGGAATAAGCGAGGTAGCGGGAATTGGCAAGGCTTCGGTTACCCACAACACTGCAACAAAAAGCGTGATGGCTGCTGTAGAGACAATGGGCATGGGTTGGCCAACGCCCCAAAGTACCGCGCCTAGCAGTGCCGAGCTTAACAAGGCTGCAACAACAATCAGTATTTTCTTTTCCACAGGTTCCCTCCCCGCTTTTTATTATTTTTGTTCGTCAGCAGAAATACGGCTGGCGACGGCACCGTCTTGCCCTTTGTATTTGGCGTCTTCTCTAGCGTTGTATGGCTTTTCAGCTGGGCTCGATAACGTCTCAAAACTCATCGCGCCAATCTTCATCATAGGTTTGAGCGCTAGCGGCAACTTACCACTGTTATAAAACTCAAGTACGATGTTGCCAGACCAACCTGGATCAATACGATGGGCCGTTACGTGAACCATTAAGCCCAACCTAGCCAACGAGGAGCGGCCATCCAACCACCCAACGATATCGTCTGGCAACGTCACAGATTCGTGCGTAATCGCCAATGCCAATTCTCCGGGGTGCAGGAAAAAGGACTTATCTTCAGCCAACTCTATTTCATCGCTCATGACCGAGTTTAACGCCTCTTGCACTTGGGCTTTGGGGCCACTTAAATCGATGTAGGGCGCGGCGTGATCTTCAAATACGCGAAACTTGTTACCCAAACGCAGGTCAACCGTAAGACCACTGATCTTCGAGTAGTCAGGTGTGGGGTCAATCACAATTTTGCCGGATTGAATGTGCTGGTAAATATCGCGGTCGCTTAAGCGCATGGTGTTCTCTCTGTTCTTGTTTGACGGGCATTATGCTAGCCCGCCTTGTTCTAATCAATATTGTTTATGCCGATGGGGTCACCCTTGATGTGGGTATCGCCCGACTCGCTTACAGGCACCTGAATGCTGAGTGCCAATGACACACTGCGTGCGACTTCCCGATAAATGTCAGCATACTCACTGTTTGGCATCGCCACCAGTAACGGTTTACCGCCGTCAGCATGCTGCCGAATATCGATATTCAGTGGTAATTGCCCTAGCAAAGGCAAACCGTGTTCTTGCGCCAAATGTTGGCCACCATCTTTGTCGAAAATGTGGGCTTTATCTCCGCATTTAGGGCACAAGTAGTAACTCATGTTTTCAATAATGCCCAGCACTGGGGCCTTTACCTTTTCAAACATGCTGATGCCTTTTTTAGCATCAATTAACGCTAAGTCTTGAGGCGTTGTGACCACCACGGCAGCGGTCAGTGGGACTTGTTGCGCCATCGATAGTTGAATATCACCGGTACCCGGTGGCATATCAACAATCAAGTAATCTAACGTCGGCCATAAGGTTTCGTTGATAATTTGTGCCAACGCTTTACTCGCCATCGGCCCGCGCCACACTGCGGCATCCTCGGCCGGTACTAAATAGCCAATCGAGTTAGCGACTAAGCCGTATGCTTCAGGTGGCTGCATGTGTTTATTGTCACTGCTACTTGGCGTGACCTCAGGATTACCAAGCATCACTGGTATCGAGGGCCCATAAATATCGGCATCGAGTATGCCTACCTTCGCTCCTTCTTGCTGGAGCGCGTAGGCCAAATTTACCGATGTTGTCGATTTGCCAACACCGCCTTTGCCTGATGAAACCGCAATAATATTACGCACGTTCTTAACCGGCGCTACCTTGGTTTGCCCACTGGCAATTTTCTGTGTGATGCGAATGGCTAGTGGGCTAAGCCCAGCCTCTTGCCAAAGATGAGTAATGGCGCTTTTGACATCATTGTGCTGGGTAGCGCAACAAAATGGAAAGGTGATAACAAATTCGTCATTTTGTTCACACCAAGTCAATGCGGTGGCGTCATCAGTCTCGAAAAAGGAACTCAAAAATGCCGCTGCAAGGCCAATATAATCTTTAGGTTTTGTGCCGCGTTTAGAAAAAAACATACAATATGAATACCTGTTTGCAGATTATTTGAATTACGTAATGCAAAAAAGTGGCTTTTCGGCTAGTATTTGCAGCCATTTTACATCGTAGAGCAAACGTATAACTCACTATGTCTGAACACAGCCAGTCAACGGTTAATCAAGACCAGCGCCGAATCCTGGTCACAAGCGCCTTACCATACGCCAATGGGTCTATTCATTTGGGCCATTTGCTAGAACATATCCAAACAGATATTTGGACTCGTTTCCAACGCCTGCGTGGCCACGAATGCTACAGCGTTTGTGCTGACGACGCGCACGGTACGCCAGTCATGCTAAAAGCGCAAGAGCTGGGCATCACCCCAGAGGAAATGGTTGCTCGCACCCGCGCTGAACATCACCAAGATCTGCAAGATTTCCACGTTAGTTATGACAACTACTATGTCACGCATTCGCCGGAAAACGAAGCACTGTGCTCAGATATCTACAACAAGCTAGATGACGCCGGTTACATCAGCAAGAAAACCATCAATCAGTTGTTTGATCCTGAAAAAGAAATGTTCTTGCCGGATAGATTTGTAAAAGGCACCTGCCCCAGCTGTGGCGCCGAAGATCAAAATGGCGATAGCTGCGACGTATGTGGAGCAACTTATAGCCCAACTGAAGTGAAAAACCCGCGCAGTGTGGTATCGGGTGCGACTCCAGTATTAAAAGAATCAGAGCACTTCTTTTTCGACTTGCCGCAATTTGAAGGCATGTTAAAAGAGTGGATCCGCAGTGGTGCTATCCAAGAAGAAATCGCCAACAAATTGCAAGAGTGGTTTGAAGACGGTCTGCAGCAATGGGATATTAGCCGTGACGCGCCCTACTTCGGTTTTGAAATTCCAGGCGCACCTAACAAGTTCTTCTACGTATGGGTAGATGCACCGGTTGGTTACATGGCAAGTTTCAAAAACTTCTGTGACCAAAATGATGTCGACTTTGACCCGTTCTGGCAAGAAGGCACAGACACAGAGCTTTACCATTTCATCGGTAAAGACATTACTTACTTCCATTGCTTGTTCTGGCCTGCCATGCTGGAAGGTGCGGGTTACCGCAAACCAACGGGCGTTAACATTCACGGTTTTGTTACGGTAAACGGCGCTAAGATGTCAAAATCTCGCGGTACCTTCATTAAAGGCCGTACGTATTTGGATCATTTGAATCCTGAATACCTGCGCTACTATTTCGCTTCTAAGCTGAGCGATGGCGTAACTGACATCGACCTAAACTTTGAAGACTTCGCGCAAAAGGTCAACTCTGACTTAGTCGGTAAAGTGGTCAATATCGCTAGCCGTTGTGCAAGCTTTATTACCAAGCGTTTTGACGGCAAGCTATCCGCCAATATACTAGAGCCAGAACTCATGCAGCAGTTCCACGATGCCGCCGACGGCATTGCTGAGTTGTTCGAAAAACGCAAATATAACCAAGCCATTCGAGAAATCATGACCTTAGCTGACAAAGCTAACCAATTTATCGATGCGAATGCACCTTGGGTAACGATTAAAGACGAAACCAAACAAGCGTTTACGCATGACGTATGCTCACTGGGCATCAACATGTTCCGCATATTGGTGGCATACCTCAAACCGGTATTGCCAATTCTTGCGGGCAAAGCAGAAGCCTTTTTGAATGATGAGCTGACGTGGGAAAGCACACAAACGTGCTTAACCGACCACCCGATCAACAAGTTTAAAGCGATGATGCAGCGTGTAGATATGGAGAAAATTGACGCCATGGTTGAAGATTCAAAAGAAAGCTTACAAGCCGATACTGCGCCTAAGCTTGACCCGAATAGTCCACTGGCGAAAGATCCTATCAGCGATACTATCTCTTTTGATGATTTTGCTAAGGTCGATTTGCGCATTGCGAAAATCGCCAACGCTGAGCATGTTGAAGGCGCGGACAAACTGCTTCGTTTGCAGCTTGATCTTGGCGGTGAAACCAAGCAGGTTTTTGCAGGCATCAAGTCCGCTTACAGCCCAGAAGATTTGATTGGCAAGCACACCGTAATGGTGGCTAACCTTGCCCCGCGTAAAATGCGTTTTGGTATGTCTGAAGGCATGGTTTTGGCAGCTGGCCCGGGTGGCAGCGACCTATACATTCTCGAGCCTAATGACGGTGCGCAGCCTGGTATGCGCGTGAAGTAGCAATAGCCAATTTACATTAAAAAAGCCGACGTAACGTCGGCTTTTTTATGGCTAGCACATGGCTAAATGTCATAGAGCTTCATTTTAATATGGCCCATCGATGGCAGCATCAGTTTGCCAAAGTGCGTGATACACGCGGTTGCCGCGCACAAAATACACGTGTTCACCATGGATTACACTGCGGTCTTCATATCCGCCAAAGTAATAGTCTTCTTCTCGAGGTGGTTCAATGGCGTCAACCAAATTCAGTGTTCTATCCGCTTCATTCACCTCTAACGTTTGTAAGTATTGGTTCACGCGCCAATCACTGCTTGTGTCTCCCCAAAACTCAGCGGGGAACGCAAAACGATACCCCTGCTCAGTTTTCAATACGGTTAACGCTCTGTGGTCAAATTCTGCTGGCGTGTAGGTTTGTGCCCACACGTGCTCTTGAATCGATAGCGGGTTTGCAGGGTCTCTAACATCAAACAAACTCACTTTCATACCTTCATTAACCGGTACAACTGTCAGCTGGCCGCCCGTTTGTGGTATTGCCTCAGTGTTGATTTGCTGGCCTATTCCCAACAATAGACCGTTATCCATTGGATGCAGGTAATTGGAAAAACCTGGGATCTCCAATTCACCTAAAATGGCTGGTGCTGTCACATCTGCAATATCGATAACATAAAGTGGGTCAATTTGCTCAAACGTCACCACATAGGCTTTGTCTTCAAAAAATCTTACCGCATAAACATCTTCACCCGGTTTGCCAATCGCTTGGGGCTGGGATTCATTGGGTAAGGTCGCCACGCTAACTAGCTCACCGCCTTGCTGAGCTAGCACATTTAGTTGGTGTACTGGATCTGAGGAAAATAGTGCTTGAGACGTAAGCGCTAACAAGTGCCCATCTTTTTCCGCCATTTTGAATTGAGCATGACTGCGCCAACTAAATCGTCCTGGGACACTGCCTGATGCTTCGTATTGTATCGATTCACCGAGAGAAAGTTTGTGAAACACAGTTTCTTCACCAATATTCGCATGCAGGTATACGTTCTGCTGTGACATAAACAAACCATGTGCCTCAGTTAACATGCAAACGGCCGATACATTAGCTGGGTTTGCTAAGTCTACTTCAACCATGGAGACCATTTGTGGATGGCCGTTTTCCGCGGTGACATTATCAGGTAGCAGACATTCGCTGAGTTGGAACAGATCACTTGTTTGGCCATTGATGGTAATTTGCGGTACCAGTTCACTCGCATCAACATCCAAAATGGCATTGTAAATATCGACCAAGCTCTGGTCTTCGCTTGTCACGGCCGGCAAATCGCTGACAAAAGGAACGTATTGCATAGCGATGTAGAGTTTGTCGCCAATTCGACGTGAACTGATTAAACCGCCGTCGATACGGATATCTGATACACGGTTAGGCGCTGAAGGCTGCGAAACATCAAACACGTTAACTACGGTATCATTGTCTACTTGGTGCCAAGGACTCGACGCCACCAAGGCATCTTCAAGTGCATAGTATTGATAAGAGTGGCTAACCACGCCCAGTGTCTCTGACGTTAAGTACATTCCCGCAATATTGAAGTCAGCTACAACTGGCATGGTGGCAACTTGTTCTAGCGTAAAATCCGCCTGTCGCTCCAATATGCGAATCTGTTTTGTATTTTCTTGCGCTTCTGTCCACACTGGCAAATCGGCAACAAACAAATAGTTGCCGTCGTATTCAATACGGTCTGCTTCATCAACACCGGAGACTTGTGTATTAGTGGTAGAAAAACTCTCGCCAAAAGTGGGGACTGGTGCACCAGCATCGGCACTGGCATCAGGAGTCACATAAAACGATTGGGTTTGCATCAAATAAACGCCATTTCTTACATAGCGGTCGGCGTCAAACTGAGTGGGTTTCACCAAAGGGGCATCCGAGACTTCGGTTAGTTTTAACGCTGGTGGCGCGGTGATTTCCGGCCCTGATGTTTCCTTGTCACTACTACAGGCTGTCACCAAACACGTGGTGAATATCGACAGCGCCAGGCCTTGCCAAAGTGCTTCTTTATGAAAGATAGCAGTCATGTTCCTTTTCCTTAGTGTTAATTTATTAAGCGAACCACCTCATACTAGAGCGATGCATTTCAACATTCAGATCCAAACTGCGTATAAATGTGACAATTTGTAATCAATAGCTGAGAACCCCCTCGGGGTTTGGTAATCTTGTAAGGTATGCGAGAGAAACCAAGGATTTACATTGTTTAGGTATTTGCTGTTACTGTTGGGTGTTGCCATCATGGTGGCCAACCCTGCTAGTGCTTGCGACAGCGGTGAAAACTGCATAGAAGAAAATGCGTGGCAATTCGGCGTTGCCATCGGTGTTGGAGCAAGAACTAACCCATTGGTCGACGGTGATACCATCCCATTAGTATTGCTGCCAGATATTGCGTGGTACGGTGAAAGTGCCTACTTCGACAATGGGGAATTAGGTTACCAATGGCAGGTATCTGAAGCGGTTAGTACCGAACTGTACATTGCACCGAATCTAGAGAAAGCGTTTTTTACCTTTTGGCATCCAGCAAACATATTGGTTACGCCAACGTCGGCTCTTAGCTCACCCGACGCCCCGAGTATCCCGGGAAGCGGAGATAACAATGGCGAGGGTATAGAACCTCGTGAAATTTCCATAGACGATATCGACGACAGAGATTGGTCGGCGGATATTGGTTTTCGAACCACGTGGCGGCACAACCAACAGTCAGTTGCACTAACATTGGCAAATGATGCCTTGGGTGTGCACAACGGCTATCAGGTAACACTGGCGTATCAGTATGGTTGGTTGATTGATGATGTCACGATCAGTGCCACTGCATCACTGGCCTACAAAAGTGCTTCGCTAGTGGATTATTACTATGGTATTGATGCGGCCGACACGCCAGATAACGAACTGTGGTATCGAGCCTCGCAGTCTTGGCAACCCAGTATAGGCGTCCGTTTTAGCGCGCCATTGAACGCCGATTGGACGTTGCTAGGCCGATTCCAGTACACGGCACTAGACAGTGCAATGAAAGACAGCCCTCTCGTCTCAGAAAGCCATGTTATTACGGCGTTCTTTGGCGTTGGCTACCGGTTTTAGGGGGGCAAATGAAATACCTATTGCTACTCCCTATTCTGTGTTGTTTTTATACTGTGTGCGCGGCGCAAACGCCAAACCAATTTAACGTTACCCCAAGCCAATGCGTTGCATCTGAACAAGGCGAGCTATGCCAGTTAACGGTATCGCTACACTATCCAAAACTGGCGAACAAAGAGTATTGCCTGAAGCTGGACGAGGAAAGCCAAGGTTGCTGGCACAAATCTGAATTACCCCTGTCTATGAACATTTCAATCATCGAACCCACTTCATTAACACTCTCTGACAAACAAGGAGATTTTTCTGTTTCCGTTATGCTGAATATCAAGTATCGCAACGCTGGCAATTTGCGCCGTCGCGTTCGCAACCCATGGAGTGTTTTCTGATGAAGGAACTGATTCTTGTAGAAGACGACCAACGCTTGTCTGAACTGGTAAGCCAGTATCTAGAAAATAATGAATTTAGGGTTACCCGACTCGCCGACGGCCAAGGTTTGATTGAAAAGGTCAGAAACTCACAGCCAGACGTTGTTATTCTTGACGTTATGCTACCCGGTGAAGATGGTTTCGCACTGTGTAAACAATTACGCCAATTTTATGCTGGCCCCTTGCTGTTTATGACGGCAAAAAATGAGAATTTTGATCAAGTCATTGGTTTGGAAATTGGCGCTGATGATTACGTGGTAAAACCCGTTGAGCCCCGAGTTTTACTCGCTCGCATCAATGCCTTGTTGAGGCGTGTCGGCCACAGCAATGCCAAAACTAATAGCGGCCAATTGCTGACTTTTGGTCAACTCACCATCGACAAATCGTCGAGACGGGTCAAACTCAGTGGCGAAGACGTTGGGTTAACCAGCCACGAGTTCGACATGCTGTGCTTACTGGCAGACAACGCGTCTAGTGTGGTAGAACGGACTCGGCTGTACAAAGAGCTCATTGGCCGCGAATATGATGGTCTGGACCGCTCTGCTGACGTCCGCGTGTCCCGCTTGCGCAAGAAACTCAAAGACGATCCACAAAACCCCTATCGCATTAAGACCATATGGGGTAAAGGCTTTTTCTTCGTCGCTGACGCATGGGGCGAGAAATGACTCGATTGTTTGTGAGCTTCTATCTGTTTATCGCCATTTCCTTGGTACTCATCAGCAGTACACTTGAGCTTTTATGGCCGAATGAATCGATAGTCCCAACGCAAGAATCGGTCATGCTGGAAAATCTCCTTCCCTACCTCGCAGGAAATAGTGAAAACTTGGTACAAGGCCTTGAAGACAGCGGTATTCCTTACCAGTTTCAGCCCCTGTCTTCCGTGGCTTGGTCAGCGGATGAGCTAGCGGCGTTTGACGCTAAACACATCGTCACTTTATTTGACGAAAAAGCAAAGTACCTTTACGTGCCAGTAGATAACGACCAGGTCCTCGTTCTAACACTTGTTGAACCGCTGCAATCCCGCTCTGATTTGTTAGTGTATCTGGGGGCGTCGCTGCTTCTGCTGGGGCTGTTGTTGGCAGCATGGCTTTGGCCATTGTGGCGAGATTTGTCCTACCTCACTCGCAAAGTGAGTAGCTTAGATCAAGATTCGTCGAGCTATCAAATCGCACTGAAAAAACGCTCTGTTATGCAGCCCATCGCGAACAAACTCAATCTACTCAGTGAGCGAGTCCATAGTTTATTACGAGACCAAAGAGAGCTCACAGGGGCGGTTGCTCACGAATTTCGTACGCCAATTGCCAGATTGAAGTTTGCTCTGGAAATGCACCCAGAACCCAATAGTCAGGCATGGCGAGGCATTCAAGCGGACTTAGATGAGTTGGAAAGTCTAGTGCAAGAAATGCTCGATTACACGCAATACGATGCCATGACCCCTGAGCTAAACATAGCCGATATTCCGCTCAAAGAATTGTGTTGGGGAGTATCTCAACGGCTTGGGCAGACCACAGAAAAAACCATTGACGTTACGGGCAGCGACATTGTCATGAAAGGTGACGGTCACTTTATCGAACGCGCCGTATCTAACTTACTAACCAATGCCATCAGGCACGCTCATAGTCGTATCGCGGTGGTTGTTGAATCACATGACGACCAAGTGTGCATTCACGTCAACGACGACGGCCCGGGTGTCGACGCTAGCCAAGCTAAACGCATATTCGACCCTTTCTTTCGACCCGACAACAGCCGAGTGCGCTACGCCGGTGGTGCCGGATTAGGTCTTGCCATTGTTCAGCGCATTCAGTTGTGGCACCAAGGTGATGCGCAAGTCAATAGAAGCACTGAACTTGGTGGCGCACGCTTTACACTTAGTTATCCAAGCTAACTCGGGATTTGTCGCGCACTGGCACCAACAGCCGAAAATCGGGGTTTCATTTTCCATTTCGGCTTCACCAGTGTCATGGGGAATTCTCGCTTTCTCGCCAAAATGACATACATCGAACCAGTCCAAGGTAAATAGGTGTTCACCCATTTAGACTGGCGCATCACCGATTTCTCTGAGCTAAAAAACAGGGTAGATGGCAACAAATATTGTTGTTCAACGATTTCAAAACCCAGCAGATGCAACCAGTCTTTAATTCGAGCGACACTGAAGAAACGCGCTTCTTTTAATGGACTACTCGGTTTAAACGGCGAATATTTGACGAGCCCGGCCAGGCTCAATGGGTTAAAGCCGGTAATAATGACGTAACCAGAGCCCGTAATTGTACGGTCGACTTCCCGCAGGACTTGGTGCGGATCTTGTGCAAAATCCAATTCGTTCGCTAGCAAAAATCCGTCTATGGCATTTTCTTGAAACGGCAAAGAATGTGAGTGTCCCATGACATGACTACCAGAAATCGCCGTTTGGGTGTAATGAATCTGTTGGCGAATTTGGCATTTTGGCAGTGCTATTTGCGAACTCAAATTACCCAATTTGACAAAATAATAGCCGAAGATTCGCTGGCTAAATTCATCACAGACTTGGCTTAGGGCCTTTTGCATCGCCTCGCCCACGGGTAATTCGTCCCATTCGAATGGGTAAGTAGGGGTATCTTGACGAAACGCCGAACGCATCAAATGCTCTGATTCCTTGAGTTGCAGACACAGTCACAAGTTTTTATAGTATCGGATATTGTTAGATTCACAAAATGGTGTTGCTTTGGCTGCCAACTCGCTTCCGGAAAATGTCTCCATTACACCGATCCCCGCTTTCACCGATAATTACATATGGTGCATACACAACCAAGACTATGCGGTAGTGGTTGACCCTGGTGATGCCAACCCTGTTATCGAATATTGCCAACGTCATCAGTTAACCTTGATTGGAATCCTAATCACCCATCATCATCACGACCACACTGGTGGTATCCTTTCACTACACAGCGCTTATGGTGATATTCCGGTAATTGGGCCTGTCAATGACAAGATTAAAGGCCTGACCAAACAAGTGAAGGAAGGCGCGGTCGTTAGCTTCCCTCGCCTCTCAGTTAATTTCAGCGTTTTCGAAGTGCCAGGGCACACGCTTGATCACATTGCTTTTGTTGGTCATGGCGGTGTGTTTTGTGGCGACACGCTTTTCTCGGCAGGCTGTGGACGGATGTTTGAAGGGACACCAAAACAATTTACTCGGTCTTTGACAAAACTTTCTCGACTGGCTGACACCACTAAAGTGTATTGCACACATGAATATACGTTGGCAAATGTTACCTTTGCTCGCCATCTTGATGTCGACAATAACGACTTGGCTGAGTACCAAGTGTGGGCGCAGACACAACGGGAGCAGAATTTACCCACACTACCCACGACAATTGAGACGCAAAAAGCCATTAACCCGTTTTTGCGTTGCCACGTGCCTGCCCTGCATGCCGTGCTAGAAAAGAAAGCCGAACAAACGCTGCCCGATGCCGTAGCGGTTTTTGCTCAGATGAGACGTTGGAAAGACGAGTTTTAATGCATTTTTCCGAGCGAGATCGTAATATGTCGGTTTACGAGCCGTCATTGAAAAATCAACAACCTTGTTGTGACTAACTAAAACGAAAAATAGAGGCATGTTGATGTCATACAAATACAGCGCATTATTGCGTGCTCCCCTCGCCTTTGCCGCGATACTTTCAGTCACTGGGTGTCAGCTAACCCAAGTCGAGCCAGAAATTGTTGAGACGCAGAATCAACCAAATTGTGATCCAATGGGCTTTGGCCACGTCACCTGTGAAGACGTTGACGCGGGTGTCATTCCGGTTATTCATCCTGATGAAGATGTGACCGTTGACTTGACGCCAGACGAACCCATTGCCGTCGAAATCACCAACGTTTGGGACCGAGTTAGCCAACAGTTAGCATTTGATATTCCAGATAATCAACGTTTGAATGCCCAGCGCAACTGGTATTTAAAACATCCATCGTATATGGCGAGAGTGTCAAAACGCGCTTCGCCATTTTTGTATTACATTGTCGATGAAATCGAAAAGCGCGACATGCCACTAGAACTGGCACTGTTGCCTATCGTTGAAAGTGCATTTGACCCGTTTGCCTATTCACATGGCCGCGCTGCTGGGATGTGGCAATTTGTCCCCGGTACCGCTAAACGCTTCGGTATGAAGCAGAATTGGTGGTATGACGGTCGCAGAGACGTCATTGCATCCACTCAAGGCGCACTGGATTATCTCGAATACCTATTGAAATACTTTGATGGTGATTGGTTACATGCACTGGCTGCCTACAACAGTGGTGAAGGCAGAGTTCGCAAAGCGATTAGAAAAAATGCCAAAGCCGGTAAGCCGACAGACTTTTGGTCTCTGAGTTTACCAAAAGAAACTCGAGCCTACGTGCCCAAACTGCTCGCGCTAGCTGATATTTTAAAAAAGCACGACGAATATGATTTTAGCTGGCCTGAAGTCGAAAACGCCCCCGTAATCACTGTGGTGGATACGGAATCTCAAATTGATCTCGCCTACGCCGCGACCCTAGCCGATATGACATTACGGGAACTTCACGCGCTAAACCCAGGTTACAATAAGTGGGCAACGGATCCTGATGGCCCTCACCGCCTTGTACTACCCATAACGAAAGCGGAATTGTTTTCTACCGAATTGGCGAAAGTCGACCGCAAAGATAGGCTTAATTGGACGCGTCACAAAATAAAATCGGGTGACAGCTTACTCAAACTGGCAAAGCAGTACCACACGACCGTTGATATCATCAAGCGAGTGAATGACCAAGCCAACAACATGATTCGCGTTGGTGACTACTTGATGATTCCAGTTGCCTTAAAACAGCTCGACGAATATACGTTGTCTGATGACCAAAGACTCGCCTCTACTCAGAGTAAAAAGCGTGGTGCCTACAAAATCAACCACACGGTTAAGCGCGGCGATACCTTTTGGGATTTAAGCCGTGAGTATAACGTTGGCATGCGAGAGCTAGCCAAGTGGAATGGCATGGCGCCGACTGATCCTCTTATACCTGGCAAATCGCTCGTCGTTTGGCAAAAGCAAGCGTCAACCAATCAAAGCCAAGACGCGATTATGCGCTCACTGACTTACACGGTTAGACGCGGTGACTCAATTGCCAGAATTGCCAGCAAATTCAATGTTCGTAGTAGCGACATTACAAAATGGAACAATTTAAATCCCAAGAAATATTTACAACCGGGACAAAAACTCAAACTATATGTAGATGTGACGCGCACCAAAAACGTCGGCTAACGTCGACGCGCCAATCTAGGCAACTATTTTGGTAGTGGTATTACTTTCATCAGGGAGCCGTTGAACACAATGCTACGTATTAATAGAGAGAACCTTCGAACAAGTCATGAAGGACCATGGCTTGTCGTTGACTTGGTCATGTTGGGCGTTCTCGCGTTCAATCTGGCTTGGCTATTGTTTGACGGACTTTACGAAACGGCCGCGATTCACGCTTTGCTCGCTGACTGGTTTCCCCACTTCACTCAGCAATACGATGTAATCCATCACAATTTCATTTTTGTCGATTTGGCGTTTATTGGTATTTTCTTAACCGAATTTTGTGTTCGGTGGTTTGTGTCTATTCGCAAAAAAGAACACATGCGTTGGTATTTCTACCCTTTCATACATTGGTACGACATCGTCGGAATGATTCCATTGGGGGCGACACGCCTATTTCGCTTCTTACGCGTCGTCTCAATATTGTATCGGCTGCACAAGTTTAAGATCATCGACTTAAACCAAACTGCCCTCTTTCGTTTCATCGCGTTTTACTATGACGTTATTGTCGAAGAGCTGAGTGATCGCATCGTAGTAAAAGTATTGTCTGACGCTCAAAAAGATATCGCTGCCGGCTCCCCTTTGATAGATGATGTAGTCAATCATGTACTAGCACCGAGGCGTGTGATTGTTACCCAATGGGCTGCGGGCATGTTAAACCACCTGGGCCAATCCATTCACGATAGCGAACACGGTGAAATTGTCAGAAAACACGTAAGGGCAAGTATTGGCAAAGCGGTACGAGAAAACGCTGAGGTCTCGACCATTTCTCTGATCCCAATACTAGGCAGTACCATCGAAACGACGCTTGAAAATGCCGTCACCGATATCGTCAATGCCTCTTTGGTCAATCTACTGTCTGATATCAGCGCTGATGACATTGACACCTTTATCCGCTCTGGGCTAAATGATTTTGACCAAGCAGAGAAAGCATTGGATGAAGAAATGCTACTGGTAGTCAATGAATGCTTGGAGCTAATAAAGCACCACGTATCGCAGCAACGCTGGAAAGCAGAACTACAAGAAAGAGACAGCAATTCCGCGCCTGACGTTTAGCGCGCATAATTGGTATTCACGGTTACGCTACGCCATCTTCGCCAGATTTATACGGCGGCTTTACATACGTTCTTACTACCGACTGTGGGTGCCACCGCAAAACAAACCATCACACTAACATGGGTATTTTCAACCTTCTGCTGTTGATTCTGTTCGTACATAAGAAAAACACAATAACTTCACGAACAAGACTTCGAAGTAAAATGACTTCGAAGTCTATCGATTTTTACGTTTTGGTGATCACTGATTTTTGGTTAAAAAAAAGCCGGACACGGCTTTCCATCAGCCTTAAAAAATCACTTACCTTATCGTCGATGTGATACCTAAAAAATTAACAATTGAACGTAAAACACTTGAATCCAAGCAAAAGACAAAATAAAAATATCGTTTAAAATCATAAAATTAAAAATATATTCTTTTATAATGTTAACAATAGAAATCGTATCGACAGCGGAGGTTATGGTCGCGATAAAGCGCGAAAAAGCCTAGAATATTGCGTAGTTTAGTAGGAAACATTCACGATATGGTTGAGTGATTCAACAGCCTCACAATCGAAGACGTTACAGGT
The DNA here is from genome assembly GCF_057544385.1 of Alteromonas sp. 5NS40-0096. Lineage (NCBI taxonomy): Bacteria > Pseudomonadati > Pseudomonadota > Gammaproteobacteria > Alteromonadales > Alteromonadaceae > Alteromonas > Alteromonas sp. 5NS40-0096. The sequence goes on from NZ_BAAJLQ010000001.1 coordinate 1,162,871, forward strand.
CTGTTACAAAATTGTGTCTTGACTTGTTTTGACTTCGAAGTCTATTATGGAAATCGAATAATAAAAATACAATTAAAATTGTCTAAAATCGAAGAGTGGAAACTGTCAGTAATGGCGTTTTTGCATAACAACAAGCAAGGGAAAATATCCTATGAACCTGATAAATAGACCGAAGTCGCTTTTGTACACCGCTATCTTTAGCGCTTTGTTTGCGCAATCGGCCGTTGCACAAGAAGCAGCAACGGGTGACAAAGACCAACCCGAAAAAGAAAGCGGCTTGGAAGTAATCGAAGTCACGGCTCAAAAACGCGTACAGTCTTTGCAATCTGTCGGTATCTCCGTTACCGCACTAAATCAAGACGCGCTAGAAAGAGCGGGTATCGAAGATATCAGCCGTATCGAGCTAGTCACACCGGGCGTATCTTTTGGTTTTATCGGCTCTGACGCCAAAATTGCTATTCGTGGTGCGAACTCAAACAACACCTTCGCCGACAACTCGTCAATCGCTGGTTTCTTCGCTGATGGCGTCTATCGCCCTCGTGCTTCTCAGCAATCTCAAGCCTTCTTCGATGTCGGTAGAATTGAAATATTGAAAGGCCCGCAAGGTACGCTTTATGGCCGTAATACGTTTGCAGGCGCAGTAAACCTCACAACAAATGTTGCTAGCCTGGATGGCTTCGATATGGGTGTGAAGTTAGGTTATTCTCGATTCAATGCTCAGCGTACCGAAAGTTTCATTAACCAGCCACTTACCGAAGACTTAGCCGTTCGTGTTGCGGTACAAACACTTCGCAGTGATGGTTACATCGACAATATTGGCCCTGCTGGTGACTTAGGCCAAGATGACAACTTCAATTACCGTATCAGCAGTTACTGGGAACCTTCAGAAGACTTTAACGCCACCGTCCGTTTCACGTCGATTAACCAAAAAGGTACCACGCCGGGTATTTTCGCGGCCGAAGGTCTAGGTGCACCTGTAGACGAAAACGGCGTCACCGATGTACGTGGTAATTTTGTTGACTTTGGCAACCCTGCCCCAGGTTCTGCGGGTACTGATTCGGCGTTCGATCGTCCCAATACCGTTTCTTATGACGTAGAAAACAAACGCGACAACCAAGAAAACAACCTGACGTTAGAGCTGAACTGGGATCTAGACGCAGTAACCGTTAAGTCGATTTCATCTTACACTGACTTTAGTAGTGCATTGGACTTCGACGGTGATTTCAGCCCGAATCCAGGCTATGCCTACTACTGGGATGAAGAAGTTGAGTCTGTTACACAAGAGCTCCAAGTGTCTTCTAACACTGACAGTGATTTCTTCTGGACTGCTGGTGCTTACTATTCAAAAGACGAAATCGGGTTTGGTTTCTCTCAGCTACGAACCCAAAGCAATGCCGCTTTTGGCACGTTTACCGACGCTCAAGGTCGTGAGTTCACCTTGTTCAACGGTACCGAACTTCTAGACCCATTTGGCCGAGGCAACTTTAGTGATTACGCCGACTTCCAAGAAGTTGACGTTACGACTCTCGGTATTTTCTTCCAAAGTGAATACGCGATTACAGACCAGTTAACGCTAATCACGGGTATTCGTTACAACGAAGAAGAAAAAGAGACAAACACTTTCTTCGGTACGAGTAGAGATGCTGACGGCGCTAACTTGCCAGGCGTAACAAACTTCGGGTTAAACGGTCGTCCACGTGGGTTATACAACTACACTATTGCGCCAGACCGCTCGGGTGAAGAAACGTTTGATATCGTGACTTGGAAAGTTGGCTTTAACTACCAGTTGAACAAAGATTCACTGCTTTATGGTACGGGTTCGACTGGATTCTTGTCAGGTGGCCTTAACTCAAACGGCAGCTCGTTTGATCAGCAAGAATCAGAAGCGTGGGAAATCGGTATGAAAAACCGTTTCCTCGATAACTCGTTGCAAGTCAACTTTGCATTCTATAAAAACGAGTTCACTGACTTAGTGACACAGCGTTTGATCTTCCCTGACTCAGGCACCGCGGTAACGGTAAGTGAAAATGCGGGCTCTGTTGATGTAGTTGGTTTTGAAGCTGACGTTAACTGGCTTGCAACTGACAACTTATACGTCACTGCAGCTCTGTCATTGATGGATGCCGAATACGACACATTTGGCGTGAGAAACCCGTTCCAGTTGAATGGTGGCGTACCTTCTGGTGAAGTCAACAATGGCTTGATCGAACTGGGTGGAACGACTCCACCGTGGTCACCAGATGTAACCCTGAGCTTAGGCGCAGGCTATGTATTCGAACTTTCAGGTGGCAGTACGTTAACGCCTTACCTACAGTTCTACTATTCGGATGAATACAACACAGACGATGTGTCTATCTATTCAACCCAAATTCAAGACGCTTATACTAAGACCGATCTTCGTTTGACTTGGACTTCTGAAGACGAACTACTGTCTTTTGAAGCCTTCGTTGAAAACATCGAAGATGAGGATGTACTTGCCCGTACCAACGTAGGTGGTAATGGTCTGGTTCAAGGTAGTTACCTGTTCCCTCGTAACTACGGTGTAAGAATGTCTTACCAGTTCCAGTAATGGAAACCAACCTGTGAGTTAACAGGATTTCAAACTTCTCCCTTAACGTTCAAAGCCCCAGACGCAAGTCCGGGGCTTTTTTTATGCCTTAGAGCGCCCCATTGTTTGCCGTGTTCAATAGCGACGGGCACAAAAAAGGCCGCGCGTTGCGGCCTCTTAGCATCGATAACACAAACTAGCTTCTACGCCATGTGGTGCCATTAGGGCCATCTTCCAGCACAATGCCCATTGCACTGATTGCATCGCGAGCTTCATCAGCTGCGGCCCAGTCTTTCGCGGCACGGGCGTCATTGCGCTTTTTAATCAAGGCTTCGATTTGCGCAGCATCATCATCGTTGCCACCTTGCAGATACGTCTCAGCATCATTTTGTAAGATACCTAAAATGCCACCTAGCCCTTTCAAAACAAACGCAAGTTTAGCCGCAGTGTCGGCATCGTCTTTGCTCTTATTGAGCTCTTTAGCAATATCAAACAATACGGAATACGCTTCTGGCACATTCAAATCATCATTCATTGCCGATTCGAATCTGGCCAAATAGCCACCAAACGCCAAGTCGCCCTCGTTGGGTACAACTACGCCGCGCAACGACGTGTAAAGCCTTTCCAAAGCAGCTTTCGCTTGGTCAATGTTATCTTGCGAATAACTCAATTGGCTGCGGTAATGCGCTGACATTAAGAAAAAGCGCAGTATTTCTGCATCGTGCTCTTTGAGTACATCGCGCAACGTAAAGAAGTTACCAAGAGACTTGGACATCTTCTCATCGTTTACCTGTACCATCCCCGTGTGCATCCACGTATTCACATACGGCGTGTCATAAGCGCAGCACGATTGAGCGACTTCGTTTTCATGGTGCGGAAAGGTCAAATCAGAACCGCCGCCGTGAATATCGAAGTGTGACCCTAAATGCTTTTTGTTCATCGCTGAACACTCGATGTGCCAGCCTGGGCGGCCATTGCCCCAGGGAGATTCCCAAAATGGTTCACCTGGTTTTACCGTTTTCCACAAGACAAAATCCAATGGGTCGTCTTTATCTTCGCCTACGTCTACTCGTGCGCCCGCTTGAAGCTGTTCGAGGTTTTGCTTACTCAACTTGCCGTACTCGTCGTACTTGCTGACGTCAAACAATACATCGCCACTTTTCGCTTGATACGCATAGCCTTTGTCCACAAGAATTTGAATCAACTCTATGATTTCATTCATGTGAGTCGTCACGCGAGGTTCTACATCTGGTTCGAGCAGATTAATTGCCGCAAAGTCTTCATGCATCATGGCAATGGTGCGTGCGGTTAATTCGTCGGTTGTTTCATTGTTTTCGTTCGCACGCTTGATAATTTTGTCATCGACATCGGTGATGTTTCGCACATAATTTACGTCGTAACCTAGGTGTCTTAGGTAGCGAACCAGCACATCGAAGCTCAAGTAGGTACGAGCGTGGCCCATGTGACTGAGGTCATAGACAGTGATACCACACACATACAAGCCCACCTTACCTTCTTGGAGCGGAACAAAACGCGCTTTTTCTCGGGTACGGGTGTTGTATAGGTGTAACATGTATCAAATATCCTTAGTCTTCATGATTTTCAGGCGCGCAGTTTAGCACTGTCAGATGGCGATAGGCAAAAGTTTACAACTGCGCGAAATACGCTAACATTAGCGCCACTATCGACTTCAACCAAAAGGTATATTGAATGGTTACGTTAAAAACCAATTTCGGCGACATCACGCTAGAACTTTTCGCAGACAAGGCTCCAAAAACTGTTGAGAATTTCTTGTCTTACGTAAACGACGGTTTTTATGCAGACACAATCTTTCACCGCGTAATCAATGGCTTCATGATTCAAGGCGGCGGTTTCACTGCAGACATGGACCAAAAAGACACGAAAGCGCCAATCGAAAACGAAGCGAACAATGGCGTAGCAAACGAGATGGGGACCATCGCGATGGCGCGTACTAACGATCCTCATTCCGCTACTTGCCAGTTCTTCATCAACGTCGGTAATAACGACTTCCTAAACCATACTAGTGAGTCAATGAACGGCTGGGGTTACTGTGTATTCGGTAAGGTTACAGACGGTATGGATGTGGTTGAAAAAATCAAGACGGTGAAAACGGGTAATTACGGTTATCACCAAGACGTGCCTGTAGAGGCCGTTGTTATCGAATCTGCTGTTGTAAGCGAATAATGTTGTTGACGTGTCTCTCCTGTGGCGAGACACGTATCTCCTGAAGTAGTCACATGCCTGTTACCTATTTTATTGCTGATTTGCATTTAAGTGCAGACCGTACCGATATTACCCAGTGTTTAATGACGTTTCTCGAACAACAAGCGCCAAAAGCGGACGCCTTGTATGTTCTGGGCGACTTATTTGAGGTATGGATTGGCGATGACGACGTAACGCCGTTCAGTGAATCCATCGCAGAAGCGTTTAAAACGCTCAGCCAGCACGTGCCAATTTACTTTATTCACGGCAATCGTGATTTTGCGATAAGAGAAGGTTGGGCTAACAAAGCAGGCATGACCATTCTCAAAGAGCAAACCATCATTGATTTGTACGGCACCCCTACCCTAATCACTCATGGAGATGAGTTGTGTACTCGGGATGTGGCCTATCAAAAATTCCGCAAAAAATCGCGAAGTTGGTGGTGGCCCAGAATGATGTTGGCGTTACCCTTGTCTTGGCGCAGAGAAATCGCCCGTAAAGGCCGCATTGAGAGCAAAGAAAATCAAAAACACCTGAAACCAGAAATCATGGATGTGACGCCTGAAGAGGTGGTACAGGTTATGGAAAAGCACGCCGTCATCCAGCTTATTCATGGCCATACTCACCGTCCAAATATTCACTCGCTAAAAGTGAATGGCAACACAGCCCAGCGCATTGTTCTGGGCGATTGGTATGATCAAGGCAGTATTTTGGAAGTCTGCCCCAACAGCATTAACCTCACCCATCACGCGTTTGCCTAAAATACCTGTAAATCACGTAGTCCGTTTGTCATAAAAACGCAGTGTAAAACTCGTAACCTGTACACAAGAACAGACTAATGTCTTGAAATCTGGCCAATTGTCACCATATTACTGTATATTGTGTTCGCGGTTTAACATCAAGGAAGGTGGGTATGGCATCATTTTTTCTCGCTGAAAGTAACTTTTGGTTTAACGTCGCCGTAGGCATTGTATTGGCTTTATTCTTACTTGAAGTGGCCAGTATGCTCTTTGGTATCAGTGTTTTAGGCATGCTCGATACTGATGCAGACGTGGACGTTGACGCAGATTTAGACTCAGGTGGCATTTCTTCAGTATTGAGCTGGCTGAGTATCGATAAACTCCCTACCATGGTCTGGTTAACCCTTTTGCTCGTCTCTTTTGGCGTGTTGGGGTACATCACCAATTTTGTGTTCGTGAAAAGCACAGGTAGCTTCGCACCGGCAATAATCAGTCTCCCCGTTGCAGCAATTGTTGGCTTAATCGTCACAGGCCGCACGGGTGGCATCATCGCACGTATGATGCCTAAAAACGAATCCAGTGCAGTAACGACAGATGAGTTTGTCGGCAACGTTGCACAAATCACCCTTGGCAAAGCAGTAGTTGGCTCGCCTGCGGAAGCCAAATTTATCGACCAACACAACCAACCTCATTACCTCATGGTAGAGCCAATGGAAGGGACAGACTCCTTCGTGCAAGGCGACCAGGTTGTCCTGGTTCAAAAAACATCGAGTGGCTGGCTAGCCACCCGCTATCAGTAGTACAAAAAGGATACATAATCATGGAACAATCAATTAATCCAGATAGCTTGTTTTCGATACTCATTATTGTCGGCGCTTGCGTTGTCGGCTTCATGTTTATCGGATTTACGTTCGCCAAGCTCTACACCCGAGCAACGAAAGAAATTGCTTTCGTACGAACCGGTTTAGGTGGCGAAAAAGTCATTAAGGATGGCGGTGCATTGGTATTGCCCGTGGTCCACGAGATCATTCCAGTGAATATGAATACACTGCGTATAGAAGTAGAGAAGGTGCAAAAAGACGCACTTATCACTAAAGACCGTATGCGTGTTGACGTAAAAGCTGACTTCTATTTACGCGTTGCACCAAACGTAAATGGCATTTCCATGGCCGCACAAACATTGGGTACAAGAACAACTCGTGTTGAAGAAGTGAAAAAGCTGATGGAATCCAAGTTCGTTGACGTATTGCGCGCTGTCGCCGCTGAAATGTCGATGACAGAGATGCATGAACAACGCGCTGACTTTGTGCAAAAAGTACAACAGAGCGTAGCCAATGATCTCGAGAAGAATGGTTTGGAACTCGAATCGGTGAGCTTGACAGGATTTGACCAAACGGATTTGCAATTTTTCAATGAAAACAACGCGTTTGACGCCGAAGGTCGTGCAAGACTGGCTAAAATCATCGAAGAAAAACGCAAAGAAACTAACGATATTCAACAAGAAAACCGCGTTAAAATTGAACAGCGTAACCTCGAAGCCGAGAAGCAATCACTGGATATTAAGCGCGATGAAGAAGAAGCTCGCTTAACGCAAGAACAAACCTTGGCATTCAAACGCCAAGAGCAAAAAGCCGAGATTGCTAAACAGCGCGAACACAAAGAACGTGAAGAGCGAGAGGCAGAAATTGCCAAAGAGCGTGCGGTAGAAGCGGCAGAAATTGAGAAGTCTCGCGAAATTGAAACCCAAGAGATTGCAAAACGCAACGCACTTGAACAAGCCCGCATCCAGCAGCAGCAAGAAGTGGAAGTAGCTGAGCAGGTTAAGCAAATTGCCGTTGCCGCGAAATCTGAAGAAGAGTCTGCCGCACGAGCAAAAGCCGCGGAAGCGGAAAAACAACGTGTTGAAAAGGAAGAGGCCGTTATTACAGCACGACGTGTTGCCGAAGCGAATCGTCTTAAGGACATTGAAGTCATCGACGCGAAGAAAGAAGCGGAACGAGCTGCGGTTGGGATAAAAGTCCAAGCGGAAGCGAAGAAAGAAGCGGCAGAAAACGCAGCGGAAGCCATCTTAACAGAAGCAACTGCCAACGCCGATGCGAAGAAGCTTCAGGCGGAAGCTGACGAAAAAGTATTTGCTGTTGAAGCTGCCGGTAAAAAAGCCCTCTTTGACGCTGAAAACACGTTGAAATCAGAACAAATTGAACTGCAAAAATCTCTGGCCATTCTTAAAGTGTTGCCTGAAATCGTGGCCAATGCGGTGAAACCGCTTGAAAATATTGAAGGTATTAAAATTCTTCAAGGTTACGGTGCTCAAGGTGCAGGCGGTGTGGGCAGTGAACACGCCACTATTAGCAATGGCGGTATTGCAGAGCAAGTCACTAGCGCTGCGCTAAATTATCGCGCGAATGCGCCTGTGGTAGATGCAATGTTGCGCGAGCTCGGCTTAGTCGACGCACAAGCAGGCACCTTAAATGATTTGCTAAATGGTAATAACACCATTACGCAAGAAGCCAGTGAGATCATCAAAAGTACCAATATGAACGGCAGCACTGTCGTTCAAGCGGACGGTGAACAAGCAACACCAGAAGCCTAAACCGGTAACGTGAGAAAAAGGCGAGTGAATTACTCGCCTTTTTTGTGCCCAAGATTGGAGGGAGGTCAAATATGAAAAAGTATTCAAGCCGATAAGTTTCCTATTACCTCAAGGATTTAAACTCATAGCCCCTCTACTAGATTTATCTGATATTCATTTTGAACGAACCTGTTTGAGATACTCAAATTTTGGTAACTAGCCCGACGAATAGCGGGAGCGAGAGTACGATAACAATGTATTTGAATTGATTTTGATACAGAAGTCACAGCGTTCAATTGTTAACGTATGCAGACAGCAGTTTGCTTAACTCTGTTGTAAGATAAACCTATGTATTTTAGTGGCGTCTCTTCCTGAGGCCTTGCGAACTGGGTTTTCAGTATTAGAAAGGTCGTAGCAATGAACAATTACTTTCGCTCTACTGTGAAGAGCACTGATGGCTATTGAATACAATCGGTCTTGCTTTTCTCCTGGCGGAATGTAACACATAGTGCCATTTGAGAACCTTACAAAGCTGTCTCCACCGTATTTATCTTCATACGCCCAAACTTGATCAACAGTGACATTTGAATTTTCAATCCATGCAAAACTATTTGCCATGTAAAATACAGTTAGCGTAAAAGTGACAATCCCTTTTAGTCTCATTTTTATTCCTTATTTCTATTTAGTCTCAGTATGAAAATATTATCTAGCTATCAACATCATACAAGACTCTTGCGTTGAAAAATCAATATTTCTTCCTGTTCAATTGCTAGTTCCAATAAGCTAGGTTCTCTAAATACTAGGATTGGTACTTGCTTGTGTCATGTCAGTGATACTTGCGTGACACATTAGCGATAAAAAAATGAGAAGTTCGATTACAAATTGAAACGTTTCTTGCTGTTAAATTTTGATATATTGATGGTTTTCTGGGTTTATCTAAGAACTACAATAGGAAGCAGTAATGTTAAAACCGTTATCGATGGCTTGTTTGCTTGGCGGCGCAATAGTGTCGGCTCAATTGGCTGCAACAGAAGTGGAAATCCGCACGAATATTGGCACGTTCAACGTCAATCTGTTTGATGAACAAACGCCTATCACGGTGCAAAACTTTCTGGAATACGTCAATTCTGGTTCATATGCCAATACGATAGTCCATCGCTCTGAACCGGGTTTTGTTGTTCAATCTGGTGGTTTTACTTTTTCCGAAAGTGCAGGATTTGGCGAAGTGACAACCGGCATGCCGATTCTCAATGAACCAGTGCTTTCGAATGTGCGCGGTACTATTTCTATGGCCAAACTCGGCTCAAGTGTAAACAGTGCTACCAGCCAATGGTTTATTAACCTCGACAACAACAGTGCCAACTTAGATGTGCAAAACGGTGGATTTACCGTATTTGGTCAGGTTATTGGCGATGGCATGGACGTGGTTGATGCCATGGCCGATTTGCCTCGTTTTACATCAGGCGGTTTCTCGTCGCTCCCATTACAAAACTACACGGCTACCGATGCGACAAATGGCGTTGCGCTACAAGATAGTAACCTAGTGTTGATCGAAGACATTGTCATTGTTGATGATGCGACATCGACGAACCCAGACATCACTCCCTTACCCAATACGTTGATTGGTCAAACACCTGACGAACCGGCACCTGTTACCGGATCTTCTGGTGGTGGTAGTCTCGGTTTTCTACTAGCGCCGCTGGCTTTACTTGCCGGTTTCAGGCGTTTCAGATAGCACAAAAACCCTTTGGTGCAGGTTTGAAGTATGCTTCATACCTGCACTCATTCCCTACCTCATAAGCCAATCTCTGTTTACAGCAAAACAAACAACGCCAATATGGCAAACACCAGCAATACCGGAATTATCAGCGTCGAAACGTTGCTTTGGGGCTGGTCAACCTCATCTGACACCGTGCTGTGAATATTGGCTTCAGTTTGTGGCGGGAGAGTGTCGGTAATATCAACTAACTGGCAAACTCGCTGCTGTGGTAGCAACTCCTGACCCAACGTCACTTCAACCCCCTGTATGGTGCCGTCATAAGGGGCAACGACTTCCAAGACAACCTTGTCAGTTTCAATGTCCAACAGTATTTGATCGGCAACAACGCGTTCACCTTCTGAAACGTATATGCGCGACACGGTCGCACTGAGATTAGATTCGGGTAACTCAGGGGTACAGATATCCATCATTTGCATGCTCACTTCCTTATTGGTTTTTACTTGTTATCCTTTTCTAGCGAAATCCAGAACGGTGCATATTTGGCTGTAGAGTATCCCTTTGGCACAACGGGATTATCGATAGCAATGATCGTATCTTCTCGATATTGTGAGAGTGGAAAAGCGCGGCGCGTTAATGGGTGTTGCCGCATGAAGGTATCAAGCTCGCCAGAGGCTTGGAGTAAAAACAAGCCTTTCTCAATGGCCCCTGCCAATTCAGTGTTGTCCTTATTTGTAAAGAAGAACACCGCAAAAGGGTACTGAATCACTAGTGATTGCAAGCCGATAAGATCTGGGTACTGCTTACTTCGCTCAATGAGTTCTCGTTCAAAATCATGCAAACTTCGTGGGAAAAAGTCACAACGCCCAGCGCTCAACATACCGAACAGCGCTTCGTATTGAGGGCTAGTCGCCACGCGTATCCCAGCATTTTGTAAAATGGCAGTATCAGGCCAATCGTGCCCCTGACATGCCATTTTCTTTTGCAATTGCGCTAAGTTATCTATCGACTCAAACTCAGAGTAGTTGCCGCGACGAATGAGTAATTTTCTGAGGCCAATCATCCCTTTGGTAGTCGGTATCGGAATCGCTGCGAGTCTCGACTCCTTGTCCGCATCCGTCCCCATCCAAAATACATCAATAATACGGTCTTTTTCTAATGCCAATGCCGCACGACTTTCGGTCATGGGTACACTCGCTTCAATGTTAGAAAAGGGATATTTTGCTTTGTCCAGCGCGAGTGTCAGCAACTCTAGATGGTAATCATGAGAAATGTCCATGTCCGACCGCTTGGTTGGAACGATGAGAGGATCATGGGCGAATGCCGAAAACGCCACAGTGGAGATCGCGAGCCCTACAACAAAGGAGGCTAACCGAATAAAAAAGCTCATAGACTCTACTCTATTGCACAACGTCACTTATGTACAAGAAAAATTCCAACAACCTGCTAATCGGTCACATCACTTGTGAGTGAAGTTTGTCGTACAACGACTGATGGGCGGAGTTAAGTGTTTTTGTTTCAAGGGATTGTATAATGACTCTCGCTTGCTCAACCTGCCCTAGGGCGATATAACTCTCTGCCATTCGCATTTCCAAATATTGTCTGCCAAAAGCATCCAATCCTTGAGAAACCGCATCATAAGCGTATCGAGCCTGTTGAAAATAGCCCAGCGCATCTTCGTGCCGGTTTAATTGTTGGTGAATTCTCGCGGCATTAGACAATAAGACTGGCCTAACTGGTGAAGGCTGTATCACGTCTTTGGTATCGAGTGCTTGTAAATAAAAGTCTCTGGCCTTTTGAAAATCATTCACAAAAAAATAAGTGTGGCCCACTGCCGTATAAATTTCCGCCTGAAATTCTGGCCTCGTTAAGGTTTTCCCTCTCTCGATAGACCAATTCGATAGTGCTAATGCCCTATCATGATCGCCCATGTAGTTAGCGAGATTGATTAACTCAGCACAATGCTTTGGATGAGGCGCAATCAAGTTGTTCATCAGAAGTAGCTCTGTGGCATCCTTGGCAAAAGCATCACCTCGCTCTTTGTCTCCATCCGTAAAAAGCATTTTGGCATGCAGGGTATAAACGGTCGCTTTAAAAAACGGCGGTGCAGTATCGAGCGCAGCGAGGGCCGCTAGCTCCTCTCGGTCCATATTAAACTTTTGATTCACCCACTTTGCAGAAAGTGCTAGATAAGTCAGTCGATACCATCTAGTGGAATAAGGCTCTGTGTTCTCTTTTTCTTTTTCAGCAGCAAGAATACACGCTTCGGGGAGCGCTTCGCAGGCATCGATAGAAGACAACACATCGGATTGAGCAGTAACGTCAGCAGGGAGGCTTAGGCAAAACATAGCGCCAATTAGCAACAACCAGTTTTTCATTTCACCTCCATTCACTCGGCCACATCTGCGCTAAGCCTAACACAAATGTTGCCGCAACTTGCATGTAGAAACCGTAAATGCGACTAAACGCTTATCGGCTTGCCACTGTGAAAGCGAAACTCAGTATCATCTGAATCTATCAAACTCGCTTCAATATCGCCAAAATAAGCGATTCGGGCGCTAATATCTTCTCCAGCAACCTGTTGAGCAAGCGTCAAATAATCTTGGTAGTGACGGGCTTCACTGCGCAATAAGGATACGTAAAACTTGTCGATATCGGGGTCGAGATGAGGGGCGAGCTTAGCGAAACGTTCACACGAGCGAGCCTCGATATAGGCGCCACAAATCAGTGTATCGATTAGTTTTGCGGGTTCGTGCGTGCGCACGTGTTTCATCAACCCTCTGGCATAGCGCCCAGCTCTGAGTGTTTGATAAGGCACGTTACGTGATTCCATGATTTCTAACACTTGCTGAAAATGGTGCAACTCTTCTTTGATCAACAATACCATTTTGTCGACTAGATCATCGCCAAAAGCATGCTCACCATTGGATTGAATAACCTTTTTCAAGCCATTGTGCATACCTGCGAAGTTGCCATCGCCCTTCTGGCGATATACAAAGTCTTCATAGGGTTGTAACCATTCGAGTAGTCGTTCGCCGTTTTCTTTATCAACAGCGTACTTGCGGATCAACAGCATAGCGGTTTGTGCTGCTTTAAGCTCGCAGTTGCAATGATCGATCAAAAGAATCGGCAGATTTTCTTCCCGCGTCGCGAATGCAATCCATTGATCTGGGGTTTCACATTGTAAAAACTGCTTTATCGGGGCAAGTAACTCTTCGGACATTACGCTTTTTCGTCAATCAATATTGCGCGGAATTCTATCTGAATGCCCTCCTGGCTGCCAGCAATGACAAGAAATTAATCATGGTATTTATCAGAACATTGCTATGCTTAACCTATCCGACAACTAAAATGACTTGGTTGCCAATTGCTTACTTAATCAGGATAGTTTGCAGGATCAGAGGAATATCAATGCGGTACTTGTTTTGCCTTTGCTTATTCATTCACAATTTAGCCCTAGCAGACACAAATGATGAAGACACGCTGGTACTCGCCCTAACAATGATCAAAGGCGTGATGGAACCGCGGACTGACAACGTTCCGTACAATCGGTTTCTCACCTATTTGTCAGAGCGTTCAGGTATACAACTTAAACGTGGTTATTACCCCAGTGGCCGCTCAAACTTTTTACTCGAAACCGGTAAAATCGACTGTATATTTCCTATTGCCGAAGGGGCGTATCGGCGGGATATAAAAACGATTTATTCCACACCGGTGAACCAAGTCACCACGCATTTATTCAGTTTTACTAACGTACCATTTCCCGGGCTCGAGGCAGTCCGTGGTAAAACCGTTGTTTACCAACGCGGGTATTTGTTTGGAAACCTAGTAAAATCTAGTCAAGTTGAGGTTGATTTTGTCCCTGTCATCAATCCTAAGGCGGCACTTGAACTGCTCAAAAAAGAACGCGCTGTCGCCTACATGGAATACTTACCCGATTTGCGTTTTAGTCTCGATGAAAAGTACTTTTCACAACTGAGTTATGCCAAAGACTCACCGATTAAACGTTCTTTTGATGTGTTCGAGTGTCGTTCAACTGAACAGGTTGCCAAAGCATTAGGACAAATAAATCAGATCGTTTTAGATGCCAGGGCGTCGGGTGAACTCAAGGCAATTCTTGGCAAATATTACAACCTGTAATACCTGTTGTTATGAGCGCTGCCGCTGAGTTCTGCTCTCGCGGGATCGCCGTTGATCACTTTTCATACAAATAGATTGATCTCTGTACAGAATTAAGACACCATGTGTAAAAATAATGTTAAAAATTAACAATAACAAAACAATAAGAATCCGGAGACATTATGATTCTGAACCACCTTTGGGGCATCTACACCCACCCTCGGGAAGAATGGAAAACCATCGATAGAAAACACGAAAATTACTTTTTTGCCCTCAGCCACATCGCAATTATTGCACTAATACCATCGCTTGTTAGTTATTATGCTTCTGCTCATCTGGGCTGGAGCATCGGTGCCGGTGACCCAATCAAATTGACTCAAGAAAGTGCCATGGTCATGAGCGTCGGTATGTACTTTGGGTTAATGGCAGGTGTCGTAGCTTTGGCCATTATGATTCATGAATTGGCAAAGAGTTTTCAAGCCACACCGACCTATACGCAGAGCTTAGAACTAGCAGCATATACTGCAACGCCATTGTTTATGGTGGGCTTTGCAGGCCTATACCCTGCTCTCTGGTTTATCATGATCATTGGCTTTGTAGGTATCGCCTATTCCGTCTACTTATTGTATTCAGGCGTACCTATCCTAATGCATATCCCTGAAGAAAAAGGCTTTATCTATGCGAGTTCCGTCGTCACCTGTGGCCTTATCTTATTGGTTATTCTCATGACAGGCTCAGTGATTCTATGGAGTATAGGCTCAGGTCCGGTATACACCCATTAATCAGAGTGTGAGTGCAACGCCGCCATTCGTTGCACTCACCTTTTTCTCAATGCTTCCCACACCACCATACTCGATTGAATGCCCATTATCTCTACCTGAGTAAGCGCCGTAGGTGTTGTTTTATTGGCACCATAACAAACGTGCAGCGGTAGCAAATGTTCTTCTCTTGGGTGGCAAAAGCGAGCACTTGGTGCAGTATGCCACTCAGTGAGTCGCTGTTGTCGGTGAGCTTCTTCCTTGCAATGGCCCATCAGTGTGTCCGCTAGCCAAGCTTCAAAAGCTAAATTGTGTTGTCGAGTCGTGTCATTGTTTGCTTGCCTAAAGGCAGACATATTGTGAAAAGAAAAGCCTGAGCCAATGAGTAAGGTGTCTTCCGGTGCAACCTCCGCAATCAATCTACCTAGTTCAACGTGCAGATCGGGCGCGAGATTATGGTTCAATGACACCTGTACGACAGGTACAGACGCATCAGGATACATGAGCAACAATGGAACAAAAACACCGTGATCAAAACGCTTTGTCTTATCTAAGCTCGCCTCGATGCAATTGCGCCTTAGGTGTTCGACGAGGCTATCTGCCAGTTCTGGTTGGCCCGGTGCAGGGTAATCAATGTCATAGGCCGGCGCTGGAAAACCATAGTAGTCATGCTCAACACCTGGCAACGCTGCCCCACTGATGCCTATGTCATGACGCTCCCAGTGTGCGCTAATCACCACTATGTTCTTGGGGCGCGGTAACGACGAGGCCAAGTTTTGCAAAAACGCAACCATATTGCGATGCTCGGCGTGGCCCAACAAGGGTAATGGGCCGCCGCCGTGAGAAAGATACACCGTATTCATTGTTCTGCGATGCACCTCTATTACTTAGAACCTGCCACTGTGGCAGCATTGGGCAAGCGTTCACTACTTTGTTGACCATTCAACTTAGCAGTCAAGTAACTGTCCATTGAAAACTTACCTGCGCCTTGAATCGCTAATGACGCAGTAGCCGCCAACAGCACTAACGCGTATTCGTAGCCATTATTTGATAAGAAGAGTCCCCCTTGCCAATGAGCAGAGAAGATGGCAACAACCATAGTAAACGCTAATGCCATCGCAGCCGGTCGCGTCAACAAACCGATGACGAGTGCCAAACCTGCGAAGAACTCGGCACTACCAGCCATCAAGGCCATGAGAAAGCCGGGGGCTAAGCCAATACTTTCCATCCACTGCCCTGTCCCTTCTAAGCCATAGCCACCAAACCAGCCAAACAATTTTTGTGCGCCGTGAGCAGCAAGGACAATACCAATGGGTACACGGAGTATGGTTGAAGAAATGGTGTCTTGTGTTTTGATCAATTGTTGTAAACGTTGCATTGTGATAACTCCAAATTAGTTGAACAATGACAATTTATATTCAACAATGCGTTAAATAAACAACCCCTTCATTGAATGATTCACAACAAATTGTTGTAAATAAAATTATGGATAAAATAGCGAAACTCAGAGCTTTCAATACAACGGTATTGGAAGGCAGCTTCACGAAAGCCGCCGAGGCCTTGGCGATTTCTCCGCAGCTTGTGAGTAAATACGTGGGAGCATTAGAGAATGAACTTGCTGTGAGGCTATTCAATAGAACAACGCGAAAGCTCACCTTAACAGAAGCCGGTAGCCGTTACTTTGCCAAGTCTCAGTCTGTGCTTGAGCAGATAGAAGAATTAGACAACAGCGTCACCAACTTTCAAGCAGAGGTGAAAGGCAAGCTCAGAATAAACGCACCAGTGACGTTTTCTACACAGCATTTAGCTCCCCTGCTACATGCTTATCAGAAAAAATATCCCGATGTGATCATTGATTTGCAACTCAATGATAGGCAGGTAGACCTTGTTGATGAGGGCTTCGATCTTGCTCTTCGAATAGGCCGACTGACGGAATCATCAATGATCGCAAAACGCTTAGCACCAATAAGAGTGGCCTGGTGTGCGTCTCCAAACTATCTTCAACGTCATGGCGAACCTCAGTCGCTAGAGGAATTAGAGCACCACACGGTGCTGCATTATAGCTACGCGTCGGACAAAACCATCAATACCTCCAAAGGCAAAGAAACCTTTATCTGTAACAACGGAGAAGTCATTGTAAAGCGGGCTATTCTCGGGGATGGCATTGTGCTCAAGCCCACTTTTATGGTCGGTGAAGCCCTCAAAACTGGTCAATTGAAACAAATTTTGACAACCCAAGCGCCGTCGCCTGCAGGGCTATACGCCGTCTATCCCAATCGCCACCATCTGCCCGCAAAAGTCAGAACCTTTATCGACTTTTCAGCCGACTTTTTTGATGGTCAACCCAGTTGGGATACGTTTGAGGTATAACTAAAAAGGCCGCATTAGCGGCCTTTTTACACTGTTCCAACAATGGACTAGTTATCCATGTCCATATTGTGCATTTCTAAGTTAGTTAACTCTTCCTGCACCACTGGATTAGATGAGCTTTCACCGCGTGCCATATCAATGCGCTCTAAGTAAGTTTGATTGATGTCACCTGTGATATAACTGCCGTCGAATACAGAGGTCTCAAAACGGCTGATGTCTGGGTTTTCTTCCTTAACCGCTTCAACCAAGTCTTGAATATCCTGGAAGATCAAACCATCGGCTTGAATTAAATCGGCTATTTGGTCAATCTCACGGCCGTAAGCAATCAGCTCATTGGCAGAAGGCATGTCAATACCGTAAACGTTAGGGAATCGAATCTCAGGCGCTGCAGAGGCGAAATACACTTTCTTCGCTCCAGACTCTCTGGCCATTTCGATGATTTGGCCTGACGTAGTACCACGAACGATTGAATCATCGACAAGCAACACATTTTTGCCTTTAAATTCAGAAGAGATCGCATTCAACTTTCTGCGAACCGACTTCTTGCGTTGTGTTTGGCCCGGCATAATAAACGTCCGGCCGATATATCGGTTCTTAACGAAACCTTGGCGGTAAGGCAATTCCAATGTGTTGGCAATTTGCAACGCAACATCCATTGATGTTTCAGGGATAGGGATGACCACGTCAATATCCAAATCAGCCCATTCTTTGGCGATTTTTTCACCCAGTTTACGTCCCATGTTTACTCTCGAAGCGTAAACAGAGATGCCGTCGATGAACGAGTCAGGTCGAGCAAAATAGACAAACTCAAACACGCACGGAGATGTCACTGGGGCTTCTGCACATTGCTGAGTAAATAACTCCCCCGCTTCAGTGATATATACCGCTTCTCCCGGTGCGACGTCGCGAATGAACTGAAAGCCTACCGCATCCAATGCCACACTCTCAGACGCCACCATGTACTCTTCACCCAGTTCCGTCACACGCTTACCCAGCGCCAATGGGCGAATACCATGTGGGTCACGAAACGCCACAATACCTTGGCCGATTATTGCCGCAACGACAGCGTAGGCACCACGGATTTTCTTGTGCACCTGCGTGACGACATCAAATACGTCTTTAGGCGTGATTGTAAGCTCAGTACATTTTTGCAGTTCGTGAGCAAAAATGTTCAACAACAGCTCAGAATCAGAAGTCGTGTTGATGTGCCTTCTCGCAATGCGTGAAACCTCATCTTCGAGTTCATGGGCATTGGTAAGATTACCATTGTGCGCGAATGCAATACCAAAAGGTGAATTTACGTAGAAAGGCTGGGCTTCTGCAGAACTCGAAGTCCCTGCAGTGGGATAACGAACGTGGCCGATACCCATATTCCCAGTGAGTCGCTTCATGTGGCGAGTATGAAAAACATCTCTTACCAATCCATTAGCTTTGCGAAGATTGAACATGTCCTGATCAATCGTCATAATGCCTGCGGCGTCCTGCCCACGGTGTTGTAGCACAGTTAAACCATCATACAGCGATTGAGCAACTGGCGTTTTTCCAACAATTCCGACAATACCACACATTTTGCGTTACCTATTTAAGCGGGTTTTAAAAAACTTGAGCTGTTTTTGACGTATTCAAAGAACCACTCAATGATATCTGCGAATTCGGGGATCAATAGCGATGCCTTCCAACCTTCCGATGAGGCGAATGGTGTAAAGGTATCTGCAAAGAATAATAGTGCGCTAACCACAAGAATGCCTCGCAATGCGCCAAAAACGATACCGAGAACACGGTCGGTACCAGATAAACCGGTAGCTTTAACAAGCTGACTTAGAGTGAAATTGAGCAAACCGCCGAGAATGAGCGTCGCGACAAATAACGCCGCGATAGCCGCGCCGTTTCGCAAGGTATCGTCTTCGATACCGGTGAAGTATACCGCTAAGTCTTGATAAAACTCACTAGCGATAAAAAGAGCGCCAAACCACACGACAAGTGAGATTGCCTCTTTAATGAATCCCCTGACTAAACTAATTAAGGTAGAGACCGCAATAATAGCCAGAATGGAAAAATCTACCCAGTTCATACTGTTACGTCTGCCTGTTGTTATTATGAGTTCAATTGAACCATGCGTCGCTGAGGCGAGATGGCGCGCATTCTAACAGAAGCCACAGAGATTACCAATGCAAATACCGAGACTGGTAGTCAGCCCAAGGTAGAAAAGTGTAACAGCCTTTTTGCACTTGCGTTTAGTTCACGCCAAACGCCGTTACTTTACCTTTCAATCCTGTGACCTCTTGTAGATGAGGAATGGCTTTTTCCAATTTAACTTTATCAATTTCTGGTCCAACGAACACTTTGGTCAAAGGCCCTGAGCTCGTTTCGATAGGCCTGCTGAAAGCGCGATATCCTGCGTCTTCGAGTTTAGCTAACAGTTGCTTGACGTTCTTCTGGTGACGAAAACTACCCAATTGAACGACCCAACCCGCACTTGCACTTTCGGTACTTGGTCTTTCAATGACGGTTCTTGCCGCAAGGTCGTCAGCCGTGACAGGTTTTGTTGTGGAGGCTTCGACAACAGTGTCTACCGCACCTTCGCTTTGCGTGTCAGGTTCAGCATCGTCTATCGCGGGCTCATTCACCACTTCTATGGGACGCTGTGCAGCATTGGCAACCCGCTCAGACGGAAAAGGCTCAGGGTTAACTATTGGCTTTTTACTCGGCGCGCTAGGAACAGAAACGAAAACATCTTCATTTGTCACTTTTTCGCGGTCAAGAAAATCGGGCAAGAAAATAACTGCCAAAGCTACGATGATGATCGTACCCACTAATCGGTTTTGTAACGCTGTGGTCACTAACTCTATTCCTATATTATTCTATTTATTGTGCGTCGACGGATGATTCATAAGCCAATACATCGGCAACCGTCAAAAATGAGCCGAAAACAACAATGACATCCTCGGGTTGCGCGTTTGAAATCGCACATTTATAGGCCTCAGTCACATTGTTGTGAGTCGACTCGACCAATTCTGTTGGCAAGCACTCAGCGAGTTTGTCGCAGGATAGGCCTCGCGGCCCCGCTGTACTGGCGACATACCACATCCCAGGTTTTCTGGTCAGAGCAGAAAGTGTATCGGTAATTACCTTGTCTGCCAACATACCAACGACAAAATGCATCTTTGTACCGTCGTATTTAGATAGCCATGCTGACAATGAGGCGGTTGCTTGAGGGTTATGTGCCACATCGAGAACGACTGTCGGCTCTGATTTCAGTACTTGCATTCTGCCAGGCATGCTCGTCGAATTGATTAAGTGTTGTAATTCGTCGGTTTTAGGCAATAAATCCAGCACACAAAGTGCCGCGAGCGCTGTTGATACGTTTTGTCTTGGTATCTTGGTCTCGGGTAGTGACGCGAATGTCCTACCAAAGCCCTGCCAATCCCATGCACCAACGTCTGCACTGAAAGAGAAATCACGGTTCACCCAATACGCCAGTGACCCTGTGGCATCTACACACTGGGCGAGGGTTTCAGGTGGGTCTAAATCGCCCATGATAACGGGCACGTCTCGACGCATTATTCCCGCTTTCTCAATGGCAATAAGTTCTCGAGTATCGCCCAACCAATCCTGATGGTCGACTCCGATACTGGTGATCACCGCTAAGTCAGTATCGACAATATTGGTTGCATCTAAACGACCACCAAGACCAACCTCCAAAATGACAAAGTCCAGTTGTCGCTGCGCGAACATAACCAAGGCAGCTAACGTACCAAATTCAAAATACGTCAGCGAGATATCCCCTCTTGCGGTCTCCACGGCATTCAGAGCGTCAACATAGTCTTGTTGGGGTAGCATATCGCCCCCTACCCTAACGCGCTCCCGATAATCGACAAGATGAGGCGAGCTGTACACCCCAACTCGTTTGCCTTGAGAAAGTAGCGCTTGTTCAATGAAGCGACAGGTTGTGCCTTTGCCGTTTGTCCCCGCCACAGTAATCACTTTGCCATTGGAAAAGTCTAACGACAGTAGATTGGCTACCGCACGCATACGGTCCAATCCCATATCAATGGTCGTCGGATGAATCGACTCCAAATACGTTAGCCAATCGGACAAAGATGAAGTGGAATTTGGTGAAACAGGCATACATTACTCAGTACTAAAACGGGGCGAAAATGGCAGGTTCAAATGAGCCAATACAAAAGAGCCTCTGTTTTTAGCAGAGGCTCTTTTCAATCACAATAGCTATTGGTAAAAAAGCTTAGGCTTGATAGTGCAACTTTGACAACACGCTATGCAACTTGTCTCGCATTTCACGGCGGTCAACGATCATATCAATCGCGCCCTTTTCCAATAAGAATTCACTGCGCTGGAAGCCTTCTGGTAAGGTTTCTCGAACGGTTTGTTCAATCACTCGTGGGCCCGCAAAGCCAATCAGGGCTTTTGGTTCGGCTACGTTCACATCACCCAACATAGCCAAACTCGCCGATACTCCGCCCATAGTTGGGTCAGTCAGTACAGAGATATAAGGCAAGCCTTTCTCACTGAGTTTTGCCAACGCCGCAGAGGTTTTTGCCATTTGCATCAGTGACAATAGCGCTTCTTGCATTCGAGCACCGCCCGACGCAGAGAAACAAATCAAAGGGCAGTTCGCAGCGATAGCAGCATTGACTGCCTCGACGAATCTCGCGCCAACAACCGATGCCATCGAACCACCTAAGAAGGCAAATTCGAACGATGCCACCACTACCGGCATGCCTTTTAACGACCCTTTCATTACAATGAGTGCGTCTTTTTCATTCGTCGATTTTTGTGCGGCGGTTAAACGATCGCGATACTTTTTAGAGTCTTTAAACTTCAAAACATCTTGGGGTTCAAGGTCGTTTCCAAGCTCTACTCTTTCAGCTTGGTCTAAAAAGCTTTCAATACGCTTTCTTGCAGAGATACGCATGTGGTTATCACACTTAGGGCATACCTCGAGTAATTTTTCTAGTTCTGTCTTGTAAAGCACTGCCTGGCAGCTAGTGCATTTAGTCCAGATCCCTTCCGGTACGTTACCCTTAGTCGAAGTTTGGGTGCGTGGAAGTATCTTTTGAATCCAGCTCATGCAAAAGAATCCTTGTAATAATTCGGTATTAAACTGTGGCTGCCTGTCATTCTTATGGTTGTTTTAGGCGTGCCGATTATCTCCCTATTAGAGCACATTCGGCAGGAATGCCAAACGTAAAACTGGTCTAAGAAGTGAGACTGTATATCATTTACCCATACTGATTGGCACGTCGCAAGTGAGCAGCCGTTTACTTTTTAACCAAAATCAATTTTCGGGTAAAAATAGTGGCCCAAGCGGCCCCTTTGGCAAGGCAAAACTTTCTGGGTAAGTCACGTCGACCAAATACAGGCCATTAGGTTTTGCGGTGGCGGCTGATTGACTGCGGTCTTTTAGCGCGAGCAACCTAGCGATCCAATCGATATCTTGATGGCCACAACCTATCTCGATCAAAGCGCCTGTTATGTTTCTCACCATGTGATGCAAAAACGCATTGGCGCTAATATCGATAATGACATATCGCCCCAGACGGCTTACGTTCACGTGGGTAACGTTCCTAAACGGCGTTTTGGATTGACACAAGGCCGCGCGAAAAGAGGTAAAGTCTTGTTCGCCGATCAGTGCTTGTGCGGCCTCATGCATGCGCTTTTCGTCTAGTGGACGATGCACATGGGTAACGCCCTGTTGCAGAATTGCAGGGCGCTGTGGAGCATTGTAAATAACATAACGATAACGGCGATGCGTAGCAGAAAAGCGAGCGTGAAATGCTTCGCTAACCTCGGTACACCAAGTCACTGCAACACTACTTGGCAAGTTGGCGTTAACGCCAAGCGTCCAAGCTCTCTCGGGCCTGTCAACATCACAATCAAAATGTACAACCTGACCGGTAGCATGCACACCTGCATCGGTACGACCTGCACACTGTAATTCTATTGGCGTGTCTGCCACTTTCGATAGCGCAGCTTCTAGATAACCTTGTACACTTGGGACTTCTCGTTGGCGTTGCCACCCATAATGCGCAGCACCATCATATTCAATCCCCAATGCAATTCGAGCCATTGCCAACCCCATAAAACGAAAAGTGGCTTAGTGTATCGATAAGCGGTTTGGGGCGCAAACCATGAATATCAATAAAGTCTGCTTGTAGCACCATTTATCCGCTTCCCGACACTTGCTCGTATTGGCCTATTTTCAAGCCATTTAGCTATGTTGTTCGCGGCGCTTTTGCAGGTATTCTGCGATATCCGCAGATTCATACAACCATTTGTCTCCATCGGCCTGCGCAATTCTCAAACAAGGCACTTGGCGCTTGCCTCCGTGCCTTACCAACTCTTCTAGGTGGTGTTGGTCTGCCGTGATATTGCGCATGTCCAATACGATATCATTCGCTTTCATAAACGACATCACATAACGACAAAATGGGCATGTTGCACGATAGTATAGCGATAAGTCTTCAAAACCAGAGGTCACTGGTGGGGCAACCTTTTCTTCATTGGTAGAAAAGATTTCACTGAAGGAATGTAAAATTTTGTTAAGCATAAATATAGCCAGTAATGAATATTACGATGAATTCTAAATTCACTAGACCGGATAAATACGGCAAATCATCCAAAAAATTCGGCTGATTGTAGACGCGTTGACTTTTTCGGCAAAAACTCACGGCAGTTTGCAGTTCATTTGGTTAATAGGGAATGACTAAAACACATTGAGTGGGCGAATAGAAACAATAAAGTCGCGAAGGAAAAGTATAAGCCCTGCCCCACTATTTTAAGTCGCTTTGAGTAAGACTGGGTATTGGCGGTAATCTGAATTAAATAGTGTCAGCCAAAACAAAAAAGGCCCAACAAGAACTGTGGGCCTCAGTGTATTTTCAGATTAGCGAGATTCAGCTTTTTAACTTTTGCATTAACGTTGATGCTTCGGTTTTCTGTTCTTCAGTACCATTTTGCAATACGTCGTTAAGCAAGTCTTTAGCACCTTCACTGTCGCCCATCTCTATATAAGCGCGCGCCAAATCAAGGTTCGTATTTTGTCCTGCGTCTTTGTCGATATCGATAACATCGTCGTCATCACCAACGCCGGTAAACTCTGCCAAACTCACATCCAAATCAAGTGGCGTATCATCCAACACAGGTACGTCAGCATCCAAACTCTCGTTCATCAATGTCTCTACGTCAACAAATTCCATTTCATTTGTCGACGCGTCCGTATCAACCTCACTGCCAGCATCTGGGTCGCTCAGCAAGGCTTGAAGGTCGAGGTCTGGATTGTCCAGAGACAGTGCCTCTTCTATTTTTTCTTCGTCTGATGATGTCTCTGATTCTTCAATCGACTCGAGCAACTCATCAAAATCTTGGCTATCTAGCTCATCTAGAATCGCACTGTCTTCTGGCTTGCTATCTGTTGTTAACCAATCATCTAAACCAGGTACGTCTTCAAGTTCAGACACTTCATTGTCTTCAGTCCGAGATTGATTTGTCTCTTGAGGCACTTCTCCATCGACTTCTTGTTCCAGCGCAAAATCGTCAACCGAATCAAACGCTGAATCGAGGATACTGTCGTCAAAGTCATTGTCCGACTGTGTGTTTTCCGACTCCCCAAACGCAGGGATATCATCCATTATTTGTTTGTCAAAATCATCAAGCGCCGCGTCTAGAGGATCAACATCTTCTGATGTCTCGCCCGCGAACACCTCATCCATTGGGGGATCGTCTTGCTCAACAGGGTTGTCATCAAGCGCATAGGTTTCTTCGCTCTCTAACTGCTCTTCAACAACGTCTTCATCGAGCTCGAAGGTCTCATCGCTTTCTAAGTCGTCTTCAACAACGTCTTCATCAAGTTCGAAGGTTTCATCGCTTTCTAGCCCGTCTTCAACAATGTCGTCTTCAAGTTCGAAAGTCTCATCGCTTTCTAAGTCGTCTTCAGCAACGTCTTCATCAAGTTCGAAAGTCTCATCGCTTTCCAACTCGTCTTCAACAACGTCGTCATCAAGTTCGAAGGTTTCATCGCTTTCTAACTCGTCTTCAACAACGTCCTCATCAAGCTCGAGAGTCTCATCGCTCTCTAACTCGTTTTCTACAATGGCTTCATCAAGCTCAAAGGTTTCATCATTTTCTAACTCGTTTTCAACAACGTCTTCATCAAGCTCGAAGGCCTCATCGCTCTCTAACTCATTCTCTACAATATCGTCATCAAGCTCGAGGGTTTCTTCAATTTCAATATCGTCGAGGTCATCGGCAGCGTCTTGCGGTTGTTCTTCTACCTCATATTCAAGTTCATCATCACCAGCGTCTTCCACATCTGGCTCATCAAACTCGAACTCAATATCGTCTTCCACAGCCTCAGGCTCAACGTCCGGCAAACTCTCGAGTTCGTTAAGTAGCTCTTGCGCCAGCAAGTCAGTTTCATCGATAGGCGCTTCTTCTGTAAGCGCCACATCTTCCTCTAGCTCATCCTCGAGTTCAGCTAATAATTCATCTGCAAGTGCGTCTGTTTCATCAACCAATGGCGTGTCAGACGAAATGTCATCTTCTCCGATTTCGTTTTCCAACTCTGCCAAAAGTTCATCAGCTAAGTCTTCAGAAGCATCAAATTCCTGTTGTGGTGTGTCAAAGTCGCTGTCTTCTTCGCTTTCGTCTGACGCTTCAAGTTCATCCAGAAGCTCATTGGTTAGCGCATCATTTTGAGAATCGTTTTGTGCTTCATCTGCTTCCAATTCGCCTAGCAGTTCGCTCGACAATGCATCTAGCTCGTCGATATCTGCGGCTAAATCATCGTCGGTGTGTTCAACAGGATCTTGAGCCTGGAGTTCTGCGATAAGGTCATCGGAAAGGGGGTCATCGAAATCGTCAGCATTTTCAATATCAACGTTCTCGATCTCGTCGGCAAAAGCATCAATGTCCTGTAACCCCATCGCATCGCCATCGGGCTGAGCGGTTTCAATCTCGTCTTCGAAATCGTCATCCTCTCCGGTAATACCCATGGCCTCAAGCTGGTCAATCTCTTGAATGATTTCGTCGGTAATTTTATCCAAATCCTGATTTTGCTGGGTGATCTCTTCATCCAGCTTGTCCAGCATGGAGTCGTCAACTACACCATCCTCGACTGGAATTCTCGACTCTTCTTCGTTGGCCTCGAGCAAATCGTCAATGCTAATTTCAGGCTTTTCATCGTCATCATCGACATCAGGCACAGTAATTCCAGCGCCACTTAATTCATCGTCTAGGGACTCAGCTTCAGTATCGCCACTGTTGCCTGCCAGTAAGGCGTCAATGTCGTCCTCATCGACGATGTCGTCAGCTGGATCGCTAGCCTGCTCGTCGATTTCACTCGACGCCATGGCGATATCCTCAATCTCACTATCATCGAGAACGTCTTCCATGAGCTCTGACTCGGACGTTTGTGCCATTTCATCCAATAGGTCAGTTTCATCGCCTGAGATATCAATACCGTCCAGATCATCATCATCCAATGCGACATCTAATTCATTACCGATATCGGCGTCACCAACGAGGTCATCATCGAACAAGCTATCCAAGTCATCTTGGCCGAGTTCGCTACCACCTTCCTCAAACAAGCTTGAGTCGTCTTCGGGCACCAACATATCGTCTTCAGAAATTTCGGCAAACGTTTCTAGGTCGTCATCTAGCGCGTCTTCCAGTTCAGTTGACAATACGTCGTCCAACAAGTCGTCATCACTGAATAAATCGTCATCGTCTAGCTCTGCCGTATCTAGTTCATCGGTAATGGCAGTAGACAAATCATCCATTTCGGTCGATGGTGCGGGGGCCATTTCTTGTGGCACAGGAGCAACTTGCGGTGCAATCTCTGCAGGTTCTGTCTTGCCTTTACGCAATACTTTCATTACCGCCACAACCACAATAATGATCATCAGCAATGTACCTAGCACAGCCCACACAAGGGGCTGATTCAGCTTGTTGATAATCGACGCTTGTTCGCGGGTTTGTTGGTTTTGTTGTTCTTGCTTAAACAGATCTAGTAGTTCTTTTTGAAGAGCCAACTGCTCATCCATTTGAACTTTTACATCGCCCTCTACTTCAGTTTTGAGGTTCATTAAATCGGTATTTACTTGGTCGATGCGATCGAACAACTTGCGATTCTCATCCAGAAGCGCTTCAAAGTTTTCAATCGATGCAGCAAGTTGCCGCTGTACTTCCTCAAACTGGCGGGTTTGTTCCGTATCTAAATTGGTGAGTTGTTGTTCTAAATCGGCTTTAGTCTCATTCAAATCCGCTTGATTGACCAAAGGAACCGGTGGCTTTATGTTTTTTAAGCTGCTGCCGGGCGCATTGACCTGCTGTGCCCACTCGTTGTCGTCTTGCTCAGCGCGTCGTTGTGCTAGCTCGGCGTCAATACGCGCGACATAACGCTCTGAAGGCAAGCGCAACATCGCGCCATTCACAAGAAGATTTAGGTTTCCATTTTCGAACGCGTCAGGGTTAAGTTCCTGAATAGCAACCATAACTTGGTAAACAGAAAGATTTTGATTTTGACGGTAACGGTTGGCTATACGCCACAGCGTATCATTTGAATCGATGGGGCCATAAACCGTACCAGAATATTGGTCAGTGCTATCTTTTGGCCCTTTTATTTGCGCACGTTGTTCTTGTGCGTCAACCGAAGGAGACTGGGCGACAATTGTCAGCAGTAGTACCAGTGTCCCTATCAAATACAATTTCATAGCGTTCCTATTTACCCCATAAATGAGACTGTTGCATGTGTCTCACAGGTGTGTGTTTTCACTACGTATGGCCAAACACACATTATTGTTTTGTCGAGTTCTCGCTGTGCCTTTCTTATTATCGACAGTTTTTTGACTATCTTCATCTACTTAGGCAATAAACTAGACAGAATATGCAAATATTAGTCCAGCAAAATATGACATCTCGTATGATAAGAAATATAAACCACTTATAAGCAGCGATCTAGGGAATGGTGAGGATTTCTCTTGTGCAATTTCGTTACCGCACAGTTTAGCCGACAATGACGAGCCTTAGCAGTAAGACTTTAGCGTTAGAATAGTAGTGCGCGTCAATCTTTGCGGTCACGCGCCAAGCAAAAAGCAAAGAAGAGCGCAATATCGGCGCCCTTCTTTTCCGTGTTACATATATTCGGCAATCAAGGTTTCTGCAATTTGAACACTGTTCGTTGCCGCACCTTTTCGAATGTTGTCTGAAACAACCCACAAATTAATACCGTTAGGATGAGTAATATCGTTTCTCACTCGGCCTACGTGGGTTAAATCGTTACCACTAGCGCTGCTGACCTGCGTCGGGAATTCTTCACGAGGATCGTGCAGTTTCACGCCCGGCGCTTCAGCCAATAAACGTTTAACTTCTTCTGCATCGATGGGTTGACGCGTTTCCAAGTGAATCGCTTCACCGTGGCCGTAGAAAACCGGAATACGCACTGCAGTGGCGTTAACTTCAACTGAATCATCACCTAAGATTTTCTTAGTTTCCCATGACATTTTCATCTCTTCTTTCGTGTAATCATTGTCTAGGAAAACATCGATTTGAGGGATTGCATTGAAGGCTATCTGACGAGAAAAGGCGTCTGTCTTTACTTCTCTGGCATTCAATAGGTCAGCCGTTTGAGTAGCGAGCTCTTCCATCGCGCTCTTACCGGCACCTGACACAGATTGATAGGTGGCTACGTTGATTCGGTCTATGCCCACGGCTTCATGAATAGGTTTCAATGCCACCATCATCTGAATGGTTGAACAGTTTGGGTTAGCAATAATATTGCGGTTTCTGAAATCGGCCAGCGCATGGCTATTTACTTCTGGCACTACCAATGGAATTTCAGGATCGTATCTAAAGTGAGATGTGTTATCGATAACGACACATCCTGCGTCTGCCGCCAATGGCGCGAATTTTTCAGAAATGCTGCCACCGGCAGAGAAGAAACCAAACTGTACTAGGCCCCAATCAAATTCTTCCGCGTCGAGTACCTCTACGTCCTCACCCTTAAATTTAATCGTACCACCAGCCGAACGTTTACTCGCAAGCGGGTAAAGTTTGTTAATTGGAAACTTACGCTCTTCCAAAATTTCAATCATAGTCTGACCAACCAGACCAGTGGCTCCTAGTACAGCAACATCAAAGGCTTGTGACATAAGGGGAAAAACTCCTCTACTAAACGCGGAAATAGGCCCGCAAAAAATAATAACAAAAAGCGAACAACACTAATCAACAACAACCACTTTAAACCCCAGAGACATCAATTGGGAGACAGATATGTCATCTAGAGATTCGGGCACGTGAACAGTGAAGGCCGAGTATTCGCGACGCACTCGGTATTGCTTACGCAGTGCGGCGAATTGGCTTGATTGTGCCATGCATTTTCGAAAATGCCTATCATCGTCTTGGATATCATATATCGAAAGTAATAGCTGGCACACATCACTAGGCCTTAAACCTTTGTAATCTTTAGCAAAAGCATCAAAATTCAAAGGCGAAACCGGAGGTAGAAATTGTGTCATTTGACAGGTAGTAGGGCTGTTTTTTAAGGCACATATTTGGTCGTAGACCATTTGGGTGCCCCTAATTTTACCTTCTATGGTGTGCCCAGCAATATGTGGTGTAGCCAACCAGACTTTGTCAACGAGGGTCATATCAATGTCAGGTTCATTTTCAAATACGTCCAACACCACCCGTGGGCAATCACTCTGCGCCAACCTTGCTAACAGTGCTTGTTCGTCGACTACCTCTCCGCGACACGCATTGATTAGCAGTTGGTGCGCATTGAGTTGCGCCAATCTGGCTTCATTTACCATCTTTGCTGTGGGGTAATTTCCACCTTGCGTATAGGGAACATGCAAAGTCACAACATCACATTCGAATACGTCATCCAAAGTCCCAAACTCTCTCGGGTCATCTTGAGATGCCAGAATTGGATCGTACAACACGTAATCGATGTCAAATACATCGAGTAGTTTGGTCAACTGAGTCCCAACGTTTCCGGCGCCAACAATGCCGACTCTGATGACGTCTAGGTCAACAAACTTGCCTTTTTCTGCGTTCAGTAGCACGCTAAAAACGTATTGTGCGACTGCGACCGCATTACACCCAGCGGCAGATCCCCAAGCAATGCCTTTGTCTTCTAAACTTTCAATATCGAAGTGGTTAATACCTGCCGTCGCAGTCGTGACATATTGAAGGCGGTTTGCCTGCGCCAATAAGTGTGGATTAACCTTGGTCGTAGATCGGACTGCCAATACATCCACATCAATGAGGTCTTTGGGTTGGATATCTTGCCAACGATATGATGTTGCATTCCCCAATTCAGCAAAGTAAGTGGCGGCATGGGGCATGGTATCTTCGAATAGGATTTTCATGGTGTGCCTGACAAATGTATGGTGGGCGCAGTATCGTAGTGCCGATACAAAATGGCAAGGGGTAAACCGACAAAAAACGTGTATGCGTTAAATGTATTAAATACCGAGACCAGTGGGCAATCTAGACAAGCCTTGGCATTTATAATTTTTCAAATCAATATTGAGGCATGTTCAATAACACATGCCAACCATAACAACACAAATCAATAAAGAGAAAGTCATGCAACGAGATTCGAGTACACAATTAAGCGCTATCACCATTGCTTTGCACTGGGCGGTCGGACTATCCATGATTGCGCTGCTGAGCGTGGGTATTTACATGGAAGAATTTGGTGTCTATGCACTGTATCCGATTCACAAAGCATTTGGTTTTTTGATACTTTTTATCGTAATACCGAGAATGCTTTGGCGTCTTGTCAACGGCTGGCCAACTGCAGCGGGGGATTACACTAAAATTGAACACATATTAGCAAAATTAGTGCACTGGCTATTGATCATTGGCACCTTGCTAATGCCTATCTCAGGTATGATGTTATCAATTGGCGGCGGTCACGGACTCGATGTGTTTGGCTTGGAAATCGCCGCGCACAATACTGACCCCAGCGATCCAAATAAGACGTTAGCTATCAACGAATCGGTCGCCGAATGGGGACACATTATGCATGGACTTGGTGGAAACCTATTAATAGCGGCCATTGTTTTACACGTTGTTGGCGCATTGAAACATCATATTATCGACAAAGACGCAACGCTCAAACGCATGTTTGGTAAAAGCAGCAATTAAAGACTGTAAGCAGTGAGTAAGATTGTTGTAATATAAGGTGAAATAACAACATTATTGCTCACTGCCATGGATATCAAACACTATATCGATAAACTTGATGCTATCTCCCACCTTGAAAGGCACGAACAATTTCCCCTTTTAGAGCAAGCAAAAGCAGAGGGATTAAAGCGCTATCGATTGATAAGCTATCCGACTATCACTTTTTGTTTACCCCTACTTTTTATTCTCGCAGTGGCGGCGATTTATTACGTTATCGCTGGTTTCTCTAGTGTACTCCCCATCGTTGCTATTATCGGCGGTTTGCTCGCCTCAAGGGTGGTTGTTATGCATCTAGACGATAAACTGATACAACAAGGCCTTGAATCGGTTTTGGCGAACCAGAGCACATCTCCAAAGGAAAATGAATGAAGGATTTACACGCGCAGTTAGCGTTTATTCAAGAACTAGACAAACTAAAATCAGTGTATCGCAAAGCGCTAATTAAATGTGACAATAATCGTTACGAAAACAGTGCTGAACACAGTTGGCATGTAGCACTCATGGCACAAGTACTCGCTCCTTATGTCGAAGCTGACGTCGACATCAACCGCGCGGTTACCATGTTATTACTCCATGACATTGTTGAAATTGATGCTGGCGACACGTTCGCATTCGATACTCATGACAATTTGTCTCAGCAAGCAGAAAAAGAATTAAAAGCCGCCGAGCGCATCTTTGGTCTACTGCCATCAACACAGGGCGAACATTTTCTATCGACGTGGTTAGAATTTGAGGAAGCGAAAACCCCTGATGCTATCTTTGCTAAGTCTATGGACAGAGTGCTACCACTCATTCAAAATATGCAAAATGACGGTGGGAGTTGGGCGCAAAATAAAGTGCGCAAACAACAAGTATTAAATCGCAATAAGCACTTGGCTCAATGCGCACCCAAATTATGGCTGTTTGTTCAACAGCAGGTTGATCTCGCCACCCAAAATGGTTGGTTGATTGACAACGACTAACACCATTACATTACTCAAGGAGAGAGACATGCCGTTTTTTATACTGTCAGTGGCTGTCCAAGTCGCATTGGTCATTCATATCGTAAAATCAGGGCGAGACACAAAATGGATTTGGATTGTTGCAATGTTGCCGCTTGCCGGCGCCCTCGCTTATTTCTTCATTGAGGTACTACCTGACATACAAAATAGTCGTGCGGGTCTCAACGCGAAACGCAAGATGAATAAGGTCATTGCCCCCAATAAGGCGTTTAACTCAGCGACCAGAGCGTATTCTCAGTCTGATACCGTTGAAAATAGCATTCGTTTAGGCCAGGAGTGTTTAAACAAAGGCCTCTATGAAGAAGCGGAATCTGTCTTTATGCGTTGTCTTACCGGCATTCACAAAACAGATCCCGAAGTGATGTCAGGCCTTGCTCAGGCACAATTTGGCAGCAAGCAATACAATGAAGTTAAAGCCACTCTTGATGCCTTAATCGAGGCCAACCCAGATTACAAAAGCCAAGACTCCCATTTGTTATATGCGCGCACACTGGATGCCTTGGAAAAAAACGAAGAAGCAATTCATGAATTTGAAACGCTTCACACCTATTATTCAGGGCCAGAAGCAGATTATTATTTCGCGCTTTCGCTTAAGCGCCAAGGCAAAGTTGACGAGTGTTTTGAACTACTGAATAACACGCTATCACATGCACAAAACGCAGGTAAGCACTACAAAACACTTCACAGTGAAACGCTAAAAAAAATAAAATTTGCACTATCAAATAGATAAGCCATTTCTTATCTAATACCACTAAAATTTAATGGTCCTGCCTTGATATACCAAGGTCAGCGGATATAGTTAATAGAGTCGGCTAAGGATATAAACCGTCAATAGTACGCACCGTATATTGGTCCATCAGCATGTAGTTCAGGGAAATGAATATGCCAAAAATTACTGTAATAACATTAGCAACTGTCAGCTTGTTGTTTAGTGCCAGTTTAGTCGCTGGATTTACCCCGTCGTCAAGCTCATGTGACGGCATAGAGAAGCGAATTAGGCTAATCGAAAAAGCCCTGAGAGGCGGTACCACGTTGATACAAGAGCAAGAGCTTGAAGCGGAATTACTGTCACTTAAGCAGCAAAAAGATGAATGTGAAAACACTGATCATCTGGTTGCACAGAAAAACAATTAAAAAACGCGCCATCTAGGCGCGTTTTTCTTAACGACTATTACTTACTTTTGATAGCGCTGAAATACTAACGTTGAGTTAGTACCACCAAAACCAAAACTGTTCGACATAACCGTGTTCAACGTAGCGTCTCTGCGCGCTGTGACAATATCTAGGCCCTGTGCAGCTTCGTCTAATGTATCGATGTTAATTGACGGAGCAATGAAGTTGTTTTCCATCATTAATAAACTATAAATGGCTTCATTAACACCAGCCGCTCCCAGTGCGTGACCAGTCATGGCTTTAGTTGCACTGATTGGCACGGCTTTATCACCAAATACGGTTTGAATAGCCGCAAGCTCTTTCACGTCGCCCACAGGCGTAGATGTACCATGCGTATTGAGGTAGTCGATTGGCGCGTCGACGCCTTGCATTGCCATTTGCATACAACGAACCGCACCTTCTCCCGACGGTGCAACCATGTCATAACCGTCAGACGTGGCACCGTAGCCAACCACTTCGCCATAAATCTTAGCGCCGCGGGCCAATGCGTGTTCAAGTTCTTCAACAACAACCATACCGCCGCCTGCAGAGCTGACAAAACCATCGCGGTTTGCGTCATAGGTTCTTGATGCCAATTCAGGCGTATCATTGTACTTGCTCGACAATGCCCCCATTGCATCAAACTGGCTCGACAAGGCCCAGTGCAATTCTTCACCGCCACCGGCAAATACCACATCTTGTTTGCCCAATTGGATTAACTCCAGCGCATTACCAATACAGTGCGCACTTGTCGCACAAGCTGAAGCGATAGAGTAATTGACACCTAAGATTTTGAAAGGTGTCGCCAAGCATGCAGACACGGTTGAAGCCATGCAACGAGGAACCATGTAAGGACCTACACGCTTAACGCCTTTTTCTCGTAGAACGTCAGCAGACAATACCTGATTTTCTGATGATGCACCGCCAGAACCAGCGATGATTCCCGTACGAGGGTTAGACACATCAGCCGGCTCTAGGCCTGAGTCTTCAATGGCTTGTTGCATAGCGACATAGGCGTAACCTGCAGCATCACCCATGAAGCGCATGGCTTTGCGGTCAATGTGCTCTTTTAAATCAATATTAACATCACCCCAAACCTGACTTCTCAGTCCCATTTCCGCGAACTGTTCAGAACGAGTGATACCAGACTTACCTTCCTGCAAGGCAGCAAGTACTTCTTGTTTATTTACACCGATACTAGATACGATACCCAGACCTGTGATGACTGCTCTTTTCATATTTTACCCTTTATTGCGTGGGGCTTATGGTAACCATTTTATCGACAAAACTGGTCTGCTCTTTTTATCTTACCCACAATTCAGCGTACAAGTGTACACTATCCACACTGTAACATGAGGAGTACAATAAGCCCCATAGGCAAAATGACAAATTCACGAAAGGTTCATCCACTTGAAATCTCCAGCCGCTCAGGTGCACTTTAACGAGCAAGGCACCCCAGTAGCCAATCACTTTGACGACGTTTATTTCTCCAACGATAGCGGTATCGATGAAACCCTCCATGTATTTATCGAGGGCAATGATCTCGAGGCACGTTGGCAACAGCATAGCGAATCTCATTTCACTATCGCCGAGACAGGTTTTGGCACTGGCCTCAATTGCATGGTGGCTATGCTCGCGTTTGAACGCTTTCGAGCCCGTAACCCCGCGCACCCACTGAAACAGCTATACATCACTAGTTGTGAAAAATTCCCGTTGGCACCCGACGTTATCGAACGAGCACTCAGTGTGTTTCCTTCTGTTTCAGGGCTGTCACAAACGTTGCTCAAGCAATATCCCATCAATATTAGCGGCTGTCATCGTTTGTCGTTCGATAAATGGTCGACTGTTATCGATATTTGGCTCGGTGATGTACACGATGTTATGCCGCAATGGCACTCCCCTAGCGATGGCTTGATCGATGCCTGGTTTTTAGATGGATTTGCGCCGAGTAAAAATCCGGACATGTGGTCTGATACGTTGTTTTCACAAATGGCAAGATTATCGAAACCCGGTGCGACGCTAGCAACCTTTACCGCTGCAGGCTTTGTGAAGCGAGGGTTGCAGAGCGTTGGTTTTACTATGAAAAAGCGCAAAGGGTTTGGTCGCAAACGCGATATGCTAACGGGCCAAATGGCCGCTTGTCAGCTCAATCGTCAAAATGCGCCTTGCTATAATCGATATACAAAGCAAGTTTCGGTTACTGATGTCGCGATTGTGGGTGGTGGCTTGGCGTCAGCCTGCGTAGCCCTCGCGCTCACGAACAAAGGTGTCAGGGTAACGCTGTATCACGACACCGATACATTGGCTAACGGCGCGTCAGGTAACCCTCAAGGTGGCTTCTACCCGCAACTGCACGCCGAAGCGAGTCACCCAAGTCAAATTCAAGCCCACGGCTTCCTCTTTGCCAGACGAGTTTACGATAGCCTGCTTGCCAACGATGCGAATTTCTCACACCAATGGTGTGGTGTGGCTCAACTTGGGTTTAACGATGCATCAGAAGCACGTTTAAACAAGTTAGCTCAGGCAGGCATTTGGCCCTCGGAGCTGATAGAACCCAAATCGAAAAGTGAATTGGAGCAAATCGCCAATGTCGAATTGCAATGCAGTGGCGCTTTCATCAAACTTGGCGGCTGGTTATCCCCGCCGGAACTGGTTGCAAGTATTGTGAACCAATCGTTAAAGAGCGGATTGTTACAGGTAAAACCTAATCACCGCTTGCTCGATTACGCTGACCAAAGCGATGGCGTTAGGCTTGAGTTTTGCGACCGCACGCCGACAACGCACGAGCATCTGATTCTCGCCTGCGGCCATGAATCGAAATTATTGTCCAAATTGCAAAGTTTACCAATGAATGCCGTTAGAGGTCAGGTAGAGGCGATTCCTAGCCAACCGCCACTCGACGCACTAGAGACAGTATTGTGTCACAAAGGATATTTGACACCGGGCGCAAATGGTCGCCATGCACTGGGTTCTACCTATGTCAAACGCGATATGTCGTGTGATGTTAGAAAAGAAGAGTCAAACGCTAACCTGAGCACCCACCAAAAGGCATTGAGCAAGGTCGACTGGGTTAACGCGTTGCAGCATGATGGCAAAGCGCGGGCGGCGATCAGGCTCGGTGCCCCCGATCACCAACCGATAGTTGGCCGTGCCCCCGACTATGCTGAACTCAGTGTCACATTAAAGCCGCTATCCAAAGGTATTGGCTTACACCGTACTTTCCCACCAGCACCATCCAATGTCAGTGTTTTCACGGGCCTTGGTTCACGTGGGTTAACGACGGCTCCGTTAATGGCCGAAGTCCTCGCCTCTGAGCTGGTGAAATGCCCTTTGCCGATGCCCGAAACGCTGTTGCACGCGCTGCATCCATCACGATTTATCGTACGAGATGCCATTCGAGGAAAATTGGATGACAACTAAGTCGTATTGGTCCTGACGGTTCGAGTCTCGATTATCACAACACTTTGTCGTTGTGACACGAACGTTATCTGACGTACAACGCTAGAATTCAGCCGCTACCCTTTGGGGAAACGGCTAATGGGCTTCGTTCAACGACGCTGACATCTCGTTGTTCAATGACGTCACGACAAAAGCAGGAATGAATAAACTCGCGCTTGCCACAATACGTTTGTTCTCAACAGAAATCATTCGAGCGTTGAGGTTTACGCCTCTGGGGTGCTCGGTTATTGTCCCCGTCACGATATGGTCCATTGCAACGGTATTCGCTAATTCTCTGCCTTTTCGGCTCATCGCGATATCGCCGTAGGGCGTCACCGTCAATGCGTTTGCCAATTTAAAGTCGACAACAGCCAAACCAAAGTCTTGTAGTTCGGTCATCAAGTATTCGGCCATTTGATTGCCCAAAATTGTTGGCTCTTGAAGGTTCTTATTGAGCCTGACAAAACTCGCTACGCCAATGAGTTCTTGTCGTTTAAGCTGATTTGCGTTGTCCATCAGCTCCATGGCCAACTGGCTGGCATAATCATTCAACAGTTTGTGGGTACGCATGGGCGTAAAGCCGCTAGGTAACGGGTCTCGATACCCACTACCCTGCTCTTCATTGAGTGCTTGTTGGTGGAGAAAATCACGCGAGTCAGGTCGGTATACTAGGCCACTTTGTTCTGCCGGCTTCACTACTTCCGGCACTGACATTTCCTCGCCGTCTTCATCAACCCAATAGGCCCAGTCCTGTGTCATTGATGCACAACCTGAAAGCCCTACGCTTAACATCAGCAGCCCGAGATACTTCATACTTAACCCTTAGTTAGCTTTACGCCATCACGCATGCCTGCACGTTGGCTATCACTCGGAATCAGAGCATCTACAACGTAAAATGGCACCAAAGTTTGCGCGCTAGCAACGACAGCCCGAGACTCAATACCTAGGATGCGAGCATTAACCAGAAAACCGCCTTGGTGCTTGGTCATAGTGCCAGTTAACACGTATTCCAAAGGTAGGCTGCTGTTGAGTTCTAAGTAATCTCTCGACAGTAAAAAGTCACCCGCATCCGTCACGCGAATGTAGTCTGTGGCTTTGTAATCGATCACTGGTATACGAAATTTATGTAGCTCGTGTACAAAAGATTCAGCCATCTGTTGGCCAAGCAGGTTGGTGGCCTGTAAGTCAGAGTCCAACAGTGCAAAATGCGTCACGGCAACCGGCGTTTTGTCCGATACATATTCCATATTGGAAATCAGATCTTGGGTCATATTTTTTACATAGTCGCCTATGTGCTTAGTCAAGGGGCGTCCCTTGTATGCCCCCTGAACACTGCTGTACAGAGGTGGTTGACCAATTGCGCCAAAGTTATCGACGCCTTCTTCATTTTCACCTTGAACAGGTTCAACGGGCTCTCCGACCGCAGCAATATCAACGATGTTAAGTGCACCCGCATTTGAAGGTGTCGACTTCGATTGCTCAGGCGGGTTGTAACTGACACAGCCCGTTAGCGCTGCGACTAGCGATACTGCAGCGGTAAATTTGAGTTGTTGTCGCATCCGGTTACCCCTTCTTCTCTGTTCTATATATCATGCCGCCACGGCTAGTAACTTGCTCTTTCTGCCAAAACAAATCTTCTGGAAAAAATCGCGTAGCGGCAGCAACAATATCTTTTGTTCTCGCGTTAATGACTCTAACGTTGACCACAGCGCCGGCTTCTTGATAAACCATAGTGCCGGTAATGTAATAGTCGACTCTTTCAACACCTGAAAGAGAATCGATGTCACGCGTTAACACGCGATCTGCTTGGTCACTTAACTTTATATCGTTCGATAACTTAAACTCTTGAGCAGTAAAGCCGCGTTTTGTTGCTTCGGTGATTAACCCTTGCTCAAGTTGATGGCCCAGTAACATTAGCGGATGTTGATTTTTTGGGTCGAAAGCCATGGTATCGACAGGGACAAAGCCCACAACGGCATACCTAGCTTGCCTGGCAGGTCGCATTCCAGCAAACAATTCGTTGGCCAAAACATGCGTGTGATATTCAACGTTGCCAAGTGCAGGAATGGGTAATCCCGAGGAGACTTCTGCACTAGATGGCGCATTGTTTTTGCTTGCACACCCAAGCATCAAACAAACAGATATAAGGCCAGTGGCCAGAAACTTCACTTTGTATGGTAATACCATGAGAATCACGTGAGCCTAATTTAGTTAACTGCACTCACATCGCAAGAAACGTACCAATAGGCTAGCTGGGTTGACGCCCTTTGAATCAGTAGGCCAAGTACACATGATTGGGGCAATAGCGGCAAAACCTTACCTTTTGCCCACATGTTTCAAAGCGATAACGGTTACAGATTGCCGCTCAATTTTTTCCATAGTGCAGAAACATGGATTTGGTCTTCTGACTCAAGCTCTCCAGCCTCAAATGCGCGGTTCAGACTGGCTTGCATAATATCGTTCAATTTTTCCAACGTCGCCTCGTCGTCCATCTCAAGCCGTTTAGATTCGACGGCAAAATGGCCTTGTAAGTAACTGGCAACAAAGAGTTCGTCATCGCTACCGTGATCAACAACGGCATCCAGCGCTTGTTCAATCTGATGGATTGCGTCGAGATAAACACGTGGTGCGAGGGGTTCGGTATTCATAAGTTTCCTAACATTGTTTAGAGCGCGGGATACAAGACTTTGTCGTTGTAACCGGTTATCACAGAAAATTGGCCCGCCAGCATCTCATCTAATTTTTCATCGGACGTATCGAGCCGCAAAGGTTTGCCTGCGAGGCCGTTTAATTTATTTTTAGTCGCGACAATGAGTATGTTTTCTTTGCCAACTTCGCGAATGAGATCTGGGCTAATTTGCTGATTTCCACGACCGAATATATGCCCTTGCCCCCCGATGACAGTTATCACCAATTTCACGGGTGCTGTTTTTGCAATCTCAATCAAATCGTTTGCTGTCGCATCAGATTTTACCACCTCGCCACGGTAGACGACGTCGACACCAAGCAAGGTATTTTGCAATCCGAGTTCTTCCATTATCGAGGCGACCGTTGAGCCAGACCCCATGACAAAATAAGTGTCTTCTTCATCGTCCATCACATTCGTGATGTGTGCAGCGATATCCATAAGCACCAATTCTTCACTTTCTTTACCCCCGGCTTTGACAGCCTGAATGTAGGTCAATTCATTTGGCACCCGCATTTCACCGAAGGGTTTCGCAATCACTTTTCCTTGGCGAAATGCCGTTTCATCAATATCTCTGACTTCTGCGTCGATTTCGCTTACCAAATCGCCGTTGACCATTGATTTCAGTACTTCGCCTGCCGCGGGTGGGCTAACGGCATAGACACCAGAATGGATTTTACACCCTGCCGGCACGCCTAAAACAGGTACCCGTTGTTCAACAATATGGCAAACATTACGTGCGGTACCGTCGCCTCCGGCAAATAGCAATAAATCGATATCGTGTTTGAGAATCTCGCGTACAGCATTTTCGGTATCGATCGCTTCGGTTTGTGATGAGGCAGAGGAATAGACGACTTGCGTCGATAAGCCTAACTCACGACACACGTATTCTCCCATTTCTCTGGACGCGGTCACTACCGATATCGAATCTGCTGCGTCATAAATTTTGTTCAAAGCACGGCGCATTTTGTCATTCGCGAGTTTTTTTGCACCTGCCGCTAGGGCCTGCTCTCGAATTGCCTCGCCGTCACTGCCTTTTAATGCGAGTGCTCCACCAATGCCTGCAAACGGATTGATCACAATACCGAGCTTAAATTTGCGAGGGTTATCCATCTTTTGCCATCTCCAATGTAGAGAATGTGAGGGGCGACGTGCCAAAATGCCTTTCTAACGCCTTAATAAATCGTGCTGCTCTCGGAGGAAAGCCATGTTGCAACATGTCCAGAAGTTTTGATTTAACCGCTTGCGTGAAAGCGAATCGGTCGGGCTCTACACCATTGAGGTTATCAGTACTCACTTGAAATACTCGACCTGCAGCGTGGGTCAACGCCCATTCAATTGCCTGAGGTTTG
Source organism: Alteromonas sp. 5NS40-0096 (assembly GCF_057544385.1). Taxonomy (NCBI): domain Bacteria; kingdom Pseudomonadati; phylum Pseudomonadota; class Gammaproteobacteria; order Alteromonadales; family Alteromonadaceae; genus Alteromonas; species Alteromonas sp. 5NS40-0096. The sequence goes on from NZ_BAAJLQ010000001.1 coordinate 1,203,758, forward strand.
ATTTCTACCTTTTCAAACTCTGCTTGCTGCTCCTCATCACGGCCATCTGGGCAATACCAATAGCCATAGTCTTCGAGTTGACGACGCCTCTCCCCAGCTACACACCAATGCGCTATCTCATGCAATGCACTAGAGAAAAATCCATGAGCAAATACAATCTGCGCGTAAGGTTTACCCTGGCCTGCGGGCAGATAAATAGGCTCGTGCTCCCCTCGTATCAATTTGGTGTTGAATTCTTGGTAGAAGGTATCAGCAAATAAATCAATCAACGCACAAACATCAGGATCTGGGCGTTCAGATGGGCAACTCAATGGTACGACTCGACTCAACATCAATCACTTGCTAACGGAGAAAATTGGTGGCGCATTTTATCAGCTTCTGACCTGCGAATCGACTCATCGTTATACCCAATTTTCAATCAGAGCAACCTACCACTTTGCTCCAACTCTTGAAAATTTAGCAGGACGCGCCCACATTATTCGACATGATGTCAGCGCAATCACAAGGGTAATCTTCATGCATATCGTTTGTCACCACTGCGGTGCGATAAACCGAATACCACAAGGCAAAAAGGCCAATGAGGCCACCTGTGGCAAATGTAAACAGCAGGTACTCGGCGCCGCACCGTTGGAAGTCAATGGCAGTCAACTGGCTCGGCACATCCAAAAAAATGACTTGCCGATTGTCGTCGACTTTTGGGCTCCTTGGTGTGGCCCCTGTCTGCAATTTGCTCCCACCTTTACTCAAGTGGCAGAACAGCTGCACGGTCAAATGTTGTTTTTAAAAGTCGACACGCAAGCGCAACAAATGGCTGCGGCTGAACACAACATTCGCTCCATCCCCACACTGGCTAAGTGTATCAATGGCAGAGAAATCGACAGACTGTCAGGGGCTTTACCCGCCAATCAGTTCGTACAGTGGTTAAACCAAAGCTAATTATTTATTGGGTTTGTTGCATTTGACTTGGCATGTTTTATTCGAGAAAGCTCAACACATCGCGGTAAATTCCGCGGCTCAACTTGAATAAAAGTGTTTTTTTCGACAAGCTACACCCACCCTGATGCACGATGGAGTCACATGAGCACATCAGACAAAATTATCGGTCATTTACATGCGGTTAATGCCAAGCGAGACCTCGCAGACAAGATGGGGCTGCTTGATGAGATAGGTCATTTGCAACAGTGGCAATGTGAGCGGCTGCTCGCAAGTCATGCCGATTTAGCGTCGCAACAAAAATACCAGTTGGCTATGGCATTTTTTGTCGAAGAGCTGTACGGCCCTAAAGACTTTAGTCAGCGCGATGCAGACCTCGCTCGTGTGATACCCAAATTGGCGAAAGTCTTACCGCAAAAAGCCATGTTGGCACTCGACGAGGCGCTTGCACTTAATGCGCTGTCGTTTGATTTGGATATGGATTTGGCGCTTCGTTTGAGAGGCCAAGAATTGAATCGTGAAACCTACGCCAACGCATACCGCGACAGTGACGAACAGCAAAAACGCGCCAAACAAATAGACATCATCACAAATTTAGGTGCACAGCTCGCCGATGTCGTGAACATTTCAGGTATCAGCATGCTCATAAAGTTAGCGCGCAGACCGGCAAAAATTGCTGGGCTTCTCGCTTTGCATGAATTTTTAGAACGCGGATTTAACGCCTTTAAAGCGTTGGGTGATGTGCACAATTTTATTGACCCCGTCGTGTGCCGCGAACGCGACATTATGCACACCCTCTTCAATCGTGATGTTGATTTAGAAACGGATAACCCATTGCCCCATGTCTGAAGCATATCCTTGGCGTTATGACGCCCCCCATACCCTGTTGTGGACAATAGAATCAAGCCATATTGATCACTATAACCATGTTAACAATGGAGCCTATGTCAACCAAATCGAGGCATTAGCTTGGGCACACTCCAACGCGTTGGGCTTGCGATTCGAGGATTATCAAGACCACGACCGAGGCATGGTCATCCGTCGTCATGAAATTGATTACCTGCTGCCCTGCCATTTAGGTGATTCGCTGATTTGTGGTACCTGGATAACCCATTGTGACAACAAGCTCAATTTGTCTCGACAATTTGAGTTTTATTGTACCCGCAGACAGCAAAAAGTGTTTGCTGCCAAAACTGACTTCATTTGCGTCAGCTTGTCCACGGGAGCACCAAAACGTATGCCTGAAAAATTCAGAGACATCTATGGCAGTGCTTGTATCGAGCCAGTCCAGTGAGAACGGCTATCTTGCTATTGAGTGTTGCTCTACTCGCTTCCTTAGCGGGCAACGTTTTATTGTGGCAGGCTCTCTCATTCTCCCAATCACAGCAAATGTCGCCAAGCCCCTCAAATCAGCATCAACCGAATCTCAATGCGTCTGCGTCTGAAACCGCACCTCAAGAAGAGGTAGCCGCTGAAAGCTCACCTGTCACCAGCACAGGTCAAATTTCTGCATGGATTGAATCGAATCAACTCGATTTAGCGCGTTTAGGCTTGGCAGAACAACTGAAAAACGATCCAAACAATATTGAACTTCTGCTACTCGAAGCCGAATACATCGTCAAAACCGAACCCTTGTCCGAAGGGCTAATCTACTATTTTGAGCTGCTCGAAAGGCCAATATCCAGCACTCAAAGGCAGACGATTGAAGGTATCATCGATACCACGCTAACAACTGCGATATCACAATTGAAAAGCACTGCTGAATGGGATTTATTGGCGCAATTCCTAGAACCTTTGTTTCAACGCATGCCAACCCATCGTGACTTCGTATTGAATCTGGCTGAAGCCTATGGCCAACAAGCTAAATTTACCTTGATGGAAGATATTTTAGCGACACTGCCAAACAGTGACTCGGGTGCCAATGCCATTCGAAATCGCGTTTATGTTGCACAAAACAATCAAGAGAGCGAGCCAACTCAAGCACGTGTGACTGACCCCGACACCACTAGAATACCTTTGGAATACGACAACAACCGATACGCAACATATGTTGAAATCAATGGTATATATGCTCAACTACTAATAGACACTGGCGCAACGACGAGTGCCATTTCAGCTCAACAATTTGCCAAACTTTCTCGGCGCTCCGGCTATGAATTTGTCGGTGTATTTAATGTCAATACTGCTGGCGGCCGCGTCCGAGCGAGAATGGTAAAAGTCGATGAATTTGCCCTTGGCCCATTCGTCATTAATGATGTGTCGTTACTGGTACTGCCCACGGATACCTTGACGGATGTGGACGGTTTATTGGGGATGAACGTGTTAAAACTGTTTGATTTTTCAATTGATCAAGCAGCGACAACCTTAAATCTACGTGCTCGAAACACTCAGTAGTGTCGAGCACGTAGGGCAAAGGCTAAAGTTGAGCCGCTAAACGCGTTCCCTGATCAATGGCTCGTTTTGCGTCGAGTTCGGCCGCCTCGTCTGCACCACCAATCAGATGGCAATTTGCCGTTACTTGCTCGGCTAGTTCTTTGAGGGGTTCTTGTCCTGCGCAGATAATCACGTTGTCGACTTCAAGCACTTGTGATTCGCCATTCACGGTAATGTGCAAGCCAGCATCGTCAATCTTGTCATAGCTTGCACCAGCGATCATATTGACGCCCTTCATCAACAAGCCAGCTTTATGTGCCCAACCTGTCGTTTTGCCCAATCCCGCACCGACTTTTGTTGTCTTGCGCTGCAGTAAAACAATTTCACGAGGGGAAGGTTCTGGCTGAGGTCTCATTCCTTCTATTCCGCCACGGGCCTCAAGGTTCATGTCTATTCCCCACTCCTTCATAAAGGCGGGGATATCCTGACTCGGTGTAACTTTGCCGTGAGATAAGTATTCCGCTGTATCGAACCCTATGCCGCCAGCACCAATAATCGCGACTTTTTGGCCAACAGGCTTCTTGTACTTCAAGACATCGAGGTAGCTCAATACCTTGTCGTGCTCTACGCCGTCAATAGGAGGCGTACGCGGCACAATCCCTGTTGCTAGGATAACTTCATCAAATTCGCCATTATTAAGTGTTTCTGCATCGACACGGGTGTTCAAACGCAAATCCACTTTGTGAATCTCAATTTGTTTTCCAAAATAGCGGAGAGTCTCGTAGAACTCCTCTTTGCCTGGCACTTGCTTAGCAATGTTAAATTGGCCACCTATCTCGTCAGCAGCATCAAACAAGGTCACTTTATGCCCGCGAGATGCAGCTGTAGTAGCCGCGGCTAAACCAGCAGGCCCAGCGCCAACAACGGCGATGTGTTTCGGGTTTTCTGTTGGCGTGATCACCAATTGCAATTCGTGACACGCTCTTGGATTAACTAGACAACTGGTTAGTTGACCGTTGAAAACATGGTCCAAACACGCTTGGTTACAACCGATACAAGTGTTGATTTCATCGGCGCGATTTTGTTGTGCTTTTCGCACAAACTCAGCATCGGCAAGGAATGGACGAGCCATGGAGACCATATCCGCATCACCGCGTGATAATACTTCTTCTGCCACCTCTGGTGTGTTAATTCGATTAGACGTAATAACAGGAATGGACAAGGCATCGCGGAATTTTGCGGTCACCCAGGTGAACGCCGCACGGGGCACTTTTGTCGCAATAGTGGGAATACGCGCCTCATGCCAACCGATACCCGTGTTAATAATGGTTGCGCCCGCTTTTTCAATCGCTTGGCCCAAGGTGACAATCTCGTCGTAGCTCGAGCCTCCTTCCACTAAGTCCAGCATAGACAGGCGGTAGATGATGATAAAGTTAGTTCCGACGGCTTCTCGTACACGGCGCACAACTTCAATAGGCAAGCGGATGCGATTTTGATAGTCACCACCCCACTCATCATCGCGATGGTTGGTGCGCTGTGCGATAAATTGGTTTAAGAAGTAACCTTCTGATCCCATGATCTCGACACCGTCGTAGCCTGCGCGCTGGGCTTGCAAAGAGGTGTTGACGAAATCTTCGATCTGTTTGTCAATCTCTTCAGACGTTAACTCTCGTGGTTTAAAGGGGTTAATCGGCGCTTGGACTGCCGATGGCGCGACTAGGTTTGGGTTGTAGGCATAGCGGCCAGTGTGCAAAATTTGCATACAAATTTTACCACCAGCCATATGCACTGCATCTGTCACTTCTTTGTGATTTGAGACCGCTTCATCCGAATCAAGACGCTTGGTAATTTCATGGGTAGACCCCTCATCATTTGGGCCAATTCCCCCAGTGACAATAAGGCCAACGCCGCCTTTGGCACGCTCTGCATAAAATGCCGCCATATGCTTATGGCCTTTGGGCATCTCTTCCAGCCCGGTGTGCATTGATCCCATAAGGACGCGGTTTTTTAATTCAGTAAAACCCAAATCTAATGGACGGAACAGATGTGGATATGCGGGATGTTCAGTGTAGGTTGTCATTTTCGGTCCTGACTCATTTATTTATGGTTGAGTTGCTGCATACGGCTCGGCCCGCCGAGCAGATCGTCGAATTGGGGAACAGTGCCTGATTCCTGAGCCCCCATAGCAGCTTGAATGTCTGCCATTTGGAATAATCCGGTTTGCCACGTCGCCATATATTCTAGACTATCGGCGACACTGTGATCGCGACTGTAGTTGATATGTTGTTTACAACCAGCGACCGCAACCGGTGAATGTGCTGCGATTTGTCGAGCAATCGCCATCACCCCATCTAGCATAGCTTGTTTATCGGCAAATACTTGGTTGACGAACCCACACGACTGCGCCTCTGATGCCGCCATGTTTCGGGCGGTGTAGGCCAATTCTTTGACCAAACCCATTGGCATTAAATGGCCCATTCGCTGCAATGTTCCAAGGTCTGCCGTCATACCGATAGCAGTTTCCTTAATCGTAAAAAAGGCATCCTCAGTGCAATAGCGCATGTCGCATGCACATACCATATCGACGGCTCCGCCTATCACGCCACCTTGAACGGCTGCGAGTACAGGGATTCTGACACTTTCCAGAACGTTAAAGCTGTCTTGTAATTCCAGCACCAAGCGACGCAGCTTTTCTGCGCGTCTTGCGGGTTCTTGATCGTAGTCTTTCGCCATGGCTCGGAAAACAGACAAATCCATGCCTGCGCTGAAATGGCGACCTTGCGACGAAATAACGATAACTCTGGCCTTTGCAGACTCGTCAATTTGTCGAATGGCGTGTGGGAGCTCGTGCCAAAACTCTGGGATCATACTGTTGAGCTTCTCTGGTCTTGATAACTCAACATGGGCAATGTGATTGTCGATAGAAACGTCTAACGTGGTGTAGCTAAATTCCGCCATGAATCACCTATATTGTTAACAATTTTGCAAACTAGACAGCGTCAAGATAAAAGTTAATATTGACACTGTCAAGATAAACCTTACCCTAGGGTGGAGTCGTCAAAAGAATGTGTGTTATGAGTAAGACCCAACAGCCCTATCACCACGGAGATTTGCGTGCAACGCTGCTGAACGCGGCAAAACAACGGTTAGAGTCTCAAGGCATTGAGGGGTTATCACTGCGTAAAATTGCTGAAGACGCAGGGGTATCTCGCACCGCGCCCTATCATCACTTCAAAGACAAAAACGCATTGTTAAGCGCCATTGCAGCGGAAGGCTTTGAACAATGGCACAGAGAAGCGCAAATCATATTTGACGATGAGTCGTTAACGCCGGAAGAGAGGCTCAAGCGATTTATTCGAGGTTATGTTGGCTACGCAGACCGCCATCCTCAAATGTACGAGTTAATGTTTGGCCGCACCATTTGGAAATCCGGAGAACCAACAGCTGACCTAAAGGCCGTGGCCTTCCCGTCCTTTCAGTTTCAAGTCACGATGACCAAAACCTGGCAAGCCCAAGGATTGTTGCCACAAGACCAAGATACCCTGCGCCTTGCACAAGTTACTTGGAGTACGTTGCATGGTATTGCGAGGTTGCTGATTGATGGTATCTATGCCGACAGCAGCCACATCGATGCTATGTGTGACTGCGCGGCACAGCTTTTTATGCGGCGCCCTGATTAAGGCCCGACTGTTTGTTTCTGATAAACTCCACCGCTCTTTCGGCAATCATTACCGTTGGCGCATTGGTGTTGCCGCCGATAAGTGTTGGCATAACTGACGCATCAACGACTCTCAAGCCACTAATACCGTGAACGTTTAACTCGTTATCAACAACCGCCATTGGGTCTGTTGCCAATCCCATTTTGCACGTTCCGATTGGATGGTAAATACTCTCGGATTTCTCGCGAATAAACTCGAGAATTTCCTCGTCTGTTTGTGCTTCCTCACCGGGCAGCACCTCATGACCATTGAACCCATCAAAATTGGATGACGCTAGTATTTGACGAGCCATACGCACCCCTTCGATCATGATTTTTTGGTCATCAGGATGGCTTAAGTAATTTGGTTGAATCATCGCGTGATCAGCTGGGTGGTTGCTTTGCAGGCGGATTGTTCCGCGGCTTTTCGGATACAGGCAACAAACATGAAGCCCATAGCCATATCCAAATTGCATGCTACGGCCATGGTCTTCTAAAATCGCCGGTAAGAAGTGAAATTGAATATCAGGCCCTTTGTCAGCAAGGCTCGATTTTACAAACCCACCCGCTTCCGCGATGTTTGACGAGAAGATTCCACCTCGTTTAAACAGATATTGACCTGTCGCCTTTACATACTGTGGTAAGGCAGAGGCTGCGACGGCGTAGCCTTCATGTGCCTTGCAATGATGCTGGACGATGGCATCAAGATGGTCTTGCAAGTTCTCACCGACACCCGGTAGTTCGTGTTGTACATGCACGCCAACATCTTCCAGGTGCTCTCTAGGGCCAATGCCAGAAAGCATAAGCAGTTGCGGCGAGTTTATCGCGCCACCGCACAGAATAACCTCATGGGACGCTTCAAGGCGTTTCACTTTGCCTTTGATACGAACTTGGATCCCTTGTGCGCATTTATTTTTCAAAATTATACGCTCAGCCATTACACCAGTCATGACGGTAAGGTTTTGTCGATGTAACGCGGGTTTTAGGTATCCTTTAGCTGTCGAACAACGTTGCCCTCCAACTTGGGTAACTTGGTAATAACCCAGCCCTTCGCGCTCGTCTCGATTAAAGTCTTCCAGAATGGCTAAACCAACACTACCTGCACTATCGACGAATGCTTGTGACAATACGCTGGTATGACGCAAATCATCCACGTTCAGTGGGCCGCCTACCCCATGGTATTCGTCTGCGCCTCGCGTTTGGTTCTCTGCACGCTTAAAGTATGGCAATACGGCATTAAAAGACCAGCCTTCGGCCCCCAGGGCCTCCCATTCGTCGTAATCCTCTTTTTGCCCACGTATATAACACATGGCATTGACCGAACTACTACCGCCAAGTGTTTTCCCTCTTGGCCAAAACAGTTCCCTATCATTAAGTTCTGGTTGTGGTTCCGTGTTGTAACCCCAACCTATGCCGTCAAAGCGTGATAATAACGACAAACCGAAGGGGATGTGGATCAGAGGATTGCGGTCTCGACTGCCCGCTTCAACCAAACAAACCGACACCGCGGGGTTTTCAGACAGTCTCGCAGCGATTACTGCACCAGCAGAGCCGCCACCCACGACGATGTAATCGAACTGTTCACTTGGTTCTTGCACTGACTTCTCCTCGGCGGTTATACACTATGTCATCAGATGTCATACCAGTTTAACAAACTAGGCTTTATTTCGTTAGTCCACTTTTACATTTATTTTACATTTAGAATCAATGATTTAATCTAACTATTGAGAAAATTGATAGTTGATGCATTTACGATCGAGGTTAATGCAGAACACTTTTTGTTCAATAAGACACTGCCCTTTGACATCTTGTGCGAAAATCCGCTTAATAGCACAACACAGCTGATATAAAGCGATCGATGGACAAACTATCAAAAACAGACTGGTTAAAATACGCAATAGGTTATTGCTTGGTAAAGCTCGGAAAACTCAAGTACGACAGGTTTACCACTGCTGAACTCAATGCGTTGATTGTTGAGCACTTTCCGCAACAGTTTGACCTCAGTGTTCCCATTGGTAACGGTGTTGTCCGCATCATCGAAGGTGTTGTCAGCATGCCCGCAGATAGTGTTCGCTTGCACCTTCAATGTCTCGCGGGCGTCGAAGTCAAAGTAATGGGTTCCCCAATTTATCGCGCTCATGCGATAGTGCAAATTAGTGCACTACCCCGTTATTTAGAACAAACTCAGACCCTTACGTTGGTAGACATTAAAGTCGACGATTTGCATTTAGTTAACGACGAGTATTCATTGCTTAAAGATACTCAGTTTTTAATCGACAAATTGCTACCTGTACCGGTGACAGGCCTGTTGGGAGCCCCAATAAAACAAGCTTTGAATGTACTGAGTGCAGGCACATCAGACCAGGCGCTTAACTATCTCAAACTGTATGTTGGCGGCAGTAAGCAACGCATTCTTGAATACCATCAACCACAGATCGAAAAAGCGTTACTCGAAGCCGTTGCGGAATTTGATCTCGACTACCAAATGCAAGCAACCCAGTGGCGAGAACACCTGTTCGCCAAACTCGGAAAAACAGTCGCAGTAGAAGAATCCGAATTGCGATTCTTGTTTTAAGTAGAGACTGGAGCGTGTGAACTTCATTTCTACAACAGCAAAATCCTCCACGCAATTGAATAAAAATTGCGCTAGTCTAGAGCATGCTACTTCAATCATCACAGGGGCGATATCATGAAAATAAGCTTAACCAGTGTACCTGTTCAAGACCAAGCGCGTGCGCTCACGTTTTATACCGAAAAATTGGGCTTTGAGAAAAAAGAAGATGTTCCTATGGGGGAACACCGATGGCTAACTGTGGTCTCGACACAGACGCAAAACGGAATTGAATTACTGCTTGAGCCACTCGGTTTTGAACCAGCCAAAGTCTTTCAGCAATCACTCTATGACGCCGGTATCCCCTACACATCGTTTGAATCCGATGATATTGATCAAGAAATCGCTGACTTAAAAAGCAAAGGCGTGGAAGTGAGAGGTGACGTACAGGATATGGGTGAAGTACGTATGGCGATTTTCGATGATACTTGCGGAAATCTGATCTGCTTGGTCGAAAAAAAGCGCTAGATAGACCACTTGATTGTCACAACGACCTTGCTCTACGCTCCAATGCTTAGGGCAAGGCCGCCCCTAGATGTCCCGTTGTCATAAGGCTTACTCACCTATGAACTAATCGGACCGTCAGTAGAGGTGAGGAACCGTGGTATTATTCGCTGACTATCGACAAGGGCACCGTTTCAGGGTGCTCACCAATATCATCGATATTCAGTGTAGGGTCGTCGATACTTGCTTCCAACATATCAAACGCTTCAATAATGTACTCAGCCAATGGCTGCAAGCTATCAATGTGCTTGTTACAACAGACTAGCCCAACATTCGCAACACCTGCATAGGTCATCAGGGTTATGTTAACACCACCTCCGGGCGTGATAGTAGAAATGGGATAACAAGCCAACAATTTCGAGTCTTTCAAGTAGCGCACATCTTCAGGCCCGGGTACATTGGATACCAAGATATTAGCGATTGGCTTGATATAATCTGATATGTGCAGCATTTCGAAAATCAGGGCGAATGACTGAATAATGATGGTATAGGCGCTAAAGGTTCCGGGGCTTGCATGTTGGGCTGCGAACTTAACAATACGGTGATTATTTATGATTTGCCTGAGCCTTAAATACGGGTCTTGTTCACCATGGGCTAGTTGAACAGGCACAATAGCAATTTTGTTGCCTGTTGTTTTTTCACCCGGTTTACGCAAGTTAATAGGCATATTGGTATACAGGGCTTTTTTGAAAGTGTGACCGTGATCTTGAAGTAATCTATGCACGCCGATATCAAAGGCGGTTAATAACACTTCATTGGCAGACGCTCTGGCGCGTTTACCTAGTGCTTTGACGCGAGCGAAGTCAATGTCCATCGTCGCCACGGCCCTACCGGCTTTAACTTGTCCCGTTAAGCGTGTTTTGGTCCCCGTAAATGGCACGGGCATGTAGTGTGTGTTGAACCGACACAACCTCATTAACAAGCGAACTAAAATAACCAGCAGGTCAAACATCATTCGCAAGAAACCCAACACGGAAGTGAAAAAATTCACCACAGGTCGTCCCTTTTGACCACGCTTTGTACGCAGCCTTTTTACCGCCCAAACAGGGATGAAAGACTCGTCTTGCGGCTCGGGTAAATAACCCGCTTGAAACCATCTGACTAAGGTTGCACCGTCACCGTACATGTGATGAACACGTGCATAAATCGCGTAGTTGTCATGGTTATCGTCGTAGATAAAATGGTATTGCCACAGCGGTTTGTCTGGGTCTAAACGAGATTCATGCAAGCTGGCAACAAAATCGTCCAGCGCGACGCGGTCCGTAATATCATCGACCTTGTGTAACTGAACGTGGTAATCCATGTTCATTTTTTTAACCGGCTGAAGCCCCAATGGATAAGTCATGAACGTTTTTACCCGACAATTAAACGGCGGACATGCTTTGGCGTAGCCTTTCATCTCTTGGTAAAGGTCTGTGACATACGCTTTAGGGGCAGCACCATCAGGTATACTAAGTAATTGCAAACTGGCAACGTGTTTTGGGTTGGCGTCTGACTCGGTTAACCAGAACGACTTATCAAGAAATGTTAACGACTTTGCCATGTATCCTGCCCTTGACTGGTAAGTTTTATTTCGTGCAGATTCGCAATCGTGTGGTCGTGAATTGCGGTTTGTAGGGCCTCCAAACTGGACGGCTCCAATTGAAATCGAGGTAGCAATGCCGTTGTGATAAGTGATAATGCATGATAGCGCTGTACTTCGGCATCGTCGTGTTTTCGCCATTGGTCGAAATGACACGATTGAGTAACAACCAGACTAATGAGCTCCACGGTTAATTCTAGCTCTGCCGGCAAAAACTGACATTCCCCGCGCTTTTGGGCACATTCAAGTAGTCGTTTTGTCTGTTGTTCAATACCACTTAATAAACGATGAATTTGTTGGCTTGCATGAGGGTACTTTTCGGCAAGGTCAGCAGGGCTGCGATAGAGAAAACCAAAAACTTGTATTTTATCAATCAGAAGATAGAAGTAATAAAACAGGTCACTTCCCGACAAGCGTTCAGGAAGGTCTGGTACCAGCAGCTTATTCATCTCCGCTTTGTGTAGTTCGAGGAGCGCATCTACCATGACTTCTTTACCTTTGAAGTGGTAGTACAAATTACCGGGGCTGATATCCAGCTCCAAAGCAATATCCACGCTGGTAACGGCATTCTCCCCATGCTCGTTAAACAGTGTTAGCGCTGTCAGCAAAATCCGTTCAGCTGTTTTCATAATTCACTCTCTACATAAAGATGAAATTCAACTGCCCAAAACCGGCGAGTAAGCCGAGAATAGCCCCAGTCACAATTAGCTTCCACTCATCGGCCTGATAAGCTGGTCGCAAGACACCTTCGAACTCTTCGGATGACAATGCTTGCATTCTCTCACATAAATCATCGCCAACGCGCAACGCTTGATTGGCATAATCGTAGGCGTAAAATAAGTATTTATCCGTATTCTCAAACAGCAACTTCACTGCTAAAGATTTCATTTTGAAATAGTTTTCTGACCCTACCCCTAAGGCAAAATAAGGCTGGGCCACCGCGACGTAACGCTCAATCGCATCATTAACATGGAGCTCAATCAACTCGAGTAATTGAGCAGACCCCGAACCATGTAAGATAATGTGAGTAATGTTTTGCGAATTGATCAGTTTCTTCTCGATGATCTCAGAATAGACCTCAGAAACTTCTTTTTGCCGCTTTAAGAACATACCTTGAAGCGTAAATGGGCCGAGCTTTACCGGATTTTTCGGTTCAAAGATAATTTTTATGGCAATCCAATTCGTCGCATACCCCACCAATAAACCGCCTAGCGGGAGGATCCACCACTCTGGAAAGTAATGCCAAATGGCAGCAGTAGGTATACCGAATAAAACGCCGAAAAAGAAACCAGAGCGAACAATAAAGGGAAACTCTTTAGCCCCCGCACTCAAAAAGATTTCGTTAATCAACTCTGGGCTGTTGACCAACTGCTCAACGACCAACTCTTTGATATCGATAATTTCATTAACGTTGTGTTGGAAGTCGTCGACCATTTTTTCAACGACATTGGGAATATCATGTTCGATGCGACGATACACCAAATTCTTGCCTTGAACAGGCATGGAAGCCCAAAGCGTCGGGGCGGACTCAGACATCACGTCATTCACCACCTTTTTGATGACTTGCTGTAGGCGTCGTTCAATGGCCTCAGTCAGGGCTTTGGGGTCCAACCGTTCAGCTAATTCTTCTACGCTTAGCAATTTACCAAGGACTAGCTCGACCTCGATTTCCGCCATTTCTTTGCGCTTGGCAGGAATTAACCCTTGCCAACCAAAAATGGGTTTCAGCCCAACGAATTCGATGGGATAAAACATCATTTTCACCGCCAGATAATTGGTCGCCCATCCAACTACCCCACTGATAAGGGGAATTAACGCCAACAAACCTAAAGTTTTTAGATTCCAATCCATACTGGCAATCGGTCACTTATTATCGTTATCTTTATTGCAATTCAAACTACCTTTGACTGCCAGTAGTCCGTATTCAGAACGCGTTGGTTTTGAACAACTATTTGACTGCCAATAGGTAATTCACGAGTTAACACTCAGGCTACTGATTGCGTAGAGAATGGTCAATCACTAATCGTAAAATATTCAAAATAAGGCGAACTCCGTCGACAAAAAGAAGTCAAAATCCGGGAAAATGACGTAAAACTGAAAATTGGGTAGTGATTTCTAATTTATCTCATTACACTCTCTTTCAGGCAAAATATAACTTGGTAATTCACCTTAAAAACAAAGGTGTTACACCAGATATACAAGATGGCAGCTCAAACACAATTTGCGTTAATTCGTGCACGAGCTGATACAAAGAGGTGCAGTATGCCTTTATTCGACCGACGACTTTCTTCTCTAGAAAAAGACATTGATAACGCCGAGAGTTATCAAGCCTATAAAGAAGCATGTATAGAGCATGATGCTTTGTCAGGTGCTGATGACTGGAAAGCGAAGGATGCATGTAGAGAGTATGATTACCGGTTGATCCGCAAGCGTGTGCAACGCCTGCAAATTGCCCGCGGCAAAGGTGACAATCAAGCACTCATGTCCATTTTGCACGAAGGGCTACACGGCAATTTGGGAAATATCGCTAACCCATCTTTGCTCAGCCATTGCAAATATGGCACCAAGCACCTTATCGAGAGCTTTTTGTCAGAGGTGATGTCCTCCCTCGAACAAATCTATAACGCTGACGAACACGAAGTCGACTTTTACGAAAAATTATCTTTTTTTGAAGAGACGGCTCACGCTTATGGCAGAAGTTGCCTAATGTTGTCCGGTGGCGCGGGGCTGGGCTTTTTTCACTGTGGCGTAGTCAAAGCCCTGAACGAGCAAAACCTGCTGCCTACGGTTATCTCTGGCGCTAGCGCGGGCTCAATTATTGCAGCAATGATTGGTACAAGAACCCATGATGAATTGCTAGAAGCAATGACCCCTGAGTTTATTTTCGATAAATTCAAAGACTGGCGAATTTGGGCAGGCTTTTCAAACAAGAGTTTGTTTGACAGTAGTGCGTTAGAAAATGCGCTGATTAACTTGTTTGATCTAATGACATTTGAAGAAGCCTACAAGAAAACCAAGCGACACATCACCGTCACTGTTTCGCCAGCAGATTTGCACCAATATTCTAGGTTACTGAATGCCAAAACCTCACCAAATGCGATTATCACTCAGGCCGTAAGGGCATCTTGCGCCGTCCCGGTGGTATTTAACCCAGTACAACTCAGAGCGAAAGCAGCCAACGGGGATATCGTACCGTATATTCCGAATCGCCGTTTCGCCGACGGTTCACTGATGGCCGACTTACCCTTTGAACGTCTTGCGCGATTGTATGGCGTCAACCACAGCATAGTAAGCCAGACCAACCCATTGGCGGTCCCCTTCTTGTCGTCTAGCAGAGAAGAAGCTGACAACTTGTACAGCATGACAATGCGTCACGTTGGACAACTGGCGAAAACAAACAGTATTTTTGCGTTCGACGTACTAGAAAAACTGATAGACAACAAGGGCGCTAAGCTCGCCATTCACAAAGTTCGTTCTATAATTGACCAACAATATGTAGGTGATATAAATATCATACCTAAGAAGCAGTTACGCAATTTAGCTCAGGTTTTGGCGAACCCTACTGTTGAAAGCATCAACGCCCTCATCGAAAGTGGTGAGCGTGCCGCATGGCCGCAACTTCATGTTATCGACAGAAATACCCAAATCAGTGAAACTTTGCGTTATTATTTACGTCTTCTAAAACAACGAGAAGCGCAAGAACTCGGTCACGTTGATGCTCCACTAGCCACAGGAACCAGTGCCTAACGTCTTCGCTTCTCGTCTGATTGATGCGGTTTTAAAAGCATTTAGGCCGAAACACGCTAAGGACGATAGTGAAGATAACTACCGAAAGCCCTGATAATACTTACACGCAGAAAGTAAAGCGCCTGATTGAACAGGTCTACCCAAACGAATGGGGACATGGCTCGTTATTCGACGATGCTAAGCTCTACTTTTATTCTGGTGTAAAAATCGCGGCTGAAAAACAAGATGTCACTCAAAAACTGGAAAACTTCGTTGAAAACGATGACGAAGTGCAAAGCAAAGTGGCTCTCGAGGATAAACTCAAGACCCTAACCAAGTCGGTAGAGGAATCACGCCACGCCAGGCTAACATCACTACGCCAAGTTGCCCTTCGGTTGCTCGAACTATGCGATGGTGATAGCTATCAAGAAACCCAATTGCTCAGCGCCAAGTTTCTTGGCACGGTGATGCTGATAACAAGGGGCAAAGACCGTAACTTTGCTCGTCTACATCAACGCCTAAAGCCGTTATACAAAGCAGTTTTAACTCTTAGGTTAGCGGACAAAATTATCGCTGATAATAAGCTAAAACACGGGTATTTGGCCAAGTTTAGCGATGCCCATGACCGATTCCAAGGCGACCGTGATTGTATGGCTCGTTGGCAAAATGAATTGGCAATTCCTCTGATCGTCGCGGCGATTATGCAAGACATTGGGCTCCAACATCCGGATTCGTTAGCGGTGTTATATGGAGAAGACGGCAAAAAAGATGAATTTCGCGTACTTGATGAAAAAGAGCGAAAACGTCTGTTAAAACTCAACTTCAACCACACTTTGGACTACATCCAAAATGGCCTTGGCTTACCCAAATACATAGGCAACGACAAAGCAGAGCGTGCGACGTTTAATGACACTCAGCAGCATATTAACGACTTTATCACTCAGGTCGTTCGAGATGCCTATGTATCTAAGGTCGGAATCGGAGAGTTAGTTAAAATCCCCCAGATTTACGCCTCTATCATTCTATCAACCAAGCCCGATTACACGCGAAAGGCCCTACCAAAAGGGTATTTATTGATCGAGCAATTAGCAAAAAAAGGGGCTCTCAACGCCAAAATGGCAGAGGCTTTCATTTCGATTGTAGGCTATTTTCCTCAAGGGTTCGGGGTAACCTACATCCCGCGAAACGAGAAAGGGGTTGAACGGGATCATTACGAGTGTGCTATCGTGACACAACTGAACCCCAAGCACCCCGCTGAGCCGGTTGTTAGGCCCGTCACCCGTGGGTTAACTTACATAACGTCAATAGCAGATGAAACCGTGCCGCGTTCCACTAATCTGTATTTTAAAGCGAACCATAAAAAGCTCATGCGAATAGGGAAAGACCGATTAGCTGAGATAATGAGTGGGTTATCGGCGAACTTTACGCAAGAAGATATCGAAGCTTTGGTACCGACATGCTGGGAACCCAGCGATTACTTTTCAGTAAAAAAGTACCAAAATTTGTGGAATCGTTATTAGCTGGTCAGATACAAGAGAGGCATAGACAAACCACTACGCCTCTTGCTCAATTATTCTGTTTCTTTTTTAGCCGCAGTGGTTTTGGGCTTAGTCGTAGTGCGGCGAGTCGTCTTTCTAGCAGCGGGTTTGGCCGTTGTGGTCTTTGCACTCTCCGTAGCGGGCTTTTTAGCAGCAGCCGCTTTTGTGCGCGTTGTTTTTCGCGCCGTAGATTTAGCAGGCGTCGCTTCGGTATCGGCACTGGCCGCTTTTTTTGCTTCAGCTTGCTTTTTCGCAGCTTGACGTGCGGTGGCCTCTTTGGCCGCAAGTAATGCGACTTGTTCTACTAGCAGGTCGACTTTTGCTGATAGCACCGCTAAGCGCTCATCATTTTTACGGTTGTTAGATTTAAACGGGTTTATCGAATCTAAGATACCGAATGGCATAGCCGACTCCTTTAATTTGTTTTTCGTTGCAACTAAGGTTGCGACTGGACGAAAGCGTTGGCATAACTCTGCTTCCACTTTTTCTCCACGTTGGCTCAAGGCCGTTAAGTTGTCATTGATTGCAGACAACTCATTTCCAACTCGTTGATTAATGGCATCCACTCGGTCTGTAACCAAGCTAAACCCAGCACCAAGCCAACCAAACGATGACGAGTTTTGATTGCTAGTCGTAGTCATATAGATTCCCCAAAAAGCGAATTGAAAAAAGTCTAAGTATTCGGGCCTGTCTATCTTAAAGACTTAGCCTAAGCATTCCGTGAAGGCACGGTAATGACGCACCAATGTCACAGCGAATAAACAAGGCCCGAACTTGGTCTGTCGACCAAGCTTTATTTACTTAGATGCCGCTAATTTAGCAACAGCTTCTGTCAACGCATCAATCTTCGCAGACAATTCTTCGATTTTTTGCTCTGATTGGTCAGCAGAATCTAGACCTAGCTTCTTGCGAACTTCAGACACACGAGTTTCAACATCAGACGTCGTTGCTTTGAACTTAGTCTTTGCTTCTTCTTCTAGGCTCTCACCTTTATTTACCAACTCGTCAAACACTTTAGTTGCTTCTGTGCTGAGTTTTTCGTAACGGCCTTGTGCTTCGTCAAATGTTTTACCATATGCACCCAAGCCAGCTAGCCAAATCTTACGTGCGAATTCTTCAGCTTCGTTGATTTTGCCTTTGATAGTTTCAGTAGTAGTCATGATTTTTCCTCGGTAACAGGTAAACTATTTATTAACTGTACACAGAATAATCAGAAGAATTAGAAACCGCATACTAAAAACCACATTGTTGAAAAAAAATTGTAGACTCCGCTCTTAACGGCCTTGGAATTTAGACTTATTCACGATGTGGCGTTGCGCCTCCGACAACGATAACCATGGATTGCTTCAACAATGGCAACTGCCGAATCATCTGTTGTTTTTGTGAAAGTAGATATCCAGTTTGCAAATCGATGGCCAACTGAATATCCATTTCTAAGTCGTTATTCAGCAGACATTACCGCTTCCCCTTTGGCGTCTAGCTGCTTCGCTGCTATCGCCTGCCCAGCCAGTCTGTAGGCGAACATTTGAATTTCTCCCCGACTGTTTTGCCCTTTACTGTTAGTTAATATTGCAACAGAAATATTGTATTGGGGCACCAGAAGTAAAAAAGCATTGGCACCAACCGAAACGCCGCCATGGTGGATTACATCAACGTCTTCCCCATCGAGAATATGACGTGTGGTGTAATGTCGCCAACCCAAAGCATAGGATTGTGGATTATCCTCTCCCCCGGCGATTTTCTGTACTTGTGTCATTGTTGAAAAGCTCGACTCTGATAACAAACCGTTATTCATTAACGCACTACCGATTTGAACCAATTCAGAAGGCGTGGAGACCAAACCGCCACCAGCGACTTTGTTTGATAAGTTTTGCTCTGGTGTCAGGCCAAACTTGCCATTGTCTGCAACGTAGAAACTCGCCAATTCAGCAGTAGACGGGATTAAGTGTTCCGCCACTGTTTTGTTCAATCCCAAAGGCGCATTGATCAGCTCTTCGAGCAACAGGTCGAACTTCATGTTACCCGCAGCTTGCATGACGGCACTCAACAGCGTGTAACCATGCGTTGAATAGGCAAAATCATGGCCAGGTTCAAATAACAAAGCGTCATCACTAAACTGGGATAGTGCCTCTTCCACATCACCGTATTGATGATTTGACAGTCCATCAGTGGGTGGAAACTTGAAAGGTTCAAAGTGGTAGTGACGAATGCCTGCTGTATGGCTGGCGAGTTGCCTGGCGGTAATTGGCGCATTGTGTTTTGGGAAACTCGGCAGATATTGATGAATTGGTACATCTAGCTCTAGTTTGCCCTCCTCTACCATTCTCATGAGAGCAACTGCTGTTATCGCTTTTGATACGCTTCCAATGCGATATTGAGTATTCACCGTCGCCGGCACATAAGGCACTATACTGGCTAGCCCAACAGCACCTGACCACACTGGCTCACCATTGATGCTCATCGCACCTGAAACCGAAACCGATTGCAAGTCATTCGCCATGGCAACCAGCCCGGATTGCGCCAGCGCTGCTAAGTCCGGTGATGAGCCGGTCCCGGTGGCGACGTGTTCATGGCTTAGATGCCCTTCGGGTAATGGTTGACTGGGCGTATCCCAACGCCAAGACCATATTTGTAATGCCAATAGGTAACCAACAACAGCGACTAAAGGTAGCGCACTCCATTTCAATAATGCTTTCTTTTTCACGTTTTTCTCCATGCGAAATCACTCGATTTACTTATCGAATCGATGTGTTTATATTGAGCCTTAATGAATAAGCGGCTCATCAGTGACGAGCAAGCGCAAATGGACGAAAAACTCAGGAAGTTGATGAGTAGCTCACAAAAATCGACCAAATACTCAATGAGCATTTGGCAATTTAACGTCATTCTGGCGATTTTTTATCTTATCGGGCTAGTCATATCCCACAATGGCTCTGACTTGGATAACGCGTACTGGTCGGGTTTCGAACTCTCCCAAGAAAGTGAAAACGGTGAATGGGTAGCCAGCAACCGCTTTGATATTGGCAAACATGAGACACTACAAAAAGTCCGTTTTTCTGTATCCATTGATGACAGTGAAAAATGGCAACGTCCGGTAGGCTTGATGATTGGTGGCCCATTTTCGGCAAATGTCTTTTGGGATGGCAACGACATAGGAGCAAAGGGCAAAGCCTCTTCGACTTCCGACAGTGAGGTTCCCGGTTTAATCGACGAGATTTTCTTCGTTCCTCAGTCTCTTTTATCGCCCGGCAATCACACGATAGAAGTCTGGTTGTCGACCCATCATCTAATGTTCGACGATGCGTCGGTTTTTCACTTCATTAGTCTTGGACCCTATCGTGAAAATGGGCGCAGAGACTTACGCTATTATGCCACCCCTTTGATCGTGCTCAGTGCGCTATTACTATTGAGCTTTCAGAGTTTTAGAATTGGTCACAACGCCGGAAACCCAGTTCACACCGGGTTGGGAACGTTTGGCTTTTTTGTCATCGTATTACTGATATCTGAAATATCCCGAGCGCTAATTAATTACCAATACCATTATCACGAACTAAGAGGCATTTTAGGTTGGCTAGGCAATACTGGTGCAGGTTTAACCTTGGTGTTCACCTGCTACAAGCTCATAAAAAGCAGAGCTTTAGCCATAGTATTGATAGTCGCGACATTACTGGTGTTTACGACATACTTTATCGCCCTCAAAAGTGGTGATTTGAGGCGTGCAATGGAGTTTATTCTGTTGTGCGCGGCACCCGCGTTGATTTTTACTATCATGACAGCCAGGGGCCAAGTGAGTTACTTATCCACTTTACCTTTATTCGTGATTGCCTGTGTTGTTTCAACAATTTCATCCACCGCCTTTTTTCTTGACAGTTTTCAATTTGTCGCCGCCCTGATTTTGATTGGTGGCGCCTGGGCTTGGGTATACGTTGAAACCGAAACCCCCGTTGCCAATATTGAACAGAGTGAAGCTTGTAGCGAATTTTCTATAAAGCGACCCGATGGGGTGATTAAAGTTTCAGTCCAAGATTGTTTTGCCTTGAAAGGTGAAGGCAACTACACAACGCTGTTGTTAACAAATGGTGAACAACTGCTGCATCAAGACGGTTTAGGGGCCATCATGGATACGAGCCCCAACGGTTTTGTCCGAGTACATAAATCTTATGCAGTTAATATCAAATATGCCAAACAGCTCAAGTCGGCACCAGGCAGTAAGTATTGGTTGGAAATGGCATACCAAGACTCCATACCTGTGAGTCGCTATCGCGCAGTTGAGATTAGGCACCTTCTACAACAAGAGTAAAGACACCGTACTTTTTCGAGTTGATTGAATAGGAAGCCCGTGTCAGTGTTTCAGTTTTTTCAACAGGCCACTTAATATTTCATCTTCTGCGTCTAACATATGGTCTTGTATGACGATATCTGGCTCGACGCCCTGTGCACGTTCAGTGCCACTGACTCTAACAATATAGCCTTTGGCAATCTTGACCGTCAGCCGTGTTTCCGGCAGCGTGTAATGAAATTGCGACGCAAACAATGTTGGAAATTCAGCGGTTTCTTCCCCAACTAAAGTCCCCCACCCGTAATCTTGTATTTGGGCTGCGGTAACACTAGATTGAGAATGTGATTGTCGGTTAATCAGTACATAGATATCGCCGCTGAAACGCTTGGTTTCAGGCATGGGCTGATAATAGTCGAATTCAAATTCATACCGTTCACCATCTTTGTGCTCCATGATGCTTCGCCAGTATGGTAAAGATGTGTCTTTATTGGCTTGCGTGTCTTGTTTTAGTGTTGCGCTAGAGCGCAACGCAAAACGAGAATGCCATTTAAATGGTTTATCCGCGAAGTATGCGACTAAATAGTCGCTAAACGCATCGTCGCCTCCACTGTTGTTTCTCAAATCGACAATTAAGGTATTAGCTTGATGGCTGCTTATTGAGGAAAATGCCGAGTCGATAAATTCTCGATATTTTGCTTGGTCACCGGAAAAATGCCCCGGATTGAGGTATGCGACATCACCGAAAAATTTTACAGTCCGTTGAGCATTGAGAATTTCATCTTTGCGCGCTTCAAACTCATCGAATACCGCAATCGGTTTTAATGTGGCTCTGTGTTGTTGCCCTTTGTAAACGTACACCACATCAAATAACGATTTTTCACCAAACGCGTACCAGTAGTATCGCGGGAACGTGTATACCTCTAACTTAGCATTCTGATAAGCTCGACGCTCACCTGATATCAAAGGATAAATATCGTTTAACACAACGTTTATAGGCTGCCCATTAATCTCGATAATGTTTGCACCTTTTGGCACTGCCGAATCGCGACTAAAGTTTGTACGTACCAATGCTTTGCCATTTTCAAACACCAGTTCTAGCGGAAACAATGTCCCACCAGATTCCGCGTATTGAATATATGATGCCACTGGAAAATCAATTTCTGTATGGCCATTTTTCAACTGTGCGACCAATCGTTGAAAGAGCGTTACAACGTGTTTTAACTCGTACTGTGATGACTGCAATTGCCCTTTGCTGTGCTGATAAGCATCAAACAAGGCTTGTTTCGATACATACGCGTAAGGGTTGTAATGAGTGTGCACAAGCGACTGATACAAGTAATCGAGATCTCTCGATACTTCCTCTTTGGAAAAGGTGATAAGCTCTTCCTCCGCTTGGGGGCTGGCCATAACGCCAGTAACAACACAGCAAGCAACTAAACATAAGCTACGAAAATACATAAATAATCCAATCGTGATTTCAATGACGCTGAACTTTAGTTAGGCTGTGGCTAAACGTCATGACAAAACCTTCTTATTTTTCTGACAAAGTGCTGCAAGGTACCAAGGGGATACATAATTTCCAATGAAATCAGAACCATACAAGAAAATACAGATCAATAACTGGATTCTGGATATCTCTTCAGGTGAACTGGAAAACGCCGCCCAGGCCTCCTCATCTGTCGCTAAGTCTAGGCGATTCGACCCACTGAGTACTCAACTTTTAATCTTGCTTGCACAACAGCACAACCAACTTGTCAGCAAGGATATGATAACGAATCAATTGTGGCCGGATACCATCGTCACTGACGACGCATTAGCTCGTTGTGTATCACGTGTTAGAAAACTACTCGATGATGACGCCAAACAGCCTGAATTTATCGAAACCTTACCCAAACGAGGCTATCGATTGATCGCTGAGCAGGTAAGATGGGTTTCAGAGCCACCAGCTGACACATCGCCACCATTGCATTCTCGTTCCCCTTCTCGGTGGTCTATTGCCTTATTTGTCTTAGGCATTTTTGCGATTGGCCTTTTTTTCACTGTGTATCGAACGCCATCTTCCCCCGTTAATGACGTTATCGCGCAGGCCGACACATACTATCACCAGATTTCCCGTCATCATAACGAGATGGCGGTCGAGCTCTATCAAAAAGCGCTCGCGCTTGATCCCAACTCGATAGAGGCTGCTTCGGGTCTAGCCAATGCCTTCGTGCAACGAGCGATTAGGATGCCAACACATGAGGACACCCAGAGCTGGCAAGCGCTGAGTTTGAGCAGCGCGCTAGCAAATGGCAAGCTCAATTCAAACGAGGCTCAACTGCAACTTACCCAAGCCCAGCAGTTAGCATCTCGTGCCGTTTCACTTGATTCAAGTAACGCGCGGGCCCACAAAGCGATGGGTTTTGTGATGTCAGCACAAAATCAATTGGACAGCGCCATCGAACACTACCATACCGCCTTAAAACTCAACCCTCTCGCTTGGGACGTATTGATCAACATGGGAGAACTCTACGCCTATCGAGATGAACCAAATCAGGCCATCATCTATTTTAAACGCGCACTTGATGCCGTGAATCAAAGCGAGACTGCAAAAAATAGCGAGGGCAAAGCATGGCGGGCGTCTATCGGCACGATTATTGGCGATGAATATGCGCAGCTGGGGAATACCAATGAAGCTGAAATTTGGTATCGGCACGTTTTAGCCTTTGCGCCGTTTGACAAGGCAGCAACGTTAGGACTCGCTTCCTTATTACGGCAAGCCAACAAAGAGGGGGAATACCAGCGTTTGTGTGACCAATACCAAGATCGAATCGGTGAGGTACTGTGCCGACCCTACACTATCAGTGAACCAGGTTTGTAAAAACACGGTCCACACCCTAGTCGGGGCGAGAGGCCATGCCAGTACCGATAGCATAAGTTGACGCTGGAACATGAATCACGTGGTTATTCGCCACCGCCGTCGCCAGCACTTCCACCACTACCTAATGCCGTCGCCACCGCAGCAGAAGACTGCTGTAGTGCGCCATGGCCGGCTACTGCGGCTGTACTCTGGCTTTCACAGGCAATAATACATGGGCCATAACCCATACCTTTGAGTGTGTTTTCCCAACGAATCTCGCCGTTTTCCGCACTGAGACAAAACATATGGCCTGTGGCATAGGCAAATACACTGTCGCCATCAAGTAGCACATTTGTTACGGTATTTGATGTTCTCAACTTTGTTGCCCAAAGCGTGTCACCAGAGTGTTTATCTAAACAGACTAGATGCCCATTTATACCCAAATATAACTTTTCCATTTATCGCATCCTTTAGCTATTCAACGGCAGTGATTTCGGGAAATATTACAGGCAATGGGAGTTTACGGCTAGTGTTCCCGAGAGCCTTCACATTCGCCATCGTCGTAGTGATACCTACCGCCATTATCAAGACATATGTCGACTAGCAAAAACTGCACAACTGGCTTGTAAGCCAACCCAAATCCAATCAGAAAACAGCCTAGCCCAACCTTGATGTCTCTTTTCCGTTTTTTAAACAACCCGCGGTATAGCCGCTGGATACCAAGGGCTAACATGAATACGGCAATGACAAACGATAACATCTTCTCTCCTTCACGAGCATTATCGGTGGGCTTTCACAAAAGTGCTCGCACAAAAAAGCCCGCATAAGCGGGCTTTTCAATATTGTGTAGCGGCATGTTAATCTACGATATCCGTTGGCATTTCGTGTCGAATTTCCTGCCAAAATTTTCCACTTTCAATACCGTAATTGCGGATAACAAGTGGCACTTTTTCAAAATCGCCTTTTTGTGCCAAGTCCAACAGTTGCATATAGTAATTCTTCGCGATATCGCGGCCTTTCTGGTACGAAAAGAAAAAACCACCAATGCGCGAGTAAATGCTGCGAAAGCCGTTCATCATTAACACAAAGACTTTGTTATTTGACGCCAAGGCGAGTTCATGATTCATTTTGTAGTCGAACTCTGCAAACGCTGCACCGTCTTCTTCGATTTTGTCGAATTCACCGATGATCTCTATCGCGCGTTCGGCGTTGTTTCTGATCGCACCGCGAATGAAAACTGCACTTAAATTAGTACGTGCCGCTAACAGGTTATCAACCAATTCTGGAATACCATCTTGGTCAAGGCGTGCCAGGGTCTCAAGAATATTGAGGCCACAGGTTTCCATGAAGTTATTCACTTTCGTTGGTTTACCGTGCTGGATAGTTAACCAACCGTCACGTGCAAGGCGTTGCAACACCTCTCGCAATGTCGTCCGCGTGACGCCAATTAGCTCAGAGAGTTCACGCTCCGCTGGCAATATTGTGCCCGGTGGGAACCGACCACTCCAAATAGATTCAACAATGTACTCTTCGGCAAAACCGGCAGGACTTTGGGCCTTGTAAATCATAACTCACTCGCTTGCACGTTCTTGTTATTTTGAACTGATTGTACCAGATGCAAATCAGTTTTAACAAACAATTAATATCTAAATTTACTGAACTTCGTCAATTGCGTTGCGAATCTCTGAAACATGCAAATTTAAAGGCATACAACGCATTCTGGACCGTCATTATCAAGCGTCGTAGAGAAACACTACAAGTTTGAAGATCTTAAGCGCAATTACCCACAATTTTGCCACATTAATGGCGACTATAAACTTCAGCTATTAGATTTAATAAGGGCAAGGAATTAATAATAAAAGGTTTGGCGCAAATAAATTTATGCTGAAATAGAATTTATCGCTATACATCATAAGTATAAAGCTTGGTTGCGGCGAAAAGATGAGGTAGTCTTGGTTACCCTTTGTTAACGCTGCTTGATGAAAATCTGAGCACGCGGGCAAACGTTGTGAGCTGCGCTGACAAGAATCTATCGGCGCAAATTACAAAAGCCTAAAAGATGTATAAGGATAAACACCTATGCAAACCTCAATGACCGGGGCGATTTACAAAAATTTTCTTGGCCATGCACCTGATTGGTACAAAAAAACCATCATCGCATTTCTGATTATCAATCCGTTTTTATTCCAGTTAGACCCCTACATTGCTGGGTGGGCTCTGGTTTTAGAATTCATTTTCACCTTAGCAATGGCGCTAAAATGTTACCCCTTACAGCCGGGCGGTCTATTGTTAATCGAAGCCCTTTTTATCGGGATGACGACCCCGAAACACATGTATCACGAGATTGAAGTCAACATTCAGGTTCTGCTTTTATTAGTGTTCATGGTAGCAGGCATCTATTTCATGAAAGACCTGCTGATGTTCTTGTTCACTAAATTGGTGATCAAGGTAAAGAATAAGCTCACGTTGTCGCTAGCGTTTATTGCCGCATCGGCATTCCTTTCGGCATTCCTAGACGCACTAACCGTAGTTGCGGTTATTATTAGCGTAGGTATGGGTTTTTACACGATTTATCACAAGGTCGCTTCAGGCAAAGACTTCCATCACGATCACGACCACACTTCAGATGATAAAGTTCAGCATTTAGGCCGAAATGACCTAGATGATTTCAGGGCATTCTTACGCAATCTGATGATGCACTCAGCTGTCGGTACGGCGCTTGGTGGCGTTATGACGATGGTGGGTGAACCACAAAACCTCATTATCGCTGAAAAAGCAGGTTGGGACTTTGTCGAGTTTGCAACACGTATGTCCCCTATTACGATTCCAGTATTCATCTGCGGACTGTTAACAACGGTCGTATTGGAAAAAACGAAATGGTTCTCGTATGGCGCTCAGCTACCCGAAGCCGTTCGTGCAATCTTAGTTGATTACGACAAACACATGGACGAAGACCGCACAATCCGCGACAACGCTCGTTTGATTCTTCAAGCTCTGATCGGTGTTTGGTTGATCATCGGTTTGGCATTACACCTCGCTGAAGTAGGCTTGATTGGCCTCTCGGTAATCGTACTCGCGACGTCTGCCAGCGGCGTCATCGAGGAGCATTCTCTGGGCAAAGCCTTTGAAGAAGCACTGCCCTTTACTGCCTTACTGTGTGTTTTCTTTGGCGTCGTTGCCGTCATCATTGACCAACAACTTTTTGCGCCGGTTATCCAATGGGTACTGTCCTATGAAGGTAAAACACAATTGGTCTTGTTCTACCTGGCAAATGGTGTCCTATCCATGGTGAGTGACAACGTATTCGTGGGCTCAGTGTATATCACAGAGGTCATGGCAGCGTTGCAGGACGGTAAAATTACCCGTGACCAATTCGACTTATTAGCGGTTGCGATCAATACGGGAACTAATCTACCTTCTGTTGCCACCCCTAATGGTCAGGCGGCGTTCTTATTCATGTTGACGTCAGCCATTGCCCCATTATTGAGATTGTCTTACGGGCGTATGGTAATGATGGCCATCCCCTACACGATTGTACTGACAATAGTGGGCTTAGCCGCGACCTACTTCGGTCTCGTTGAGGCTACCGGCATGCTGTACGATGCTCATCTTATCGAGCATCACTCAGCCACGGTCACTGACGCCGATAGTGCGCATTAATTCAGGGTTGCAGTAATGAAGTTATTACATCAACTGAGCAGTTGGTCAGAGTCCAAGTCATCATGGGCGGTGCTATTTTTCACTGCCCTTGGTCTACAAATCGCGGCGCTGTACTTCCAGTACGGTATGGGTATTGAACCTTGCATTATGTGCATTTACCAACGAACCGCCGTGTATGGTATTTTGTTGTCGGCCCTGTTGGTGTTGATTTTCAATAACGTGATCACTCGAGTTACTGCTATGGTCGGATGGGCAGTTTCAGCAGTGTGGGGATTTATTATCGCTCGCGAGCATGTTGAAATTCTTCACAGTACCAACCCGTTTGCCACTACATGTGAATTTGTGCCTAACTTCCCGTCGTGGGCTCCACTTCACGAATGGCTTCCGGTGTTGTTCGAAGCGAAAGGCTTGTGCGACGAAGATTCTTGGCACTTTTTGTCGCTGGGTATGGCGGAATGGATGAGCATCATCTTTGCGTTGTACACAGTCGCGGTTGCTTTGGTTCTCGCTAGCCGCTTTGTTGCTAGAAAGCCATTTTGATCGACCTTACCACTCTGCCTTCGAAACTCGCGCCGATTACCACAGAATCGGCGCCTATCACTATTGAGCGAATTGGCTCACAACACGTAAAGCCCCTATGTGAAAGTGGTTGCAGCGCTGCTGAGACAGTCAAACCTTGGTTGGGATCTACACTCTGCCCGACCAACCCAAGCGCCGCAAAACAGTGTATTGAGCAATTCGAACATGCACGGCAATCTGGATATGGCATCGCCTATCTCCCTATGTATGAAGGAAAATGCCTAGGCATGGGAATTGTGAACTATATTCACCCGATCCACAGAGTGGCGAATTTGGGGTACTGGATTGCGCCACAAGCTTGTGGGCAAGGCTTGGGCTCATTGCTGTGTGACCGCCTGATCAGTTTAGCGAAGAATCATTTAAATCTCGTGCGCTTAGAACTGTTTATTGAGCCGGCAAACATTGCGAGCATCAAGCTGGCACAGCGCATTGGAGCAGCAAAAGAAGGGTTGTGCCGCAAGCGTGTTTTCGGACGCGATGCCTATTTGTATAGCTTACTACTCGACAACGACTAACGAAATCTGAGCTTTTGCTCATCCACCGTTAGCCTAATCTCATCTCCATAAGCACAACCCTGTATGTAGGGTGCCAATACTTCTATTACAGTTTCTGACTGATGATGAGCCGGTTTTGTGTCGGGATGAGGGTAATAAATCAACGCCTTAAATTGCGTCTTTTGCCATTGAACTACGCAATCTACGAAAGAAAACGTTTCTGCAGGTACGCCTTCCAGCCAGTTTACGTTCTCAAATACATAATCAGCCAGCCTTAATTCCCATCGTCGAGGCTTGATATCCAAGTTGAGTGTCGCAGGATAAAACGCACTCAAATCAAGCCCTATCCCTTTAAACACGGGCTTTTGTAACGCAATCGTCCCGCTTGGGTATGGTGAATCTGAAGCCAAACCAGAAGCCACCCTGTGGCCTCTAATCAACTCGCATGCGACGCTGGTGTCCATGACAATGACTCAATCCAAATCTTCTAGTGGCCACAGTGCGATATAGTCTTCGAATTGTGTTAGGTCGACATCCACCTCGTAAATAGTCTTGCTTCTGACCGACATACCGGCTTTGTGCATCGCGGTTTTCTTCCCGCGATTGAGCAAAGGATGCCATGACGGCATACCTCTCCCTTCATGCAGACGTCTGTAGGTACAACTCGGTGGCATGAAAAATATGTCTTTTAGATTGTCTTTGGTCAGTTTAACGCACTCGGGAACCAACTCCGTGCGCTTCTCGTACTGGGTACATGAACAAGATTTGGTATTGAGGTAAGAACAAACAATATTAGTGTAGTGAACCGACTCTCCCGGATTAATGACATCCGTTGTTTCGGCTTCCTCTATTTCTTCATCGTCAATAAACTTGTGTAAACAGCACTTACCGCAGCCGTCGCACAACGACTCCCATTCACTGTCGTTCATCTCTTCGAGTTGCTTTGTTTCCCAAAATCGTTCAACTGTCATCTTGGCTCACCTGCGTAGAGATCGTGAAATAATCGTTAAGCTTACATGTTAATTTATCGCCAGGGCGCAATGGCCCAACGCCTTTTGGCGTGCCAGTTAACACAAGGTCGCCAGCTTCTAACGTGAAGTAGCGAGAAATATAACTGATAAGGCTAGCCGCTTGTCTTATCATCAGTGCTGTATGACCCTGTTGGCGATACTCTCCGTTGACTTGCAATGAAAAATGCAAATCTTGGATGTCACTGACCTCCTCTACCGGGATAAACGAGGATACTGGGCAGCTATTGTCAAACGCTTTCGCTATCTCCCATGGGTACCCTTTCGATTTCAATTCAGTTTGCTTATCACGCAAGGTTAGATCCAAAGCAAGACCGACGCCGATTATCCCCTGCATCGCTTCGCTCTCTGTGACATTGGTCAATGTGCGACCAACTAGCAAGGCAATCTCTAATTCATTGTGGCATTCGCCATCGGCAGTAGGAATACAAAACGGCGCAGCCAAATCGCAAAAAGCAGAAGCCGGCTTAATGAAAAGCAGTGGGTCAGTCGGCACCGAATTGTTGAGCTCTTCTATGTGATCCATATAGTTGCGCCCGACACAAACGGCTTTGCCCGTTTGTAGTGGCGCGTTATTCGATGTAAATGTGAAGTGTTTCACTGTTCAGAACCCTCGAATTCGGTCTGAAAGATACCCCACCGACACACCAAAGTAAGAAGAACGATTCCAACGCATCAAGGTATGAAAGTTATTGTATACCAAATACACCCTGCCCTCGGGTCCGTCGGGCATGATTAACGAAGCTTTCACATCAACATTGGGGAGATCTCTGCCATCATATCGGCGAACACCCTGCGCTTGCCAAAAAGATAAAGGTCGAAAGTTGTCTTTGCTCAAACCAGAGGGTAGTGACTCAGCGTTTTTTGGGATAATGACCTGTCGTCCCCACAACCCATTATCACTCCACCCCTCGCTGCTTAGAAAATTCGCGATTGAGGCAAATACATCGGCTGGTGTCGACCAAATATCTTTCTTACCATCCTTGTCATAATCTACTGCATAGGTCATAAACGTCGTTGGCATGAATTGACTCTGGCCCATCGCGCCGGCCCAAGACCCCTTCATTTCAGTGCTATCAATATGCCCAGCGCGAAGAATATCCAAAGCTGCGAAGAACTGACGCTTAAACATTTCCTCTCTACGCCCTTCGTAAGCTAACGATAGGGTCGCAGACAAAACAGGATAACGGCCTTGGATCTTGCCAAAGTTGGACTCGTTTCCCCACAATGCAAGAATAAAACGGGTTTGTACCCCGTACTCAGCAGAGATTTTCTCTAATAAGGCTCTGTGTTCTTGACCCAGTGTTATCGCACGATTGACCTTCCAGTCAGGAACACGGGTATCTAGATATTGGTCCAGCGTGATGCGCTTTTCGGGCTGATTGCGATCAGCTTTCACCGCTGTTGCCCGATACTCAACATTCGCCAGTTGCGCGTCTAGCCAGTCAGCCTCATATCCGCGACCAACGGCTTCTGATTTCACACTGTTCACATAATCAGCAAAACCCGCTGCACTCTTACCAGATGTTTGTGCAAAACCCACATGACTCAGCAAAAGACTCAATACAACGGGGATATAAGTTAGCGATTTTTTCAAAACTCACGTCTCTCCGGGTGTGCCGATAGGCCGAGCTCCGTTCGATGCTGCGCCAGCAAATCATCTTCTTTAGGCGGCATTTGAAGGTAAAACCCGTTTTCTTCAAGCGCTGTCATTAACTTTTCTTTATCAACGCCTGCGATGACTTGGCGTTTTTCCAAAGGCAGTATCATCACAAGTTCAGGGGTACCGAACTGAGACATCAGAGCCTCTGGCACTTTATTAAAATCGTCTTTTTTTTCTATGTAGAGATACATTCCCTGCTTTTTGCGGGTTTTGTAAACAGCACACAACATGGTCTTTGGTACCTATAACGTTTATTTCGAAAGAATTTGATCAAATGTGGACTTGAGCAATGGTCCTCTCCAGCCTGACAACAAATCGGGCTCCAAGCCCAACGCTCGGGTTTCATCGAGCTCAAACCACGTCCATTTGAGCACTTGGTTTATTTGTTTTTTCGAGGCAATCACGTCCACACTCACTTGGTTTTCGTCTGCCACCTTCTGGCACGCTTGTTTGAGTTCGCTAAACGTTGCTTTGTAGTGTTTTACATCGATAAGCCTTTTGACCTTGGCAACCAATGAACGTTCACCGCACTCCAATTCTGCAAGCGTTTGCGTCACAATCGCTGCGACTTTGTTGCCGTTGAACCTCACCTCTTGGGGTGAAACCGTCGGAATTTTTGCAAGTGCAGATTTACTCTGAACAAGTCGTACCGCCGATTCAAACAAGTTTCCTTCTTTGAACACATGGTTCAGCGCCATATCTTTATCCCGTGCTCGAGAGAGTCTCCACGCCGCTAAAGCTTGCAGTACAGTTAACTGGGTTTGGTTTAGTCGCCAAATATTCTTAAGCTGCAGATAAGCCATATCTAACGGCACTTGAGCCCGCTTGCGCTTAGCCAAAGACGCGATTTCTTGGTACACCCAATCCAACTTACCTGCTTCGTTAATTTCATCGAGTAACTCATGATAAACCGGCAGTAAATACAGCACGTCGTTTGCCGCATAGGCGCATTGTTTTTCACTCAACGGCCGAGCAAGCCAATCCGTTCTCGACTCCCCTTTGTCGAGCACAACGCCCGATTGCATTTCGACGAGTCTGGCGTAACCCAGTGTTGCACCTTTGCCTAAGACTGACGCCGCAAACTGAGTGTCAAAGATAGGCGACGGAACGACATTAAAGGCATTGAGAAAAGTTTCTAAATCTTCCGAGCATGAATGTAGCACTTTGACTACATTCTGATCAGTTAGTAAGGCAATGAGTGAGGTAAAATCATCCATTGCTAGAGGGTCTATCAATACGAGCTGTTGCCCGTCATAAAGTTGAATCAAACCCAACTGCGGCATTAGCGTTCGAGTTCTGACAAACTCGGTATCGATCGCGACGGCGTCTTGCTGACGTGCTGCTTCACATACCGCATCCAACTCACTTTGGCTGGTAACTAATTTGTATTCCATAAAAACGAAAACAGCCGGCTATTGCCGGCTGCTCCATAAAGTCATCTTAAATCTAACTTAGTCTCGAAGTTCTCGGCGTAGGATCTTGCCTACATTTGTTTTTGGCAGGTCATCTTTAAATACCACGAGTTTAGGTACCTTATAACCTGTCAGGTGCTGGCGACAATGTGCAATTACGGCTTCGGCGGTGAGGTTTTCGTCGTCACTCACAACAAACAGTTTCACTACCTCGCCACTCACTTCGTGAGGAACACCGACAGCAGCCGCTTCAATTACATTGTCATGCATCACCGCGACTTCTTCAATTTCATTTGGGAAAACATTGAAGCCAGATACGAGGATCATATCTTTTTTACGGTCAACAATATAGAAATATCCTTCATCATCCACTTTTGCGATGTCTCCGGTCGCAAGCCATCCTTCTTTTAGGATTTCGTCCGTTGCCTCTTGGCGATTGAGATAACCAGACATCACTTGCGGCCCTTTCACCCACATTTCGCCCGGTTCTCCAAGTGCGACTTCATTGCCTTCTTCATCCATCAACTTAATGTCTGTAGAAGGGACAGGCATGCCAATGGCCCCTCGATACGCATCAATTTGTGGCGGGTTTACCGTTACAACAGGTGAGCATTCGGTCAAACCATAACCTTCTAACAATACGGTGCCGGTGACAGCTTGCCACTTTTCAGCGACAGGTCTCTGTACAGCCATACCACCGCCCAGGCCAAACTTGAAGTTAGAGAAATCCAACTCGCTAAACCCGGGGGTATTGAGTAAGCCGTTAAACAACGTATTGACGCCCGGAAGAATAGTAAATGGATACTTTTCAAGCTCTTTGACAAAGCCAGGCATATCCCTTGGGTTAGTAATCAATAAGTTAGGGCAACCATACTTAACAAATAGTAGACAATTCGCGAGTAGTGCAAAGATGTGGTACAGCGGCAACGCCGTAACAACAAAGTCTTTACCCGGTTCAATTACGGTTTCCAAGATGCCTGACACTTGTTCTAGGTTCGCGATCATATTGCGATGAGTCAGCATCGCGCCTTTTGATACGCCGGTTGTACCGCCAGTGTATTGTAAAAAGGCTAGCTCATCGTTAGTAATGTCTGGACGCTCGTATTTTAATGATGCGCCTTTTTTCAGTGCATCGTTAAAACGAACGGCACTGGGAAGCGAAAATGCGGGTACCATTTTCTTGACGTTCTTTACTACAAAATTGACGATCCAGCGCTTTGGCGCAGGCAGCATATCACCAAGGCTCGTCAGCAATACGTTTTCGACTTTGGTTTCGCTAATGACTTCCTCAAGCGTACACGCAAAGTTTTCAACGATGATGATCGTTTTAACGTTGGCGTCGTTGAGTTGGTGCTTTAACTCTCGAGCGGTATACAGAGGGTTGACGTTGACAACGACCATACCTGCTCGCAACACACCAAACATCGCAACTGGGTACTGCAACATATTCGGCATCATAATCGCAACGGCATCACCGCGCTTTAACCCCGAATTTTGAAGGTATGCAGCAAACTGAGCTGAAAGCTTATCTAGCTCGGCAAAGGTCATCGTATGACCCATATTGATGTAGGCAGTGCCGTCTTTGTACTGCTTTACAGATTGTTCGAAGATATCAACAACAGATGAATAGCGATCTGGATTAATTTCCGGTGATACACGCGGGTCATAATGCTTTAGCCAGGTTTTTTCCACAAAACCCTCCCTCACTTTGAATGTTCGCTCTGGTAGTTGAAACCGATAGTGAAAGCTTTCAATCCTGAGTAGCGTTTCGCTTATCAATATTCAACTATAAGTTAAGCAACTGGTCTGATTACTTCACCTATAGTATCGGATGTTGAAACAAAGATAAACGCTCCTGTTTACAAATGGTCAACAAAGGAACAAATCACCTCACTTATTTCACAGGGCTTTTCCATGTGGATGTGGTGGCCCCCAGACAACATAGTCAACTGGCTATTTTTTAGCCACCCAGTTCTTAGCGCGTAGACTTGTTCCACTTGTTTAAAACTTTTATCTGCACCAACAAAGCAAATAGGACACTGGATATTTTCCATAAAGTTTTGTGCTTGGGATTCAGTTAATCTTAGCGTTGATTTAGTGCGCAGTTTACTATCGCTTTGCCAAATGGTTTGCCCCGACGCCAGTGTTGTTATATTGCGTTCAAGAATAAGTCTGGCGTGCTCTGGCGCGATATCACTGACTTTACATCTCGCGGTAATGGCGTGTTCGAGATCGACGGGTATGTCGCGCTTGGGTTTTGGCAGACGGCTAGTGACAGCCGCTTTGAGTTGTTCTGCACTTTTGTCCGCGGGCATGGTGAGTGGGCCACACGCGTCCAAACTGACAACACCACGGACGTATTCAGGAAAACTAGCGGCAAAAATACTTGCGATAATACCGCCCATTGAATGGCCCACAAGGATGACATCTTGCCAATTTTGCGATTCACATAAATTGTATAAATCTTGAATATAATCAAGAAGGTGATAGTGAGCGTCTACAGATCGATGTGGTGATTTGCCATGTCCCGGCCAATCAATAGCAACAAAATGATACTCTGATAGATAAGGCGCCAATGGGAGCATGCTTGCAGCGTTATCTAAGAATCCGTGCAAGCCGATAATCAAAGGACCCGTTCCTTGGTTGTCTAGTCCTCGCAGCTCAGATTGACCTGTCATCCAACTTTGTTCTTTCACGTTTATCTCCTAGAGGCAAATACCTGCCGCTCAAACGGCAAAAAGCCGCCTCGATGGGCGGCAATTTGCCAGAATACTATTGGTAGCGTTTAGCGCATTTCGCTTTTAATTCTGCCACGGTTAACCGAATTCACATTCCTCGCCGGCGTGCGATTTGACGCTCTATTCGGCGTGGTTGCTCTCGATGCACCAGACGACGATCTGGAGCGGATAATCACTGGATTTGAAGTAGGCGGTGAATAAGTTTCTACGTATCTAATCCGGTTAGGGAATGGTCTGTAAAATGGTCTGTTAAACCAAAACGGGTGGTAGAAATTAGAATAGTAGAAAGGCGAATACCAACCCATCCACGGGTCGACGAACATAGGTTGTACTCGATAATCGACTTGCTTACGCCACAAGTGATAATCTGAACCGTCTATCGCTGGATACATGTAAGGTTGTTCATCAACCATTCCCGCAACCGGCGTTGCTACTTGTCCAGTAAATGTCACGGCACGACCCGATTCAAAAATAATCGGTTCGACAAACCCCTCCAACACCACTTTAAAGCGACCCATTGTCTCGCCATTCGTATTGGGGCGGCCATAATGATTTAACGGAAATTGAACGATCTCAACAAACGTTTGATTCGGTTTGTTTTCAACACCTGCAATGACACCGCCCCATCGTGCGGTTTTCCCTTTCACAGATTCTCCACCAGTCACGGCACGGCTGTATGATACTAGCTCAGTCCCCTCTGGTACTTTGATCGCATCTGGTAAAATCGAACAACCACCGAGTAATACGACAGCCAACAT
The DNA here is from genome assembly GCF_057544385.1 of Alteromonas sp. 5NS40-0096. Lineage (NCBI taxonomy): Bacteria > Pseudomonadati > Pseudomonadota > Gammaproteobacteria > Alteromonadales > Alteromonadaceae > Alteromonas > Alteromonas sp. 5NS40-0096. Next base: position 1,240,172 of record NZ_BAAJLQ010000001.1, read on the forward strand.
TAAAAGAACTCGACTCATAACTCCCCCTAAAACGATACGCACTAACTGGTGCTTTCCTTGTCTGTTAAAAACTAAATATCCTTGATGTCGTTCAGCTTACTGAACTTTATCTGAATAGAAGCTGAATTGATGCTACCACATAATGCGAAAAAAACTTGAACACAATCTTAGGTAAGTGAACGCAAATGACGGTTCTTGCCCATCAGTGCTATTCAAACAGCGCACTTTGAGTCAGGTCTGTGTCTCGTTTCAACAATGATATCGCGTGTTGTATTACTTGTGCTTTTTCGACCGATGAGAGAAAGCTAACATCGGTGGCACCGACGTTTAAGCGAACAAATCAACGCCCAACAAGTTGCGAAGTTCTGCGCGCTTTTCTTCGCGTTCGAAGCTTTGATAAGAAGCGAGGGCTTGTTGAGAACGGCCACTAGGTTGGTCGTAAGTGGCTTGTTGTCTGAACTGATCCGCACCATCAATAACATCAGGGTTGTCAGTGGTACGAACCACGCCCGATGCACGATTCGCTTCCACCACAACAGGCGACGTTTTAGCCGTGGAATTTGTGCTAGATCTTGCTTTTTGTGCAGCATTATCAGCACTAGGGATAATAAATGACGTGTTGACGTCCATAGTATTTAACAGTTAAAACAACAGAGTAAACACACTGGGCTGCAATTTTCACGCCATATTCATTTATAAAATGGCTTATTCTCTTCCCGGTAGCTTCTTCCAAGTTACCGTGTCGCGCAAATAGACAGGGGCTACATCTTCTACTGCAGTGGCTAAACCTTTCGCATAGCCTGAGGCCGCCAGGGTTAACATATATTGTGCATCAGGATACATCACAGTGATGACTGCATTTTGTGTCACTTCGACTAGGGTGTCATACGCTCCCCACCCGGTACCAGCGAAATGTTTAACGCCGTCGGGAAGTTGCGATAATGCGATTTCAGGCGAGCAAACTTGTTCTTTCACTAATTCCGTTAATTCGCCGTCACAATAATCGTACACCGCAAAGTAAACTTCATTCATTCGAGCATCTATCGCCACCCCAATGCGAGTACTGTGTTCAGTCTGAGCGACTTGGTAAGCCATTGCTGCGAGGGTACTGACTCCAACAACGGGTAATCCTGTCCCTAAGGCCAGTCCTTGAATCATACCTGTTGCAATCCGCACGCCTGTGAAACTACCTGGCCCTCTACCATAGGCCAGTAGGGTCATTTCACTTAGATCCGATTTGGCACTTTTCAATACCTCGTCAACCATAGGCAAAAGTTTTTGGCTCTGCTGTTGCGGGCACACTTCAAACTGGTTTGCATTTCCATTGTTGGTCGAAACGGCAACAGAGCATGCTTCAGTTGCCGTATCAATAACCAAAATATTCAATTTGTCTTTCATTATTCAATTGTTTCCAAAAATGACGCGGCATCTTCCAAACTTCGAGTTCGCGACATGGGTGGCAATGAGCCAATAAATGTTTTGCCATAGGGCTTTGTCACCAATCGATTATCGCATATTACCAGCACCCCTTTGTCACTGGGATCTCTGATAAGGCGGCCCGCACCTTGTTTTAGTGTTATTACCGCTTGAGGTATTTGGATCGCTGCAAACGGGTTAGCGCCTCGCTTTTTGCAATCTTCCATACGGGCTTGTAATAACGGATCGTCAGGGGAAGCAAACGGTAATTTATCGATCATAACACAAACTAAATCTGAACCTCGCACGTCGACCCCCTCCCAGAAGGCCCCCGTTCCCAAGAGAACAGCATCAGGCTTGTCTAAATAGGCTTGCAACAGCGCTTGCTTGGTCGTAGTGCCTTGAACGAGTAATGGATTATCTACCTCTTCCTCTAATCTGCCCGCTATTTCCCGCAACATTGCGTGACTGGTAAACAACAGGAAACAACGCCCTTTACTGGCGCGAATTAAGCGTTTCGCCGTTTTCACTAGTGTATCTTTGAGACCAAAGCTATTGGGTTCAGGCAAATATCTCGGCACACATAGCATCGCCTGTTTTTGATAGTCGAATGGGCTATCCAAACCCAGCGTTTTAGCGTCTTCTAGCCCCATACGGCGTTGAAAGTGCTCAAAACCACCATTGACCATGAGTGTTGCGGAGGTAAATATCCAACCTCGTGGAGGATTGGTTACAATTCTTCTGAACTTGGCGGCTATCGACAATGGCGTCATATGTAAAACGAGGTGTTTGTTGGTAGTTTCGTACCACAAACTTACCCCTTCTTGCTCGACATCCCGCATCGCATCAAGTCTTTCTCGCGCTTCGACAACGCGCTCATAGAGGTTGTCCAAGTCTTTGTCGCGACCTATGTGCAACTTACTGACTTCGTGCAATACGCCCAACGCATCGGCCAATTTATTAACCTCAAGCTGCACATCTTCTCTTTCCATTGCCTCAAACCAATTCCCCCGTTGAGGCGAGTCTGGAAACAACAACCGAAGATCAGCTGCTATCATACGGCACTTTTCCGCGGCTTTATCTAACTGTTCTGCGTCTTTTAACACCGTGCGATACAACAGTGTTATGTCTTTGCTAATTTCAGTAATCTGACGAGTTGAGATGTTTTCACCAAAATAATCGGATGCGATATCCGGAATTTGATGGGCCTCATCAAACACGATGTTATCGACTTCGGGAATCAGTTCGCCAAATCCAGTATCTTTTAGCGCGAGATCGGCAAAAAACAAGTGATGATTGACGACAATCACATCGGCTTCTAGTGCTTTCCTGCGCGCTTTAACCAGATAGCACTCTTCATAGTCAGGGCATTCTCTACCAAGGCAATTGTCTACCGTTGACGTCACCATTGGAATCACTCTTGCGTCTTCCGGTAACGTTTTTAGCTCTCCCATGTCGCCAGTTTTCGTTGTTGTAGACCAGTGTTTAACAACGGTAAGTTGCTGTAATACGTCTTTGTCGATAAAGGTTGAATTACCGCCGTGTTGGCGCAAGCGGTGATGACACAAGTAATTGGCGCGGCCTTTCAATAAAGCCGTCTTTCGATTGGACTTGAGGGCTTTTTTCACGAGGGGCAAGTCACGATGAAAAAGTTGCTCTTGTAAGTTTTTTGTACCGGTCGAAATGATCGATTTGCCTTCACTCAACAGTGCAGGCACAAGATACGCGTAGGTTTTTCCGGTACCAGTACCCGCTTCGACAATCAAACTTTGGCTGGATTTCAATGCGCTTTCCACCGCTTTAGCCATATCGGTTTGAGCCTGTCGAGGCACGAAACCATCAATACACTCAGCCAACAACCCATCACTGGCAAAAACAGAAGAAACGCTTGGCATACAATCCCATAGAATTATCAAAAATCATATTATGCCAAATTTTCGGTATGAATGTGTTCTCAATACACACTCTGCGCTTAATCCGCCGCTATTCGCACAATATTCACCCAGCTTTTTTGTTACATATTTGTTAAATGGGCAGATTTTCGTCTACGTTTATACATGACGGGTATAAAAATTACCCAACGGACTGGTTGAATCTCTCTCGGGGGCTAGGTGCCAATGCATATAGTTAGGCTTTCCATCGCCTTAGCGGTGGTTTGGTTGTTATTGTCTGGTCACTACAATCCACTAATGCTGTGCTTTGGCGCCGTATCGGTTGCCTTAGTGGTTATGATTACTAGGCGCATGCAAGTCGTCGATCGCGAATCCTACCCGCTGACTATCAACCTCAGTGTTGTTCGTTACATGGTTTTGCTCACCGCCAAAATCATTCAGTCCAATTGGGATGTGGTGTTACGCATCACGGGCATCAGGCCAACTACCTCGCGCTTTGTTACACTTCCCTTGCCCAGTGACGATGAACTCACGAATGTCATTTATGCCAATGCGATTACATTGACTCCCGGCACCGCCAGTATCGCCATTGTAGGCGATAGTTTATTGGTGCATACCATCAGTGAAGAAAGTGCAAAAGCGCTACTCGAGGGTGAGATAGCAGACATTTTACCCGAGGCAAAACTGCCATGACTGACATTTATCTCGTGGCTTCACTCGCAATATTAATCACTATGGCACTAGCACTGTGCAGGGCGTTGCTGGGTCCTACCCTATTTGACCGAATTCTTGCAGTTAATATGTTTGGCACTAAAGCCGTTTTGCTGGTCGCGTTGTTTGCGTTTTTTTCTGGGCGCTCTGACTTGTTGGATATCTCTCTGTTGTATTCATTGCTCAACTTCGTAGGCGTGGTAGCTGCACTAAAACTAGTGGAGAGAAGCCATCAATTGGCCAGACAAGAGGGAGACAAAAATGGTTGATACCCTTTCTATCATTTTCATCGCACTTGGCTGTGTACTGAGCATCATAGGCGGTTCAGGTATTATACGACTGCCTGACATCTACAGTCGGCTTCACGCTGTCGGCGTCTCTGACACTTTGTGCTCCTTTTTTGTTCTCTTCGGGCTCGCTTTGCAATCTGGCTGGACCCTTACCACCGTAAAGCTTGTGCTTATATTTGCCCTCTTGCTCTTTACAAGCCCTGCCTCCTCCTATGCGCTTGGACACAGTGCTTGGTATTTTGGAATCAAACCCAAAGCGCCCACTTTAGAACGTGAGGTAAGCAAATGAGCTTAGTCATCAACTTGGTGTTACTGACTTTCTTATTGATCATCGCATTCACATTGTTGAGAGTTCGCCACCTATTTGCAATGTCTATGATGTTCGGGCTTTACAGTTTTCTCGTCGCAGGCTTGTTCGTTGTTCTCGATGCGCCAGATGTTGCATTTACTGAAGCGGCAGTGGGTACAGGTATTTCGACGGTATTGATGTTGGTTACCTTAGCATCCATAAAAAATGGCCATGAAGCCAAGACTCATGCATCAAACCGGGTGATACCAGCATTGATATGTATCGTCATGGGCGGGCTGTTGGTATACGGCATTCACGACATTCCTGCTCTTGGTGACCCAAGTGCACCAGCACACACTGAGGTCGGCAAACGCTACATAGAAAACGGCATGGCGGAAACCGGCGTACCAAACTTGGTAACAGCCGTCTTGGCGAGCTATCGAGGCTTCGATACTTTGGGAGAAGTTACCGTGGTACTCACCGCAGGTATCGGGGTATTGCTATTACTCGTCAGAAGAGACAAGCCCCATGTGAAAGGAGAGCGCGATGCCGGATAACATCATTCTCCGCGTCGTCGCAAAATGGTTGATTCCCATGGTGTTGCTTTTCGCTTTCTACGTACAGTTTCACGGCGACTACAGCCCTGGAGGTGGTTTTCAAGCGGGTGTAATTTTCACATCGGGATTTTTATTGTATTCCCTTGTGTTTGGGCTTGATGCCATGGTTCGCATCATCCCCGACCGATGGCTGATGGTGGCAGCGTGCTTCGGCGTGTTGCTTTACTCAGGCGTGGGGGTGATTGGTATGGTGCGCGGTGCAGAATTCCTAAACTATAGTGCCCTACTCGATACGCCACTGAATGGGCAACACTTAGGCATCATCTTAATCGAGTTGGGTGTGGGTATTACTGTGGCATCAGTCATGATGCTGTTATTCATTACCTTTGCTCGCAGGGTAGCGCCAAAATGATGGAGTATTTGATTGGTCATGCCAACTACCTGCTTATCATCGCAATCATGATGGTTGGTCTTTACACCCTGATGAGCAGAGAACATCTCATAAAAAAAATGGCGGGCCTCAGCGTTTTTCAAACGGCAGTTATTTTGTTTTACGTCAGCTTGGGTAAGGTTACTGGCGGTAGTGCCCCGATTGTGGCCGAGGGCATTAATGTGTATTCAAACCCATTACCACAGGTGCTAATGCTGACAGCCATCGTCGTGGGTGTAGCAACAACGGCGCTGGGTTTCGCACTCATTGTTCGTATTAAAGAAGCATACGGTACATTAGAAGAGAGCGAAATCAATTCGATGGATACGGAGGACCATTAATGCAGTGGTCGATACTTCTCGTTGTTTTGCCCCTCTGTTTTGCGCCACTGACCGCTTTATGTAAAAAGCGACTACACGCTTATTTGATGACTCAAACCCTAACGCTCGTCTTGTTTATCCTGTCAATTTGTCTTCTGTTAAGCCTAATCGATGGTTCTCAAGTCCACTACGAGCTTGGAGGCTGGCAAGCGCCGTGGGGGATCGCCTACGAACTAGACAGTTTAAACAGCTTAGTCGCACTGATCATAAGCGGGATTGCATTTTTCACCACATTGTTTGGTTACAAAACCGCCGAACAAGAGGTATCCGCTCACCTATCTGGCTTGTTTTACGCGGCTTATCAACTGTGCATTTTAGGCCTAATGGGAATGGCCCTGACGGGTGACATTTTTAATTTATTTGTCTTTTTAGAAATTTCTTCATTGTCTTCTTACGCGTTAATTGCACTGGGCAAAAATCGCAAAGCCTTGATGGCGGCATTCAACTACTTAGTTTTGGGCACCATTGGCGCAACGTTTTTTCTGATAGGTGTGGGGTTACTTTACGCCGCATCGGGCAGCCTCAATATGGCAGATATCGCTATTCGCTTCTACGCGTTCGAAGACAAACAACTGGTGAGTACAGCACTGGTTTTTATCGTTATTGGAATGTCTTTGAAAGCGGCGATTTTTCCTCTTCATTCTTGGCTGCCGAATGCCTACGCCTACGCACCGTCTATGGTCAGTGTATTTCTCGCAGCAACGGCTACCAAAGTTGCAATTTACGTACTGATACGCTGTTTGTTTGATGTCTACCCCGTGGAATATTGGATGGCTATTGTATTGCCCAAAGTGCTCGTGGGCGTGGGCTGCATCGCCATCATTTACGGGTCCCTCCGCGCGGTCAATCAGGACAACATAAAGCGACTATTGGCATATTCCAGCGTTGCGCAAGTCGGTTACATGATTCTTGGTATTGGGTTACTTAATGCGACGGGTATGCAAGCGACCTTACTCCATTTGTTCAACCATGGGGTCATGAAAGCCGCTTTATTTATGGTTGCAGGTATTTTCCTGATCCGAACCAACACCTTATACCTCAGTGAACTCCGTGGTCTGGGCAGAGATATGAAATGGACGATGGTGGCCATGGTGATTGGCGGGCTAAGCCTTATCGGGGTACCCGGTACTGCCGGCTTCGTCAGTAAATGGTATTTATTGCGAGCCATCATAGAAACTGAGCAGTGGTGGGTGCTGGTAGCAACCTTGATCGGGTCTGTTTTATCCGTGGTTTACGTTTGGAAAATGGTCGAATCCCTGTACTTTCAGCCAAAGGATAAGCCACATGTACACCAAGTGAGTTCTGGCCAAGCCGCTATCGGGGCCACGCCATTGATGATGGGGCTTGCATGTTGGGCACTGACGTTAGCCACCTTGTATTTTGGCTTCGATACGACTTGGCTAACTCGAGCCGCTGAAGTTGCCGCCTCCTCACTTTTTCGTGACGTCACCTTGGGTGTGCTACCATGAATATTGAGTTACTACTGGCTTTGACGTTACTCGTCCCACTGTCGACTGCTATTGGCGTAGCAGTGTTGGGATCTTTTCCTAATGCCCGAGAGACAGTGACCTGTATCGGCGCACTAGCGCTAATCACAGTAAATGTCGCCATTTTCCATACCTCTGATACTTTAGGTCAGCTAGTTTTGGCCAGGCCTCTAGACGATATCCCCATTGGTTTGGAGCACACGCCAGAAGGCATACTTTTCAGTTTGATCGCGAGTAGCCTTTGGTTAGTAACAAGTGTTTATGCCATTGGTTACATGAGAGGCCATGCCGAGCAGAACCAAACTCGTTTTTACGCTTTGTTTGCTGTCGCTATTGCACTGGTCATGGGACTCGCTTATGCCAGTAATCTTTTAACCTTATTCCTATTTTACGAACTTATCACACTGTCTACCTACCCATTGGTTACGCATGCGGGGACACCACAAGCCAAGCGCGGCGGTCGAATTTACCTCACCATCTTGATGGGCTCTTCTATCGCCTTTTTCCTACCCGCAATGATGATCACCTACGAGTTTGGAGGAACGTTGCGCTTCACTTCCGGCGGAGTACTAGCGGGTAACATAGCGACGACTTGGGTTTTACCACTCATGTTGCTGTTTTTGTTTGGTATCAGTAAGGCGGGCGTGATGCCATTTCATCGCTGGTTACCCTCAGCAATGGTAGCGCCCACGCCCGTCAGTGCCCTTCTGCATGCGGTTGCCGTCGTCAAAGCTGGCGTGTTTTCGGTGCTTAAAGTAGTGACAGGTATCGTAGGAACTGGCTTTTTGTTTGAAAGTGAAGCCAGTAACATTTTGTTGTGGTTCCCCGTCATCACTATTGTCCTCGCCTCGTTTATTGCCATGACAAAAGACAACCTAAAAGAGCGGTTGGCCTATAGCACAGTCAGCCAGCTCAGCTATATCATTTTGGGCATTTTTATCGCCAACGAAATGGGGTTGCTTGGGGGCACATTACATATCGTTACTCATGCTTTTGGCAAAATAACGCTATTTTTTGCCGCTGGAGCAATACTGGTCGCCACCCACAAAACCAACATCAGTGAGCTCAACGGGCTCGGCCGATACATGCCTTGGACCTTTGCATTTTTCACTATTGGCGCACTGAGTATCATTGGGTTACCTATCTTTGGCGGAATGTGGAGTAAGTGGTTTCTGTTAGACGCCGCCGCGAGCTATAGCCAATCAGAGATTATCAGGTGGGCAATGCTAAGCGTTCTTTTGTTGAGTTCATTACTCAATATCATGTACCTGCTGACGATACCAGCCAATGCGTTTTTCAAAGCTGCTCCCGACAATAAAAGACACAAAGAAGCGCCCCTCCTTTGTTTAATTGGTATGGCTATCCCCGCGGCAATGTGCATTTACTTGTTCTTTGCTCCAAACACGTTTATTCAACTCGCATCATCGTTAGGTGGTTCCCAATGACGAAACCGACCGATTCTGGCTTTTTTGATAAGCCCGCCACAATAAACTGGATCTTGCGTATATTTTACGGTTTGTGCGTTGTACTCGTGTTTGCAGACTTTGTTGTCCATCGGCACGTGTATAGCGATATAGAGAACATACCAGCGTTTTATGCTTTGTATGGTTTTGTTGCTTGTGTCTTGTTGGTCTTAGTCGCCAAAGTCATGCGAGTGTTACTCATGCGCAAAGAAGACTATTACGACGATGTGGAGGACCAACATGTGGATTGAGGGTTTGCCGCCGTTTATCGCGTTTTTCATTGGCGCCGTTGTCACTGCATTTTTGCCCGCGAAATGGCGAATACTCCTATTGATATTACCGCTCTGCAGCGGTTTCAATCTGTACATGACATCACATTGGGACGGTGTTGTCACATTGTCGATCGCGTCCTTTACCCTAGACATCATGCAGCTAGATAAATTGAGCTTACTGTTTGGCTACTTGTTTCACATAGCGGCATTTTTGTCTCTTCTATACTCATTACATGTCAAAGATACATTGCAACAAGTTGCCGGGTTACTGTACGCAGGCAGCGCTCTGGGCGCCGTTTTCGCAGGCGATTTTATCACCTTGTTCATTTTTTGGGAGCTACTTGCCGTTACCTCAACGTGTCTTATTTGGGCTCGACGCCAAGACGCATCAACCAAAGCCGCAATTCGCTATTTGGTTTTTCAAGTGTTGTCGGGGGTATTACTGCTATGTGGCATTATTCTACTTGTCCAAGCTTCAGGGAATACTGCGATACGCGCGTTGTCCCTTGGCGACACTGCTTCTTGGTTTATCTTTATTGCACTGGGCATTAAATGCGCATTCCCAGGTTTACACACCTGGCTAACTGATGGCTACCCTAGTGCGACAGCAACAGGCACTGTATTTCTCTCTGCCTTCACGACGAAAGTGGCGATCTATATGCTAGCGCGGACGTTCGCCGGCGAGACCCTGTTGGTTTACATCGGTGCGGCGATGACATGCTTTCCTATTTTCTACGCTGTCATTGAGAATGATCTGCGCAAAGTTCTCGCGTATAGCCTAATTAACCAGTTGGGTTTTATGGTTTGTGGAATCGGCATAGGTACAGCGTTAGCGCTGAACGGAGCAGTCGCTCATGCTTTCAATGACGTTATTTTTAAAGGGTTATTGTTCATGACGATGGGAGCGGTATTGATGCGAGTCGGTCATGTCAAAGGCTCAGATTTGGGAGGGCTGTATAAGTCAATGCCCAAAACTACCGTATTTTGTATCGTGGGTGCGGCCTCTATTTCGGCATTTCCATTATTCAGCGGCTTTGTTAGTAAAAGTATGGTGATGTCTGCACTTATTGGCGAAGGTTACGACTACTTGTGGCTCATGCTCCTATTTGCATCGGCTGGCGTATTCCATCACGCAGGTATAAAAATACCTTTCTTTGCATTTTTTGCCCATGACAGAGGGCTACGCGTGAAAGAAGCCCCCACTAACATGCTGTGGGCAATGGGATTCGCCTCGCTGGCCTGTATAGCGATAGGCGTGCACCCTAAACTGCTTTATCAGCTGCTACCATGGGAAAACCAATACCAGCCCTATGATTTGACCCATACACTCACACAATTACAGCTGCTGTTTTTCTCTGCCCTGGCCTTTGTTTGGCTGAACAAGCGAGGGTTGTACCCGCCTGAACTGCGATCGGTCAATCTAGACATAGAGTGGCTCTACCGAAAATTCGTCCCGACAGTGGCATTGCAGACCGCTTTGTATTCACAAACCGCCAGAGAATGGAGTCAACACCGGGTACGTGTGCTGTTAAACAAATTACCCGTTATTCAAGCAGATAAAAATGCTAGTGGTGCCATGCTGACTCGCCGAATGGGTTTTGTATTCGTCGCTATGGTTGTGATTGCCGCGCTGAGTGATTTTATTACTTAGCCGACACTCGGACATGCCCCTTGAACCAAGACCCGGAAACCACCGGGCTTGAGCGTTATCTCAGTCGCCCCATCGCAGGTAACACTCTCGTCAGAGAACGGGTCGACATAGTCTCCGTGAAACAAGTTGTCGTTAAACGTTGCTGTGATATCACCGTGAGAAAAGTTTAACACTACGAATACTTTATGCCCGTCTTGCTCACGAACGAAACTAAGTACATCGGTCTGCTGCGAGTTAGGCACCTGAATCATAGTAGCACCAAACTCGCCATTCCAGAGTGCCGGTATCGCTTTTTTCAATCGAATTAAACAACGATAAAGTTCTCCCACCCAATGAGATTGCCACTCGATTGGATCTCTGTCGAAAAAAGCAAGTCGCTTGCTCTCTCCCGCTTCCTGACCGTTGTATATTAAAGGCATTCCCTCGCCTAACACACTCAACGCGATACAAGGTGCAAGTAATTTACCGAACTTCTCATGCTGAGTGCCATCCCATGCGTTCTCGTCGTGGTTACTGACGAAAGTCATCCGATACGCAGACTTTGGCCATGCGCGTTCATTCCAAGCGTAGTATTTTCTGACTTTGTCTAGGCTCCCTTTACCTTGAGCAAGATTCCACAACGCCTCGTGCCAAGACCAAGCATAGGTCATATTGAACGCCTGTTCGTGTAAGTCGCGGTTTTCCCATTCAGCCAACATAAAGACAGGTTTCACTCGTGATAACGTCAGCGATACTTGGTGCCAAAAATCATTGGGTATATAACCCGCCACATCACAGCGAAAACCATCGATATCATACTCTCGAACCCAGTAAGCCATTGCCTCAGCCATATAAGTTCGCATGTCCTGATGGTTGTAATCAAATTCAATAATGTCTTCCCAGTCCCACCACGGACAGGGTCTAAAGTCGCCCTTGTAGTCTTTAGCGTACCAATCAGGGTGACGAGTAACCAAATCGTTATCCCAAGCACTGTGGTTGGGTACCCAATCCAAAATGACTCTCATCCCTAGGGCATGTATGGCGTTTATTAGGGTACGAAAGTCTTCTGAGGTGCCAAATTCAGAGTTGATGCCATAGTAATCCTTTACGGCATAGGGACTGCCCAAAGGCCCTTTCCTGTGCTTATGTCCAATCGGATGAATCGGCATCAGCCATAAAATATCGACGCCTAATTCTCTGAGGCGAGACAGCTGAGGAAGGATGCCTTCGAAATTGCCCCCTTCGCTAAACTGGCGGGTATTAATCTGATAAATAACAGCATTTTTTGACCAGTCAGGCTGCTCAACACGATACGGAGATTGAGGTACAAATGACATAAGTGTTTTTTCGGGTTAGTAAAAGACGCATCTTTTAACCCTAGCAAAAACATGGCAGATCTGCTTTTCTAAAATTTTCTATGCGAGTTGTGAAATCAAATAGGTAAGCTAACGACGCCCAATAGCAGCACCCATGTGCCGAAGAATATCTTGAGTTTGGACGCAGAGAAAGCCAACACTACGTGTTTTGCCAGCGTTCCGCCGATAATAGCCCCCATACCGGCAAACAAGACGATGGGCCAGATCACGCTATCGAGCAACAAGGCGTGATAAACAATTCCGCTCCAAACGCTAAATGCGGTAAGAATAACCGCGACGGCAATAGACATAGTGACATTGAATCCTCTGATAATAAGATAAACAGCGACCAGCTCTCCGACGCCGACAGACAACCACGCAGTAATCATTCCCCCGAGGTAGCTAATCAAAGCCAAGCTGACCTTATCGATACCAGCCAACTCGATAGTGTTTTTGCTTCGATTCAGCAACGGAACAGAAGCAAAAATCGCCACTCCCAGCAAAATAGAGAACCCACCGAATCCCAAATGCAGTAAGTCGGTCCGTTGATTGATTTGATGCAAGATATTGATGTTGTCTTGAGCATACTGCACCGTCATCAAGCCTAGTATTGAGGTCGGCACACATATCAATAGCGCTTTGGGTAGCGCTTGCCAGTGGTCTTGGTCAGGCTGTTGAGAACGGAAGAATTTCCACCAGGTAAGCGCCCCTGCCGTCATGCCACAACATTGAATACCCAAGCTAGTGCCGATGATATTTTCAGGAGTAAAGCCCAGCTGATTAAAAAATGGCACGAACACGACGCCACCACCAGCCCCGGTCGCGTTGGCGAAAATCGCACCAATAATTCCCAACAGCGTAAACCCACCGAACTCAGTAATGAGATCAAAAGGATTAGCTTGGTTGAGGAAAATAGTAAACCACAGGCCCGCCAGTATCAGGGCAATCCATTGGGTTCGAGAAAGACTAAACACTAAGGTCAACTGCTCTTATTTTTTGCTGTGCACTTTGCCAGAAGGTTACGTAAAAATAAACCATATGGATGTATATGAATCGCAATAAGCAGTCAGAAACGGCTAACCGTTGCTCTTGATATCATCGAAATTAATGAACAAAAATCATTATTCACTAGTATCTATCTACATTTATTTAACAATAAAATTGTGCGACTATGATTTGTCGGCGGAGCCTTTGGTGATCCCATGATAGAGATAGTAAAACTGCCACAGCAGACCCAAATCACCTTGTTTCCAAACCGCTCGGCGACATGGAAAGAAAGTAAATATTTTATGTGGTTTATCGGCTTCACTATGTTGTTAGTCGCTGGGGGCTGGAGTGTAGTTGGAGTCTGGATAGTGCTGCCTTTCGCAGGTTTGGAGCTGGCACTGTTCTCCTTTTTACTCTATCGGGTCAGTTTGGCGACGTACAGCAAGCAAGTCGTGACGCTAACTGCTGATAATGTCAAGATAGTCAGTGGCTATAAACAGTTGAGTCGACATACGCTTGATGCGCGGCATATTGAGATAACGTTAACCGAATCGGAAAATAACTGGCCACTGCCGATATTAACGATTAGTGACAACCAAAAACAGCTTGTACTTGGCGAGTTTCTCAATCTTGAAGACCGCTTAGAACTATACACACAATTGCGCAGCTTGGGTGTTCCGGCTTGCCGAACTCATTGGTGGAAGAATGACAGATAACAAAAATAACTACGATGTAATAGTCTTTGGTGCAACCAGTTTTGTCGGCAAAATAATATGTCATTATTTAGCGAAACAATATGGTGAGAATGGTCCAAAGTGGGCAATGGCAGGTCGCAGTCAGGCGAAGCTAAACGTCTTACAAAACGAGCTACAAACCGAGCATAACACTGACATCACGACACTAGTAGCGGATGCCGGAGATGCCGAGGCACTGGCGCAACTGTGCGAGCGTGCTACGGTCATTTTATCGACTGTTGGTCCCTACTCTTTGTACGGCGAACCTATGGTTAAAGCATGCGTTGAATCTGGTACAGATTACGTCGACCTTACAGGTGAGCCGCAGTGGATAAAAGCAATGCAAGACGGCTATGAAACTCAAGCACAGCAAACAGGGGCGAGGATTGTCCACAGTTGTGGTTTCGATTCAATTCCGTCTGATTTAGGCGTCTATTACCTGCAAAACAACGCTATTGAGCAATTCGGCAAAACCTGCCAAACGGTTAACATGCGCGTTAGACGCTTAAAAGGCGGTGCTTCTGGTGGCACCATCGCCAGTATGCTAAACATTGTCGAGGAAGCGAAAAAAGACCCGGGGCTTCGCAAGCAACTCGCTAACCCATACGTACTTTGCCCAGCAGGACATTCCTTTAAGGCCTATCAGCCTAACTTGAAAAAAGCGAAATACGAGCCAGAGTTTGAGGCTTGGGTTGCGCCTTTTGTGATGGCAGCAATCAACACCCGTATTGTTCATCGCAGTAACGCCTTATTAGGTGCAAAATATGGTGAGCGATTCATCTACGACGAAGCAATGCAGATGGGTCGAGGAAGTAGCGGCATGATGCGTGGGTGGAGTATGACACTGGGTCTAAGTGCCTTCATGATCGGCGCATCTATCACGCCAATTAAGCATTGGATGGAAAATAAGATGCTGCCTAAACCGGGAGAAGGCCCGACGCCAGAAGAACAAGAGAACGGTATGTACGACATCCGTTTTTATGGCGAAACCTGTGATGAGGAAAAAATCGTAGTGAAAGCGCTTGGCGATAAAGATCCAGGCTATGGCTCCACTGCGAAGATCATTGCCGAAGCGGCGCTATGTTTAGCTTCCAACGAAGATGTTCGTCAAAACAGCGGTGGTTTCTACACACCAGCCTCGTGTTTTAAAGACCAATTGTATGCGCCTCTTGCCGAAAAAGCGGGACTCACGTTTGAGGTGTTAGACTAAAGTGATAGGCATGGTTGAGGCGGGATGATACTGTACCCGCCACAGGACTGGTTTTAGCTTTTACGGAGAGCCCATGCGAAAATTCACAACAATAATTAGTTCCCTTTTTCTTGTCGCATCAGTCAATGCTGCCTCAGTGTGGAAAGTCAGTGACGGCGAGTCTTCGCTTTACCTCGGTGGCACTTTGCACTTACTCAGTGCCTCTGATTACCCGCTTCCGGAGGCTTTCGACAAGGCCTTTGCTGCTTCAGAAACCCTTGTATTTGAGACAGATATTGCTGCTATGGAATCACCGCAATTTGCGCAGCAAATGATGACGTCAATGATGTATCGGGACGGCACCACTCTCAGTGACGTTTTATCGCCAGCAACGCTTACGCAACTCAAAGCCCAATTGGCCCAATACGGACTGCCATTTGAGCAGATGAAGGCTCTCAAACCCTCATTGATTGGTATTACATTAAGCGCAGTGGAGTTTCAGCGACTGGGATTAAATGTAGAGGGTGTCGATAAGTACTTCTTTACAAAAGGTACTCAAGCGTCAAAAGCCATCGATTGGTTAGAGACCCCCATGGAGCAAGTTAATTTCATCGCGAGTATGGGCGAAGGCAAAGAAGATGAAATGATCAAATACACGCTAAGGGATCTTGAAAAATTGCCCGTTGCGTTAGAGCAAATGAAGGCCGATTGGCTAGCGGGCGACATGCAAAGTATGTATGACCACAGCATGAAAGATTTCAAGCAAGACTATCCTGAAATCTACAACAACCTATTGGTGACGCGAAACAATAACTGGATGCCTAAAATTTTAGACTATATGAAGACGCCAGAAGCCGAATTTGTCTTGGTAGGTGCTTTACATATGGCGGGAGAAGCGGGTTTGATCGCACAGTTAAAAAAGGCTGGCTACACGGTCACTAAACTGTAAGTTTGCAATTTCAGTAACACCATTATCCACTGGGACGTGTTGACCTTTAAACGGAGCCCAAGCCGGTTTGAGTTTTAAACCAATGATCAACACGCCCCGATATCATCCTACATCCGACTTCTTATTGAAGTTAAAAACGCCTACCCAGAACAGTAATTCAAATACTACGCCGAGTAACACAATAGCAATAATACCCAGAGCAAAACCTATCTGATAACAAATCAGTGCGGACACAAGAAACAGAACAAATACAGGGATTCTCAATGCGGCTGCCATTACCCACTCCTTTTCGCTGAGTTGATAGTAAGCCTAGCAGCCAACCAATGAATATGCTGTTACAAATGTTTGCGAAATATGTCGCAATCTAAGCTTTGGCCACGATGCTCAGTGAAATTGGCGATGTGAGAATCGAAAACAAATCCGCATTTTGCCAAAATAGCTTTAGACGCAGGGTTGTTGGTCAAAACACGCGCCAAGACAACTGACAGCCCCCGATTCATCGCAGCTTCTTCACACATCCACCGGACTGCCGCAGTCGCTATCCCCTTACCCGCTGTGGACTTTGCTACGCGGTATCCAATTTCAGCCTGCTTATTCTCAAGGTTAATATTTCGAAGATTGACTCTGCCAATAACGCTCCCGCCATCGATGACCAATACAGGTAAAGCACAGCCTTTGTGATACAGAGAAACCAACGATGCAATATGGGCACTAACACCGTCTTCACTGAAAAAATGAGACGGCCTTGGCGCAATAAATTTTTCAAAGTACGCTCGATTATCTCGCTCAAACTCAAGAAGCTGCCGAACGTGTTGACCTGTCAATATTTCAAACTTCATACGACAGCCCCGACATTATCGGTATGGAATATCTGAACCTGTCATTTCGCGTTTTACTGCAATTTTTTGGTTCTTTCCCATTATCATTCGAATTTGGTTAAGAGATTCTTTTGCCAAGATACGACGTTCCTCTTTCACCCAGACACGGTTGTACATTTGCTTCACTGTAGCATTGGTATCAGGAGAGCGTTGTACAAGCTGTTTTGCTAGTGAATAGGCAGCATCGATGGGCTTTTCGCTGACTTGAGAAATCAAGTTGTAAGACAACGCCTGTTGAGCCGTAACGATTTCTGCCGTCGTCGCCAGTCGAATTGCATGATCGCTCGTTACACACGCTCTTAAACCTGGTGTGCCCCCCATATCGGGTATCAATCCCCACTTGGCTTCCATTATTGACAATGATGTATCAGGTGCAGCAATGCGGTAATCGCCTCCGAGAGCAATCTGCATGCCGCCCCCCCAACATTTACCATGCAGCACCATAATCACTGGTACCTTTAATCGGCGCCATCCTACACTGACACGCTGTGCTAGGTTGGCATTACCTGGTAGCCATTTGAACAATAGCTTTAACGCATTGGGCGCACTAGACATAACAGACTTCACATCCAACCCAGAGCAAAAACTTTGCCCTTGACCAGAAACAATGACGACTCTCACATCTTTGCGCTTGGCAAGGTGCTTTATTGTCTTATCAATACTATTGAACATATGCATATTCAGCGCATTGTGTTTATCAGGACGATTTAATTGCACATGGGCAATCGCATCCTGAACCTGCAGGGTAACGCAATCGTGACTCATAATATCCCCTATCGACTATTGTTCTGTTTCCGACCGCCTTAAATATAACGTCTACGTTCGGCTAAGAAGCCCAATGTAATAAAACACATCACGTAGGCGGCACCTTGATATTGCCAAGGCAAATAGGCCAGTACATAGCGCAAAAAAGGTGCCCCGTATAGGGTAAGTAAGCCATAACCAAAGGCGCACAGTAGAACAAACACCAGTGTTCGTATCACAAAATGATATGGCGCCAGTATACGTTTGACATGCTTGTTAATGACATCGCCATACACCACCAGCGCAGTGGCCACTAACATGATGCTCATTTCATCAAAATATTCAGCTAACCACCTGGTGAAGTCACCCAGTAATTCGGTCATAAACGCCTCGCAGTTATCCCAGATAGACTATTTCAGAGCGGAGTAAGGATCTTCTGCCATCAAGTAAGCTCGCAAATCAGCTTTTTGTGGATGTTCATGCAACCAAGCTCTGATTTCTTTTAATTTGCTGTAGGTATCTTCGCCAAACTTATCTGTGTATATCGCATTGAAGTTTTGACTTGTCGTTGTCAATTTCACTTGTCGTTGCCACGCTTGAGTGACTATTGTATTTAACGAACCGGCAACGCCTTCGCTTTTCAAGAGCCCCCACTCACCTTTATCTAACCACACACCGCCGACGGCACTCGAATAATCGATTCGGTGGGGCGTCTGCGCCGAGATTTTCATTTTACGCATAATACCGCCACTGACTGGGCAAAATAATGCGCGGCCGGTATCTTCGGCTAACTCTTCAACACTGAGGTTGTCAGAAAATTCATGCTCGGGGTGACGTTCTTTCCACGAGACAAAATCTTCGATAAGCAACCAGTCTCCGCCACACGAATTACACTTGTGTGACCGTAAGTTGTCATCAATAAAATCGGGGAAAAGGTGGCCGCTGGCACAACTTGGGCATTTCATAATAACGTCCTGTTTCTTTATTTCGTTGAACCGAGTGTACATTTTGATAACCGATAATTCGACCAAAACCTAAGTTAGGTAAATCAATACCCGGTATGTTGTGTTCAAAAAAACACAACTACTTTAGCACTGAATATTCGCTACTCAACACGTTTCGCTACTGGTTCAATTGTTGTAGATACAAGCGAAGAGGTGAATCGCGCTTTCGCTTAAGGATTTAGGCAGGTATATCACACGGTTGTGTGAGCTCAGATAGCTTCGATAGGAAGGGCAAAGCAACAGCACGCCAACCGGCGCGCTGTTTTGTGACTCAGTTCGCTTTTTTGAAAAGCAATGTCATTCGGTTTGATTCACCAATAGCATCCACAGCCGCTTTTTTCGCTTCATCGTCTCGGGCCCCAAGATAGGACGGTGGCAAACGCCACACAATGTCCGTTTCACTGGGTTGATCTTTTGGATTCGCATTGACATCAGATGTCGCGACCAGTTCAAACCCTGCCTTTTCGAACGCGGCTAAAACATCACTTTCCTTGATATAACCGCGACTGCCATCAGCCCCTTGTGCCGACGCATCTTCTTGCAATCGATGTTGCACGACGCCTACGTAACCGTCATCTTTCAACAGGCGATGGGTTGTTGCCAACGCACTAGACAGCGTTTGAGCATCGGTTTCAAAACGGTTTAGGTTGTGCAACGCGCGAACGAATAACACCCTATCAACAGTACCGTTTAACGATTGTGGCGCTGATGAAAAGGTAAAACCGTCACTGCTAATGCCATTGTCCGTAAAGCCATTCACTAGCTCTGGGAACTGCTTAGTTGAAGCAATGCGCTCTTTAATGGAATCTTCGCTAAAAAAGCCAAATCGAGCCCACATATCATCGTCATAATTAAGCCCGTATAAGGTACCTTCGCTACCGAGATAGTTGGCTAAAATCTGACTGTACCAGCCTCCTCCGGGAAGCGCTTCCGCTACCGTCATGCCAGGGGCAACTCGGAAAAAGCTCAAAGTTTCGATGGGATGACGTGACGCATCTCTTGCTTTTTCTTCTGCTGTTCGTTGCGCAACTGCATTTTTAAGTGAGGGCATGTCAGCTTTCACTTCAGCCATTGCTTTAGCCTCTGCGCTCGGTTGACTATCGTTACACGCTGTTAATGTGAGGCCCAATGAGGCAACCAGTATGGATGACAGTAATGTTCTGCGGAACATGGTTATTTCCTTCTCTGAATTGTTGTTGGTACTTCCGCTTACGCTAGGTAAAATCTCACCTAACACACTTGCATAGAACGTCTGTTTTAACAGGAAATTTCGATAAAGTCAGAACAACCTATTGCGATGAAGACGAGTGGAAGGAAATGCGGGACAAATTACACCAACTATTTGGGCGTAATGGCCTAGATATATAAATCTAGGTGATGCTCAGCGTCATCATCTGGCTTGTCGGATTTCTCGGGATTCTCGGTATCCTGCACATGTTGATTAGGTGTTTGGTGCCGGATGTATTGTTCTTTGTCGCTGACCTTGCGTTCTTCTTGATGTTCGGCTTTTTCCTCTTCGTTGAGGCTATTGGAGGTTTTTTGTTTGTTGACCTTTTTCACTCGTTTATCAGCCACGACGGGCACTTTCCCTTCTCTGGGAATAATCGGAAAAATGAGATCGTTATTCATACATTATACTCCCCATACTTAACTAGGGTATCGGCACCAAGCTGTAAAATGATTAGGCCGAGTAGACCCAACCTAACCTATTTTTGTTAACACCAGGTTAATTTTAGCCAAAAATCCATTGAGTTATTTGATATAACTCAGAAGTTAAGAAAAAAGGTTGCAATGGCGTAACCATTTAGCTACTGTTTGGCCGTCTATTTTTTGGAACGTTTTTTTCGAATATGTATATCAGCGCCCTAACGCATCACCACCATCATAAAGCATAGCCTTTCAGGTTTGTGCTGGAAGGTTAATGGTCCTTCCAGTGGCGCGACAAGATTCTCGACCCCCGGAAGGAAACTTCCGGGGGTTTTTCGTTTCAGGGTCAAATAAATTCAGGAACTTTAGAGGAAATCACAATGAGTGATAACAAGCGTCTACGTATCGCGGTACAGAAATCAGGTCGTCTAAGTGATGACAGCATTGCACTACTTAAAGCCATTGGCGTAAAACTACAAATTCGCGACCGTCTACTTATTGCTCATTCAACCAATCAGCCTATCGATTTGTTACGTGTCCGTGACGATGATATCCCCGGCCTTGTGATGGACGGCGTCGTTGACCTTGGTTTCATCGGTGAAAATGAACTTGAAGAAAAAATGTTAGAGCGCAAAGCGTCTAACAAACCCTATGAATTCAAAACACTGCGCAGACTAGACTACGGTGGCTGCCGCTTGTCTATTGCAGTGCCAAACGAATTAGACTATCCCAATGTGGAAGCGTTAGATGGTAAGTCTGTCGCAACGACCTACCCTTATCTACTTGAGCGTTTCTTTGAAGAAAAAGGCATCAATGCGCAAGCCGTTATGTTGACGGGATCAGTCGAAGTTGCACCGAGAGCAGGTGTTGCGGATGCCATTTGTGATTTGGTCTCTACCGGCGCCACACTTGAAGCCAACGGATTAGTTGAAAAAGATGTGATCTTTCGTTCGAAAGCCGTACTAATACAAAAAGCTGGCAATATTGACGAGGACAAGCAAGCACTGATCAATCGCTTCTTACCCCGTATCGACGGCGTTACCCAAGCCAAAGAAAGTAAATACATCATGCTACACGCGCCAAAAGCGTACCTAGAACAAGTGAAAAGCTTACTACCCGGCGCGGAAAACCCTACGGTATTGCCTTTAGCGGGTAATGACGAGCAGGTAGCCATCCACGTCGTGAGCCCTGAAACACTATTCTGGGAAACCATGGAGAAGTTAAAAGCTCTTGGTTGTAGTTCTATCTTGGTTATGCCAATTGAAAAAATGATGGGTTAAAAAGCAGATGATCAACTGGTCCTCATTGTCAGCACAGGCGAGAAAAGACGCGTTAGCGCGACCCGCTCTTGCTGATAATCAAGCACTGAGTAAAACGGTAAGCGAAATTATCGCCAAAGTGAGAAATGAAGGAGATGACGCTGTTATCGCCTTCACTAAGCAGTTTGATTTCGCGGGATTGCTCGCGTTACCGTTGTCAAAAGACAAACGCGATGAACTTGCCAGCCGAGTTAAACCTGATGTGAGCCAAGCTATTGAATTGGCATTCGACAACATTCGACAGTTTCACGATGCTCAGTCGCCTAGCGATATTGATTTAAATACCATGCCAGGTGTTCGTTGCGAGCTAAAATTTACAGCACTTGAAGCGGTGGGTTTGTATATTCCCGGTGGTACGGCCCCATTGCCATCCACCGTGCTAATGTTGGGTGTTCCCGCCATGGTTGCAGGGTGTACGCGAAGAGTGTTGTGTACCCCACCGAATAGCCAAGGGGAAATCGCGCCTGAAATCGCTTTTGCTGCACGCTTGTGCGGCATCGATGAAATCTACCTTTGTGGCGGAGCGCAAGCCATCGCTGCTATGGCATTTGGCACTCAGTCGATAGCCAAGGTCGATAAAATTTTTGGGCCGGGTAATAGTTTTGTTACTGAAGCGAAACAACAAGTTAGCCAAGTCGCTGAAGGAGCGGCAATCGACATGCCCGCAGGCCCTTCTGAAGTTCTTGTACTGGCAGATGCTGAAGCGAACCCAGTATTCGTCGCTGCAGATCTGCTATCACAAGCAGAGCACGGCACGGACTCTCAGGCGGTATTGGTCAGTAATAGTCGTTCATTGATCGAAGCCACTATAGACCAAGTAGCGTGTCAATTAGCGCAGTTGTCTCGTAACGGCATCGCCACACAAGCAATGGAAAACGCGCGTTATATTTTAACCGAATCAATGGACGAAGCGTTTGCAGTAAGCAATGCCTATGCGCCAGAGCACTTGATAGTACAAGTCGAAGACGCACGCTCAGTGCTTAGCCAATTGAAAAATGCAGGCTCAATCTTTGTTGGAGCTTATTCTCCGGAATCAGCTGGAGACTACGCCAGTGGAACCAACCACGTTCTGCCTACCTATGGCTATGCAAAGAATTACTCTAGCCTCGGCTTACTTGACTTTATGCGCCGTTATACGGTGCAGGAAATCAGCAAGGAAGGCATGCTTAACTTGGGCCCAGCCATTATGGCACTAGCGGCAGCTGAGGGCCTAGATGCCCATGAAAAAGCCGTTGAAGTTCGCATGGCAACGTTGGTAGGAGAAAGCAAATGAAAGATTTGATCAACAACCTACTCAACGAACACCTTATTGCACTGAAGCCTTATGAGTCGGCGCGTCGACTGTTTTCGGGTGGGCAAGACTGGCTAAACGCGAATGAATCGCCCTATGCCAATGACTATCAAGTCGATGACAGCCACTTTAACCGTTATCCGGATTGCCAACCACCAGCAGTGATTGAAGGCTATGCCAAGTATACGGGGTTAGCGACGGATCAAATCATTACCACTCGTGGCGCAGATGAAGGTATTGAGCTACTCATTCGCACGTTCTGCACACCTGGTAAAGACAATATTCTCATCTGCCCGCCAACGTATGGGATGTATGCTATCAGCGCAGAAACCTGCAATGTCGGTATTAAACAAGTCCCGTTAAACGACGATTTTTCGCTGGATGTAGAGGGTATTTGTAGCAAAAAAAATGTCAACCTCGTGTTTATCTGCTCGCCCAACAACCCAACGGGCACGCGGGTCAATCAGGCTGACCTGACCCGCGTACTCGAGCACTTTGCCGACACGGCTTTGGTGGTGGTCGACGAGGCTTACATCGAGTTTGACATCGACACGACATGGGCGAATCAATTGGCAACCTACCCCAATTTAGTCATTCTCAGAACCTTGTCTAAAGCTTTTGCATTGGCAGGAATTCGCTGTGGCTTTACGCTGGCCAATCCCCCTGTTATCAGTGCGCTAATGAAGGTAATTGCCCCTTACCCCGTTCCTGAGCCTGTTGCGCAAATTGCTGCTCAAGCGCTTTCGCCGCAAGGCATTGAACGGCTGAATACTCAAATCGCGACGCTCTCAGATGAGAGAGCGCAGTTAGCTGTGGCGTTGGAAGGCTTCGACGGCATCAGTTTAGTCGGCGATACCAAAGCGAATTTCGTTCTGTTTCGCTACGCACGCAGCAAAGCGTTAATGGCGTTTTTAGTAGAGAACGGCATGCTGATTCGAGACCAATCTAAACAACTCAACTTAGAAAATTGTTTGAGAGTGAGTATTGGTAACGCCTCACAAAATGCCCGTTTGCTGGACCTTACCTCACAATTTATTGCAAAGACCGGAAAACAATAATGAGTCAACAAGCCATATTATTCATTGATCGCGATGGCACACTTGTCGAAGAGCCGCCGATCGATTATCAACTTGATAGCCTAGAAAAGCTCGTTTTTGAGCCTAATGTGATTCCGGTTTTGCTCAAGTTACAAGCTGCTGGTTTCAAGTTAGTCATGGTAACCAACCAAGATGGTCTGGGTACGGAGAGTTTTCCTCAGGAAGACTTTGATAAGCCACACAATGCGATGATGCAAGTCTTTACTAGTCAGGGTGTTATCTTTGACGATGTACTCATTTGCCCGCATTTTGAAGAAGACAATTGCACATGCCGCAAACCCAAATTGGGATTAGTCAAAGACTACTTGCAACAAGGAAAAGTCGATTTCACTCGTTCATTTGTTATTGGTGACCGAGCAACCGACATGCAATTGGCCGAAAACATGGGAATTGTTGGTCTACAGTATACCCGAGACGAATTGAATTGGGATGCTATTGAAAAGCGCTTGTTGGCATCGTCAAGAATTGCAGAGGTTGTGCGCACGACATCTGAAACCGACATCAAGGTCAAAGTAGACTTAGATTCCACGGCGAAATCAACAATACAAACCGGCCTGGGCTTCTTTGACCACATGCTGGATCAAATCGCCACACATGGCGGTTTTGAACTCAACCTAACGGTCGATGGCGACTTGCATATTGACGACCACCACAGTGTCGAGGATACAGCGTTAGCTCTCGGTGAAGCTCTCAAGAAAGCCTTGGGGGACAAGCGTGGGATCGGTCGTTTCGGTTTTGCATTACCAATGGATGAGTGCCGCGCAGAATGTATTATGGACATATCCAACCGCCCTCACTTGAAATTTGACGCTGAATTCAGCCGTGAAAGCGTAGGTGAAATGGCGACCGAAATGGTGCCACACTTCTTTTATTCTTTAGCTCAATCGATGGGACTGTCTTTACACCTATCTACGACTGAAGGTAATGCTCACCACCAAGTAGAGAGTTTGTTTAAGGTCTTTGGCCGCGCGCTACGCCAAGCAATAACTAAACAAGGTGACGCCTTGCCGAGTAGTAAAGGAGCACTTTAGCATGGCGAATAACATTGTCATCGTAAACACGGGTTGTGCCAACATCTCGTCGGTTAAGTTCGCTGTTGAACGCCTTGGCGTCAGGGTTGAGGTAACTGACGATATCGATGCGATCCAACGCGCAGATAAAGTCTTTCTTCCCGGTGTTGGCCACGCCAATGCGGCGATGAAGAGTATCAGAGAAAAAGGGCTTATTGACGTGATCCGCGGTCTTGAACAACCCACTTTGGGCATTTGTTTGGGCATGCAGCTCATGGTCACCGAGTCGCAAGAAGGCATCAATGGCAACACAAAATGTTTGGGGTTGATGCCTGGCTTAGTCGAACAAATGACAGCGGATAACCTTCGTTTGCCCCATATGGGTTGGAATAAGGTAGATGCAGTCGGTAATGCCCCTTTGTTTAAAGGCATTGATGATGGAACCTACTTTTACTTTGTGCATAGCTTCTGTGTAAAACAGTATGAGCAAACCATGGCAACGAGTGACTATGGTCAAGTGTTCTCTGCTGCAATAAACAAAGATAACTTCTTTGGCGTGCAATTCCACCCCGAGCGCTCGAGTGATGCGGGTGCTCAATTACTGAAGAATTTTATAACGTTATGATTATTCCTGCGATTGATTTGATCGATGGTGCTGTAGTCAGACTTTACCAAGGCGACTACGAGCAAAAAACCGAATATAAACTCGACCCTGTTGATGTAGTAAACCAGTACGCAGACCAAGGCGCGACCTGGCTTCACATTGTGGATTTGACGGGTGCAAAAGACACAGACAAACGCCAGTTAACCTTAATCCAAAGTATGGTGGCAACGGGTAGAATGGACTTCCAGGCTGGCGGTGGAATTCGCTCTGAAGACGACGTCAAACAGCTACTTGATATTGGTGTTAAACGTGTTGTGATTGGCTCTCTTGCAGTGAAGCAGCCGGAACTGGTCAAAAGCTGGGTAACCCAATATGGCCCAGAAGCGATTGTCCTGGCGTTAGATATCAATATCGACGAAAACGGCAACAAAATGATAGCGACTCATGGTTGGCAAGAAAATTCAGGCGTCGCGTTAGAAGGACTGCTAGAAGACTTTCAATCTGTTGGCGCAAAACACGTTCTGTGCACCGACATTAGTCGAGACGGCACGCTGCAAGGGGCTAATGCTGAATTGTATGCTGAGATGAAACAGCGCTTTCCCGATATTCAATGGCAAGCATCTGGCGGTATAGGCGCTTTGAGCGACATCAATGCGTTGAAGCCAACCAATGTCGATGGCGTTATTTTGGGGCGTGCACTACTAGAAGGTAAATTTACAGTTGCGGAGGCAATCGCATGTTGGCAAGACGCATAATCCCCTGCTTAGACGTTCGCGATGGCAAAGTCGTAAAAGGCGTGCAATTCCGCAATCACGAAATCATTGGTGATATCGTTCCTTTGGCCCAAAAATATGCGGAAGCTGGTGCCGATGAACTCGTATTTTACGACATTACTGCAAGCTCTGATCAGCGTGTAGTCGACAAGAGCTGGGTAAGCCGGATCGCCGAGGTCATCGACATTCCGTTTTGTGTTGCAGGTGGTATTAAATCGGTTGAAGATGCAGGTCGCATTCTCGAAATGGGGGCGGACAAAATCTCAATCAATTCGCCAGCACTGACAACCCCCGACCTTATCAATGAGTTACATGACGTCTATGGTCAACAATGTGTCGTCATTGGTATCGACAGTCATTTCAATAGCGAAACGCAAAAGTACGAAGTCTACAAATTTACCGGTGATGAAAGCCGAACGCAGCAAACTCGATGGGAAACCATAGACTGGGTGAAAGAAGTCCAGCGACGCGGAGCCGGAGAGATAGTACTGAACTGTATGAACCAAGATGGCGTTCGCAAAGGTTACGACATTGCACAGTTAAAAGCGGTTCGCGATGTATGTAGTGTACCTCTCATCGCCTCTGGTGGTGCAGGTGCGCCTGAGCACTTTACCAATGTCTATCAACAAGCCGACGTAGATGGCGCACTGGCGGCTTCGGTTTTCCATAAAGGGATCATTGAGATTCCAGTATTGAAATCGTATCTTTCGGAACAAGGGATTGCTATGCGTGCCCTACCTAATTTTAAAGGCTAAATGAATCAAAATGCTTATTACACAAGACAACATGAACCAGCTAGCCTGGGATAAAATGGACAATCTAATACCGGCAATTGTGCAAGATGCCGTATCCGGTAAGATTTTAATGCAAGGCTTCATGAACCAAGAGGCGCTAGCCACTACATTAGACTCAGGGAAGGTGACTTTTTTTAGCCGTTCTAAACAACGACTATGGCAGAAAGGCGAATCGTCTGGGCACACCTTGGACTTGGTAGAAATTGGTGCAGACTGCGACAACGACTGTATTCTTGCATTGGCCAATCCTAATGGACCCACATGCCACACAGGCGCCCAGTCGTGCTTTTTCGACAACCAAGTACCATCATTCACCTTCCTAGCCGACCTAGAGAGTGTATTAGCGGCGCGTAAAAATGCCGATGTGGACTCAAGTTATACGGCCAAGCTGTATGCAAAAGGGATTAAACGCATCGCTCAGAAAGTAGGTGAAGAAGGTGTAGAAACAGCACTGGCAGCAACAGTTAAAGATACTGAAGAGTTGAAAAACGAAGCGGCAGATTTGTTGTATCACCTCACCGTTCTGTTGCAAGCCAGTGAACTAGAGTTAGATGACGTTATTCAAGTTTTAAAAGATAGGCATTCAGCTTAATTTCGGCGATACTCAATGGCGGCGCGCTTTAGGCGTGTCACCATTTTCTCATCCATATTTTTGTTTGCAGCCAAATAGCCAATCACTTCTAATTCAGGAATATAGGCGACATTTCGCAGCTTTACATCGGGCATTCCGACTTGCTTTCTTGTCATAGGTACAAGCGCGGGATCCTCGATAATCAAATCAACATTCTCTCTTTGTAGCCGTTCCCACGAACAACGAATGTCTGCACACGCAATAAAATGCACGCCTTCTTTGAGCCCAATTGATATCAGCCAATCATAGGCAATATCGTCGCGCTGCACGGCAACGCTATACTGAGTAAGATAGCTCCAATCGGGGACATCAATATCAGTTCTATGAGCTAAGGAAACAAACGCTAACTTAAACTCAGAGACAGGGGCTATCCAATGAAACAACGCCTCCCTCTGTGGTGTTTTAGCAAGAGAATAAATCAATGACTGAGGTTGCCTTTCGACACTGCGGTATGCCCTAGCCCAAGGCACGAGTTTAAACTCCGCTGTGGCTCCTGCTCGCTCGAGAATCGCTTTTACTTTCTGTGTACTTGAACCCGACACCTCTGAATTTTCATTGAGGTAATGGTACGGTGGAGAAGATTCAGTATATACCAGTAACGGCTCAACCTCTGCCGACGCAGTGCTACACACAGCTAAGAACCAGTAGAGAGTAAAATACAAACGCCGCATAAATTTCTGTTCAAAAAAATTACAAACTGAACATATCAAGTGTTTGATTTATCAGCAAGCAATCATTAGTGGATTATTGGCGGTGCGTAACATTTGGTTACGTTTGGCCAAGGAACTAAACCTCGCGATACGAGACTAATAAAAATACAACGACTGTCGATGGAAAATTTACAATGATAAATTTCAAAAAGTTATGGAAGGAAAATAAAGGTTTCATATTGTTTATCGCGCTTATGAGTGTGTTTAGAAGCAGTTTTGCTGATTGGTATCATGTGCCAACAGGCTCAATGGAACCGAATATACAAGTGGGCGACCGCATTCTCGTGCAAAAAGCGGCTTATCGTATTGATATTCCCTTCACCGACATTGGAATACAACACGATACCCCCGCGAGAGGAGACGTTGTTGTGTTTAATAGTGAAGCGGCCAATAACAGACTGGTCAAACGCGTTATCGGCGTTCCCGGCGATACCGTTTCTTTGATCAACAATCGATTGACGGTCAACAATGAGAGCGCTCAATATCGTCTTGAAACTTCGCAAACCACGGAAGTCATTGGTGAAATGCAGCGGTTAGTGAAAACATCAGGTGCTATTCACCCAAACAAATCATTTTCGACAGTGCGTGTTCCCGAAAGTCACTTGCTAGTACTCGGAGACAATAGAGACAACAGCGCAGACTCGAGAGTCTATGGCTTTGTTCCCATCAGTGAAATTGCAGGAAAAGCGTCTAACGTCTTGTATTCGTTGGACTCGGACGCATATTACTTGCCTAGAACAACACGTTTTTTTAAAAAAATATAAATTAATTTGAAAAAGTGGGTTGAAAAGTTTTTGACCCACCTCATATAGAAAGTATGGCGCTTGAGAACAAGGCCATAAAAACGCCGCCGACTATCGGGGCATATTTTAAAACAACATATTGCTTATTAATGAGGATATGACTATGCGTACTATCGATCTATCTCCACTTTACCGTTCATTTATTGGTTCTGAGCACCTTGCTTCAATGATTGACGCCGCCGCGCGCAATGAAAAACAGAGCAGCTACCCTCCGTACAATATCGAGCTTTTA
This sequence comes from Alteromonas sp. 5NS40-0096, assembly GCF_057544385.1. NCBI lineage: Bacteria > Pseudomonadati > Pseudomonadota > Gammaproteobacteria > Alteromonadales > Alteromonadaceae > Alteromonas > Alteromonas sp. 5NS40-0096. The sequence continues at coordinate 1,269,740 of NZ_BAAJLQ010000001.1, forward strand.
GCCGACGACAAATACAGAATTACTATGGCGATTGCCGGTTTTAGTAAAAATGATGTTGCTATTGAAGTGCAAGAAAACACATTAACTATTACGGGTAAAAAAGCACCGACTGACGCTGGCACTGCCGAGCGTAAGTTCCTCCACAAAGGTATCTCAGAAAGAAACTTCGAGCGTAAATTTCAGTTGGGGGACCACGTGAAAGTGCTCAGCGCCGACCTTGAAAACGGACTACTTCACATTGATTTAGAGCGTTTGATTCCAGAAGCACAAAAGCCGAGAAAAATTGAAATCGGCAGTAACCTAATCGAAGGCTAAACGCCTAAAAAAATGAGTAAATTCGTCGGTGCTCGAAAGAGGCCGACAACCTTGCCGCCAGAATTTGGGGCACATTATCAACATATTGCTTAAATTAAAAAGGATATGACTATGCGTACTATCGATCTATCTCCACTTTACCGTTCATTTATTGGCTCTGACCGTCTAGCGAACCTCGTTGATTCAGCGAATCGCAATGGTAGCCAAACGGGTTTTCCGCTATACAACATTGAATTGCATGAAGAAAACAAATATAGCGTAACCTTGGCCTTAGCTGGCTACAAAAAGGAAGACCTGACAATAGAGGTCAAAGAAAACAGCTTAACCGTCAGTGGAAAAGTCTCATCTTCTGAAGAAGATAAGAAATCTGCGAAATTTTTACACAAGGGTATCAGTCAAACTGACTTTGAACGGAAGTTTCAATTGGGCGATCACGTAAAAGTGTCCGGTGCGGACTTCGTAGACGGCTTGCTGACTATTTCGCTTGAGAGAGTGATACCCGAAGCATTAAAGCCCAAGTCAATCGAGATTGGCTCTAAGTTATTGAATAGTTAATGCTCTCTCGTGTGTTTCTCCCTTCCCTTTGCGGCGCTTTTGCGCCGCTTTTTTGTGACGGCTCAAAACGACTAGGTCCATCCTCTGGGCAGTCTCTGCCATTTTTCACCTGTATATTCGCCTCCGTCCACGAGGTGATAGCAAGGAAAGTTTGTCGCCGTAGCGCAGGCATGATTTGGAATAATCCGTAATTTGGTCCCCGGCGCTCGCAATGCTTCGGGCAATACCGCGTTGTCTGCGCAAGTTACAATGCCGTGCTCCTGGTTCATTGAAGACAGCATCAAGCCCGGAATGACATTGCCTTGTATATCCGCTACCAAACCATAGCCTTTACTCAAGCCATGTGCGCCTTGATCGCTCGACATCGACATCCAGCCTGCATCAACTATGAGCCAATTTTTATCCTGGCGATAGCCAATGACAGACGTTAAAACTGATATCGCTATATCGTCGACAGCACATACGCCTAAATCAGCCATGGTCATATCCATAGTAACGCAGACTCCCGTTCGCACTTCACTGGCTGTTGTGCCTGATGTTCGGCTCATCGCCGTTGGTGTGGAGCCGAGGGAAACTACGTCACAAGCGATACCGGCTTGTTCCAGAGCCTGCTTCGCAATATTGGCTTTGTCTGCCTCTATCGACGCGAGACGACGGATATCTTCCATTGAAGTACATCCATAAGCACCGCCTGCATAAACCATCAGCCCCCGAAAGCGAAGCCTTGGCGCTGCTACCAAGGTAGACGCTATAGTAATCAACTCTGTCGCTGACGGATCGACCCCTGCCCTACAGCCGTCAGCATCAAGTTCGATCATGACGTTGAGCATTTGCGATATTACGTTATTCTGCGCTAAAGACTGAGCGCTAGCGAGACTGTCAATCACCACTGTTAGCGCGGTTTTGTCAGATTGAATAGAATCAATAAACTGATACTTATCTGGTGAAAGCCCTACAGCGTATAGAATATCCCCATAGCCTGCGTTTGCGAACGCTCTAGCCTCGGCAATAGTGGAAACAGCAATAGGCTCTGTTATCGGAGCATAATAACGCGCAGCATCAAGACTTTTTAAGGTTTTAACGTGAGGACGCCACGCTAGCCCGCTATCTAGACTAGTTTGCTGCATTCTAGCCACATTGGCCATAAACCTAGGTCCATCTATCAAACAAGCAGGGGTAGCCAGTGAGGAAACCTTCATTGTGTTTAAACCGTCCAATACAACACATAGAGGTTAAAACAGGCTAACAAAATCATTGCCGCAAATGTTAAAAGCATACCGGCCAATCGCTGCCAACTCGCTCCTGCGTGAAGGCGCAAACCATAGGCGTGTAACAAACGACCAAACAGTAAGCTGGCTCCCAATGCATGAGCAACACCGTTCATTTCTGCGTTAACTTCAAACGTCGCCAGCATAACTAAACAGATAGGCACATATTCGCTAAAGTTGCCATGCGCTCGGATTAGACGTTGTAAGGTGGTGTTACCACCGTCACCTATGCCGATAGCGCCTGCTCGACGCTCTTTTATGACAAGCGCTGACAAATAGAAATAACATAGCGCAAGTAAGCTTGCATAAAACGCAGTGATATATAAATTCACATCCTAGCCTTATTATTTTGAGGGCGACACGACACTTGGCTGGTCCATCGCCATTGATATTTAGCGTATTGTTGTCACAACTCATGAAGATCGTAAAGTCGATTCGCGAGTTTACACTTAAAAATTTACTGCCATGACTTTTCAAAAGGCGAAAAAAAACCGCTGATGATATCAGCGGTTTTTTCACTTCAAACTTGCTACTACCCCAATAAGGCAGCTAATTTCTCACTCACTAGTTCCACCGCTTCTGTGCCATCAAGCTTGTGGTACTGACAGTTACCTGCACTGGCTTCTGCCGTGTAGTAGTCAACGAGTGGTTTGGTTTGCTCGTGGTAAATCGCTAAACGCTTACGAACCGTTTCTTCTTTATCGTCATCACGTACGATAAGTGCTTCACCTGACTCATCGTCTTTACCTTCCACTTTTGGTGGATTGTAGACTACGTGATAAACACGACCCGAAGCTGGGTGAACACGACGACCGCCCATACGCTCTACAATGACATCATCTGCAACATCAAACTCAATGCAGTGATCAACGTCAACGCCAGCCTCTTTCATCGCATCAGCTTGCGGAATCGTACGCGGGAAACCATCAAGTAAAAATCCGCCTTTGCAATCGTCTTGCGCAATACGTTCTTTTACTAGACCGATGATAATGTCATCAGATACTAGCTTCCCTTCATCCATCACTTTCTTCGCTGCTAAGCCCAATTCAGTGCCCGCTTTGATAGCTGAACGCAGCATGTCACCGGTAGAAATTTGCGGAATGCCGTATTTGCCCATCAAAAATTGTGCTTGTGTACCCTTACCTGCACCTGGAGCCCCGAGAAGTATGATTCGCATGTGTGCGCTCTCCGAATTATTTTATCCTATGTCTGCGAGCACTTTACACATTAGAAAGAGGCGTTACAAGACTAAGGTGAGGCATAATTTCATTCATAAGACTAATAGCGAATACAATTCAACCAAACAGACGGCGAATCCAATAAAAATGGGGCTTTAGAGAATCGGAAGTAGAAAGTTTGCAGATGAATTAGGGCCTTTATGTGTAAAGGGTTTTTCACAGTTTTTGTCTGCCAATTTAGTGAACGCAAGCACGTGATTGGTGAAAAATCCACCTCAAAACACCGATTTTACTAAGTTAAATAAAAAAACGGGCCAATAGGCCCGTTTTTCACATTTAAGATACCGATGAAACCGTTTACTTTGACATATTCATTAGTAAGGTGTTCAAATTGCGCACAAATGTCGCAGGGTCTTTCAAGCTCCCCTGCTCCGATAGTGCAGCTTGGTCAAACAAGACTTCAGTAAGCTGAGCAAAACGCTCTTCATCTTGTGTATCGGCAAGTAATTTAACCAAGTCATGCTCTGGGTTTAGTTCAAATTGATATTGTACATCAGGCACTTGCTGACCAGCAGCCTGCATCAACTTCATCATTTGCGTTGTCATCCCATTTTCATCGGCAACAATACACGCTGGCGAATCCGTCAGTTTATGCGTAAATTTCACATCAACAACTTTGTCACCCAACGCTGATTTCGCTCGCTCTAACAGACCTTCGACTTGCTTTTCTGCATCTTCCTGTGCTTTTTTGGTCTCTTCATCCTCTAGATCACTTAAATCTAGATTTGCGCTGGCAATCGATTGGAATGATTTCTCATTGAACTCGGTTAGGTGTTGCATCAACCACTCATCAATGCGCTCACCGAGTAACAAGACCTCGATCCCCTTCTTGCGGAAGATCTCAAGGTGTGGACTTGTCTTAGCGGCTTGATAACTGTCAGCAGTGACATAATAAATTTTGTCCTGACCTTCTTTCATGCGCTCGATGTAGTCTGCTAACGAGACTGTCTGCGCGTCGGAATCAGCATGAGTAGAAGCAAAACGCAATAAACCTGCAATCTTCTCTTTGTTACCAAAGTCTTCCGCTGGACCTTCTTTAAGCACGTTACCAAACTCTGCCCAAAATGCTTGATACTTTTCAGCATCATTCTTTGCCATGCGCTCTAGTACTTGTAATACACGTTTAGTACAGCCCTGACGAAGGGTTTGAGTTACTTTATTGTCCTGCAAAATTTCGCGAGAAACGTTAAGAGGCAGGTCATTAGAATCCAACAAGCCTTTGACGAAGCGCAGGTAAGTTGGCATAAATTGCTCGGCGTCATCCATGATGAAGACACGTTGAACAAACAACTTCAAACCGTGCTTTTGATCGCGGTTCCACATGTCAAACGGCGCTTTGCTCGGGATGTAAAGTAAGCTGGTATATTCTGTCTTACCTTCTACTTTGTTGTGTGCCCAAGCTAATGGATCAGCAAAATCATGGGAGATATGTTTATAAAACTCGTTGTACTCTTCATCTGAGATGTCAGATTTTTCACGGGTCCATAACGCAGTCGCTTTGTTTACTGCTTCCCACTCGCCAGGCTGAGCTGGAATCTTTTCGCCATCAGGACCTTCGGATTCTGGTACTTCAGCTTTCCACATTTTCACTGGAATGCTAATGTGATCTGAGTATTTACCAACGATAGAGCGCAAACGCCAATCGTTAGCGAATTCTTTATCGTCCTCTCTCAGATGTAACGTGATTTCAGTACCGCGGCCCGGCTTGTTGATCTGCGCAATGGTAAACTCGCCTTCACCATCTGATACCCATTCAACACCTTCTTGAGAGTCAGCACCAGCTGCACGCGTACGCACCGTGACTTTGTCAGCTACAATAAACGCCGAGTAAAAGCCAACACCAAATTGCCCGATTAGCTGAGAATCTTTCGCATCATCGCCAGATAACTTACTGAAAAAGTCTTTCGTACCGGACTTCGCAATCGTACCCAAGTTAGCGATAACTTCGTCACGCGTCATCCCGATACCATTGTCTGCGATAGTCACCGTTCCCGCTTCGCCATCGGCGGTAATTTTGACACAGAGATCGCCGTCATTTTCATAAAGGCTGTCATTCTCTAGTGCTCTGAAACGAAGCTTATCTGACGCATCCGCCGCATTGGAAACCAATTCACGTAGGAAGATCTCTTTATTCGAATAAAGAGAGTGAATCATCAAATGAAGAAGTTGTTTAACCTCGGTCTGAAAACCATGTTTTTCTTGATTGGCAGCTTCAGCCATAAACCGGTGTCTCCTGTTGCTTTTATCTTTTGTGATACCAATTCATTGAGGTGGTTAGGCCCACCTTTCGTGATATTCAGAAAGTAAGGGCACAGCGTGGAATTTCAACCGATAGATACAAAAAAACCGCAAATAACATGCGGTTTTTTAGAAGACCTACTGTTTACAACTTCCTTCGGCCAGAAAATGCATGAGTTAAGGTATTGCCATCAATAAACTCTAGTTCTCCTCCCACTGGTACACCATGTGCGATTCTTGAAGCTTCAATGTCATACTTAGCACACAACTGGGCAATGTAGTGGGCAGTCGCCTCTCCCTCAACAGTCGGGTTAGTCGCCAGAATAACCTCGCTGATGCTATCGGCACTCAACCGGCTCTCTAACACGTCAAGCCCAATATCGTTCGGCCCGATACCATCAATAGGCGATAAATGGCCCATCAGGACGAAATATGTACCAGTAAAACTCGCCGTTTGTTCAATCGCGAGCACATCTTGAGGGCTTTCCACAATGCATAGCAAACCCGATTGAGAACGCACTGGATGAGCGCAAATTTCACATAAGGCTGACTCCGTAAAAGTACGACAGGATTCACAATGGCCAATATGCTCCATTGCATTGTGCAAGGATTGACTCAGATTTAACGCCCCTTGACGGTTACGTTCAAGTAAGTGAAATGCCATGCGCTGGGCACTCTTATTTCCCACGCCGGGTAAGCAGGTAAAAGCATCAATAAGCTCGGCGAGTAACGGGCTGTACTTCATAGTTATACTCAATTAATAGTCACGTTGTTGTTGCCCCGCCAGCGGAGAGGCAACACATAAAGCATTGGCTGTCATCGTATCACTAAATCACTTGCGTTTCGAAAGCCTTGACCCGCTTGAACAATTTCTTGTTAGATTTGTTAGTCACAAAAAACGCGGAAACATTCGGGTCGACTTCCACCTTCTCAACCAATTTTTCAATCAGATCGTCTGACAATGAGAACCCTCGACGTTGTTGGATAGCGATGATCACAATGGGGCTGTCTTTGAAATATTCGACGGGTTTGGCTGCAATCCATGCCGCTTTGACTTTGGTGTTAGACTCAATTTGCGCAATTAGCTGAGCAACGCGTTTGTCTTGGTTCTGAAACGCCACAAGTGGATCGGAATCTTTCAAAAGTTGCCGCTCTTTACTGGCCAGCTCAAACAAATTTTCAAGTTGAACGCGCTTTTCTCGCCAACGATTGGCCTCTTCGATTAGGTTACTCTCGAGTAGGTAGCCATAAGCAATATGAATTGCAGGTTCAAAATGTTCGTGCTTTTGACACGCAGTTTCAAGATAGGCCAAGCCACTGTCATCACCTTGCTCTATCAACATTCGACCAAGCACAAAATGCGCATCCATATCACCTTCATATCGCGCTATGTAGTCGCGCAGTAACACAATGGCATTTGCCTGTTCCCCGAACTGTTCAGTCAACGTAGACAGTTGCCATAATGCTTCCTGATCTAAATCTTCAACAGATTTCCCTGTTAACGATTCATAAGCGTGCTTTTGTTCCTGGTAATACTCGTGCTCAGCTCGCCAATATGCCGTGTTTTGCGCAATCCAAAGATCGTCCATCTCAGCAACGAGTAGATCCAGCTGTTTACCAAAAAAATGTTGGGCTGCACTACTCTGAGACACCTCCATCGATGGTTTGGCGCAATCAAGTGCTAGCAACCTGTCATTGAGACAAGGGTGAGTATCCTGATAATTGGTGGTTTCTCGCCGAGCAGTCAGCAGTGCCGCTTCGATTTGTGCAGGTGAGGGTTGATGTTGATTTAAAAAGTTAACGAGTCCAGCAAAAGGCTTTTCAGGAGTCGATTGTTCCCTGACTGATTCATTAAACACTTTCCAGTAATTGTCTTGCGTAAACGTTGTGTAGCTGGGAATTTTCGCCAGTGCCGCCCCTGCCGTATTTGCGCTAGTCAATTCAGCTGCAGTTTTGTCTGCTTCATATTCATTTTGCCTGGCAAGCGCAAACGAATAGGCAGAGAACCTTGGACTGTACCAATGGAAAAAGCGTCGAATCGGCGCTGTTGTCCAACCATTGTGTTGGTCCAGATTGAACATCATGTTTTGCCACGATATTCTCGCTTGGTATATCCAACCGTTAAATTTACTGTGATTCCCTGACAAATGGGCTAACTCATGGGCAATGACCGATTTCAGTTCGGCCGTCGACAAAGACAACAATAATTCAAGTCCCAGCACGAGGGTGTTATGGGTGAAACCAAAGGCCAAAAAACGAGGTGTTTGCACGATTGCAGCGTTGAATTCCGGCGTCAGTATCACTTGGTGAATTGGAGGCGTTTTCAGGTCATCACGGATTTCATCGATAAGGTCAAATAGCGCAGGGGCATGAGCGCGAGTCACCTCTATTCCCTGGGGCTTTGGCCACCGTATAAAAACCGACTTAAATAACACCCAAACCATAATGACCAGTGGAATAATCAGCTTCTTTTTCAACAACAATAACAAAAACAAGGAGCTCGATAGCGCCAACATCACGCTTCCGGCGACCAATCCAGCAAGTAGTAGTACGATGAAAAGAATGATGCCGTAACCCAGCAGAGAATAGCGCAAAAGCTTGCGTTGGTAGAGTTTGGGGTCGTCGGCAAGGTCTGCCTCTGCTTGTTTCAGTAAGGCTTCTATTTTGTCTTGAGACACATCCATGCGGTCATTCCATTTTTGGCTAAACACGTGTTGAAGCATAGAGCTTAACACCGTTAAGAATCGGAGTCATCGGCTCGGATACGGGCCAAGAAACAAAAAAACCAAGCGACAGCTTGGTTTTTTCATTAATTTACCTATGACTTAAAACGGCATTTTGAAACCAGGAGGCAATGGCATACCACCAGTAACATCACCCATTTTTTCCTTGCTGGTTTCCGCAACACGACGCACGCCATCGTTAAATGCTGCAGCAATCAAATCTTCTAGCATTTCTTTGTCATCGTCCATTAGCGATGGGTCGATATCAACGCGACGAATATTGTGGTTGCACGTCATGGTAACTTTGACCATGCCAGCACCTGACTCGCCCGTGACCTCCATAGACGCCAATTCTTCCTGAGCTTTTTGCATGCGCTCTTGCATTTGCTGCGCCTGCTTCATGATGTTGCCCATTCCACCTTTAAACATAATCTATTCTCTCTGTTTATCTAAAACTAGCGAGGCAAAACTGAGTCTGGATCCACGCTCGCTTCAAAGTTTGTCACTAATTGTTGAAACACATCGTCAGTCTGCACGACATCTCGTGCATATTGATGACGCATCTGTTTAATCTCGTTTTGAATTTTACTCGGTGTGACATTCGGCTCACCAAGCTCTATATTCATGGTTATGTGGTCACCCACTACAGATTGCAAGGCCTGCTGGAGCTGCATTTGTGTAGTGGGATTGAGTAAATGGGCCTGACTGCTATCGAGTAGTAATGCCACGTCATTGCCCTGTTGGCTAAAACTGGCGTTGAGCGCGAGTTGTTTCAATAACCCGGCCACAGGCATCTGCTCTACGATATGGCTCCAGTTATCAATTTGCTTTGCCGCCGTGAGCTTTTCTCCAGATTCCAAGTAAGGTACGAGTTCACCTTGGTATGAAGTATCTGCTTGACCTGACGTAATAGGAGACGGCATAGGAACATCATGAACCGTCTCTGTAGTGATATTTTGCGTGCCGCTGGCATCCGCATGTTCGCTTTGATGCAGGGTATCAGCCCGATTGATTTCACTGCTAGACTCCTCAACCCAAGGCGGTACATCATCACCTACAGAGGGTTCAACCTCATTGGAAAGCCCATTAGCGTCATCAGGCTCAGCACGTTGCGGCGCTTTTGGGGGCGTCCAAGCTGCGTCACCGGCTTGGGGGGCTGCTTGCTTTTTTGAAGCGTCCTCTTTCGCCTCCTCTCGACTTTTTTTGAGACGTTCCCGAAGCGCTAACATTTCTTGCGTTGTCGTCAACGTTGCGTCACCTGCCATGGCACTTGCATTCGGTAGTGCAGCTGGCTGCACACCTTGCTCATTATCCATATAAGCGTCAATCGGCGGCTGTTCCATCATAGGTGGCATTTCGTCATAGTTTGGAGGTACATCTGCTTGACGAAAATCGTTTGCCTCCTGTTCAATAGCGTGAAGTTCCTGATGGAGTTCTTGTTCCGCCTTTACGTCTTCAGTGCCGTCATGAAAATGACGGCTCTCATTTTCGTTTACCTCGGCGGGACCGGCAGCTTGGCTCTCATCTTCTTGAACCGCTATCACCGAGTCGTTATTGGTAGGCTGCGCCGTCGATTCGGTATGTTCAGCTACACTCGAGGTACTGTCTTCAGTAACGGGGGTGTCAACGACATCAAGCTGTTGGCTTAACGAGCTGTTATCTAGAGCAGCAGGTGTCGCGCTGGTACTTTGAACAGGAGCAGGCGCAATAGCTGCGACAAGGGCCTCGCCATCTTTAATGGGCGTAGCAGGTACAAATGACATCATTCTCAGCAATGTCATTTCTAGCGCGCTTCTACCATCTATGGCATAGGGTAAATCTTTCTTTCCCTGTATACAGATTTGATAGAGCACCTGAACTTGTTCAGCGGAAATCTGTTTCGAGAGTTGGTAAATCGCTTTGGCACTGGTTGTTTCCAATTTACACGCTTCAGGAACCCAGTGCGTCAATGCGATTTGGTGGAGCAAACTGCTCAATTCGGCAATGACCTGCCCGTAGTCAGGCGCTTGCTCCGCCATCACATCCACGACACCCATCACATCATTGGGCGATTTACTCACCACCGCTTGCAACAGTTTGAGTAATTGATGCCTATCCATTAGGCCCAGCATATCGGTCACTACCGATGCCGTAACCTGATTGTCTCCTTGCGCAATCGCTTGATCTGTCAGGCTTAACGCATCGCGCATACTACCTTGAGCCGCACGCGCCAATAAGGCTAATGCAGGCGCCTCGAAAGCGACAGTTTCTTGACCTAAGATATGGGTCAACTGGTTAGCGATTTGCTCTCGAGACAAGGCTTTTAAATTAAATTGAAGGCAACGAGATAAGATTGTTATTGGCAGTTTTTGTGGATCTGTTGTCGCCAACAAAAACTTAACGTGGGGAGGTGGCTCTTCAAGGGTCTTCAACAAGGCATTGAAGCTGTGTTTTGACAACATGTGGACTTCGTCTATCAGATAGACTTTAAAGCGCCCACGTGTTGGCTTGTATTGTACGTTGTCGAGTAATTCACGCGTATCTTCAACTTTAGTTCGAGACGCCGCATCAATCTCTAGTAAGTCAACGTAGTTCCCTTGTTCAATTTCAAGGCAGGTGTGGCACTGTCCACAAGGGTTTGCGCCCTGGCCCTTTTCACAGTTTAAACTCTTTGCGAAGATTCGAGCGATGGTCGTTTTACCAACACCTCTCGTTCCCGTAAAAAGATAAGCGTGATGTAACCTATCGTTATCTAATGCATTAGCAATTGCTGTGACAACATGTTCTTGCCCAACTAAGTCTGCAAACCGACCTGGGCGCCACTTTCGAGCTAATACTTGATAACCCACTAAACCGTCCTATTCGCCTTCAAATTCACACAGAGTGAACGATTCTAAACCAAGCGCACTCAGTTTCTCAACGCCACCTAGATCTGGCAAGCCAATAACAAAACCTGCGTGTTCGACTTCACCACCCAAAGTTCTGATCAATTTGGCCGACGCAGCAATGGTACCACCTGTTGCGAGTAAATCGTCGATCAATAATACTTTGTCTCCGGGTTGAATTGCGTCTTTGTGAATTTCCAGCGTATCTACGCCGTATTCTAATTCATAAGTTTCGCTAACAACTTCACGAGGCAATTTGTTGGGTTTGCGAACTGGGACAAATCCGATGCCCATCTCTATCGCTAGAGGCGCACCGAAAAGGAAGCCTCGAGCTTCAGTCCCAGCGACTTTGGTGAAACCCATACCTTGATAACGCTCAAGCAGTAAGGCGATACAGGCACTAAACGCTTTGTGATCTTCCAAAACACTTGTTACGTCGCGGAACATGATACCCGGCTTCGGGTAGTCAGGCACAGTCTTAACTACAGACTTGATATATTCAACTGTCACTTTATTCAATCCCTAAGCCGTTACTTACCGATGTAAAAAGTAAACCAGCCAGCGATGATGTGCATAAGTGGAAATGCCACTAAAACAGCGATAGAGCCAAAGAAATACCACCAGTTGTAGACTTCTTTGAAATTAGAGTTATCGGCCATTCTCAATACCTAGTTTTTTACAAAAAAAATGGTCGTAAATGGTAATCGAAAAGCGAGTGGAATGACAGCGTTAATCTGGCATTCCGTAGCAGAGTTGTATAATGGCGAACCTAATTGTCGATAATATCAGCAATTAGGCAATAACACGCCCGATTGCAGCAGCTGCATCAGGGTTTGGGACATACCTTGAGCCACAAGATCTGGATCCATGCCGGGCATGACTTCTATTGATGCTTCTAGCAATTCATCAATCGTTCGTGATTCATAGCTTTCAATTTGAGACAATAAAAAAGCGGTCATTGCATTAATCTGGACAAACTGAACGTCATCATTGGAATCCCTATACACTACAAAATACACGCGGTCACTCAATGGTACTTCAGGTTGAAAATCAGCCTGAATCTGGTGAACAGGATAAGTATAAGATACGACAGAGGCGAGATCAGACATGCAAACAGTACTTGGCAGTGACTCTGACTCGAAGGGTGTTACTTGTTGTCCTGTTTTTCTGATACTGACATCAAGTTCCAGCCATTCATAATGGGCGAGTTCTTTAATAAACGCAGGCTCATCATCAGAAAGATTATATTCACTGTCCAAAAACTCGACAAACTCTTTGCTTATTTCTGCAAAGTAAGGAGATCTGCAGTGATGAGACGAGAAAAATGAGCGAATGAGCATCTGCCAGTTTTTTTCGCTATACAGAGACTTCAAAACCGGGAACGCACTGGAAACAAAACCGTCTACATTATTGAAAAAAAGTGACTGATATATTGCGATTCGTCTTTCTTCTTCGCTATCTTTAGCAACAAAGTTTTCTGGTTGCTTTATGGCCGCGACAAATGCTTTTTGCGTAGCGATAAAATCTGACATCAAGCGACACCTTCAATGTTTGAATCGAATTTGCGTTGTATTGCTTTGATTTTGTCTACTTCTTTCAACAGTACGTCGATAGATGGGATGTTGAAGTCTCGCTCTAGCAAGGTTGGGAAAACGCCATGTTCTTGATAGGCCAGCTCTAACAGTGCCCAAACAGGTGCAATGACATCGGCACCATGAGTGTCAACTTTCAAGTCGTCAGCTTCGTCATAATGCCCTGCGATATGACCGTACACGATACGCTCCGAGGGCATCGCTTTAATAAACGCTTCAGCATCATATCGATGGTTTATCGAATTGACGTATACATTGTTAACGTCCAGCAATAGCTGGCAATTCGCTTCTTCCAACACCGCTTTAGTAAAGTCGAGTTCTGATAGATCGCTTTCAGGCGTCAGGTAGTAGGACACATTTTCTAGCACTAAAGGACGCTCAATAATGTCTTGGACAGTCTTAATTCGGTCGCTAACGTGTTTCACTGATTCCTCAGTAAATGGAATCGGCATCAAATCGTACATATGCCCGTCACCAGAACAATAGCTCAAATGTTCGCTGTACATGTTAATACCGTGCTCATCTAAAAACCGTTTGACCGATTTGACGAAATTAACATCTAAAGGATCATAGCTACCAATGGACAAAGACAAACCATGTGTCGTGAAATTCGCTTGCTTAGACAATTGCTTAAATTGCTTTTCAAAACGCCCACCAAAAGGAATCCAATTCTCAGGTGCCACTTCCCAAAAGTCGACACTGCTTGGCAGCGTATTGTCCAACTCAGGTAGCATCTCTCTGCGTAAACCCAGTCCAGCACCTTTTAAGTTTTTCATGATATTTCTCAGATAAAGCAGGGAAGAAGAAGTGGTCGCGGAATCGCGACCACTGAAGACGTTCTAAGGTATTAGCTAATTAAGCTTGGCCACCACATTTGCCTTCGCCACACTTACCTTCTTTAGAAGTTTTGCTGCCACCACACTTGCCTTCGCCGCACTTGCCTTCTTTAGAAGCCTTGCTACCACCGCATTTGCCTTCGCCGCACTTGCCTTCTTTAGAAGCCTTGCTGCCACCGCATTTGCCTTCGCCGCACTTGCCTTCTTTAGTCGCCTTGCTGCCACCGCATTTGCCTTCGCCGCACTTGCCTTCTTTAGTCGCTTTGCTGCCACCGCATTTGCCTTCGCCGCACTTGCCTTCTTTAGACGCTTTGCTGCCACCGCATTTGCCTTCGCCGCACTTGCCTTCTTTCTCAGTTTTGCTGCCGCCGCATTTGCCTTCGCCGCACTTACCTTCTTTCTCAGTTTTGCTGCCGCCGCACTTGCCTTCGCCACACTTACCTTCTTCAGCGAACTGCATATAACCTGATTCTAATTGCTGCATACCGAATGGGTTAGTCTCTGCCAATGCTGATGCAGACGCCAACGAACCGATTACAACTGCACCTAAAGCGGTAGCAACAGCAGATTTCTTAACTTGTTTCATTTCGATACCCTCATAGTTTTTGTCAAGTTGTTACGTACATCGTACGCTTGCAAATAAAGACCCTACCGCAAATTGCTTTATTTCATTTAAAGTTAAATTTTTTTGCAAAAATTGCGAATTTTTAGGCTAAAAAAGCGATAACTTGTTGGTAACTCGTGTCTACTGACATTCGTCATCCCCAGTAAATACCTACGGTTCAGAGGAATAACAAGTACTTTTTCGAAACATGTGAGTTTTTAGCACATTTTTTTATTTTTCTGGTAACAAACAACGTACAACTGACCGTTTTTGACAAAACGGCGCCCTTACCTACTACGACTAACCGATATTTCTTTTGAACTTTCGCATGGCATTATCGATATCGGGTAGATCGATGTTGCGTAAACTTTTCTCTAGTAATGGAGCTGCGCTAGGCGGTGCAGTCGATATGATATGCAGCATGTCACGAAATTTAGACATAACAAAGCTTTGGGCTTCCAACACAACGCTTTTCAATTCATTGTCTCCCAAATTTGTTTCTAGATAGTTTGAGTACTCCACAAAGTGTTTTTCGGGAAAAGACAGTGTTCTAACGAGATTTTTGTCTGGAATTCCAGCTCTATTATTTTTAATAGGCAAGTCATGAGATTTACTAGCATCAGGACGACCTTTTGCGAGTAATGCAATATACTCTATCTCACTCCGAATCATACGGTGTACCACGAAAAAAGGAGCCATGACTTCATCAACACTGTCATCATTTAATCGGGAATAGTTTGCGTTTGTAAAAACAGACTTTTTGCCGTATGCATCAATGTACAATAATCCGTCTTCTACGACATTATGTGGATTGTGCACAACAGGAAAAACCTCTGTTTTTATCAGTGATTTTACCTGGCTTGCTTTTACAAAATCGATCTCTCTGTCGAGAGTACGCGAAAATGCCTGTTCCAACTCATATTTATTGATCCACCGAAAGTTAACGACGTCGTGTGTGGGAAGTCGATGAATACACTCTTTTATCGTAGATTTGAGGTCTTGAGGCGTCCAAAACTCGTCGATGTCTATAAACAAAACATGAGTAAAACCTTCCCTGCGTGACCTTTTTAAAGCTTTTTTATACACATATGACTGAGGATTTTGACGCTTTTGGAAATCGGGGTTTGCGTTGATAAATCTAATTCTAGGGTCTTTTGAAAAATAACGACATAGGTCGACGGTTGCATCTTCGCTACGATTGTAATGGATCTCTATTGTATCAAAGCCAAAATATAAATGATGAAAGATCCATTCTGGTAGATAAGCGGCTTCATTTTTTGCGATCGCAACTAGTTTTACCTTTAACTGTTGCTTACTGTCTTTAAAGATATGAATGTATACGAACCTGTTCGCTTTAGCCCAAGCTAGTTTCGACGTCCTCACTATTTGATGAATTTTTTCTTTAAAAATGGACACTTAAAATAAATTCGAATATAAAAAGATGTGATAATGATGACATTGTATTTCAACAGATGCCCGCTGATCTACAATAGAGAGCAGAAAACAAATTAGGTTATTAATTTTATTGCGAAAACAATAATTTACCTTTGTTACTATTGTGTTTTTATTTTCCAGAGAATGAGGGCCAGCGGCTGAGGTGGTAACATATCATGTATAAAAAAGTTGTGAATATGTTTCGCCGCTACAAAAGTATAGTCGTATCGCCGAAGACAGCTAAAGTAAAGATAGCAGCCGTCGCGAAGAATGAAGCCGCTTATCTACCAGAATGGATCTTTCATCATTTGTACTTTGGTGTGGAAGAGATAGACATCTATATCAATCGTACTAGCGATAACACGAGGCAATTAAAAACACTACTCACAGATCTTCCCGTTAACTTCATTGAAGCTGATGATATCTTCAATAACTTATCAGCGAATCCACAAACGACATGTTTTAGGAAAAGCTTATCCAATAGCTATAGCAAAGGAATATCGCACGTACTATTAATTGATATCGATGAGTTTTGGCTTCCTATGGATATGGAAACGTCTATTTCTGCTTATGCCTCAAAGTTTTGGAACAGTGACGTGATCAACTTTGAATGGTTAAACAAAATTGAAAGCGGCAACAACTTTGCAACTGCTGTTAGTAAAAACATGACGATAGATAGAGGGCCTCAGGTAAAGTCACTCATGAGAAGCTATGTCACCCCCATTCGATTCAATGCTCATAATGTTGTCGACAAAGAATATTCTTGTGTACTGGCCGACGGAAGTGTATTTAAAGCTGCAAATGAACCACGCTCAAAAGTATCTGAAATGGAGCTTAAAAAGCCGATAAAAAGTGCCGCTATTCTTCATAGAAAATTTAGGAGTCAAAGAGAATACGTCGCCATGCTTTCAAGAGGCGTACCCACGGTAAAAGGCTTGTCACTTGGACCATTTAAACACAATCGTAACGGGTACAACATAGCCCCGCGCAAAGAAACAATGTGTATACACTCTGAGAAGTTATCAGCCTATCAAGAATATATGGAAAACAAACTCAGTGAGCCCGATTTACAAGCTTATCTGGAAACTTCGAAACAATTCGTTGAAGAGCAATTCCACTATGTATTGGATTTGATTCGTCAAGCAGATACATCAGAACAAGACAATATTTCAAGAGTGTTAACGAACATTGATGATCAAGATACGCTAGATGCCTACGCTCAGTTCTTATCAAGAGTTGCTAGCGTAGACCGCTAACAACTTGCCACAAAAACGATAGACAAGATCAATTAGATGGCCGAAAGGTAAACTCTAAGCGGTTTCCGCTAGGCTCACGAATCATCATGTGCTTGCCAGGCCCTCCGTACGCTAGCTCTGGTGCAAATTCAATCACGACACCTTCAAAATTTTTAAACTTTTCATGTAGAAGGTCCAATGCATCAAAACTGGAAACCGTAATCGCCAAATGGTGTAATCCGACATTGTTTTTTCGATCAAATCTCACGGCGTGTTTTGGGTCAGTAACCTGCCAAAGTGTCACAAACATATTGCCGTCACTCACAAATTTTGCGGGATAATCTGAATCGCCACCGACCTCTTTCCAACCTAATGCCTTAACAAAAAACTGAGTTGATTGCTCTAGATTCGAAACTGAAAGCCCTATGTGATTGAAGCCTGTGGTTAGCTGTTGTTCTTCGGCATAAACCTTACTCATACCTAAACTCAGCGCTACAATAAGAATGAAAGCTCGCATAAATTACTCCTTTTATTAGTTTGGCTGGTAGACCCTAACCACTTGGGTTTTATTTCAGGTATCCGTTTAACTACAGATTTTAGTCGATTAGTTGTAGTTACCCCAATGAGTTGTCTCGAAGACTCTATCCTCCATAAACCCAACAGAAGTGTATATGTGTAGAATCATACCTACGACTTACCAGATTAAACTAATCCGATAATAAACAATAAAAACAGCATTTTATCTGAATCCGCAGCGAAATTTCCCCTCATTTATGTTATGAAAACTTTATAGCGACTAAGAACATATTAACTATTCAATTGAGTGGGCTTTTCACAATGGGAGCCCCGTACCGGCGAGGGACGGTGGCGACTCTCACGGGTTAGCCCCATTGAGTAAAGATAAAGATGACGCTTTTTACTGCGCCTAAAACAAAAAAGCCCACTCAATCGAGTGGGCTTTTCGGAATGGGAGCCCCGTACCGGCGAGGGACGGTGGCGACGCTCACGGGGTAGACCCAGTGAGTAAAGATAAAGATGACGCTTTTTACTGCGCTT